>NC_009663.1:0-1281138 GCF_000010345.1 Sulfurovum sp. NBC37-1
CCGGAAGTTATTCACATTTATATGCGGAACCTCATATAAAATGTGAAAAGAA
Organism: Sulfurovum sp. NBC37-1; assembly: GCF_000010345.1. Taxonomy (NCBI): domain Bacteria; kingdom Pseudomonadati; phylum Campylobacterota; class Epsilonproteobacteria; order Campylobacterales; family Sulfurovaceae; genus Sulfurovum; species Sulfurovum sp. NBC37-1. The sequence goes on from NC_009663.1 coordinate 53, forward strand.
GGAATGCATGGAATGAATATTGGACAAAAAGTACTGTTCGAACTTAAAAAAGAGATCTCCGAAACGGAATATGAACGTTATATAAAAAAACTGGTCTATGATACACGCCGTTCCAGAAGCAACATTGTCTACTTCAATGCACCCAATATGCTAGTCGCCAAATGGATCAAAACCAAATACAGCGATAAACTTGCACATCTTTTCGAACTGCAGAATGAAGTTAAACCCGAAATAGAAATCACGGTAGGGAAACAGACGGAAAAGACAAGTAAACCCGTTGTCAAACAAAGCAATGAAAAACAGCACTCCAAAAGTACCTATCTGAACCCTTCACTTACCTTTGAAAGTTTCATTGTAGGGCCTTCGAACCAGTTTGCCTATACCACCGCCAAATCAGTAGCAGAAAAACCGGGACAAATATACAACCCGCTTTTCCTCTACGGAGGTGTCGGTCTGGGAAAAACCCACCTGCTACAAGCCATAGGAAATTACCACATTGCCCTGGGGAAGACCGTGATCTACACTACCCTTGAACAGTTCATGAACTCCTTCACCTCCCATTTGCGTTCCCAGACAATGGACCGTTTCAGAGAGAAATTCAGGGAATGTGACCTGCTGCTGATAGACGACATACAGTTCCTCAGCAGGAAAGAACAGACACAGGAGGAGTTCTTTCATACTTTCAATGAACTCTACAATACCAACAAGCAGATTGTCATTACCTCCGACCGTCAGCCTAATAAAATAGCCGGACTCGTTGACAGACTACGAAGCCGTTTCGAATGGGGGTTGATGGCAGACATACAACCTCCCGGACTGGAGACGAAGATCGCCATCATCCAGAAAAAATGTGAACTTGACGGAATCAGACTCAACCATGAGATAATCAATTTCATTGCAACCAATATGGGGGACAATATCCGTGAAATTGAGGGGACGATCATTAAGCTCAATGCTCTCTCCTCCATGCTGAATCAGGATATCACACTTGATTTTGCACAGAATGCCATCAAAGACCAGTTGAAAGAGAAAAAAGAAAATATCAGCATCGATGATATCGTCAAGATCGTTTCGAAAGAACTTAACATCAAACCTTCCGACATCAAATCAAAAAAACGAACCAAAAATGTGGTCAGTGCCCGAAGGACAGCTATCTACTTAGCCAGAAATCTTACTCCGAACTCTATGCCGCAGATCGCACTTTATTTTGGTATGAAAGACCATACAGCCATTTCCCATGCCATGAAAAAGATCAACGAAATCATTGAAAATGACGAGAATTTCAAAGTCCTTCTCGAAGAGCTTTCAAACAAAATCAATACTGACACGAATAAAGAGTAGAAATCGGGTATCAAACGGTAATAAAACTTGAATAAAAAAAAGATATAATTTTATAAGTGAAAAAATGTGAATGTTCCCAAAAGGAGTTGCACATTTAAAAACAACGTTCAGGCAGGCAGTAAAACGGTTTTTCACATATTCATGTTGAACTACTACTACGTACTAAAATTATTAAAAATAAGGGAAGTCTATGAAGATAAGAGCTCAAAAACAGATCATCGAATCGATCCTCATCAATCTACAGCCTTTTTTGGAAAAAAAAGATGCAAGTCAAATCACCTCACACATACTATTCTCTTCTCAGAATGATAAATGTATCGTCAAAGCAACTGACAGTGAAATAGGTCTTCAGATCGTTACCGATCATATACTCATTGAGTCCGAAGGTTCATTTACAGCCAATGGTAAAAAACTGCTCGATATCATCAGAATCCTCAAAGACGATGAGATCATCATGGAGATACTTGACAATACACTCATTGTCAAACAGAAACATTCCAAATTCAAACTGCCGACCTTTGACCCGAATGCTTATCCTGCCTTTCCCTCTGTCGATGAAAAACCACAGATCACGCTTGATTCATTAAGTCTGATCCAAAATCTCAAAAAGATCTCACCTGCTATTGATACGAATAACCCTAAATTTGAGCTCAACGGTGCACTTATCAATATCAAACATGACTCTACAGATCTTGTCGGTACCGATACAAGAAGATTGGCTATTGCAAGTATTCCGGGAAACAACAGTGAAGAACTCTCCCTCATCGTACCTAAAAAAGCAATCCTTGAGATACAAAAACTCTTTTTGGACCAAATTAATATCTATTATGACGAAACCAATCTGATCATCACCAATGAGAATTACTTCTTCTATACAAGGCTGATCAACGGGAAATTCCCTGATTACCAAAGAATCATCCCTGCATCGGTAAAACACTCTATCACACTGCCTAAAAAAGAGATGATCGATTCGATCAAAATGATCACGACTATCTCCCAGGAGATCAAAATGACATTACTTTCGGATGCGATCATTTTCAATTCACTCAGTGCTGACAATGTAGAAGCAAAAACGGAAATCGAGATCGGAACCGGATTGAATGAAAAATACGAACTCTCTTTCAACAGCAGATATATTCTTGATTTCATCTCACAGATCGACAAAAATGAATTCTTACTGGAATTCAATGAACCGTCCCTTCCTTTTATTGTGAAAGATGAGAATTTCATCACGATCATCATGCCGATCGTAGCATAAGGAAAGTGTTAATGAGCGAAAAAACAACAAAATATATTTTTGTAACAGGCGGTGTGCTGAGTTCTTTGGGAAAAGGGATCACTGCAGCAAGCATAGGAACACTGTTAAAACATACAGGACAGAGAGTCGGTGTACTTAAACTCGACCCCTATATCAACGTCGACCCGGGAACGATGTCACCGCTTGAACATGGTGAAGTGTTCGTAACAAAAGACGGTGCGGAAACAGACCTTGACCTCGGTCATTACGAAAGATTCCTCGATACCTCACTGACACAGAACAACAACTTTACAACGGGTCTTGTCTACAAAACGGTTATCGAAAATGAACGTAAAGGTAAATATCTGGGTAAAACGATTCAGGTCGTACCCCATATTGTCAATGAGATCAAAGAGCGTATTGTACGTGCAGGAGAGGGTAAAGATATCCTTATTGTTGAACTGGGTGGTACGACAGGGGATATCGAAGGGCTTCCTTTCCTCGAGACGATCCGTCAGATGAAACATGAATTGGGTAAAAAGACCGTAATCAATGTGCATGTAACGCTTCTTCCCTACATCAAAGCGGCAGGTGAGCTCAAGACCAAGCCGACACAGCACTCCGTACAGGAACTCAGACGCATCGGTATTGCACCGCATATGCTGGTGCTGCGTGCTGAAGTACCGGTCAGCAGCGATATCAAGAGGAAGATTGCTTACAGTTGTGATGTGGATGAAGATTCCGTCATTGTAGCGGAGGATGCGGCAACTATTTACCAGGTACCGTTGAATTTCCTACGTCAGGATATTTTGACACCGATCTGTAAACAGCTGGAGCTTGAAAACTGTCAGCCGAAGATGGATGAATGGACCGATCTGGTCCACAAGATCATCATGCCTACAGAAGAGGTGAAGATTGCTTTTGTAGGGAAATATCTTGATCTCAAAGAGTCCTACAAATCATTGACAGAGGCCCTGATCCATGCGGGTGCACATCTCGATAGTCGTGTGAACATCAAATGGGTGGACAGTGAAAAGGTCGAGGAAGATGGTGCGGCGAAGTACCTGAACGATTGTGATGGTGTATTGGTCGCCGGTGGCTTCGGAGAGCGTGGCGTGGAAGGAAAGATCCTTTCCATTCAGTATGCACGTGAAGAGAAAATACCATTTTTGGGTATCTGTCTTGGTATGCAGCTTTCCATGGTGGAATTTGCCAGAAACGTACTGGGACTCAAAGAGGCGAATTCGGTTGAGTTCAATGAAGATACACCGGATCCTGTGATCTATCTGATCGACGAGTTCATCGATGCGGCAGGTGCCAAGCAGATTCGAACGACCACTTCGCCGATGGGCGGTACGCTCAGACTGGGCGAATACGAGTGCGAAACCAAAGAGGGATCGAACCTCAGAAAAGCTTATGATGCACCGATGATCTATGAGAGACACAGACACCGCTACGAAGCCAATCCGAAATACAGAGAGGCACTCGAAGCCAACGGTATGGAGATTACCGGTGAATCGCACGGTCTTATCGAAGCGGTGGAAGTCGTGGACCATCCCTGGTTCCTCGGTGTACAGTTCCACCCTGAATTCACGTCAAGACTGCAGAATGTCAACCCTTCCATTCTGGCATTTGTGCAGGCTTCCATGCAAAACAGAAAATAGATGTATCCATCTGTAACGCTTGAAGCGTTGGATGCAATTTTGCAAAAACGCTTTAAAGAGGGATTTCTCTCTTTGAAAGACCTCCCCCATCCTTCCACCTTCAAAGATATGGACAGAGCGACGGAGCGTATCGTCAGGGCCATAGAAAACAGAGAGAAGATCAGCATCATCGGTGACTATGACGTGGACGGTGTGACTTCCACGACGCTGATGAAGCTTTTTTTCGACGAGATCGATTACCCTGTGGAATGGGTCATACCTAACCGTTTCAGGGATGGGTACGGTCTCTCGGCCAATATTATTCCCCGTATTGCGGGAACGGACCTCGCCATTACCGTGGACAACGGTATCTCTGCGGTCTATGCGGCACAGCTCTGCAAAGAAGAGGGGATAGAACTGATCATTACCGATCACCATATGCTCGCACCCGAAGTGCCTGAAGCCTATGCTATTATCGATCAGAAGCAGGAAGCATGTTCTTTTCCCTACGAAGAGGTATGCGGTGCACAGATCGCCTGGTATCTGATCGCTTCGCTGAAGAATGCGCTTGCTCTGAAGATCAATATGATGCCTTATATGGAACTGGCAGCCATTGCGATCATTGCAGATGTTATGCCGCTGTGGCACATCAACAGAGCGATGGTGGAACGCGGTATCAAAGCACTGTCCCAAAGCAGCAGACCTGCCATAAAGGCTTTTATGGAACATACCCAGAAGGAAGAGCTGAGCTCGGAAGATATTGCTTTTTCTTTTGCACCCATACTCAATGCCGCCGGACGCATGGAGGATGCCTCCCATGCCGTGGACTTCCTGACCTCTACCAACATTTACGATGCGAGGGTCAGGCTTGAACGTTTGATAGGATTCAATACAGAGCGAAAAGCGACGGAAGAGGATATCACCCGAAAGGCCCTGCAGAAAGCGGATTGGGAAGATGAGGTGATCATCGTGGCAGGAGAAGGATGGCACGAGGGTGTTGTGGGCATTGTTGCGGCCAGGGTGGCACGTGTCCGTGAAAAGCCCTGTATCATTCTGAGCAGGAACGAGGAAGGGATACTCAAAGGCAGCGGCAGGAGCTACGGAGAGTGTGACCTCTTTGGCATTGTAGACGGCTGCAGGGAAGATCTGGAGAAGTTCGGAGGGCACAAAGCGGCCATTGGTCTCAGTTTGCACGAAACGCATTTTGAAAGCTTCAGAGAGAAGGTCCAGGAATCCTACCACCAGGGCAATTATGTGAAAGAGGAGATTGATCCCGAAATTGTCGGGGAGCTGCATTTCTCGGAGATCTCTTTTGCACTGACGGAGATGATGCAAAAATATGAACCCTACGGCCACGGAAACCCCAGACCCAAGTTCATCAGCAGTGATGTAGAGATACTGCAGGCAGACACGATGGGCAAAGAGGGAGAGCATCTGCGTTTCTCTTTCGCACAGGAGGGGATCGTCATGCCGGGAGTGAAATTCAAGACCAAAGAGCATTTTGAAACGGGAGAGAGGGTGAGCATCACCTATACGGTCAACGAGAACCATTTCAGAGGGAACGTGACCCTGCAGCTGATGATAGATAAAATAAAGAGAAGATAAACATGAAAAAAGAGTTGAAGATATTTATGGCCATTTTTCTGGTATTGGCACTGGGTATGCACTTCAAAGAGTGTATAAACCACCCGATGGAACATATTGAATCACTGTTCACACAGGGCTGGTTCGGTCTGCATCCACTTGTCATTACACTGGCGGTCTATCTGCTGTTCATGATTATACGCGGTATTGTGAGGTTCTTGAAAAGGTAGGTATTTTGTCTTATGGGAAGCAGTGGGAGCAGCCACTGCTATGGGGATTAGATAGGAAGTACTCTGATGTTCGGATCGAGTTTCTCTTTGAGGATGTTCTCGATGGCGAAGAGCGTACCGGTACTCGCACTGGCACAGCCGTTACAGGCACCGAGGTATCTGATGTAAATGTCGATGTTCTCTCCGTTGTCCTTGATATCAAGGATTTCCATATCCCCGCCGTCCATAATGAGCATCTGGCGGATGTTTTCGTCCACGGTCTTATCGACCGCCTTGATCTTCTGGACAATGGTCATATCTTTAAACGCACCGGTTGAACCACCTTCGTTTCCAAGGGTGGCAGCCGCTGACATTTTCTCTTTTTCATACTCTTCGAGAAGATCCACAAGATAGATGTCCTTCTCTTCGTGTCCGCCGGGTCTGATACATGATTTACAGAAAGCACCCGCTTTGGTGTAATCTGTGATCTCTTCGACCGTTGTCAGGTCATTCAGGCGGATCACTTCTCTGAGTGTAGAGAGTGAGACACGTGCACATTCACACACGATGACCTCCTCTTCGAAGCTCTCCATGTCTACACCTTTATACTGTGCAGCCGCTTTTTTGATGACATCGTAAGCCATGACCGAGCAGTGCATTTTCTGAGGCGGTACGGCAGGAACATCTGGTGTGTCACGCATAGCTTTTTCCACATCTATGTTGGTGATCTTTACTGCTTCATCAACGGTCTTTCCCTTACAGAGTTCTGCCATTGTATCAGAAGAGGCAATGGCCGTTCCGCAGCCGAAACTCTTGAACTTTGACTTGAGGATCTTGTCTGTCTTGGGGTCTACAGCCCAGTAGAGACGTACCGCATCGCCGCAGCTTTCGGCACCGAAGTCCGCAACGATGAGTTTGGCACCCATCGCTTCAGCCTCTTCCTCCGTGATCTCACCCATATTTTGAGGGTTGTTCATAAGATCCGTTACTTTTTGACTGTACTCATCCCAGATGGTACCGCCTATCAAACTATCCATTCCCATATTTTTTCCTTTATATAATCTTCATTTTTCTTTTGACAAATGCTCTCAAGCTTTGTAATCGTTCTTAAATCTTAATTCTAATGATGTGCATCCAGACCGCTTTCGTGGCCTTCCGGCGCATACGAATAGGTACTTGAGATACCTCTGAGTCGCTCAACAGCTTTTCTGACCACGTCAAGTGTATAGTCCAGTTCTTCCTGCGTCGTATAACGGCTGAGTGAAAAACGGATCGCTGTGTGTGCAAGGTCTTCGGCTGCACCGATGGCTTCCATAACGGAGTTGGCTTCAAGATCCTCGGAAGCACAGGCAGATCCTGTACTCGCTCCGATACCTGCACGGTTGAGGTCCCAGAGCATAGATTCACCCTCAATACCTCTGAACGAGATCAGGATGGTGTTGGGTGTTCTTTTTTCTCTTGGTGTGACCACAAAAGTGTCTTTAATCTTGAGCAGCTCGTCTTCGAAGGCATCTCTCATCTCTCTAACATCTTCCATCTCATAATCGAGTGAATCGACTGCCTGTTCCATCGCTTTACCCATACCGACGATTCCCGGTACGTTAAGTGTTCCCGAACGGTAACCGCCCATTTGTGAACCGCCGTGAAGCAGTGGTATCAGTTCTTTACCTTTTTTGATGTAGAGCGCTCCGACTCCTTTGGGGCCATGGAACTTGTGTGCAGAAAATGTCAGATAATCTACATTGAAGGTCTGGACATCTACCGGCAGTTTGCCTATAGCCTGTACGGCATCCGTATGAAAAGGCACATTGTGCTCCGCACAGATCTCTCCGATCTCTTCAACAGGGAAGATCGCTCCTGTCTCATTGTTCGCCCACATGACTGATACAAGGGCTGTCTTATCGGTGATTGTATCTCTCACGGTTTGTGCGTCGATGATACCTTCATGGTTTATGGGAAGGTACGTTACTTTGCATCCCATACTTTCGATGAACTTTGCCGTAGCGATCACTGAAGGATGTTCTACTTCAGAGATGATGATATGGTTCTTCTTCCCGGTAAGGATCTGTTCGAAGTAGATACTTTTCAGTACCCAGTTGTTGCTCTCTGTCGCGCAGGAAGTGATAACGACACTGTCCTCTTTGGGCGCATGGATACCCGCATAGATCTTTTCCATGGCATCTTTGAGCGCCGGATGTGTTTCACTGGCGAAAAGGTGCAGCGAGTTCGGGTTGCCGTAACGTTGTACGAAGTAGGGCTCCATCTCAGCAAATACATGCGGATCGACGATCGTAGTGGCATTGTTGTCCAAATAGACTTTCATTATGGCTTTCTCCTTTAAAAGGAACGGGTTCCTTTTAAATTCCCCTCACTGAAGTTTCGCCCTTGGCTCAGGTGTCTGAGTGCGACAGTTCATAGGAGGAATCTTATTTTTTAATATATGAAAACGAGTTTCATTTTTAATTAGGAGTAATTTAGTCCTAATTAAAGTTTTCTGCATATTACGTATATTTTCTTAATTTAACATAAAAAAGCAGTTAAAGAGGAGGATTATACTCCTATTTAGGTAAATTGCGATTGATTTTTGGTAAATGTGAATATGATATAATAGATAATGTATATATTTAAAGGAGAAAAAATGGCAGCAACAATCAAAGAACACGGTATATCGGTCGCGATCAAACGAAGCAAGAAAAGACTTTTCATAGAACTGGCCATGATCGGCAAACTGACACATGAAGATTACAAGGTATTCGTACCCATGATAGACAAAGCACTCAAAGAGGCCAAAGGGCTGGAAGTAGACCTTCTGGTAGATATGAGAAAATTCAAAGGTTGGGAAATGCTGGCTGCCTGGGATGATTTCAAATTCGGTATCAAGCATCGTAACAAATTTGACAAAATGGCTATTGTTGGGAACAAAAAATGGGAAGAACAATCAACGGCAATGATGAGCCATATGATGAAAGGAAAATCAAAATTCTTCCTGAAGCGGGGTGAAGCGCTCACCTGGCTGATGAAATAGATCAGAAATTGGAAGGCGTGGGCGTATTGATGAGGTTGTAGAACTCGTTACGGGTACGTTCATCACTTTTGAAAAGGCCGCGCAGGGCGGAAGAGACGGTTGTAGAATTGATCTTCTGTACGCCGCGCATCTCCATGCACATGTGACGGGCATGGACCACGACGGCCACACCTTTGGGTTTGATGGTACCAAGAATGGCATCGGCAATCTGTTCTGTCATCTGCTCCTGTATCTGCAGGCGTCTGGCATAGACATTGACGATACGGGGGATCTTCGAAAGACCGACCACCTTGCCGTCAGGGATGTAAGCTACATGCGCACGTCCGATGATGGGCAGCATATGGTGCTCACACATGGAGTAAAACTCGATGTCCCGCACCAGGACCATTTCGTCGTTACTGGTACTGAAAAGTGCCTGGTTGAGGATCTCTTTCGGGTCCTGATGATAGCCTTCGGTCAGGAATGTAAGGGCTTTTGCTACACGGTTGGGTGTTTTGAGCAGACCCTCGCGCTGCGGGTCCTCCCCCAAAAGTTCCAGTACCTTAGTGACAGCTTCTTCAAACTCTTTTTCTTTGTTCATTATGTATTCCATTATATTTTGGGATAGGGTAGATTTACTTTTTATTTTACAATTGTATCCAAATACAAGTTAACAATCTTCTCATCCACCTTCGAGATCGCCAGTTTTCCTATCTTCTCTGGTGTGAAATAATACTCCTGCTCAGGGCTGCTTTCAAAGTAGAGATAAACTCTGCACTTTAGTTTAAAATGGGTATAGGCATGAGTGACTTCTCCGATGTACTCAGCGGCACAGGGAGGTATTTCGACACTTTCAAATCCCCAGAGACCATGCAGGAACTTTCCGCTTCTCTGCTGCAGGGAAAGCCTATCGTCGTAGAGGTAGATGACAATGTTCTCTTCCCTTGCCGGTACAGTTTTCTTCTTCTTGAGCGGATAGTACTCAGGATTGTTTTTCCCTTTGCAGATATTTTCAAGAGGACAGCGATTGCATTGGGGGTTTTTGGGCAGGCAGAGCGTCGCACCGATATCCATCATAGCCTGGTTGTAGTTGAAAGGATCTTCTTTGTCGACTGACGCGTAGGCAAATTTCCAGAGTTTTTTCTCATTGGGTGTACGTAGCCTGTGCATGCGGCAGAGTATGCGTTTGACATTGGCCTCCATGACAGGTACGGGTTGATGAAAAGCAAAAGCCGCAATGGCATGGGCCGTATTTTTTCCTATACCGGGAAGTTTGACCAGTTCATCGATCTCCGGGGGAAGTTCATTGACCAGACCGGCGGTTCTGTGCAAATTCTTCGCCCGGTTGTAATACCCCAGTCCTTCCCACTGTTTCAGCACATCATCGAGCGGGGCATTACCCAGTGCTTCAAGAGAGGAAAAGGCTTGAAGGAAGGGAAAATAGTAGCGTTCAAGCACGGTCTTCACCTGTGTCTGCTGAAGCATGACCTCGCTTAGGTAAATGTGATAAGGGTTGTTTGTGCTGCGCCAGGGAAGGTCATGCCGGCCATATGCTTCGTACCAGGTTCTGATCTTTTGGTGTATCTCTTTTAGGCTCACTTTCATGAGGGCGATTATAGCCATATTTTATGCCATAATTTGTGTACTATTGGGTTTTTATCAAATTTTAGATAAAATCACGCAATTTATATACAAAGGACTGTAGTGAAAGTTGAAGTAAAGAAGATTGATGATGCCAATGTGGCAGTTCAGGGTAATATCGAGAACAAAGTAGTTGAAGCGAATGTCGACAAACTGGCAAGAGAAGCAGGCAAGCAGATGAAAGTCGACGGATTCAGAAAAGGGAAAGTACCTCCGCATGTCGTGAAAAAACTGCATGGCGACAAGCTTCAGCAGGATGCCGAGGGTGATGCGCTCAGATCACTTATTGACCTTGGTGTGAAAGAAGCCGGTATCAATACGGCGGATATCCTCGGTGAGCCGATCTTCAAGAAGTATGACAAGAAAGATGAGGGTATTGAAGTAGAAGTTGAGATCTCTTTGCGACCGACGATCGAAGCGGAAGGATATGAGAAAGCGGTTCCTGCTTTTGAAAAACCCGAAGCGACAGAGAAAGAAGTAGAAGAAAAACTTGAAGAGATCGCTGCACAGCAGGCACCGTTCGAGAAGATCAAAAGAAAGAGAATGGTAAGAGACGGTGACACAGTTGTGATCGATTTCGAAGGATTCGTTGACGGTGTTGCATTCGAAGGCGGAAAAGCGGAAAAATTCAGTCTCAAGATCGGTTCCGGTCAGTTTATCCCCGGCTTTGAAGAGCAGATCATCGGTATGAAATATGATGAAGAGAAAACGATCACCGTGGCATTCCCTGAAGAATACCAGTCCAAAGAACTTGCAGGGAAAGAGGCGGAGTTCAAAGTGAAGCTTCACGAGATCCAGGAACAGGTACCGGCTGAATTGAATGATGCATTGGCACAGAAACTGCTTCAGGATGAAAAAGCAACGCTTGATACACTCAAAGAGAAGCTCAAAGAGCAGATCGTGAATGAAAAAACCTCCAAAATCTATAACGAAGAGCTCAAGCCGAAAATTATTGAAGCACTGGTTGCACACTTTGATTTCGCACTTCCGAACAATATCGTTGAGCAGGAGATCGATGCGAAGATCAATGCAAAAGCAAGAGAGATGAGCGAAGAGGAGCTCAACGATTTTAAAGAGAACCCTGAAAAGGTCGAAGCACTTCGAGAAGAGCTAAGAGAAGAGGCTGAGAATTCGGTTAAAGCGACATTCATTGTAGACGCGCTTGCGAAAAAAGAGGACGTGAACGTAGACGACCAGGAAGTATCACAGGCGATCTACTATGAAGCGATGATGAGCGGCCAGGACCCTCAGCAGGTGATCGAGTACTACCAGAAGAATAACCTTCTCCCGGCAGTGAAGATGGGAATGATCGAAGACAAACTTTTCGGCAAACTTCTCGGCCTGTAGGAAAAATAACCCGTTGGACCGGTTCTCCGGTCCTATGGCACTTCTGTTAACTTTTTTAATGTATATTTGAATCGATTAAACCCGGATTATGCATTAGAATTGCTTGAAATCTACCAAATGCTTGTGCTGTAGGTATTTGCGGAAAACTTGAGGTGCACCCATAGGTGCATCGATGGTTTCTCCGTAAGTGCCCACGGTACAATGGTTTGTGTAGCGTTCTGTAATTTCTAATGTATAATCCGGGTTAAAACAATCCATTTTACTATCTATTAAATAAAGGCAATTCATGAGTTATATCCCATACGTTGTAGAACAGACCGGCAGAGGTGAAAGATCGTACGATATCTATTCACGTCTTCTCAAAGACAGGATCATCATGCTCAGCGGCGAAGTGAACGACCAGGTTGCTTCTTCCATTGTGGCGCAGCTACTTTTCCTCGAAGCGCAAGATCCAGACAAGGATATCTACTTCTACATCAACTCCCCGGGCGGTGTGATCACTTCGGGACTGAGCATGTTTGATACGATGAACTACATCAAGCCCGATATTGTTACCATCTGTATCGGACAGGCGGCTTCCATGGGTGCGTTCCTGCTTGCGTCCGGAACCAAAGGGAAGCGTTATGCCCTGCCGCATGCACGTATCATGATCCACCAGCCTTCAGGCGGGGCACAGGGACAGTCTACGGATATCCAGATCCAGGCACAGGAGATACAGAGACTCAAAGATACGCTTAACGAGATCATGGCAGAAAAGACAGGAAAAACAGCCAAAAGAATAGAGAAAGATACCGAAAGAGACAACTTTATGTCAGCCAAAGAGGCGGTAGAGTATGGTCTCATCGATAAAGTGCTCACAAAAAGCTTTACATAGGGTTTCCCATGGTTAGAGAGATAGTCATTTACCCGGACAAACGTCTGAAGCAGATATCCAGAGAGGTTGGGTCTTTTGACGGTGCCCTGCATGACCTGCTTGACGATATGTATGAGACCATGATCGCGCGCAATGGTGTGGGACTGGCTGCTATTCAGGTAGGGGTTGACCTTCGTGCACTCATTATCAACGTACCTTTGGAAAAAGAGGAGGGCGAACATGACCAGCCTAAAGAGAATACACTTGAAATGATCAATCCAGTCATCGTTGAGATGGACGGAAAAGAGAAATTCCAGGAGGGTTGCCTCTCCGTCCCAGGTGTCTATGAAGATGTGGAACGCGCCAAACATGTCAAAGTAGAATACTATGACAGAAACGGCGAAAAACATATTATCGAAGATGATGACTTCCTTGCCATTGCCATGCAGCATGAAATCGACCATCTTGATGGGAAAGTGTTTATAGAAAAACTTTCTTTCCTGAAGAGAAAAAAATTTGAAAAAGAGTGGGCTAAAAGACAGAAGGCACAATAGCCCCTGGTCAATATAAAATCTAAAATATGACAATATGACATATTTTTAAATCTCCTGTGCCTCTTTATGTCACACTGTCACTATGAATGCAAAAACGCATAGTGGTAATCTCCCACCAAAAACAAAAAAAGTCAAAGTTAAAGAAAAACAGCCGGCCATTGTCAATCGCCTGACCTGTGCAACACTGGAGGGTGTGAATGCAAAGGTGATAGAAGTTGAAGCTACATTTACAAAGGGATTGCCCGGTTTTTCCGTGGTAGGTCTGGCTTCCAGTGACATACAGGAGGCGAAAGAACGGGTCAAATCCGCACTGCTTACCAACGAATTTGTATTTCCTCCTTTAAAAATAACGATCAATCTTTCACCAAGCGATATCAAGAAGAACGGTACACATTTCGACCTCTCTCTTGCCCTGCTTGTCGCCCTGAATAAAAAGGCTTTTGATGAAGAGGGGCTTTTTGTCTTTGGAGAGCTGGGACTTGATGGCCGAGTGAAAAGTTCTTCCATGCTCTTCCCCCTGATACTTTCGCTCAAAGAGCAGGGTTTCATCAAAAGAGTGATCGTTCCCAAAGAGGCCATCAGCTATCTGTGTCATATCTCCGGAGTCGATTTCATTGCGGTAGAAACACTGTCCGAAGCCATAACACTGCTGAAAAAAGGTGAGTTCAAAGCCAATGTTGAACAGTTCTCTTATGATGCCAAAAGTATTGAGATAGCCGGTATAGACTATTTTTACGAAGAGCGATACGAGAGTGATTTTGCCGAGGTCAAAGGACAGATGGTTGCCAAGCGGGCTGCGATGATCGCGGCTGCAGGCATGCACAACTTCTTTATGGAAGGTAATCCCGGCTGCGGCAAAAGTATGATCGCCAAACGATTGAAAGACATACTGCCGCCGCTGTATGAAGAGGAATTGCTTTCCATCGCAAAACATCAGTTCCTTGATGGTCAGACACCGGACTTTAAAGCCATACGCCCCATGCGTTCTCCGCATCATACTGCAACGTCCGCTTCCATCTTTGGAGGAGGTTCCGGACAGGCAAAGATCGGTGAAGTGGCCCTGGCCAATTACGGTATACTTTTTTTCGATGAGATTCCCCACTTTTCCAAAAACGTACTCGAAGCGATGAGGGAACCCCTGCAAGATAAGAAGGTACACATTGCCAGGGTTAATGCCAAGATTGAGTATCAGGCGGATATTATGTTTGTTGCGGCACAGAACCCGTGTCCCTGCGGAAACCTTCTTTCCAAGACCAAAGTCTGCCGCTGTTCCGAGGTGGAGATCAAGCGCTATCAGAACAAACTTTCTGACCCTTTTCTTGACCGTATTGACCTTTTTGTGGTGATGCAGGAAGTCAACTCAGATGATAAGGGAGATGTCAGTTCAAAAGCGATGCATGCAGCAGTCATTGCCGCATTTAGAAAGCAGAAAGAGCGGGGACAGCAGAGGCTGAACGGGAAGCTGGCCGAAGATGAGATAGAGCACTATTGTCTTTTGAAGGAGGATGCAGACAAGATACTCGAAGGGGCCATTGCCAAATTCGGTCTTTCACACAGAAGCATCGCATCGGTCAAAAAAGTAGGACGAACGATAGCAGATATCAATGGGCATGAGAAGATCGAGAAGAAGGATATACTTGAAGCACTGAGTTATCGTCGAAGATGATGATGGATGATTACAGTCTAAAGAACAGACATATTATTGTATCAGAGTTGAGGTGAAAGAAGAGAAGATTTTTTAATTCTCCATCTTCCTTCTTCAATTTTAAATCAGGTTACAGTACTTCTACAATGACCTTTGTAACGACAAATCCGCCAATCACAAGCCAGGCGAACATGCCCAGTGCTGTATAGACCGGTGCTAGCCCAAGCCCTTTGAACTTGGCAAATATCGTCCCCATACCCAGTGCAGTCATCGCCATGGTAAGCAGGAAGGTATCGACCTGGTTGATGACGTTCACAAGTGTTTCAGGCAGCAGGTGCAGTGAATTGAAGCCGGCGACCATAATGAAGTAGACAGCGAACCATGGAATGACGAGTTTCGTTTTTCCGCTGTGCTCTCCACCGCTTCTTTTGGCATCCCATGCAAGGTAAAGTCCCAGAATGATCAGCATTGGCGCGATCATGATGACCCTTGTCATTTTAACGATCACGGCTGCGTCGGCCATCTCTTTTGGAGAACCGGGTACTGAAGCCGGGACGGCAACGACCTGTGCCACTTCATGGATGGTTCCCCCTGTATAGATACCGAATTCTCTGGCAGTCATATGCAGGAAACCTGTCGCATGCTCGATGAGTCCGGTATAGAGTACCGGATAGAGAAACATGGAGATAGTTCCAAACAGTACAACCATGGATACTGCAACAGCAGTTTTGTATTCTTCCGCTTTCAGTACAGGTTCTGTTGCCAGAACGGCAGCGGCACCACATACGGCAGCTCCGGATGCTGTCAGGATGGACGTATCTTTTTCCATACCGAAGACCTTGTAGCCAAGCCAGGAACCGAAAATGAGCGTAGTCGTCAGCATGGTCAGGGAGACGAAGAAGCCATCCGGTCCGACGGCAATGATCTCCTGGAAAGTTAGACGGAAACCGTAAAGCACGATAGCAAAACGGAGGATCTTCTTTGCTGAGAATGTGATACCGCTCTGCCATTCGACAGGTGTCTGGTTGTGCAGGGTATTGGCATAGAAGATACCCATGACAATACCGATAACGAGAGGGGAAAGTCCCAGTGCCTTGACCGGTCCGAGACCGGCGATGTAGGTCGCTGCCGCAGCAAATATGGCGACAAATAGGATACCGCTCAGGGTACCCTTACGATTTTCAGGTGAAAAAGCCATTCTGATCCTTCTTTGTTCAAAAATATTGATAACTATTTTGGAATTCTACTATAATTTTGATACAATATGCAAATCAATATAATACAGAAAGATAATAAATCTTTTAGAACAAAAGAGAGCAGATGAAATTAACACTTAGACAGATGGAGATATTTCTCAATGTGGTCGCTTCCGGGCACCTGACCAATGTTGCCAAAGAGATGAACCTGAGCCAGTCGGCTATTTCTATGTCTATCAAGGAGATGGAGAATATTCTGGGACGTCCTGTTTTTGACAGAATTAACAAAAAGCTCGTACTTAATGAAGTGGGGCGTGCATTGTACAAAGAGATCGATCCGATCTTCAAAAAGCTCTCGGATATCGAATATGAGTTCAAAAATTCGGAGAACAAAGGAATGATCCGTGTCGGAGCGAGTACGACGATCGTGGATTATCTGATGCCTTCGATCATTTGCAGCTATATGAGCTCCTACCCTGATGTCAAGATCACGCTGAAAGAAGGGAACACAAAAGAGATCGTTGAAATGATCAAGGCGGGAACGATCGATGTTGCCTTTGTGGAGGGGATCGTTTCCGGCCCGGAGATCATCAAAGAGAAGATTGGTGTGGATGAACTGGTAGTGGTTACTGCCAACAAGGAACTGGCAAAACCATGTTATATCGATGAGCTTGCCGATATGAGATGGGTACTCAGGGAAGAGGGTTCAGGGACCAGAGAGGTTTTCCTTAACTACATCAAAGACAAGGTCGACAACCTGAATATCTTTTTTGAACTGGGACATACAGAGTCGATCAAAAGTATTCTGATGAACCGTGAATGTTTTACCTGTATCTCCAAGATTTCGGTCAGGAACGAGATCAGAGAAGAAAAACTGTTCCCTGTGCCGATCAAGAACTTTGACTGTAAACGGGATTTCCTCATGATATACCACAAGGACAAGTACCACAGTACACTGTTCGAGAAATTCCTTTTCTTTTCCAGAAAGCTGATGATGCAGATGCTCGATGAGGAGAAGCGGCTTAAGTAATCAAAGCTGTTTGAGCGCCTTTTCATATTCATGGGGATGGTTCAGGTTGGTAAATGGATCATCATCTTCAAATGCTACGAATTTACTCTTTGCTTCTTTCAGTAACTGCGTAAGCCGGTGCCTATTCTCTTGAAGATGCTTCTTGGCCAAAGGAAGCAGGGAACGTTTATAAATACCGCAGAGAGGCTGTAGGCCGTCAGGACTCTGAGCGATCACAGTATCTATACCTTCTTTATTTTCTTTCAATAATTTTTCGATCACATTTTCGTCTACAAAAGGTGCATCGACACTCAATATAAATATCTCATCTGCATCAAGTGTCTCGAAAATAGAAAGGATACCGGCAAGAGGAGAACTTACGTCATATCTGTCATAGATCAGTTCCGTCCTGAAGTCGAATTTGTCCTTTTTAGCAGAAATATAGACTTTTCCAAAGAGACCTTGCAGGCGTTCGTACTGGTATTGTGCCAGCGAATTGTAATCGGCAAAGGGAAGCAGGGCTTTGTCCCGACCCATACGTGAACTTTTACCTCCGGCAAAGATTACGGCGGGGATTTTGTATTTCATACGATCGACTCTTTTCGTTTTTGGTGGATCCATAATACAATAAATGCCATAAAAGTGATCAGTGCTTCGATGAGGAACATATTTTCTCCGTAGATCTGCCCGGAGAGAACTGCCCCTACCGAGCCACCAAGGCCGAAGGCGATACCAAGGAAGAATTGCTGTGCCAGTTTTTTCTGTGTATAAAGTGAAAAGACATAGGTGATCGCAGCAGTGTGGTAGAGTGCAAATGAGATGGCATGAAGGGACTGTGAGGCGAATGTCCATACAACGGATTCGGGGAAGAGGTAAAGGATCAGCCAGCGTAGGGAAGTGACAAGGATGGCGAACTGCAGAATATTGAGCAGGTTCCTCTGCAGCAATGGTCCCTGAAAATAGAGCATGAATATCTCGCAGATCACTCCGAAACTCCACATCCAGCTGGTCATTTCCAGAGAGATACCGTGGGCGGTCTCATAAATGGTGAAGAAGTTGTAAAAACCGCCAAAGCCAACTTGCATCAAAAAGACCGAAACCCAGAATGCCCAGTACCTGGAGAGAGAAAAAGAGGCGTCATCATGTGCCTGATCATGGGAAGTTGTATCGTATTTGACCAGGATCAGTCCGAAAACAAGCGTTAAAAAAGTCATGACAGAGAGGTAATAGAGTGCTTCGAATGGTGCTTCCAGTACTTTTCCCAACCAGAGTGCGATGGCCATGAAACCGATGGAGCCCCAGAGACGGACCTTCCCGTAGGAAGTCTTTGCCAGTGAGGCAAGGGCAATGGTCTCTACATAAGGAAGGGAGACCCCCATGGCGGCACCGAAAAGCAGGTTGGCGATCAGATAGAGTTCAAAGCTTCTGACCGTCCCCAAAAAGATCAGCGTGGCGGCAAAGGAGAGGATGAGGGAAAAGAGGTAGACCTTCGGTGTTAACTGCAGATAATGTTTGAAAATGAAAGGAAGCAGAAATCGCATGAAAGGTGCAGCGGAGTAAATGATGCCGACTTCCATAGTGGAGTACCCAAGATCAATAAGTACTTTGGGCATAAAGATCACATAGACACCGACCAGCGCAAAATAGAAAAAGTAGTAGGCGCCAAGAAAAGGGGGGAGCATGCCGAAGCGTTTGATCTGGGTCATTTGTCTGCAGGTTTGTTGATCACCGCCGTGTTGCTCAGAAGGTCATGCAGAGTCTTGCTGTCTTTTCTAAAGAACATCATGACCCAGCCAAAGATAGTGAAGAATGAAAGTATCGCTGCAGCGTTCCTGAAGAATATGATGAAGAGAGAGGGTTTCTCTCCCGTACTCTCATCGATGAGCGTCAGGTCGTAAGCCCGGTAGCCGGGAGTCTGCCCTGTCTTGTACATGAAAGCGGTCTGTACGATGACCAACGGCACCAGAATATAGAGCCAGCCCAGAGCTTTGTGCTCTGCAAATCCTTCACGACCACCCATAACAAGGTAGAATACAATATACATGAGAGGCATGACCAGCATGAAAGCGTCCGTCAAAAAAGCTTTGAGTTTACTGCCTTTGGAAGCATAATCCCTTTTGAGCTTTTGAGAAGATTTCCTGTGATCATTCTCTTGGGCTACTTTACCCTGTTTGACGTCACGAAAGCGTTTTTTTGCCATTAAAAGTCCCACACGACAGCGGCATAGGGGCCGTCAAAGTCTATATCGACGACAAGGCCGTCCGCCAGGTTACTACTGTCAAGATGCTGGGCTTTATACCCCGCTTCGATACCCAGTCCCATGCTGAATGTGTATCGGGCGCTGAGTTCATAGTTATAGTAGGTCGTATCGTCATAGCTGAAAACATCGCCCTCGAACTGTAGGCTAAGATCGGTATTGGGAACATTGAATCTGGCTTTGCCGTAGAGTGTAGGTATAAAGAGTGAAAAGTCCGTATCTTCAGTAGCAGAAATAGACATAGGCCCGATTCCTGTCAGAGTGGTTACAGCTATATTCCCGTCAATGTATCCCAGAGTGACACCTACGTCGGCCTCCACCCAATTGTCGAGAAGCTCATAATAGAGTGTAAGATCGTATTTGCTGATATCGAGGTTATTTTCGATACTTCCGAACTCGGGAATATGGATGCCACCCCAGGTGAAATCGCCGACCTCACCTTTCCCCTCCTGGGAGAGTTGCGTATAGGCAAGTTTGATATTGGGGAGCATCGGTGCAGGGTGTTCTATATAGGCTTTGAGAAAAACATTCTCATTGCTGTCCCAGTGCAAAGTATCTTCCACGTCAGCAGATGTGCCCAGTCCCAAACCTGTATAGGGCTCAGTATAGGAGGCGCATCCGCTTGGAGAGTGGCTGTACATACCGACAGATATCTCTCCTCCGGCTATATCGGCATGGAGTATAGCTGAAGTTAACAAAGAGGCAAGTGCAAGTTTTTTTATCATTATGTTCCCTTATTATTTTTATTTGTTGAAATGATACTATTTTATACCTTGTGTCATTGTAAAGATAGGCAGAAGCATCGCTGAAACGATCACTCCGACGACTGCACCGATCAAAAGCATCATCAGAGGTTCGAGCAGTCCGAGAAGCAGTTTGAGTCTGTCTTCGTTCTCTTCGGCATAGAGTTTTGAAATGTTGTTCAGAATGTTGGCAACTTCACTCGACTCTTCTCCGAGCGCCAAAGACTGCATGAAGTTCCGTTTGAGCTTCACTCCTTTTGACATTTGCAGTGCATTGGAGAGTTTGTTTCCTTCCAGTACCTTGACCGAAGCAGTTTCAAAAAGTTCCTTGAGCTTATAGTTTCCAAATGAGGCGGTTGACAGTTTGACTGCCTGTGCATAGGCAACACCTGAATCGAGCATCAATGAGAGGATGTATGAGAAACGTCCGAGTTCATGGTTTTGGATCAGTGAGCCCAGGATGGGCACTTTCAGCAGCAGCCCATCCCAAAAACGGTGAAACGAGTACAGTTTGCTGTAGGCGAGTTTGAAGAGTGCAATGACGAGTACAATGCCTATGACAAGATGGATATAGTAGTGGGTGAGAAAATCGCTGATGTTTAGTACGAACTGTGTGATGGGCGGAAGTTTCTGGTCTGTATCTTCGAAGATACCCGTGATCTTGGGGACGACGAACGCGATGAGGAAAGAGGTCATCGCAATGGCCACCGTAAAGATGACCGTAGGGTAGACCATGGCACCCTTGACCTGTTTTTTGACTTTGTTCTGTGCGGAAAAAAAGTTTCCCATATTGGTAAGTACTTCAACCATCTTGCCGCTCTGCCCGGCAATGTTGAGACTCTGCACGAAGAATTCAGGAAGTGCATAGACCTTCTGAGTATTGAGTGCATGATAAAGGGATTTTCCTTCATCGATCATCGTTCTGATGGAGTTAAGGAAAGAGACATATTTTTTCTCATTCTCATGCTGATTCTCAAGCAATCGAATAGCGGTCAAGATGGTCATACCCGAATTTAGGTAGGAGGAGAGCTCCCTCGAGAAGGTGGCCAGCATCTCACCGGGCATTTCTCTTTTGGCAAAAGCTTCTAGGGAGAACTCTCTGGTTGGCGTGAGGGATTCATAATAAATATTCTGTGTGCGAAGTTTCTGTCCGGCCTCTTCGGTGGTACCGGCGGTCACCGTTCCTTTGACCCGTTTCCCCGTCTTGTCGAAACCTTTGTACTTGAAGAGCATTCCTCTGCCTGTCCTTGCCAATTTTATGATGGTTGTATTATAACTTTTTTAGCTGTATGTTCTTTACGCGCAGTGGGGGAAGGGCTTTTTTCATTTTGATAAAACATACCAATAAACTTCTAAAAAGTACTGATCTTGAAGCGGAAATAGGCCGAAGAGTATCTGTCTTTGAGCTTGATCTCCTGGACAGTGGCGGCAGGACCGGAATCCTCTTCGGGAGTGAGGTTGACCGCTTCAGGTATGAAATACTCCCTCTGGGCCTTTTTTAGGATCTCCCTGCTTTTAAAATCATCAATTTTGAAATAGGATCGTAACACTTCATAGGCATCCTTCTTCTCTTTGTGGTAGCGTAAGGCATTATCGGTAAGGAAGAGAGAATCTTGCAGTGAGAGTTTGTTCCTTTCGGTGATGTAGACGATCTGCTCATGGTTCTGGCTGTGCACCTTGAGTACATAGACGATGGAGACGGAGATGATGATCACGGATACAAGTATCTCTATGATGGTAAAGGCAGGACGCAGGGCCATTCTGTGCAATAAATCTTTCAATAAAAATCCCCGCTTCCAGCAGCCAGCCTGCTGTTCTTGAGCCAGAGCTCCCTGGCTTCTTCCAGAGAGTCGACTTTTGCTGGCTCTCCAAAAAATGCCGGGAGAAAATAGATACCGTGTCGGTTCTCCAGTATCAACTGTGTGGAGCTGCCGTTCCTGTAAAAGTTCATCTCAAGACAGATCTTCTTGTCCTGGTATCGCCCGTCTTCAAGCAGCAGCAGCGACTCCTGTGAATTGAGGGTATAGGTTTTAGTCTCTGCAAGGTCTATCTTGTTCTCGTAGGCTTCAAAAGGAGAGGAAATATCTGTACGAAGATAGCAGTTCCTGCACTGGTCAATGCAGATCAGTGTCGCTTCACCGCTGAAAAGTTCAGAATGCTGAATGCTTGTTTTTAGGTTGAGCGCGGTCAGTGCCCTGGGTTTGTTCTCACTCTTCTCCATTCCGTTGAATCCAAGAAAGTATACAATGGAAACAATGACGATGACCACAAGAAGTTCAAGCAGGGTGAAAGCACTTCTTCGTGTTGTTGAGGAGAGCATGAACCGGTCTATTTGTTACATTCAGAGAAGCGAATGTCCTTATTATTCTCTTCTCCCCCCTCTTTTCTGTCCGAAGCGAAACTGACAAGTTCAAACTCATCTCCTTTTTTGATGTAAACGAAGGGTGTTTCCCACGAATCTTTCGGCAGTTTCCTCAGGTAGGGTTTTGCCCTGTAGTTCGGGTATTTTTCGGCATCAGGGTTGCTCAGGAGCGCTTCAAGTCCCTCTTCTGTGTCAGGGTAAACACCGTTGTCGAGTTTGAACATGTCGAGTCTTTTGCCAATGTCATTCATCTTAAGGCAGACCGTATCTCTTTTGGCCTGATCGGCAGAGTCCATCAGTCCGGGTGCCACGACGGCGACAAGCCCCCCGAGTATCACGATGACGATGAGAAGTTCTATCAGGGAGAAACCCGCTCTGAGTGTTCGGTCCGTTGATTGTGCTGTGCGCATATCTTTCCTTAGTTTGCTTTGGTATAATATCTGACAATTTTACTTTAATAGAGCTTTTAGATGGATAAACCCAAATACCATGTCAGCAGGAATACAACAGGGAGAAAAGGCTTCGCTCTGCTTATTACACTCTCGGTACTGGCGGTACTCATAGCTCTTACAGGGGTGCTTCTTTCCTATTTCGATACAGTACGGAAAGATGCTGCAGGGACCAAAGCGCTGATCCAGGCAGACCTTTACTACACTGATATCAGGAAGATCATCAAAGGATTCAAAGAGAAGAAAACACTCTACACTACACTGTATCAGATGCCGGTACCGCTGGCCTCTCCGGACGCAAGATTCGATATATTGATTCAATGTCGTCCCAGAGCGAACGGTATCAACATCAACTGGCTGGGAAAAGAAAACGACCCCAAGATGTCATTGCAGTATGATGCGGCCCGGAAACTCTTTGAGAATATCGCCCAGACCTATGATCTTGAAGACGCAGGTAGGCTCGAAGAAATACTTCTTGAAGAGATGCAGAGCAAAAAACCGTTCATTGTTAAAGAGTACAACAGACTTTTGCAAAAAAATGGTATTATATCTTTTAAACAATTCGGGCAGATCCTTCAACGCTATCAGTTCGAGACGGATGACCGGAAAATTTCTCTGGTCCCCTGGAAGAAATATTTTGTGTTTGGCGACAGCGGTGCGCTGGTAGACGGGGATTATCTTTCTCCCGAACTCATTGCGATGCTGTTCGATATCGACCTTGACAGTGTCAAGGAAGAGTGGGTGGAAGGCGGCATGAAGCTGAAGGATTTTGTCCAGAATATGGGCGGGGAGTATAACGACAAACTTTTTGCACAGAAGTTCGTTGAAGAGGTGAAGTGCAGTGTACAGTATGCCTATGAGGATGAGCGCTTTGCATTTACGTTCATTGACAATGAGGAAGAGGTGAAAGATTTTGAATTTAACGGGAAGCAATAAAGAGCTGCTGCTGGTACATAGGGGAATGAATCCCGTCTCTCTCGACCATAGTGTCAATGTAATGCTCACGCCTCAGTTTTACACGATGAAAAAAGAGACACTTCCTGTCAAATACCTCTATCAGGCCAAAAAGATCGCACCTTCGCTCTTTGACGGACTTTTGGATGAGAGCAGAACATATGAGTATTTTGTTTTCAAAGAGAAGGACGGCTGGGTATTCATTGCCTACGACCCTGAAGAGATCAGGGAACTCCTTCTTGCCAAAGGTATCTTTGCTGAACATCTCTCCAAGGTCTTTTTTGCACAGCAGACAGCTAAGCTGTTTGAGCAGCCGGTGCTCCTCGGTGACAAAGAGGCATTGATGACGATCGACGGGATTGTGACGCTTATACCCAAAGGGATACTTTCCGGCGACCTTCATGCAACAGAGTTCAGCGCCCGTTTCACCCCCTCATCCGGCGTAGCGCTGCAGGGTGTCTATACCTCACTGCTCAGCAAAAAAGAGGCGATTGTTTTGGCGGGTATCTTCACCGTCTTTGCAGGAATCTTTTTTGTCGAGGGATGGCAGTACAGCCGAAGCCTCAAGGTGCAGCAGCAGGAGATGCAGGAACTTCTTGAAGGCTACCCGGCACTGCAAAGCAAACTGCAAAGAGAAAGTATCGCGTTCAAATACCGAACGATCGACAGCAAAGAACGTAAAAAAAGAGAGACCATTAAAACACTTGCTGCGATGATCTTCAAGGGAGTGACCCTGACCTCCTATCACATGAACGAAAAGCATTTCAAGGTGGTCTTCTCCTGTGCGAATGACAAGGTGGCAAAAAAGGTACAGGAGTTGGCTAAAAAGTCCCACTTCAATGTGACAAGGGCCAAGGGCAGTAACATTGTGGTTATTGAGGGGAACGTATGAATCTGAGACCGTATCGATATGAACTGATTGTAGGGATTTCTTTCTTTTTGATGCTGATCGCCTTTTTTTACAAAAATGCCCAGGTCTCCTCACAGGCGGAGCAGCTTTTCACGATGAAGCAGGAAGTGAGAGATTTCAAAGAGATCATTGCCCTCAAGAGGGTATGGGGTGACAAGGGCCTCTCCAAAAAGATCGACAGACTGCAAAGTATCGTGCCTGTATCCAAAGTGACATGGAACAAAAAAGGCAAGAAACTGACAGCCCGTTACAAAGAGCTCACTTCCAAAGAGCTGAACAAGCTGATGACAAAGGTGATGAGCCTTGCTGTGCAGATCATAGAGCTCGATATAAGCAAATCTGGTGAGAATTATAATGTGGAGTGCAAATGCAAGTGGTAAAAAAAGCATTGATGATCCTGTTTGCCGTTTGGTTCGCCTTTGTACTCTTCATGCCAAAGCGTAACCTCTATTATAAAGTTGAACAGGTGCTTGCCACACAGGGTGTCAAGATCAACGAAGGCAGTATAACTGGAGGGATTTTCACGCTGAATATCGATGAGGCAGTGGTCTATATGAAGGGGATCGACCTGATCCACATCAAACATGCCAGCTTCTTCTCCCTGCTTTTTTACAGCAGGGTGACACTTCAGGGGATCGTACTGGATGACTCCTTGAAAAATATGCTGCCGACAAAACTGGCTGAAGCAGTATTTTCCCATGTTATCTGGCATCCCGGATATGTACAGGTTTCCGGCAAGGGCGCCTTTGGGGCATTTGAAGGTGACATCGACCTGGCACAGCGCAAGGTCCATCTTGATTTTACCGAGCTCAGCAAACCCGGTGTCTTGAAACACCAGCTGAAAAAGGGAGAGAAAGGATGGTATTATGAAACATCTTTTTAATCCCCGGACACTGAAGTGGTTACTCACACTGCTCATTGCAATACTTGTGGTCAAGTTAGTATGGCTGGCAGTAGAAATGAAACTTCTGCCCACAGCGGGGATTAACCAGACTGAAGAGGTGGGAGGTAAATCCCTCTACTACAGGGTCGATCTCTCCCCTAACAAAGCACCTGCTCCCAAAAAAGTGGAAAAGAGAGCCCCTATGGGCAGCATCAAAGACATTGAGCTCCTTGCCGTATACAATGCTCCTGACACGACGGTGGTCACTGTGATGTACAAGCGTAAGACAAAAGTACTCGGACGCGGGGGAGAGATCAATGGATTTACACTTGAAGGAGCAGGAAGCACCTATGCTACGTTCAGCAAGAACGGCAAGACCTACAGGGTCGACCTGATCAAAGGCAAAAAAGGTTCAGTATCAGGAAGTATCCGACCGGCTTCCCGTTCCGCCGTTTCAAAACCTCAGAGTGGAAACAATGTGGCTGAGGGAGAGATCGTCGATGCGGGAGACCATAAGATCGTTGACAGAGCCCTGTTGAGACACTATGCCAAGAACATGGACGATATCTACAAAAATATCGGTATTACCGAGCTCAAAGAGGGCAAAATCCTCAAAGGCTTCAAGATCACCTTTGTGAAGCGCGGCAGTCCTTTTGCAAAACTTGGGGTGCGGCGTGGAGATATTATAAAGTCTATCAACGGACAGGAGATAAACAGTTATAATGCGGCATTTAATGTTTATAAGAATGTCGGAGATGTAGAGAACCTTACGCTGGTCATTCAGCGAGGAAAAGAAGACATGGAGTTGGAATATGAAATTAACTAAAATACTTTTGGGCATACTGTTGATCTTTACGATTGCACTGCAGGCGGCAGATGACGAGACAGTCAATGTGAATTTTCGTGACCTGTCCGTCAAGGATTTTATCGAAATGGTCTCAAAGATCACTCAGAAGAACATCCTTATCGACACCGATCTGAAGGGTAAGATCAACTTTGTTTCGACCAAGCCGATCAAGAAATCTTCCCTGATACCTCTGGCGAACTCTATTTTGAGAAGCAAGGGGCTGGCACTGATTGATCAGGGCGAATTCTACAAAGTGGTCAAGGGTTCCACGGCAGCGGGTGAGGGACTCGATGTCAGCAGTTCCATTAATGGGGAAACTATGAAAACGGTCATGTTCCCGCTGAAGAACTCCAATGCGGCGGTCGTGCGCGCCAAGATCAAACCGCTGCTGAACAGAAATGACAAGATAATCTCCTTCAAAGAGAACAATGTCCTGGCGATCACTGCCACACCGAGAACACTGCAGTCAATCTCCAAGATCATCAAAGCGGTCGAGAAGAGGGGTGTCAAACGTTCCGTGGTTGTCAAGCTAAAGAACGCCAGTGTTAAAGAAGTCTTCCCCAATGTGCAGAATATGGCAAAGAAACTGTTCCCTCAGACCATCGAGAGCGAAAAAGTGGATATCTTCAAGGATGAAGCGACTAACTCACTCATCCTTGTAGGCAAGGAAGATAACGATCGTCGGATGATCAAGTACATCAAGCAACTCGACCAGAAAGGGGACGACCAAACACAGAAAATGTATGTACTCCGCCTGAAGAATTCCAATGTCGAAGAGATGGAAAAGATCATGAGCAAATTGATCTCCCAGATGAACAATATGGCGACGAAAAGACCAAAAAAAGGGGGCAAGCCGCCAAGCAAGGCGATGGTGGTTTCCGATATTGAAAGAAATGCGCTTATCGTACTTGCAACGGGGGAACAGATGCGAAATATTCGTGAAACGGTACGAAAGATAGATATTCCCAAAGTACAGGTCTATGTCAAGGCGAAAATCGTGGAGATCGACAAGAATATGGCCGAGCAGGTCGGTATGAAATACGGAATGAACGGAGGGACGATCACCTCTTCGGGACTCTTTACTCTGGCGGGTAATATGGGAGCAAGTGCATTACAGATGTCCCCGGCACTTTTGGGTTTTTTGAACACAAATAATACAAAAACCTATACAGATCCTGTTACAGGTAGTGTGATCCAAGAAAACAACCCTGCATTCAAGTTTGATTCAACGGACAAAGCCTTTGCTCTTGGTGCAGCACTGGATCTTTTGGAGAAGAACGGTGCGGCACATCTTCTGAGTGAACCTTCAGTACTCTGTACAAACAACAAGGAAGCCGAGATCTATGTGGGGCAAACACGATCGATTCTAACGCAGGCGCAGCAATCCACGACGGCGATCTCCAACGTCATCAACAACTACAGCAGGGAAGATATCGGACTGACACTCAAGGTCAAGCCGAGACTCTCCAGCAACAACCAAGTGACACTCGAGGTCGAAACGGTCCTCGAAGATATCGATCCTTCATCGGAACAGGTCGAAGACAGGCCCACGACTACCAAAAGAACGGTCAAGACCAATGCTATCGTCAGGAACGGTGAGATGATCATTCTCGGAGGCCTTATCAAGAGAGCGGGAGGAAAAAATATCAGCAAAGTACCTTTCCTTGGCGATATTCCCGTATTGGGCGAAATGCTTTTTACGCATACAGGTGATGTGGAACGAGAACAGAACGTCGTGATCTACCTGACGCCCTATATTGTCAGAAAGAGCGGCGACCTGCAGAAGCTCAAGGAGATGCTCGCAGAACTCGAAGAGGTCCAGGTACGCTACAACAGGCTTGTTGAACAGGCACTGGAGAAGAACAAAGGCAAGCACCACAGCAGTCCGGCAAAAGCACTGGTCCCGAAAACGGAGTATGTCCCCGAACCTGCCTCGACACATGCAGGTAGCGGACATGCCAGCAACCTCGACCTGCTGAACCAGGCCGAGGAGGAATTCTGATGCAATTCCCCAAACTGCAGGATGTCAATCTTGAACCGTTATGGGAGGAGTCCATCAACCACAAGATCGCACTGAAACATTCTCTGTTGTTCAGTACGATCGAGGATATCGACAGCTGTGTTGTCCAGCAGGAGACACTGGCAGATGCGCTGAATTATCTCGCCAAACTCTCTGTTGACTATCCGGTGGTGATGGTCGATACCGAGAGTTTTGTACGTCTCAAAAATAAATTCCTCGAGATTCAGACCGGTTCTGACTTCGAAGAGATGCCCACAACTTCTGAAGAGCTTATTGAGGCAGAGGGTGATCTGCTTGATTTTATCCGTAATTCCCAGGACCTGCTTTCCAGCGAAGAATCCGCACCTATCATCAAGCTAGTCAACTCCCTCTTCTTTCAGGCTATCAAGAAGGGTGCGAGCGATATCCATATAGAGAGTGGAGAACGAAAAGGAGAGGTCCGTCTGCGTATTGACGGCGCGCTCAAAAAGCATCTCGATCTTGAAAAGAGTATCATCAACCTGGTCATCAACCGTATCAAGGTCATTTCCAGCCTTGATATCTCCGAAAAACGTGTACCGCAAGATGGGCGTACCCAGATCAGCATTTCGGGGAAGACACTCGACGTCAGGGTCTCTGTACTGCCTACCTATTACGGTGAGCGTGTGGTGATGAGGATACTGATGCAGAGCGAGCACATTCCCAGCCTTCAGGAACTTGGTTTTGCGGAGGATCTGACCGAAGATCTCTACAAATTGCTCAACCATGCCCACGGGATGATCCTTGTCACGGGGCCGACAGGGTCGGGTAAATCGACCACATTGCATGCCTTCCTGCAGCATATAGCCACGCCTGACAAGAACATTATCACCGTGGAAGATCCCGTAGAGTACAATGCAAGCAATATCAGTCAGATACAGGTCAACACCAAGGTGGGGCTTACCTTTGCGGCAGGATTGCGTTCCATTTTGAGACAGGACCCGGATATCATCATGGTGGGGGAAATACGTGACTCCGAAACGGCTGACATCGCTTTGCGTTCTGCACTGACCGGACACCTGCTTCTCTCAACACTACATACCAATGACTCCACCTCCTCCCTGAGCCGTCTGATGGATATGGGTATAGAGAACTTCCTGATCTCGGCAACCCTCCTGGGTGTTTTGGCACAGAGACTGACACGAAAGCTTTGTGTACACTGTAAAGAAAAGGCACTGTTGCCGTCTGCTATTGCAGAAGAGATCAGTGTGGCTGTCGACAAGCTATATTTCAGAGCCGTGGGCTGCAAGGAGTGTGACTTTACCGGCTACAAAGGAAGACAGGCGATAGGAGAACTTTTTATCATTGATGACAGGGTCAAAGAGATGATGAAGGATGGTTTCAATGACCATCAGGTCCGTGAAGTGATGAAAAAGAACGGCATGAAAACCATTGCTGACAAGCTCAAAGAGATGTTGCTTTCAGGTGAGACAAGTTATGAGGAAGCACTCCGTGTCGGACTCATGGATGGCTAAAAGAAGCGCGTTTACCCTCTTGGAGGTACTTATCTCCATTGCGCTGCTGGGACTGATACTCCCGGCACTCTATCAGAGTGTCGAACTGCTCAAAGACTCTAACAAACACCTTTTTGATTATGTGGAAAAATCCAAAAAGATTACCAAAGCGACAGAGACGCTTTATCTCGATATTCTGAGTTCTGACGGCAACCTGACCATCAAAAAAGACGACTTTACACGACTCTGTATAGAGCAGACCAGGAATTCACTCTATGAACTTCCCAGTGCCAAAATATGCTGGATCGTAATGAAAAAGGACCATGCCCTTCTCAGGGTGGAAGGAAACGGATATATCCTGCCATTGAGAGCAGATGACAGAGTGGAAGCGAACGTTGTGATGAAGAATCTTGAAGTTTTCGATGTCTATCACAGCAATGACAAAGTGCTGGTTCTCATACAGCAGGCAAAAAAAGAACCAATCTCCTTTATGGTGCAGGGTGTCACGAAACCGCAAAAGAAAAAGAAGAAAAAGAAAAAGGCCGTCAAGAAACCGGTCAGAAAGAACCGTTCCCCCGGAAGACAGGAGAAAAATACGACAAAACCTCCGGCTCAAGTTACACCACCGTCACTCACCTAGGATTTTTAGTTAAATCTGTTACAATATTCTTGATATCACGCAAGAGGATGACGTATGAAAGAAATCTATGAAAAACTGGGGCTGTTCTATCTTGGTAAAGATGTTGACAAAGCAACAATGGAGCCTGTAGAAGCACTGACACTGCTGAAGAACAAGAACTTCACAACACATGCTGCGATCATCGGTATGACCGGTTCGGGGAAAACAGGGCTGGGTGTAGGCATTATCGAAGAGGCTGCCATTGACAACATCCCTTCGATCATTATAGATCCCAAAGGCGATATGGGAGACCTTTGCCTGAGTGACCCTTCCTTCTCTGCCAAAACCTTTGAACCCTGGGTGAAGGATGAAGCACTTTCCAAGGAGGAAGACCCTGCCAAGTATGCACAGAAGATTGCAACGATGTGGAAAGAGGGGATAGAGAGTTTTGGACAGGATGCTTCGCGTGTTGAAAAATTTCATGCAGTTCCCAAAACTATCTATACTCCGGGTTCATCTGCCGGTGTAGCTATCAATATCATGTCCTCGCTTGAGTTACCCCCCGCACAGATCATGGAGGAAAGTGATATCTTTAATGCCTACCTCAAGAGTACTACGACCTCACTGCTCTCCCTTGTTGGAATTACTGCCGATCCGCTTGACTCCAAAGAGTATATCCTACTGGCACAGATCATCACACAAGCCTGGTTGACTAAAGAAGACCTGAGTATCGAAACCATCATAGGCCGGATCCTTAAACCTCCATTCAAAAAGATTGGTGTCCTTCCCCTCGATGACTTCTACCCGCAGGATGCGCGTTTCAAACTGGCGACCAAGTTCAATGCGCTTCTGGCAAGCCCCAGCTTTTCTCTCTGGCTGCAGGGGGATAATCTTGATATTCAGAAACTGCTGTATGACGAGAATGGCAAGGCGAAGATCGCCATCTTTTCCATTGCACACCTTAACGATGACGAGCGTATGTTCTTTGTAACGCTGCTGCTGAACAAATACATTGCATGGATGCGCAGACAGAGTGGTACTTCGACACTCAAAACCCTGCTCTATATGGATGAGATATTCGGTTACTTCCCGCCGACGAAGAACCCTCCGAGCAAGGAGCCTATGCTGCTGATGCTCAAACAGGCACGCGCTTTTGGTGTGGGAGTGGTACTCAGCACGCAGAACCCTGTCGATCTTGACTATAAAGGTCTCTCCAACATCGGAACCTGGTTTATCGGCAGGCTGCAGACCACACAGGATATTGAACGTGTTATAGACGGACTGGGAGGAAAGATCGGTTCGAATTTTGACAAAAATGAAATCAAAACACTGCTGGCGAACCTCAAGAAAAGGACCTTCTTCCTTAAAAGTGCGCATCTTGATGATATCCGTCTCTTTACGACAAGATGGGTGCTGAGCTATCTCAAAGGCCCGCTCAAAAGAGATGAGATATCTGTGTTGATGGAGACACAGAAAGCTGAGCAGGGCATAGAGGAGAAAAGTATTGAAACACTGGTGAGAAAGAATGACCGATTAGGCTCTTTCCAGAATATCGATACTTCCATCCCTCAGTACTATGAGCCGGATCCCTCGCAGCAGAACATCTATTTTCCTACGATCGGAGCGAAGGTCACAGTGCATTTTTTCAACCAAAGCAAAGGTATCGATGAGGAGAAACATCTTTTACTTGGTTTGGAACTTGATGCCAAGCTGCAGCAAGTTTCCTGGGAAGATGCCCGGAAAGAAGAATTGGATTTTACCAATCTACCGCATATTGCACCGAAAAATGCACAATATTATGACCTGCCAAAGATGATACTTGAGGACAGAGGGCTGAAGCATACCATTCGGGAGTTGAAAGCATATCTCTACCAGGAAGAGGGACTGGAGCTTTATCGGTGTAGGTCACCGAAACTCGAATCCAGGCCAGGAGAATCGCGTTCAGATTTCATTGTCAGTGTACAGGATGTGCTACAGCAGAAAAAAGAGGATGAGATAGAGAAACTCAAAACACGATATGCTTCCAAAGAGAAAGTACTGCAGGACAGGCTGCTTCGTGCGCAGGAAAGGGTGGCAAAGGAGTCCTCCGATTCCACCTCGTCAATGATCGAAATGGGTATCTCTGTTCTGGGAGCGCTTTTCGGCAAGACATCCCCGACGAAGATAGGGCGCACCATCAGCAAGGGAGGGCGCATACTCAAAGAGCATGGAGAGATGAGCCGCGCAGAAGAGAGAGTTGCCAAAGTGCAGGATGACATCGATGCACTGAATGACGAACTTGAAGAGAAAATCGACAAACTCAGTGAGAAATACAACATAGAAAACTGCACAATCGAGAGTTTTAAGCTCAAGCCGAGACGGACGGATATCGATATAGAGAGTTGTGCCATTGTATGGCGAGTATCGTAAAGAGAAACTTAACAAAACTTTGTATATAATAAAAAATGATTAATAGATATAGTCAATAATAAGGAACGGTGTGTGTCAACATATGTAAACAGCAAGACGGAAAAATCGATGGAGCGGCAGGAGCCTAATGGTGAGGAATATGTTTATACGGGGAAACCGCTCGTTGTAGAGACGGATAGCGACAGGATCATTACCTATGCCAACAAAAGATTTGTGGAAACAAGCGGTTACAGCAAAGAAGAGGTGGTTGGTTCACCTCACTGTATGCACTTGCATCCCGATATGCCTGCAAGTATTTTTAAGGATGCCTGTAACCTGACTAATGAAGGCAAGACCTGGAGCGGTTTGGTGCAGAATATGAACAAAGAGGGAATCTCCTACTGGACTGAACTTCTCATCCAACCAAAGGTCAATGAGATGGGCAAGATTGTCGGTTATATGGCAACACGAAGAGAGATGGATGGCTCCAAGCTCGAAGAGCTGAAAGAAGAATATGAAATGATGAGGGCTTCAGGAGAAGAGACTGTCCGCGGCCAATTCTGTGGTGAAGTTTATTTGGGTGAAAGTGCCTGCGCTTTTTAGGAAGCGCATACTGAAAAGTACTATCCTTTACTACCTGGCTTAATAGCAGTACTTCCCTCTTTACACATGGGACACTCTTCTGGAGTGTACATCTCAAAAGTAAAATCTTCCAGCGCAAAGAACGGCACATCTTTTGGCAGTTTGCATTCACTTTTGGCTTCATTGCTGCCACCGACGCGCTTACAGAATCCTCTGTTCGCAAGGGAAGCGAAAGCGACTACTTTGGCACCCAGTGCTTCAATGGCCTCTGCCGCTTTCAAAGCGGAACCGCCTGTAGTGATGATATCTTCACAAATAATGATCTTTTCACCCGGAGATACCTCGAACCCGCGGCGAAGTTCCATACCACTCTCTTTTTTTTCAACGAAGATCGAACGGACACCAAGCGAGCGTGCCAGTTCGTAGCCGGCGATCACTCCGCCGAGTGCGGGAGCACAAACCGTATCGACTTCAATTCCGTTCTCTCTGATCATTTCAGCAAGTGCATCTGTAAGCAGGGATGCCTTCTGGGGATACTCCAATACCTTGGCACTTTGGAGGTATCGGCTGGAATGGTTACCGCTGGCAAGAAGAAAGTGCCCTTCCAAAAGGGCATTGGCATCTTTGTATACCTGTTCGACATTCATCACTATACCTTTAGGATATCCGCTTCTTTTGCTTTGAAGAGCTCATCGACCATACCAATATGGTCATCTGTGATCTTTTGGATCTCATCGTGTGCTCTTTTGGACTCGTCTTCCGAGATCTCTTTATCTTTTTCAAGCTTTTTGATCTTGTTGTTCGCATCTTTACGAATGTTTCTGATAGCCACTCTGGCATTCTCCGCCATGGCTTTTGCCTGTTTGACGATCTCCTGTCTCTGTTCACTAGTCATTGGCGGGAAGAAAAGTTTGATGAAGTCACCGTCGTTATTCGGGTTCACGCCGATGTTCGCTTCCTGAATGGCTCTTTCGATGTCACTGAGGAGGTTTTTTTCCCATGGTGTGATGCTGATAGTCGTTGCATCCGTAGCGATGACGCTTCCCACCTGGTTCAATGGTGTAGGTGTTCCATAGTAATCGACTTTGATATTGTCGACGATATTGGTAGTGACCTTTCCTGTTCGCAATGATGCGAAGTCACGTTTAAGTGCTTCGAGACTTTTATCCATATTTTCTTTGGTGTGTTCAAAAATTTCATTGACCATGATTCTCTCCTGGAGGATTATTTGAATGAATTTTACCTTTTTTTACCTTTGAAGGTGAATGTATGTTTTAAGGGAGGTGAGGTGAAGATATAGGTCGAGATAAAGATATCCCGACGTATTAATGGTGGGTATTATTTTGTAGCCGGTGCTTTCGGTGCCGCAGGTGCAGAAGGTTTTTCCGGTGCTGTGGCAGGTGCTGCAGGAATAACGGCATTGTTCTTCGGTGTGATTTCGTCTACGACAGAAGCACTATTCTGTGAAGTGTAGAGATAACCGAGTGCCAATGTGTTGACGATGAAAAGGAAAGCAAGGGAGAAAGTTAGCTTCGCAAGAAAACCTGTCGGCCCTTTTGCTCCGAATACAGATTCGTTACTTCCACTGTATGCACCCAGTCCGATACTTGAACTTTTTTGTAGAAGTATAGCGATCGTAATAGCGATCGCCAGTACAATTTGTACGATTAATAGTGTTGATGTCATTGATGCCTCTTTACTGTTTATGAGTAGCCCAAATCAAATTTGGGTATAATTTCGGCGATTATACCCAAACTATATTGAAATAGTGATAAATAGTAACATTGGAGCAGTTTTGAAGAGAAAAGAGACAGGGATATCAGGCGCGATCAAAGAGTTTTCGCGTTTTGCCAAAGTGTATGACCGGTACAATATCATACAGTCTGAAGTAGCAAATACTCTTGTCTCAAAACTGTCTGAAAAGAATTATGGAACGATCATCGATATCGGTGCGGGAAGTGGTAAAGTCTACCATAGCCTTCTCTCTGAACATATCTCTTTTGAACGTTTTATTGCACTGGATTCTTCTTTGGAAATGCTAAATATTCATCCGAATGAACAGTCTGTAGAAAAAATCTGTGCAGATTTCAACTGTCTAGAGACCTTTGATCCTTTGGAGAAAAATGAAAATACGCTTCTGCTTTCTTCTTCCGCGCTTCAGTGGAGCACAGATCCAGAAGCTACTTTCTCCAAGCTCTCCCAACTTGCCCCCCGGGCATATTTCGCCATCTTTACCTCCAACACATTCAAGACACTACATCAGTGTGCAGGTATTGATTCACCGATACATAATACGGAACGGCTCAAAGCGGTGGTGGAAAGGTATTATGATGCCAAATATGAACTGCGCCAGTACAAACTGCATTTCGATTCTGTGCATGAGATGTTCCGTTACATCAAAAAAAGCGGTGTCAGCGGGGGAGAAAAGAAATTGGGATACAAAGAGACAAAAGCGCTGATGAAAAGTTATCCGCTGGATTATCTCGAATTTGAAGTCTTGTTTGTAGAAGCGAAAAGTAGGTAAGCCGGGGTATTCTTACCCCGACAAAAACAATTTATCGTCTAGTCATCACTCCCGAAAATGCCAAGCAACTGTAAAAGTGTTACGAACATATTAAGGAAGTCAATGTAAAGTGATACCGCTGCATCGACCGGTGAATCATATGCACCGTTCGCAATGTTCTGCGTATCATAGATCGTGAACAGTGAGAACAGAAGCAGGATCCCAGCAGTGATAATGATGTGCATCATAGGGCTCTGAAGGAGGAAGTAGTTCACCAGTGACGCAATGATTACGATGATCAGTGTAATGAACAACGGTTTACCCCAGCTTGAGTAGTCAGATTTGCTGTTAATCGCAAAGAGACTGAGTGCCCCGAAAAGCACAGATGTCATCAGGAATGCATTCCCGATGACCGCACCGTTGCCCATACCGATGAGTGAAGCCAGAAGCGGCACCAAAGATACCCCCGTGAGGAAGGTAAAGAGGAAGAGCATTGCAAGATTAAGGCCTGGTTTGTTTCTTGTCATACTCAGTCCGAAAAAGAGTACAAGCA
Organism: Sulfurovum sp. NBC37-1; assembly: GCF_000010345.1. Taxonomy (NCBI): domain Bacteria; kingdom Pseudomonadati; phylum Campylobacterota; class Epsilonproteobacteria; order Campylobacterales; family Sulfurovaceae; genus Sulfurovum; species Sulfurovum sp. NBC37-1. Next base: position 36,858 of record NC_009663.1, read on the forward strand.
GTTCCGCACCGAAGATGAACCATTTAAACTGCATAATCGCCTCTGCATAAGGCATCGTCACGTATGCACCGGCTGCCGCCGCTATCATACTTACCGCCAGAAGCTGGTACGTTTTTTTCATAAAGCTGACTGAAGCTTCTTCCCGTGCAACTCCAGCTTGTGCGGAGGCATAATCTCTGTCATATAAAGCCATTTTGTTTCCTTTGTTAATATAGTAATTTGTTAAATGTAGTGCAAGTATAATCGCAGGAGATTAATATAAGGTTAATCAATTTGTTTTTACGTCAATTCAATATAACAGATGTCCCAAAGAATAAATCCCTTATATAATAATGTAAGATATAAGGAAAAAGCGATAAATTTTCTCTAAAACCAAAAAAACCCTTGACAAATAAGAACTTCGGTGCTATAATACGCGTCCAACAACACATGGACGGCTAGCGAGTTGCTAGAAAGAGTGTTATTGAGTGATCTTTGACAACCAAATATAAGTAAACAAATCAACGTCTATTTGAGATTTAATTTTTGCACTTTTTAACAAAAAAGTGATATGAATTAACTTAAGTAGAAATAACTTAAGTGATTCTGACAATGGTTCAAACCATTCTATTTTATAATGGAGAGTTTGATCCTGGCTCAGAGTGAACGCTGGCGGCGTGCTTAACACATGCAAGTCGAACGAGAACGGCTCTAGCTTGCTAGAGTGTCAGCTAAGTGGCGGACGGGTGAGTAATGTATAGTTAATTTGCCCCTTGGAGAGGGATAGCCACTGGAAACGGTGATTAATACCTCATACTCCTTCTTTATTAATTAAAGTTGGGAAATGTTTTTTCGCCAAGGGATGAGACTATATGGTATCAGGTAGTTGGTGGGGTAAGAGCCTACCAAGCCAATGACGCCTAGCTGGTCTGAGAGGATGATCAGCCACACTGGAACTGAGACACGGTCCAGACTCCTACGGGAGGCAGCAGTGGGGAATATTGCACAATGGAGGAAACTCTGATGCAGCAACGCCGCGTGGAGGATGACGCATTTCGGTGTGTAAACTCCTTTTATATGGGAAGATAATGACGGTACCATATGAATAAGCACCGGCTAACTCCGTGCCAGCAGCCGCGGTAATACGGAGGGTGCAAGCGTTACTCGGAATCACTGGGCGTAAAGCGCGCGCAGGCGGCCTTTTAAGTTGGATGTGAAAGCCTATGGCTCAACCATAGAACTGCATCCAAAACTATTAGGCTAGAGTCTGGGAGGGGAAGATGGAATTAGTTGTGTAGGGGTAAAATCCGTAGAGATAACTAGGAATACCAAAAGCGAAGGCGATCTTCTGGAACAGTACTGACGCTGAGGCGCGAAAGCGTGGGGAGCAAACAGGATTAGATACCCTGGTAGTCCACGCCCTAAACGATGAATGTTAGTCGTCGGAGGCCTAGTGTCTTCGGTGATGCAGCTAACGCATTAAACATTCCGCCTGGGGAGTACGGTCGCAAGATTAAAACTCAAAGGAATAGACGGGGACCCGCACAAGTGGTGGAGCATGTGGTTTAATTCGAAGATACGCGAAGAACCTTACCTGGCCTTGACATTGAGAGAATCCGGCAGAGATGCTGGAGTGCCTTCGGGAGCTCGAAAACAGGTGCTGCACGGCTGTCGTCAGCTCGTGTCGTGAGATGTTGGGTTAAGTCCCGCAACGAGCGCAACCCTCGTCACTAGTTACTAACGGTTCGGCCGAGGACTCTAGTGAGACTGCCTTCGCAAGGAGGAGGAAGGTGAGGACGACGTCAAGTCATCATGGCCCTTACGGCCAGGGCAACACACGTGCTACAATGGGCAGGACAATGAGACGCGATACCGCGAGGTGGAGCAAATCTATAAACCTGTTCTCAGTTCGGATTGTAGTCTGCAACTCGACTACATGAAGCTGGAATCACTAGTAATCGTAGATCAGCTATGCTACGGTGAATACGTTCCCGGGTCTTGTACTCACCGCCCGTCACACCATGGGAGTTGATTTCACCCGAAGCGGGGAAGCTAAACTGGCTACCCTCCACGGTGGGATCAGCGACTGGGGTGAAGTCGTAACAAGGTAACCGTAGGAGAACCTGCGGTTGGATCACCTCCTTTCAAGAGTATAGATGATATTTCCTCACAGAGTATTATCACAATCGATAAGACGATGGTTTGTTTGCACTGTTTATTCAGTAGCTTATGTTTGGTTGATAAAGATCATTGGGATCTTTGACTTAATTTGGGGAATTAGCTCAGCTGGGAGAGCGCCTGCTTTGCACGCAGGAGGTCATCGGTTCGATCCCGTTATTCTCCACCATTTCATGCATATTGCACGAAAGTTTGAAACTCACGTACCTTGGTACGCTTCGTTTAAAATATTTCGCACAATCTACACGAAATCATGTGGAAGAAAAAACTTAATATAAATATTCATCCAAGAGTATTTATATTAGGTTTTACACCTAAAGTTATTTAACTTATTATTGTTAAGAGTCTAACGTAATGTTGCAAAACGCGAAGAGAATGTTTATTTATAAACGTTTGAATCAAATTTTACAAAACAATTACAATTTAACAGAAAATATTAACAAGAAGAACTTGTTCTTCAGACTTAATATCTTTCATGTGCAAGAAACTCAATAAATTAGAAGACGTAAGAAATCTTCAACTTATTAAACATACAAAAAACGAACCAAAGTGGTAAGACACAAACAGTTCATTTTGCATTTAATAAGGTAGTACCTTAGAATTAAGTCAAATTAATCTAAGGGCAGATGGTGGATGCCTAGACCAGGAGAGGCGATGAAGGACGTACTAGGCTGCGATAAGCCGGGGGGAGCTGCCAAGAAGCTTTGATCCCCGGGTTTCCGAATGGGGCAACCCAGCATGGCGCGAGTCATGTTACTCTTTCGAGAGAGCGAACGCAGGGAAGTGAAACATCTCAGTACCTGCAGGAAAAGAAATCAACCGAGATTCCCAAAGTAGCGGCGAGCGAAATGGGATTAGCCCTAAACTCTGTGGGGTGTTAGTAGAATAAGCTGGAATGCTTGACCGTAGAGGGTGAAAGTCCCGTAAACGAAAACTAACCATGGACTATTCGAGTAGGTCGGGACACGTGTAACCCTGACTGAAAATGGGAGGACCACCTTCCAAGGCTAAATACTACTCCAGGATCGATAGTGAACCAGTACCGTGAGGGAAAGGTGAAAAGAACCGCGGCAAGCGGAGTGAAATAGAACCTGAAACCATCTGCCTACAATCATTCAGAGCCCTATGTTTTATACAGGGTGATGGACTGCCTTTTGCATAATGAGCCTGCGAGTTATGGTGACTAGCAAGGTTAATCAAACGAGAAGCCGTAGCGAAAGCGAGTCTGAATAGGGCGCCAAGTTAGTTGCTGTAGACCCGAAACTAAGTGATCTATCCATGGGCAGGTTGAAGCTGGTGTAAGAGCTAGTGGAGGACCGAACGGGTGAAGGTTTAAAACTTCTCCGATGACCTGTGGATAGGGGTGAAAGGCCAATCAAACTTAGTGATAGCTGGTTCTCTCCGAAATATATTTAGGTATAGCGTCATGTTCGAAACATGAGGGGGTAGAGCACTGATTGGGCTAGGGCCTATACCAAGGTACCAAACCCAGTCAAACTCCGAATACCTCATGTGAATTCATGGCAGTCAGGCGATGGGTGATAAAATCCACCGTCGAAAGGGAAACAGCCCAGACTACCAGCTAAGGTCCCAAAGTTCTATTTAAGTGGAAAAGGATGTGGAGTTGCTTAGACAACCAGGAGGTTGGCTTAGAAGCAGCCATCCTTTAAAGAAAGCGTAACAGCTCACTGGTCTAGCGATTCTGCGCCGAAAATATAACGGGGCTAAAATAGACACCGAAGCTGTAGATTTGAACAATAGTTCAAGTGGTAGGAGAGCGTTCTAGTCAGCATTGAAGCCATACCGGTAAGGAGTGGTGGAGCGGCTAGAAGTGAGCATGCAGGCATGAGTAGCGATAAAACGGGTGAGAATCCCGTTCGCCGAAAACCCAAGGGTTCCTACACGATGCTCGTCAATGTAGGGTTAGTCGGGTCCTAAGCTGAGTCCGAAAGGGGTAAGCGATGGCAAATCGGTTAATATTCCGATACCAACTATTAGTTTAGTACGAAGGGGGGACGCATAGGGTTAAACGAGGTCACTGATGGAATAGTGGCTCGAAGGGTGTAGATAAGCCGGATAGGAAAATCCGCCGGCTGTTTTCGAGACCTGACAGGCTGGCTGCGCTCTTCGGAGTAAAGCCAGAATCGTTGATACCGTCGTGCCAAGAAAAGCCTCTAAGTGTATTAATAGTTGCCCGTACCGTAAACCGACACAGGTGGGTGAGATGAGTATTCTAAGGCGCGTGGAAGAACCCTGGTTAAGGAACTCTGCAAACTAGCACCGTAACTTCGGAATAAGGTGTGCCTCCTTTGGTATAGGACTTCGCGTCCGAAAGCCAAAGAGGTTGCAACAAAGAGTCCCTCCCGACTGTTTATCAAAAACACAGCACTTTGCTAACTCGCAAGAGGATGTATAAGGTGTGACGCCTGCCCGGTGCTTGAAGGTTAATTGATGGGGTTAGTTCTTCGGAACGAAGCTCTTGATCGAAGCCCAAGTAAACGGCGGCCGTAACTATAACGGTCCTAAGGTAGCGAAATTCCTTGTCGGTTAAATACCGACCTGCATGAATGGCGTAACGAGATGGGAGCTGTCTCGACCAGGGATCCAGTGAAATTGTAGTGGAGGTGAAAATTCCTCCTACCCGCGGCAAGACGGAAAGACCCCGTGCACCTTTACTATAGCTTGACACTGCAATTGGGATATATTTGTGCAGGATAGGTGGGAGGCTTTGATGCTGTGGCGCTAGCTGCAGCGGAGCCATCCTTGAGATACCACCCTTATATATTCTGATTGCTAACTTGCGCCGGTTATCCCGGCGGAGGACAATGTCTGGTGGGTAGTTTGACTGGGGCGGTCGCCTCCTAAAAAGTAACGGAGGCTTACAAAGGTTGGCTCAGATGGGTTGGAAATCCATCGCAGAGTATAATGGTACAAGCCAGCTTAACTGCGAGACGTACATGTCGAGCAGAGACGAAAGTCGGTCATAGTGATCCGGTGGTTCTGTGTGGAAGGGCCATCGCTCAAAGGATAAAAGGTACGCCGGGGATAACAGGCTGATCTCCCCCAAGAGCTCACATCGACGGGGAGGTTTGGCACCTCGATGTCGGCTCATCGCATCCTGGGGCTGAAGCAGGTCCCAAGGGTATGGCTGTTCGCCATTTAAAGCGGTACGCGAGCTGGGTTCAGAACGTCGTGAGACAGTTCGGTCCCTATCTGCCGTGGGCGTTGGAAGATTGAGGAGAGTTGCCCCTAGTACGAGAGGACCGGGGTGAACGAACCACTGGTGTACCAGTTGTCCTGCCAAGGGCATCGCTGGGTAGCTATGTTCGGATGTGATAACCGCTGAAAGCATCTAAGCGGGAAGCCAACTCCAAGATGAATCTTCCCTGAAGATCCGCAGAAGACTACTGCGTTGATAGGCTGGGTGTGTAAGTGATGAAAGTCATTTAGCTGACCAGTACTAATAGATCGTTTGTATTTACTTTATTCTTCAATAGGTACTACCTTGCTAAGTGCAAGGCAGAGCGTTTAGCGCTTAGCGCTGAGCGTTCAGAAAAAGGTACTTGCAGATTGTAATTGTAAACATTATTTAGGCTCTTAACAATACTAAGTTTCTCAAGCTTTCCAAAAGCAAAGAGAGACATGCACACTACGGTGTTCATCTCTCTCTTAGTGGTGGGGCTAGAGGGAGGGTCATACCCAGCTCCATTCCGAACCTGGAAGTCAAGCCTCCCATCGCCGATAATACTGCAGGCTACGTCTGTGGGAATGTAGGTCGCTGCCACTTTGAGTTTTACATTGACTTCTTCTCTTTTTAATCACTTTGTTTTTTATCCCATTTTACTTTTTACCACAACTATATTTTTATCTCATCAACTACTTTATTCTTTCACCTCATAATGCAACTTCAATCCGTCCGACGTCATCACGAAACCTGAGATGATGATCTTTCCTTCATGGACGAGATTGTGGTGTTTTTTGCAGAGCGGTATGAGGTTGTATTTATGGTTCTTGTGGAAGTGGTCTATCTGTCCGTCTTGATTTGCCTCTTTCTGTTCAGCTATATGATGGACATCTTCGACATTGGCATCGCACAATGCGCACTTACTGAGATAAAGTGCTTTGTTATATTTGCTGCTTTTTTGTGTTCGCAGTTTTTTGATATCGCTGCCTGAATGGTTCAGGTTCTCTCTGATGCTTTGGGCTGTTTGCAGGAAGCCCTTGTCCATATGCAGAGACTTGGCAAATTCCAGGCCGTAAAGACTGTCCCCCTGCCCAAGCTGCAGTACTCTGTTGTAAATGAGGGTATCGTTGTCTTCGTCATACCTGATGCCAAGATGCAGGAAGATGAGATGATCGAGGTTCTGTAACTGTGGTATGTTGCCCAGCTGATGCAAATGTGTGGCAAAAATGAAAGTTGATCTCAGAGAGATCAGTTTGAGTATGGCACTTGAGACGATAGCAAGGGCAGATTCTGTCTCTGTCCCCTGGCTTATCTCATCTCCAAGGACCAATGAATGCTCATCTGCCCTGTTGAATATATTTTTGAGTTCGAGCATTTCAATGGCAAAAGTAGAAAGTCCTTTGTAAAGATTGTCTTTGGAGACGATCCTTGTGAACAGTTTATTATAAAGACCGAAACGAAGCTCTACTGCCGGAACAAAGAATCCGGCCTGTGCAAGTACGACCGATAGACCGATACTTTTCATCAGAGAGGATTTCCCTGAAGAGTTTATGCCGTAGAGAAGCATACCGTAGACATCCTCACCGTTGCTGGCATTGAGAGTAATATGATTGTGTGCCGTATTGTTATTTTCTCCCAGGAAAATATCGTTGGGTACATAGATTCCCCGTTCGTCGTTGGCTTCTATGATGGGATGGCGTAGGCCGATCGCTTCATAGAAGTTCCCTTCTTCTATGATGGGACGGGAGAGGTTCATGTTTCGGCTGCATTTGGCATTGGAGATGGCAACGTCGATATTGGCAATGAAGGCAATGAGCTTGTCAAGCAGCAAAGAAAAACGATTTTCCAGCATATCGAGACTTTCAATGTATCGCTGCTTGACGAGTGAGACCAGTTTGACCTGTGCTGTCTCATAGGAACGGGTGATCTCTTCAAAAAGCGGTGCCTGAACCTTTACGGCGTTCTTGAGATACTTGTAGTGAAAATCCTTGAAGAAGTGGTGCTGGTTGTCAATGGTGACAAATGAGTTCTTCAACTCTTTTTCTATCAGGGTAAAGCGGCTCTTTGTCAGATTGAGGTAGTATCCTTCGCTTTCCAGATAGCTCACTGTTGCATATTTTGTATTGCCGCTGAAGAGTTTGTCTTTGTCGAACAGGGCTTCAACATGCTCGGCGACGCTGTCCATCTTGTCCACTTCGTTCTGCTGCTTTTTGACAATAGTATCAATAGCCGGGTAGATACCGCTTTTAAAGATATTGTCATTGATCTGTTCAATGCGGAAGCGTGCACAGATGTTCAGTTCAAAGGTTTCTTCAAGTACCGTAAGCATCTCCCTGCTTTCATCCAGCAGTCTGTTGTCTATTTCGAGTGCATTCTCCTATGCATCTTCAAGTAGGTTTAGTATGGATTCCAGGGACATGGCAATGTAGGTAAGTTCCACCGGATGGAGTTTGCGTAGTTTGATCCGTCGCGCGATGCGCTCAAGATCATATATCTGTTTGAGGTGGGTCTCGAAACGGTCAATGTTCGGGAGAAGTTTCTCTGTCAGGTCATAACGCTCTTCAAGCAGTTCCCTGTCACATATGGGATTGAGCAGCCTCTCCTTAAGTAGGCGTTTCCCGAAAGCTGTGGAGGTTTTGTCTATGAGGTCGAGCAGCGTGATGTCGGCAGGATCCCTCGAAATGACGGAAAGTTGTTCCATGGCATTGTTTCCGATGTACATGTATCGGCTGTTGCCAAGAAATTGCGGCCGGTTCATCTTCTCGATAATGCTTTCGTCATGCTCGATGATGAAGTCTATAAGGATTGCCAGAGACTCTGTCGTGTAGGGATGACGCTCAAGGTCCAGATATTCGATAGCGGAGAGAAAAGAGTTGATCTCAAAGATACGGGTAAAGAGTTCATTTTGAAAAGTAATCCTGAAACGCTTCGTGTTAATGCTGTAGTGCAGAGAAGAGAGCTCAAGATAGTGGATGATCCACTCTTTGTCAATCTCTTTGCTTTCCAGGGTGATGATCACTTCTGAAGTACTGTAGGTCTGCAGGAGATTAAAGGCTTCATCGAGCGCATAGGTCTTGTCATCACGTGTCGAATGTATCTCATTACAGATAGTCTTGCCCGTACTGACATCAATAGCGGCGTATCCCACCGAGTATATCCCGGCATTCTCATCGATCACCAGTGAAACGATATTGTTCTCGCTGGGTTCGGAAAGGTACTCGAAGTTGGTACCCGGAGAGATGATGTTTGCCACATAGCGCTTTACGTTGGGCATCTCCCCTTTCTGTTTTACGACGATGATGGTGTATTTCTTGGTAGCGATGAGCCGTGATAGGTAGCGGTCGAGCGAAACGGCAGGTACTCCGGCAAGCAGGGGATTGGAGATGGAATTCTCCAGAATGGCTTTGCTTTTTCGTGTCAATTGGATATTCAGCAGTTCGGCAATCTCTTTTGCCTTGCCTATTTTCAGGTCGTCATTGTTCACTTCATAGGTTTCAAAGAAAGTACCGATTTCCATGAGGACGAGGGCGTCTTTGCCGTATTTTTCTTCAAAGTAGCGCTGCAGATCGAAATAAACTTCTGTTAGAAGCTTGTTCTTCTGGGAAAGTATCTCTGCTGCTTTATCCACGGATCGCCCTCTGATTTAATAGTATAGATTTTATCATGAGAAGCGTTAAGCAAACATGAACTGCTTCATGTTTGTAGCTTCGGAACCGGAACGGTCGGAACATAGATAATACATTCATAAACTTTTCAGATAATTTGGGTATAATATCGTCCCATTTTATGTCGATAAACGTTTAGTCTGTCGGACATGAAAAATTCTATAGGGAGTAAGCATATGCCAAAAATGAAAAGCGTAAAAGGCGCTGTTAAGCGTTTTAAAGTGAAAAAAAGCGGCAAGATCAAAAGAGGGACTGCATATAGAAGTCACATTCTTACAAAAGTCGATGGTAAACACCATAGACAAATGAGAAGTTCCAAACATGTCGATACAGTAGATGCCAAAAACATCAAAGAGATGATCAACTAAGAGATTTTTGGTTAGTCAGTACTATTTCCCCCGATCAGGGGCAAGTTCAAACAGAGAGAATGTTTGACACCGATTCTTAAGATTCTAAAAAGATAAGGTAAAGGAAAACCATGAGAGTAAAAACTGGTGTTGTAAGACACAGACGTCATAAAAGACTATTAAAACAGGCAAGAGGGTTCTACAGCGGTAGAAGAAAACATTTCAGAAAAGCGAAAGAACAACTCGAGCGTTCACTTGTATATGCTTACAGAGATAGAAGACAGAAGAAAAGAGATTTCAGAAAGCTCTGGATCGTTCGTATCAATGCGGCGGCAAGACTCAATGACTTGAACTATTCAAGATTCATGCATGGTCTCAAGCTTGCAAATATCGAACTTGACAGAAAAATCCTTGCCGATATGGCAATGAACAGTCCTGAGTCATTCACTAAAATAGCAGATGCTTCCAAAGCGGCACTGACTAAATAAGCCTGCCCTCTATCTTTTGAGGGGCCTTGGCTCCTCTTCCCCTTTTTTTCTTAATTAAAAACACGTCATTCTGAACTTGTTTCAGAATCCCCACAACAATTTACATATCCTAATTAGATCCTGAAACAAGTTCAGGATGACGTAAATGCGAGATGATTTTGGTTACAATAGCAAATAAAGAACCTACAAAAGGTATTTCATGCAGTCAACTCAGCGATTTCATACATTCCGGGAAGATTTCAGGGAACCTTTTGCAAGAGACAGGGACAGGGTATTACACTGCAGCTCATTTCGCAGGCTTGAGTACAAGACACAGGTTTTTTTGAACCATGAAGGTGATTACTTCCGTACACGGTTGACACATTCTTTGGAGGTCAGCCAGATAGCAAGGACACTCTCCAGGATGCTTGGGCTGAACGAGACGCTTTCCGAAGTGATCGCACTTTCACATGACCTGGGACATACCCCTTTCGGGCATGTAGGCGGAGATGAACTGGACAGACTGCTGAAAGAAGACGGCAGGGCACTTGGTTTTGAGCATAATTTCCAGTCATTTCGGGTGTTGACAAAACTGGAGAAGCGTTACAAGGAATTTGACGGGCTCAATCTGACCTTTGCTACGCTCGAAGGGGTGCTGAAGCATTCATACCCTTACAAAAAACCTTTCCTAGAAGGGCTGGATACACGTTTTGCTTTTGACAAACATCCCTCTCTTGAAGCGATGGTCGTGGACCATGCCGATGAGATCGCCTATACTTCGCATGATATTGATGACGGTGTCAAATATGGACTTATCTCTTTTGAGGAGCTTTTGCAGGATGAACTGTGCCTGAGTGTGGATGCCATGGTACAGGAAGAGGGTGTTGTAAGAGGTGAACCGCTCTACCGTCACCGTTTTGTAGCGGGGCTTATCAAACTGCTGGTGGAAGATTTCATTGTCCATTCAAAAGTAGGTGCAGAAACATACCGGGAGGAGATGCCTATCTGCGCAACGCTCGAAGCGACACAGAAGCTGCCCGTAGGTTTTTCCAAAGAAAAGGCAAGACAGCTGAAGCGACTGAAGAAACTGTTGCTGACCAAACTCTACCGGCATGAGAAGATCGTACGAAAGATGCATGCGGGCAAACAGTGTATCAAAGGCCTCTACAAAGCATTCAGGGAAGACCAGGATCTTTTGCCTCCATACCAGAAAGCTTTGCTGGATGTCCGTACCAAAGAACGGGTGATCGCAGACCATATCGCCGATATGACGGACAGATACGCCATGAAAACCTATCATGAGTTGTATGGATTGACACTGTAGTGACGTCTTTTTATCAGTTAGTACGTTAATTTTTTATTTACTTATAAAAATTAGTTTAATTTCTTATATATCCTTCTAAGGACCCAATATATCCTAATAATTATAATAACTATATATTAAATAATTTGAATTTCTATTAATTTTTTGTTAATTTAAGGTTAGCCTTAAGGTTATTGTTTTAAACTGTATTTACATGTTTTTGGACAAACATATAAAAACTACAGGAGTAAACATGAAAAAGATTGTATCTTTGTCAGTAATGGCAGCGGCAGCTACAAGTTTTGCATTCGGTTCTACAGCGGACGATATCGCAAACCTTCAAGCTCAAATCGATAAACTAAAAGTAAAGCAGGGGAAAATTAATGCCCAATCTGCAAATGACAACATCAAATGGGGTGTAGACTTCAGAACAGCGTATGACAATATCAACTATGATATGGCTGATGGTAGCTCTGTAGGTAATGATTCACTTCTTTCTATGAGACTTTGGCTAAATATGGCGTATGCACCAGACAGCCACAATGTATTTAAAGGTCAGCTTTCCATGAACAAAGCGTTCGGTGCTGATTTTGGTACTGCCAACAATAAGACAAGAGCCCTTAGTATGGGTGGAATGTTCGACTGGACAGGAAACGAAGCATTGACAGACAACAGCCTGAAAGTAAGACAGGCATACTGGCTCTATCTTGGTGACAAAGCATTCGGTGCTGATATCCCTTGGACATTCTCTATCGGTAGAAGACCATCTACAACCGGTTTCCTTGCAAACCTCAGAGAAGACGATGCCGCACAATCTCCACTTGGTCACATCATCAACGTTGAATTTGATGGATTGAGTTCAAAGCTTGACCTTTCAAACGTGACGGGTGTAGCTGGTATGTCTTTCAAAGTATGTTTGGGATACGGTGCAACAAATGCTGAGCCACTTTTTACAGGTCCTACACCATATGCGGACACGGAAAATAATTTAGATGATATCAAGTTAGGTGGGTTTATCTTTGAACCGTACAATGATGGACAGTTCATCGTAAAAGCAACTTGGTTCAAAGCTTGGGATCTCCCGGGACAGCAAAGTCCAATGAACCCGGAATTTGATGGTAACTTCCACCAGTTTGGTGATATGCAGGGAGCAGCACTTTCTGTATTGGTTGATGGTTTGACAGAGGACGGTTACTTTGCTGATGCAAAAGTATTTGGTTCTTTTGCATGGAGTAAATCTATGCCATTCGCAGGTCAAATGATGATGGGTTCACCAGATGACGAAACAGGTACTTCCTGGTGGATTGGTGCAAATCTTCCTGTAGGTGAAGGTGCTGAATACGGTACATTCGGTGCTGAATACAACCATGGTTCACAGTACTGGAGACCATTCACTTATGCTGAAGACACTATGATCGGATCAAAAGTCGCTGCACGTGGTGATGCTTGGGAAGCTTACTACACATACCAGATCAATGATGCATTGAGCCTTCAGGCAAGATATACTGATATCTCTTATGACTATACAGGAAGTAACGGCTTCTTTGGTAACTACTCTGGGGCCTCTATTAAGATTGATGATATAAAAGCAGGTGCAGCCGGATTTGACCAAATGGCTGCGGCTGGTGTAATTCAACATCAAGACCCCGCAGGAATAATTGGTGACTTAATGGGAGCAGGTCTTACTCAGGCACAAGCTCAAGGCATGTTGATGGCAAAAGGTATGTCATCTCAAGTCGTTGAAAAAGCGCAAGACTTCAGAATCTACCTTAGATACAGATTCTAAAATTATTTAACAAAGGGCTTGCCCTTTGTTGCTCCTCTTCCGTATAGCCTGACTATATCTCATGTATTTTTATTACTATAATCTATTTGATTGATATAAAATCAGGAAATAATATTTTCTCTCTCTATTTTTCTCTATAACTATTATTATATAATACAATTAAAAGAAGTTCAGTTATAATAATATGTATTGATTATGAGATCATATTAAAAATACGATTATTGCAAAGTAATATTCAGTTAATGTAACTATGCAATAATTAAATTGAAAGGAAAAGAATGAAATTTTTGAAAAGTTTCTTGGCAGTCATAGGTGGCATAGTTATCATTGGCGCAATTGTTGCCTATGTGAAGTTTGACCTGGGCGATAAGATGGAAAAAGCTTCAAAGCTTGATCCTAAAGCGATAGGTGCTTATATGAACATGTTTGACAAAGTACTTACAACAGGTAGGGCTACCGATGCTATGGTCAGACGGGTGAAGATCGACCCGGATGTTTCTACAGAAGATGTCGTAGAAGCCATGAAGAGTATCGCTACCGATGCGAACATGGTCCAGGTCGGTGATTCGCATATGTCTGACAAGTCGATCAAAGATGGTAAAGGGAATCGGTACATCAGAATCTTGCACTACTGCAGTCCGAGTATTGCAAAACAGTTTATTGATTATTCTTTGGCATTCGGTGCTTTTATGCCATGTAGGATCCTTATCGTGGAAGATGACAATGGTGATAGATGGCTGATCACCATGGCGATGGAGCTTATGCTTTTTGGCGGGCACACGCTGCCTCCTGAAATGATGGTGAAGGCAGAGCATGTAAGAGATACTATGTATAAAATGATGGATCTCGGTGCAAAAGGCGACTTTTAAATACTATAAATATAGAATATTTTAGTATATAATAGTTAGTTATATTAAACATTAAAGTTACTAAATGAAATATTTTTGAACTGGATTGTATGTTTTGATAAATAAACTTTACAATTAAGAGAAAAAGTATTATACTTGGCAACGAAAATTTATTTTCAAATGAGTGAAAATAAAAAATTTAAAATAAGGTTGAAAATGAAAAGAGTAGTTTTTTCTATGCTATTGGCTGGTGTTGGTCTTGTGGCTGCTGAAGCGCCCTACAAATCTGGTTTGCTGTTACCACCTCAGGCTGATAAAATTTATGCAAAAGAGTGTGCGCTCTGCCATGGAAAAGATGGTAAGCAGACAAGCTTTACGGGTATAGCAAGAGCATCCTATGCTCCAATTGCCGGAATGGATACAGCTGTACTGGCCAAAACGCTGAAAGAGTACAGAGGCGGTATAAAAGCAAAAGATTACCAGTTCCCTAACAAGTACGGCTATGGTGCGGTAATGAAAAGTGCAACAAGAGACCTTTCCTGGGAAGAGATCGATGCTGTTGCCAAATATGTCAACGGTTTAAAGTAAAGGATAGATATGGATAATAAGTATATTGAAAAAATGTTATCGAAGATGGATAAAGACTTGTCAGCTCACGGTATGAGCAGAAGAGATGCTATGAAAATGGCAGGTCTTTCCGGTGCCGGCCTTTTTATGGGCGGTGCTACAGGTGCGCACGCTGAAGAAGAAAAGAAGATAGAGAAAACTAATGCCAAAGGCAAGATAGTCATCCTTGGTGGAGGACTTTCAGGTATGAGTACCGCGGCAAGACTGACACTTCACATGGATAACCCTGATATTACAGTGATCGAACCTCAGGAACTCTCAGTATCATACCAGCCGGGCCAGACACTTGTCGGTGGCGGAATCTGGGATGAAGACGATATTGCCTTTAAAAGAGATGATTTTGTGCCGGACGGTGTAAAAGTGATCAAGGAGAAAGGTATACTCTTTAATCCTCAAAAGAATCAGCTGACTACAGACAAAGGAACAGTTGTTTCGTACGATTACCTTATCGTTGCAATGGGTCTGCAGCTTGACTTTGAAAGAATCAGAGGGTTGGAGGAAGCAGGTCGTGCATACTCTGCCGGCGACAATGAGAGACTTCTTAAGGCTCTTGGTGATGACGGTATCTGTTCGATCTATACGGCCAAAGGTGCAACCAAAACCTGGGAGCAGATGCAAAAGTACATCGCACAGGCCAAATCCGGCAAAAAGACAAACTTTGTTTTCACGCATCCCAATACACCGATCAAATGTGGTGGTGCCCCAAAGAAGATCATGTATTTGACCAATGCAAGGCTGAAAGAAGCAGGCGCAAGAGAGAATGCAGAACTCACATTCTATCCAAACGGTGGAGCAATGTTCGGTGTGCCTGAATATCATGATGCTATCCTCGGACAGTTTAAAAGGGAAAAATTCAAGTGGCACTACAGACATAACCTTATAGAAGTAGACAAAGAGAAAAAAGAGGCTGTGTTTGATGCTAAATGGCAGGAAAAAGGTCCATGGGACCCTGTTCTGAAAGATTTCGAGGTTATTCCAAAGCATGAAAAAAGAAGAGTGCCTTATGACTTCCTGCATGTTGTACCACCGCAGATCGCTCCAAGAGAGATCGCGGAATCAGATCTGGGTTCTGCCAAAGGCTGGGTACCTGTAAACAAAGAGACGCTTCAGCATATCAGATATGAGAATGTATTTGCTATTGGCGATATTGCTCAGGTACCGATGGGTAAAACAGGTGGATCCGCAAGAAAGCAATACAAAGTGCTTGTAGATAATCTTATATCAGTTATGAACGGGAAAAAACCCGAAGCCAAGTATGCAGGTTATACGGTTTGTCCATTGATCACCGATATCGGTACGGTCATGCTTGCGGAATTTGACTGGACAGTAAAACCGACACCTTCATTCCCGCTTGACCCGACGGTCGAGAGATGGATGTGGTGGTTGATGAAAATTTATTTACTGAAACCGATGACTATGTATGGAATGCTTTCGGGTAGAGCATAAGGTATGGTAGAAGGATTTTTCGTATGCAATTGAGTTTTGAACTTGTCACGTACGATGATGAACTGGACAGTTTTGAATTGGACGAAAACATTTACCAGATAGAGTTGGATGATGAGGCGGCAAAGACCTATGAAGTAGTGAAGTCTTCAGATCTGCTTCTCTACAGCTGGCTGAAAAAATCCGACTTTTTTTTAAAACATATCAAAGAGGAGGTGTATCAAGATAGTGAGAATAAAAAAATTGCCATTAGCGATATCAACGGTGTGAGCTACAGAAGATTTTATTTTTTTAAAGTCACAAGTGGTGACAGCCATTATGAGTATTTTAAAAAACTTTTCAATATTCATGAAGAGTCGGAATGGCAAGACAGAGAAGATGTTGGAGAAGAGATTCTGGAACATTTATCAACAAGAAGGAAAGAGCTTATTCTTGAGCTGGGTTGATACAATCAAAATATAAAGGAGAAAAATTGAATAAAAAAACAGAAGAAAAAATAGCATCTGTCAGCAGACGTGATTTTTTTAAGAAAACGGCTTCTGCCGGTGCTGTTGCTGCAACCGCTGTTGCTGCACCAAGCACAGTTTTGGCAAGTGAAGCAAGCACAAAAGACGATCCGAATATCGTTCATCATGTGAAGTGGGGTACT
Organism: Sulfurovum sp. NBC37-1; assembly: GCF_000010345.1. Lineage (NCBI taxonomy): Bacteria > Pseudomonadati > Campylobacterota > Epsilonproteobacteria > Campylobacterales > Sulfurovaceae > Sulfurovum > Sulfurovum sp. NBC37-1. Next base: position 53,334 of record NC_009663.1, read on the forward strand.
ACACTTGGAGACGAGTGTAACAAAAACCCTTATGGTGTACCGTCAAAGTATGAGCATAATGTTGTCAGAAGAACATCAGCGCTAATGTCTTCAGCCGGAGATATGCACGCGGCGATCTCTATGACACCGATCGCTGAACTGAAAGGTATTATTGTTCCAAACGGGTTACACTTTACACGTACACACAATGGTGTTGCACATGTAGATCCAAACAAGTGGAGACTGATGATACACGGTCTTGTAGAGAAGCCTATTGTGCTTACACTTGATCAGCTTAAGAGATATCCAAGCGAAAGCTTTATCTATTTCCTTGAGTGTCCTTCAAACTCCGCCGCCGAGTGGAAAGGGCCTCAGTTCGGTACAGCCCAGTTTGTCAAAGGAATGATGTCCTGTGCACAGTGGACCGGCGTACGTCTTAAAACGATCCTCGATGAGATCGGGCTCAAGCCTGAAGCGAAGTGGATGCTTGCTGAAGGTTCCGACGGTTCGGAGATGAGTAGAACACTGCCGGTTGAAAAAGTACTTGATGATGTCATCATCGCTTACGCACAAAATGGTGAGGCACTTCGTGATGAGCAGGGTTATCCTGTGCGTCTGTTCGCACCGGGCTGGGAAGCCAACCTGTGTGTCAAGTGGTTGAAGAGACTTGAGTTTGGTGACGAGCCATGGCATGCAAAAGAGGAGACTTCAAAGTATACAGCGTTGACAGCAAGCGGAAAAGCAATACAGCATTTCTATGCACTTGAGACGAACTCTATCATTACTTCTCCTGCTCCTGAAAAAGACTGGACAGACCTTAAAAAAGGTGATCTTGTCGAGATTGAAGGTTTGGCATGGAGTGGTTACGGAACCATTAAGGGTGTAGATATCAGCTTTGACGGTGGAAAGAACTGGGTTGAAGCACAGTTAAAAGGTCTGGTCCTTCCAAAATGTTGGACCAGATTCTCATATATGTACAAGTATGAAGGCAAGCCGTTGTTACTGCAGAGCCGTTCTTACGATGACTCAGGCGATGTTCAGCCGACAGTCAACCAGGAAAAAGGTGTAGTGGGTGTCGAATGTGTTTACCACAGGAACGCAATCATCACATGGGCAGTAAATGAAAAAGGGGAGGTAAGCAATGTTCAAGTTAGATCGTAAATTAGTGACCCTCGGTATGACATTGATGATGAGCTCAACATTTGCTGTTGCAGCTGCCACTCAATGTATGCCGGGTGTCTATGAATCAAAACCGGGCGCGATCGACGGTGGTGTGATCTATCCGAGAAAAAACGGTGTTTACACAGCATATAGATACAACACACAGAGTACCAAAGGTATATGGTATGGCCGGACACCTACAGCGAACGAGATCAAAGCATGGGATGTCGACGCACGACCAGACGGTAAAGGTTTGCCTGAAGGCGAAGGGTCCGTTGAGCTTGGAGATGAACTTTTCGAAGCACAGTGTGCCGTGTGTCACGGTGAGTTCGGTGGCGGAGGAAAGGGTTACCCTCAATTAACCGGAGGTAATCAGGACAAAGATGAAAACGGTATTGTCAAAACGCTTAAAAACCAGAGAATCAAGCCGGGTATGGATGCACCAAAAAGAACAGTGGGTACCTACTGGCCATATGCCACTACATTGTTTACATACATCAGGGATGCAATGCCTTATGCACATCCAAAATCTTTAACAGATGATGAAGTGTATGCGATCACTGCCTATATTCTTGCGCAAAATGAGATAGAGATAGACGGTGAAGAGTTGGATGATGATTATGTTCTTAACAGAGAGAAACTGATGAAAGTCGTTCTCCCCAACAAAGATGGTTTCTACCCTGAGATCGATGGACCAAAAGGCCCTGCAAATGTCAAAGCATTCTTTGCTGACCGTGCCAAAAATATCGGTATGGGTAAAAGATGTATGAAAGACTGTAAAGATCCAAGTTCAGGACCTGGTGAAAAAGGACTTCCTCCGAAGGTAATGAAGATCAAGTATGAGATGAAAGACGTTGTACCTCCGTACGCTTATGCCAAAGATCTTCCGCCTGAGCCAAAAGGCCAGGGCGCTTCTAAAGGCCAGAAACTGTATGAGGCTTCCTGTAAACTTTGCCATGGTACCGATACCATGGGTGCTCCAAAAGTGGGTGATGCAGATGCGTGGAAGAAAGTCATGGAAAAAGGTATGGACAAAGTACTTGTGAATGCGATCAAAGGTACAGGAGCCATGCCTCCAAAAGGCGGAAACACAGACCTTAGTGATGCAGACATCAAAGAGATAGTTGAGTATATGGCGGGTGCAAGTAAATAAGTGAAATTCACATTTACTTCACAATAAAACAATAAAATATTGCAAATGGAGGAGACTCCTCCTGCAATCCAAATTCAAATTAAAGGAAACATAATGGAAAGAAGAAAATTTTTAGGCTTGGGACTTGCGGCAGCAGCAGTAATGTTAACACCAATGGCAAAACTACACGCTATCAACTTTAGAGAAACTAAACCAAAAGCATGGGAAGCGGCAAAATCAACAGATGCAATCAAAGCACTGTTCGGAGATGCTCCACTGGAAAAAACAGATAAGATCAAATTCGTAGCGCCAAAACTGGCAGAGAACGGTGGATCGATTCCTATTACACTTAAAAGTGACCTGGACATTGAAACGATCGCACTTTTCCAAGATGCAAACCCCAGATCTCTATCAGTGGTATTCTCTGTGCCGGAAGGTCAAAAAGTAGATTACTCATTCAGAATTAAAATGAGACAAACTGCACTGGTTACTATCGTAGCAAAAACAAGAGATGGTAAACTCTATACGACCGGAAAAGAGATCGATGTATCTATCGGTGGATGTGGTGGTTGATTCAACCTCTATCGCAATAGACTGAAAAATGAATTGAGTAAAAAAAGATATACATAAAAATTTAAAAAAAGGATACAAAATGGGTAAAATGAAAATTAAAGCAAAAGAGAAAAACGGCGTTGTTCAAGTAAAAGCAATGTTTAAAAGTCTTATGGCTGACAAAGAAGAGGCTGAGAAAAAGAAAATTGATGTTCAGTACATTAAGCGTATTGTCGGAAAGGTAAACGGTAAAGTTGTCTTTGAAGCTGACACAAGCGGATTTATGTCAGAGAATCCATTGTTGAAGTTCTCATTTACGGGAGCAAAAAAAGGTGATGAACTGGAATTTGAAGTTACTGATAACAATGGTAAAACAAAGACAGGTAAGAAGAAAATAAAATAAGGGACACTTATGAAAAGTCTATTAGCCATATTAATAATAGTGGCATTTGCTGCGGCAATACCCTTTATTGGTAATAAAAGTATAAAAGTCGAACACCCGAGCCATCTGGATGCTGATGGTAACTTCATCGTTCATGAGTGGGTCAAACCACATACGGGTGGCGGTCCTGAATGGGACTACAACCTAAAGCCGGTTCAGATAAGTGACCGTGTATGGTGTTTCTTCGGTGCGCTTGAGATGCCGACAAAAGACAATGCCGGATATATGTCAAACAGTTGTTATATCAAAGGTGATGACCAGTGGATCACTTGGGATACAGGCCCATCGTATATCTTTGCAAAACAAGCATATGCACAGATGAAAAAAATCGCTGATATGCCTGTGAAAACAGTTATTATCAGCCATGAGCATGATGATCACTGGTTGGGTAACAACTTCTATAAAGAGGTATTCGGTGCTACGATCTATGGTACGCCATTGATCAATGAGGATTATTACGGTCCGAGACATGTTGACGGTAAAGATTATCCTGGTATGCAAACCAGAATGATCAAGGCACTCTACCAGAATGCGATCAGAGGTACCGTACTTGCAAAAGTGGATAAAACATTTGAAGAGACTAGCAAATTCACTATTTCAGGTGTGAATCTTGAGTATGTGAGAGTCGGTTATGCCCACTCAGAAGATGACTGGTTCCTCTATTTGCCGGATGACAAAGTAGTATTGGCTGCCGATGTCGTTATGAACGGTAGGGTAACTTCGAACAGAGACGGTATCGTTGTCGGACAGATCAATGCGATCAATGCGATCAGAGCCAGAGAGTGGGAACATTTGGTTCCGGGACATGGATTTGTCACTGACAAATCGGCAGCGGACGAGTCTGTACAATACTTTGCATTACTCAAAGACAGAGTGCTTGCAAAAATGGAAGAGGGTGTCGTTGCCGACATGATTACCAAAGAGGTAACTTTACCGGAATTCAAAGACAAAGACCTGTACTGGATCCTTAGTCCAGGAAACGTATTTAGATCTTATGAAGAACTGGAAATGTTCGACGAAGATGATCTGATCGACTTCAGTGCTGAAAAGAGTGATGGCGGTAACGATCAAGAGAAAGACGAGGAAGCGTAAAAGAAGTGAAGTTTAAACGACTTATTTTTATGCTCTTGACTGTTGTTGGCATAGCATTTGCCAATGACATCGATCTTGATCAGATTGTGCATGATGCAAAAAAAACCAATAAACATATATTGGTTTTTTTGCACATCACAGGATGTAACTACTGCCTCAAGATGCAAGAGTTCACTTTTGATGATGAAAAGGTAGAAGCAGAGATAAAAAAAGATTTTATTTTTGTAGATATCAATGTGCGTGATGAAGGCATTGTGTCTTTTGACGGGTTAAAAGTCAGCAAGCTCAAGTTTGCAAAAGAGATAGGTTACCCCATGTATCCAAGTTGTCTATTCTTTGATCAGAATGGAGAACTTGTATATGATGAAGTAGGCTACAGGGATGAAGTTAAATTCCTTGATACCTTACATTTGGTGAGCACTAAAGCCTACAATGATGTAGAGTAATGAAAGTAAATAAAATGACTAAAGTCGGTATTATTCATGCATTATTTTATTCTTCTGCTGATGGTCGCAGCGCTGCTGATGAGATGCTGCTGGATACCAAAGGCATCGTGAAAGACAAGCACTACAACCAAAACATACAGAGGTCCGTCCTTCTTACTTCGATGCACAGCTATGTACTTGCGGAAAAGTATGATATTGAGCTGCCTCATGGTGTATTGGGTGAAAATATTCTCATGGATTACAATCCGTACCATCTACCGGGCGGATCAAGACTTCAGATCGGCGATGCTGTTTTGGAGATCAGCCAGCACTGTACACTATGCAAAGGCCTTTCGCAGGTAGATGCAAAATTGCCGAAACTCCTTAAAAACGACAGAGGCATTTTTGCCAAGGTGACAGAACCCGGAAAGATCAGAACGGGCGATGATGTCTATCTTTTAGATTGATTCTATGCCACAATGCAACAGTATGCTTCATGCTGAAAAAGACACATATTTCCCTATAAAATATATAATTGATATGCAAGGAATATAAATGAAAAAAATATTATTCGGTATTGCTATTTTGGGCGTTACATTGCTGTGGCCGCATGGTGCGGACTACAATCTTGCGGAAGATGCCAGAAAGAAAGGCAACTACAAGAAAGCTGTGAAATATGCGCTCAGGCAGCTGAAATCGGATATCGAAACGTATGGGGTGGATGGCAAAGAGAATATTATCAGTTATTCCAAGATAGGATACTACTATGAAAAGATGGGAAAATATGATGAGGCCCTGAAGTACAATCTCAAAGCGCTGGAACTGCAAAAGAAACTCCTGGACGAAGATGACAGGACCGAAGCAACAACCTACAACAACATAGGCGGTATCTACAGTAAGCAGGGAAAATACAAAGAGGCGATCGATCACTATCTGATGTCGCTTAAAATACAAAAGAAACTTTTTGGAGAGAATTATCGTGCGTCAGCCATTACCTACAGCAACATAGCCGGGGTCTACCGCAAGCAGGGGAAGTACAGTGAGGCGCTGGAGTATTATAAAAAGGCACTGGAGATACGAAAAGATACTGTGGGGGAGGAGCATTATGCTACGGCTTTAACCTACAGTAATATAGGATTGATCTACTTTAAGCTGGGGCAGTATGAAAAAGCATTGAATGAATTGAATAAAACCTTACAGATACGGGAAAAGATATTTGGGAAAGAACATTCAATAGTGCGAAAAACACAAAGTAATATTGATTATGTTAAAAAAGAAATGATGAAAAAAAGTAAAAAAGATCATCAATAGTTTTTGAATCAAATTGCATAATGTAACACATTTGGTTTACATTAGCTTATAACACCACATAAAGAATAAAAAAAGTGATTTATTATGGCTTTTCTGATAAGATAATTGATACAAAATCAACATTAAAGGAAACAACATGAACATGAAGTTGAAAGGTTTGGCAGTAGCACTATTGCTAACATTTGGAGTAGCGGTAAACGCTGCACAGGATATCCGTATTTATACGGCAGACAATCAAGGCGGTAAAGTAAACGCCAAAACGATCGAGAAAGCATTCAAAGATGCGGGTTTCTACATTACCGGTAACAACGACATGAATAAAGCGTTCGAAGCCAAGTTCAAGGACCATGCACATGATGCATACAATCTTATGACGCTTCACAAGAAAGATGCGGTGACCAAACTACTTAAGAAGTATCCAAACATGGCATTGTTTACACCACTGAGTATGTCTATCTTTACCAAAAAGGGTGAAAAAAACATTTCCGTATCATCTATGTCTACAGCAGGCATTGCCAAGATTACCGGCATTCCTGCAGACAATGCAGACCTTGTTGCCTATATGAAAGACGTTGCGGATGTTCTCGCAAAGGCTATGCCAAACGGTAAGTTTGAAGATACTCACTATAAGATAGCAAAGCCGGAAGGTGACCTTGTCAAAAGATTTACGATGGAAATGGATGTAAAGCCTGACGAGGTAGAAGATGAGCTGGATGGACTTCAGGAAGAACTGGAAGCTGGACTTGAGACAGCAGGCTTTGTCCTGGCAGGCTACAATAAGCTTGGCGATGATCTGGCAAAAGCGGGAGATAACACGTATGACTTTTTTGATGTATACTCCATCTGTAAAGTAGCAGTAATCTATGAAGTCTCCAAAACTCACCCTGAAGCAGGTGCATTTGCTCCATGTTCTTTCTCTATGTATAAGAAAAAAGGTGATAAAACAGTGAATTTTGCTTACCCGTCTGTCTATAACTGGATCAGCTCTATCGACGTGACCGATAAAGCATCAAAAGATGTACTTCTTAAAGCACAGAAAGCAATGAATGCAGCTGTGAATGAAGCAACAGAAGAATAGATCCTTACTAACACCCATACTTCCTCTACCCTAGGGACAGAGGAGGCTATCGGGCCTCTCTACAGACACCTCTTTATTTCCTTAAATCATCTCAATACATAATCAAACATTGCCTGAACGGTTGGTATGGCAAAACCTACCACGGTATTGGAATGTTCCAGTATATCCATATAATGCCATTTTCGCAATGTTATGAACGTTAAGTGTATTTTTCTTGGAAGGGGAGAGGAGGTAGTAGCGTCAATTCAAATCTCGATTTGAATTGACGCTATCTGAAAATTTTAATTTGCAGTCATTCGCTATTTGGCACCAAACATATCGAAGTATAAAGCATCCGCCCAGGACAGAATAGAGTCAGCATCGACTTTACCTGTTTTTTTCCAGTTTTCATTACTTATTGTCTCTGTAAAACTAAACTTCTGCCAGTCTATAAATTTTACATTTTTTGGATTTTTGTCTTTTTTGTCAAAAGAGTATTTGGTATAGATATAGATAGCATTAAAAGGTTTTAGGGAAATAGCAGAAAAGCACAGGGTTATAGGTGATTCCCACTGAGGTGCCTGTTCTTTGTTGATACGTCGTGCAACAACTTTTCCGACATATTTTCCTTCAATATTTGAGGTGTTTCCTGATTTGGAAAAGCCCATCGGCCTAGCATCCCCGGCAATAAATATGTTTTTTTCACCTATGACTTCATAGGTGATGGGATTGATGTGCCCCTCCATCATATCTTTGGCATCTTTTGCAAATCCCATGGTTTCTATGATCTTTGCACCTCTGACACGAGGGTAGAAAGCAGCGTCTGCAAATGTGAATTCATCCATCTCGGTTGTAACCACCTTTTTGTCCAGGTCAATATTTTTAATCGTGCTGTTCGGAACATATTCTATGTAGTCTGCGTAGAGTTCGTCAAAGGCAGAGGAGAAGCCTTTCTTTTTAATGGTGATCGCATTGTTCTCATCCAAAATAATGACTTTTGCTTTGAGCTTTTTCTCTTTGAAATAGTCCGCAATCAGACAGGCTCTCTCATAGGGAGCAGGAAGGCATCTGTAGTTCCCTCCGGGGACGGTAAGGATAAAGTTGCCCTCTTTAAATTTGTGTATTTTATTTTTGATCGTCATATGCTCGGAGCCCGGGATAAATCCTGCGGGATACTCCTGTCTCAATCTTGCAACCAGTGCCGGATCTGTTGTCCATCTGGAGTAATCATAGTCTATACCAGGAGAAAGGACAAGATAATCAAATGTGATATCTCCCTGTGTCGTTTGAAGAATACGATTTTTTTTGTCTACATTGATGGCCGTTGCATTGAAAAAAGTGTAGTTGTAGTTTCGAGCCGCCTGAAGGTAGTCATGCGTAATGTACTCAAGGTCGACTTTGTCGACCATCCATAAATTACTTATGGGACAGGAAATAAACTCATGCCTGCTTTCAACCAAAACCACATCAGCCTGGGGAGAGAACTCTTTTACTGTTTTGGCAATAGAGAGTCCTGACCACCCACCGCCCAAGACAACTACTCTGGGCTTGCTGGTGTCAGGAATAGCCGCTTTATTGCTTTTTGGCAGTGTTTTTTCTTTTGGAGTGCTTGCAGTTTCACTTCCACAGAGGGAAGAAGCGATAGTGAGACCGGAGAGTGCTAGAAATTTTCTTTTTGAAGAATCCATAGATAATACCTCATTATGTTAAATATGTATAGGTAATTATAGTATCTTTTTAGTGCTTATTCACTGCTTACCCCAGTGCGCTCACTTCAAAGTAGTGTGTGACTTCCCGGGTAAGTGTAGCCTCTTTTCTTCTTTTAAAATGGTCGTTCAGGTCAAAACCCTCTTTCCCGTAACCCTCTTTGTATTCCTTGATGAAAGCATTGTAAAGGTCTTCTTTTATGGCGGTAATCTCATACGTGACTTTGTCGAAAATGCTTTTTTCCTTTTTGCTCTGTTCACGTTCTTTTTCATGCAGATTGATACCGCCGTACCTGTTTTCAGGCTCCTGGGTAATATTCATTTCAAGGTGTGCTCGTATGGAAGCAAACACATGTTCGAGCTGAAGAAGCGGCATGCCCTCCGGCAGAGCTTCAACAATAGTTGCTTCTTCTTCCGTGTATCCCCAGCTTCCTGTCAGCGGAAGGTCAACGTCAAAGGTTGATCTTATCAGTTCCCGGATATCGGCAGTTTTCTGCACTTTTTTAAAGGTTGTCATTTATTTCTCCTTTTTTAATTCAACTTCATCGAGTACGTCATACCAGCCTGCCAGTTCTCTGCTGCCTTGTACTACGGCAACAATTTTGCCGTCAGCAGTTAAAAAGTAGTGCATGGGCACGCCGTATTTTTCAAATTTGTCAGGAATCTCATGCCGGTCTCTTGACATATAGAGCAATACATACTCTTTTTTCATCGTCTCTATGAGCTCTTTGTTTGAAAGTGTCAGTTTTTTAAATCTGTCGCAATGTCTGCATTTGTCGGCACCTACAAAAAGGTAGACCATCTTATGCTCTTTTTTCGCTTTTGCCAGAGCATTTTGGTAGTTGTGTTCCCAGTTCAGTTCTACGGCATCAAGGGCAGAGATGAGCAGAAACAGTGAAAGCAATACCTTGCCGATGAATGAAAATCTATGCATAGTTGCCCTTTATGTGTCGATAGCGTATTATAACCCAGCATCCTGAATACTTTTTTGTCACCATGCGGGAGTGCTAGAAAGAGTTGCTTTTTATTAGCCTTGCTTTGCTATAATACGCTCCAGAAAAACGCAAATATCCTACGATATAAAAGGCAGATAATTTGTTAAAAAAACTATTGCATGAACCTCTACTTCACTTTTTGGTGTTGGGTGGCTTACTCTTTCTTGGTTACTCTTTTGTTCAAAACGGTGAAGATGAAGAGAACAGTATCATTATTTCCAAAGGAAGAATAGACCAACTCACTTCAAATTGGGAAAAAAAGTTTTTTCGTACACCTACGAAAGAAGAAAAACAGAAAATGATAGAGAATGAGATCTATACCACTGTGTTATATAAGGAAGCCTTGAAAATAGGCTTGGATAAAAATGACGATGAGATCAAAAGACGTCTTGCGCAAAAAATGGAGTTTGTCGCTTACGATACGTATGAACTACCCGACCCCAGTGATGAAGTATTGAAAAAGTTCATGCAGGAGCACCTGGAGAAATATAGGGAAGATGAGAAGATACATTTTACACAAAATATGATGGGTTCAGATGCAGCAGAGTTTGAGAAAGAGTATACGCTCACAAAATTTGAAGCAAGCAATATCTTCGGACGTGCGTTCTCAGACATGCTTTTTACACTGAAAGCAGACGGAAAAGTACATAAAATAGAATCTACGTATGGTGTGCATGACGTACGTGTCATAGACAGGCCTACTCCAAAGCCGAAAACCTTTGATGCGGTGAAGGAAAAGCTTAAAGGCGATTACCTGAATGCAGAAAGAGAACAGAAAAACAAAGCAATTTATGAAAAACTGAAGTCACAGTACACTATCAGTATAGAAGAGAAGTAAAGTGTTTTATAAAATAGTTTTTCTTTTTACCTTTCTTTTTTCTCTTGCACAGGCAGACCTCATACGGCCTGTCTACCTCGAGGTTATTCAAAAAAACCCGGACAGTTACGCACTGTTTTTAAAGGTGCCGGCAAAAGGAGATGCAAAGACCCCCATGAAAGTGAACGCCATAGAGGGATGTGAAGAGAAGGGGGAACACGTCAGAGAGTCTGAAAAAGGTGTTTATTCGGATAGATATACCTTGGTATGTGCACAGGGCCTCAAAGGAAAAACGATCGAGGTGCAGGGACTTGAAAATACAAAAAGAGATCTGCTTTTGCGTTTGGAGTTTTTGGACAGCACTTCCCAGTCTGCACTGCTTGACCCCCAGCATAATTCCTACATAGTCAAAGAGCGCACGCCCTCTACGCAAGTTATGAAAACCTATACATGGCTTGGGATCACCCATATTTTATTGGGCTTTGATCACCTTTGTTTTGTTTTTTTGCTTTTAGTCATTGTTAAAAACATGCGACGGCTTCTGTGGACCATTACCGCCTTTACTCTGGCACACAGTATCACTATGGCGGCGTCAACACTGGGTGTTGTGCATTTGCCGCAGCAACCGGTTGAGGCGATGATAGCCTTGAGTATACTCTTTCTGGCTATGGAGATCGTGCATGAAGAACAGGGCAAGCCAGGTATCACTTCGCGATACCCCTGGCTCATTGCTTTTACGTTCGGGTTACTGCACGGCTTTGGATTTGCGGGAGCACTTGCCGAGATAGGATTGCCCCAGGAAGCGATTACACTGGCACTTATTTTCTTCAATATCGGGGTAGAGTTGGGCCAGTTGATATTTGTGACTATTGTGGTATTTGTAGCTCTGTTGCTCCGGCATTTAATAGATGCAAAGCTCATGGAGAAAGTAGAAATGTTCATTGTTTACGGCATAGGGGGACTTTCTGCTTTTTGGGTATTTGATAGAATTTTAGCTTTTTGATAAAAATTGAGAAGTTAAGATGAGCCAGCATTGCTGCTGACTTAAAGTCCCGCTTCCTGAATGGCTTCCGTTTGTGCATGTGCTATCAGCGGATCGATGACCAGCTTGAGGTTTCCGTTGTTCATGACATCATCCAGTGCATAGAGTGTCAGTCCGATACGGTGGTCGGTGAGTCTGTTCTGCGGATAATTGTAAGTTCTGATCTTCTCAGAACGGTCTCCTGATCCAACTTGCAGTTTTCTCTGTCCCGCTGTCTCGTCAAGCTGCTTTTGCAGTTCAGATTCGTAGACACGGGCCTTGAGAACTTTCATTGCTTTGTCCCTGTTCTTGTGCTGTGACTTCTCATCCTGTATCGCTACGACGATACCGGTCGGAATGTGTGTCAGACGCACGGCCGAGTCTGTGGTGTTGACAGACTGTCCTCCACAACCGCTTGAACGGTAGACATCCATTTTCACTTCGTTGGGCTTGATGTCCACCTCGACATCGTCTACTTCGGGGATCACGGCTACGGTAATGGCGGAAGTATGTACTCGTCCCTGTGTCTCGGTATCGGGTACTCTCTGCACACGGTGCGTCCCGGCTTCATACTTGAGCTGGGAGTAGACTCCCTGTCCCTTGATCTCAGCAATAAGTTCCTTGTACCCGCCTGCCGTACCATCATTGGTACTGACGATCTCCACTTTCCAACCCATCTGTTCGGCATAGCGTGAATACATCCGGAAGACATCGGCAACGAAAAGCGCACTTTCGTCACCGCCGGCACCGGCACGAAGTTCCAAAAAGATGTTCTTGTCATCATTCTTGTCTTTGGGGATCATCAGTATCTTGATCTCCTCTTCGAGTTTTGGCAGCATCGGTTCGAGTTCGGAAAGTTCTTCCTTTGCAAGATCTCCCAGCTCTTCGTCACTCAGCAGTTCTTTGTTCTCTGCAATGGCATCGGCTGTCTCTATGTAGAGGTTTGCTTTTTCGACAAGCGGGGCAAGTCCTGACTGCTCTTTGCTGAGTTCGGTCATACGGTTGATATCGCTGGCGATATCCGGAGAGCTCAAAAGTTCGCTGATCTCATTATATCTGTCTATGAATGGTTGAAGTTTTTCTTTGAACATGGTCGTTCTTTATATTGGATTGTAAGGTTTGGTGAGAGAGGCCGAGCCGGAAGGCTGACCCGTTAGACTGAAACTGACTATGCAGCTTCGATTTTGTTAACCATTTTATGGAGGCGGCTAACTTTTCTTGCAGCAGTGGCTTTCTTGATGAAACCTTTGCTGACAAGTGAGTGGATCTGCTTGTTCGCTACTTTGAACGCTTCCTGTGCAGCTGTCATGTCAGCAGCTTCTACCGCCTCATGTACCGCTTTGGTAATGTTCTTGATTCTTGTTCTGTAGTATCTGTTTCTTTCTGTTCTTTTTGCTGTCTGCAAAATTCTCTTTTTTGCCGATTTGTGGTGTGCCATCAAATGTTCCTTTTAAAATGTAATACCCTCGCTGCCGGTGACCAATAAATGAGGTAACCATAGAAGACTTTTGGGTGAAATTAGTGCGCGAATAATATCCAAAAAAAGATTAAAGTTTTATTAAAATCGATTACATACGGACTGTTTAGATGATTCAGGTTGAGTTAGATTAATCTATTTTAAGTAAAATTAGCATTAACTATAGAATGTATAGAAGGATTGGAATTATGACACTTTTTGGAACGGATGGCGTAAGAGGAAAAGCAGGCAAGAAGGTTTCTGCGGTCAATACGATGCGTCTGGCTATGGCAACGGGGATCTACTTCAAGCAGTTTGCCAAGACGAACAAGATACTGGTGGGGAAAGACACTCGTCGTAGTGGTTATATGATAGAGAATGCTTTGGTATCAGGATTGACTGCTGTGGGGTTCGATGTGATCCAGATAGGGCCCATGCCTACTCCGGCTATTGCTTTTCTGACGGAAAATATGCGTTGTGATGCGGGGATCATGATCTCGGCGAGTCACAACCCATACTATGACAACGGTATCAAGTTCTTTGACAGTGAAGGGAACAAGCTTAACCGATCAGAAGAGGAGAAAATTGAAGAGATTTTTGCGGATGATGATGCTTTGGAAGATGCACAGGTTACCGGCAAGTATATCGGAAAATCTAAAAGGATCGATGATGTCATCGGCCGTTATATCGTGCATATTAAAAACTCTTTCCCCAAATCTTTGAGCCTTGCCGGAAAACGTGTAGTGATCGACTGTGCGAACGGTGCGGGTTATATTGTGGGACCTACGGTACTACAGGAGCTTGGTGCCGAAGTGGTTGTCGTCGGGGATGAACCGGATGGATTCAATATCAACGAGGGCTGTGGAGCGATGCATCCTGAAAACCTTGCCAAAGTCGTACTCGATAAACGTGCGGATATAGGACTGGCACTGGATGGAGATGCAGATAGACTGGTTGTAGTCGATGAAAAAGGCGAGACGGTAGATGGAGACAAGCTTATGGCTGTACTGGCCGTACACCTCAAAAATACAGGTGAACTCAGGGGTGATGGAATGGTCGCTACGGTCATGAGTAATCAGGGACTGGAGGAGTATCTTCTTGAGCATGGTATTACCGTGTACCGTTCTGCTGTGGGTGACAAGAATGTCGTTGAAATGATGCAGGAGAAAGGTGTGAACTTCGGTGGAGAGCAGAGCGGGCATATCATCTTCTCCGATTATGCGAAGACCGGTGACGGCATCTCCTCTGCTCTGCAGGCCCTGGCCTATCTGGTCAGTACGGGTACAAAGACCAGTGAGGCGTTCAATCCTTATGAATCTTATCCTCAAATGCTGGTTAACCTTCCGATCGAAGAGAAAAAGCCCCTTGAGAGTATTGAAGGACTTGAGCAATTGATGGAGCAGGTGGAAGCAGAGGGAATGCGTCATCTTTTCCGATATTCCGGTACGGAGAACAAGATCCGTCTTCTGCTTGAAGGGAAGAATGAAAAAGCACTTGAGACGATGATGGATGAATGTATGGATTTCTTTAAAAGAACACTTGTCTGATGCGATCTTTCGCTATTTTTCTGCTTGTGGCCATTGGGATATTCATTATAGATCAGAACATCAAAACCCTTTTTCTTGAAGGGTATTATCGGGGAGGAAGCTGTATAGACCTCTCTCTGCATTTTAACAAGGGCGTGGCTTTCTCGATGTTCGCGTTCATAGGGCCGTACCTGAAATGGGTGCAGGCACTTTTGATAGGCGGGATACTCTACTATGTGCTCTCAAAGGGATATCTTAAACGCTATGCTTTCCCGGCAGGCTTGTTGATAGGCGGTGCACTGGGAAATCTGTATGACCGATTCGTGCATGCCGGAGTGGTGGACTATGTGGCATGGCATTGCGGCTTCAACTTTGCCGTGTTCAACTTTGCGGATGTGGCGATCGATCTTGCGGTGGCATGGATATTGATCATGGTTTACTTCTTTCCCCCAAAAGCATAAAACAGTATGAAGATACTCTTTGTTGTTCTGATTTTGGGACAAATGCTGGCAGCCGGTGTGTTTGGTGCCAATATCGTTCCACAGAAGATGGATAAGGAGAAGCTGGGGATCCGCATACTTGACCAGAAAGAACTCTCTTTCTTGGAAATAGACGGTGTGAAATTTTCCGAGATCTCCGATCTGGCATACGATAAAAAGGCCAAATCCCTTTTTATGGTCAGCGATGAGGGGAAACTCTTTGAGTTCAAAGCCGTTTTTGCAGATAAAATCAAAAGGCTTGAACCGCAGAGGGCAGGGAGACTACTCAAAAAGAACGGGAAAAAATTCAAGAAATGGCGTCGTGACAGTGAAGGGATGACACTGGACAGAAAAGGCCGGCTGCTGATCTCTTTTGAGGAAAAACCGAAGATCGGCTGGTTCCACAAGAATTCGGACAAATACGGCCGCCTGATCAAAAAATACGAACTGCCCAAAAAGCTGCGCAGCATGAAACGATTCCGAAGTAAGAACAAAGGAATGGAGTCACTGGCCTGGCACCCGAAGTACGGTATCCTGACCGCACTGGAATATCCGCCAAAAGGGGTGGATAAAAAACGACAGAGCATCTACGCTTTGAGCGGAAAAGAATGGCATTTCAAAGCCGAACCCGAAGTGAACAGCGCCATCTCGGCGATAGAGGTGATGGACGATGGGAACATCCTTGTGCTCGAGCGTTCTTTTACGGGGTACATGAATCCTTTCGTGGTGACACTGAAAAAGGTTTACATAGACCGATGTAAGAAAAGAGTGTGCCCCGCGAAGGTGCTTGCAAAGATGAACAGCCACAAAGGCTGGGATGTGGATAACTTTGAAGGTTTGGCAAAAGTGGGGAAGCATCGTTACGTGATGATCAGCGATGATAACGACAACTTTTTTCAGAAAACACTTTTGATCTATTTTGAGGTGAAAGAGAAATGAAGTATATATTATACATGATCTTGACAGTTTTGTTGGTGACCATGGTCTTTTTTGGAGTCAAAGCATACAAAGAAGCCAAGGCTTATGAGACAGCAACCGCCTCTTTGATCGATGAGATGAGTGCAGAGAAGCTGGCAAAGTTCCAGCTCAAAGAGTTGGCTGAGACGGTTTCTCTCGGATTTTATAAGAACAGGAAGAAAGACCTCATCGAAACGCTGAAAAAAAAACAGCAAATGCATAAGGAACAGAGCAAGAAGTATGCACTCTATGCGTTATTGCCGCTGCTGGGTGTGCTGGCAAGCTATTTTTTCATCTCTTTACGGGCTTTTACTTTTTTCGGTGCCGTTGGGGCATTGATAACACTTGCTTTCGGATTGATTGCGCCTGTTATGATGGTGACCATACACAAAGAGGTGGAGTATCTTGGGGATGTAGTGCTCTCGTTTGAATCCAAAGGGGTAATAGGCTCCATTTCCAAACTTTTCGAGAATGGTGATACTGTGGTTGCACTGGTGATACTGCTCTTTTCCGTACTTATACCGCTGTTTAAAACTTTTTCCATGATGATCGTGTCTGTTTTTATGGATACCCCTTTTGCACACGGCATTGTCAGGTTTTTCAAAATGATAGGAAAATGGTCGATGGTCGATGTCTTTGTCGTGGCGACCTTTCTGGTCTATTTGACAGTGAACAAAGGGGATGTCAGCCGTGCTGAGGTTGAGGTAGGACTCTACTTTTTTCTTGCGTATGTGATCGTCTCAATGCTGGTTAGCCTGAGTGCAGATAAAATGCTGCACCAGGCAAAACAGCGTTAGATCACCATATTTACATCGTCATGGTCCTGGAAACATTTGAAGAGTTGGTCCCTTTCTTCCTGGTTCTCTACGATACAGGAAGCATTGTAGGTTGTGAACTTTCCCGTTCTTGAACGGTTTCCCAGAGAGCAGAGATGTTCCTTCTCTCCCATAACCTCTTTGATGCAGGCTTTGAGCTTTTCTTCGTCCCTTCCGATGATCTTGAATCCCCAGTTGGTCGGGTATTCGATCTGTGGTTTTTCTTGGGTATTGTTGTCTAAAATCATGTTAACTCCTTGTTGCTTTGAACTACTATACACTGTTTTGGTAAAACGGAATGCTACTTAAGTACCATTACGCTCTGTTGAAGTCTCCTGAGTTACCGCCGCTTTTATGTTCGAGCTGTACATTTCTGATGACCATGCCCTTGTCGATGGCTTTGAGCATATCGTAAATGGTGAGCAGGCCGACGCTGACACCTGTGAGTGCTTCCATCTCCACACCTGTCTGTCCCGTCAATTTTGCCGTGACCGTTAGTTTAAAACCGGGCAGTTCCGGCAGTTCTTCAATGTCTGTTTTGACAGAAGTGAGCATCAGCGGATGGCACATCGGAATGAGTGTACTGGTCTGTTTGGTCCCCTGAATGGCAGCGATGACCGCGGTCTGCAATACCGGTCCTTTTTTTGCCGTGTTGGCAATGACTGCATCAAATGCTGCCTGTCCAACCTCTATAATTCCGCTTGCTGTAGCGATACGCGTAGTGTTGTCTTTATCTGAGACATCAACCATTTTGGGTTTGTTCTGTTCGTCGAGATGTGTGAGGTTCAAAAGTTTTTCCTTCAAGTTTTTGTGTATTTTAGCACAGCAGCACTTCTATGTAAAGCAGAAGAAAGCCGGCTTATTGACGAAAATAAGGTCAATCTGACGAAAAAAATAATAAAACGACGAAAATATAGTGAAAAAGCTTGACTTTTATCATCAAATAAAGATAAAATACATCAAATGATAAAGGAGCAGTATGACGTATGCATATTTAAGACAGATGCCTGACAATGCAAATTTGTCGGATCAACAGCGTAACATTCTCTCGTTTTCATTGACTCAGGGTATGGAGATAGACAAAGAGGTGATAGAGTATTCTACCAAAAACCATCCTATAGAAGAGCGGAAACAGTTTGAGGAGTTCCTTCACTCTGTAGAAGATGGGGATACATTGGTAGTAGATACCCTCTCGGTACTGAGTGACAAAGCTGAAGAGATGATCAAGGTATTCAATTGCATGTTGAGCCGTGACATCGACCTCTATGTGGCCAATATGCAGCTGCATGTCACCAAAGAGACACCCATTGTCAAAATATTTCCTTTACTGAATGATCTACGTGAAGCACAACAAGCCAGGTCGAACCAGATAGGGCGTCCCAAAGGGAGCCGTTCTTCTTCAAAATTCGATGTCTATCAGGCACAGATCATCTCTCTGCTGAGAGAGGGGATGAATGTGAGTGCGATCGCCAGAGAGTTGGGGGTAAGCCGCAGTTCTTTGAAGGATTATATTGAGTCAAGAGGAATCAGAGAGTTGGTAGAGGGGTCATGGATGGAAATCAACACCCTTAAGCAGGTTCCGGGTGTAGACAATACCATATTGATCTGCCCGTTCGATCAAGAAAACCAAAAACAAACGTCACAACAAAAAGAAAGGATATTATAATGGAAGCTGAAGCACAAAACAACGAAGAAGTGGTAAAAAAGCCGAAGAAAAACCAGGCAAAAGAATATTTGAAAGGGTGGGTACCGTACCGTATCAAACGGTATTGGGTCTATGCAGTCGTAACCATTGTTGCTTTGGTCATGCCGTGGATCACGATCAACGGGAACCACTTGTTCCTCTTGAGCTTTGACCACAAGAAATTGCACCTTGCAGGAGTAGCATTTGATATGCAGGAGCTCTACTTGATGCCGTTCCTTCTGATGCTTTTATTCCTGGGGATTTTTGCTGTCACAGCGGTTGGTGGTAGAGCCTGGTGTGGGTGGGCCTGTCCTCAGACAGTCTTCCGTGTTATTTACAGGGACTTCATTGAAACGAAACTGCTTGGCCTTAGAAAACGTATAAAGAACAAGCAGAAAGATCCTGATATGAGCAAGCCGGAAAATCAGGTAAAGAAAGTGGTAGCCATACTGATATGGTCCGTTCTGGCACTCATCGCCGCCGCGGATTTTCTCTGGTATTTCGTACCGCCTGAAGATTTCTTCCAGTATATCCAGCATCCGGCAGACCATACGATATTGATGGGTATGTTGATTGGTATAGCACTCTTTATCATTGCCGATGTGGTGTTCATTAAAGAAGATTTTTGTATTTATATCTGCCCCTACAGCCGTGTGCAGTCCGTACTTTATGACGATGATACGATCATGGCGATATACGATCCGCATCGTGGAGGGGATATCTATGAAGGACATGGTAATGACCGACATAAGAAATATACCAAAACAAAAGATCTTGTTGCGGATGAACCGTACGCAGAGTGTACAACCTGTGAGAGTTGTGTGACAGTCTGCCCGACACATATCGATATCCGTAAAGGTCTGCAGCTTGAGTGTATCAACTGTCTTGAGTGTGTGGACGCCTGTACGACCGTTATGGGTGCACTTGGAAAACCTTCACTTGTCAGATGGTCCAGTGAGAATGAAGTGATTTACCAGAAAGGGAAAACGAATTACTTCAGACCGAAAGTTATTGCATACTTTACCGTACTGGTACTGGTTCTGGTCGCGCTTTTCACGATGGGAAGCAAAAAAGAGCATATGCTGCTTAACGTGAACAAAACGACAAGACTGTATAAAATACTGGATCATGGCGGGGTTGAGAACGATTATATCTTCCTGTTTGCCAATACGGATAGCAAGAAGCACACCTATTACTTTGAGATCGAGGGAGATCTTAAAAATAAAATTGAGATCGTCAGACCAAAAGAGCCGTTCAGTATCGCTGCGGGTCAGAAGCGTAAAAAAGTGGTTGTGCTCAGAACCAAAGAGAAACTGGCGAACGATACACGAAAAGACGTACCGATCCCTGTAACGATTAAAGCGTTTGCGACGGATGACAAAGAGAAGATCGTGGTAGAGAGACATACAGTATTTGTCTATCCTCGTGCGGACCTCATAAAAAAATAAGGAGATGCAAATGAAGAAAGTACTGGTATTAGGCGGCGGATTTGCCGGTGTTGAGGCTGCTATCTATCTGAGAAAGCAGGAGCTTGAAGTTACCTTGGTAAGTGACAGGGACTTTTTTTATATCTATCCGACATCGATCTGGATACCTACAGGTGAAGCCACAATGGAGGATGTTTCTGTACCTCTGGATGAACTTGCCTTTGCCCACGGCTTTCAGCTCATCGTCGATCCGGTAATAGCCCTGGATGCAAAAGCCAAAAAAGTCACGCTTCAGAGCGGACGGGTACTGGATGAATATGAGTATATTGTCGTAGCCATGGGGCAGGAGAAGATCAAACTCGAAGGAATGGAAGCGAATTCTCTTTCTATATGTGGAAAACCTGAGGAAGCGACTGCCCTCCATGAAAAACTGGATGCACTGGTACAGAAAGGGCATGGAAAGATCGCCATGGGATTTGGTGGCAATCCAAAAGATACTTCCGCTGTGCGGGGAGGACCTGCCTTCGAGGTACTTTTCAATGTTGATACCTATTTGAAGAGCAAGGGGATCCGTGACAATTTCGAGTTGACATTCTTCGCACCCATGGAGAAACCGGGTCAGAAGATGGGTGATAAGGCTTTTGTGATGATGGACAAGATGTTCAAGATGACCCATATCAATAAAAAAATAGGGGTGAAGATCACGGCTTTTGAGGAAGACGGTATTCTTTTTGAAGATGGTACGAAACTGGAATCGGATCTTACTATGTTCATTTCTGCCGGGGTGGGGCACGGTATCATCGCGGAATCCGGCTTGCCTTTGAGTGATGCAGGATTTGTCGTGACCAACGAATACAATGAGATTGAAGGCTTTGAGGGTATCTATGCCATTGGAGATACTGCTTCCCTAATGGGACCGGAATGGAGAGCCAAGCAGGGGCATGTTGCAGAAGTGATGGCCCGAAACGTTGCCTACAACATTTTCCAGCATATGCAGCGCATAGACTCCAAACATAGTTACATGGAACATCTCAATATTCTGTGTGTAATGGATACCGGGAATGGTGCTGCCTTTGTTTATCGTGACAACAAAGGGGGCAAGATGATTCCTATGCCGATCGTAGGACACTGGATGAAGAAAGGGTGGGGCTGGTACTGCCGAAACTCCAAACTCGGAAAGATCCCAAGATTGCCGGGAATGTAGTTTGAAAAGCAAATTACATTTCTGCTAAATAATCAAAAACAAGGAAAAGAATTAATATGAAACAAATAACAGTTTTGGAAAAATATCCGGTATTTACTTTGGAAGTGAATAAAGGTGAGACAAGTTACACAAGTATAGATGAAATCTTTGCTTTTTTGAGATCACAGATCGAAGCACATCCTATCGCGACCTATATTGGGGAGTTTGATCATTATGCACATACTTCTTCGCTGGAAGAAGGCAAGATCAATGAAGAGATCAAGGCTGCCAAAAATATCATCTGCTGTTTTGGCAAAGTATTACCTAAGCCTGAAGTGTTGGCAGTGAGACCAAGATCTATTGGTGCTGCAGAAATGGCAGACAGTTTTGTTATAAGCTTTTTGGAAGCGCCGAACCCTGATGCCAATGGAGCTATGGAAAAGTGGGTTAAGGATATTGCGAACAAAAAAGCTTAAAGTGTTACCGTACGATACACATACCTCCTTATGTGTCGTTAAATAGGGTGCTTCCTCTCTTTTAAAGAGATTGAAAAAGGACAAAAAATCATTTAATTTTTTAATTAAGACTAAATTTATCCTAATTAAGTCATAATACATTTATCAAACTTAATTAAAGGATATTAAATGGCAACAGTAACATTTAAAAACGACATCGTATGTAACCTCGCAGGTAATGAGATCAATGTAGGTGACACGGCACCGGTAGTAACAGTAGTAAATTGTAACCCAATGCTTCAGGACGAGCAGGTAGGCGGAGAAGGTAAAGTTCAACTTGTAGTAGCGGTTCCTTCACTTGATACAGGTGTATGTGATGCAGAAACAAGAAGATTCAACTCTGAAGCAGCTGGCCTTGACGGTGTAGAAGTGATCACAGTATCTATGGACCTTCCATTTGCAGCGGCAAGATGGTGTGGCGCAGCTGGAATCGAAAACATCAAAGTCTGTTCAGACTTCAGAAACAAAGATTTCGGTAACGCTTACGGTGTACTTTTGGCAGACGGTCCTTTGGCAGGTGTTCTTGCAAGAGTGATCTTCGTGATCGGTAAAGACGGGAAAGTGACTTACAAGCAGACTGTTCCTGAAATTACAGAAGAGCCTAACTACGAAGAAGCACTTGAAGCTGCAAAAGCTGCTGCTAACGCGTAATCCCTCATTCAAAGTCCTTTCCGGGCTTTGAATTCTTACTTCTTTTTATATTTACCCTTTCTACCTCTTTATATTTTTCCAAATTTTCGTTACAATCCTTCTATGAATAATAAAATCTATTTTTTAATCTATTCTATTGTTTTGGTACTGTTTTTCTCCGGTTGTGAACCCAGTGGGCCAAAGAACCAATATAATCTTTCTGAATGCAAAAAAGAATTGATGACAGCTGAGGATTACTCGGAAGCGGATGCCATTGACCGGATAGTGGTGGTCAAAAAAGAGCGGAAGATGTATCTCTACAAAGATGGTAAGGTCAAGGGTACTTTCCCGATCTCTCTGGGAAGGAACCCCGTAGGGCACAAGCAGCAAAAAGGCGATTATCGCACACCTGAAGGGGAATTCTTCATCCACAGAAAACTTTGTTCCCCCAAATACTACCGTTCTTTGTGCATCTCCTACCCCAGACCGGAAGACAAAGCCCGCGCGAGAGCAAGAGGTGTGAATCCGGGTGGAGATATCACCATCCATGCACAGCCCAAGTGGAATGCGGATGGTAAGGGGGACAAGTATACACTGAACAGGAATTGGACGCAGGGATGTGTCGCGGTGACGAACAGTTCAATGAAAAAGCTGTGGTATGCGGTACGCGAAGGTGTACCTGTTACGATAAAGTAGCAGAAAGAGAGACTGAGAATTGGCGTATACGCAGAAACAGATAGAGAAGTTCAACCGGCAGAAATATATTACTGAACTGGAGAAGATCAGTAAAAACCTGTTTCGTATGTTCCGGGATGCAAAGGTAGATGCTAAAGTTTTTCAAGTTAAATTTACACTGCTCAAAAAGAAATTCGATGAAAAAAATGAAATTCACTTGGATTCAGAGTATCATCAGCAGCTTAAAGCATACATAGAGCGGCTTTTTCAACAAACCTGTGGCAGTATATGCTTTGACGATAAAATATTCAATGATATAAGGGAGGCGGAAATGAGTAATCTAAACCGTCTGCAGAAACTGAAGAACGGAAGCTCCTATAAAAAAGAGAAACACAGATCAAAACATAAAAATGAAGATTGGGGATAAAATGATAAAAAATATCGTATTACTGTCTATTTTGGGAACAGCAGTTTTCATAAGCGGATGCGGGGAACCACGGGCTTATGGAAAAGTAGATAATACGCCTTATGCCATAGGTGAGTGCAGACAGGAACTCTCACATGGTACGGATGTGGACCAAGGCAAACTCGCGGACAAGATAGTTGTGTATAAAAAGAAACGAAAACTTTCAATGTACAGGCAGGGAAAGCTGCTCTATGCCTGCAAGATCTCTCTGGGAAAGAACGGGGACAAAGGGAACAAGATCCAGGCAGGGGACTACCGTACACCGGAAGGAAGCTATTGGATAGTACGTAAAAAATGTGACCCGAGACTCTATAAATCTCTGATGATATCCTACCCTAATGAAGCGGACAAGGCAAGAGCAAGAGCCCATGGAGCAAAGCCGGGAGGTTACATTACCATTCATGGCCAGCCCAAATGGAATGCGGACGGACATGCTGACCGCTATACACTGGCACACGACTGGACAGAAGGATGTATGGCCGTACCGAACAAAGCCATAGATACACTTTGGAGATCAGTAAAAAATGGCGTGAAGATAGATATTCATCCATAAGTTCAACTAATCTTGGAGCTTTTAGCTTAGTTTGATCAATGTTATATTATCATATTGAATAATATTGGACACTAAAGGAGAAAAAGATGAAGAGTATATTCATTGCAGTGGGTATGACTATGTCATTTGGACTACTGTTTGCAGGAGGGGATGTTTCAACGGTTGCACCCATTTCGGAAGCGGGTGCAAACTGTTACCCTGATAGTGTATATATCGAAAAGGATGCCCAGTTGATGTGGCAGGACCAAAAATATATAGACAAAGAGGACGGAGCATACAAGAGAGAGCATTCTTACAGTAAAGCGGGTTCATGGAAACATGCCATGAATTACTGTAAAAGACTTGATTATGCAGGATATACGGATTGGAGACTTCCTACTTCGGATGAGTTGATCCATGTACATAAAATTCCGGGACAGGTGTTCAAGTATTTCAGAGAAGGAGACTTCTGGAGTTCCACGCCGACGGTAGGGAACAAATACAATGCCATTTATTCGGCGGATTCATACCAGTATCAGCGCAAGCCAAGCCAGTCAAATTATATTAGGTGTGTCCGTTGTACGGCTTTGGACGTACGACGATAATTCAGAGGAGCTTGACCTCCTCTTGAAGTGTAATGCCAAATTGCGCTTCGACCCTTTCTTTCGCCAGATCCAAAAGATATTTGGCATCTTCGTAGGTACCACCTCCCAAATTTACAAGAAAATTCGCATGTACTTCACTCCATTGCATTACCCCTTTTTTTATGCCTTTTAACCCGACCGCTTCGATCAGCCTTCCTGCATAGTCATTCGCCGGATTTTTAAAAGCTGAACCGGCACTGGGCTCATGAGGCTGGTTGTTCCTCAGGCTAAGAAGTTCGTCAAGAAGATCCTGACTGAATCCTTTGTGTATCGGAAATTTTGCTGCAGTGGCAATACCGGAAAGTTCGGCATAACGGTATCCATAGGGGATATCCTTTTTTTCAATCCAATGTCCATCTATCTCTATACTGTGCAGGATATTGAAGATCTCGTAAGACTTTAGCCCTGCGTTCATTGCAAGCATGCCACCGAGAGTTCCCGGCAGCTTGGCGCAGAATTCAAAATCGCCAATATCATTTTTTTTGCAATAGGAGACGATACGCCCTGTAGGCATGGCGGCACCGATAACAAGCATATCCTTATCCTGTTCAATAAAAGCAAAGTCTTTACTTAGCATCATCAGTGGTGTTGGATTTGGTGAAACAAGAAGATTGTTAGCCCCTCCTACAAGGTAGCGGTCAGTGGGGATTATATCTCCTTTTTCGATCATCAGCACTTCGGTGGGCTGTCCAATCTTTATACTGGAGTATTTGGAGAAATCTATGGTCTTATAAAACAAGAAGTACTCCTTGTTTTTGGCGGTGCCTGATATTCATTATTGTGTCCGTAGTTCACTGTACTCTTTGGGAATAAGATAATCTTCTGTTTTGATCGGACATTCCCATAGGCCATGCTTGAAGCCGATATCGTAGAGTGTATCGAGTGCTTTGAGCTGTAGCTCAGAGAGTTCTACTGATTCATCCGATGCATACATGTCGAGATATTTTTTGAGCAACTTGTCGGAAATCCTGACCAGATGGTCTTTTTCCAGTTTGGTGCAGAGTTCCTCTTTTTTGTCATTGGCGACCTTGACCCCTTCTACGAGAATGTTCTCTATGTCAATGGCAACGTTCAGAGGGAGGCTTCTTCGGATGGCCATTCCTCCCAGAGGAAGAGGCAGTCCCTCTCCCGCAAGTTCCACCCAGATATCCCAGATCTCTTTTTCAACCTCCAGGCTTTCATCAAAATCAAGGATCGATTCGTGGATGAGTACACCGGCATCCACCTTACCATTCACTACCGCCTTTTCGATCTCGAGGAAGTCCATATAGACAGGGCGTGCATCCGGATAATAGATACGAAAAAGCATGGCATTGGTTGTATATTTTCCGGAGAGTGCCACTTTGAAGTTACGTTTTAGCTTTTTTTCTTTACGCCTGATCAGTTTGGGGCCATACCCTTCACCGAAACTTACAGCGGTACGCAGGAGAGCATATTCCTCTTTGATGAGCGGGTACATTCCAAAAGAAATGGCAGAGACATCATAGGTGCCGTTGAGTGCTTCGACATTCAGTGTTTCGATATCCAGACCGATATTCTCGAAGAGATATCCCTTGGTATCTACCCATCCGAATTTGATGGCATAGTACATGAAGATATCATCTGCATCGGGGGAGTGGGCAAGCTGTATGGTTCTGGACATGGGTTTCTCACTTAATATATAGTGGGAGTATTTTATCATAAGCGTCCCAAAAAAGAAATGTAATCAAATAATATGCACCCCAAGGACATTTATTCCCGATAGTCATAGCACACTTTATGGAAGATACAGTATCTTCCTAAGACAAATTGACATAAAAATATGTCAATTTGACATATTTTTACCTCTTTTTTCAAATTTGCATTAAACTGCGACTATGACTAAACAATATCTAAATATTTTAGATAAAATTCAACAGATAAAGGAAAAGGATATGACAATGGCAATGGATGCACAAAAGCAAAAAGCACTGGATATGGCGATCAAGCAGATAGACAAGACCTTTGGTAAAGGGACACTGATGAGACTTGGAGATAAAGAGTTCGAACCGATCGCTGCGATCTCGACGGGGTCACTGGGTCTGGATATGGCATTGGGTATCGGAGGTATCCCCCAGGGACGTATCGTTGAAGTGTATGGGCCTGAGTCTTCAGGTAAAACGACTTTGGCTTTGCAGACGATCGCATCAGCTCAGAAAGAGGGGATGGTCTGTGCCTTCATTGATGCGGAACATGCACTGGATGTAGTGTATGCAAAGAACCTGGGTGTCGATACGGACAACCTTCTGGTCTCACAACCCGATTTTGGAGAGCAGGCACTGGATGTACTTGAAACACTGACGCGTTCGGGTGCGGTGGATCTGATCATTGTCGATTCCGTAGCGGCACTGACACCCAAGTCGGAGATAGAGGGTGATATGGGAGATACACATGTGGGGCTGCAGGCACGTCTGATGTCTCAGGCGCTTCGTAAACTCACGGCGATCCTTCATAAAACGAATACCACTGTGATCTTCATTAACCAGATTCGTATGAAGATAGGAACGATGGGATATGGTTCACCGGAAACGACCACAGGGGGTAACGCATTGAAGTTCTACTGTTCGGTGCGTATTGATGTCAGACGTATTGCGACGCTCAAGCAGGGCGAGTCCCAGATCGGTAACCGGGTGAAAGCCAAAGTAGTAAAGAACAAGGTAGCACCTCCGTTCAGACAGGCGGAATTCGACATTATGTTTGGGGAGGGGATCTCCTATATCGGTGAGCTGATCGACTACGGAATCAAAATGGATATCGTCGACAAGTCGGGTGCCTGGTTCAGCTACGGTGCCGAGAAACTCGGTCAGGGGAAAGAGAATGCCAAACTGACACTCAAAGAGAATCCGAAACTTAGAGAAGAGATAGAAATGCAAGTTAAAGAAGCATTAGGGTTCGGGGAAGCATTGGGTATGGATCAGGAAGAGATATCCTCCGCTGACCAGTAGACGCATAGTTTCCATCAAGAGAGTGCCATCGCCACTCCCTTGGCTTTCCCGAAAGTACCTTTGTCTCTTGGAAATACCTTTCAATCAGTTTCTTTTCCTCTTTCTTCCCAAAGATAAATTTTCACTATACCAATTATCAGAAGTTTTTAGATAAAATATATCCAATTACAGCAATCAAAGGATATATATGGTTTTTATAGATGAGATCGTAGCAACAGAGGTGATGGACAGTCGAGGAAATCCAACAGTACGAGCGACCGTAAGCTTGAGCGACGGGACTGTGGAAAGTGCCATTGTCCCCAGCGGTGCAAGCACAGGGAAAAGAGAAGCTCTTGAGTTGCGTGACGGTGGTGACAGATACATGGGGAAAGGTGTATTGCAGGCCTGCGACAATGTCAATGGTGCCATAAGCGATGCATTGGTAGGTCTCAGCCCCTTCAATCAGGCAGAGATCGATCTGATCATGAAAGAAGTGGATGGTACGAATAATTATGCCAACCTTGGTGCCAATGCGGTGCTGGGTGTCTCGATGGCTGTGGCGCGTGCTGCGGCAAGCTCACTGAAAATGCCTCTTTACCGTTACCTTGGAGGCGCCAATGCAGTAATAATGCCTGTACCAATGTTGAATATCATCAACGGAGGAGAACATGCTAACAACTCTGTAGACTTCCAGGAGTATATGGTTATGCCGCTTGGTTTTGACAGATTTTCGGAAGGCTTGAGAGCAGTGTCGGAAGTGTATCATCATCTTAAAAAGATCATTGATGATATGGGCGAGAGTACGGCTGTAGGTGACGAGGGTGGATTCGCACCTAACCTTAAGTCCAACGAGGAACCGATTCAAGTCATAATGCAGGCAATTGAAAAGGCAGGCTATAAACCTGGTGAGCAGATTGCTATTGCACTTGATGTGGCAGCAAGTGAAATCATGAATGATGCCGGAAAATATGTATTGAAGTCAGAAAGTAGGGAACTTACAAGTTCTGAACTTATTGCATATTATGCGGATATGGTTGAAAAATACCCTATTGTGTCTCTTGAAGACGGGCTTGGTGAAGATGATTGGGAAGGCTGGAAAGAGCTCACCGAAGTACTGGGAGACAAGATCCAGCTGGTAGGTGATGACCTTTTTGTGACCAATGTAGCGATCCTCGCTGAAGGCATTGAGAAAGACATTGCCAATTCAATCCTGATTAAACCAAACCAGATAGGTACGGTTTCGGAGACGATGCAGACGGTCAGACTGGCTCAGCGTTCAGGTTATACTTGTGTGATGAGTCACCGTTCCGGTGAAAGTGAAGATACTTTCATTGCAGATTTTGCCGTAGCACTGAATACAGGAGAGATCAAAACGGGATCGACTGCAAGATCTGACAGAATTGCCAAATACAACAGGCTGCTTGCGATCGAAGCGGAATTGGGACAGTTCGAGTATCTTGGCACCTCACTTTTTTCAAAGTAGGATAGGTTTTGTCCGGTACCAACAGGGTAGAAGCTATAGCCGGCCTGTCGCTTAAAGCGATCCTAGTCACGGCGATCGGCATACTGCTCTTTGGTATCTATGTGGGCATTTTGATTTACGGGGAGAATTCATTGATGGTGATGAACCAGCTTAAAGAGAAAAAAGAGATGCTGAAGCAGGAAGAAAAAAGTTTGAAAGTAGAGAACCAGAAGCTGCAGAAAGAGCTTTTTGAACTAAAACAATTAGAACCAAAGGAGTAGGATATGAAACAGTATGTATGGGTAGCAGCGATAGTAGCAATGGTAGGCGTGAATGCCTCGGAAAATCCTTTTGATCTTAATACGAACCTCAAGAAGATAGATCAGGCTGAACAGCAGCTTTTGAGTGATCTGGATAAGATAGCCAAAGAGAAAGAAGCGAAAGAGGAGTTGGATCTTGAAGAGGATGAGGGTGATACTCCCGAACCTGCTGTAGAGGAAGAGACTGCTGCTCCTGCAGAAGATGTTCCCGAAAAAGCAGTTGAAGTGGTTGAAGAGACAACAAAAGTAGTCAAAACACCTTCAGCCTCGGCAGTATCGATAGAAACCCCAGAAGAGAAAGAGGCGAGACTCAAAAAGGTCAAAGAGGAGCAGGAACGTCTTGAGGCGGAAAGGGTAGCCGCAGAAAAAGCAGAGCAGAAGAGAATAGCGGCAGAAAAGACAGCTCAGGAAGCGGCAGAACTGGAGCGTATCAAAAAAGCTCAGAAAGAAAAAAAGGCTGCTGAAGAGCTTGCAAAGCTTGAAGCAGAGAAAGCAGCATTAGAGAAAAAGATGGCGAAAGAAGCAGCAAACAAAGCATCTGTAGATACAAAAAAAGATGAGCCTCATGTTGCCAAAACCATTGAAGATATTAATATTGCCAAGGAAGCCAAAGCGGCAGCAGAAGATGCTGAAAAAAGCCTGAAAGAAGCAATCAGAGAAGTTGATCAGGACTAACCGGTTTTCTTTTTACTGTTAATCCATTTGATCAGCAGCATAGAGAGGATAACTTCAAAGATACTGGCAAGTATCAGCTGATAGTAACTGAGTATATGCAACAGTTTTGTTTCATACCCTATGGTCGCAACTGCAACAAGGAGGGTCAGAGGCATAGAGAGAGAGAAGGCGACCAGCAGTGCGTCTCTTGAACCACTGATCTTCTTTAGAACAACTGCTGCCAGGACACGTGAAAGGATCATTAGTGTGGTGATCAGAAACGCACCGGTGATCACCCCTTCTTCTATCAATGACTTCAGGTCGAATGAAGCACCAACGTGAATGAAAAAGAGTGGAACGAGAAAGCCAAACCCCAAACTTGAAATCTTGGCTTCGAGCTGTTTTTCATGATGAAAAAATGCCGAAATGGCTACCCCTGCGATAAAAGCCCCTAATGCCAACTCCAGTTTCAGATAGAGCATGATGGCAATCAGGATGAAAAAAAGTGCCATTGCAAGACGGATGTCCTGATCGGAAGTATCGAGTTTTGGCATGAGGGTATTCTTGAGTTCAGGCATCCACCAAAAGAGCAGGCGAAGCAGTTTATAGAGCAGGTAGACCACGGCAATGAACCCGGCAAGATAACTCACCTTTGTTACCAATATCATGTTCACGCCGGTTGTGCTGGCAGCATCGAAAATGGTCAGTATGGCAATACTGATGATCTCACCCAGAATACCTGCGATGAAAGCTAGTTTGATCCAGGGTTGTTCTTTGCCGTAGGTTTTTGCCAGAGAGGCAAGTATCCCTATGGAGATGAGGGGCATGGAAATGATAGTGATGGTGTTGAGATGAAAGAGTATTCCTGCAGCCACAGAAAAAAAAGCCATAATCCCCAAAAAAAGCATCGATTGCCTGATAATTGCTTTGGGGCTTTGAGTGATCTGTTTGAGGTCCACTTCCATTCCTGCAAGGAACATCAGGTAAAGAAAGCCTACCTCTGCAATAATGTCAAAATACTGGTTATGCCCGACCAGGCCAATATAGGCAACGATAGAACCCAGAATGATCTCCACCGGAGGTGTTGGCATGCGCAGCAGTTTCGAGACAAAAGGACTTCCCCATATTAGCAAAGAAAGGGTGAGTATCAGTGAAATATCAGTGTGAATCACAGCTAGTCGCTACCTCGTAGCCCAATTTTTCCAGCATAAGCTGGTCCATTTTTGGCGCCGATCCCGATGTGGTCAGGTAATCACCGATGACGATGGAGTTTGCTCCTGCTTTGAACATTTCATCTTCTTTTCCGTTGAAAAGCAATTCCCTGCCGCCTGCGACCATCAGAAGACGATCCTCTCCCAGCAAAGTATGGGCTCTGCGGATGATATTCAGTGCTTCCTCAAAACCGATATTGCGTGTCTTGATAGGCAGGGCAGGATTGGGATGATAGAAGTTCAGAGGTGTTGATTCTGGCTGAAGTGAAGCGATTGCAGAGAGCAGATCTTCCCTGTCCTTCATACTTTCTCCCATACCGAAGATCCCGCCGCTGCAGAGTGCCAGACCGGATGATTTGACGTTCTCACAAGTCTCATAGCGCTCCTGCCAGCCATGAGTGAGGCAGATCTCGGGGTAGTAGCGTTCGGAAGTTTCAAGATTGTGATTATAGCTGTCAATGCCGTGTTCTTTTAGATAGATTAGTTGTTCCAGGCTTGCAGTGCCGTTACAGGCAATGAGGTTGAGCCCCTCTACCTCTGCTTTGACCGCCTGTGCCGCACGCGCTACGAAGTCTACCTTTTTGTCGTCAAGACCTTTGCCGGCAGTTACAAGACAGTATCCCAAAGCCCCATTGGCTTTTGCCTGCCTGGCCTCCTCTACGATCTGCCCGATCTTCTTGTAACTGTAACGTTCTATGTCAGCATGATACCTGACGCTCTGTGTGCAGAATTTGCAGTCCTCTTTGCAGGTGCCGCTGAGAATATTGTTAATGGCACATAAAAAGATCTGTTTCCGGGTTGACATGGTGTTATTTTGCCTCTTCTTTGTGTTTACATTTGAAACATTCAAATATCTCTTTACCACGAAGTGTCTTTTTCCCCATAGTATATCCGCATTCGGGACACTTTTTGTCTACCGGTTCGAAATTGGCGATGAATTTACACTTTGGGTAATTCTCACAGCCAAAGAATTTACCACGTCTTCCTTCTCTTTCCTGAAGTTTTCCACCGCATTCAGGGCAGGGAACGCTCAGCTCTTTGGGAGGGGTAAGCGATTTTGCATTCTTGCATTTCGGGTAGGCGGAGCAGGCAAGGAACTTACCTCTCTTAGAGTTCTTTATCACCATGGGCGAGCCGCATTTCTCGCATTTCTCATCAGTTTCTTCGGGCTGTTCAACTTCCGTACCATCAGTATTTTTGGTGTATTTGCATTTGGGGAAGTTACTGCAGGCAATGAATTCTCCATAGCGTCCTTTTCTAAGCAATAGTTCGGAACCGCACTTGGGGCAGTTCTCTCCTGTTGGTATGGCTACTTTAAGACTCTTGATATTCTTTTTTCCCTCTTCGATCTTCTGCAGAAAAGGTGTATAGAATTCTTTGAGAATGGTCTGCCAGTCGGTTTCCCCTTCGGCGACCTTGTCCAGCGTCTCTTCCATGTTTGCGGTAAAGCCGCTGTCTACGATCTCCGGAAAGTGTTTTTCAAGCATCTCTATAACGGTAAATGCAATCTCTGTAGGGTGAATACGTTTTTTCTCTATCTCGATATACTTTCGTGTCTGAAGAATGGTAATGGTAGGTGCATAGGTACTTGGACGACCGATTCCAAGGGATTCGAGTTTTTTAATAAGGCTGGCCTCATTATAGCGTGCAGGCGGTTCCGTAAAGTGCTGTTCCGCTTTGATATCATCGAGAGAGACAGGTTGCTCTTTCTTGAGTTCGGGAAGTAGTTTGTCTTTTTCATTGTACCCTGTCACCCTGTAGAAACCGTCAAAGAGCAGTTTCCTTCCGCTGGCCTTGAATGTGCACTTGTCTCCTTTGAAGAGGATTGTCTGTGATTCGAGTTCTGCTTCTGTCATCTGACAGGCAAGGAAACGGTTGTAGATGAGCCGGTAGAGCTTGAGCTCGTCAGCATTGAGGAAATTGGCCGCTTTTGTACCGTCGAAGTCAACA
The DNA here is from genome assembly GCF_000010345.1 of Sulfurovum sp. NBC37-1. Lineage (NCBI taxonomy): Bacteria > Pseudomonadati > Campylobacterota > Epsilonproteobacteria > Campylobacterales > Sulfurovaceae > Sulfurovum > Sulfurovum sp. NBC37-1. The sequence goes on from NC_009663.1 coordinate 86,552, forward strand.
CGGGTAGGGCGTATCGCTTCGTGCGCTTCCTGTGCGCCTTTTGATTTGCTTGTATAGTGTTTTGCTTTGGCAGGAAGATATTTGTCCCCGTATGTCTCTTTGATATGCGTACGTGCAGCTTCAACTGCTTCTTTTGCAAGGTTGAGCGAATCTGTCCTCATATAGGTAATGATACCCATGGTCCCCTTATCTGTTTTTACTCCTTCATAAAGCTTCTGTGCAACCATCATCGTCTTTTTGGGTGAAAACCCCAGCTGTGTAGATGCTGCCTGCTGAAGAGTAGAAGTCATAAAAGGAGGCGGTGTTTTGGTCTTTCTTTTTGTCTTCTCTATGGAAGAGACCACAAAGGATTCCCCTTTTGCAGATTCCACGATCTCGTTGGCATCAGCATCTGTCTTGATGGTAAGCTTATCAATCTTGAGACCGTTGTAATCATAAATAGAGGCATCGATGTTTTTTTCAAACAGGGCATCGATGGTCCAGTACTCTTCAGGTTTGAACGCCTTGATCTCACGCTCTCTGTCGACTACGATCTTCAGTGTGGAACTCTGTACCCTTCCTGCACTTAGGCCCTTCTGGATCTTACTGGCAAGCAGAGGTGATAGCTTGTACCCTACAATGCGATCAAGCAGTCTTCGTGTCTGCTGGGCATCTACCGAGTCCATGTCCACTTTTCGAGGGTTCTCGAGTGCATGCTGAATAGCTGATTTGGTGATTTCGTGAAAGACGATACGCGGTAGTTCCGTAGGCTCTTTCCCGATCGCTTTGGCAATGTGGTAGCCAATGGCTTCTCCCTCACGGTCCTCATCGGTCGCGATATAGATGGTCTCAGCTTCTTTGGCGAGTTTTTTCAGCTCTTTGACAGTGGGATTCGCATCCCTCGGGATGGAATATTTGGGGATGAGGTCGCCTGTTTCATCATCGATGGTGATACCGAAAGTGCTTTTGGGAAGGTCCCTGATGTGTCCTTTGGAGGCGATGACCTTGTAGTCCTTGCCCAAAAAACTGGTAATAGTACGTGCTTTTGCTGGTGATTCGACGATAATTAGATTTTTCATTCATACTTACTTTATATAAGAAATTTTTGGCATTGTAGCACAAAAGAGGATAAAAGGCTACTTATTGATACTGTTTTTAGTCCCATACCATCGTAAAGTAATAATGGATGAACTTATCGTTTGCTCCCGTGGTAAGGCCTTGAATATGGTTTGAAATAGCTCTCGCTGTCAAAATCATAGGAGAAAGGAATGTAGGTATAAGGTAACTGGTAGTAGTTGAATATTTTCCCCGTTTTTACCCATCCCCAGGAAGCGAGTACTTCGGAGACATTGATACCGATACCGACATAGAGATTGCGTTCCTTCCGTGTATAGTCTTCATGGTCCTGGTAGCCACGGGTATAGTAACCCAGCTGAACTTCCCCATATTTGAGCAGGTTGTCCTGCATACTTTCAAATCCGCTGAATTTTAGGGCAAAAAGGTATTTCATGGAGTTGTACATAGTAAAAACATCGCCACCACTGTTAAAATCGGGAAGGTATTCAAGTCTGAGGTCGACTTTGTTCTTCAGTTGCGGGTATTTCTCCCTGGCATAATAAAAAAGTGCACCTACGGTGTTTGCAACTACATCTTCGTAAGAAAACCCCTGTGATTCACTGAAAGAATCCCCAAGTTCCATGAGAAACTGGAAAGACCAGGCAGAAAGTGACCCATAGATCATGGAGCGGCTCGTATCCATACCCCAATACTCATAAAGGGATGAAAATTCAAGAGACCAGAGATAGGTGGAATACATGTGGCCCATCTTGTCTGCACCGCCGTATTTAGTATCCTTGCCGAACCATCCTTCATGTCCCAGGCTAGGGGTGGTACTGAAGTAATCCCAGAAAGCGATGCCCCACACAGTGACAAGGGCAGCACCGGCAAGGTTGGTGTAGAGGACTCTGTCCATGAGTTCCTCTTCGGACTGTGCCGGTTTCATGATGGAGTTGTAAATGGAGTCACCGAAAGATTCCTGGGGAATCTCTTCCGCGATAAGGCACAATGAGATGAGAATGGAAAGAAGTAAAGCGCGCAAAAAAGGCCTTTCTATTGTTGTTTTAAGATTCTTGGAAGTGTGATCCCCGTCTGGCTCTGGTATTTCCCTTTGCGGTCGGAGTAGGTTGTTTCACACTGTTCGTCCCCCTCCAGGAAGAGTACCTGCGCAATACCTTCATTGGCGTAGATCTTTGCCGGAAGAGGTGTGGTATTGGAAATTTCTATAGTGATGTGCCCTTCAAAACCGGGCTCGAAAGGCGTGACGTTCACGATGATCCCGCAGCGGGCATAGGTGCTTTTCCCCAGGCAGATCGCCAGTGTGTCTTTGGGCATCCTGAAATACTCCACTGTGCGTGCCAGCGCAAAAGAGTTTGGAGGTACGATACAGATATCTCCTTTGAAATCAACTACATTGTTCTCGTTGAAATCTTTGGGGTCCACAACTTCGGCATTGATATTGGTAAAGATCTTGAACTCATCCGAGACACGGATGTCATAGCCGTAGGAACTCAGTCCGTAACTGACGACACCTTCTCCGACAAGTCCTTCGCAAAAAGGAGTTATCATGGCCTCATTGAGTGATTTTTCACGTATCCACTTGTCGGGTTTTAATCCCATCTGTTTTTCCTTCTTATTTATTGTTTTCTGATTACTTTGATATTGGCTTCTGTTTTCATCTTGGAGAAGTAATCCTTCAGCGCCTGATTCTGCTGTTCCTGCCTCCATCGCCCTGCGACAGCATTGCGCGCCTCTTCAAAGGGCAGGAGTTTCCTGCCCTGTTTGCCATTCACTTTGAAAACAACCCATTTGTCGCCGGCATTGATCGGTTTGGTAAATCTGCCGTCAGGAGTGGAAAGCAGCATGGAGAGCATGGCGGGATTCATCCCCTTTGTCTTTTTGGTCGCAGAAATGCTTTTGATACCTTTGGCGCTTCCTGTACGCAAAAAATTCTGGAGTACTTTTTCAGACTTGGCCGAATATTCTGTCATCCGGATCGAAGTCGGCATAGCGAATGCTTCTTTGTGGGTTTCATAATAGAGCTTGAGTTGATCTTCGCTTGGAGGAGTAATATTTCTGGAAATCTTCTCTTTGAAGAAACGTTCTTTTTTCAATGCCTGTCGTATGGACTCACGGTACTTGCTCCAGCTGGTCCCCTGTTTTTTGAGCATTTTCTGCATTTTTGGAATACTGATATTGTTGAGGTTGGCAATCTGCGCGATCTTGGCATCAATGGTCTCTTCTGAGATCTTGATGCTTTTCATGGCTTCTTTCTGCAGTCTGTCCTGTATCAGAAGATCGATCGCCTGCTGTTTGGACATACCGGTCTTTCTTTGTACCTTCTTTATTTCATTGGTGGTGATCGCTTCGCCGTCCACCGTAAGTGCGACCGCATTGACCATCCGGGCATGCGAAAAGGTCAGCAGTGTAAGCAATCCAAGGAGTATGAGTTTGTTCATCTAGTCTCTTTCTTTCGGGCTTTTTGGGGTGCCCTTTGGGGGCAATAAAGTGATAAATTATAGCATAAACGGGTAAGAATCCTCTGAAGGGCGCATTTACTAAAATCTTTTTGCTATAATCGTGTTTTACAGCAGGAGGTCAAGGAAGATGAAGAAGATACTGTATTTTATGGTGGTGTTGACAGCCATGATGACAGCAGGAGAGACGAACAGTTGTTTCAAATGCCACCAGGGTATCGAGCATATCAGAGACCACAAATCCAAAATGATGGAGAAGATCTTTGCCAAAGCGGATGAAGCCGATGTAGCAGGCAATGACTGCGTAGTCTGTCACGGTGGAAATCCTGAGGCATCGACCAAGGAAAAGGCGCATAAAGGAACACCGGAGTACTTTAAAGACAATGAAGGCCCCAAAGCTTTCTACCCGGACCCGGGAAGCCCGTGGATCAACGAAAATACCTGCGGGATGTGCCATAAGAAGCAGATAGCGGCACAGTGGAACAATCTTATGGCCACCGAGGCGGGGAAGATCCACGGTGCCTTGTGGGGATTTGGTGCCAAGGACGGGTACGACCATAACCACAGCAACTTCGGCAATGAAAACATCCATAAACGTGTCGGTACGGATGTCTATACAAAATATATGAATGAGTTGAGCATAAAGGAGCCTCAGGGTTTCCCAAAAAAGATGAAAGCGCTGCCGCCTGCTCCAACCGCGGAGGAAATAGAAAAAGATCCTACACTCTCTGTCTATACTTACCTCAGACAGGAGTGTCTCAGATGCCATACCGGCGGCAAGGGACGTAAACGCAGGGGAGACTTCCGTGGGATCGGATGCTCCTCCTGCCATATTCCCTATTCGAACGAAGGGTATTATGAGGGTAATGACCCGACCATCGACAAAAATGCCACCGGGCATATGCTCGTGCATGCCATACAGTCCTCTCGGAAGGTGAAGGTAAAGGTCCACGACAAGACCTATTCGGGTATCCCTGTGGAGACCTGCACGACCTGCCATAACCGTGGTAAACGTATCGGGGTAAGTTATCAGGGGCTGATGGAAACGGAGTATCAAGCCAACTTCGATATCCAGGGGAACGGGCAGCCCAAGCTGCATACCAAGCGCTATCTGCATCTTCAGGAAGATATCCACTACTCCAAAGGGATGCTCTGCCAGGACTGTCACACATCTATAGACCATCATGGGGATGGTTTTAACGTGGGAGCGAACCTGGGTGCCGTGGAGATCGAGTGTCAGGACTGTCACGGAACAACGGACAAATACCCATGGGAACTGCCGCTTGGCTACAGTGACGAGTTCAAGACCACACCGAAGACAGGTAAGTCCAGAGGGGTGGGGCATACCCTGGCCAAATACCTGGAGCAGGGGTATGTTCCCAAAGACAAGGGTGACGGTTTCCTGCTCTCTGCACGCGGAAACCCGCTTCCCAAAGCTATTAGAAAAGGCAATGAAGTGGTCATGCATCTGGCTTCAGGGAAAGATTTGACGCTCAAGCCGCTCAAACTGCTTAAAAAAGAGGGCAAGATCTCCAAAGAAGGGCTGGTGGCGATGGACCAGATCAAGGCACATACGGACAAGCTGGAGTGCTATACCTGCCATGCTACCTGGGCGCCACAGTGTTACGGCTGTCATGTCAAGATAGACTACAGCGGCGGCAAGCAGAACCCGGACTATCTGGCCGCTTCAGCCGTACACCATAACGGTGTGACGGGGGAAGTACATAATCTCAAAGATTTCCTGGTCGACGGAAAAGTGACCGAGACGCGATCCTACCTGCGCTGGGAAAATCCTGCCCTGGCACAGAACGGAGAGGGAAGGATTTCTCCTGTTATTCCGGGCTGTCAGGTCATTCTGACGGTCATCGGCAAGGATGGCAAGGCCAAACTGCATAACCACATCTTTAAGATCCCCAATAAAGAGGGAAGAGGCAAAGAGGGTGTCAACTCTATTGTCATGTCGCCTGTCAATCCGCATACCATTACCAAAAAGGCAAGAACCTGTACCTCCTGCCATGACTCCGCCAAAGCACTGGGCTACGGCATAGAGGGTGGAAAATACTTTGCTGACCAGAGCAAGACGACCATCGTAGACCTGATGAGCGCGGACAAAACCGTCCTGCCGAACAGAACGGACGAACAGATGCCGAGCATCCCCAATCTCAAAGATGATCTCTCCCGTTTCGTTGACGAGAATGGTACCCAGCTGCAGACCGTTGGAGATCACTGGAAACTTTCACAAGCACTTGACAACGAGACAAGAAGCAAACTCGACAGAAGAGGCGTCTGCCTCAGCTGCCACCAGGAGATGCCAAGCGAAGACCTAGCTGTTTCCATGATGGTACATACTGCCAAATTTGCAGGAGTCAAGATTGACAACAAGGTTCACCATTCGATCATTCACAAAACCATTCTTTTGAGTGCCTGGGTGCAGGTCTTGTCCGCGTTGGTGCTGGGTGGCAGTCTGGTCTACTGGCTGATGAAGAGAAGAAAGAGAAGAAAATGAATAAAAATTTTGCATTAATTGGAGCAGCCGGCTATATTGCTCCAAGACATATGAAGGCTATCAAGGAGACAGACAACACACTTGTGGCGGCACTTGATCCCTATGACGGTATTGGTATTATAGACAGTTATTTCCCTGATGCAAATTTCTTTACGGAGTTTGAACGTTTTGATAGGTTTGTTGATAAATGGAGAAGAGATACCGGTAACAAGATAGACTATGTTTCCATCTGTTCACCCAATTATTTACATGATTCACACATACGGTTTGCACTCAAGAGCAGTGCTGATGCGATCTGTGAAAAACCGCTTGTTCTCAATCCCTGGAATATTGATCAACTTAAGATCATAGAAGAAGAAACTAGTAATAAAGTATATAATATTTTGCAACTTAGACTTCATCCATCGATTATTGCACTTAAAGAAAAGGTAATTAAAGAGCTAGAAGAAAACCCAAATAAAATATACGATATTGACCTAACCTATTTAACTTCAAGAGGGAAATGGTATTTCATCTCATGGAAAGGGGATCAGGAAAAGTCAGGGGGTATCGCTTCAAATATCGGTGTACACTTTTACGATATGCTCTGTTGGATCTTCGGTGATGTTGAAGAGAATGTGGTCCATGTCAAAACACCTGACTGTAACGCTGGATCATTCAAGCTCAAGCATGCCAATGTACGATGGTTTCTTTCCGTCAATTATGATTACATCCCTGAAGAGATCAAAGCTCAGGGACAGCGGACTTACCGGTCTATTACTGTAGATGGTGATGAGATAGAATTCTCCGGAGGGTTTACCGATCTTCATACCCGAAGCTATGAAGAGATACTCAAAGGTAATGGGTTTGGACTTGAGGAGGCTTACGGCTCTATCAATACAGTCTCAACTATACGCCGTCTTGATGCGGTGGGGCTAAAGGGTGAGTATCATCCATTCTGTAAAAAGGTGTTTGGATAATGTCTGAAGTTTTTGTCCATGAGAGCAGTTACGTTGATGAAAATGTCAATATGGGGAAAGGTACAAAAGTTTGGTATTTTTCACACATTCTTTCCCATACGGTCATTGGCGAGAATTGCTCGTTTGGGCAGAACTGTGTTGTTGGCCCGAAGGTAAAAGTCGGCAACGGGGTCAAGGTTCAAAATAATGTCTCCATTTATGAAGGGGTTGAGGTGGAAGATGATGTTTTTTTGGGACCATCGATGGTCTTTACTAATGTCATCAACCCCCGTGCTTTCATCTCCAGAAAAGAGGAATTTAAAAGAACACTGCTCAAAAAAGGGTGTTCCATCGGTGCAAATGCAACGATCGTCTGCGGTGTAACGATAGGCGAATATGCATTGGTTGCTGCCGGTGCAGTGATCACCAAAGATGTCAAGCCTTATGCTCTGATGGCCGGAGTGCCGGCAGTACAGATAGGATGGGTAGGTATATCTGGAGAAACACTCAGGTTTCTGGAAAACAGAGCTGAAGATATGTTCGCCCGATATGAACTTGACAGTGATGTGCTGAAAGTGAGTCGTAAGTGAAGATAGATTTTGCAAAGCTGCAGTATCAGTACCAGTTGTATAAAACGGAGATAGACGCTGCAATCCAGAATGTATTGGACAAATCCAACTATATTATGGGTGAAGAGGTTAGGCAGCTTGAAGATAAGCTGGAAGAATTTTCCGGAGCCAAACACGCTATCACCTGTGGTAGCGGTACAGATGCCCTGCTTCTTGCTATGATGGCGCTGGGGATTAGGGCGGGAGACGAAGTCATCACAACCCCTTTTACTTTCATCGCAACAGCGGAAACGATAGCTTTTCTTGGAGCTAAGCCAGTGTTTGTTGATATCGATGAAAAAACCTACAATATCGATCCTGAAAAAATCGAAGAGAAAATCACATCTAAAACAAAAGTGATTATGCCAGTTTCACTCTATGGACAGCCGTCAGATATGGATGCTATTCAAGCCATTGCGGACAAATATGATTTAAAAGTTATTATAGACGGTGCTCAGAGCTTTGGTAGTACATACAAAGGGAAAACCGACAGTTGTCTGGGGGATATTTCAACGACAAGTTTTTTCCCTGCCAAACCACTGGGGTGTTTTGGTGACGGTGGTGTAGTGTTTACCAATAATGATGTTTTGGCAGAAAAGATAAAAAGTTTAAGAGTTCATGGACAATCCAAACGTTACCATCATAAGTACATTGGCATGGGTGGACGCATGGATACATTGCAGTGTGCTGTGGTGAATGTGAAGTTAAAATATTATGAGAAAGATTTAAAGTTACGTCAAGAAGTAGCACAGAAGTATACAGAAGCTTTAAAGGCCAAAGATTTTATTTTGCCTTTTGTAGATAATAGGACAACTTCTGTTTGGGCCCAATATAGTGTTAGAATTCAAAATAGAGATGAAGTTCAATCTAAATTAAAAGAGCAAGGTATTCCTACTGCTGTGCATTATCCTATAGCTTTGCATTTGCAGGAGTGTTTTTCTTATTTAGGATATAGTAAAGGGGACTTTCCTATAGCTGAACAGGTTTCAAGTGAGATTATGTCTTTACCGATGAATCCTTATTTGAGTGATGAAGAGATAGAGTATATTGCTAAACAAATATGATAAATAAGTTAAAACCAAAATCTGAATTTTCTCGTAATGTACTTACGCTTATGACTGGTACGACTATAGCTCAATCTATTCCTATAGCAATTAGTCCGATTTTGACTCGCATTTATACACCTGAAGATTTCGGAGTATTCGCACTCTATATGAGTATAGCTTCTTTATTCTCTGTAATGGCCACTGGTCGTTATGAGTTGGCCATAATGCTTCCGGAAAAGGACAGTGACGCCATAAATATTGTAGCACTTTCTATAATAATATCTTTTTTTATAAGTTTTATATCATTTATAGTTATATATGTTTTTAATGCCAAAATAACAGATTTATTAGGGAATCCTGAAATAGCGACTTGGCTCTATTTTATACCTGTTGCTGTTTTGTTGACAGGCATTTATCAAAGTCTTAATTATTGGTCAAATAGAAAAAAACAGTATAAAAGATTAGCTGCAAGCAGGGTTATTCAGAGTGGAACTACCGCTGCTGTAAATCTTGGGATGGGACTTGGTGGGTTTGGAAGTAGCGGGCTGATACTCGGTAGTGTTTTGGGACAAGGGGTTACTACAACAATTCTTGGAAAACTTGTTTGGCAAGAAGATAGGCAGAGATTATTGCAGATAAAAACAGTAAAAATATTTTCCTTGGCCAAAAAACATAAAAAATTACCAATATATAATCTACCTAATGCGATAATAGATGGTTTTAGATTATCTGGAATAAGTATACTTATAGCGAAATTTTTTACTGCTGCTACTTTAGGGCAGTTTTCTTTGGCATTTAAAATGGTACAAACACCTATGTCTCTTATAAGCAGCTCTTTATCACAAGTGTTTTATCAAAAAGTATCAAGTTCCAAGAGAAGTGATTTATATAGAATTGTAGTACGCTTTATACTAAAAGCCTCACTGGTTGCCATCCCTGTTTTTTTATTTATTTATTTGTTTGCGGACGATATTTTTGTTTTTATTTTTGGTGAAAATTGGAAACTTGCAGGTGAAGCAGCTTCTGTTCTGACCCCATGGTTATTTTTGAATTTTATATCTTCACCATTGGGCACTATTTTAATAGTTCTAAACAAGCAGGAGGTTATACTGAATGTATCTATGATTTATGCGTTGGTGCCAGTTTTAATATTAATGTTTTTTCATGAGTTTGGATTTCTTGAAATCCTCTCCATGGTTACGATGTGTATGAGTGTTATTTTACTGTTTTATATCCTGTATATCGTAAGGTACACTAAAAAGGAAGCCAATGCAGTATGACGATAAGGTATTAGAATATTTATTAGGAATGCGATTTAGCAATGCCGTGAAAATGAAGCTGACAAATGAAAAAAAACTTTTTAACAGAGATGAATATTTACTTCATGTATCAGAAAATAAAATTGTTGTGCATTTGGGTTTTGTAGATCATCTTCCTATCATTGATCGAAAAATAGAACAAAAAAGTTGGCTGCACCAGAGGCTTATTGATAGAAGCAAACTGTGTTTTGGTATTGATATCAATAAAAAAGGGATCGAATATATTCAAAACAGATACAGTATTCCACACTTACATACGATAGATATAACAAAGGATCAGTTACCTGAAGAGATAGTAAAGGAAAAAATTGATTATTTATTAATACCCGATGTAATTGAACATATCGGTAACCCTGTAATATTTTTACAAGCCATTCGAAAAAAATTTAGTAATGTAGATACAATTATCCTAACTACGCCCAATGCATTTCGGCTCAATAATTTTATTTTTGCATTTAAAAACATAGAATGTATCAATAGTGATCACAGGTTTTGGTTTACCCCATACACACTATCAAAAATTGCTGTCGATGCCGGTTTTGATATTGAAAAGCTTGAATTTTGTGAACATGACGTTCTAAGCAGAAGACAGATAGTAAAAAAAATGTTTTTATCTAAATATTTTACCTTTAGAGACACGTTACTTATTGAACTAAAATCGAGCCATGATTGAAATAATTCTTATAACATCTTCGTTTCCATACTATCCCGGAGAGCAATTTTTGGAAACAGAGGTAGAGTATTACCCAAAGAGAGCAAATTTGACAATTATGCCCATTACCGCACATCCAAAATACAGAAACGTTCCCAATGGCATAAAAGTGGATCAGTTTTTGTGCAAAAAGAGTGTAACTTTAGTAGATAAATTATACTATTTGATTAAGTCAATGGGTACACGTTTGTTTTATAAAGAGTTTAGAACTCAGGTAGGTACCAATACAAAAAGGATAAAACAATTTTTATTTTCCATGTATACATACCAGAGATTTTATGAACTCTTTGATGTATATTTTCATAAAAAAGAAAAATTAAATAGTACTGTTGTCTATACGTACTGGAATACAGAAGCTACTTATGCATTGCAAAGTCTGAAAAAAAAATATGGTTATAAACTCGTAAGTAGAATTCACGGAATGGATCTTTACCAAGAGAGAAGAAAAGATGGCTATATGCCGCTAAAACACCTCTTTACGCATAATATAGATAAAGTTTTTACAATTACGGAGTCAGCGAATACCTATCTAAATACAACATATGGATTTAGTCATGAAATATTAAAAGTATATAGACTGGGCGTTAATGATTACGGTATCTACTGTAAACCCGGTCCAGACCATGTTCTTTCTATTGTTTCATGTTCCTTTTTGGTGAAGGTAAAGCGAGTTGATAAAATTATTGATGCATTGCACGCGTTAGCAAACAGGTTTCATGCTGTTACTTTCATATGGAACCACATAGGTAGTGGACCTCTTGAAAAAACTTTGAAAGATTTAGCAAATAAAAAGTTATCTCAAAAAGAAAATATTATTTTTAATTTTATAGGACAATTAACCAACCAAGAAGTTTATAAGTTTTATAAAGAGAATAAAGTAGATGTATTAATCAATGTTAGTGAATCAGAAGGTGTTCCTGTTTCTATTATGGAAGCTATGAGTTGTCATATTCCTATCATAGCGCCAAATATTGGTGGCATAAGTGAGATGATTGATAATAAAGTTAATGGTGTGTTGTTGAATGAAAAATGTGAAGTAAATGAAATAGTTGATAGCTTGGGAAATATTCATTTTTTTAAAAGTGAAGTAGTAAGAGAAAAATCACATAGTATATTTTTGAAAAAATATAATGCACAAACCAATTATAATAATTTTATTAATGATCTGAAAGCTTTGGTGGATACTAAAGTGAAGCAAGTTATATGAAATATTTTAACACTCTATAAAAAATAATTTAAGGAAATAAAAATTGAAAAAGATTATATTTCATCATCCATTGCCTCTTAGGGAAAATACGGCATCAGCAAGTGGTATCAGACCACTTAAAATGATGCAGGCATTTGAAAAAATTGGATATCAAGTTACATTGGTTACTGGTTATTGCAGAGAAAGAAAAAAAAGTATTGAAGATATTAAACAGCAAATACATTCTGGTGTAAAATTTGATTTTCTTTATTCTGAATCATCAACTCAACCGACACTTTTGACAGAAAAAGATCATTTACCAATGTGCCCATTTTTAGATTTTAATTTTTTTAGATTTTGTAAAAATAACGGAATAAAAATAGGGCTCTTTTATAGAGATATTTATTGGCTTTTTCCAGAATATGGTATATCTCTATCTTTTTTCAAAAGAAAAATAGCTAAATTTTTTTATCGCTATGATTTGCAAAAATACAATGATTTAGTAGATATTGTTTATCTTCCATCATATCAGATGGCAAAATATATCCCAACAGTCAGTCAAAATAAATTTAAGCCTCTTCCTCCTGGACAGGATGAGTATGCGACAAAAGAGTTGAAAACTATTGATGAACCAATTGAACTACTTTATATAGGTGGATTAGGAAGTCACTATCAAATGCACAAACTTTTTAGTGTATTGAAAAAATTTCCTAAAATACATTTTACTCTTTGTACAAGAGAAAATGAGTGGAAAAATATTAAAGAAGAGTATGAACCTACTACTAATAATATATCCATCGTACATAAAAGTAGTGGTGATTTAAAAGATTTATATCAAAATGCACATATAGCCATGCTTTTTGTAAAGCCTCAGGAGTACTGGGAGTTTGCTGCACCCGTTAAGTTATATGAATATATTGGGCAAGAAAAACCTATTATAGCTTCGATAGGGACTTTAGCTGGAGAGTTCGTAAACGAAAATGATATTGGATGGAGTTTGGAGTATAATGAAAAGGACATTGAAAATTTTTTTAAATATTTGTTAGAAAGTTCATCTATACTATATGCAAAAATTAAAAATATAAACAAAATTAAGCATAAACATTCCTGGGAAGCAAGAGCAGAAGAAGTTCAAAAGGACCTCTCAAAATGAGATTATTACTTCTATCAGATCCTAATTCAGTACACACTATTAAATGGGCAAAATCGCTATCTGAAAATGATATTGAAATTGTAATTTTTGGTTTAGGCAATTTTACAGTTGATGATTATGATGGCATTACTAATATAACGGTTAAAAATTTAAACCAAACTATTGATGTAGAAGATGGAAAGTGGTATAAAATAAAATATCTTTACGCACTACCAACAATTAAAAAAATTATCAGAGAGTTTAAGCCAGATATTATACATGCCCACTATGCTACAAGTTATGGACTCTTAGGGGCTTTAAGTAGTTTTTCGCCATTTGTACTCTCTGTATGGGGAAGCGATGTATTCGATTTTCCACATAAATCATTTTTACATAAGTCTATCTTGAAATTCAATCTTAAAAAAGCAGATAAAATACTATCAACTTCACATGTAATGAAAGAAGAAACTAATTTATATACAAAGAAAGAAATAGAAGTAACGCCATTTGGAATTGATATAGAGCAGTTCAAACCTATGAAAGCAGAAAGTTTATTTACTCAACATGATATCGTTATCGGAACGGTTAAAACACTGCAAGAAAAATATGGAATAGAGTATTTAATTAAAGCCTTTAAAATACTTAGTGACAAATATACAGGCTTACCTTTAAAGCTTTTGATCGTTGGTAGTGGAAAACTAGAGAAAAACTTAAAAAAGTTAACTGAAAAACTAGACATTCAGCACAAAACAATCTTTACAGGGAAAGTGCCGTTTTCAGATGTACCAAAATATCATAATATGTTGTCAGTATCAGTGTCAGTATCAAATAGTGAAAGTTTTGGGGTTGCAGTTATTGAAGCATCGGCATGTGCCAAACCCGTTATAGTGTCAAATGTAGGTGGTCTTCCTGAAGTTATTGAAGATGGAGTAACTGGAATTATAGTGCCACCAAGAAATCCAGAGATGACTGCAAAAGCAATTGAAAAATTAATACTTGACCCTAGTTTTAGAACTCAAATGGGTGATGCGGGGAGAACAAGAGTTTGTAAACTTTATAATTGGAAAGATAATGTAAAGCAGATGATAAAAGTTTATAACGAGGTTTTAAAATGATAAAAATATTAACAATATTAGGTGCAAGACCACAGTTCATAAAAGCAGGCTTCGTAAGCCGTGAGATAGCAAATCGCCAAGAGATAAACGAAGTTATTGTTCATACAGAGCAGCATTATGATGCCAATATGAGTGATATCTTTTTTGATGAGATAAAAATTCCCAAATCGGACTATTCTTTAGGAATAGGCGGAAAAACACATGGTATTATGACGGGACAGATGATAGAAAAGATAGAAGAATATAGTGGACTGAAAAATCAAGACAACAATTTGCTCTTATTTATTTTCACCTCCATTGTGCCGAAAGCGTCATTTTTTCAAGATAAAGTTGACTCTTATGGCTTAACTTCTACTTTTAAAGAAGTTGGAGAAAGGGAGGATTGCCATTGATTTGGAATTTCAGAACTATTTTTACACTACTGTTTGGCAGGAAGTATGGTAAAATATATATTAGCTTAAATACTGAAAAGAAATTATGACAGAGATATCCATAATTATCCCATGCCTCAATGAAGGGAACTACATAGCGGCTTGCATTGACTCAATTAACCGTTCCGGTTTGGAATCGTATGAACTCATATTCGTGGATGGGGGAAGCAGTGATGCAACAGCAGAGATCATCCAACGGTACCAAGATATACACATCAAACTGTTGTACAATCCTCGAAAGTTTACTCCTATCAGTATGAATATCGGTATCAAAGCTTCGACAGGCAAGTATATTTTTATTATATCGGCACATGCAGAGTACCCCAAAAGTTATTTTTCGGATTTGGCAGCGTATATCAAAAAATTCAATGCCAATTGTGTTGGGGGTGTTTTAATAACAGAAGTGAAAAACAAAAACCCTAAATCTATCGCCATTAAAAAGGTATTGACAGACAGGCTGGGTGTCGGCAACGCCGATTTTAGAACCGGAGTAGATAAGGTGAAAAAGGTCGATACGGTTGCTTTTGGATGCTATAGCAGAGAGACATTTGAAGAGTATGGCTTATATGACGAACGCCTTGTACGCAATCAGGATATAGAGATAAACAAACGCATTGTTCACGGAGGCGGAAGCATATATCTTGTGCCCAGTGTGCGAGCTGTATACTATGCCAGAGAAACATTTACAGAGTTGGCAAGGAACCAGTATCAAAATGGCTGCTGGAATATTCTTACGATATACTATACAAAAACCTTTGCTTCATTGAGTTTGCGCCATTTTGTTCCGTTGCTGTTTCTTTTGTCTCTGCTTTTGCCTCTGCTCTTTACCGTAGCATATCCAAAGCTTGCATGGTTTACTTTTCTGTCATTGGTTAGTTATCTCACTTTGGTTATAATCATGAGCTTTAGACTGAAAGAGAGGTGGATAGACCTTCCCTATCTTGTAGGTGCATTTCTGACACTGCACCTCTTTTACGGGCTGGGTTCATTGGCAGGTTTGTTTACCGTTGTCAAAAAAATTATAAAAGGTAAGATGTGAAGCAGTCAAAAATGTTGAAGAATCAAGTGACTACAGGACAAATGATGGGGTTAATGCTTTTGGCATATCTTTTTTCTTTTGTTACTCGTATGATATGGGTTTATCAGTTTCAGGATAATCCAGCTTTTTACTGGAACGGGCAGCTAATGATAAATACCAATGATGGGTATTTTTTTGCTTCAGGAGCACAGCATGAACTTTTCGGTTTGCATGCCGATAATCCGAGAATACCTGCTTTATGGGAATATGGAGTGGTGTTTTTTACGACGTTATTGGCAAAGATAACCCCCTTAAGCCTTGAGACGATCATTTTATATATGCCGGCGGTAGTGTCAAGTTTGGTGGTGATTCCTATCATTTTGATAGCAAGGCTGTATGGAGAATCACTGTGGGGATTTTTTGCCGCGTTACTTGGAAGTATTGCGTGGAGTTACTATAACCGTACCATGACAGGGTATTATGATACGGATATGTTCTCGGCAATGGCTCCGATGTTCATCCTCTATTTTCTAATGAAGAGTACAGTGGATTTTAATTTGCGTTCGGCGCTCTATGCTGCCATTGCCATTGTACTGTACCCGTTTCTTTACGATCAGGGGCAGGCTATTGTGTATGCTATGGGTATGATTTATGCAGGCTATATGGTCTGGTTTCATCGACATGACAAAACGACCTATGCATCGCTTATTTTGATTTTCCTCTCTCTTTTGCCTCTGGGTATGGATAAACCTTTAACCTATGTTGTACACCTGATTCTTTTAATAGTGGTATATTTTGTCTTGCAGCAGGAAAAGATAAAAGAGAAGAATTTAATAATAGCTTCGGGTATTTTATTTATTCTTTTTCTGTTTTTGGGAAATGTTTTTGGATTGATCCTGCATAAAATAGCAACCTATACCATTACAGGAACCAAAGAGTCCGGACTCCACTTTTACGCTGTCAATCAAACAGTAAGGGAAGCGGGACAGATTCCTTTTTCAACTTTTGCCAATCGAGTTTCAGGATCACAGATAGGGGTAATTCTGTCATTGGTCGGATATATTGTACTTGTGATTAGGCATAAGGCATTTATACTGGCACTTCCTTTAGTAGGGATTGGGGTTTTTGCACTATTTGGTGGTTTAAGATTTACGGTATACGCGGTACCGATTGCAGCAATGAGTGCTGTATATCTTTTCTTTGTAATAGGGGACTTTTTCAAAGACAAACGTTCTAAATATGCTTTTATCATTGTTGTAACAGGGGCAATGATATATCCAAATATCATACATATAATAGGGTATAAAGTACCGACTGTGCTTAATAAACCAGAGGTGGAAGATCTGGTGAGGCTCGACAAGATAGCAAGTGGCAAAGATTATACTTTGAGCTGGTGGGATTATGGTTATCCAATCTGGTACTACTCCGATACATCAACACTTATTGATGGAGGAAAGCACAACAATGATAACTTTATCATTTCTAAGATCATGCAGACATCTTCCCCGGAGCTAGCGGCGAACTTAAGTAGATTGGCCGTGGAAACTTATGTTGACTCAAACTATTCTGTTGTAGCAGATACCTTGTTTAAAAATGGAAAAAAAGATCAGATCAATCCCAATATTTTATTAGGGGAGCTTGAAAATGGTACCTACAAACTGCCTGAGAAAACACGAGATATTTATCTTTATCTCCCGTATAGAATGCTCAATATTTTTCCTACAGTAGCCGTTTTTGGAAATCTGGACTTGACAACGGGAAAAGCTGAAAGAAAGATAATGTTCTATCCGACGCGTGCTATTAAAAATAAAAATGGTGTACTCCAGTTTTCCAACGGGATTGTGTTTGATGCAAAAAAAGGTGAGCTCTTTTTTGGAAAACAGAAAGTACCTGTAAAGTATTTCGTTGTTGCCCAAATGACCAAAAACGGAGAAACGCAGATACAGACACAGCCATATCATGCAGAAGGACGATATGTGGTCATTTTTATGAAGAGTTACGGCAGATTCGTGGTCATGGATGAAGAGACATTCCACTCCATGTATGTTCAGATGTTCATACTAGGGAAGTATGATAAAGATCTGTTTGATTTGGTGGTTTCTTCACCATACAGTAAAATATATAAACTAAAGAAATAAATGTTAAACAGAGCAGGCAGGTTTCAGAAGCGACTTTTTGATGTAGTACTTTCTGCGATAGGCATTTGTTTAACATGGTGGATCATATTGGCAGCTTGGATGATTGCCTCTGTGGAAACAAGGAGTAATGGGCTGTTTATGCAAAAGCGCATTGGCAAAGAAGGAAAGCCTTTTTTTGTATTCAAGATAAAAAGCATGAAGCAGCTTGACGGGCTTGATACAACAGTAACGACAAGCCAAGACCGCCGCATTACAAAAAGCGGCACTTTTTTTCGTAGAAGCAAAATCGATGAGTTGCCGCAACTGTTTAATGTGCTCTTGGGGGATATGAGTTTTGTCGGACCTCGGCCCGATGTCCCTGGATACGCAGATGGACTTAGGGGAGAAGACCGCATTATTTTAAGTGTAAGACCGGGTATTACGGGACCAGCTTCATTAAAATACAAAAATGAAGAGGAGATACTGTCAAAAGTGCAAGATCCAGAACGATATAATAGGGAAGTAATTTGGCCGGATAAGGTGGAAATCAATAAGCAATATATTCAGGAGTGGTCACTTCTGAAAGATATGAAGTATCTGGTACAAACGGTCGCAGGGTAAACAATGAGCAGAATTTTTCTTTCTCCACCGCATATGAGCGGAAAAGAACAGCAGTACATCGCTGAAGTCTTCGAGAGCAACTACATTGCACCGCTTGGGGCTTTTGTAGAGCATTTTGAAAAGAGTATCTGTGCGTATACCGGAGTAAAACATGCTGTGGCGACGAATACGGCAACAGCTGCCCTTCACTTGGCTTTACGTGTACTGGGTATTGGTGCAGGGGATTATGTATTGTCATCATCTTTTACATTTATAGGGTCGGTGAATGCCATTTTATACCAAAATGCGCTTCCAATATTTGTAGACAGTGATGAAAGCTGGAACCTCTCCCCTGTTTTATTGCAAAAGGCGATAGCCAAAGCTCCTAAAAAACCAAAAGCACTCATAGTGACGCACCTTTACGGACAAATGGCAAAGATGTCTGAGATCATGGAAATATGCAAGAATGAAGATATTTATGTCATTGAGGATGCAGCGGAATCTCTCGGTGCGACACTGCGGGAAGAGCAAAGCGGTACATTTGGTGATATGGGTGTATTTTCATTTAACGGGAACAAGATATTGACCACTTCGGGCGGAGGCATGCTGGTCAGTGATAATGCAGCATTGATAGCCAAAGCGAAGTTTCTGGCTACACAAGCCAAGGAAGATAAGCCTTTTTATGAGCATAAGGAATATGGGTACAATTACCGTATGTCCAATGTACTCGCTGCCATAGGGGTAGCACAGATGGAAGTACTTGATGAAAGAGTTCGGCGAAGACGTGAGATATTTGACCTCTATAGCCAAAGACTTTCTGCTTATGATGAAATCGCATTAATGCCAGAGATCCATGGGAGTAGTGGGAATCGATGGTTGACAACATTAACACTGGAGCATACTGATCCATCCCGTGTTATAGAGGCATTAGAAAATGAGAATATAGAGAGTCGTCCGTTATGGAAGCCAATGCATCTTCAGCCGCTTTTCAAAGAGGCATTGAGAGTTGAGAATGGTATATCGCAGAAGCTCTTTGAAACAGGAGTCTGCCTGCCAAGCGGGTCGAACATGTCGGATGAAGATGTGGATTGTGTTTGTAAGGTCATGGAAAGGGTGTTGAAATGATATTACTTTTCCGTCCAACTGCATTAAAACGTACACTGTTTTTTGTTGTGATAGATCTTCTACTCTCACTGGGAACACTTTATTTGGCCTATCTTTTACGTTTTAATTTTTATATACCACAGCAGTTTTTGGAAACGTTCTGGGGAGTCTATCTGACTCTGGCAGTTTTCAAGGTAGCTGCAATGTTCTGGTTCAAAAGCTATTTTATTATTTGGCGTTTTTTCAGTTTTTCCGATGCAAAGAATATTATCAAAGCACATATACTTGCGTATGGTATGTTTACAGTTTTTTATTTACTCTTCCCCTCACTGTTTCATCCGTTTCCTCGTTCTGTAATTATTATCGACTTTTTCCTCTCCCTCATTTTTATCGGTATGATACGGATGAGTAAACGGTTCTGGAATGAGAGTTTTCAAGCACATGCGGTCAAACCAACACTGCTTATCGGCGTAAGCAGTAAAACGGGGACGATCATACAGAGTGCGATGAGAAATGAGATCGACTACTATCCTGCAGCGATTGTGGCACTGGGGAAAGACAATAGTTCAAAAGATGCTTATATTAATAATGTAAAAGTGTATGATTTTGAGCATTTGGGAGACGTTGTCAACGAGAAACAGATTACTGCTGCGATCATAACACAAGCCATCTTGCAAGATGAACTTAGAATGTTGGTCAATGATTTGAATGAATTGGGAGTCAATGAGATCAAGAGGGTTAAACTGCTTGGTTCGGAGCATGAAAAACTTGAAGATCTCTCCATTGAAGACCTGCTTGCCAGGCACCCGAAAGATCTGGACAAGGAAGGTATTGCATCTTTCATCAAAGGGAAATCTGTGCTTATAACCGGAGCAGGAGGCAGTATAGGCTCTGAAATTGTCAGACAGTGCAAACAGTTTGGAGCAAGCAATTTGATACTTGTTGACAATGGTGAATATAATCTCTACCAAATAGGAGAAGAGATAGAGGATGCTGATCTGCGATTATTGGATGTGACAGATGCAGTATCTCTGCGAAAACTTTTTGAATTGAAGAGACCGGAAGTAGTAATTCATGCAGCTGCTTACAAACATGTACCTATTTGTGAACACAACCCGGATGTTGCAGTGATTAATAATGTCTTAGGCACTAAAAATGTGATAGATATGAGTATTTTAATCGGAGTGGAAAAACTCGTGATCATTTCAACGGATAAAGCAGTCCGGCCGACCAATGTAATGGGCGCAACAAAACGTGTTGCCGAGCTTTATGCACAGAACGTTATGAGTGAAAAAACAGAGATCGTTGCTGTACGTTTTGGAAATGTATTGGGCTCAAGCGGTTCGGTGATCCCAAAATTTAAGCATCAGATAGAAGAAGGGGGGCCGGTTACTGTGACTCACCCGGAAATCACACGTTATTTCATGTTGATCCCTGAAGCCTGTCAGCTTGTATTGCAAACGGCTACGATCGCGAAAGGGGGAGAGCTTTTTATCTTGGATATGGGAGAACCGATCAAGATAGTTGATCTTGCTAAACAGATGATCCGTCTTTATGGGAAAGAAGATGAGGTAGAAATTGTTTTTACCGGGTTGCGGGATGGAGAGAAACTTTTTGAAGAACTTTTACTGGATGACAGTGAGCAAAAAACAAAATACAGTTCAATTTTTATAGCAAAGCCTACAAGATATGATCTTGATAAATTATCTCAAGATATAGAGGATCTGTTGGTGTCTGAAGATAAAACAGAAGTACTTCAAAGGATTGTTCCAGAATATACAAGAAATAGTTCGATATAATATTCTTTGTTATATGCAATCATAATAAAAAATAAATACAAGGAAATAAAATGCTAAAAAAGGTAGTGACAGGATTTTTGGTTTTGGCAACTTCAGTATTGTTTGGTATGAGCCTGAATCAGTTGAATACGGCTTCAAAAAGTGAACTGATGCAGATAAAAGGTATCGGAGAGAAGAAAGCTGATGCGATCATTAAAGAGCGTAAAAAAGGAAAGTTCAAATCGTTTGAGGATTTTCAGAGGGTCGAGGGTATTGGTGAACAAACGGCCAAGAATGTCAGGAACGATGTCAAGGTCAAGAAGGATGTGAAAAAAAGTATCAAGAAAAACACCTCTGCCAAAAAAGAGACAAAAAATAAAAAAACATCTTCCAAGAAGAAAAAATAATCCTCAAAGGGCTTCGGCCCTTTGCGCCTCCACCTCTTTAACCACATTTTTGATACAATTCCACTAATTCATACGAAGGTATTATCATGACAGTAACACGTTTTGCACCCTCACCTACAGGGTATCTACATATCGGCGGTCTGCGTACTGCTCTCTTCTCCTGGCTGACGGCCAGACATAACAACGGGAAGTTCCTGCTGCGTATCGAAGATACGGATATGGCGCGTAACTCCGAAGAAGCCAAGGATGCCATCCTGAAAGCATTTGAGTGGGTCGGTATGAGTCATGACGGAGAGGTTGTGTACCAGTCCAAACGCTTCGATCTTTACAAAAAATATATTGACCAGTTGCTTGAAGAGGGCAAAGCGTACAAGTGTTATATGACGAAAGAAGAGCTGAATGCACTGCGTGAAGAGCAGATGGCAAAGAAAGAACGTACACGCTACGATGGCCGTTACCGTGACTTTACAGGGACACCTCCCGAAGGTGTGAAGCCGGTGATTCGTATCAAGGCCCCGCAGGAAGGGACAATCTCTTTTGTGGACGGTGTCAAAGGGGCGATGAATATTGCAGCAAATGAAGTGGATGACTTTATCATTGCAAGAAGTGACGGAACACCTACCTATAACTTTGTTGTTGCGATCGATGATGCCCTCATGGGGTTGACGGATGTCATTCGTGGAGATGACCATCTTTACAACACACCAAAACAGATCGTGGTTTATAATGCTTTGGGCTTCAGTATACCCAACTTCTACCATGTAGCGATGATCAACAACGAACAGGGCAAAAAACTTTCCAAAAGAGACGGGGCAACAGATGTGATGGAGTACAAGGCACTTGGATTCCTGCCCGAGGCTCTGCTAAACTTTCTTGTGCGTCTGGGCTGGAGTCATGGAGACCAGGAGATCTTTTCCGTAGAAGAGATGATAGAGCAGTTCGACCCGAAAGATATTAACAAGTCTGCTTCCAACTACAATCTTGACAAACTGCTTTGGCTCAATGCTCACTATATCAAGAACAAGAGTAACAGTGAACTGGCGGAACTGCTCAAAGAGTTCGGTGTGGATATCAGTGAACATGACAAGCTTGAGATGCTGCTGGATGCAACCAAGGAGCGGGGGAAAACACTGGTGGAGCTGGCTGAACAGATCAAGCTTATCCTTACTGCTCCGACAGACTATGACGAGAAGGCTGTTAAAAAAGCCTTCAAGGGAGAGGCAAAGGAAATATTGACAGATTTCATCGCGATGCTTCAGACCTGGGAGAAACCGCTGCACTTGCCTGTCGATTACCATGAAGTGATGGAGAAGATCGTTGCGGAGAAGGAGATCGGGTTCGGGAAGATCGGTATGCCCCTTCGTGTCAGCCTGCTAGGAAGTATGACCGGCGCAGGGATGGACGAAGTAATGGCGATCATCGGAGTGGATGAGACGATCGAGAGGATAGAGAGAGCGGTATCAACGATCGCGTAGGGTGCGTATTCACGCACCGCATAATACAATATGTATGAAAGAAAAAATTTTGCCGAAAGGCCTCATGCAATAAAAGGTGCGTAGCTACGCACCCTATGAATTCAAAAACGTTTTCAAAGACCTCTTCTCCCTGTATCCCATCGTATAATAGATCTGTTCCAGATACCAGGTGAGCTGTTTTGGAGTGATACCTCTTTTTCTTGCTTCCTTCTTTAAAATGTATTGCGGGATCCTTACTTTTGTATGGGCAAACTGCTTTGCCAGTTTCTGGATCTGTTTTCCGTGTTTGTTGTAGCAGAGTCTGGCGAAGACAAAGGGCAGACCTGTTTTTTCGTGCCAAGCTTCTGCAAGGTCTATGCCTTCTCCTCCGTCCAGGTAGTACTTGAGTGCAGCATCACCTATGAGTACCCTGCCTTTGAGACCCAGTACTTTTGCCAGTCTGTTGGATGTGGCGGAAGCGGGATCATATTGGTCTTCTCCCTCCAGCAGCAAGACACTGTAGACTTTTTTATCTGCGATGATGCCCAGGTCCGTACATCCGAATTTTCTGGATTCGATCGATGAAATGAAAGCGGCATTGACCTCTTGTCTTTTTAGTGATCTGTTGATCTGTGAGGGAACGGCACGTTTATAGCGGAAAGCCATTTTTGCCGAGGAACTTTTGAGGTAGCGTTTGAGAAAAAGTTGGAAAGGGAGAAGGTTTAGATAGCTGATAGAACCAAATATCATACCCGCACCTTTTTTAAGCGTAATTATACCAAACAAGAATTATAATCCACAGATGTTCAAGGAGAACCCTTATGATAAAAGTAGAATTTTTAGGCCCTATCGGCAAGGCACCGATAGAGATGGATGCGACAACGCTTGCGGATGTGGCGGAAAAACTCAAAGAGGACGGTATGGTCAAAGAGTGGCTGCCGAAATGTGCAGTAGCTTTGAACGATACGATGGTAAGTGACCTAAGTACGCCGCTGAAAGAGGGAGACAAGATATCTATCCTTCCGCCGGTTTGTGGAGGTTGAGTTATGGAACTGTATAACGGTCCCTTGGATGTCAAAGAGATCTTTGGAAGGTGGCTGGATGAAGAGGCACAGTCCAACTATGGTGCATACATCCCTTTTGTGGGAACGATACGTGCCGAAGACGGGATAGAAGCACTTAGTTTTGATATCTATGGACCGGTACTTCAGAAGTGGTTTGATGAGTGGCAGGAGAAAGCGGAGGCCCGCGGAGCGGTGGTCAAAATGGCACATGCTATTGGCGACGTGCCCATTCACACTTCCTCTTACGTTTCTGCGGTGTTCTCACCCAAGCGCCGTGTCGCACTTGAGTTGATCGATGAATTCGTAGAAGATTTCAAAGCCAATGCGCCGATATGGAAGTATGATGTGAAGAACGGTGAACGTATCTATGCGGAAGACAGAAGTACGCCGATGGACGGAAGCGGATTGCTCGCGTAGGGTGCGTAAACACGCACCTTTTATAAATCCTTTCGGCAAAAATATGACGGTATGCTGATTTTATTATGTGGTGCGTGGTTACGCACCCTACAAAAGGGACTTTTTAATGATGATGCACTTTGATGAATCGATGGCACTCTTGGAAGGGGTACGGATCGAAAAATACAAAACAAAAAAACTTTTTATCATGGATGCGCAGGGGTATGTGCTGGCAGAGGATATTGTAGCAGACCATAACTCTCCGGAATTCCCGACAGCGGCAATGGACGGTTATGCGCTCAATTATGATGATATGGCACTGGGAAGGCTCAGGATCGCAAGTATCAATCCCGCCGGTTCCGCTTTGAGAGACGAGGTAATTGGCGGGACCTGTATCAAAACTTTTACGGGTTCACTGATGCCCAAAGGTGCCGATACGCTCATTCCCATAGAGAATGTGGAAGTAGACGGTGACGAGATCGTTATCAAAGAAGAGGTTCCCCAGGGATTTTCCGTACGTGAGCCGGGAGAGAACTATGCCAAAGGACAGAAACTCATTGAAGCGGGAACAAAGATCGATTTTCCACAGATAGGTGTGATGGCAGGGTTGAATATCGTTATGGTCTCAGTATATGAAAAACCGACGGTGGCCATACTCTCTACGGGCTCAGAACTGCTTGATCTGGGAGAAGTACAGACCAATGATTCCCAGATACGATCTTCGAACAACTATACCATTGAAGCGATTGTGAGGAAATATGACGGCATCGCTATGCAGCTTGGCTGTATCAAAGACGATAAAGCAAGTATCCAGAAGGCCATGGCAGAAGCACTGGAGAAAAGTGATATTGTCGTGACCACAGGTGGTGTAAGTGTAGGGGATTTTGATTTTGTAAAAGATGTGATCACTGAACTGGGTTGTGAAGTGGTGTTCAAAGGGGTACGTATCAAGCCCGGACAGCACATTGTTGTGGCACGCAAAGG
Organism: Sulfurovum sp. NBC37-1; assembly: GCF_000010345.1. Classification (NCBI taxonomy): domain Bacteria; kingdom Pseudomonadati; phylum Campylobacterota; class Epsilonproteobacteria; order Campylobacterales; family Sulfurovaceae; genus Sulfurovum; species Sulfurovum sp. NBC37-1. The sequence goes on from NC_009663.1 coordinate 111,979, forward strand.
GGACAAGTTTATTGTTGGGCTTCCCGGATTTGCCTACTCATCAACAGTCACGGCACTGTTGTACGTCCTACCGTTGATAGAAAAACTGCAGAAAGGGAAATCTGTTTTGCGAAAAGTAAAAGCCAAACTGAAAGAGCCATTCATCAAACGTGCCAAAAAGGCGGAGTTCACCGCCTGTAACGTCTCTTTGCTTCAGGGAGAATATTATGTTGACTTTAAAGGCAAGAAAGTCGGCACCTCTGCCATTCTTACCAATATGCTCGGCGATGTTGCGCTGCTTGTAACTTCAGAAGATGATGCCTCCAAAGAGGTAGGTGATGAGGTTGACATACTGCTTTTGAAATAGCATGCTTTTTATACCTGTTTCGCTCTGATCTTCAAAAAGAGTGCAAGCTCCGCTGCTGTTCTACATCCTGAGTTCATTGCTTCATTTAGCAGATTTCTGTTTCTTTTAAAATCCATTTTAAATCCTTTTCTTTGTTTTTTTTAACTCTATATATGTCAAATTGTATATAAAAGTATGAAAATAGTTAAAAAATATGTCAAATTGTCATACTTTTAGGAAAAATACATTATAATTTGAAATATTATATGTGCGTTTAGTTACATTCTCATCAAGGAGGAAGCTTTAGTGAGAGGAATTGTGAAGGGACTTTGTTCTTTAACAAGGAGACCTAATAATAAAAAAAGGAGTAAAAAATGATGAATTTCAATGAAATAATAGAAAAACTAAAAGATGTGATCTCTGAAACGAAGATTGGAGGGAAAGTCTTTGACAAAGATGTCGCACAGGCGCTTAATATCCCTCAGGCGACCTTTGCCACGATGAAAAAGAGAAACTCAATCCCTTACGAAGAGATACTCGAGTTTTGTGCACTTAAAAAGATATCGGTCAACTGGCTTTTCTTTGACCAGGCAGTCGATATGCTCAAAGAACAGACGGAAAAATTCTTTCAGGTACGCTATTTTTCTGATATACGTGCAAGTGCCGGCGGCGGGGCTGAAGTCTTTGACGAGAATTACGAGACGATTACCATCGATGAGAAGATCATGCACAATATGGTAGGCATGGGCAACACCGAACTTGAAGCGATCCATGTGGACGGGGAGTCTATGGAACCGACACTTCAGGACGGGTCCATCGTATTTGTAGACAGAAACCAGACCAATATCAATAAAGACGGTATTTTTATCGCTTCAACCACGGCGGGACTCTTCATCAAGCGTATCCGTCAGAGAGCGGACGGTATGGTGGAGCTCATCTCGGATAATAAAGCCTACTCTCCCGAAGTGCTGGCGCCGGATGAAGTGAGTATTGTGGGGAAAGTTGTTGGGAATATTGAGTCGCTTTGATTTCTGTAGGGTGCGTAGTCACGCACCGCATATTAAAATTTGAATGAAATACAATTTCTCCCGAAAGGGCTGATATAAAAGGTGCGTGACTACACACCCTGTGCGTTGTTTGCACACTCTACACATCTGACACTTTCCGGGCGTACGGACATCCGGCCTGTACCTATCTCCTCTTCACACTCTATGCAGATACCGAACATCGGTTTGTCGATACGAAGCAGGGCATTCTGGAGTCTGGTGAGCCGGACCTTTGACTCGTCGAGTATCTTGTTGTTGACATGCTGTTCTCCCATCGCTTCGAGCCGGGTGAGTCGTCCCAGTGAACAGTCGGGAGAAATGGGTTTGACCTTCTCTTCGAGTGTGCTGATCTGCTCTTTAAGCGTTTCAATATCTTCTTCTATCTTTTTTCGTATGGTTTCTTTTTCTTCTTTTGTCATTTGGGTTGCTTTATGTTATAGTTGACATTGATTATAGCAAAAAATCACCTTGCGGAGTAGAGATGAAAAGTATTTTAGTATGGTGTATTATGATGATCGGGCTTTGTGCCGGGCAGAGTTACACCAATGCCCTTGTGAAAGAGAATTCCCCCTATCTTCAGCAGCATGCTCACAATCCTGTGAACTGGTACCCCTGGGGTGAAGAGGCGTTTAAGAAAGCCGCGAAAGAACACAAATTCATTTTTCTCTCCATCGGCTACAGTACCTGCCACTGGTGCCATGAGATGGAGAAGGAGAGCTTTACGGATGAAACGGTAGCCAAATTACTGAATGATGACTTTGTGTCCATCAAGGTGGATAGAGAAGAATACCCACAGATAGACAAGAAGTATCAGCAGCTCTATATGGACTATTACGGTGAAAGAGGGGGATGGCCCCTGAGCGTGTTTATGACGCCGGAAGGCGAAGTGTTCCATCTGGGGACGTACATACCCAAAGAGGAGGGATACGGTTCCAGGGGGCTGCTTAAGATGCTGCCTGATTTTGCTGCGCTGAAAAAAGATCCAACGAAGTTGAAGCGTTTGACAGAAGGCTATAAAAATGTGCAGACGAAGGGTGGTTCTTCCCAAATGCTTACACGGGACCTCACGAAAGGTCTGCTTGTAAGGACCGTGGACGATATAGTCAAAACGTACGATCCAAAGAACGGAGGATTTGCTGATCGTCCCAAGTTCCCGGAAGCTTCCAAGATAGCGCTGCTCCTGACCATTTACAGACTGAACGATGACAAAAGGGCCTACAGCATGGCCGATACGACACTGAGAAAAATGGCCCTAAGCGGGCTTTACGACCAGATAGGGGGAGGATTTTTCCGCTACACGACAGACCGGGAGTGGCAGAGTCCGCATTTCGAAAAAATGCTCTATACCAATGCCGAACTGATCCCGGTGTATGTGCAGATGTATGAAGAGACGAAGGACCCTATGTACAAAAGGGTCGTGCAGGAGACCATAGCGCAGATGCGGGAGCACTTTATGCAAGAGGACCTCTACTTTTCCGCAAGCGATGCGGACAGTGACGGAGAAGAGGGCGGTTATTTCATTTACAATTACGACGAAGTGAAAGACGCACTTTTGAAAAAAGGATTGAGCATTTCTGAGACAGAGGAAGCGCTTGCCTATCTGGGAATAGAGGAGGATGGTAATGTGGATGGAGAACTTGCCCTCCCTCATATTACAGGAAGCAAAGAACCTTCAAGGCTTAAAGAGGTCAAACGATACCTGAAGGAACTGCGCAAAACGAGGAGCTTCCCTTTTGTGGATACAAAGATCATTACGGCATGGAATGCGATGATGGTCAAAGCGCTTTTTGTTGCTTCCCGAGTTGATTCAGAGTATCTTTATGATGCAAAAAAGAGTTTGGGAAAACTCTGGATGCTGATGCGTCGTGACGGAAAGCTTTACCATCAGACACTTTACGGAAAAGCACCCAAACAGAAAGCAATATTGGAAGACTATGCTTTTTTGACGGATGCCCTGATAGAAGGTTATGAACGGAGTTATGACGAGCGTTATCTCTCTCAGGCAAAAATATTGTGCGAAGAGGCGGTGGAGAAGTTTTACCGAAAGGGTATTTGGTATCTTAGTGACGATCGGGTCAGAACCGTGGCTGACTTTGATGACCGTTACTATACGTCGGCAGAGAGTGTGATGCTCGAAGCTCTTCTGAAGACAGCTGCGTTGAGTGAAAAACTAAAATACCTAAGTATAGTAAAAAAAACAATAGAGGGACAGGGAGGTGTGCTGCAGAGTGCCCCGGCGAAAGCAGCCAAACTCACAGAATTGTATCTTCGCCTCAAGAAAGGTGATGTTATCATCCATGCGGATAGGCAAATGTTACTTGATGCGCAAAAAGAGATTGATAGTATAGGGTATCCTTTCGTTTTAAGCAAAGTTGAACAGAATGACGAGTATCTTGCCTGCAGGATCAACAGCTGTTTCGCACATGACAGGAATATGACACGATTGATCCAAAAAATAGAAGAGGCGGTGAAGTAGTATGCTGAGCATGAACGAAGACCTTGAGGGTGCGCTGAAACAGTACATCATACTGCTGGATAAGGGGGAATACTTTGATGCGCATGAAGTACTTGAAGAAGCCTGGCACCCCCTGCGTCTGAACAAGGACCCTCTGGCAAATCTTACCAAAGGCCTGATCAACGGTGCCGTTGCTTTTGAACATTTGAAGCGCAATAAAAGTAATGCAAGTGAAAAGGCGCGCAAGGTCATGACATCCTACGAGAAGCATAAAGAGATTTATTCAGATGAGATAAGGTATGCGATCCTGTTTAAAGCTGCCTGTATTAAGATTGAAGAGTTGAAAAGCGCATATCCGGAAGTGTGGTGCTGATGTTCGGGTATCGGTGCCTATTACGACGATGAGGTCAATGACTTTCTGGAAAATGAGGAGATGGTGCTTTACGCTTTGGCGATAGGGAAGTAGAGATCAACTCTCTACATTTTTGTTTTTTTGCATACGCAGGATAAGGTATCCTGTGGCAGCCGAAAGAAATGATCCAAGTAGAATGGCCAGCTTGTCGGCATAGTGATATATCTGTGTATCATCGTAGGCAAGGGAATCCACAAAGAGACTCATAGTAAATCCGATCCCTGTCAATACACTTACCCCGTAGAGCATCATCCAGCTGCTCTCCTTGGGCAAAGAGGCCATACCCATTTTGATGGCCAGCCATGAGAATCCGAATACCCCTGCCTGTTTACCGACAAAGAGCCCCAGCATGACCCCCAGAGGAACAGGACCGCTCATCGCTTCGAGAGAAATCCCTTTGAGATCTACGCCCGCATTGACAAAGGCAAACAGAGGAAGGATCAGGAAGGCAACCCAGTAATGCAGGTCGTGCTCCATCTCTTTTGCCATGGAAAAGCGATTCCCCTTTTTGTTTTTGGACTCCATAGGGATCATAAAAGCAAGTGCTACTCCCGCCAGGGTGGCATGTACACCGGATTTCAGTACCGAGACCCACAGTATGATGCCTATGACGATGTAAGCTGATTTGATCGCGACATCCATACGGTTCATGATGAAAAGTATGGCAAGGGAAATGGCTGCCACGGTAATGGAAAGCGTGGAAAGGTCAGTCGTATAAAAAAGGGCTATGATTACAATGGCACCCAGGTCATCGATGATGGACAGGGCCATTAAAAAGATTTTCAGCGAAAGTGGCACACGGGGCCCCAGCAGAGATAAGATTCCCAATGCAAAAGCAATATCGGTCGCTGTAGGAATGGCCCATCCGTTCATCGCAAATGATTCGCCTTTGTTGAAAAGAATGAAAATCAGTGCAGGTACGATCATTCCTCCGACTGCAGCGATACCGGGAAGCGTGATCTGTTTCAGGGAAGAGAGATGCCCCTCCATGACCTCCCTTTTTACCTCCAGCCCGATGAGGAAGAAAAAGATAGCCATCAGCCCATCGTTGACCCACAAAAGAAGCGGCTTGGCTATATGAAGTGCACCAAAACGTATCTCTACGGGCGTATGCAGAAAGCTGGTGTAGGCGGCACTGAGAAAACTGTTTTGCAGGATGAGTGCCAGAACAGTGACAATGATCAGCAGTATACCGGCAGAAGACTCTTTTTTTAGAAATGATGTAATAGTGTCCATAAAGCTCTCTTTACCCAACTATTTGACACGGAGGCACAACACGCTTTATTAAGAATACTGTTCCAGGATCGGGGTTTTATAAAATATTTCAAATATACTAACATGAATAGGCTAACAATGTTCAGCATACATGTTGTATCAAGGAACTTTCTGCCCTGTATCATATCCTGAATCTGTATCCCTGTTCCCCAAGCAGGGTGCGCAGAGGCTCCTGTACTTCTCCCTGGAATTCGAGCGTGTCGTTTCTGACTGTACCGCCTGTGCCCAGTTTGGACTTGAGTGTTTTAAGAAGCTTTTTGAGTGCATCTTCTTCCAGAAAGAAAGGCTTGACAATCGTTACGGTCTTTCCTCGCCGTTTTTCCCTGGCGAAATGCAAGCGGTGTTTATCGGGTGTTTTGATTTCGGTTTTCTCTTTGCTACTCTGTTTACTTTTGTTGTCTGACTGCCAGTCATCACCAAGATCGCTACCCATTTCAAACAGATTTTTCTTTGATTTTGCCATACTGTATTCCTAAACTCCCGGTGCTTTCCACATGGATGTTGTCAGCCCCCGGTCCACCAGGGCAAGCTGCGCTGCATAGACTTCCTGCCATTTTTCTGCTATTTCCCTATATCCCCTGTGGTGATCCATATTGGGATGATACGTCTTGTCCCAGGTCACCAGCTGCTGAGCCGCTTTGGGAATGCTCTCATAGATGCCTGTACCGACACCCGCAGCCATTGCTGCGCCCAGTGCGGTCGCTTCGGTCACAGTGGGAATCCTGATGCGGCACCCTGTGACATCTGAAAGTATCTGGCACCAGAGTTCCCCTTTGCTTGCTCCTCCGGCAAAGACGATCTCCTCAAAGTCCAGGCCGGTAAAGGCTTTGACCTTTTCCAGGTTGATCTCCGAGACGATACAGGCGTTCTCTTCGAGGCTTCTGAACATGGAGGCTTTATTGCATATTTCCGGATCGATGGAAAGGTTGATGAAGGAAGGGGCGGCATGGTACCATTTGCCATACTTCATACTGTCGGAAAAAATGGGTATGATCCCGTAGGATCCGACCGGTACGGCTTTGGCTTTTTCTTCGAGGATCGCATAGGCATCCCTGTCACTTTTCTCAGCTTCCCGTTTTTCCAGATCACAAAAAGCATCCCTGAACCAGCGCATGATCAGCCCGCTGAAAAAGGTGATCCCCTCAGCCTGCGAGAGTCCTTCGACTACGTGTGGATTGACACGGATACCCATATCTTCCGGCGGAGGGGTGTCACTTTTGATGTTGACCACCTGTTGCCAGAAAGAACCACCAAGGATGGCAACCTGCCCTTCTTTGACCACACCCAGTCCGGCAGAACCAAGCTGCACATCACCTCCACCCATCACTACTTTTGTAGCTGTGGAAAGTCCGGTTTCATCAGCGGCATCATCCGTGACGCTGCCGATGGCGGTACCGGGTTCGAGTACGGAAGGGAAGATATCGGCTTTCAGTCCAACCTTCTCTGCCATGGAGGGTACCCACGTGCGCTCTTTAAGAGAGAAGATACCGGTGGTCCCGCCGTTGCTGGGGTCTGTTGCAATGATGCCGGAGAGTTTTGCCAGTATCCAGTCCCCTATCATCGATACGGAAGCGACTTCCTCATAAAGTTTGGGCCGATTGTTCTTCAGCCATAGAATTCTGGGCAGTGCACCCAGTGCAAAAGTTTGTCCGGACAGGGCATAGAATGCTTCTTCAATGTCCGGGAACTGCTCTTTGAGATATCTTACTTCTTCGGCAGCTCTGGCATCGACATTGGCCACACCCCAGAGGGCTTCTCCGTTTTCATCATAGAGTACGATCCCCTCACGCATACTGGTCGCACTCACAGCGGCGATATCACTTCCCTGAAGCCGTGCCTGATCAAGCGCATCCCTGATGCAGGCAGTCACCAGTATCCAGTTGTGTTCCGTATCGAAGGTCATACTGTTCGGTACACCTTCCTCCTCTATGTGTGTCCACTCTTGCTGCGAAGCGGAGACCTGATTGCCTTTTGTATCGAAGATGACTACTCTGATACTTCCTGTTCCCGCATCGATCGCCATGAGGTATTGCATCAGTTTGTTTCCTTTACTGTTTAGGCCTTTCGGCTTGTATTTTGACCGTATGCCGATGTCCACTTTGGTGCGTGTTACGCACCCTACGCTTTAAGCTTTGCCTGTTCGAGTTCCCAGTATTCCATTTCGAAACTCTCTTTTTCACTGATGCTCCGGTACCCTCCGAGCTGGTCTGCTCTGAGTACAGCTTTCATTGTATGCGCCACAATATCCTTGAGAATGTCCGCTTCTTTCTCGTCCTTTCCAAAGAAGACCACGCCGTAATCCTTTACAACCGCATAGTTCGGCGCGGGGTTCAGCATGATCTCATTGGTTGCATGACGATTGAAATAAGCTATGTAGGCAGCGATATATTCGGTAATGGCTCCTGCAATGTCACGATCCTCGATGACCAGCGGTACTCTTTTGGTCCGGAGGATATGCTCCGGAGTCAAGACGCCTCTTGTGGCGAATGTTTTCAGCTTATGGTGTGATGCATAGGTCAGTGCCAAAGGGCTCTGATCTGTTTTTATGATGACCTCATGTCCCTTGGCTTTTTCTATCAATGCTTTGAGCTTGTCGGTGTCGAGGCTTGCTTTCGGTTCATAGTCATTGAACGTAAGTGTGGTTCTCTTGTTCAGGAAATCTTCGGCAACGGTGACCGCTTCTATCATTTTGTCATAGGAGTGTTTGGCCTCATCATCGAATGTGAAAATGCCGTGGTGATGCAGGATGATCCCTTTGCAGTTTTTCCAGTCAAAATCCTGTGTCATTTTGTATATAGTATGTGCAAGGATGAACCCGGGCATGACATAGGGGACGATGAGAAAACCGGGAAAGCACTCCTCTATGAGCGCCTTGCCCTTTTTGGAGTTCGAAATGGTCACTACTGCATCGGCATGGGTATGGTCCACAAATTTGAAGGGGATCAGCGCATGCAGTATTGCTTCCACCGAAGGATTGGGTGCCTTAGGGTCGGTCATGGCGGCTTTTTGTCCAGACACCATGTCAGTATCACTCAGAGATTCGAGCTTTGCCATTTCCAGCAAAGTTGCGAGCCTGACAGGGGCGAAGCCTTCCTCTTTGATAGATACAAGATCCCATCCGCTTCCTTTTACATAGAGAATATCCTCTCCGTTCTCTCTGATCTTGACGGAGGTGTTGCCTCCACCATGCAGTACAAGCTCATCACTCTGCCCAAGCAGGTTGGAAGTATAGACCCGAAGTTTCAGGTCATCCTTGCATGCAGCTGCTTTTGTATCGTCCCATAGATTCTTCAAAGCTTATCCCAACACGATGAGTTCATCGGTATATTTCTTTTCGCAGTAGGGTTCGTAGCTTGACTTGTAGACAGCGTAGTGCGCGGAAGCTTTGTGTCCGTCGAGCGCCGCTTCGTCCCTCCAGGTCTCGACCGCCATGAACTTGCGGGGCTTGTTCTCATACTGGAAGATCTCGTAGAAGATGCATCCCTCTTCGGCTTTGCTGGGCGCCACCATGGCAGAAAGCAGCTCCTTCATCTTCTCTTCGCTTCCCTCTTTGGCAATGAATGTCACACGTTTGGTAATGGTCATGGTTTCTCCTGTAAAATAAGTGATTAGAGCATAACAAAATCTTGTTTAGGTTCTGTTTTACCCATAGTTTGTATCAAAAAGCATGCCGAGAATGACACCAAGAAAAAGCAGGATGACCATGGTCCAGTAGAGTGTCTCTTCGCTTGGTAGTTTCATATTTATGCTTCTATGCTATAGATGATTTCAGTTTTGTTCTTTTTGGTCTGTATCTCCTGTATGGCAAGTCCCTGAATAGGCAGCTTCATGAAATCGTCAATACTTTCAACTCCCCTTTTGGCGATCTCTTTCAGTACGATACCCCGGTAAGCCTTCGCCCAGTGGCTGACCACTTTGCCCTCCTTGATGAATTTGAGAGTAGTGTAGGGTTTGGCGGGTTTGTAGAACTTGTCGTAGAAGCCGGCACGCAGGTCGAGGATCTCCTCATTCGAAAGGTATTTTTCCATTTCTGCTGCACCATGCTCATGATAGAACTTCTCCACCCTGATCTCCCCGACAGGCTCTCCTTGTTTGAGACGGTACTCCGGGATGAGGTCGTCGGCCCGGAGATATCCGAAGAGGTTGGAGTTGAGGATGACATGCTCATCTATGTATTTCTGTGCCTTTGTATCCAGCGCGGTGTAGGAAAGATGGTCAAAGGCCACACCGGTGTAGCGTTCGATGGCTTTCATGGCCGGCTCATGAACGATGTCTCTGATATGTGAACGGATATCCGCCTCTTTTTTCAGGCCGAACATTTTAGAAAGTACCTGCATATCGCCTTTTTGAAGAATATTGGTATAGCTGTGCAGCAGTTTGGTCCGGTAGGGCAAAAGTTCGGGGAAAAAAAGTGTATCAAGCCTGAAGGGTGCTTCTCCTCCGGATATCTTGGTTTCGCTGGGTGCCAGTAGTATCTTCATGGATATTTTCCTTCACTGTAATGATGTAGGTATTTTAGTTAAAAAGGATAAAAAAGAGAAATTTTTGTTTTTTTTACATAAATCCTTGACTTTTAAAACTTTTTTGTCTATAATTCCCGTCCATTTTAAGTGTAACAGCTTTCAATGCGATGGTGCTGGTGTAGCTCAGCTGGTAGAGCAGCTGATTTGTAATCAGCAGGTCGGGGGTTCGAGTCCCTTTACCAGCTCCATTTAAAACAATAATTATCAGTGTTTGTACCAGTAATATGACAAACGAATATATGTGGTGAGTTACTCAAGTGGCCAACGAGGGCAGACTGTAAATCTGCTGACTATGTCTTCGAAGGTTCGAATCCTTCACTCACCACCATTATGTTAAGTCACATAAAGACGCGGGAATAGCTCAGTTGGCTAGAGCGTCAGCCTTCCAAGCTGAGGGTCGCGAGTTCGAGTCTCGTTTCCCGCTCCATAAACTGGGAGCTGTGTGAATTATGTACTTCACATACTATTATTAACTTCAGCAGTCGGTTCTGGCAACATAGTTGTTAATCCTTATGCTACTAATAATCTCAGACAATTTGATTTAATATTTCCATTTTAACTATATTGGTAATTCTCTGTATATGAGAATCCGTATATAAAGATTTGCCCATATGGCTCAGGGGTAGAGCACTTCCTTGGTAAGGAAGAGGTCGTGAGTTCAAGTCTCACTATGGGCTCCACGTTCCAAAAATATGGACAAAAGTGTTACAGTCGTGTAATAGTTTTGTCCATATGGTATGGGGTCATTACTCTTGTCGGGAGTAATATAAGTAAATTTAGGTATAATACTGCCTTTAAAACATTTCACGCTAGGAGAAAAAGCATGGCTAAAGAAAAATTCGAACGAACAAAACCGCATATTAACATCGGTACTATTGGTCACGTTGACCACGGAAAAACTACACTGACAGCTGCTATTACAGCGGTACTTGCTGTTGCAGGTGATACTGAACTCATGGATTATGATGCAATCGATAATGCACCAGAAGAGAGAGAAAGAGGAATTACAATTGCTACTTCTCACGTAGAATACGAAACTGCAACCAGACACTACGCACACGTAGACTGTCCAGGTCACGCTGACTATGTTAAGAACATGATCACCGGTGCTGCTCAAATGGACGGTGCGATCCTTGTTATCGCTGCAACTGACGGACCAATGGCTCAGACTAGAGAGCACATCCTTCTTTCCAAGCAGGTAGGTGTACCATACATCGTTGTATTCCTGAACAAAGAAGATCAGCTTGATGATGAAGATAAAGAAGAGATGCTTGAGCTCGTAGAGATGGAAGTACGTGAACTTCTTTCTGAGTATGACTTCCCGGGTGATGATACGCCAATCGTAGCCGGTTCTGCATTTCAGGCACTTGAAGAAGCTAAAACTGGTACCCTTGGTGAGTGGTCAGCAAAAATCATGGAACTTATGGATGCAGTAGATGAGTACATTCCTGAGCCAAAAAGAGAAACTGACAAAGATTTCCTTATGGCAATCGAAGATATCTTTACTATCCAGGGCCGTGGTACGGTTGTAACCGGTAAAGTTGACAGAGGTCAGGTATGTGTTGGTGACGAAGTTGAGATCGTTGGTCTTAAAGATACTCAGAAAACAACTGTAACCGGTGTTGAAATGTTCCGTAAGGAAATGGACTGTGGTATCGCTGGTGACAACTGTGGTGTTCTTATCAGAGGTATCGATAAAGAAGCTGTACAAAGAGGTATGGTTCTCTGTAAGCCAGGTTCAATCACACCACATACTCAGTTCGAAGCTGAAGTATATGTACTTACTAAAGAGGAAGGTGGTAGACACACTCCATTCTTTGATAACTACAGACCACAGTTCTACGTACGTACAACAGACGTAACTGGTTCAGTGAAACTTCAAGAAGGTACTGAGATGGTTATGCCAGGTGACAACGTTAAGATCAATGTTGAGCTTATTGCTCCGATCGCGCTTGACGAAGGTACAAGATTCGCTATCCGTGAGGGTGGTAGAACTGTTGGTGCCGGTGTTGTTTCCAAGATCATCGCTTAAGTAAACACTTGCAGGAGGGATTTTCCTCTTGCAAACTTATCATAGGAGATAATAATGAGAGAAACAGTTCACCTTGGTTGTGAGAAGTGTACAAGACGTAACTATCACACAACAAAGAATAAAAAAACAACAACAGAAAAACTTGCACTGAAAAAGTATTGTAAATGGTGTAAAGAACATACTGTTCACAAAGAGATGAAGCTGTAAGCTGATTCTTTGAAATCCGTCATTTGAACTTTGGTTTGAATGACAACCTAAATAGTATTTAGGCCAATAGCTCAGTTGGTAGAGCACTGGTCTCCAAAACCAGGTGCCGGGGGTTCGAGTCCCTCTTGGCCTGCCATAACAAAGGTAACACAAATGGGAAAAATTTCAACATTTATTGCAAACGCGAAAGCGGAGTTACATAAAGTAATATTTCCAACAAAAGTACAAGTAAGACAAGCATTTTTGGCAGTCCTCCTCGTAGTGACTGTAATATCAATATTTTTAGCATTGGTTGACCTTTTGATGTCATCAATCATTTCATCAGTTTTATAAGGTAAAGAGAAGATGGCTTTTCAGTGGTATGCAATTCAAACATATTCAGGTAGTGAACTATCTGTCAAAAGAGCAATTGAACAACTTGTTGCCGATTACGGTATGGAAGATAAAGTTGAACGTATCGTCGTCCCTACAGAAGAGGTTATCGAAGTGAAGAACGGTGAGAAGAAGATCACTGAGAGAACACTTTATCCCGGGTATGCTTTCGCACATATAGACCTGGATACTGATCTTTGGCATAAGATACAGTCTCTGCCAAGAGTATCTAGATTTATCGGTGAACAAAAGACACCTACCGCTCTGACTGAAGCGGATATCAAAGTGATTTTGGACAAAATGGAGCAGAAAGCTGCACCAAGACCAAAAGTCGATTTCGAAACAGGTGAAATGGTACGTATCGTAGACGGACCGTTCGCAAACTTTACAGGAATGGTCGAAGAGTATGATCTCGACCATGGAAAGCTGAAGTTGAATGTTTCGATCTTTGGTAGAAACACACCGGTCGAGATCCTCTACACTCAGGTAGAAAAAATTATATAACCCTTTAGTGGTTAAATCAAACAAAGGAAGAACAGATGGCAAAAAAGATAGCTGAAAAGTTTAAAATGATGATCCCTGCCGGATCAGCTAACCCATCACCGCCGGTAGGTCCAGCACTTGGACAGCGTGGTGTAAATATTATGGAGTTTTGTAAAGCTTTTAACGAAAAGACAAAAGACAAAATGGGATTCAAGATTCCTGTTATCGTAACAGTATATGTAGACAAGAGTTTTACATTTGAAACGAAGCAGCCACCTGCAAGTGACCTTATCCTCAAGGCTGCCGGTATCAAAAAAGGTACAGACAACCCGATACTCAACAAAGTAGGGTCTATCACCAAAGCAAAACTCGATGAGGTCATCGATCAGAAGATCGCTGACCTTAATACGAATGACAGAGAAGCGGCTGCAAAGATCCTTGCGGGTACTTGTAGAAGTATGGGTATCGAGATCGTAGACTAATATCATTTGCGAGAACGGGCTGTTTGAAAGATAAAATCATTACCACATAGATTTAAAATATGTGGGAGCAAAAAAGCGGAGAAAAAAATGGCAAAAAAATTAAGTAAAAGAAGAGAGGCACTGCTGAAGAAAGTAGATGCAACTAAAGAATACAGCGTTGATGAAGCGATGGCTACACTCAAAGAGCTCAAATCTGCAAAATTTGATGAAACTGTTGAAGTGGCATTGAACCTTAACGTAGACCCGAGACATGCAGACCAGATGGTCAGAGGATCAGTTGTTCTTCCTCATGGAACAGGTAAAACGGTCAGAGTAGCAGTATTTGCAAAAGATGCAAAAGCAGACGAAGCCAAAGCAGCGGGTGCAGACCTTGTCGGTGCAGCAGATCTTATCGAAGATATCCAGGCAGGGAAAATCGATTTCGATATCGTTATTTCTACACCTGATATGATGGGTGTACTCGGTAAAGTGGCAAGAGTACTTGGACCAAAAGGCCTTATGCCAAACCCTAAGACAGGTACAGTAACGATGGATGTTGCCAAAGCAGTTGAAAATGCTAAAGGCGGTCAGGTGAACTTCAGAGTAGACAAAAAAGGGAATATCCATGCAGGTATCGGTAAGATCTCTTTCGATGCGGACAAGATCAAAGAGAATTTCGTGACACTGCTTGAAAAGATCAACAGAGCAAAACCTGCTTCTGCAAAAGGTAGATATATCACAAATGCGGCAGTATCATTGACAATGAGCCCGTCAATCACATTGGATACATCAGAAGTGATGGAAATCAAATAATTTTTTCTACGGCTCCGGCAACTGCCGGAGTGTTTATTTTCAAACAAGTTCTAAACTGTAGGACTTGTTTGAGAGTAACCGCCAGTAATATCTCAGGCAGTAACATCCCAGATAGGAAAGCGGTGATTTCTCATATCTTAGGTCAAAGACAACAGGGGCGAAAGCTTAATTAATATATCTGAAAAGGTATATGCGTGGTCATCCACACCCTTTTGTAGATCGGAAGGAGAAAAATATGACAAGAACCAGAAAAGAAGAATTGGTCGCAGAGATGACAGCAGAGTTTAAAGACGCTGGTGCCATTATCGTTTGTGATTACAAGGGTATGACGGTTGAAAATCTTGAAACTGTAAGAAATCTTGCGAAAGATGAAGATACAAAAGTCAAAGTCGTCAAGAACAGACTGGCAATGATCGCATTGCAGAATGCAGGTTGTGAAGCAGTTGATTTCAAAGACACTAACCTTGTAATTTGGGGTGATACACAAGTACTTCCTTGTAAGATCGCCGATAAAGCGGCAACACAGTTCAAAGATCACTTTACGATCAAAACTGGTCTCATCCAAGGTGAAGTCGCAAGTATGGAAACCATTAATGCAATGGCTAAACTTCCTACAAGAGACGAACTTATCGGTATGCTTCTTAATGTTTGGAATGCTCCGGTACAAAACTTTACAATTGGCTTGCAGGCACTTGCTGATAAAAAAGAATCAGAGGCATAATGTGTGGTGAGAGCTGCACGGCTCTTTGTTGAGAAGCAAATAGTTTCTCATTATTATTGGTAAAAAATATTTTTAAGGAAATAAAAATGGCAACAACTAAAGAAGATGTATTAGAGTTTATCTCAAACTTGTCTGTTCTTGAGCTTTCTGAGCTTGTAAAAGAATTTGAAGAAAAATTTGGCGTAACTGCACAGGCTACAGTCGTAGCTGCTGGTGGAGCTGCTGCCGGTGGTGAAGCTGCTGAAGAGCAAACAGAATTCAACGTAGTTCTTACAGATGCTGGTGCTAAGAAGATCAATGCGATCAAAGTAGTAAGAGCGATCACAGGTCTTGGACTTAAAGAAGCTAAAGCAGCTGTCGAAGAAACACCTACAGTACTTAAAGAAGGTGTTTCCAAAGAAGAAGCTGAAGAGTTTAAAAAGCAGATCGAAGAAGCCGGTGCTTCTTGTGAGCTTAAATAATCCTTCCGATTATTTGAAAATGTTCAGGCTCTGTGCCTGAGCATAGTTGTACAACCTACTTGGGTACAGCGATAAACTATTCGGAGACATTTTCATACCCTCCTCTAATAGTTTCTTTGTGTATCCAATACATTAACAAATACTATTAAACCTTATTGACAGAACTGAAATAACGATCCACCTGATGCGCATAGGTATTCGTGACTCCAAAGGCCAACTAAGATGCTCTTCAAGATATGCTCTTGGCATTTTAACTGGCTTTTGAAGATTTTAGATTCTGTTCTAAAAGCGTTCTTAACAATGAAACATAAGGATAACCATGTTAAATTCTTTACATTCTGGTAACAGACTCCGCGTTGACTTTTCCAAAACCCCAAGAGAGATTGAAATCCCCAACCTATTGCAGCTTCAGCAGAAAAGTTATGAAAACTTTTTGATGTTGGGTGAAAGAGACAGAAAACACTCTACACTCGAGCGTGTATTCAGGTCGGCCTTCCCTATCCACGATCAGCAGAACAGACTGACATTGACATACAAAAACTCAGAGATCATTAAACCGAAATATACCGTTAGAGAATGTATGGAGAGAGGGCTTACCTACTCTGTATCACTGAAGATGAACATCGCACTGACCATCTGGAACAGAGATGAGAAGACAGGTGAAAAGCTTGATCCCAAAGAGATCAAAGAGCAGGCGGTATTTGTTCGTGACATTCCTTTGATGACAGAGAGAACATCATTTGTCGTCAACGGTGTAGAAAGAGTCATTGTCAACCAGCTTCACAGATCGCCTGGTGTTATCTTCAAAGAGGAAGAGAGTACGACGGCAGGTCACAAGCTGCTCTACTCCGCACAGATCATTCCTGACAGAGGATCATGGTTGTATTTCGAGTATGATGCAAAAGACATCCTTTATGCACGTATCAACAAAAGAAGAAAAATCCCGGTAACGATCCTTTTCAGAGCGCTGGACTATACCAAAGAGGACATCGTCAAACTTTTCTACCCGACTAAAGAGATCAGTATCAAAGATAACAGATTCCTTGTGAAATTCGACCCGAGTGATTTCAGCGGAAGAGCGGAATACGATGTGAAAGATATGGATGGTAACGTCATTGTCAATGCCGGTAAGAGACTGACAAAGAAAAAAGCACAGCAGCTTATCGAGAATGGGCTCGAGTGGATCGAATATCCGCTTGAAATGCTGATGGAAAGACATTTGGCTACAGCTGTGATAGACCAGGAAAGCGGTGAAGTACTGTACGACGTGGTTGCCCCGCTGGACGAGACAAAACTCAAAAAGATGATCGAGCAGGGTATCGAGAGTATCGAGATCATCAACGACCTTGCGGAAGGTACTGACAAATCGATCATTAATGCCTTCATTGCAGATAACGAGAGCCTCAGACTGCTCAAGCAGACAGAGGAGATCGACGATGAGAACGTTCTTTCTGCGATCCGTATCTATAAGGTAATGAGACCCGGTGAGCCAGTGACTCCCGAAGCGGCGAAATCCTTCCTGAGACAGCTCTTCTTTGATCCGGAAAGATATGACCTTACAGAGGTCGGTCGTATGAAGATGAACCACAAGCTTGGTCTTGACATCCCTCAGTACGCTACTGTACTGACGGCAGAAGACTTGATCAACACGGTAAAATACCTGATCAAGGTTAAGAATGGCCACGGGCATATCGATGACAGGGACCACCTGGGTAACAGACGTATCAGAGCGATCGGTGAATTGCTTGGTAACGAGCTTCACAACGGTCTTGTCAAGATGCAAAAAGCGATCAAGGATAAGATGACTACGATCTCCGGTACACTCGATGAGTTGATGCCTCACGATCTTGTGAACTCCAAGATGATCACGAATACGATCCTTGAGTTCTTCTCAAGCGGGCAGTTGTCACAGTTTATGGACCAGACCAATCCACTCTCCGAAGTAACACACAAAAGACGTCTTTCCGCACTGGGTGAAGGCGGTCTTGTCAAAGAGAGAGCCGGATTTGAAGTCAGGGATGTGCACCCGACGCACTACGGACGTATCTGTCCGATCGAGACACCGGAAGGTCAGAACATTGGTCTGATCAACACATTGGCGACCTATTCGAAAGTAAACGAGCATGGGTTCATCGAAGCACCGTACAAAGTGGTGAAAGATGCGCAGGTGACCGATGAGATCGTTTACATCACGGCGACACAGGAAGAGGACAAGTGTATCGCACCTGCTTCTACCAAAGTAGATGAGAACGGGAAGATCGTTGAAGACCTTATCGAAACGAGACTGAACGGAAACATCGAGCTGAATGAGGCGAAAAGAGTAGACCTTATCGATATCTCTCCATTGATGATCTCCGGTTCGGCTGCGGCACTCATCCCGTTCCTTGAGCACGATGATGCGAACCGTGCACTGATGGGATCGAACATGCAGCGTCAGGCAGTACCTTTGCTCAAGACGGATGCGCCTGTGGTTGGTACCGGTATGGAAGCGATCGTTTCACGTGATGCATGGGAAGCGGTCAAAGCCAAAAGAGCGGGTAAAGTGGAAAAAGTGGATGCGAAGAACATTTACATCATGGGTGAAGATGAGACAGGCGTGTTCATCGACCATTATCCTCTTGAAAAGAATATGAGAACCAACCAGAACACGACATTTACACAGACACCGATCGTAAAACTTGGCGATGTAATAGAAGTCGGACAGGTGATCGCCGACGGTGCGAACATGGATCAGGGTGAACTTGCCATCGGTAAGAATATCATGGTTGCCTTCATGCCTTGGTATGGATACAACTACGAGGATGCGATCATCGTTTCTGAAAAGATCATTCGTGAAGATACATTCACTTCGGTCCACACCTACGAGAAAGAGGTGGAAGCAAGAGAGTTGAAGCATGGAACGGAAGAGATCACAAGGGATATCCCGAATATCCGTGAAGATGAACTGCTTCACCTCGATGAAAGCG
This sequence comes from Sulfurovum sp. NBC37-1, assembly GCF_000010345.1. Lineage (NCBI taxonomy): Bacteria > Pseudomonadati > Campylobacterota > Epsilonproteobacteria > Campylobacterales > Sulfurovaceae > Sulfurovum > Sulfurovum sp. NBC37-1. The sequence goes on from NC_009663.1 coordinate 130,531, forward strand.
GTATCGTTCAGCTTGGTACCTATGTAAAACCCGGAATGATCCTTGTCGGTAAAGTCTCTCCAAAAGGTGAGATCAAACCTACGCCTGAAGAGAGACTCCTCAGGGCGATCTTCGGCGAGAAAGCGGGCCATGTTGTGAACAAGTCACTCTACTGCCCGGCATCTATGGAAGGGGTTGTTGTTGATATCAAAGTATTCACCAAAAAAGGATACGAGAAAGATGCAAGAGCGATCCAGGCCTATGAAGAGGAAAAAGCGATCCTTGACTCTGATCACCATGATCAGTTATTGATGATCGACAGGGAAGAGATCCTGAGAATCGCACACTACCTTTCAGGGCAGGAGCTTGCAAAAGATGTCACGATCGGCGACAAAGAATACAAAGCAGGCAGCAAGATCGATGAAGAGACCATCAAAGGCGTGAACCGATTTGCGCTCAGAGGTGTGGTGCAGTCCTACTCCGACGATGTTCAGAATGAGTATGAAGCGTTGAAGAACTACTTCCTCAAGCAGAAGAAGAGACTCAAGAACGAGCATGAAGAAAAATTGAGCATTCTTGAAAAAGACGACATCCTTCCTTCGGGTGTGACGAAACTGGTCAAGATCTACATCGCGACAAAGAGAAAGCTCAAAGTCGGGGACAAGATGGCGGGACGTCACGGGAACAAGGGTATCGTTTCCAACATCGTTCCCGAGATCGATATGCCGTACATGGAAGACGGAAGACCAGTCGAGATCATTCTCAACCCGCTCGGGGTACCTTCGCGTATGAACATCGGACAGATCCTCGAGGTTCACCTCGGACTTGTCGGTATGAGACTGGGTGAGCAGATCCAGGAGATGTTCGACAATAAAACAGCGGATTTCATCAAAGAGCTCAGAGCCAAAATGATCGAGATCGCAGATGTTGCGAAGCTGATGAATGCGAAAGAGGTCCTTTCCCAAATGAGCGACGAAGAGCTTCTTGCCTACGGTAGAGACTGGAGCAGAGGTGTGAAATTCGCAGCACCTGTATTTGAAGGTACGAACCAGACCGAGTTTGACAAACTGTTTGAACTGGCGAAGATCGAGAGTGACGGTAAGATGACACTGTATGACGGGAAAACAGGTGAGAAGATGATTGAGCGTGTCAACGTGGGATACATGTATATGCTCAAACTGCACCACCTTGTCGATGAGAAAGTACACGCACGTTCAACCGGACCATACTCGCTTGTTACACAGCAGCCGGTCGGTGGTAAAGCACTGTTCGGTGGACAGAGATTCGGGGAGATGGAAGTCTGGGCGCTTGAAGCCTACGGTGCTTCCCATATCCTTAAGGAGATGCTGACGATCAAATCAGATGATGTTGAAGGTAGAGCCAGAGCTTACAGAGCGCTGACCAAAGGTGAATCCGTACCGGCTTCCGGTGTACCTGAGACGATGTTCGTATTGACCAAAGAGCTTCAGGCACTTGGACTTGACGCAGAGCTATATGAGAGTAAAAAAGAAGTGGAGAGTGAAGATGAGTAAGTTTTTAGAGAATTTAACACCAATTGATCTGAACAGTGATGACCGACCGAAGGATATTGCGGCCCTTCAATTGAAAGTGGCAAGTCCCGAAAAGGTACTTTCCTGGAGTTACGGTGAGGTCAAGAAGCCTGAAACCATCAACTACAGGACGCTCAAGCCGGAGCGTGACGGGCTCTTCTGTGCAAAGATCTTCGGACCGATCAGAGACTACGAGTGTCTGTGTGGTAAATACAAGAAGATGCGTTACAAAGGTGTGGTCTGTGAAAAATGTGGGGTTGAAGTTACCTCCTCAAAAGTAAGAAGGAACAGAATGGGTCATATTGACCTGATCGCACCTGTAGCACACATCTGGTATGTCTCTTCTCTCCCGTCAAGAATCGGTACACTTTTGGGTGTCAAGATGAAAGACCTCGAGCGTGTACTTTACTATGAAGCGTATATCGTCAAAACACCGGGTGAGGCAAGTTATGATAACGAAGGGCTCAACCCTGTACAGAAGTATGATGTGCTCAATGAAGAGCAGTATCAGCAGATCTCTTCACGTTTCGGTGACACGGGTCTTGATGCCAGAATGGGTGGGGAGATCGTGCAGGAACTCCTTGCAGACCTTGACCTTGTCGATATGTTCGCACAGCTCAAAGAAGATATCCAGGCAACAAAGTCTGAAGCGAAGAGAAAAACGATCGTTAAAAGACTCAAGGTCATAGAAGCCTTCCTTCACTCAGGGAACAGACCTGAATGGATGATGCTGACACAGCTTCCGGTTCTCCCCCCGGATCTTAGACCATTGGTCAGCCTTGATGGTGGAAAATTTGCCGTATCAGACGTAAACGACCTATACAGAAGAGTGATCAACAGAAACCAGCGTTTGAAAAGGCTGGTGGAACTCGATGCACCTGAGATTATTGTCAGAAACGAAAAAAGAATGCTGCAGGAAGCAGTAGATGCACTTTTCGATAACGGTAGACGCGGAAATGCAGTAAAAGGTGCCAACAAAAGACCACTGAAATCACTTTCAGAAGTGATCAAAGGTAAGCAGGGACGTTTCAGACAGAACCTTCTCGGTAAGCGTGTTGACTTCTCCGGGCGTTCTGTTATTGTTGTCGGTCCCGACTTGAGAATGGACCAGTGTGGTCTTCCCAAGAAGATGGCGATCGAGCTTTTCAAGCCTCACCTGATGGCAAAACTTGAAGAGAAAGGGTATGCAACTACACTCAAGCAGGCCAAAAAAATGATCGAACAGCAGGTCAATGAGGTATGGGAATGTCTTGAAGAAGTGGTTGAGAACTATCCGGTACTCCTTAACCGTGCACCGACACTTCACAAGCTTTCGATTCAGGCATTCCACCCAAGACTGATCGAAGGAAAAGCGATCCAGCTTCACCCGCTCGTATGTTCTGCGTTCAACGCCGACTTCGATGGTGACCAGATGGCGGTACACGTACCACTTTCAGATGAGGCGATCGCTGAAGCAAAAGTATTGATGCTCGCGTCCATGAACATCCTGCTTCCTGCATCAGGTAAAGCAATCGCGGTACCTTCCCAGGATATGATTTTGGGACTGTACTATCTGACACTGGAAAAGAATGATGTCAAAGGTCAGCACAAACTCTTCGCCAATGTGGAAGAGGTAGAGATTGCATTCGAACAGCAGGCGCTTGACCTTAATGCACGTATCAGAACGGTACTTGACGGGCGTATTGCCACATCAACGGCGGGAAGACTGATCCTCAAGTCGATCATCCCTGATTATGTACCGGAAAAATACTGGAACAAAGTACTGAAAAAGAAAGATATCGGTGCATTGGTGGATTATATCTACAAGATCGGCGGTGTTTCCGAAACAGCCGGTTTCCTTGACAATCTCAAGGATATGGGTTTCAAATATGCGACCAAGGTAGGTGTTTCCATTTCTGTGGACGATATCAAGATTCCTGAAATGAAAGAAGGGCGTGTACAAACAGCAAAAGAACAAGTGAAAGAGATCCAGAGACAATATGCTGCGGGTCTTTTGACGGACCAGGAAAGATATAACAAGATTATCGATATCTGGACAGATGCAAACAACTCCATTGCCGAAGCATTGATGGATCTGATCAGAAAAGACAAAGACGGGTTCAACTCCGTTCACATGATGGCTGACTCCGGGGCGAGAGGTTCTGCTGCACAGATCAGACAGCTCTCCGGTATGAGGGGTCTGATGGCAAAATCTGACGGATCGATCATTGAAACACCTATTACGTCCAACTTCCGTGAAGGTCTGAACGTACTTGAGTACTTTATTTCAACACACGGTGCGAGAAAAGGTCTCGCAGATACCGCACTTAAGACAGCGAACGCGGGTTACCTGACCAGAAAACTGATTGATGTTGCACAGAACGTGAAGGTCTCTATGACAGACTGCGGTACACACGAAGGTGTAGAAGTATCCGATATTGTTGTGGGTAACGAAATGATCGAGCCACTCGCAGACAGAATCTACGGAAGAGTATTGGCGGAAGATATCATCGACCCTATCACGTCTGAAGTATTGGTTTCCGAAGGTACAATGATCGATGAAGAGACAGCGACGAGAGTACAGGAAGCCGGTGTGAGATCCGTGGTCATGAGAGCACCTTCCAGCTGTAAGGCACCTAAAGGTATTTGTGCGAAATGTTACGGTTTGAACATGGCTGACAACAAAATGGTCAAGCGTGGTGAAGCGGTCGGTGTCATTGCGGCACAGTCGATCGGTGAGCCGGGTACACAGCTGACACTGAGAACCTTCCACACCGGTGGTACGGCAACAGCGGGTAAAGAAGAGCGTTCCGTAGTGGCGACAAAAGAAGGTTTCGTCAGATACTACAATCTTTCAGTCTATCGTAACACAGAGGGCAAGCTGATCGTTGCCAACAGAAGAAATGCCGGGGTACTTTTGGTCGAGCCAAAGATCAAAGCGGTAAACAAAGGGAAAGTCTCTATTGTCGTTACACACGATGAGATCGTGATCTCTGTAGAGAACAATGGGGATGACGAGGTTAGATACAACCTGAGAAAATCAGACGTTGCCAAGTCTAACGAACTTGCGGGTGTTGCCGGTAAAATCGAAGGAAAACTCTTCCTTCCGCTTAAAGACGGTGATATGGTAGAAGAGGGCGACTCCATTGTCGAAGTGATCAAAGAGGGTTGGAGTATTCCAAGCCGTATCCCGTTCGCATCTGAATTGAAAGTGGAAGACGGTGCCCCTGTGACACAGGAAGTACTTTCAGAAGCCAAGGGTACCGTGAAGTTCTTCCTGCTGAAGGGAGATTACCTCGAAGCGCACGATGGTGTAAAATCCGGAGACAAAGTGGAAGAGAAAGGTCTCTTTGCTGTGGTTGTCGATGACAATAACAGAGAGGCAGGAAGACACTACATCTCAAGAGGTTCCGTAGTCCATGTGGACAACAATGCAAAAGTGGAAAGAGGAGCGACCCTTTCTGCACCGGAAAAAACGACACAGGTCGTGATCGCTGAATGGGATCCGTATTCCGAACCGATCATTGCAGAGCAGAAGGGTACGTTGAAATTTGAAGATATCATTCCTGGTGTTACTGTTGTCGAACAGTTTGATGAAGTGACAGGAGATACCAGGCTTGAGTTGAACGAGTACATCCCGGCGGCGTATAAACCGGCGATCACACTTGCAACAGAATCCGGTGAATTGATCCGTTATCAGCTGGATCCTAAAACGATCCTTTTTGTCAAGGATGGGGAAGAAGTGAATATTGCCGATATTTTGGCGAAGACACCAAAAGCGGCGATCAAGTCAAAAGATATTACCGGGGGTCTTCCAAGGGTTTCAGAACTCTTCGAAGCAAGACGTCCGAAAGATATCGCACTTATTGCACAGATCGATGGTGTGGTCAGCTTCGGTAAACCGCTCAGAGGGAAAGAGAGACTTATCATCTCCGGTGACAATGGCCAGATAACTGAGCAGTTCATCGACAAGAACAAAGTAGCACTTGTGCATACAGGCGAATATGTCCATGCCGGTGAGAAATTGACCGACGGTATCGTCTCAAGCCACGATATCCTTGCGGCACTGGGTGAAAAAGCATTGTATGACTACATCGTTTCCGAAGTCCAGATGGTCTATCGTAGACAGGGGGTTAACATCTCTGACAAACACATCGAGATCGTAACATCTCAGATGATGAGACAGGTCAAAGTAGTCGAGAGCGGTGACTCCAACTTTATCGCGGGCGACATTATCTCCCGCCGTAAGTTCCAGGAAGAGAACCAGAGAGTGATCGCACTTGGAGGAGAGCCTGCGATTGCTGAACCGATGCTTGTGGGTATCACCCGTGCAGCGGTCGGTGCAGACTCTATCATCTCTGCGGCATCCTTCCAGGATACGACGAAAGTACTGACTTCAGCCTCTATCGCCGGTACGGTGGATATGCTCGAAGACCTTAAAGAGAACGTCGTCATCGGCCGTCTCATCCCTGTGGGTACAGGTATGATCGACTCTGACGAGATTAAATTCTCCGCTGCTGAGTAAGCAGCACCTTCTCCCATTCATGTCACCTTTAGGGTGGCATGAATATCCCGCTCACACCACACTCCCCGAATATAAGAAAAAACAAAGAAATTTTCGATATAATATGCCTCCATTTTTGTCTCTATAGGCCAAAATTAAGTACTTTGTGAGTATTTAGTTTTGGTGTAAGAACCAGATTCAATTCAAACTAACAAAGAAAGGAAACGATTTGCCTACAATTAACCAATTGATTCGTAAAGAACGTAAGAAGCAAGTGAAAAAATCAAAATCACCTGCGCTCGTAAAATGTCCTCAGAGAAGAGGCGTATGTACAAGAGTTTACACAACAACTCCAAAGAAACCTAACTCAGCACTTAGAAAAGTTGCCAAAGTTAGATTGACTTCAGGATTTGAAGTGATCTCTTATATCGGTGGTGAGGGTCACAACCTTCAGGAACACTCTATCGTACTTGTACGTGGAGGTAGAATTAAAGATTTACCTGGTGTAAAGTATCACATTGTTCGTGGTGCACTCGATGCTTCAGGTGTAACTGGAAGAACAGTTGCAAGATCTAAGTACGGTACTAAAAAACCTAAATAATTTCAACATTATTTAAGCACGTTAAAAAGTAGAAGTTTAGTCTGGGAACAGACTTGAGCAGGTTTTATCAAGAATCCTTAGGGGATAAAACTTGAGTAAATCAATAATAAAAGATTGAAGAGGAAAAAAATAATGAGAAGAAGAAAAGCTCCCGTTAGACCGGTACTGCCAGATCCAGTATACGGTTCTAAAGTATTAACAAAGTTCATCAATGCAGTTATGCTTGATGGTAAGAAAAGCACAGCGCAAAAAGTAATGTACTCGGCGTTAGAAAGAATTGAATCAAAAACTGGTGAAAAAGGTATTGAAGTATTCAACAAAGCAATGGATAACATCAAGCCTGTTATGGAAGTAAAATCAAGAAGAGTAGGTGGTGCAACGTACCAGGTGCCTATTGAAGTCAGACCTGCAAGACAGCAATCTCTCGGAATCAGATGGATCGTTGAAGCAGCGAGAAAAAGAAACGAAAGAACTATGATGGAGCGTCTGTCCAATGAATTGATGGATGCTGCAACTGAAAAAGGTTCTGCTTTCAAGAAGAAAGAAGATACATACAAAATGGCAGAAGCGAATAAAGCATTTGCTCACTACAGATGGTAAGGAACTAGGTTATGGCAAGAACGCACAAACTTGAAGACGTAAGAAACATCGGTATCGCCGCGCACATCGATGCAGGTAAAACAACAACAACGGAAAGAATCCTTTTCTATACAGGTGTTGAGCACAAGATCGGTGAGGTTCACGATGGTGCAGCAACAATGGACTGGATGGAGCAGGAGCAGGAAAGAGGTATTACGATTACTTCTGCTGCGACAACTTGTGAGTGGTTGGGTAAACAGATCAACATCATAGACACTCCGGGCCACGTTGACTTTACGATCGAAGTTGAAAGATCCATGAGAGTACTTGACGGTGCCGTATCTGTATTCTGTGCAGTTGGTGGTGTTCAGCCGCAATCTGAGACAGTATGGAGACAGAGAAACCGTTATGGTGTACCTTCACTGGTTTTCGTGAACAAAATGGACAGAACCGGTGCTGATTTCCTTGAGGTCGAGAGACAGATCAGAGACAGACTCAAAGGTAACCCTCTTGTAATCCAGCTTCCTATAGGGGCTGAAGAGAACTTCGAAGGTGTGGTCGATCTTGTAAAAATGAAAGAGATCGTATGGGATGCAGATGCTGAAATGGGTTCTGCATACCATGAGCAGGATATTCGTCCGGAGCTTCAGGAGCAGGCTGAAGCATTCAGAGAAAAACTGATCGAAGGTATTTCTGAAGTTGACGGTAACGAAGAGCTTATGGAAAAATACATGGAAGGTGAAGAACTTACGACTGAAGAGATTATGGCCGGTATCAAAGCGGCAACAATCCATATGCACGTAGTTCCAATGCTTCCTGGAACAGCATTTAAGAACAAAGGTGTACAGACACTTCTTGACGCAGTCGTTCATTATCTTCCATCTCCTGTTGAGGCACCACCGATCAAGGGTACCAAAATGGAAGATGAAGATGTAGAAGTAGTTGTTGAGTCTACTGATGATGGCGAGTTCGCTTCATTGGCATTCAAAATTATGACTGACCCTTTTGTCGGTCAGTTGACATTTATCCGTGTATACAGAGGTTCTCTGGAGTCTGGTTCTTATGTCCTTAACTCTACAAAAGAGAAGAAGGAAAGAGTTGGCCGTATCATGAAGATGCATGCGATCAAAAGAGAAGAAATTTCCGAGATCTATGCTGGTGAGATCGGCGCAGTTGTTGGTCTTAAGAATACAACGACCGGTGATACTCTCTGTTCAGACAAAGATAAAGTCGTTCTTGAAAGAATGGATTTCCCGGATCCGGTTATCTCTGTTGCAGTTGAACCTAAAACAAAAGCTGACCAGGAAAAAATGGGTATTGCATTGAGCAAACTTGCGGCAGAAGATCCATCTTTCCGTGTCAACACAGATGAAGAGTCCGGTCAGACAATTATTTCAGGAATGGGTGAACTTCACCTTGAGATCCTTGTTGACAGAATGAAAAGAGAATTCAAAGTTGAAGCTGAAGTTGGTGCGCCACAGGTTGCTTACCGTGAGACTATCAGAAAAGCGGTCAACAAAGAATACAAGTATGCGAAGCAGTCCGGTGGACGTGGACAGTATGGTCACGTATTCCTCAAGATCGAGCCACAGGAACCAGGATTTGGTTATGAGTTCGTTGATGCAGTCAAAGGTGGGGTTGTTCCTAAAGAATTTATCCAGCCGGTTAATAAAGGTGTACAGGAAGCAATGGCAAGAGGTATCCAGGCAGGATATCCGGTTGAAGATGTTAAAGTTACACTTTATGATGGTTCTTACCATGATGTGGATTCATCTGAGATGGCGTTTAAACTTGCAGGTTCAATGGGATTCAGAGATGGTTGTAGAGAAGCAAATCCAGTTATTTTGGAACCAATGATGAAAGTTGAAGTTGAAGTACCAGAAGAGTTCATGGGTGATGTCATCGGTGATGTTGCTAAAAGACGTGGCCAGGTTTCCGGTATGGATGACAGAGCAGGGAACAAAATCGTTAATGCATTTGTTCCACTTTCTGAAATGTTCGGTTACTCAACAGACCTTCGTTCAATGACTCAGGGTCGTGCGACATATGCTATGGAATTTGACCATTATGAGGAAGTTCCGCAGAATGTAGCTAAAGAGATCATCGAAAAGCGTAACAGCTAATCTTTCGCAGTATTTCACTGCAACTTCGGCCGAATGGACTTTGTTCCGTTCGGTCACTTACTATCAGTAAGCTCCATCTCTCCACAAAATCCATTAGACCACATTTACAGCAAACTACAGCAAAATCTTGCGCTATTTATAGATAAACATTTAATATAATAAAGGATAACAATGAAAGTCATTATAGACCTTATAGAGGATATACGAGAATCCATAGCCAATGCTGAAGACTATGTCATTACGGCAGGACTTTTGAAGGAGGACCCGGAAGATTCTGAAAAACTGATCTACGCCGGTGAGGCACCTTTGAATCTTTATGATCTTGATCCGGTGCGAAAGCAGTTGATATTCAAAATGGACGGCAGTGATGCTCAGATCAACGTAGGGGCGCTTATCCCTCCGCTTTTGATATCTGATATGGATACGATGATGTATGAGCTTAGAATGGACGTGAATGCAAAGAACAATAATATGGAAATAGTGGGATTCGGAAAGAATGAGGAGACGAAGAAATATCTCCTCTTTATCAAGATATAATTACTTTAAGCGTAAACGTCCTCTCGGCCAAGGCGTCTAACTAGCAGGGCATAAAAGAGTGCTCTGTATTTATTTCTGTTTGAAGTACCCATTGCTTCACAAGCCTCTTTTATGGCGTGGTCAAGGTCTTCCTCGTGGCCTTTGAAGCCAAGTTTTCCTTTGAGAAAATTCTCTCTTACCCTTGCAAGTTCCTCTTTGTCGCTGCAGGAAACAAGCTCGGAATCACTTTTGTAAATGGATGGCCCGAGACCTTTGGCTACTTTGGATATAAGATCTTCTTTCAGCCCAAGTCCCAGATCATTGTTCACTGCTGTGTAGTGTGCTACTTTTTCTGCTAATGTACTCATTGATGCTCCTTTTAAAAGTGGTCTATCAATTTAATTATAGCGTCAAATGATCATCAGGTCAAATAAGTCGGTTCCTGCTTCAGTAGAATCCAGTTCATGTTGACGTGCTGTTCTTCGCAGAAGTGGGCAATGGCTTCGTAGGGGATTTTGTTGCGTTTTTTGATTACGGCAAAGTATTGTGGATCTAGATGCAGTGCTGACGCGATCTCTCTGTCCAGTATCTTTTTTTTCTTTTCCTGAGAGATGAGTATCTCTCTGATCCGCTGCATAACAGTCTTGAAATCTATCATTATCATCCTTAGTAATGTTATGAAAGAATGATAATGGATCTGTGAGAAAGTGTTTAAATATATGTCATATTGTCATAAAATAGTGTATCTGTTAAAACGTCTCGCTGTCTATCTCTATAACTGTGTGTACATTTCCTCTGGGATTAAAATCGGCAATGAGTTTCATTGACTTTGGTTCCAGCTGGCTATAGAGTGCATCAAAAATCTCATTGGCGGAGTTCTCATGGGAGATGTGTCTGTACATGAATGAGTTGATGTAGAGTTTGAGTGCTTTGAGCTCAATGACTTTTTTGTCAGGAACATATGAAAGTTTCATTATTGCGAAGTCTGGGTAACCCGAGCGTGGACAGAGACACATAAACTCAGGGAGCTCTATGTTGATAGTGTAATTCTTTTCGTGTTCGTTTGGCCAGAAATTCTCTTCGGCATTGATGTCGAATTCCTGTATCTCTTTTTCTCCGTATTTCATAGCTGTCCTTTTAATTGTATGTTTGAATAAGTTGTTGTTCTGTAATGGGTTTTCCGATGCCAAAGCCCTGCAGGTAGTCTATGCCCAATGCGATCAGTTCTTTTTTCTGTGTGTCGCTGTCCACCCATTTTGCCACGGTAGTGATATGGAGGTTCTTAGACATGGTGACCATGGAGCTCAGCATGGCATGGGTATTGGCATCATCCAGTTTGCTGACGTAGTCCCTGTCAAACTGTACAATATCGAAATTGAAATGTTTCATGTATTCCATGGAAGCGTTAGATGCTCCGAAGTTGTCAATGGCGATACGAATGCCTCTTGAGCGGAATTTTTTCAGTGTTTGCAGATAGCCGCTGAGGTTGTGGTGTGTCTTTCTCTCATACAGTTCAATGATAATACGCGAAGGATCGGTCGCTGCTTCATCCAGAAGCGAAAAGAATTTTTTTTGAAAATTCTTATTACGTAAAGAGAAAGGGGAAAGATTGAAGGAGAATGAGATGTTGGAATCAACAAGGGGTAAAAGGGTAAGAATATGTGAAAATATGGTAAGGTCATACTCTCTTCCCAGTCCCAGGCGGTTGATGATAGGGAGGAAGACCCTGGGAAGTATGTCCCCATTGTCGGGTGATCTCAGCTTGACCGAGATCTCGTAAATATCGATCGTACCGGTTTTTACATTCTGGAGCGGTCTGAAAGAGAGAAGAAGGTTCTTCTCTTTCAGTGCCTGTATTACGGCTGCTTCAGTCTGGGAGATCTCTTTTGCATCCGGAACAGAAGAGTTGTCTTTGTTTTGATCCTGTGCGGCAAGAAGATCCTTGAGATGCAGAATAGTTTTTTTGATGTGTTCATCTGTGTCTCTGATCATGGAGAAGGCGTAATCGAGCTCTATATCGTTAATGGTTCTGTTCTGATCAATGAAATTTTCAAAGATGTGCTGTATCTCTTCGCTCTCTTTGTCGATAGCAATGAGAAATTCGGCACCGTAGCGTCTTGCAATCAGTGTGTTTCCAAAACCGGCTTTATTGAATTCATTATGAAGTTTGTGGACGACGGAGTAAAGAAGCACGTCCACTTCATCGGTACTGTAGTTTTCGCTGATCGTACTGAGGTTTTTGATGACCAGAAGAGCGACAGTTTTTGGGTGATAGGCCTCCAGCTGTGAGATAAAAGCTTTTTCATTGTACCCCTGTGTCGCCAGGTCTACAAGCGTCTCGTTCACACTGAGATTGATGAGGAAATAGATGAAGTAGACGGTAATAAATACGATGGAAGCAAAGAGGATACCGTTCTCTAAGGTCAGTTCAATCTTTTTTCCCTGAAAGAAGATGGCATAGAAGACCACAGAAATGAGCAGAATGATCGGGATACCGGCTCTTAAAGCCAGCTCAAAACGTCTTCCTCTCTCCTGTCGTTCAGATTGCAGCATGGATCAGACATCCAGATGTTTGACATCTTTGGCATGGCTTTCGATGTAATTTCTTCTTGGTTCCACTTCGTCGCCCATAAAGAGGGTAAAGGTTTCACTTGCTTCTTCGCTGTCATCGATCCTGACCTGGAGCAGCCTTCTGTTCTCTGGGGTCATAGTCGTCTCCCAGAGCTGTTCAGGGTTCATTTCACCCAGACCTTTGTAGCGTTGGATATAGGCACCTTTTTTGGCTGACGCTTCCACTTCTGCAAAGAGTGCCAGGAGGTCTTTGTCTTTAAATTCGTCCGTGATGTGCTCCTGGATCTTCTGGTGAATGTGGATCGCTTCATTGTAATGAGGATTGGTAAAGAGGATCTCATCTACGATCAGTTCTTCGAGTCCGTCATTGGTCTGGACAAAGTAGTGCAGCCTGTCTTCTGTGATCGTCTTGTTCAGAATGTTGTATCCCAGCTTCTTGATGTACTTTTCAAGTGTTTTTGCCAGTTCCTTGTTGGATGTTCCTATGATGTCCGGATTTTCGATCATGTAGCGAAGCACTTCGGGAAGGGCGAAACGCTTTTCGATCTCTTTGAGTGTCATTTTATAATAAGCCACGAGTTTGAACAGGTCGACAAGATCGTTCTCTCCCATCGTGTGGCTCTCTATCACAGAGATACCGTTTTCGATGAGGAAATCGTTCAGTGCCTTGTCATCTTTAAGGTACGTTTCGTTCTTCCCTTTTTTGTAACGGTAAAGCGGCGGCTGTGCGAGATAGAGGTATCCTTTCTCCACGACCGGCTGCAGGAATCGGAAGAAGAAGGTCATCAACAGTGTCTGGATATGTGAGCCGTCAACGTCGGCATCGGTCATAATGATGATCTTGTGGTATCTGAGTTTTTCTTCATTGAATTCATCCCCGATCCCGCAACCCAGTGCAGTGATCATGTTCTTGATCTCATCTGATTTGAGGATCTTCTCCAGTCTTGCTTTCTCAACATTGAGGATCTTACCTTTGAGTGGCAGGATCGCCTGGAAAACTCTGTCTCGTCCCTGTTTGGCCGAACCGCCGGCAGAGTCCCCTTCCACCAGATAGATCTCGGAGATCTTGGGATCCTTGCTCTGACAGTCCGCCAGTTTGCCTGGAAGTGTTCCGATGGACATGGAATCTTTACGTTTAACCAGGTCCTTGGCTCTTTTGGCGGCATCTCTGCCGCGTGCGGCGAGCAGGACCTGTGCCATGATTGCTTTGGCTTCTACAGGGTTCTCTTCAAGGTATTTGTTGAACTGCTCCGAGAAGAATTTCTGTACCAGGGGACGTACATAGCTTGAGCCGAGTTTCCCTTTGGTCTGTCCTTCGAACTGTGGTTCGGGAACACGTACGGAAACAATGGCTATAAGCCCCTCTTTACAATCATCTCCAGTGATCTTTGTCCCTTTTTCTTTGGCTGAAGCATTTTTGGAGATGTAGCTTGACATAGAGCGGGTCAAACCGGCTCTGAATCCAGCTTCATGGGTACCCCCATCGGGTGTTTTGATGTTGTTGACAAAAGAGAGTGTCTTTTCCGAATCCGCATCGCAATACATCAAGGCGATATCGATCTCGATATCATCTGCTTTCCCCTGGAAGAACTGTGCCGTTGAAAGTGGTGGTTTGGTGTTCATGTCCTCAACGAACTGTTTGATACCGCCTTCAAAATGAAATTTCTCTTTGGTTCCGTCACGCTCATCTTTGAATTCGATGGTAATGCTTGGGTTGAGGTAGCAGAGCTCCCTGAAACGCTTCAGCAGGATCTCTTTCTGGAAAGTGACGCCCTCGGTGAAGATGGAATCATCCGGCCAGAATTCTATTTTCGTTCCTGTTTTGCGTGTAGGTCCGGTGGCTACCAACGGTTCCTGAGGGATACCCTTCTGAAAAGATTGTTCATGTATCTCACCGTCCTTGAAGACGGTCAGATGCAGGTCTTTGGATAGTGCGTTTACAACGGAGACCCCGACCCCGTGAAGACCACCGGAGACCTTGTAGGTGTCCTTGTCGAATTTACCCCCGGCATGCAACACGGTAAGTACCACGGTCGCAGCAGAGATTTTCTCTGTAGGGTGCTCTGTAACAGGGATCCCCCGGCCGTTATCTTCAATGATGGCAGAACCTGCTTTGGTAAGGGTGACCTTGATAGTATCACAATACCCTGCCATTGCTTCATCGATAGAGTTATCCACGACTTCGTAGACAAGGTGATGAAGCCCTTTTGTGGAAGTGTCACCGATATACATTCCGGGTCTTTTTCTTACCGCTTCGAGTCCCTTAAGGACCTTAATGTTACTCGCACCATATTCTGCCATAGTCAAACTCCGTTTCTTGGGGTATTATTACTATATATTTTAGCGAAATAAACTTAGGGAAAGCATGCTGTAGCCGGGATTTCACAGCATTTGGGAAAATATTTTTCTGGGATACTTTAAGTGTGTCTGAAATCATGAGATTATCACTTTTTTGATACGCAATTCCGTAGGGTGCATAATCATGCACCACAGATTAAAATTTGCTTGTTTTTTTGTTGTTAAGTCTTCGTAGGGTGTGCAACAGCACACCTATAAACAAAATTGACATTAAAATAAAAACCGACATTCGAAAGGTGTGCTGTTGCACACCCTACAACAGCATTCCCGCCTGCTGTTTTTTGGTACTGACGATATCAATCTCGTTGGGATCAATGAATTGTTCTCGTTCATAGGCATCTATGGCATATCGGCCTATCATGGCTGCGTTGTCGGAGCAGTATTGGAGTGGGGCGACATGCATGGTCTTCCTGAATTCCCTGCAGAGGTCCGCATAGGCACCTCTGAGGTACTGGTTGGCTGAAGCACCTCCCACGATGGCAAAATCCCTGATAGGCTCTTTGGCAAAGATTTTCTTGCTTTTCTGGAGCAGGTGCAGTTTGACTGCTTTTTGAAAGGAGGCGGAGAGGTCGGCTTCGTCCTGTTCTGTCATCTTCTCTGCACCCCCAAGCTTCTCAACGGTAAGCCGTACGGCATTCTTCAGGCCGGAGAGGGAAAAGGCAATAAGGGGAGAATTGCGCAACGGCACAGGTAGGTCGAAACGGTTCTCGTCCCCTTTGAGGGCAAGCGCTTCGATGAGCGGACCACCGGGATAGCCCAAATGCATCATTTTGGCACATTTGTCAAAGCTCTCACCCACAGAATCATCCATACTCGTTGCGAGTATCTCCATATGTTCAAAATCCTTGACACGTATGATCTGTGTATGTCCGCCAGAGATCAGAAGCACCAAAAGAGGGAAAAGGGTCTTTTTTTCTATGAAGAGCGAATAGATGTGCCCTTTGAGATGATGCACAGGAATCAGGGGGATGTTTTGCAGTACAGCCACCGTTTTTGCCATAGCGATCCCCTCAAGCAACGTTACGCCAAGGCCGGGCTGATTGGTGACGGCAACTGCTTTAAGTTTGTCAAACCACGGTTTTGTCTCTTCGAGTATCTTGGGCAGGGCTACCGCATGCAGCCTTGATGCCAGCTCCGGGACCACTCCGCCGTAGCAGGAGTGTTCCGCCTCCTGGGAGATCTTTTTGTGGTAGAGTATCTTTTTTGTGCTTGTTTCGGTAACGGCGATGGAGCTGTCGTCACAGCTGGACTCGATACTGAGGATCATATTTGCCTCTGTAGGGTGCTGTCCCCTGATGGCACCGTGATTAATTTGGTGTTGTGAGGGCACAACACCCTACGGTTTTTTAACATTTTTTCTCCATTACTAATTGTTCAATCAATTCCCATTTTCCGTACCCGCTGTCTGCATTGATATGCCCTGCATTTTCAATGATTGTAAGAGGGATATTGTAATGTTGTGCGATCCGTGAGGCTTCTTCTACGGTGATCCACGGGTCATTGCTTGAGACAATCATCTGAACCTCTTTGGCATGAAGATCGTCCGGCATGGGACAGGGGAAGAATGTTCTGATGGTACTTTCAGTTGTGGTCAGACTTGGCGGGGATACCATGAAAAGTCTTTCTACACTTTCAATATCTTCTTCACAGAGCCAGAACCAGAGGGTATTGGCCAGGGAATGACATACGACGGTGTTCGGTCTGAAATCTTTCAGTATTGTCTTGACCTGCTTTATCCATCTGTTCCTACTTGGAAAATGGCAGTTGTCAAGCAGGGGGAAACTGACCGTACCATAATTCTTTGCGATCTCACAAGCAAGCTCCGCCTGCCAGTGCGGGGAATCAGAACCTCCCCAGCCGTGCAATATAAGGACTTTATCCATTTTTATTTTCCTGTAGCGTGGGCATTCCTGCCCACACTACGATTAGTGGCTAACATAATGTCTCACCTCCCTGTCTATCTGGATGATCTCTTCAATATTCTTCGCCTTTACATCCTCAAATTTTTTGTAGGCATCCAAAACCATCTCGCTCATCCCGACAAAGGAGCATTTCTCTTTCTGGAAAGCTTTGATGGCAACTTCATTGGCGGCATTGACCACCACACCGAGATGTGGGTTCTGCAATATGTGTTCTTTGATATTCCAGATGGGGTAACGGGTAGCTTCTATGGGCAGAAATTCCAGCGATCCGATACCCAGAAGGTTTGTTGGCGGCAGGATTTCTTTGGTTACTTCGCCCTTGAGTGCAAAAGCGATGGGCAGCTTCATATCCACTCCCGCAAAGTGCGCTGTTGTAGAGCCGTCGACAAATTCGACCAGGGCATGGATGACCGATCTCTTTTCAATCACCGCATCGATATTGGAAGTGTCAAAAAGCCATTTGGCCTCAAGCAGTTCGAAGAGTTTGTTGGTCATGGTCGCAGAGTCGATGGTGATCTTGTTTCCCATGGACCAGTTGGGATGTTTAAGTGCATCAGAGAAAGTGGCATCTTTCATTTTGTTCAGTTCCCAGTCCCGGAAAGCACCGCCGCTTGCGGTGATGTAGAGTTTGGAGAAGGGACGATCGTTCATCAGGTACCAGAGTCCGAAATGTTCGGAGTCGATGGGGGTGATGAGCGACATATTGATGAATTCTCCGGCAACGACGAGGGATTCTTTGTTCGCCAGGGCTACTTTTTTCCCCAGAGAGGTTGCTTTGAGTGTGGGAGCGAGGCCGGCATAGCCTACCAGGGCATTGACCACTGTACGACTTTGTGACCGTTCTATGACTTCGAGTATGCCTTCAGTGCCACAGAACACACGGGGGTGGTTGACCCTGTCCCTGTCAGCCTTATTGGCGATGGCGACCAATTTGGGCTGGTGTACTGCGATCTGTTGATTAAGCAGGTCGATATTGTTCCCTGCTACCAGTGCTTCGATAGCGATGTTGTAGTGTTCTGCAACAATGAGGGTATTGACCCCGATAGAGCCGGTGGAACCAAGAAGAACAATGGACATGGATTATAAAAACGCCCGTAAAGCGATCACCATCATAGGTGCACCAAACAGGTAGCCGTCGATCCTGTCGAGTATCCCGCCGTGGCCGGGGAGAAGGTCTCCCGAATCCTTCACACCAGCTTCGCGTTTAAGGTAGGATTCGAAGAGGTCGCCAAAGACCGAAGCCACGGAGGTGAAAAAGGTAACGGCAAAAGCGATCCAGAGCGGTGCGACGATCATGCCGATATAGGTCCCTGCCGCCGTAGCGACAAGTACGCCTCCGATGACGCCTTCAAGTGTCTTGTTGGGCGAAGTGTCGGAAAATTTGGTCTTGCCGATCGCTTTGCCCGTAAAGAAAGCGCCCACATCTGTCAGTGCAACGGTCACCAGTAGCCAGAACATCGCAGCAATGCCGAAATCATCGTAGAGTATCAGGAAGAAGAAAATACCGCTGACCGGGTAGAGAAAAGGCAGGATCAGTCTTTTGTCAAAATTGTGGAAGTATGCGATAGAAGCACCGAAGATGATCGCAACGAAATAGAACAGATCGTCGGGATTGGGGTAGATGTAGGCAAAGAACCAGAGTAACGCCGCCCAGAAATAGGCTCCAGGTCCTACCAGTTTGAAGAGCTTCATCGCTTCATAGAATGCGAACATGTAGATAGTTCCCAGAAAGAGCCACATGACAAAAAAGCTGTCTATCCACCCTATGAATCCAACCAGGGCAAGCAGCCCGATACCCGTAAGCCAACGTTCCTGATAGTCTGTAAAAATCCGTGTCATTTTTTGTCCTGTTTTATATTAGCAATGATTATAGCACGACTAGGGTTAGAGGTCGCTATATACGTATCTCCACACCCTCTTTGAGTACAGCTATGGTCTGGTATTTGTCATACTCGACATGGCTTCCCTCCTGGATCTTGACGAACTTCCGTTTGGTGTAGTCGACCAGATAGTTGCCCGGCTGATCGGTAGAGAAGTCCACGCAGAGTTTGGCAGCTGCCTGCAGTACGGAATCGGGAAGGTTTTGTTTGTCAGTACGGATGATGACATGGGAGCCGGGGATCTCCCGGGTATGCATCCATATATCGTTCCCTTTGGCCATGGAGAGGAGCTTCTGGTTCTCGTTGCTGTTGCGCCCCACCATTACCTTGTAGTCCTCTATCCAGAAGAGTTCCCCCTCTTTGAGTTTCTCTTTCTTACGCTGGGATTTTCCTCTTTTGGGAACCAGCAGTTCAAGCTCATAGGGTTCTTTTGCCTGTTCAAGTGCATAACGGATGTTCTCGTAAAAGGTTTTTTTGCTCTCCAGGTTCTCTTTTTCTATGTGAATGTTCTTTGCCTTGCTTTTGGCACGTTTCGAGAGGTTGAAAAAATGATCGCTCATTCTGTTGACCTTAACATTCTTGGGAAGAGGGATAGTGATTTCATTGCCTTCAAAGTCGTAGGTTTTCAGTTTGCTGTCATAGGGTTTGATCTGATAGAGGTTCGCAAGGACAAGATTGCCGTACACTTTCTGTTTCTTCTCTTCTTCTTTAAGCTTCTTCTCGTCGGGGAGTTTTGCCAGAAGCTGCGAGAGCTTTTTGATCTTCTTGGAAACGGAAGCGAGTTTCTGTTTCTTCATCTCGGAGAGTTTTTTTGCCTGTACCTCTCTGAATTTTTCTTCGAGACAGGTGTCGATATTTTCTATATGTCTGCTCTCTTCTTTACGTTCATGCGGCGGGATGGGAAGCAGTTCTACCCCCGGACGGATCACCCTGAACGAACTGTCTGCATCGATATGCCTGAGCGCTTCGATGATCACCTCATTCTCATCAAGAAGAATGGCGTTGGTGTTCTTCCCTGTAAATTCGAGCTGGAGGTAAATAATCTTGTCTTTGTAGGAACTTTTTGGCGCAATGGTGAAACGCAGGATGCGGTCATCGTTTGGCACCTCCACCTTCAGAAGTCTGCTTCCGCTGAGCAGAGAATGAAGCAGGGTGTCAAAAGGAGCATTGTAACCCTGCAAAGGTCGTTGGCTTGGGGCTTTATAAACGAAGCTGTGGCCTCTGGTCATGTTGAAGAAGTAGCTGTCAGCTTTGTCAAATACAAGCTCGAGCGTATTGTCCTCGATGCGTCTTGCACGGGAGATGTAGCCAAAATCGTTCAGACGTTCTGCGATGGCTTTGAGTTCATAGAGTTTCATGCTTGAAATTCTAGCATAATTTTATTTCGCTATAATTCGCGTAATTTATCTATAGTAAGGATTCTCCTATGGGACAAACAATTACAGAAAAGATCTTCTCTGAACATGCCGGTAAAAAGGTACATGCAGGAGAGATCGTCAGGGTCGATATCGATATGATCATCGGTAACGACATTACAACACCTATTTCGATTCGCGCATTTGAAGAGAGCGGTGCGGAAAAGCTTGCCAGACCGGACAATTTCTCTATCGTGATGGATCACTATATTCCGGCAAAAGATATCGCTTCGGCGAACCAGGCAAAGATCTCAAGAGAATTTGCCTACAAGCATGACCTCAAATACTTTTTTGATGAGAAAGACATGGGGATCGAGCATGCTTTGCTTCCCGAAAAAGGTTTGGTGATCCCCGGTGATGTCATCATCGGTGCGGACAGCCACACCTGTACCCATGGAGCACTGGGCGCGTTCTCGACAGGTATGGGAAGTACGGACCTTGCTTTTGGTATGATCACCGGCGGCAACTGGTTCAAAGTACCCGAGACAATTAAAGTCGTACTTACGGGTAAATCTGGCGAGCACATTTATGGGAAAGATATCATTCTAGAACTGATCCGCATCCTCGGGGTTGACGGCGCGCTTTATAAAGCCCTTGAGTTCACGGGAGATGCCATACAGCACCTTGCGATGGATGACAGATTCTCTATGTGCAACATGGCCATCGAAGCCGGTGCAAAGTCGGGCATCATCGCAGTGGACAACATTACCGAAGCCTATCTCATTGAAAGAGCCGAAGCAAACGGGGGATTGAGATCAGAGCCGAAGATCCACTACTCTGATGAGGACGCAACGTACTGCCAGGTCGTGACGATCGATGTGGAGAACCTCTCTCCCGTGATCGCCTATCCGTTCCTGCCAAGCAACGGAAAGCCGGTAGAACAGGCGGTAAAAGATGACCTGAAGATCGACCAGGTGATGATCGGTTCCTGTACGAACGGTCGTATCGAAGACCTCCGTATCGCTGCGGAGATCATGAAAGGCAAGCGGGTCGCCAAACATACACGTATGATCGTCACGCCTGCCACACAGAAGATCCTGATGCAGGCACAGCATGAAGGCCTGATGGACATTCTCATAGAAGCGGGTGCTGTGGTTTCCAACCCTACCTGTGGTGCCTGCCTTGGAGGATACATGGGTATTTTGGGTGACGGCGAGCGTTGTGTGGCAACGACCAACCGTAACTTTGTGGGACGTATGGGTGCCAGAACATCGGAGATCTACCTGGCGAACTCGGCAGTCGCGGCAGCGAGTGCTATTGCCGGCAAGATCGTTGATCCGAGAGAGATCTAAATATGATATAATAACTCAAAAAGAGGAGGTAAGAGATGTTAACAAAAGATAAGATCCTTGCGACTCTTCATGAGTATAAAGAAGAACACAAAGAACAGTATGGCATAGAACAGATCGGTATCTTTGGTTCTTATGCCAGAGAAAAAGCCACTGAGCAAAGTGATGTCGATGTTTTTATCTCCTTAAAGCACTCCAATCTTTTTTTACTTTCCCGTATCCGTATAGAGCTCGAAGAGCTTCTGGGGGTGCCAACTGATATTGTTCAGCTACGAGAGAGGATGAACAGCTATTTGAAAAAACAGATAGAACAAGAGGCAATTAGTGCCTAGTACTCCTTTGGTCAAAGAGATCATTCTTCAGGTGGAAAATGCTATTACTACTATAAAATATCGTTTTGAACCGGTCAACTCTGTCGATGATTTTTTAGATACACCCCAGGGACAGGAAAAGCTTGACAGCCTTTGTATGCTTTTTATAGCTATAGGTGAGAGTTTGAAAAATATTGATAAACTGACAGATAAACAATTATTGCAACGCTACGATCATATCGACTGGAAAGCCATCAAAGGAATGCGTGATATTCTTTCCCATCACTATTTTGACATGAATGCAGAAGCTGTGTTCAACGTGTGCAATGAAGAGTTGGATAGTCTTCATCAAACCATTCAGTCAATGATAGAAGAATTGTGAAAATCTACAAATACCAATTTAAAGTACAATCGGGTGACATAGACTTCAACGGTCATGTTAACAACGTTACCTATCTCGAATGGATGATAGACGCTGCTACAAAACACTCTGCCTCTGTCGGTTACGGATACGAAAAATGTCTGGAACTCGGCGGCACATGGGTCGCGAAATCCCATGCTATTGAATACAAAAAACCCGCTTTTGAAAACGACAAATTGCAGATGAAGACGTGGATAAAAGATATAGG
This sequence comes from Sulfurovum sp. NBC37-1, assembly GCF_000010345.1. NCBI lineage: Bacteria > Pseudomonadati > Campylobacterota > Epsilonproteobacteria > Campylobacterales > Sulfurovaceae > Sulfurovum > Sulfurovum sp. NBC37-1. The sequence goes on from NC_009663.1 coordinate 152,737, forward strand.
GAAGCTCATGTCAACCCGTCGCTATGAACTGACGCGTCCGAGTGACGGTGCGCTAATCTGCGAGGGAAAGACTGAGTGGGTCTTTGTGGACAGTAAAAAAATGCGGCCCATGAAGATCCCGCAGGAGATCATTGAGGGGTTTGAAAACTACTAAAATGCCAATTTAAGTTTTTCTCCATAAAAATCCAAACCTTAAACCACTAAACCCCGCAAACAAGGGCTTTAAACATTCCGTTTAAGGTTGGTTAAAACGGCTCTAAACTTAAACGTTCGCTGTGGACGGGATTTGCCGGTTAACATAATGGCAATTCTGTCAAAAAAACGATAGCAAGAAAAGGCGCATTTGAAAATTTTAAAGATACTTAAAATCCGCCATTCGGATCAAACCCAAATCCTCCGCCTCCAAAATCAGGTCCACCGAAATTTTGCGAAGCAAATGACGGGTCCTGGTGCCCGTGCTGCAGTGAAGTGCCACGGAGCATGGTGATGTCCATTTTGGGGTCAATGCCTTTGGGGCAGACAGCCGTACATTCCCCACATAACGTACAATCCCACACACCGTTGGTCTGCACATTGTCTATGATGGTTTTAGCATCGCCTTCGCGTTTGTCTTCACTGTAGCGGTAGGCACGTGTGAGGGCAAAGGGGCCTAAAAAGTCAGGATTGACTGCAAAGACGGGGCAGGCAGAGTAGCAGGAGTCGCAGAGGATACAGTCTGTTTGTTTCTCTGTGCGCTTTTCATCTTCATGTGTAAGTGGGGCTTCCTGAAATTTCTGCAGCCAAGTGGTTGCTTTTTTGAGTGTCTCTTGGGCTTTGTTCTTGTCTACTTTGAGATCGCGCAGTACGGAGTGGTACTGCAGGGGTTCAATGACATCTCCGGGTTTGACCTTATAGGAGCAGGCGAGCTCTTCTCTTCTATTCACTCGTACCGCACAGGTGCCGCAAACGGACGCACGGCATCCTGCAGAAAAGGTCAGCGTGGCATCCTGGGTCTCCTTGATGTAGACCAGGGCACTCAGAAGAGGGATCTCACCGGCGGGAAGCCTGTAGTTCTGATGGGTATTTGTTTCGCTTCGCAGGATGGAAATGATCATACTGACTCCTTCTTCCATTGCAATACAACATGTTTTCTAAATGCTTCATTTTCTTCTTCAAACCCGACTTTATAGTGGGCCCCACGACTTTCATCTCTGGCGATAGCTGCAGAGATGATGGTGGGTGCCAGAAGCAGGGCATTTTTGAACTCGAGGAATTCGATGAGGTTCTGGTTGTTGCTTCTGCTTTTGTCGGCGATGCCCATCTTTTTCTGTGCGACCTGCATGGCGATGACCTCTTCGAGAGATTCGTTTAGCTGACCATTTTCCCTGACGATCCCCACTTTTTCATAGAAGAGTTCTCCGAGGAGCTCCCGGTAGCTGTAGAAACTTTCTTCCTCCTCTTTTGAAAAAAGTGATTCGATCTCTGTTTTGTCTTTCGTCTTCTGTATATCATCTGCAGGCTTGGAGCTGGCATAGATAGTGTGCTTGTAGGCATTTTCCCCCGCAAAGCGTCCGAAAGCGGTAATTTCGAGCAGGGAATTTCCGCCAAGACGGTTTGCGCCGTGTACCTTGGCATTGGAGCATTCTCCCGCCGCAAAACACCCTTTGATCCCATTTACTTCCAGTGCATGATCGACATCGATCCCGCCCATGGAGTAATGTGCGACCGGCTTGATGGGGATGAGCTCCTTGGCCGGGTCGACATGCTCGTGTATCTTGCAGAGTTCCACCTCCTGTGGAAGCAGCTCCATCAGCTTGGCTTCTCCGAGGTGGCGCACATCGAGAAAGACCCTTTGGCCCTCTTTCATCTGTGCGAAGATCGCCCGTGCCACTTCATCGCGCGGTTTGAGCTCATCGACGAAACGTTCGCCGGCTTCATTGACAAGATAGCCGCCTTCACCTCTGGCACTTTCCGAGATGAGGATGCAGGAGTGCTTGAGCGCGGTGGGGTGGAACTGTATGAATTCCATGTCGCTCACTGCCCCTCCGGCACGAAGTACCGCTGCGATCCCGTCACCGGTCGCCCCATACATATTGGTCGTAAAGCCGTGGTAAATGCTTCCATATCCGCCCGTTGCCATTACGATGGATTTGGCATCGATCTGTTTGACCTCTCCTGTACGGATATCGAGGAAAGTGGCTCCTTTTACTGTATCTTTTGGAACGATGAGGTTAAGCAGATAGTGTTCATCGAGAAATTCAATACCCTCTTTTAGACAGGTATCATAAAGCGTATGAAGAATCTTCAGGCCGGTATAGTCCTGTGCATAGCAGGCACGTTTGGCTGAAGCCCCGCCCATCTGTCTTTGCGCGATCGTACCAACGGTAGGGTGCTGTCCCCCGACGGCACCACTTGCATCAATACGGGAGAAGGGTACTCCGATTGTTTCAAGCCATTCAATGGTCTTTGGAGCATCACCGCACATCTGGCGTACCATATCTTCATTACAGAGCCCGTGGGCAGATTTGATCGTATCCTGTATATGCAGGGAAATGTGGTCTTCATTGACATTGCCAAGTGCGGCATTCATACCTCCCTGGGCCATGGAAGTTTGGGAGTTTGTTGGGTACATTTTGCCTATGACCAGTACGGAAGCTCCCGCTTCCTTGGCTGCAAGTGCAGCAGAGAGACCAGTGCCGCCCGAACCGATGACCAATACATCTATCATACAGGTGTCGCTTTCAAAAATTGTTTGATATTCTCCACGATTCCCTCAAGCAGTTTTTCTCTTGCTTCAATACTCGTCCAGGCAATATGCGGGGTGATAAGCAGTCTCTCTTTGTGTGAGATCTGCATGAGTCTGTTGTCTGCTTCGACCGGCTCTTTTTCAAGGACATCGAGGCCCGCATAGATCTCTCTTCTGTCCAGTTCGTAGGCCAGATCGGTCTCGTTAATGATGCCGCCTCTTCCGAGGTTCAGCAAAATGGCTTTTTCTTTCAGCAGAGGGAGATTGGTTTCGTTGATGAGCCCGTAAGTCTTGTCGGTAAGCGGCGCATGGATAGAGATGATGTCACTGGTAGAGAGAAGGAGATCAAGCGGTTGCTGGATGTAGGGCTGATCGCTGTTCTCACCACTGGTAGAGTAGTAGCTTACATGCGCACCGAAAGCGGTAGCAACTTTTGCTATCTCCTGTCCGATCGTACCCATGCCGATGATCCCCCATTTTTTGCCGGAAATTTCATGGAAGGGACGTGAAACATCGGTAAAGAGACCAGATATCGTCCAAAGACTGCTCTGTACGACATTGTCATAATATTTGAGATGTTCAAGGAGGTAAAAGAGTATGGCAAAGGTGTGCTGAACAACAGAGTGTGTTGAATAACCGGAGACATTTTTTACCACAATGCCCAGCTTTTCTGCAGCTTCCAGATCGACATTGTTCATACCTGTTGCAGCGATGCAGATGAGTTCCAGTACGGGACACTGCTGCATCATCTCTTCCGTGAGTACTACTTTGTTGCTGATGACGATATGTGCCTTCTGAATACGGTCAAGTGTCTCATCGGTAGTGGTTGTCGTGTAACCTGTCACATCTCCGAATCGTTTCAACACGCTGAGATCAAGATCCCCTCCTAATGTTTCAGTATCCAGTATAACGATCTGTTTTTTCATCTTACTCTCCTTGTAGTGTGATAATAATGGTTCTTCCCGAGGTGTATTCTCTGTGCTCAAACAGATAGATTCCCTGCCATGTTCCCAAAGCAAGCCTGGCATGAGTGACAGGAACGGTCAGTGAAGTACCAAGAAGCATATTTTTCAAATGCGCCGGCATATCGTCAGCTCCCTCATACGTATGGCGGAATTTGGGATAGTCTTCAGGAACAAGGTCGTTCAGAAAGATCTCCGCATCACTGCGTACCGTGGGGTCTACATTTTCATTAATACAAAGACTGGCAGAAGTATGCTGTAGAAAAATATGTGCAAGTCCAGTATGGATGGACCCGTCCAACAGGTCATTGATCTTCTCTGTGATCAGATGCATCCCCCTGCCTAAAGGCGGAAGGGTGAGTGCATATTGTTTAGTGGTCATCTATCGTTTCGACGATCTCTGTTGCTCTGCGCTTGGCTTCCTTGACTTCATCGAGTACCAGACTGACAGCCATACGTCTTCCCACATGGGATTCCGGTTTCCCGAATACCCTTACAAAACTGTCTTTTGTAAAGGCATCATCAGGGATCTCGAGTACCGGGTTGTGGCTCTCGTTCTTGGCTTTGTAGGCACCGCAGGCACCTGCACCGTAGAAGGTGAAGTCAAGCGGCAGACCCAGAACAGCTCTGACATGCAGCGCGAATTCACTCTGGCTTTGCGTGATCAGCGTGACCATCCCTGTATCGTGCGGGCGTGGGCTGAGTTCGGAGAAGTAGACCTCTTCATCTTTCACGAAGAATTCCACACCGAAAATCCCGCGTCCTCCCAGGCCGTCCGTGACTGCTTTGGCGATCTCCTGTGCTTTTTTGAGTGCTTCGGGAGACATCTGCATCGGCTGCCAGGAGAGGATAAAGTCACCGTCTTTCTGCACATGGCCGATAGGTTCACAGAATGTGGTCCCTGTTTCATTGCGCACAGTCAAAAGGGTGATCTCGTAATCAAAAGGAACGAACTCTTCCACGATCAGTTCACTTGCATCCCCGCGAGCCTCTTTGGCGATCTCCCAGGATCTTTCTATGTCATTCGCTGTCTTGGCGATACTCTGTCCATGCCCTGATGAACTCATGACAGGCTTGATGACACAGGGAAAACCGATACGTTCACCGGCTGCCTTCAGTCCGTCCAGAGTCGTGACGAACTCATAGCCGCTGGTCTTCAGGTCAAGCGTTTCGGCGGCAAAGACACGGATATTCTTTCTGTTCATCGTTTTGTTGACCGCTTCGGCATTGGGAATGACGTGAAAACCTCTTTTCTCCGCTTCGAACAACGCGGAGATGGAGATTGCTTCCACTTCAGGAAGGATGTAGCTGGGCTGCTCTTTTTCAATGAGTTCAAGTACGGCAGATTTATCCTGCATATCTATAGCATAAGAACGGTTGGCCACCAGATGTGCCGGTGCATTTTCATATTTGTCGACAGCGATTACTTCGATACCGAGTCTCTGCGCCTCGATGGCGACCTCTTTGCCCAGTTCACCTGAACCAAGCAGCATGATCCTGATAGCGTCTTTTTGGAGAGGGGCTGTAAATGTCATGGGAAAACCTTCGGTTTAGAATTAATAATTAACAATTAATGATTGATGAGATATTCTATCAAAAAGTTGTCTAAGTTGTAATGAGTTGGAAAATGTTTTGTGGGATTTTTGTAAAAAAGTAGTGGCGAGTGACAGAGCCGAAGCTCCGTCAGAGACCAATTACAGTCTGCTCTCGTATCTTCTAAGCATGAAGAGTTTCTTAAGGATCTTCTTGCGAGTAGCAATCTTCTCTTTCTTTCTCTTTTCAGTCTTAGTTTCGTAGTGCTGTCTGGCTCTCGCCTCAGTTACGATAAGGTTTCTGTCACTTTGTCTTTTGAATTTTCTATAAGCATCATCAAAAGAGTCACGTGGTGTAAGTTTAATTCCTGGCATCGAAAAGCACCCCCTTCCTATTGGAAATTTTCAGACCATTTACGTGTCCGAATATCAATAAAGTGCAGAATTATATCCAAAGAGGATTAAATTATGATAAAATTGAAACAATAGGAAAACTATAAAAGGAATATTACGATGCAACCAGTATTTAAATCTTGCTATGCGATGGATAAAAAGTGTTATGAAGAACTTCATTTAACAGAAGATATTCTTATGGAGCATGCAGCATTAGGTATGGCACGGTATATATGGCAGAAGTTCCCAAAATATCAAGACGGTGATAATGCAAAAACAATTAAAACAGTTTTGATTGTTGCAGGTCCAGGAAATAATGGGGCTGATGGCATTGCATTGGCACGGCTTTTATTTGGTTCCTATAAAATAAAGCTCTATATGCCTTTTGGGCAAAAGACAGACATGGCAAAAAAACAATTTCAACGAGTAGAGAGTTTAAATATTGATATTGTAGAAGAGGTAGATGAGGCTGATATTATCGTAGATGCACTGTATGGAGCAGGATTAAATAGAGATATAAACGATGAAACCAGAATGATTTTAGTTAAAATGCAAATGATAGGTGCCTATAGAATAGCTTGTGACATGCCAACAGGATTAGATATAGATGGTATTCCTTCTCCACAAGCTTTTTTTGCAGATGTAACGATTACAATGGGGGCATATAAAGAGGCACTCTATAGTGATTATGCCAAAGAGTATGTAGGTGATATTGTAAGAGTTGATTTGGGGGTACATTATTATAGGTATATTGAAGGAAGTCAAAAAAGTGCAAAGCTTCTAGAAAAAAAAGATCTTTCTTTACCTACTAGAGATTTTATGAAGACAACACACAAAGGCAGTTTCGGCCATGCAGCCGTTTTTTGCGGAGAGAAAGAGGGGGCAGGGATTATTGCAGGCATGGCAGCAAGTAGATTTGGGGCGGGATTGACAACACTTGTGGTGCATGAAAAAGTCTCGCCACCTCCCTCCCTGATGCATTCGACCGTTGTGCCTGAAACGGCTTCTGCGGTAGCCATAGGTATGGGGCTGGGAGAGCATTTCGAACAGGAGTTCCTTCAGCAGTATCTCATTGACAGCCATCTTCCTGTCGTTCTAGATGCGGACAGCTTCCATCATAGCGAGATACTGTCGATCCTCAAGCAGAAAGAGAGGGATATCGTCGTAACGCCGCATCCCAAAGAGTTCTCCGCCATGTGGGAGCATCTGACGGGAGAGTGTCTCAGTGTGGAGGAGATACAGAAGAACCGTTTTGAAACCGTACGCAGGTTCAATGCCCGCTATCCGCATGTAACGCTTCTCCTCAAGGGGGCGAATATGCTGATCATGCAGGAGGAGCGACTCTGCATCAACCCTATGGGTAATGCAAAACTGAGTAAAGGCGGCAGCGGGGATGTTCTCTCCGGTCTCATCGTTTCGCTCCTCGCCCAGGGGTATCCTGGGATTGAAGCTGCCATACAGGGTTCTCTGGCCCTGGTACTCTCTGCCGGAAAGTATGAGGGGGCTTCCTATGCCATGCTGCCAACAGATATCATTGAGGGGCTCCCTCTTTTGGAAGGCTCATAAGCGGTTTGCTGTCTTCCAGAAGCAAAACGGGTGTAATGAACGGCGCGATTCTTGAGAGAAAGTTGATGACCGACATGATGGGCGTGGCATAGAAAAACTTGATCTTGTTGTCATATTTCCACAGTTGGTCTGCGTAGAGAAAGATGCGGTGAGGTGTATCCCCTATATTGTCCCCGTTCCTGTCGAAACCTTCATAACGGTCCCAGTAGTTGTACTCTACAGTATTGGTTTTTCCGTATTTGGCTTTGAGGTCCTGCAGGACATCTTCTATATTTCCTTTGATGACATTGTGCGCGATCATATTGTTCCTGATATCGGCATGAAAATGGAAAGCTTCGGTATTGTAGCTTATGGTATTGTGCGTAATGAACCTCTGTGTGCCTCTCTCGGTCCCTTTGATGTCGATATAGAGCGCTTTTGTGTTGAATTTCAGCGTATTGTGGTCAAAATGAAAATTGGAGACCTTGTCTGCGACCACGCCTATACCCGCAGCACCGTTGGAACTGAGTATCCTGTTGCCTGTGACGTTGGTGTCTTTGATCCCCATCATCAGTATGCCTACGGCATTGTAGCGGAAGGCATTGTCCTCGATACGGTTGCCGTGGCTCATACTGAGGTGCAGCCCGTATCTGTTGTGCAGGAAGGTATTGTGCGAAAAAAGATTATGGTGGGAGTAGGTCAGCGTCACATCCCTTGATCGTTCGATGGTATTGTTCCTGATGATGTTGCCGCTGGCGTACCACAGTTTCAGAGCATCGCCTCTGAGCGGAACGGCATGCTTTTTGGAAGTGATGGTGTTGTCCGAAATGACGGAATCTTTGACCATATTCATATCGATCCCGTACAGCGTGTCGCTGATCTGGCAGTGGCTGATCTCGCACTCTCTTACGTGGTTAAGCGAAATGGCGGCGTCAAGGTTCTCCATCCTGTCGCCCGAACCCGTGATCTGGAGGTTCCTGAGCGTAACCTGTGAGCTGTTCAGGGTAATGACCGTAGCGTTCAGGTCACCCTCGATGATGACACTCTTTCCCGACCCTATGATCGTCAAAGGTTTGTCGATGACGATATTGCCACGATAGATACCAGAGGGCAGTTTCAGTGTAGCTCCTGACGGCGCCTTGTCTATGGCTTTTTGCAGAATACCGGCAGGGGAAAGTATGATAAGTGTCAAAAAAAGAAGTAAAATTTTTATCATAAAGGGATTTTAGCATATTTGGGTGTAATACGATAGAATATGCTCTAAAAATAACAATATAACGAGAGAAGAGATGGTAAAGCGTAAAAAAATAGCAGTGCTTTTCAGCGGTAAAGGTTCCAACTTCGCCCATATTGTCAATACTTTACACCCTGAAGAGGCTGAAGTTGTCGTCGCTTTGACAAACAACCCTGAAGCCGGAGGTATTGCAGTGGCCAAAAAAGAGGATATCCCTCTGGAGATTGTCGATTCAAAAGCCTATGAAAGCAGGGAAGCTTTTGATACAGAGGTCATCAATCGCTTGCAGTGTTATGCCCCGGATCTTACAGTACTTGCAGGCTTCATGCGTATCTTGACACCGGTGTTTACAGAACATGTCAAGTCTGTCAACCTGCATCCCTCACTCCTGCCAAGGCACAAAGGACTCAATGCCATTGAGAAAAGCTACAATGACTCATACGATGAGGGCGGAGTATCGGTCCACTGGGTGACATCCGAACTGGACGGCGGTGAGATCATCCTGCAAAAAAAAGTTTCCAAAGAGGGTCTGGATTTTGAACAGTATGACCGAACAGTACGGCAGATAGAAAAAGAGGCACTCATCGAAGCGATCAGAAAAGTGTTATAGGTTTTTTTAGAGTGTATAAAAAGATGTATACTCCGGTCCTTTGTCAGAGAGTTCGCTTTTGTAGAGGGTGATCTGTGGCAGGATATGGCCGAGATCTTTTTCTCTATAGCTTTTGAGCACTTCTTTGTAGCGTTTGTAATCATAGATTTCTTTGATGCGGCAAAGGGTAACATGAGGTTTGAATCGGTAGAGGTCAAATCCGGCCTTTTTGAAAGTTCGGGCTGTTGCGTAGAGACCTCTATCTTCCGCTTTGGCAAAGAAGACCCTGGGAGGTCTACCAAAATACCCCAGTTCGGCAATGGTCACTTCCCTTTCGGGTACGCTGACCTTTTGCATTTTCTTGATGACAGGTCTCTCATCCGGAACATTGCCCAGAAAGACCCATGTCAGATGGAGGTTCTCCTCTTCGACCCATTTTCCCTCCATAATATCTTTGAAATCATCTCTGATCTTACTATAGTTCTCAAGCCTGACAGGTGAAGCGATAAAAAGTCTCATATAGGGCACCTCTATCTAAGTGATTTATTGTATTATTTTAGCAGAAAAGTAATCGAAGGGATGGAATGCAATACTACAACGATGAACAGAATGCCAAAGGTGTCTATTTCGCTTTTGTCATGCTGCAAGTCTTTATGCTGCTGATCGTCTATAGTTTTGTCTATACTTCTCTTGTAGGAGCAAAACTAGCAATAGTGAAATATCATTTGACTTCAATAGCCTATTTGCCTGTCGTATTCGTTATGTTTGCCTACCCGATGGTACTCTATAAAACACGAAGGATGTTCCGGGAACATAAACGACTTCGTGCCACAGGCTGGATGCTTGGATGGGCAGTTGTGGCCATCGTTTTCCTCTATGCCTTCCTCTCTCAGCTCATCGCAGTATAATTCTCCCAAAAAAGAACTGACTTGTTAAGACATTTACCCATAAAACACCAAAAGATACTCAAACTCTCCATCCCCGCTGCCATCAACTCCCTGCTCGATATGCTCCAGGTGATTACCGATCTGATCATGGTAGGGCGTATCTCCGCCTTTGCTGTGGCGGCAGTAGGGCTTGGTTTGCAGTCTCTGATGTTCGTATTTGCTGTGCTTACGCTGCTGAATGTAGGTACGTCCGCATTGCTATCGCGTTTTGTAGGTGCCCAGCGTATGAAACGTGCTTCCATAGGGCTTTCGACGCTGCTGCGTTTCGCTTTCTTCCTGAGTCTGCCGGTAATGATCCTCTGGTATTTCCTTGCATCGAATATTTATGTATGGTTCGGAACGGCACCTGAAGTCGTGGCTCTAGGTGAAGATTATGTGCAGACACTGACCTGGATGATGCCTTTTGTTTTTATGAAACTGGTGTTCGTAGCGGCACTCAATTCTGCAGGTGACACAAAAACGCCGATGTATGTCAAAATTTCCTCTATTCTACTGAATGTAATACTGAATTACCTGTTGATCTTTGGTAAATACGGTTTTCCTGAACTTGGTGTTATGGGAGCGGCCGTGGGTACGGTGATCGTCAATATCATAGAATTTTTTGTCTATGTCGTATTGTATGTACGTCACAGGACACCTTATATACCGCTATGGTACCACTCAAAGTCTCTGCTTAAACGTGTACTGAAAGTGGGGTTGCCTGCCTCCATAGAACGTGCTTTGACCTTCGGATCTTTCATGCTTTTTACCGTCGTTATTGCCCACTACGGTACGGCCGTACTTGCTGGGTATCAGATAGGTCTGCGTGTCGAAGGTCTGGCATTTATGCCTGGTATCGGGTTTACCATCGCTGCTATGGCGCTGATGGGGCAGGGGTTGGGTGCTAAGAATCCCCAACAGGCCAGAGAAGATGTTCTTTTGGTGCTGAAATATACTTCGGGATTCATGTTCATACTTTCATTTTTTATGATCTTCATGCCTGAAAAGATCGTTTGGCTCTTTACGAATGACCCCGCCACCATCAAAGAGGCTAGCCTTTATCTGCGGATCGTGGGCGTTTCTCAGATACCCCTGGCCTTCAACTTTGTCCTCTCCGGTGCGCTCAGAGGAGCAGGTGACAGTAAAAGAACTCTGAAGATCAACCTGATCTCTCTCTGGACCGTGCGTATCATTCCTGCGTTTCTGCTCAGTTGGTATTTTGAAAATATCCTCTTTGTCTATCTGGCGATGATTTCCGATACTTTCGTTAAGGCGATCTGGCTATGGAGGACGTTCGATAAAGGGGAGTGGCAGAAGATCAAAGTCTGATCAATGCTATGCTATAATGAGAGCCAAAGTAATAAGAATCATATCAAGTTAAAAAGGAATATCGTGAGAAAAGAATCAAAAACACTGGATGAGAGAATTGAACGTATCTATAAAATGGCCATTGAGCATTTTGGTGAAGTACGTTTCGTAGGGATCAAAAAACACAAGAAGATCGGATGGGTCGCTAAGATACAGTTTGACGAGTTCGAATCTTTGGTCGCTGAAGGGGAGAGTGCCCAGGATGCACTGAAAAATCTGCGTAAACGACTCAGAAAGATTATTGACCGCTACAATATGGTGTAGCGGTGAAACTCTGTTTCATCGGATGGATGATTGCAGGAGCGAACGGTGCTGGCGGCGTGCATTGCGGAGCAATGCTTTTATAGGATGGAATGGCTTAAATGAAAAAAAACATTATTTTAATCGGATTTATGGGAGTGGGTAAGGGAACGACTGCGCGTGCTTTTGCAAAAAAGTACGGGGTTTATAATATCGATACGGACGATCTCATAGAATCCAAAGAGAATAAGCTGGTCAAGAAGATCTTTGCCAAGAAAGGCGAGGCTTACTTCAGAAAGTGTGAACAGCAGACAGCTGACTGGATAGAGAATTGTGTAACTGGTACTTTGATCTCTTGTGGAGGCGGGTTTTATAAAGTCAACAACATTGACAGACTGGGAACCGTGGTCCTTCTGGATGCCTCATTTAAGTGGATACACAATCGTCTCAAAACTGCGAAGAATGCCAAAGCCAAACTGGCGAAGCGGCCGCTTTTTTCTAAAGAAGAAGAGGCAAAAAAACTCTATAATGAACGTGAAAAAGCGTATCTAAAAGTCGCAGATGTTATTGTCAGTGTCGAGAACAAGAGTCTTGATGAAGTGATCTCTGAGATCGCCAAAAAGTGCAAAGTGTAAAGAAAAGATATTTTGGTGTTTCCCTCTACGCGAAACGGTCAGTATCTTTTGTTTCGACAAAAATACCTATGACCACCAAAATTACATAGGTGACCGTTATGACCACAAGCGTGTTCCCGCTCAATGCATAGATCGCATCTTTCAGAGTTTCATAATTCTCTTTGATGCCCATCATGAGGTTGATCCACACTCCAAATGCGATCAGGATCAAAATGCCTTTCATGTTGAACATTGTGGAGTTTTTAACGGGTTTTTTCTTCATTGTTTTTTCTCTTTCTCTTTTAGTTGTGCTTCCCAGTATTCCAGCCCTTTGAATATTCCGGTCAATACACCGAAGATCAGCATAGTGCTCCCCATGCAGTAAGGGACAAGTTCTGCAAAAGGTGCAGGGTCTTTGGCGAATACAGCTATAGCATACAGCCATATTCCTATCGCGGCAGCAGCCGATATTCTTTTCAGCCATTTTATCATAATCATCAATTGTGTATTTCCCATATGCTTATTTTATCGAAATTAGATATAATTCTATCACTTAATTTTCAAGAGAATAAATGCAGAGATTTGAAACCTATTTGAGTGAGAACCTACCAGAAGTAACGAGCTTTCATCCTGTCTATGAAGAGGCATTGGGTGCGATGCTGCAGGCAGGGGGGAAACGTTTCCGTCCGATGTTGCTTTTGAGTATCGTGGATACGTATGAACCGATGCTGTACGACTCCGCACTGCCTGTAGCTCTGGCACTTGAAATGTTCCATACCTACTCTCTGATACATGATGACCTTCCTGCCATGGATGATGCAGACCTGCGGCGCGGACACCAAACCCTTCATAAACGTTTTGATGAGGTAACGGCTATTCTCGCAGGCGACGCACTCAATTCGGATGCGTTTTATCTCATTGCCAAAGCCCCGCTGCGTGAAGATGTGAAGATCAAACTTGTCGAACTGCTTGCCCGGGACGGCGGTAGCAGAGGGATGGTTCTGGGACAGGCGATCGACTGTTATTTCGAGAACAGACCTCTGACGATCGATGAAGTCAAAGTACTGCATACCAATAAAACGGCAAAACTGATTGCCGTAAGCCTGCAGATGGGTGCAGTGATCGTCAGGCTTGCACCAGATGTGCAGAAAGCCCTGTATGATTTCGGGATCGACCTGGGACTGCTTTTCCAGATACAGGATGATATCATTGATGAGACGCAGACGGAAGAGGAAGCGGGAAAGACCACAGGAAACGATGCAGATAAAAATAGCTTTGTCAATCTTTTGGGACTGGAGAATACTGTCGTTCAGGCAGACACCCTGGCAAAAGATTTACAAAGACGATTTGAAGACTTCGACGAGAAGTTGCAAATGGCCTTACAACCCCTGATGAACAAATATTTGTACAGACATAACAAAGGATAACTCAATGGCAATGACAGAGCAGAATCAAATGCGTAAAAAGATGGCGAACACCATCAGATTCCTCGCGGCAGATATGGTACAGAAAGCGAACTCCGGACACCCGGGTGCACCGATGGGCCTCGCAGATATCGCAGTGGTACTTTCCGAACATCTCTCCCACAATCCTAAAAACCCGAAGTGGCTTAACCGTGACCGTCTTGTCTTCTCGGGAGGGCATGCGACAGGACTTATCTATTCGATGCTTCACCTCTGGGGTTATGATGTTAGCCTTGATGACCTGAAGAACTTCCGTCAGTTGGGCTCAAAGACACCGGGACACCCGGAGTACGGTCATACTGCAGGTATTGAGATCACGACCGGTCCTTTGGGACAGGGTATCGCCAATGCAGTCGGTTTTGCCATGGCCGAAGCCTTTACCAAAGAGCAGGTCAACTCAGAGACCTGTGAACTCATTGACCACAAGGTTTACTGTCTCTGCGGTGACGGAGACCTTGAAGAGGGGATCTCCTATGAAGCCTGTGCTTTGGCGGGACACCTCGGGTTGAAAGACCTCGTACTCATCTATGATTCAAACGAGATCACGATAGAGGGCGATACAAACATCGCCTGGAGCGAAAATGTCGCCAAACGCTTCGAAGCACAGAACTGGAATGTTCTCACAGTCAACGGACACTGCTATGACAAGATCGATGCAGCATTGAACGAAGTCAAAAAAGCGGACAAGCCGACGATCATCATCGCCAATACCATCATCGGAAAAGGTGCCGGAGAGCTGGAAGGGACACACCATACGCACGGTGCACCGCTGGGTGAAGAGATCATTCGTGCATCCAAAGCCAAAGAGGGCTTCGATCCCGACCAGACCTTCCAGATCCCCGAGGATGTCCTGCTGCGTTTCAGATGTGCCGTCGAGCAGGGAGAACTGGCAGAGAAAGAGTGGATCCACAGACAGAAGGAAGCGCCGCTGATCGAGCAGAACGAAGCACTGGAGAGACTGCTCAACCCTGACGTTTCGGCTGTCGAGTATCCGGATTTCTCAAACGATGCTGCAGTGGCTACCCGGGACTCCAACGGCAAGATCCTCAATGCCATTGCCAAGGCGGTACCGTCCTTCCTTGGCGGTTCGGCAGACCTTTCACCATCGAACAAAACTGAACTGAAGGATATGGGTAATTTCCCCAAAGGGAAGAATCTGCATTTTGGTATTCGCGAGCATTCCATGGCAGCGATCACCAATGCCATGGCGCTTTACGGCACGACCATGCCGTTCAATGCAACCTTCTTCGTCTTCTCTGATTATATGAAACCGGCTGTACGTATCGCGGCACTGACCGGCATCCAGAACTTCTTCGTCTGGACGCACGACAGTATCGGTGTGGGTGAAGACGGCCCGACGCACGAGCCTATCGAACATTTGAGCCAGTTCAGGGCGCTGCCGAACTTCTATGTCTGGAGACCGGCAGATGCGACCGAGAACGTGGAAGCGTGGAAAACGGCACTTGGCATGAAAGCGCCGCACGGTTTCGTGCTCAGCCGACAAAAACTCAAGACACTCAAACCAAAAAGGGATTTTGGAGAGGTGAGCAAAGGTGCCTACATCGTGAAGCAGCGTGAAGGCGCAACGATGACGCTGATGGCAAGCGGCTCCGAGCTGATGCCTTGTCTGCAGGCGGCATGCCACCTTGAAGTACTGGGTGTAAAAGCCAATGTGGTCTCCGTGCCCTGTCTCGACCTTTTCAACGAGCAGGACAAAGCATACAGAGAAACGGTAGTGAACCCATCTACGACCGTTCTGGCGGTTGAAGCGGCGACTGCAACAGAGTATTACCGCTACGCAGATGATGTTCTGGGTATGGAAAGCTTCGGTGCCTCCGCTCCGGCTGATCTGCTTTTTGAGAAGTTCGGCTTTACTATTCAGAATATCACCAAAAGAGCCTGTGAGCTTGTCGGTGCGGAGTACAGGGTTGTCGATCTGGGCAAATAAACCCTGAACAATTAAAAAATATCTCTTCTGCATCCCTGCGGGGATGGGGATGTATACTTCAACCGCAGATCAAAAATCCACCTACTTCTCCAGAAACATGCCTCTAATCGTATCTTCATCGATGATCTCATCTTCATATTTGATGACGATGATCTTTTCAGTTTTGTTCACATAGAAATCATTGATACCTTCAACATTTTTGAGTTCCGGAAGTTTGCTCTCGTCGAAGATATCCGTGGGAAGAAAAAGATTTTTCCTCAAAGCGGGATTTCTCATACTGAGTATCCAGAGTATCCAGAAAACAGAGAGAACAATAACGGCAATGGCAACACCCTGTTCATGGTAGTGTCCGTAGAGCCATCCCCCTATCGCACCCCCGAGGAAGATACCGACATAGGAAAAGGTGTTTGCAACACCCAGAGCGGCACCCTTCTGGTGTACTTTGGCAAATTTGGCAACAAAGCTCTGCAAAAGCGGTTCAAACATATTGAACCCTATGAAGAAGAAGGTCGCTCCCGCAGCGAAGATCCAGAAGTTGCTGCTGAAGCCCATCATGGCGAACGAGGCGATAATGAAGAGCACGGAGGCTACAAATACTTCCTTTCCTTTGCCGTATTTTTCACCAAGGACGGCTGCAGGTCCCATGGCAATGATCCCGAAGATCACGGCAGGCAGATACACTTTCCAGTAATCCATGCGGGTCATATCGAATTTGCTTTTCATCAGGATAGGGATGATGAAAAAGGCAATGGCCATGGTAGAACTGTGGAAGAGGAAGGTAATGTACATTCTAACCAGATCTTTGTCCTTGAAGACCTCTTTGATCTTTGCCTCCTCTTCGGAATAGTGGTGCTCAATCTGGGGAGGTTCGGGTACGGCAGTAAAGAGAATGAGCAGTGCGGTCAGTGCCAGTGCACCGGTAAGCCAGAAGAGTGTGCTGACACTCCAGTAGCCCGCAACCACAGGTCCGATGATCATTGCTGCGGCAAAACTCATGGCAATGACCATTCCCATGATCGCCATCGCATGGGCACGTTCATCTTCACGGACCTGATCTGCGATCATAGCGGTCACAACACTTCCGATGGCGCCGGCACCCTGGAGGAAACGTCCTGCAAGCAGCATGTAAATGTTATCGGCCATCGCTGCGACGACAGACCCGGCAGCAAAGAGCAGCAGCCCGAACAGAAGCGTCTTCTTTCTTCCGAACTTGTCACTCATCACACCAAAAGGTACCTGAAGCACTGCCTGAGTCAGTGCATACCCACCCAGTGCAATACCGGCAAGGAAAGCTGTTCCACCCGGAAGCTCCTTGGCATAACTCGAAAGTACAGAAAGAACTATGAAAAGTCCGAAGAAGCGTAAAGCCACGATAAGGCTTAAAGGCAATACCTTTTTAATCATCTTAATATCTCCAATAAGGTAAAATTTGTCCTAATTATATTCCTATTAAGTAAAATGAAGGTTAATGATGAAAATCGTACTTGCAACAGGCAACAAGGGAAAACTGCGTGAGTTTCGCCAAATGTGTCAAGATGAGGTCCTGCCGTTCTCAGATCTTTTGGGGATGTTTGAGATTGTAGAGGATGGCGATACCTTTGCCGCTAATGCACTTATCAAAGCACGTACGATTTACAATAAGCTCAAAGAGAAACATCCTGAAGAAGCATATGTAGTCATTGCAGATGACAGCGGTATATCGGTACCGGCACTGGGCGGCATACCGGGCATCTATTCTGCCCGTTATGCCGGAGAAGGTGCAAGCGATAAAGAGAACCTCTATAAGCTCATTGATACACTTAAGGAGAAAGACTTCAAATCCACTCCTGCATACTATACGGCCGCCATCGCCATTGTATCGGATCTGGGCGAATATGTGGTGCATGGCTGGATGCATGGCAATGTGATAGATGAAGCCAGGGGTGACAAAGGATTTGGTTATGATCCTATGTTTATTCCGGCAGGCTTTGACAAAACGTTGGGTGAGATGGATGATGGTGTCAAGACGGCAATTTCCCACCGTGGGAAAGCGCTCTCGTTGGCGAAGCCGATCATACAAATGTTGAAAAATAAAGAAAAGAACGCAAGCGATTTGAAGTAATTGCAGGAACATATTGATGGCTCGTTGTTACTTTGATCACAGAAAAGGAAGTAAAAAATGACAAGAATTAAAATTCAGTATAGCGAGGCACTAAATGCAGAGTCGTAAAAAACAACAATTTATGAACGATCTTCAGGCGATATACCTGGAGTTGCAGGACAGGCAGGCGGAACTGAACGGTTTTTATGAGATCGCCAGAGGTGGTGAGAACCCAAGAGCTGAGGAAGTGGTAGATGCTTTCCTGAAACTGCTGGATATCCCGCGGAACGACGACAGCGTGATGGCAGCATTGACGCGTATCGTCAACCTGCGCGAAGATGCGCTGGAGCAGGTACTCGGCAAGCTTGGGCTGAACGATGACGAGATCCGTGTCAAGAAAGAACTGGCGTACGGATTTGTCAGTACCATGCATATTGCCCGGCATGAGTCGCTCATCGGATGGATAGAGAATCGGAAACTGCTGACACCTTTCTACCGTTCTCTGATCCTGGGAGCGCACTTTGTGGGTCTGCGTCTTTCCGAGTGGCAGAGTTACTGGACGCATCAGGTCATCTATACGGTCAACCTTGAACTCTCCGAGATGTTCAACGGGGACGATGCGAAGGTCTTTGAAATGCTGCAGAACAAGTCACTGCTGGACAGGGACGAAAACGGAGGGGTGGCGGACAGATGTTACTCGGTGCTTGAAAAAGAGGACAATAAGTTCAAAAGTGTTGCTTATGCCGAAGCATTCCCGGAACAGGTGAAACAGGTAGCAACTGCACTTGAACAGCTCATTATGCTGCTGGGCAAGCACGAAGACGAGGTCTATGGGCAGAAAAATGAGTGGATCGCATACTTCAGCGCCATCAAAGAGGCCTTTACACATACAAAAATTGATGAACTTGTCAGAATGTGGGCAGAGGTAGACAGACGCTGGATGACGATCACTACACCGATCCAAGTGGGACATCCGCTGGAGTATTATGAAGACCATTACCGAAAAGCCGTAGCGCTCGAGTGGGATCTGCGTATCGTCAATCCAAGACTTCAGGAAGGTTCACATACAAGGAATAATATCAAACTATTTGCTTACGAAATGGCAAAAAGCTTTGGGGAAGAGGCGTTGCACACGATGAGCAGGAACCTGCTTCAGGTCGATGAGACACAACTCTATATCGGCCAGCCGATGTTCTACTATGCGGCGGAGTTCAACGGACTTTTCTCCGCACAGGTGGTACCCAATGATGAAGAGGTCTCTTCCGAACTGGGTAAGAAGATCTTTGCCTATGCCGACTTCGTGATGGAGAGCAAAAAATCCAAACCGGTCATGAAGCTCTCCGTGGAGACGATGGGTGAAGCTTTTGTCAGAAAACAGCGGGCACTTGTTGAAAACGAACCCGAACTGTGGCAGGAGATCTACGATATCTCCACGATCGGACATGAGTACGGGCATATTCTGTGGATCGATTCCGATACCGAAACAAAGATGAACGGTACCGGACAGTTCAAGAACATCGAAGAGTTCAAAGCCACTACCGGCGGGCTCATGGCCTTCTTCCATAATGAGAGGGAAGCGCTGAAGCACCACATCGTCGATGACCTTGTATCACGTGCGGTCGGGCTGATGGCTTGGCGTGAAGTCGGTGAGGTGCTGCCCTACTACTGTGAAGGGCTGATCCACCTCGATATTCTTTTCTCGTCGGAAGTCATCACATATGACGGACAGGTACGGATAGACTATGATCAGTATGATACGATGGAAAAGGCCTACCAAAAGGCTTATAGAGCGCTGGCACAGACCTATCTTTCAAAGGAAGATGCCAACATCTACCTAAGCCGCTATGCCGTGAAGGAAGAGGGGGTATATCTACCGATCAAAAAGGAGATAAAAGCTTTCGTAGAGCACTATTATGCCCGCTATCAGGAGATCGGCCAGCAGACAGTTGCGCTGGATTATTAAGCTTTCTTGATCCTCTTCTCATCCTTTTGGATGAATTTTGAGAGTTTCCTGCAGAAATCGGAGTAGCAGACATAGTTTCTGCTGCCGATCTTGTCACTGTGCTTGAGCTGCAGTCTCAGGTAGTCTCCCCGTTCATGGTAGAAGAACATAACACCGCTGTAAAAAAATCCCCGTTTGTTCATGATCCTGACCACTTTATTGATCTGTGGGATCTTTTCAAGGGAAATATCCGCATAGATCATATCACAGTGTTTCGCTTTGAGCTGGTTGAGCAGTATGATGAATTTCTGATTGAAGTCCTTCCCATAATGGTCGACCCTGATCTTGGCGACATTGGTCGGTGGATCAAAGGTGTAGCTTAGAAAAATATGCTCAGGGATCTTTTCTTTCTTCTCTTTTGCCTTGTTAAAAGGTACATTCGCATTTCTATAGATCTGTTTTATCTGTTTTTTATAGATATTCGGCAGAAAGAGTTTTTTGCTTTCTCTATTGAAAAAATAATACCCGACAAGTACTGCTCCTCGCTTAGATTTTTTGGCCAGTTCATTGTTCACAATGGTGGTGTCTACAGGTACTTTTCCCAGCATGAGGGCTGCTTCTGAAAACCCATGGCTCAGGTTGGCCTTCTGGCTGTAGGTATGGAACATGATCGCCTCGCCGAATACGGCATCGAGTCCGATCTCTTCGGCTTTTTTCAGGACCAGTTTGAACATTTTGTTCATGATGCCTCTGCCCTGGAACTCCGGGTCCACCACGGCAACACCAATCTCCGCAATTGTTGAATCAGGCACCAGTACAAGGGCGAAATGTCCTATGATCCTCTCGCCTTTCTGGGCAACGATGGAGTAGAACTTTTTGCCGTGTGATTCAAAGACCTTTTGCGGATAATAAAACAGGTCCTTGATGTAGCTGTAGCCGTAATTTTTGAAGATAAGGCGGGCGATCCCCTCTTCGTCGCCCTCTTTGAACTCCCTTACCACTATGGAAGTGTCATCTTCATCTGATTGTTTTTCGTCCGCCGGGGCAGGAAGTTCTTTTTGTACATTTTCTTCTTCATGCAGAGGGTGGGAGGCATATTTGATGATTACGAATTTTTTCCCGTCTTTGCCGAGGTTCTTGTACTCGAAAAGATCCATCAGGTCATAGATGCGGTTGAATCCTTCGGAGGCACCCTCTTTAATCGGAACACTGATATGTTTTTTGAAAGACATGGGGAGTCCCCAGTCATGCACGTCGATACGCAGGCCGGTCTTGAACGGATGCAGGCCTATCTGAATGTATCCCGGAGTGTCTTTGTAGGCATGAAACACGGCATTTTCTATCAGTTCTCTCGTGCTGTCTATGAGCGCCTGTGTATCCTTTTTTGTAAGCGGCAGTGTATCGCAGGTATCCCTTATGAGGTCTTCCACGATCGTCATGAACTTCAGGTCGCTGGGAATTTTCAGGCTGATACTTTCATGCATCCTCACTCCTTGCGTGCAAGAAAGGCAAGGGTGGCAGCCCCCATGATCTTCATGCCTATCTGCAGGGCATCGTCATCGACATCAAAACGGCTGTTATGCTGCGAAACACAGGTCTCTTTCTCTTCATTGCAGGTGCCAAGCCTGAAAAAAGCACCCGGCACGATCTTGAGGTATTCGGAAAAATC
The DNA here is from genome assembly GCF_000010345.1 of Sulfurovum sp. NBC37-1. Taxonomy (NCBI): domain Bacteria; kingdom Pseudomonadati; phylum Campylobacterota; class Epsilonproteobacteria; order Campylobacterales; family Sulfurovaceae; genus Sulfurovum; species Sulfurovum sp. NBC37-1. The sequence goes on from NC_009663.1 coordinate 173,967, forward strand.
CTCCCCTCCCATCACGGGATCGACCAGGTCGATACAGTTCTCTTCTCCTATGACCCCTTTGGCCTCATTCACGATGATATCGACCATTTCATCATAGTTGATCAGTTCAGGTTGCCCGAATTCATAATCGAAGTTGTAGGTAGCGCCCATCGACTCGGAGATCCCTTTGATGGAAGCTTCCATCATTTTGGGAATATTGTTCCGCACGCCTTCATTGATGGTCCTTACCGTTCCTTTCAGCAGCACATGATCGCAAATGATGTTGGAAGCCCGTCCTCCTTCGATCGTTCCCAGAGAGATGACGGCAGGGTGCAGCGGATCGATCATGCGCGAAACGATATGGTTGAGGGAGTTGACGATCATGGAGGTCACCAGGATGGCATCCACGCCCTCATGCGGCCTTGCGCCATGAGCTGACTTTCCAAAGACCTCAATAGTGAAGATGTCTGCAGAGGCCATCATAACACCGTATTTGTACCCGATCTGCCCTGTTTTGAGGTAGGGGTAGGCATGCAGCCCGAAGATGCCGTCCACACCTTCGAGCGCGCCGTCGGCTATCATCTCCACACTGCCGCCTTCCTTGCTCTCTTCGGAAGGCTGGAAAATGAAACGCACATTGCCCGGAAGCGCCTCTTTGTGTTCCGCCATCGCAATGGCCGTTCCCAATGCGATGGCGGTGTGGCTGTCATGCCCGCAGGCATGCATGATCCCCTTTTCCCTGGAACTGTAGGGTTTCCCCGTCTGCTCCTCTATGGGCAGTGCATCCATATCGGCACGTATGACGACGGTTTTGGCCTTTTCATCCACCTTCAGATCGGCGATCAGCCCGTAATGTTTTTCACTCTCCCGTACCGCATACCCGCTGGCTTCAAGTATGCCTTTGACCAGATATTTCGTATGCTCCTCATGCCCGGAAAGCTCAGGATGTTCATGCAGATCATGTCGTATCTCTATCACCCGGTCATTGATCTTGTCTATTGTTTCAAAAAGTCTGTTTTTTATCGTTTTCATTAATTCTGCTCCTTGCTGTAAAGGTTTCTTATTAATTATACACCTTTTTGACAGTAAAAGTAAATTGAATGCCGCCGGCTAATGAACATTGGATTGGTGCGATAGTAGGTTCCTTGTAAAATATACTAATTTGTTACCTTCAGACTACTTCATCACCACTGTACAGCTTTTTGGATCTTCTTTTTTTAGGTCGTGATGCTAAAGCATTCGACAAAGAAGAACGCTGAGCAGGGAAGAGAACGAAGAAAAATCCCGGGAAATCCCGGACTTCACTAAATCCTAACAAACTTTTCGATATAATCCTACCAATTACGCCGTCGTCATGATGGCGATTGCGAGGATACTTATGCTACTTTTTACCCCAGGACCTACACCCGTACCGGAATCCGTACGTTTGGCAATGGCCGAACCGACACTGCACCACAGAACACCGGAATTCGAAGCGATTTTCAAAGAGACACGCGAACTGCTTTTCGACCTTTTTGCTACCGATGAGGTCGTTATGCTTGCCAGTACCGGGACCGGTGCGATGGAGGCTGCCGTAACCAATCTTTGTCACGATACGCTGCTCAATATCAACTCAGGTAAATTCGGCGAGCGTTTTGGAAAGATCGCGCAGGCGCACGGACTGAAGAATGTCGAGATCAAGCACGAGTGGGATACTCCTGCTTCAGTCAATGAGGTACTTGAAGCGGTCACGGCCAATGCCTCTATCGATACCATCGCTATACAGGTCTCCGAATCGGCAGGCGGGCTTCGTCATCCGGTTGAAGAGATCGCAGCAGCGGTTAAAGAGGTCAATCCGAATATTATGGTGATCGCAGATGGTATTACGGCGGTGGGCGTCGAGCGTATCGACGTGAGTAACATTGACTGTCTGATCGCAGGAAGTCAGAAAGCGTTGATGCTGCCTCCTGGACTCGCCATTCTCGGTTTGAGCAAAGCAGCCATTGAGAAGATCGGTGGAGGAAAAGGATATTACTTCAACCTGGCTTCGGAGATCAAAAAACAGCAGCAAAATACCACGGCCTATACGGCAGCGACGACTCTGATCATCGGTCTGGGTGCAATACTGAAGCAGATTGAAGCCGATGGCGGTATCGGGAAACTTTACTGCGATACGGCACGACGTGCCAAAGCGACACGTTTCGCACTTGAAGCGCTGGGACTGCATTCCTATCCGAAAACACCGGCACGTTCGATGACGACCATCGACGATGAGAACGCTTCTGAGATCAGAAATCTGTTGAAAACGGACTTTGGCGTGAACGTCGCAGGCGGACAGGATCATCTCAAAGGGAAGATCTTCCGCATCAACCAGATGGGGCTCATTGAGCCTTATGAGATGGTATGGGTGGTCAATGCTGTTGAATTGGCGCTGGCCAAACTGGGACGCAGGGACTTTGACGGCACGGCAAGCCGTGTCTTCAACGAAGAGTTCTTCAAATCCACACTGAAAAAAGAAGAGAAATAATGATATTTGAACATGAGATCCCAAGCGGGAGCCGACTCTATTTTGGTGAAAGTGCCAGACTGAAGCGCGAGATTGAATTCGTCTCGGCAGAGATGCTGGACAACCTTGGCTTTGAAGAGATCGTTACACCGATATTCTCTTACCATCAGCATGAATGTTTCAATGACAAGAAGCCGTTGGTTAGACTCAATGACGAGTCCAACCATGAAGTGACGTTACGTGCGGATTCCACGGCGGATGTGGTGCGCATCGTGACCAAAAGGCTGGGAAGAAGTACAGAGTCCAAAAAGTGGTTCTATATACAGCCTACGGTCACTTTCCCGACCAGAGAACAGTACCAGGTCGGCGCGGAGATCATTGACGGAAGTTTTGAAGAAGTGGCAAGGTCCGCCACGATACTGCTTAAAGAGATCGATATCGAGCCTGTCATGCAGGTCGCCAATATCCGTATCCCGCACCTGCTCAATGAAAAGTACGGTGTTTCTCTTGACGTGCTCAAGTCGATGCATGTCGAGCAGATCATGAAAGCGGAACTGCCGTGGATAGAGCATCTTGTGCGAATCAATACCGTTGCAGACCTCGAAGATCTTGAAATGTTCCCTGCCGATATCAGGGAAGAACTTGAAAAGATCAAGGAAGCTACACAGCATGTGGCGTATGAAAAGATGGTGATCTCACCACTCTTTTATGCGAAGATGCGCTATTACGACTCTTTGACATTCAGAATGTTCGAAGGCAACAGTCTTCTGGCAATGGGCGGTATCTACAGTATAGACGGCGTGGAAGCGGCAGGGTTTGCACTCTATACGGATGAGTGCATTGTAAACAAAATGAATAGAGGGTAGGCAGTTTATGAGTAAAGCAGATTTGATAGTAGGACTCCAGTGGGGAGATGAAGGAAAAGGAAAGATCGTTGACCATATGGCACAGACGCATGACTATGTCTGCCGTTTTGCCGGTGGGCACAATGCGGGGCACACCATTGTTATCGGAGACAAAACATATGCGCTGCACCTGATCCCTTCGGGTGTATTAAACCCCAAAGCAAAGAATGTCGTAGGGAACGGTGTGGTCCTCTCTCCCAAGGACTTCATCAAAGAGATGGAGCAGTTCGACAACCTTGAAGGCAGACTGTTCCTCTCTGACAAAGCACATATCCTCCTGCCGTATCATGCAGATATCGATCAGGCAAGAGAACGCATGAAGGGTGACAAAGCCATCGGTACGACAGGAAAAGGGATTGGGCCTGCATATGGTGACAAAGTAGCGCGTGTGGGACACAGACTCGGAGAGCTGCTCCATCCGGAAAAGCTGGCTTCCAAGATCATAGCATTCTTTGAAATGAATAAGCCGGTTTTCGATGCTATGGGAGTTGAAATGCCAGAAACAGTGGCACTTCTTGAAGAACTTGAAGGGTACAGAAAGGTCCTGGCACCGTATATCTGCGATACGACACAGCTGATGTGGAAGATCATCGACGAAGACAAAAGGATCCTGCTCGAAGGTGCGCAGGGAACAATGCTCGATATCGATCACGGTACCTACCCTTATGTGACATCTTCAACTACGGTTTCTGCAGGTGCATGTTCAGGCCTGGGGCTGAACCCCAAAGATATCGGTAAGGTCACAGGGATCGCCAAAGCCTACTGTACGAGAGTGGGGAACGGCCCTTTCCCAAGTGAAGACATGGGTAAAGAGGGTGACAGACTTAGAGAGAACGGACATGAGTTCGGCACGACCACAGGCCGTCCAAGACGCTGCGGCTGGTTCGATGCCGTAGCGATGAGACATGCCGTACGTGTGAACGGTGTAGACCAGGTTGCCTTGATGAAACTGGATGTACTGGACGGTTTCGATGAGATAAAAGTCTGTGTAGCTTATGAATTCGAAGGCAAAGAGATCGACTATGTACCGTACGATCTTGAAGATGTCAAACCGATCTACAAAAGTTTCCCGGGATGGGAGAAGACGGAAGGTGCAAGAGAGTTTGATGCATTGCCTGAAACAGCAAAGTCATATATTTTGGCACTGGAAGAGATGATCGGTACGAAGATGGGCATCATCTCTACCAGTCCGGAACGTGAAGATACGATCATTAGATAACGCCATTTGAGCAAAGCCGCAAATGGCTACGTTAACACTGGGTTCTCTTCAGCAGAGAGCTCGCGCGACTAGTCGCTTTAAAAAAAATTGAATTGAGGAGTTCATAGAATGAGACTAAAACCACAACAGACAGGATATGTAGCGACCAAGATCGGGATCGATCTGGCCAATGCTCCTTTTATTACTTTACCCAAGGGTAGGGAGGCGGTAGTAGAAGCTGCCAAAAAGATCATCGATGAGAACCTTGCCAAAGAGCGTGCGCTTGATGAGAAGGTGAAACATATCCTCGACGAAAATTATGATGAGATCGAATTCCAGCATGCCGATGAGAGACAGCTCTTCTTCATGATCAAGAAAAAGATGGCTCCCGAGTTTGGAGTCATTATGAACTATGAAGACCGCTACAACGACCTTGCCCACCTCATTCTGGATGAACTCTACGAGAATTACCTGGCCGAATATACGGTTAATGAGAACCAGGTGAAGAATGTCATCTTTAAATCTTTCAAAGCCTTTGCGGACGCCTATGATGAAATAGACGATATTGTATACACGAAGATCAGAAATATGGAAAAAGAGGTGATCCCGGGGTCCCAGGACTATGAACTGCTCTATGAAAGACTCTATCAGGAAGAGTTGGCGAAGAGAGGAATGCTGTAGAGTGCGTAACACGCACTTTGAAAGGTTCCCCATCAAGCCGGGAACAACAAGTGAATATAGGGTGCGTAATCATGCACCAAGGAGAGTAAAATGCAAAAAGTAAGTCTATATTTTGAGAACGGTCTGTTTTTGGAGGCGAAAAGTTTCGGGGCAGAGGGAACGTCGGTCGGAGAGATCGTGTTCAATACCTCTCTGACAGGCTATCAGGAGATCGTGACCGATCCTTCCTATGCCGGACAGTTCGTAACCTTCACCATGCCCGAAATAGGCAATGTGGGTTGTAACGCACAGGATATGGAGAGCAAGGGTGCATACTGCAAAGGGATCATCGTACGTACCTACCAGTCCCGTCCGTCCAATTTTCGCTCTGAAGAAAGTCTTGATACATTGCTTAAAAGAGAGAATGTACTGGGTATCGCTGAAATAGACACACGTTTTTTGACAAAGATGCTTCGGGATGAAGGTGCGATGATGATGATTGCCTCTACCGTGATCCACGAAGAAGCAGAGTTGAAGAAAGTACTTGAGTCCTCACCGCGTATCGAAGAGGTGAACTACATAGAGCAGGTGAGTACGAAAGAGCCATATGTCCATACTAAAGCGCGTTACAATGCCCAGACATTCGAGTATGAAGCACCAAAGACAAGCAAGAAGATCATCGCTTTGGACTTCGGGGTCAAACGCAATATCCTCAATGAGCTCATCCATGCAGGCATGGAAGTGACAGTGGTTCCCAACTCTATGACTGCTGAAGAGATCATAGGCAAATATGAGAGCAAAGAGATCGACGGTGTTTTCCTCTCCAACGGGCCGGGAGACCCGCTCATCCTCGAAGAGGAGCAGGAGAAGATCAAAAAACTGATCGCCAGAAAAATACCTCTTTTCGGTATCTGTCTGGGACATCAGCTTCTTTCCATTTCTCATGGCTACGACACCTACAAGCTGAAGTTCGGACATCATGGCGGAAATCATCCTGTCAAAAACGAGAGGACAGGTGCAGTTGAGATCACGGCACAGAACCACAACTACAATGTGCCTGATAACATTACAGAAGTGGCAGAGGTCACCCACGTGAATCTTTTTGACAATACGATCGAAGGGCTCAGATACAATGATTCACCGACCATGTCCGTGCAGCATCACCCCGAAGCAAGCCCCGGACCGCACGAATCAGCGTACATTTTCGGCGAATTCGCCAAAATGCTTTAAAAGCGTTCAGCGTTCAGCGTTGAGCGTTCAGTGAAATGAACGAAGGAATATTATGAACATAGCAATCCTATTCGGTGGCTCGAGCTTCGAACACGAGATCAGTATCGTTTCGGCCATCACGATGAAGAAAGTACTCAAAAAGAGTACCCTTACCTACATTTTTGTCTCTGCAGACAGAAAATTCTACCTTATCGATACGGAGAAGATCAATTCCAAACTTTTCTCTTCGGGTGAATATAAAAAAGGCAAGCAGCTTGTCCTGAAAAACGATGGATTTTTTACCAAAGGTATGTTCGGGAGCAAGCAGGTGGCTTTCGATGTTTTGCTGAACCTGATCCACGGAAGGGACGGCGAGGACGGGAAGGTCGCATCGATGATGGAATTTTTCAATATCCCGTACATCTCACCACGCCTTGAAGCTTCCGCAATGAGCTACAACAAACTCTATACCAAATTCCTGGCTGAAAGCCTTGGGGTCAAAACCGTTCCTTATGAACATTTGTCCAAGAACGGAGATCGTAAAATATCCATGGAATATCCGGTCATCATCAAGCCGGTACGACTTGGCAGCAGTATCGGTGTGAGTATTGTCAAAAGTGAAGCGGAACTTGACTATGCGCTGGATGTGGCGTTCGAATTCGACAATGACGTGATCGTGGAACCCTTCATTGATGGTGTCAAAGAGTTCAATCAGGCCGGATGTCATACCGGCGATTGGGAACTTTCCATCGTAGAAGAGCCGCAAAAGGAGGAATTCCTTGATTTCGAGAAGAAATATATGGATTTTTCCCGCGATTCGCAGGTACTTTCTGCCGATATCTCAGAAGAATTGAAGAACAATATCCAGGTAACATTCAAAAAGATCTACGATCCTCTATTCATGGGAAGCATCATCAGATGTGACTTTTTTGTTGTAAATGATGAGATACTTTTGAATGAGATAAACCCTATCCCAGGCTCGATGGCGAACTATCTTTTCCCGGATTTTGAAGGTATGGTCTGGCGCCTTTCAAAAGCTTTGCCGAAAGAAAAAAATATAAGTATAGATTATACTTATATCCATTCGATTCAGAGTGCAAAAGGAAAGGCTTAAATCGCCAAAAAATGGTATTAAATAGGACTTAAAAACTCCTATTTAAAACCCTTCTTCTCCCCTAAAATGTGGCAGTTGCTACGATTTTCTACATTTTGTTAAACATAAGTTAACAATTCTTCCTTTACAACCCCAAAATTAAGCATTTTATGTGAAAAAAAAACCTATAATTAATGCGAATGTTGGCATTTTACTGCAACATAAATTTTTACAAGGGGGTATGCATGCAATCAAACGCAGCATTGGAATACGATTATTCCGTAGCGAAATTGTTTACTTATACAACGATTTTGTTTGGATTTCTTGGTATGTTGATCGGTACGCTCATCGCGTCTCAACTGGCATTTCCGGAACTTAACTACTTACTGGGTGAATACGGTACGTTCTCAAGATTGAGACCGCTTCACACAAACATAGTGATTTACGGATTTACACTGAGTGGTGTATGGGCCACTTTCTATTACTCGGCACAGAGAGTGTTGAAGGTATCTATGGCGGAGTCCAAATTTCTCATGTTCATTGGTAAATTTCACTTCTGGCTCTATTTCGTAGGAGCACTCATAGCCGTGATCACTCTTCTTATGGGAATTACACAGGCAAAAGAGTATGCACAGTTCGAGTGGCCGATAGATATCGTCATCGTCCTCATCTGGGTACTTTGGGGTGTAGCAATGTTTGGTCTTATCGGTATTAGAAGGGAAAAAGCGCTTTATATCTCTATGTGGTACTACATCGCATGTTTCCTTGGTATTGCTATGCTTTACCTTTTCAACAACATGTCTGTCCCTACATACTTTGTAGCAGGTGGTCTGGGTAACGTTCTTCACTCTGTCTCTATGTACTCCGGTACAAATGATGCTTTGGTTCAGTGGTGGTTCGGTCATAATGCGGTTGCATTCGGCTTTACTGTGCCTATCGTTGCGATGATCTACTACTTCCTTCCAAAAGAGTCTGGTCAGGCAGTTTATTCTTATAAACTTTCTCTCCTCTCTTTCTGGGGTCTTATGTTCGTTTACCTTTGGGCCGGTTCACACCACCTTCTATGGTCAACAGTTCCAGACTGGATGCAGACAATGGGATCAGTATTCTCAGTAGTACTTATTCTCCCATCTTGGGGTTCAGCGATCAACATGCTCCTTACCATGAAGGGTGAGTGGAACCAGTTGACTGAAAACCCACTGATCAAGTTCATGGTATTGGCATCAACATTCTATATGTTGTCAACACTTGAAGGACCTATCCAGGCGATCAAATCAGTTAACGCGATTGCTCACTTTACAGACTGGATTCCTGGACACGTTCACGATGGTGTACTTGGTTGGGTTGTCTTCATGATCATGGCGGCACTGTTCCATATGGCGCCAAGAATGTTCAAGAGAGAGATCTACTCCAAGAAACTGTTGGAAGCGCAATTCTGGCTTCAGACAACAGCAGTTGTTCTTTACTTTACATCCATGTGGATCGCAGGTATCACACAGGGTATGATGTGGAGAGCGGTTGATGAGTATGGTAACCTGATGTATTCATTCATCGATACGGTAACTGTACTTCACCCATACTATGCGATCAGGGCTCTTTCAGGTGTTATGTATCTGACAGGATTCTTGATGTTCGCTTACAATATGATTAAAACTATGACTTCTTCTAGAGAGCTTTCTGAAGAACCACAGTTCAGATCACCTATGGCATAAGGAGGTAGGTTATGTTTCATTGGTTAGAAAAAAATCCGTTCTTCTTCGCAGTAGGAGTATTTTTGGTTATCGCATTCGCAGGTATTATCGAGATCCTGCCAAACTTTGCAGAGGCATCAAGACCGGTAGCGGGACTCCGTCCTTTTACGGTCCTTGAGCTTGCAGGGAAAAACGTATATATGAAAGATCAGTGTATTGCATGTCATTCACAATTGATCCGTCCGTTCAAAGCGGAAACAGACAGATATGGTCAGTATTCACTCTCGGGGGAATATGCGTATGACAGACCGTTCCTTTGGGGTTCAAAAAGAACCGGTCCGGACCTTCACCGTGTAGGTAACTACAGAACGACTGACTGGCATGAGAACCACATGTGGGAGCCGTCATCGGTCGTTCCCGGTTCCATTATGCCTGCCTATAAGCATCAGTTCACTAACATAGCTGATCTCGAAACGGCGTATGCTGAAGCAGTTACCGTTAAAAATGTATTCAAAACACCATACGGTGACGATATCCAAGCTGGTAAAGCAGCCTGGGAAGCGTATAAGCCAAAAGTTTTGGCAGAAGCACAAAAGATCGCTGCCAATATGAAGAACAAAGATGTTAAAGATGCAGTAGCTGCAGGAAAAGTACCTGAAGTCGTTGCGCTGATAGCATATCTTAACAGCTTGGGAACAAGCCGTTATGAGGCGAAAAAGTAAACTGAATGGACATTAGAGAACTTCAAGGCTATGCCAGTTTCTTTATGACCATTTTTCTGGTCGTGGCATTGTATGGGTATATTGTTTACCTCTATAGAAGTGAAAAGAAGGGTGAGAAGGATTACGAGAAATTAGGGAATATCGCTCTCGATGACGAGATCGATAGTACCCCGGTCAATTCAAGTGATCCTTCTCCTGACGAAAAAAAGGAGCGAAATAAATGAATGGGTTAGTGATAAAAGCATTGGCTTTTGCAGCGATACTGATTGTAGCTACATTGGTTGTTGTAAAGCAGATGAATATCGATTTGAGTGATCCGATCAATGCGATCACCATGATAGGGGCGGTTGCAATTGCAACACTATCTTTCGGGGTAGCTGCAAAGTATATTGCACAAATGAAAACAGATACGGCAAGCGGTGAGCTTGCTGAAGAGAACTGGGACGGTATCGGTGAGTATAAAAACGAACTTCCTTCCGGTTGGGCATACTCATTTCTTGGTACATTGATCTGGGCACTGTGGTATTGGACAATGGGTTACCCTGTCAATGCTTTCAGCCAGATCGGTATGTGGAATGCAGAGGTAAAGGCCTATAACAAGAAATTTGAAGAAGTGCATAAAAATGCAGATGCAGCGACACTTCAGCAAATGGGTGAGTCCATCTTCCTTGTTCAGTGTGCGCCGTGTCACGGAACGACTGGTGACGGACTTTCAGGTAAAGCACAGGATTTTGGAAGCAGAATGAGCAAAAAACAGGTTCTTGCCGTGATCAAGAACGGTTCAAACCAGCTTGGTTACCAGATGGGTGCAATGCCTCCTATGATGGCTCAGGGGAAAGATGCTGAAGATATCGCAGCATGGATTGCCGGTGGTATGAAAGGGAAACAGCCTGCAGCATTTGCAGCGTGTGCATCCTGTCACGGACCGGACGGTAAAGGTATGGGCGGTATGGCGGCAAATATTGCTGAATACGATGATACACTTATCGAGCATGTTGTGAAGAATGGTAAAAAAGGTGCAATTGGTAAAATGCCTGCATTCCATGACAGAATGACGCCTGTACAGCTCAAAGCACTTGCTACATACATCAGATCGATCAAAGGAGAATAAGATGACAGAAAATACAAATAGATCGGTATTCGGCCTTAATGGTGTAACAGGTATGTTGATAGCCACAGTGCTACTTTTGAGTATCCTTGTGTTCCTTACAGTATGGGGACTTGGCGTACAGCAGCACTCTGCGACTAATCCTTATGATCCTACACCGATCACAAGTAATTTGGACAACGTTAAAGAGATCAGTAAAGACAACGCACAGTTCGCATTCAAAGATGCTAAGTAATTCATAAAGGATAAAAAATGATTACAATTATGGATAAAGTTCTGGGTTGGGGGATGGTCATTACAGCCATTTATACAGCTTGGGCGGTACTTACACCAAACCACCTTTTTATAGGCTAAACTATGTTCAAAGTTCAAGTAAGGTTCGCCTTGCTTGCTTTGTTACTTCCATTTCTACTTAATGCAACACCGCATATTCTCAAAGACGACATTCTAAATCCTCAAGCTGCAAAGCTGGTTGAAACGATGGCAGGTGAACTGCTGCAAAAAACAGGAATAAACGGTTATGTGGTCGCAACGAACGAACATTTTCCCACGGGGTTCAATCTCGTAGCGTACAGTAAGAAGTATGAAGCCAACATGAGCAAGCCCTATGTAATGTTGATCTTCGCTCCACAAGCGAAGATCACTCAAAAGTCTGAAGAGACAGGACGCGTGGCACTTATACCGTCTGATAAAGCAGTAGCTGCTTTTTACGACAAAAGTGATGTGATGGATGCAACGATTGATATCGTTGCAACTAAAGACAAAAATACCAAAAACGACAAATATAATATCGGCGTGGTACAAGGATTTTCGGAACTGGCAGACCAGATCGCAGAAAGCAAGCATGTGAAAATGACCACGACCATGCCCAATGAGACACGTACTATCATCAGGGTACTCCAGGTGATTGTGATTATCGGTGCAATTCTGGTTTTGTGGGTATTTATGTTAAGACCGATATGGATGAGGATAAAAAATGGCAAAAGAGAATAAAGAGAAGACCTACTGGCCTCATATGATAGTAGGTTTTCTACTCATAGGGATCACCCTTGGATATTGGACGGTGAAGCATGCCACCTCCCTGCCGGTACAGGAAGAGAACGAGTATATGCTCAAATACCAGAAGGCCGATATGAATATCAATGAAATTCTTGAAAAACAGAAGGCCTTCGATAAAAAGTACAAGATCATTATCTCAGATGTTGAAATGCTCCCAGTGAAGAAAAACGAGGTGCTTCATAGAAAGCAGAAGCCACAGGTAAAACTTGCCAAAGGTAAAAACACTTTTTCTTATGAAGTAGTTAATGTAAAAAATGCAGATGTACCCGATGCCAATGTGAGCTTTCTTCTGACGCGTCCACATACCAAAGTGGATGATGTTATGATAGAGACAGTTCCTTTTTCAGACGGAAAGTACAGAGTAACGGTTTCTGTTGAAAAACCGGGACGCTACGTGCTCCGCTTTAGAGCCAGGATCGGTGAGGCTGTCGGCTATTCCGATACACCGGCTTATCTTAAGCCCTAATGCCAAAAAATGGCAGGCGCTCGCCTGCCATACAAAGATACAGGTTTTCTCTGACAATTTGACATATTTTTAGGTTTTATAGTCACTCTGTGATATACTTTTCCCATGAATCAATTACATATCTACCCCACTTCCAGAGCTTTGAGAACCGTAAGCCAGTCATTGAAAAACTCTGATGGATTCCTCCCGACACTGATGCGAATGGATGAGTTTGAAAAACGGGCAGTACTTGTGGAAGAAAGAACACAGGCCGACCCCCTTCAACGTATACTTTTTCTTAAAGAAGCTTCACGGTTCGACAGTTTTGAAACATTGAAGGTCGATCGTGACCTGGTACGTTTTTTCAGTAAAAGTGACGCACTTTTTAAGTTCTTTGAGGAACTTTCTGCCGAGCATGTGGATTATGATACTTTGGTCCAGGCAGATGCCTATGCGGAATTTGACAAACACCTTGAAACATTGGAACAGTTGCAAAGGCGCTACAAAGAGTTGCTTGAGGCAAAGGGTCTGACAGATCGGATGTTCATCCCACAGTGTTACACTCTAAATGAAGGCTTTGTCAAAGTGTATGAGAAGATTGAGGTATTTCTTGAAGGATATCTGAGCCGTTTTGAACTTGAACTGTTGGAGAAGATAGCGAAACATACACAGCTGATCATCCATTATACAACAAGTACTTTCAACCAGAAGATGTTGGAGCGTTTTGAAGCCTTTGGTATTGAACTGCAGCCCAACAGGGAAGTTACTTTCGATCTTGGAAACAGACGTATTTTGAGCGACCATCCCGATACGCTGTCCATAGAAGCTTCTGTCTACAGTGTTGAGGAGCGTGATGAACAGGTCGCTCTGGCCTTTATGAAGATAGAAGAGATGGTACAGTCGGGCATTTCCCCTGAAGAGATCGTCCTGATCCTGCCCGATGAAGAATTCAAAAAACACTTTATGCTCTTTGATACACATAACAATCTGAACTTTGCTATGGGGTACGATTATGCAAACGGACGTATCTACCGGTCGCTGGATGCACTGTATCGCTACTGGCAGCGGCATGACAGGGAAAGTGTCAGTCTGATAGAACGTTACGGCCTTCTGAAAGAGAAGATCGACAGTGTCAGTAAGACAGCACAGACAGGTGTGGAAAACTTTTTTGGATTTCTGGAGGAAATTGATCTGCTGGATGCAGAAAAACAGGAACGGGTAGAAGAGAAGTATCGGCATTTTCTTACACTTTTCCGGGATGAAACACTCACCTATAAAGAATGGCTTTTTCTCTGGCTCAAAACACTCTCGAAGATCACTCTGGATGATGTACGCGGAGGGAAGGTGACAGTCCTGGGGGTGCTGGAGACAAGGGGTGTCTCATTCAAAGGTGTGGTGATCGTGGATTTCAATGAAGGTACGGTACCGGCATCGTCAAGTAAAGACATGTTCCTCAATTCGACGGTACGGACCTTTGCCGGGCTGCCGACACGACAAGACAGGGAAGCACTTCAGAAACAGTATTACAACCGTCTGCTGCAACAGGCAGAGAGTGCTGCTATCATTTACAGCAGTTCCGAGAGCAATCTGCCTTCAAAGTTTCTCTACGAGTTGGGTTTAGGCAAGGCCGAACGGCCCAAGGTACCACTTAGCCTCCTTTACGGCCATCCGTCACAGCTCAAAGCAGAGGAAGCCCCCGTCGTTGAAGCATTCGATGCGACTGCCCAAACCTGGTCGGCTTCGAGACTGAAGACCTGGCTGGAATGCAAGCGTAAATACTACTACCGCTATATCAAAAATATCAAGGCTAAAGAAGAGGATGAGCTTAATGAAGGTGCTTTCCTTCATACCCTGTTGGAGCAGCTTTACAAAGAACAGGACAGTTATGCAAGTGAAAAGGAGCTGACAAAGAGACTCCATGCGCTGATGGATGAGTTGCTGCTGGAAGAGGATGCAAAGAACCGTTACAGAAAACTGCTCTGGAGAGAAAAGCTCAAAGGTTTCGTAAAAAAAGAAATAGATCACTTCAAGGCAGAATGGCGTGTAGTGGAGAGGGAGCTTGAGGTCGTTGGCGAGATCGGCGGATTGAAGTTCAAAGGACGTATAGACCGTATTGACCAGAATGCAACCGATACACTGGTGCTTGACTATAAAAGTGGAAGGGTGGAAAAAGAGCCCAAAAAACTCAATCCTGAAAAGATCAGTGATTTTCAGATGAGTATTTACCGCCAACTGCTCCAAAACAGATATCAGAATATCTCTCTGGCTTTCGTCAATATACTGGAAAAAGGAGAGAAACAACAGGTCACTCTGCTTGAAGAGAGAAACGCCCTTTTGGCAGAACATATCATTGACCTAAAGCAGACAAAAAGTTTTGTGGCAGAAAAATGTGATGATCTCCAGAAATGTACCTACTGTGAATTTGCCCTGATGTGTGGAAGAGGGGAGTATCTGTAATGGAAGTGAAGACTTCAGTCTCACCAAAAAAATATAGCTTCAGGGAGAAGTCAATGAAACAGGGGGGACACTTAAACCTTCCTCATATTGATATGAAAGGATATTATCAGTTTATTACTTTCAGAATAAAAGAAAGTATAGACAGTTATCTGAAGCAACTGTATGCAAACAAGTATGACAGTGAAAAAATAAAACAGTATAAAATGGACCAGTATCTGGATAAAAGCATCAATGGAGCTTTTTTAAACGGTAGTCTGATACAGGAAATACAAAACTATTATTTTAATCATCACGGTAAAGAGTTTGATTTATATGCTGTGACTATTATGCCAAATCATATTCATGCATTGGTAAAACAAAAAAGTTCATTAAGTGATATTGTCAGAATTCTTAAAGGCGGTTCAGCTCATATTATCAATAAAAGATTGAACAGAACGGGTAAGGTATGGTCAAGCGATTATTTTGATAAGGTAATAAGAGATGAAAAACACTTTCAAATTACATATGAGTACATTAAACACAATGCTTTCAAAGCAAAACTGGAAGATGCAAAGGAAAGGTTTTATGGTTATTTTGAATAAAATGAGAGAGGTGGAACTAAAGTTTCCACTTCCATGTATGTGGATAAAATTATGAGTTTTAAACCTTTTTTGGCCTATTCGGCATCTGCGGGGAGTGGTAAGACTTTTGCGCTCTCTGTACGCTACATCTCTCTGCTTTTTATGGGAGAGCCTGCAGGAAGCATACTGGCAGCGACATTTACGAACAAGGCGGCAGCAGAGATGCGGCAGCGTGTGGTGGATTCACTGCGTCACCTTGGGGAGAACAAGGCATTCCTCGATGCCATTGAGGTAGAGACAGGGATGAGCAGGGACGTACTGTTCCGGAAACAGCCGGAAGTCTTGAAACGATTTCTTTCCTCTACATCCCATATTGTGACACTGGACAGTTTTTTCTCGAAGATCCTGCGTTCTGCCTCTCTGGAACTTGGACTTGAGCCTGATTTTGTGACTAAGGAACAGCCCAAGGAAGAGCTGGAGAAACATTTTCTGGATGAAGTAGATGCGAACGGTATGCTTTCCGATCTGGTGAAACTGGCCATGGACATTGAAGATAAACGCTTCAAGAAGATATTTGACCTAATGCAGAACTTCTACAAGGTCGATCCGCTGCTTCCTGCTCAGTCAGAAGTGACACTTTCCATAAGCAAAGAGGAAGAGGCCTGTGAAATACTGCGTCTGGAAATGCTCAAGGCACTTGAAAATGCCGGTGCGCCTGACCGCTGTCTGAAGCAGTTCGATACCAAAAACACTAAAGAACTGTTCAACAAAAAGCTGTTTGAGAAGGAGACGCTGGGTGAGCATTCCTGGTACAAAAAAATAGCCAA
This sequence comes from Sulfurovum sp. NBC37-1, assembly GCF_000010345.1. Taxonomy (NCBI): domain Bacteria; kingdom Pseudomonadati; phylum Campylobacterota; class Epsilonproteobacteria; order Campylobacterales; family Sulfurovaceae; genus Sulfurovum; species Sulfurovum sp. NBC37-1. The sequence goes on from NC_009663.1 coordinate 190,365, forward strand.
CGGGGAGATCGAAGCTGTTTATGCCGCACTTAAACAGAGGCTGCTGCTTTGGGCAAAAGCTAAAGAAATGGTTGTACTGCATCATCTCTTCAGTATCTATGATTATTACAAAAATGCAACGATCACGAATGCAAGAAATTCGGGGGTGCTTACCTTTAATGACCTGAGCTATTTTACCTACCGGCTTTTGCAGGAAATGCCTTCGAGTGAGTTCCTGTACTTCAAGATCGATGCAAAGTTCAGACATATTCTTCTCGATGAATTTCAGGACACCTCTACACTGCAGTTCCTGCTGCTCAAACCGCTTATCGACGAGATTTTTTCCGGACAGGGGCAGAGTGATTTCAAGTCCTTCTTCTATGTGGGAGATACCAAGCAGTCACTGTACCGTTTTCGTGGTGGGGTGGAAGAGCTCTTTGACAAGATCGCCCAGAGATATGGTGTGCAGATCGAACAGATGGACACCAACTACCGAAGCAGCAGGTATGTAGTGGAACAGGTAAACCTCTGGTTCAAAGATACGATGGAGGGCTACGTGCCCCAAAAAAGCAAAACGGATGCAAGTGAGGGATATGTAGAGGTCTTTGAGTCCGAAGAGATCATTGACGATGCAGTTGTGCAGGCACAACGTCTTCTGGAACTTGGGGTCGACGTAGATGACATAGTATTCCTGGTCAGTACCAACAAGGATGGGCAGAATCTGCAGGAGGCCTGTGAAAAAGAGGGTATTCATACACTGCTGAAAACCTCCTCCTCTTTGAAGAATGTACCGAAGGTCGCTGCGCTGGTCGCTATGGTTTCCTATCTGTTCGGTGGGGAGAAGATCGATGCGGAAGCGATGCTCCTGAAGGTGGGCAAGACACTTGATCGAATCGATCTTGAGTGGTTCTCTGTTTTTATGAGCCCGTTGCAGATCGTGGACAGGCTGATACGGGAATTCGGCTACTTCGACAATGACCGCAATATGCTCAAACTATTGGAGTTCGCCTCATCGTTTTCGGATATCCCTACATTTTTGGATGAGTTTAGAACCTCGAGTATTTCTGTGGCGGCCCACTCCATTCATGGTGCGAATATCATGACGATCCATGGTTCAAAAGGGCTGGAGTTTGAATATGTGATCGTGCTGGACAAGCTGACGCGTCCCAACAGTGATAAAGCCCCGCTTATCTTCCATTACAATGATGATCTCCATATTGACCAGATACTCTACCGAACACAGAACAGGGAACACTTCGATGGCAACTATGCAAGGATTATGGAGGAGAGAAGGGCTTCTTCTCTCAAGGATAGAAAAAATGTGCTCTATGTGGCATTGACCCGTGCGGTGGAGGGATTGATCGTTATTAAGAAGCCGGAAGGGTCCATTTTCGATGAGATCAATATCTTTCCGATAAAGATCGGAGAGATAAGCGTTAAGTGTCCAGTATTGGGTGTCAAGGAAGAGAAGAGCAGGGGGAGCGAAGTAGTATCGGTGACTATTTCTGATTACGGTACACAGGAGGTTGGTACGAAAGAGGATGAGGAAGAGAAAGACTACGAAGCGATCCTTTTTGGTACGGCACTGCACTACACGCTGGAGATCATGGGAGATTTTGATGAGCAAAGCCTGAAATCAGCCTTGGTCTCTCTACGGAACCGTTACGGACAGCTTTTGGGCCATGAAGGTTTGGCCCAGATCGAAAAACGGGTCAGGTCTTTGATTGAAAATGAAACATTCCAGGCACTCTTGAACGAGGCAAAGATCATGAAAGAGCAGTCGCTCTCTTTTGAAGGGGAACTGAAACAGATTGACCTGCTTCTGGAATATGACGACCATATGCTGGTGATCGATTACAAGAGTTCGAAGAAGTATGCCCTGAAGCATCAGGCTCAGGTCAATTACTATAAAAGAGCGATCGAAAAAATTGCAAAAAAGCCGACTGAGGGGATGATCATTTATCTTTTGGAAGATAAAATTGAGATAGTAAACTTAAAATAAACTGAATTTAAATAAATTTTAAGATTAAGTGGGTACAATCCGTCCACAAAAAGATTTGCTTTGCAGATTTTTATCTAAAACAAGGACAACCATCATGAAAATGACAAAGGTACTAAAACCTTCCGAAGTACAGCGTGACTGGGTTTTGATCGATGCTGAAGGTAAAACTTTCGGTCGTATCCTGACTGAAGTCGCTACACTTCTAAGAGGTAAACACAAGCCATCATTCACACCAAACGTAGACTGTGGTGATTACGTAGTGATCATCAATGCGGAAAAAGCGAAATTCACAGGTGTCAAACTTGAGGATAAAGAGTATTTCACTCACTCAGGCTACTTTGGTTCAACCAAAAGTAAAAAACTGGGCGATATGCTTGAGAACCACACAGAGAAACTTTACAAGCTTGCTGTAAGAGGTATGCTGCCAAAGACAACTCTTGGTAGACAAATGCTTAAAAAACTGAAAGTATATGCCGGTGCAGAGCACCCACATACTGCACAAATTAACAAGGAAGCGTAATCATGGCGACTATTTATGCAACAGGAAAAAGAAAAGCGGCTATCGCTAAAGTTTGGTTGACACCAGGTAACGGTGAAATGCTAATTAACGGTAAAACACTTGACCAATGGTTGGGTGGACACGAAACACTTAAAATGAAAGTAAGACTTCCTCTTGAAGCGACTAAGCAGCTTGAGTCTATGAACGTAAAAGCGACTACACTCGGTGGCGGTTACTCTGCACAGGCAGATGCATTGAAGCACGGTATCACCAAAGCATTGGTTGAATTCGAGCCGTCTTTCAGAGCGATCTTGAAGCCTATGGGTCTTCTTACTCGTGACTCAAGAGTGGTTGAGCGTAAGAAACCAGGTAAGAAAAAAGCGAGAAGATCTCCACAGTTCTCAAAAAGATAATCGGTACTTTCCGTTATCTCTTCTGTTCAGGCCCTTCGGGTTTGGCAGAAACTCCTTCTATCTATTTCCCTTTCTATTCAAATTCAATTCAAAAATATGTTAGTATGCGAATGTTATTTCTACTTTTTTAGAAAAAGTAGAGCAAAAAGCGTCACTTCACAAGCGTGCTGACGATACTACAGCTACAGCGTGTTTGCTCTGCAAAATATGCACGCTTTCGTATTGGCACGCCCAGTGCTCAGTGACAAAGTTGTTATGCAGTATGTATTTTATGAGGAGACAATATGACCATATGGAAATATGAAGAGAGTAAAGAGACGCACCGTTTGGTGAAGATATACAAAGAGGATCACGGTGAGGGTGAATATATGGGTGATCTGGATGAAGAAAGTATCAAGAAGATGATACTTGAGATTAAGCCTGATATCGATATCGCTCAGGCTTACGGGACGCTGGCATATTTTGGGATGCTGCCTATCCTGGTGACGAAAAAGTCTTCCTAATAGGGGTTGACCAGGAAGTAGGCGCCTATGGCGAAGGCCAGGGCGGCAACGGTGCGTTTGACCATTACCCCTATGTTGTTCCCTATCTGACAGGAGCTGCATTGTTTATATTTTTTGGCTTCGTACTGCGCATAGAAGAAAAAGCCTATCATCAACACAATGATGAGCGGGAATGCGATCTTGTCGAAGGTATAGATGTTCTCTACGGTCTCTTTTGAAAATTTGAAAAGCGGTGTCAAAAGAGAGAGTCCCATCAGGATGAGAAGTTTGTCTGTAAAACTGACAAAATAGTCTTTTCTTGAGAAAGTAGGGCAGACATCATCTGTCTGAGGCATGAGCCCTTTCCCTGCCAGAGCATCGAGTATCTTCTCTCTGGTATTTTTGTCTACCTTGTCGAGTATGTTTCCGCCAAAGGTAATATCTATCTTTCTCTGCAGTGTCGCAGCAAGTTCCCTATCTTCGATGTCTTCGTAATGTACCTGTCCGTTACGGTCTTCATACACCAGTTTTATCTTCCCGTAACGCGGGATGGTGACCGTCACATCCGGGTAATGGATGCTGCTCTCTTCGGAGTCGAAAAGGTCTTCATTCTTGATGATACGCGGATTGATATATTCGTGATACTCCTCCCCCTCTTTGATAAGAATAATATTGTAGGGATAGGCGATCTGCATAGCAGCCATAGCTTTGATGTCATGTGCCAGCATTGTATCGCGCATATCTTCCAATACGTCCCAGAGCGTTTGGTTGAAAGAACGTACATCCGTTGAGGTGCAGTTCATTCTGTCGTCGGGGTAGATAACCAGTTTTTGTACCATAGTGTCTTCTTTTTCTTTATTGTGAAACAGAATGGAAATCGAAATTCTATTTTAAAATAAGGAAAGTTTGGATATCTTCACTCCCCCAAAAAAGAGGAATGCGGATAGGAGATTAACCGTGGCTTTTTCTAACAACAATGATCATCTTGATATTGATCGCGATGAATCTGATGAATTGCCAGATAAGGCAGGTTCTCATGAACTTGACAAATCCTGTGGGAACCATGGTTGTAAAGTTCTGATCATAAGGTTTAACTGTTTCTTCAATTCTTTGCATGTCTTTCCTTTTTATTAATTTATCTTTTGGTATCCAAACATTGTTTGGATACCATTTTTCTCGCATAAAGCTTTAAACCGTTTTTACTCTGGGATGAGAGTCCAGCCTGGCTTGAGTTTTGCTTTATAGATGAACAGGTGATGCAGGATATGTTTGATCCAGTGCCCTGCAAGTCCGATCTCACCAAAGGTATAGTCAAGGTCGCGGCCAAGTCCCGGATATTTCTCGAAGTCAGGAACGACAGGATAAACGGTCAATGCTGCAGCCGTACCGTCTGTAAGACCTTTACCTGCAGATGCAACACATGCTGCACCCATTTCCGCCATGGAGGCTTCATGAAGGTGTGCGTCAGGACCTTTTTTGATCAGGTCTGTTACCGAGTGTGCTACATTTTTACCGATGATACCTGAAGGCATACCTGTTCTTGGCGGTGTCGGGTTGATCGGTGTACCGTTCACTGATGACATCGGCTTGGAGATCAGGTGCGGAGGTGCGAATGCAATACCGCATGCGAACATATTTGAATATGTCGGATTCTGATACGTTCTTGGCCAGTCAGACGCTTTCCAGTTCTCGTAGGCACCAGCATCATACTTCGCATCGACTTTCATGAAGCCGTTCGGTGCGAAGATCGTGTCAGTGATGTCTGAACCGTCTTTATCGTATGCTTTGAGCCCCACACCGGCAAATGGCGGAATGAGCATTGCAAAATCGAACTCTTCTTCTCCGGTCGAACCATCAAGAAGTTCGTAGTGTGCCTTTCCTGCTTCAACTTTGGAGACATGTGCTCCAATGATCCAAGGGATCCCTCTTTCAGAATAAAGAGATTCGGCAAAAAGTCTTGAAGAGGCAGCATAACCCCCACGTTTCATATGTAGACCACCGATACCGAAGTCACCGAGGAATGATTCGTTGGAGATCCACTTGATCTCAAGATTGTCTCTGACGCCTGCTTTGTTCGCTTCGTGCTCGATGTTGAAGATATATTCGAACGCGGCACCCTGACAGGTACACATACCGTGACCGGTACCGACAAGAATTTTCTGCTTCTCTGTTTTTGCCTTTTCGAAGACCTTCTTGAGCTCAAGATTCGCATGTACCGCATGGTCCGCTGTACAGACAGAAACAGTGTGACCTTCATCCAAACCAGGTGTTGCACCGAAGTTCAGTTTTGGACCTGTAGCATTGATGAGGTAATCATAAGTAATTTCTTCGGTCTGCCCCTCTTTGCCCTGTCCTGTATATTCGATCGTGATATATTCTTTGTCACTCTTCTCTCCACCATTTGGATGAATGGAAACTGCTTTTGCCTGTCTGAAATCGATACCTGCTTTTTCATACACGGGTGCCAGGGGGAAGACAACTTCCTCCTTGCTCATCTGACCTACACCTACCCATATATTTGATGGAATCCAGTTCCATTGTGAATTTGGAGTTACAACCACTACTTCGTGCTCGTCACCCAGCCAATCTTTTGCAAATGTTGCAGCAGTGTGTCCTGAGACGCCACCACCCATAACTACTAATCGTGCCATATCCTTCCTTCTTAATTAATTTTTAGACAATTACATTTTAGGCCAAGCTCATTTAAAACTAAATTAAACTTCACAATTCAATTATGATTATAATCAGTTATTATGGTTTAAATTATGTTCAGTGAAAAAAAATGATTTTTTCATCAAACTACTGATCTTACTCATCAAATAAACTGATGAAATAAGGAGTTATTATGCCCTATTTAATTTTGTATATCATTCTATAGAAAAATATGCTAAAATCCTTCACTATTTACTATATTATTGAAGGAATGATTTTTACGAATGTATAGGTACTTTTTTTCTCTTCTGTTACTGTTGGGTTTTTCTACATCACTGCAGAGTACCGTCTGGAACAGCCCCCACGAAGTGAATAAAGTGAAAAGCAATACACTCTTTTCCGCTTTTTCCCTGCCACCCAAACGGCTTGATCCCGTTATCTCCTACAATGCCAACGAATGGGCCTTCATCGGACAGATCTATGAACCGCCATTGCAGTACAATTATCTGAAACGTCCCTATGAACTCGAACCGTTGACATTGACCAAAATGCCTCTGGTGCGTTACCTGGATGCGAACGGTACAGAGGTGGATGAGAACAGCAGCAGTGTCGCCTTTACACAATATGAACTGAACCTGAGAGATGATATCCGTTATCAGGACCATCCCGCTTTTGTCAAAAATGAAAAAGGGGAACTGCTCTATGGCCATCTGGATGAAAAAGCATTGGCATCCATCGACTCTCTAAAAGATTTCAAAAAGCAGTCAACACGCAGGCTCAAAGCGGAAGATTATGCCTATGCCATCAAACGGATGGCAGTCAGGCAGAACCACTCACCCATACTTGATACGATGACAGAATATATTGTTGGATTGAATACCTTTTCCAAAAAGATCAGCAAAATCGCCCAGGAGAAAAAGGAGAAAGAGGAACGGCTGGACCTTAGACCTTACCATATAGAAGGTGTCCGGGCAGTCGATGAGAATACACTGGTCATCACGATCAAGGGACGCTATCCACAATTTCTCTATTGGCTTTCGATGAACTTTTTTGCCCCCATCCCCTGGGAGGCGGATCTTTTCTATCAGCAAAAGGGGCTTATCGCCAAAAATATGACACTGAACTGGTATCCTGTGGGTACGGGTGCCTATTATCTGGCCGAGAACAACCCCAACAGAGTGATGCGGCTCAAAGCCAATCCCAATTTTCATGAGGAGCGCTACCCGGCATTGGATAAAGAATCGGCCAAAGCTGAAGGTATCGATGTGTCGCTTCTCAAAGATGCAGGGAAAAAACTCCCCTTCATCGATGAGATCATCTATTCGCTTGAAAAAGAGAATATCCCTCTGTGGAACAAGTTTCTGCAGGGATATTATGATGCTTCGGGTATTTCCTCGGAAGCCTTTGACCAGGCAGTACAGATTTCCGCTTCGGGTACTATGGGCCTGAGTGAGGAGATGCGAAAAAAAGGGATAGAACTGAAGGGTTCCGTACAGCCTTCCATCTTCTATATGGCATTCAATATGGTCGATCCTGTGGTGGGAGGCTACTCCGAATCTGCCAGAAAACTGCGTCAGGCGATCAGTATCGCGCAGAACCAGGAAGAGTATATCTCCATTTTCATGAATGAACGCGGTATCCCGGCACAGGGACCCATTCCTCCCGGTATTTTCGGATATGAAGAAGGTGAAGCGGGGACCAACAAGGTGGTCTATGACTGGAAAGAGGGCAAAAGGGTCAGAAAGCCGCTTTCTGTGGCCAAAAGATTGTTGGCCGAGGCGGGCTATCCCGGAGGCATTTCGTCAAAGACAGGCAAGCAGCTGAAACTCTTTTACGATTCGACGGCTACAGGTCCAGATGATCGGGCACTGATGGACTGGAGGCGCAAGCAGTTTGCCAAACTGGGGATCCAGCTGGTGATCCGTGCTACGGACTATAACCGTTTTCAGGACAAGATCAGAAAAGGAAAAACGCAGATATTCTCCTGGGGATGGAATGCGGACTATCCCGACCCGGAAAACTTTCTTTTTTTATTGTATGGAGGCAATGCTTCGGTCGATACCAACGGGGCGGGGATCAACAGTTCCAACTACAAGAATCCTGAATTTGACAGCCTTTTCAATGAGATCAAAACAATGAAGAATACGTCTGAGAGAAAAGCGAAGATAGAGAAGATGGTTCAGATCGCCAGAGAGGATGCCCCCTGGGTCTGGGGTTTTCACCCCAAGTCGCTTGCACTCTCACATCAGTGGTTCCGGAATGTGCTGCCCAATGCCATGGCGAACAATACGTTAAAATACAAAAAGATCGATGCGGCACTCCGGGCCAAAAAACAGCAGGAGTGGAACCAGCCGGTGATCCTGCCTCTGGTACTGCTCCTTGTCTTTGTGCTGCTGATGGCCTGGCTGCTCTATCGTGCCTATAATAACCGACAGAAAACTGTGATAAGAAAGAGGGAGAAGTAAATGCTGGCTTATATTTTGCGTAGAATATTGTACGCCATACCGATCCTGATCGGGGTGAACCTCATTACCTTCGTACTCTTTTTCATGATCAACAGCCCTGATGATATGGCGCGGGCACAGCTCGGTGCCAAACAGGTTACACCACAGATGATAGAGGCATGGAAAGTGGAAAAGGGATATGACAAACCGCTTTTTCTCAATCCGAAAGCTACAGGTGTCGAAAAGATCAGTGACACGCTTTTTATGCAGGAGTCTCTGAAACTCTTCGCCTTTGATTTTGGTTTTTCAGATGCCAACCGGGATATCGGTTCGGATATCAAAGAGCGTATGGGGCCGAGTCTTGCCATCGCCCTGCCTACTTTTTTTATTGCCCTGGTCACCAATATATCGCTGGCGCTTCTACTGGTGCTCTTCAGAGGATCTGTACTCGATACCAGTATGATGGTCATTGCCGTGATGATCATGTCGATCTCCGGACTCTTTTACATCATTGCCGGACAGGTACTCTTCTCCAAGGTCTGGCACTGGGTGCCTATATCTGGCTATGAACCGGGATGGAGTGCCGTCAAATTCGTGATACTCCCTGTGATCATAGGGGTCTTTGCAGGTATGGGGGCTGGTGTACGCTGGTATAGAAGTATCTTTCTGGAGCAGATGAATCAGGACTATGTCCGTACTGCAAGGGCCAAAGGGCTCTCAGAGATCTCCGTGCTTTTCAAACATGTGCTTAAGAACGGAATGCTGCCAATTCTGACCGGCGTTGTCGTGGTGATCCCCTCACTCTTCATGGGAAGTCTTGTCATGGAGTCTTTCTTCGGCATTCCCGGTCTTGGTTCCTACACCATCGATGCCATCAACTCACAGGATTTTGCCATCGTCAAAGCAATGGTCTTTCTGGGATCGGTACTCTACATTGTCGGACTTATCCTGACGGATATCTCCTATACGCTGTTCGATCCGAGGGTGAAGCTCTCATGAATCTGACACTGCTCTGGACCGATATTATGGTATGGATACTGATCTTTGCACTCATAGGGTGGGGATGGGTAGTCTCGCGGTCGCCGCAGGTTAAAAAACAGTGGCATACTATTTTCAGGTCACGTATTGCGATGGCATCTGCGATCGTCCTGCTTTTCTATCTCTCTTTCGCGCTGCTGGATTCGGTGCATATGCGCCATACAGTACAGGACAAGAGCGGACATGCCGCTTCTGCGGAAGTTCACTACAAAGGTGAAATGGTCAGTCTGCTGGACCTTCTTTTTGCCCACACTATTGAACATACGGAACGTACCTACTCAGCACCGTTCGCCACGCATGAGTATGCCAAGTCCATCGTGGTGGATGAAAAGGACAATGTGACACGTCAGGCGTATCTGCCTTTGAAATATGTCAATATCCCTGCGGGAGAGTCTGAAATGGAGGATATCGTCCGGCGATCGCTGGGGGCGATCGGGCTTGGTCTGTTTGTAAGTCTGATACTGGTCTTCCTGCATTTGTTATTGAAAGGAAAAGAACGCTTCGGTGAAAAAGTGCGTTATGTCTGGCGGGGAGAGACAGAACTTCCCTGGAGAACGGCATATCTTACTTTCCTGCTGCTGACCGTTACCTTCGTATGGCTCTATGTGCTTAGCTACCATTACCATGTTCTGGGTACGGATAAAGTGGGCGGTGATGTTTTCTACCAGAGTCTTAAAAGTATCCGTACCGGAGTTCTCATAGGCATATTGACCACACTGGTAATGCTGCCCGTCTCTATCGTTCTGGGAATTTCTGCGGGATTCTTCGGAGGCTGGATAGACGATATCATACAGTATATCTATACCACGCTCAATTCCATTCCGGGTGTCCTGCTCATTGCTGCTGCCGTACTGGTGATGCAGGTGATGATGGACAATCACCCCCAGTGGTTCGAGACTACGCTGGAGCGTTCGGACCTCAGACTACTCTTTTTGATCATGATCCTGGGAGTAACAAGCTGGACAGGGCTGTGCCGTCTGCTGCGTGCCGAGACGCTGAAGATCTCACAGGTAGAGTTCGTGACTGCTGCCAAAGCTTTTGGTGTGAGTAAATGGAAGATCATCTTCAGGCATATTATGCCAAACCTGATGCACATCATTCTCATCTCTGTGGTACTGGACTTCTCCGGACTTGTCCTGGCCGAAGCAGTACTCTCTTACGTAGGTGTCGGGGTAGATCCGACTATGTACAGCTGGGGAAATATGATCAACCAGGCCCGACTGGAGATGGCAAGAGAACCGATGGTGTGGTGGTCACTCTTCTCGGCTTTCATTTTCATGTTCATTCTGGTCCTGGCAGCCAATTTGCTCTCCGACCGCGTACAGACCGTACTTGACCCGAGGAACAAGTCATGAGTACTATACTGAGTGTAGAAAACCTGAGTCTTGTCATAGCTAAAGAGCAGCTTTTGCGCTCTGTCAGCTTCGAGATCAAAGAGGGAGAGATCTTTGCACTGGTCGGAGAATCCGGTAGCGGGAAATCGCTGACCTCATTGGCCATTATGCGGCTGCTTCCTGACAGCATCAATGTAGTTACGGGAGATATCAGACTCAAAGAACATTCTCTTTTTGACATTACGGAGTCGCAGATGCAGAAGATCAGGGGCAAGTCCATAGCGATGATCTTTCAGGAGCCTATGTCTGCGCTCAACCCGGTGATGACAGTAGGAGAGCAGGTGGCTGAAGTGATCCGACTGCATCTGGGACTCACAAAAGAAGCGGTAAAAAAGAAAGTGATCTCCCTCTTTGATGAGGTGGGCATCAAAGACCCTTCAGAGCGTTATTTCTGGTATCCGCATCAGCTATCCGGTGGGCAGAAACAGCGTGTAATGATCGCAATGGCACTGGCATGTGAACCTGATCTGCTGATCGCCGATGAACCTACAACAGCACTGGATGTAACAATACAGGCACAGGTGCTCTCTTTGCTAAAGCAGATCAGGGAGAAGAGAAAACTTTCCATACTCTTCATTACCCATGACATGGGGGTAGTCGCACAGATGGCGGACAGGATCGCCGTAATGAAAGAGGGAGAGTTGCTTGAAACAGCACCCCGTGATACATTTTTTGAGCAGCCCAAACATCCCTATACGCAGCGGCTTCTGAAAGATGCCATTGCGATGCAGGCGAAAGAGACCGGAGAAGAAGGAGAAACAACACTGCTTAAAGTCAAAGACCTAAAAGTCTATTTTCCGATCAAAAAAGGTCTCTTGCAGCGTACGGTCGGGTATGTCAAAGCTGTGGATGGTGTCAACTTTGCCATACCCAAAGGCAAAACGCTTGCACTGGTAGGAGAATCGGGCAGCGGCAAGAGTACGATTGGCAAAGCCATTTTGCGTCTGCTGGATATCACAAAAGGGACCATAGCCTTCAGAGATGTGAATATTGCAGAATTGAATGAAGCGTCCCTGAAAGCCTACCGAAGTAAAATTCAGGTGGTTTTTCAGGATCCCTACTCGGCACTCAATCCCCGTATGACCATTGGTGAGATCATCCGTGAAGGGATGGTAAGCCTGAAGGTAGGCCCCAAAGAGAAAGAGGCTCAGGATATTCGTATAGGGGAACTGCTTGAAAAGGTAGGATTGAAAAAAGAGTATACCGAGCGTTATCCGCATGAGTTCTCCGGGGGTCAGCGACAGCGTATCGGTATTGCCAGAGCACTGGCGGTAGAACCTGAACTGATCATTTGTGATGAACCTACTTCTGCGCTGGATGTGACGGTAAGGTCACAGGTTCTTTCCCTGCTTAAAAAACTGCAGGATGACTTTGCTGTCTCCTACCTTTTCATTACCCATGACCTCTCCCTTATCCCCTCCATTGCAGACGAAGTGGCTGTCATGCAGGAGGGAAAATTGGTAGAGCAGGGACCTGTGGATGAGGTGATGCATAACCCTCAGCACGAATACACACGTACACTGCTCAAAGCCGTACCCAAGCCACCACCTATACAAAAAGAGGAATTATGACAAAAGAGACCATTATATTATTTGACCTTGACGGAACCCTGATCGATTCGACTGAAGCGATCCTTGAGAGTTTTACCGTTGCATTCAGCCATTTCGGCAAGGAGAGTCCTGCCGATGATCTCATTAAAGCGCAGATCGGGCACCCTCTGGACTGGATGTTCCTGAAGCTTGGGGTAGAAGAAGAGAAGATCTGGGATCATGTGGCAGCTTATAAGCAGCATTACCGAAAGATCAGCAAAGCCAAGACAACACTGCTTCCTTCTGCCAAAGAGGCGGTTCAAAAGGCTTCGGAGTTTGCTATACTCGGTGTGGTGACCACCAAGACGGCAGAGTATTCTATTGAGCTGCTCGAACATATGGGCTTGATGGATTATTTTGATGTATTGATAGGACGGGAGAACGTGGAACATCCCAAGCCGCATCCGGAACCTATCCACAAAGCATTGGAAAGGCTGCCCCGTACAGAAGGTGATATCTGGATGATCGGAGATACCTGTATGGACATGCATTCAGCTGAGTCGGCGAATATTAAGGGGGTTGCAGTAAGCTGTGGATATGGTACGGTTGAACAGCTGTCAAAATGTAGCGGTACCATATGCACAAATGCCTATGAGACCGTTACTTTCATAGCAAAGCAATAGCATGAAGTTAAAAAAATTATAATTTCAACATGCTTTAAGAGTGTGGACATTACAATGGTGGAGATATTACTATAGATTTAAGAGGAGAGATTATGACTGAAATTAGATGGCACAGCCGTGCTGGTCAGGGTGCTGTAAGTGGTGCCAAAGGTCTGGGAGATGTTGTTGCAACAACAGGAAAAGAAGTACAGGCATTTGCTCTTTATGGTTCAGCCAAAAGAGGTGCTGCGCTAAGGGCATACAACCGAATTGCCGATGAGCAGATCCTAAACCATGCAAAATTCATGCATCCTGACTATGTATTGGTCATCGACCCGGCATTGGCCTATACAGATACGATTACTGAACATGAGAAAGATGAAACAAAATATATCATTACTACACACCTCGGTAAAGATGAACTGATCGCGGGCATTCCTGACCTTCAGGGGAAGGAAGACAGAGTATTTGTCGTCGACTGTATTCAGATCTCTCTCGATACCATTGGTAGATCCATGCCTAACTCACCGATGTTGGGTGCTTTTGTAAAAGTATCGGGTATGTTTGAACTGGATTACTTTTTGGAAAATATGAAAAGAGTGCTTAAAAAATTCCCGCAAAAGATCATTGATGCGAATATGGAAGCAATAACCAGAGCATATAACGAAGTTAAATAAAGGGGAAGACAATGCAAGATTTACATTTATGTGCAGCAGAAAAAAGAGGAATTCATCAGCTTGGCGGTGATGAGCGTGTAGGATGGGATGAAGTGACACAGGGTATCATACTTACTTCTTTTGAAGGAGATGCCTCAGAAATTGTTCACCAAAAAGCGGAACAGAGACATTATTCGGATTTCAACTCCTATACGGCATCGGTGGCTTCCTGGAGAGTGGAAAAGCCGGTATTTAACATCGATGTATGTATCGATTGTCAAAACTGTTGGGTATGGTGCCCGGATACATCTATTATCTCTAGAGACAAGCAGATGCTGGGGATCGATTATGACCACTGTAAAGGATGCGGGGTATGTGTTGAAGTATGTCCGACAAACCCGAAATCGCTTTTAATGTTCAATGAGCAGTCTGGATTGGATGAAGCACTTGCTGCATGGCCAGAGAAAAAGAAAAAAGAAGAGAAGTAAGGAACTGTAATGGCAGAAAAATTTGATTTAAATGACAGAGAAGTCTGGGACGGTAACTATGCTGCTTCCCAGGCACTGAGACAGGCACAGATTGATGTTGTTGCGGCGTATCCTATTACGCCTTCAACCCCTATTGTTGAAAATTATGGAGCCTATGTAGCGAACGGATATGTTGACGGTGAATATGTAATGGTCGAGTCTGAACATGCAGCTATGTCCGGATGTGTAGGTGCTTCTGCAGCAGGCGGACGTGTCGCTACGGCTACTTCTTCTCAGGGATTCGCCCTTATGGTCGAGGTACTATACCAGGCATCCGGCATGAGACTCCCTATCGTACTAAACGTGGTAAACAGAGCATTGGCTTCGCCGTTGAATGTACGTGGTGACCATGGCGACATGTATCTTGGTAGAGATTCCGGTTGGATCCAGATAGATGCATTCAATGCACAGGAAGCTTATGACTTGGTATTATGTGCATTTAAGATTGGTGAGGACCACTCGGTAAGACTGCCGGTCATGGTACATCAGGACGGATTCATCACTTCGCATACGGCTCAGAATATCTATCCGTTGACAGATGAGGCGGCATATAACTTCATCGGTGATTTTCAGCCGGTTGATGATCTTCTTGATTTCTCCAGACCTGTGACGTACGGTGCACAGACGGAAGAAGACTGGCACTTTGAGCATAAAGCGAAGCAGCATAAAGCGCTGATGGATTCACGCCCGGTTATCGATGAGGTTTTTGCCGAATTTGAGAAACTCAGCGGAAGAAAATACAACAGGGTTGAAACCTATATGATGGAAGATGCCGATGTTGTTATCGTGGGACTAGGTAGTACGGTTGAGACGGCAATTGTGGCAGCGGAAGAGTTGAGAGAAGAAGGTGTCAAAGCGGGTGTAGTTGGGATCAGAGTATTCAGACCGTTCCCGTTCGATCAGGTAAGAGAAGCACTTAAAGGTGCCAAGGCGATCGCCGTTCTGGACAGGTCAAGCCCAGGCGGTGCGATGGGGGCCTTCTTCAACGAAGTGTCCGCAGCACTCTATTCAACAGATACGAGACCGCTTGTAACGAACTATATCTACGGTCTTGGCGGACGTGATTTTTCCATCGATGAAGCAAAAAGAATATTTAAAGAGCAGCAGGCAAATGCAGATGCTGGACATATTACAACAGATATCCAACAGTTCTCAGGACTTAGAGGTCCACACCTTGGATACTTCCAAACACAAAGAGGTTAATCATGGCTATTACATCAATTAAGAACTTAAAAGAATTTTCGACAAATAATGACAGATTTGAGGGTGCACATACCCTGTGTCCGGGATGTGCCCACTCTATGATCGTCAGAGAACTTATGAATTGTACAGATGACAACCTTGTCATCTCTTCCAATACAGGATGCCTGGAAGTATCTACAGCGGTTTATCCGTTCACTTCATGGGATACCTCGTGGATACACATCGGGTTTGAGAATGCTGCAACCGCGGTAACCGGTGCGGAAGCAATGTATAAAGCAAGAAAGAAAAAAGGTACGCTCAAGGACAATGACGCTCCGGTAAAGTTTGTCGCTTTTGGTGGTGACGGTTCTACATACGATATCGGTTTCCAGTGGCTTTCAGGTGCGGTAGAAAGAGGTCATGACTTTACGTACATCTGTCTTGACAATGAGAACTATGCCAACACGGGTGGTCAAAGATCGTCAGCAACACCTATTGGTGCTACAACATCTACAGCACAGGCAGGAACACATTCTTACGGTAAGAAAGAGAAGAAAAAAGATCTTGTCGCTATTATGGCTGCACATGGTGCGCCATATGTTGCACAATTGGCTCCGAACAAGTGGAAGTCTATGGCAAAAGGTTTCCAGAAAGCACTTGAAACAGAAGGGCCTTGTTTCATCAACACGGTCTCTCCATGTACAACAGAATGGAAATTCGATCCAAAAGATACGATTCTCCTGACTGACCTGGCAACAGATACATTGATGTTCCCGCTCTATGAAATTATTGACGGCCATGAACTTAACATTCTTTATAGACCTAAAAATGTACTGAAAGTAGAAGATTACCTTGGGGCTCAGGGACGTTACAAACATCTCTTCAAGCCTGAGAACAAACATGTGATCGAGAAAATACAGAAAGATATTGATGAGTATTGGACAATGCTACAGCGCCGCGAAGAAGCGCGCATATAATCTTTCGTGTTACTTCACTGAATCTTTGATCGAATGGCTTCGTTCCATTCGGTCACATACTTGATGTATGCTCTCTCATTCCACTCACGCCATTCGATCAAATCTACAGCAAATTAACACAAAATCTTACATACGAGAAAAAGTAATCTTTAGATCCTTTGGATATGCCACTTTTTTAAAAAATCAACCATTTTTCAATCAACTCTTCACTCTTCACTCTTCACTCTTCACTTTTTCCGTTATAATTTGAAAAATTATACAAGGAAAACCCATGCCACTATTAGACAGTTTTACAGTAGACCACACTAGAATGATCGCTCCCGCAGTGAGAGTTGCGAAAAGAATGAAGACCCCATGCGGAGATGACATTACCGTTTTTGACCTGCGTTTCTGCAAACCAAATGAAGAGAGAATGCCTTCCAAAGGGATACATACGCTTGAACACCTTTTTGCCGGTTTCATGAGAGAGCATCTCAACTCCAAAAAAGTGGAGATCATCGATATCTCACCTATGGGGTGCAGAACAGGGTTCTATATGTCTCTTCTGGGTACGCCGAAACCTAAAAGAGTTGCCAAAGCCTGGGCAGCATCGATGAAAGATGTCTTGAATGTGAAGTCGCAGAAGGATATCCCTGAACTCAATGTCTATCAGTGCGGTTCCTACAAGATGCATTCTCTTAAAGAGGCTAAGGAGATCGCACAAAACGTGTTAGACAGAGGTATTGGTATTATGAATAACAAGAAGTTGAAACTCAGCAAAAAACTTTTAAAAGGATTGTAAGATGCGCATCTGGATCCCCGTGGACAGTGACAATGGCAAAGCATCGAAGATCATGCCACAGCTTGAAGCTACCAAGTGGGCTTTGGTAGATTTTGATGAAGGGAAGGTCAAGAGTCTTGAGTTTTACAACGCTATTGATGAGCTTGGAGGGGAGTGGGTTGATTTTATTATTCTTTCCAACAAGTTCGAGAACTATATCGATTATATGAATGAAGGGATGATGGTCTTGGTCGTGCGGGAAGAAGAGAGCATTGAAGATATTATTGAAGCATTCAAATTCAAAGAATTGGATGAGATCGGATTGTAACTTGTATAATGAAACATTACGTCCTCAAAAAGAGATCGTTCTCTGCGAAGACGGTACAAACACCCTTTACTCCAAAGAGTTTGATGAACCGTATCATTCTACCAAAGACGGTGCTTTGCATGAATCTTTGGAAAAACATGTAAAACCGGCCCTTAATCTGAGTAAAGACAAAGAAGAACTGACGATTCTGGATATCTGTTTCGGATTGGGATACAACACCTTTGCCACATTGCACTACATCAAAAAAAACTGCTTGAATACCAAGGTGCATATCCTCTCCCCGGAATTCGATACTGCGCTTGTGCATTCTCTCCACTCTTTTGGATACCCTCCTGAATTTGATGATCTCAAAACCATCATCCGGGTGCTAAGTGAAGATCTCTACTATGAAGATGAACAGTTTAAAATAGAGATACTCCCCGGAGATGCAAGAGAGAGTATTCCCAAAATCAATGAGAAGATAGACATCATTTATCAGGATGCATTTTCCCCTGCGCATAATCCACTGCTCTGGACCTACGAACATTTTCGTGATATCAGAGCCGTCTCAAAGGATGATGCGATACTCACTACCTACTCAACCGCAGCGGCTGTCCGTCTGGGACTGTACGAAAATGGATTTTATATCTTTGTACACCGTGCGGAAATGATGCGGTTCTCTACGGTAGCAAGTCTGAAAATGCTAGATGGGTTGGAATACATAGACATGGAGTTGAAGAAGGAGCGGAATCCCACAGCCCGAAGCATGAAAGGCTGTGATTACGTGTAGGTCTGGGTAGGGACACCCGACCTACGTGTAGCAATCTAAAAAGACATCTGTATCTTGTCAACATCATCCCAGCTCATAGATTTTTTGGATGACCTGTGGGCAAGGATATGGTCGATATATCTGGCAAAGACATCAGTCTCGATATTGACCTTGGTCCCCACTTTATAGCTTCTTATCAAAGTATTTTCCAGTGTATGCGGAATGATGGTGATACGAAAACCGTCATCATAAACATCATTGACAGTCAGGGAAATACCATCAATGGTGATCGAACCTTTGGGAATGATATGTGCGATATATTTGGGATTCACTTTGATGATGAAATCTGTTCCGTTCTCCCGTTTGGTGATCTGTGTCACTTCACCTATGCAATCCACATGTCCCTGTACGATGTGACCTTCGAAACGGTCATTCATCTGCATGGCAGGCTCTATGTGGACTTTGCCCTGAAACTTTTCTGCCGGCACGATCGAACGGGTTTCATCTGCAACTTCCAGGTCAAAACCGTCACTATTGACCTTGATGACGGTCAGGCAGACACCGTTGACGGCAATGGAGTCACCCACTTTGGCTTTATGCTTTGACTGAATGGTAAGAACATTGTTCTTGTAGCTTTTGACAGTGGCGATCTCGCGGATAAGTCCTGTAAACATTTGACCTCAATTAATTTAGATATAATTCGCTAATTATAGCGAAAATAGTTTGTAGCGTGGGCATTCCTGCCCACGCTACGAGTGTGGATTGTAGAAAAACAGTAGGATATTTTATGAATTACGATGTTATAGTTATCGGCGGCGGTCATGCAGGCATAGAGGCCTCATTGGCTTCTGCACGTATGGGTGTGAAAACACTGCTCATCACTATTTTGGCGGAACAAATAGGTGCCTCTTCATGTAACCCAGCCATCGGTGGGCTTGCCAAAGGGCACCTGGTTAGAGAGGTCGATGCACTTGGCGGTGAGATGGGGCTTTGTACCGATGCTACCGGGATACAGTTCCGTACCCTCAATGCTTCAAAAGGACCTGCGGTCAGAGGGTCACGTGCCCAGATCGATATGGATGAATACCGTATCTATATGCGCAATGTGGTACTCAATACGGAGAACCTCGATGTCAAGCAGGAGATAGCTGACGGGCTGATCGTGGAAGAGGGTGAAGTCAAGGGGGTGACGACACAGCTTGGCAACAGATATACGGCTTCCAAAGTGATCATCACGGCTGGAACATTCCTTAACGGGCTTATCCATATCGGAGATAAAAAGCAGACAGCAGGAAGACAGGGAGAGTTCGCTTCTGTGGAATTGGCAGAGTATCTTAAAGGGCTTGGACTGAATATCGGGCGGCTTAAGACAGGTACCTGTGCAAGGATCGATGCCAAATCGGTCGATACTTCCGTGATGGAAGTACAGCCGGGCGATACACCACCACCGCCATTTTCCTTCAGGACGGATAAAAGTACCTTCAACCCCAAACAGCTTCCCTGTTATGTCGCCTATACCAATGAAAGAACGCATGAGATCATCGAAAGCAACTTTTACAGAGCACCGATGTTCTCAGGGCAGATCGAAGGAGTAGGACCGCGTTACTGTCCGAGTATCGAAGACAAGATCAACCGTTTCAGGGACCGACCGAGACACCAGATCTTCGTCGAGCCACAGACGATCGATGAGACGGAGTACTATATCAACGGTATGAGTACTTCCCTGCCCATCGATGTGCAGTTGGAAATGGTCCGATCGGTCGAAGGGATGAAAAATGCCAAGATTGTGCGTTACGGTTATGCCATAGAGTATGACTATGTGGACCCTACAGAATTGAAACATACCCTTGAGACCAAGAAGATCAAAGGGCTCTATACGGCAGGACAGATCAACGGAACGACCGGCTATGAAGAGGCTGCTGCACAGGGGCTGATGGCCGGGATCAATGCTGCTTTGAGCATACAGGGAAAGGAAGCGCTGATCCTCAGACGGGATGAAGCCTATATCGGTGTACTCATCGATGACCTGGTCACCAAAGGGACCAAAGAGCCTTACCGTATGTTCACCAGTCGTGCGGAGTACAGACTGCTGCTGCGTGAGGACAATGCGGATATGAGACTCTCCAAATACGGAAAAGAGTTGGGACTGCTCGATGATGCGTATATCGCCAAATTCGAAGAGAAGCAGAAAAATATTGAAGAAGCCTTGAATTATTTGCAAGAGAATTACGTAACACCGACCAAAGAGTTCCTCGCCAAACTTGAAGCGATCGGTGCGGTGAAGATCAATGACCGGACCTGCTGGATCGATGTGATCGGGCGTGGTGATTTTAACAGAGACAAACTGGTTTCCCTTTTGCCGGAATTCGACAAATATGATGATGAGGTGATGGGGCAAATTCTGGTAGAAG
Source organism: Sulfurovum sp. NBC37-1 (assembly GCF_000010345.1). NCBI lineage: Bacteria > Pseudomonadati > Campylobacterota > Epsilonproteobacteria > Campylobacterales > Sulfurovaceae > Sulfurovum > Sulfurovum sp. NBC37-1. Next base: position 211,048 of record NC_009663.1, read on the forward strand.
CCAAATACAGCCGTTATATCGAGAAACAGCAGATGCAGATCGATCAGATGAAAGATATGCTCAAGATCAAGATACCTGAGGATTTTACCTATAAAAATGTTTCGGGACTGAGCAACGAGATTGTGGAAAAACTTGAAAAAGCCAATCCGACGACACTCTTCGCAGCTTCCGAGATATCCGGTGTGACACCGGCAGCGCTGGAAATTATACATGTTTATATCAAAATGTCACAAAAAGGAAAGATCTAATGTTATATTACTATGCACACACAGGACACAAAATAGGCCTGGACAGACTAAGAAGAGCTGCGGCTGTCATCAAGCGACTTGCCAAAGAGGGAATCGAGTGCAGACTGCTGCTGAATGATTTCAGGGCAGGGCTTGCCGCCAGAGACCTGGGGATCGGTGAATATGTCACGATAGAGACGATCCAGGACATCGATGCAGTTGCCGTTACCGGGGATTCGGTGATCATCGATTCGAATGAGGACGACCATGGCAGACTGGTAAAATACTGTTCCGACTTCAAACATGTCTGGCGTTTCGAACATGATGAGAAGGACAGGTCGATCCATGGAGAAACCCTTTTCAGGGTTGACTGTAAAGATGATGAGTGTCTGAGTGCGGTCATTGTGGATGATACCTATTTTGAGCCAGAAGACAAAGAAGACCGTATACTCTTCTTCCTGCAGGACATGGATCATGATAAGACTATTCTGAACAATGCATCTTTTTTTCAGGCTTTTGAGATGGAGTTACTGCTGGGTAACTACTTTTTTGTCAAGTATGAAGATGAGCTGGCAAAGCTTTTTTCCACACTGCATGAACCCGATGAATATACCGACCTGATAAAAAGCAGCAGTACTGTGGTGACCGCTTCGGCACAGACAGCACTTGAGGCAAAAGCTGCCAAAGCCAAAGTGGTATATATCGATCTGGGGAAGGAAGCACTTTATCCTGTAGAGCTTTTGAAAAGGTATGGTATTGGTATAGTCGAGGGGTTTGATTTAGATAGAGTAAAAGAAGCTTTGGGGAATGATATGAGAGCAGCCGAACAGAATATAGAACGATTTACCATCAGTAAAATAACTCAAATCTATAAGTAAAATTGATCAATTTATTAAAAAGTATGGCAAATATAGTTATTTCATATAATTATAAGAAGCCTTTATAATGTAGTTGATACAAATCAATCCTATTTAAGTACAAATCTCCTATAATAAATAGCTAAAAATATAGAAGGAAGGAATTAGTATGGCTAAAAATACAAAAGGTCGTAGAGACTTTATGGGTATGGCTTTGGGTGGTTTTACTGCCTTGGGCGGTATTGGCGCACTGTATGCGATGAAACGTACTTGGGATCCATTGCCAAGCGTTAAAGCAGCAGGGTTTACAACAATAGACCTAAAAGATGCACAAGACAATGTACTTGTGACAGAAAAATGGAGAGGGAAACCGATCTTTGTTCTGAAACAGTCTAAAGAGATGATGGCTAAAGCAACCGATGTGGATAAAAAAAGACTTATAGCGATCAATGGTGCACACTATATGGTCTGCGTTGGATTATGTACTCACCTGGGTTGTATTCCTGGATATAATCCGGAAGATAAAAGTTTTTTATGTGCCTGTCATGGTGGTACGTATGATGACACAGGTATGGTAACAAAAGCACCGCCGCCAAGAGGGTTGGATATTCCTCCATTTAGAATAGACGGTACAAAGCTTGTTCTTGGTGAAACTGGCCCGGAATATGAAAAAATGTTGGCTGATGGCACAACATTACCGGTATAAGGAGGGATAAATGGCACATTTTGATGAAAATGCAAAACCGTTCAGCCATAAATGGATGAACGAAAGACTTGCTGTAGATACACTTAAGCGTGTACTCTCAACTGAATATTGGATTCCAAAGAACATCAACTTCCTTTGGGCAATGGGTATGGTACTCGCTGCTACATTTGGAATACTTCTGATCTCTGGTATCTTCCTGTTGATGTATTATCAGCCAAATGTTAATTTGGCTTTTGATTCTGTAAACTATACAATCATGTCCGAAGTAGGGTATGGATGGTTATGGAGACATATCCACGGTGTGGGTGCGTCGATCGTATTCCTGATCATCTATATTCACATGTTCACAGGTATCTACTATGGCTCATACAAGAGAGGTAGAGAGCTTATCTGGCTATCAGGTATGCTGCTTTTCGTACTCTTCTCGGCAGAGGCTTTCTCCGGATATATGCTTCCATGGGGACAGATGTCTTACTGGGCAGGTATGGTTATTACCAACCTCTTCTCAGGTGGTGGACTGCACGCAGACTTCCTTGTTGAGTGGATCAGAGGAGACTATGTTCCAGGACAGGCGTTCCTGAACAGATTCTTCATGCTTCATGTACTTCTTGTACCGTTGGCAATTATCGGTGTGATCGTACTTCACTTTGGTACACTCAGAATCCCACACGTTAATAACCAGGACGGTGAGGAATTTGACTTTGAAGAGGCTGCCGAGCAGTATAAAGCAGGTAATGTGAAAGAATCCAAAGTGATTCCTTTCAACCCTGTATTCTTGAGTAAAGATGTCTTTGTGATGGGTATTTACTTCATCCTCTTCTTCTATTTGGTATTCTACCATTTCGAATTTGCGATGGACCCGGTAAACTTTGATCCGGCAAACGGACTGAAGACACCGACACATATTTACCCTGAATGGTATTTCCTCTGGTCGTATGAGATCCTGAGACCATTCTCAACTAACATTGGTCTGATCGCGTTTGCCATAGCACAGGTGATTTTCTTTACGCTTCCGTTCCTGGACAGAAGCCCGAATGTTGCTCCTGCTAGCAGAAGAGGATTGTTCAAGTACTGGTTCTGGGCACTGCTGATTGACATGATCGTATTGACATTCATGGGTAAATTGCCACCGCAAGGTATCTGGAGTACGGTTGGTTTGGTCGCAGCATTGACCTTTATGGCATTGTGGATCGCATTACCGATCATTACAGCCAAAGAAAAAAAACTATAAGGAGTAGAGAATGAAAGAATTAAAAATATTTGGAATTGTAGCAGTCTTTACTCTCATACTTTATTGGGGTGTTGAACCGTTCGCGCATTCTCAAATGCACAAGCATGTCGAGGGTGACAACCTGCAATACAGTGACTTGAAGCCGGTAGCGGCAAAAGGTGATGCAGCAAAAGGTGAAGCCTTAGCTGCTGCCTGTGTGGGATGTCACTCTATCAAAGTAAAAAATATGCCTGCACCTATGGATGCAGTCGCTTCTGCGCAGGCTTACGGTGTTAATCCACCTGATCTTAGCCTTGCAGGAGCAATGTTGGATGAAAAGTTCTTTGCCCACTTCCTGCTTAATCCGGCAGAAGTGACAAAGTCCAAGCACTTTGCAATGCCTCCAAGTGCTGGTAGTGAGCAGGATGCGGCAGATATCGTTGCCTACTTTAAGTCTATCGCACCCAAAGAGGCGACAGCAAAAGAAGGGTACGAGTTTGCCTGTGGACGTTGTCATGCGAACAGATATGACAAATGGACACAGATCGGTGACGTGCCTAAGACAAAGTCTAACATCAAAACCGGTGTAGATCTTGCAGCACTTGACTTCAAGAAGAATTTGGGTGTCTACCAGAACAAACTGGCAGACTATATGGGTAAATTGCCACCGGATCTCTCTATTATCATCAGAGCGAGATCTGAGCATTTCCTTCATACGTTCATAGAGGATCCTCAGTCACAGCTACCTGGTACAGCGATGCCTAGAGTCGGATTGAATAAGGAAGGTATGGAAAAAGTATTTACTTACCTTGAAGAGACAGGTGATCCGAGTGCACCAAAAAGAAAAGCGGTTGGACCATGGGTACTTGCGTTCTTCTTTATCTTTACGTTCCTTGCGTATGGTTGGAAGAAAGCAATGTGGAAAGGTCACCACTAATTTTTGCGGTATTTCACTGCAACTTTGACCGAATGGAATTTATTCCGTTCGGTCACTTACTTCAATGTAAGCTTTCTCACTACATAAATCCCATTAGCCCAAATTTACAGCAAACTACCACAAAATAAATTTTTTAAGTTTCAATTAACGCAACATCTGAAAATTTTCCTACTTCCTACTTCCTACTTCCTACTTCCTACTTCCTACTTCCTACTTCCTACTTCCTTATTGATATAAATCATCCCCTTTTTATCTACATTTGGATACCCTAACAAAAATCAATATATTGGATGATTATGCTAATAGACGGACATGGCCGGACAGTGGACTATCTGCGTGTTTCTGTAACGGAACGCTGTAACTTCAGATGCCAGTACTGTATGCCGGAGAAACCTTTTTCATGGGTACCAAAAGAGAACCTCCTCTCTTTTGAAGAACTCTTTTTGTTTATGAAAGTGGCTATGGATGAAGGTGTGAACAAGATACGTATCACCGGAGGTGAGCCTCTACTCAGAGAGGATCTGGACAGTTTCATCAAGATGATCCATGACTACAAACCCGATATCGATCTGGCATTGACAACGAATGCGTATCTGCTTCCGCAGACGGCGCAAAAGCTCAAAGATGCCGGATTGAAGCGTTTGAATATTTCGCTCGATTCTCTTAAGCCTGAAGTGGCACATCAGATCGCGCAGAAAGATGTTCTGGGTCAAGTGCTTAAAGGTATAGACAAAGCCCTGGAAGTGGGACTGGGTGTCAAAATCAATATGGTACCGCTCAAGGGTATCAACGATAATGAGATCCTGGATGTGATGGAATACTGTATGGATCGCAATATCAAGATCCGTTTCATCGAGTATATGGAGAACCGCCATGCTCTGGAAGCACTCAAAGGTATGCATGGCAAGGAGATACTTTCCAAGGTCAAAGAGAAATACACTATCCATGCATTGGGGCGTGAGGGTGCCAGTCCTTCATTTAACTATACCATCGAAGAGAACGGTTATGAGTTTGGCCTTATCGATCCGCACAAGCATGATTTCTGTGAGAGCTGCAACCGTATTAGGCTGACAGCAGAGGGTTTTTTGATCCCATGCCTTTACTTCGATGAGGCTTTGAGTATTGCTGAAGCGGTCAAAAAGGGTGATATCGAGGAAGCATCACAGGTTTTAGCGACTGTGCTGAAAGACAAACCCAAAGAGAACCGCTGGATCGAGGGTGAACTCGAAGAAGGGCAGGAAGTCTCTAGCCGTGCCTTTTATGAGACCGGCGGCTGATGTTCTACCTGACCGAACAATTTTTCTCCATTCAGGGTGAAGGGAAATATGCAGGGGTACCTTCCTACTTTTTAAGAACGGGGGGATGCAACCTCTCCTGTCCGGGCTTTGGCGCAACATATGAAGTTGACGGAGAAATCCGTTACGGATGCGATACCTATTTTGCTGTGGACAGTGCTTATGCAAAGTCCTGGAAGAAAGTGGATGACAGCAGAATACTGGTCGACAGGCTTCAAGAGGAGTTCACACAGATAGGCTATGCACCGGATGTCGTCATTACAGGTGGTGAGCCCTTGATGTATCATAGCGACAGTGTATTTTATGAAGTTGTAAGCTGGCTGGTTGACAGAGGTGTACGGATCACCTTTGAGACCAATGGAACGATCGAGATAGACTTTGATGCGTTTCCCGCTTACAAAGCATGTGTTTTCGCACTTTCATTAAAACTTGCCAACAGTGGAGAACCTGCCTCAAAGCGTGTCATCCCGCAGGCACTGAAAAATCTCCAGTCCTATTCAAAAGAGACCTTTTTGAAATTTACGATCGATAAAGAGCTTGTTGAGACCACAGCGTTCGAAGAGATCAATGAAATAAGGAAGATACTGCCTGAGCTGGAAGTCTTCTGTATGCCTGTAGGTGAAAGCAGAGATACGATCTGGAAAAATGACAGAGCCGTTTTTGAATTCTGTATGAAACATAATTTTCGCTACAGTGACAGACTGCATATCAGGGTTTTTGATACGACGCAGGGTGTCTAAAACAGCATTTTATACAGCATTTTAATTGCCAATATATAAAGTATAGCCCCCATAAGTTTTTTGGTTTTCGCCTGATCAAGCTTAAAATGCATGAGGTAGTTTCCAATGTACCCTCCGGCAATGGAAGCAAGCATCACACAGATAAGCAGTATCCAGTCAAGCTTGACATAGCTGGCATAGGTAAAGAAGGAGCTGAGTGCCGCAAAGGGTACTACAGAGCTGACCGTTACCGCTACCTTCTTAGGATCAAATCCCAGCAGTATCAGCAACGGCATTAAAATATTACCCCCTCCTACGCCAAGCAGTCCTGCCAAAAATCCTACAAACGCTCCTACTATAAACAGTATCGCTTTCCCTTTAGTATGTGTGAGAGGTTTTTTCTTTCCGAATATCATCATGCTTGCACTGTAAAAAAGAAGCAGAATAAAGAGAGATTTTACAAGGCTCTCATTGATAAATTGGCTACTGTAGGCTCCAATCGGTGCAAAAATGAGCATCATAAGTGCAATAGGCCAGATAAAAGAGAAGTCAAGTACTTTACGTTTTATGTTCATTATACTTGAAGTTATGGTAGTAGAGGCTCCGGCAAAGAGACCGGTTGCCTTTGCGACAATAAATTCTATGCCAAAAAAGTTGAGTACAGGGATCAATGCGATTCCCGAACCGGTTCCTCCCATGGAGAAAACAGTGGAGAGTACAAAGGCAATACTGCTGTAGATAAGATAATCATGCATAAGCATCTTCCTAAAATAAGTTGAAATAATAAAAAATATAAGTAACTAATATTTTATAAGGAAAATTATATTTAAATCGGAGTAATATCATCCTGATTATCAATTTTCAGATGTAGTAAAGCCAGGATGGATGATTGTATGTTTAAAATAGATGACCCTAAAAATAATTACAAGAATGTAATACACGCTTTCTTTTTGGCTTTGGCGATCACCATCGCAGAACCTTCAACTATTCTTCCTCTAATGGTGCACCACTTCAGTAACAGTGTTATTGTCGTAGGTATTTTTGCCTCTTTGCTTCGTGGCGGGGCGATTATGGTACAGCTTTACGCAGCCTTTCATGCACAAGCCTATAAAAGAGTGCTTCCCTATCTGGGGAAAGTCTTTTTCTTTCGCTGGATTTCCTGGTTCTCCATAGGCTTGAGTATCTTTTTTATCGGTGACAGTAATAAACCGCTAACCCTTTTTCTCATAGGTTTGGGGCTCTTTTTCTTCTCTTTTTCAGCAGGATTCGGTGCCATTTATTTCAAAGAACTTCAAGCCAAACTCTTTTCCCGAAAATATCGTGGTAAAACGATGGCGAACAGACAGGTGGCAGGCTCTGTTGCCTCTATCATCAGCGGAGGCGTTGCGGGATACGTGCTTAATCACTATGATGCACCGCTTAACTATGCTTATCTGTTCATGGTAAGCAGTCTCTTTATGGTCATAGGTTTTGTGACGTTTGTAACGATAGAAGAGCCTGTCAAGGAGAATGTTTCCATTAAGGAAAAACATTTTAGAACATTTATTAAAAATGCGACTGTAATACTCAAAGAAGACAAAAGACTACAGCAGCAGATTCTTGCAATTTTCCTTAGTTTCAGCTATTTCCTCTCTATGCCTTTTGTGATCCTCAATGCGAACAGTACTTTCACGCTCACGGGTTGGATGCTGGGTGGATTTATTACAGTTCAAATGACAGGCAGTATTCTGGGCAGCAGTTTTTTATGGAGAAAGGTCGATGATTATGAAAAAATGCTTTCACTCAGTTTCCTCTTTATGATGGCTGCTTTTATTATTGCATTATTTGCCAACAGTGTCTATTGGTATGCAGTCATCTTTTTACTTTTTGGTATTGCCTTGGACGGATTCAGTATTTCGGGGATGAATCTGGTGATTGAAATTGCTCCTGAAGAGAAACGACCTATCTATACGGCACTACAGACAAATATCAGTTCCCTGGGGCTTTTCTTCCCGGTATTGGGAGGGATCATTTTAAGGTTCGTAGGCAGTTATACGGTGATATATCTTTTAAGTATCCTGTTTTTGAGTATCGGATTTTTAATCAGTAAACAATTAAAAGGAATTAAATAAATAAGACTATACTGTTGTGAGTGTCACCTATTATTAGAGGTGCCCTTAAGTTATATTGGTTAAAATCAGAGCCATATACACACCTATTGAGGAAAGCAATGCTGATCAGAAAACTTTTTAAATTTGAGAATGCTCATATTGTACGTGACTGTTCTACCCGACGCTGCAGTGAGAATATCCACGGGCACTCCTATAAGGTGGAGGTGCTGCTTGAATCGAACTATCTTGATAATGGGCAGATGGTGTATGACTTCGGCCTGACCAAGCTCTACATCAAAGAGCTGATCGATTCTTTTGATCATGCGATCACACTATGGTCAAAAGACGATTCTGCCTATACTGAAGCGATGAAGCATTACAGCAGCCGATGGGTGGAGCTTCCCGTCTCTCCGTCTGCTGAACAGTTCAGCCGTGTGATCTACCTGATGGTGGAACGTGTTCTTGAATGTACTGAAATGCAGAACGGCGAGAAAGAGGTGAAGCTTCACAGTATCATCGTGCATGAGACTGAAACGGGTTATGCCCAGGGGTTCAAAGAAGATGCATACAGTGAACTGATGGGAAGGATCGCACTTGAAGAGATTGTCTTCTCGGAGCAGGTCAGGGCCGAGTGGAGTGATCCTGCACTTTGGAAGAAACTTCTGAAAGGTGAGAAGCTACTCAATCCCCAAAAGGTGTAGTCTAACGTGTAAAAAGATCTTCTTTTTTTTCACTTACCAACTCCCATGCAATGGGGAGCATATGGACCAAAGCCCCTTTTTCGAGCTGTTCTACTTCAGGTTCTGTGATGATCATCCCGTCGGCAGCCTGCATAGGGGAAACCATACCCGGCATCTGAAGCGTGATACTCTCGAAACTTTTCCCATCAAAATGGCCAAGTTTAACGGTAAATTTTCCTTTTTTCAGCTTCAATGTCTCTCTGAGTGGGGTTGCGATCGTATTGTGGTAATGGGCTTTGAGACCGCTCATTTTACGAATGGCCGCACGAACGAAGATCTCATAGTTGACCATGGATGCCAGCGGGTTTCCGGGTAGGTTGATAATGACCGTATTACCTATTTTCCCAAAGGCTGTAGGTTTCCCGGGTTTGATCTCCACCCCTTCAAAATTGAGTTCCATACCCAGTTGGGTAAATGCCTCTTTGGTAAAATCTTTGTCCCCTACACTGACCCCGCCGCTGGTAATGATAATGTCGGCATGCAAAGCCTGCCCGATCGCCTCCTGGAGCGCGTGTATGGTATCTTTGGAGCTGCGTATGTATTGGGTTTCGCAGCCAAGCTCCTTAGCGCGTGCAAGGAACATGGGTGTGTTAGAATTATAGAGCTGATGGGCTTCGATCTTTTCAAAATGTGGTTTGAGCTCATCTCCTGTACCAAAGACAGCCACTCTGACTTTGCGTTTAACCTTGACATGGCTCATCCCCTGGGAAGCGAGCATGGCAATGGTATAGGCCGTGACCTTTTCGCCTTTTTCAAGGAATACAGTACCACTCTTGATGTCCTCTCCCGCCCAGCGTATAAATGCATCTTTTTTGATGGAGACAGGCAGAATGATCTTGTCCTCGTAGACCTGTACCTCTTCTACGGGAACGATCGCATTACATCCTTTTGGAATGGGAGCGCCTGTCATGATCTTCATGGCGGAACCCGCAAAGAGTTCATTTTTAGGGTCATCCCCCGCAAAGATATGTTCTGTGCAGGGTACGGAGGAGCCGGCATCACTCTGTTTAACGGCATAACCGTCCATTGCAGAGTTGTCAAAACGCGGCAGATCGAATTGTGCGATCAAGTCCTCACTGATGACGCGGCCCACTGCCTCTTCAATGGGGATCCATTCGTCATCAACAACAGGGGTGTTTTGATAGACGATATCCAAGGCTTCGGAAATGCTGATAGCCATTAGTTTACCTTTATATGATAAGATTGTTTCTACTTGGAGTGATTATATCAAAATAGGGTATAATCCACTTTTAATTTATGGGCGACATGGCCCCAACAGGAGTTTTTATGGTAGAACAGGTCATTGCTTCACACAGTATATTGGTCAAGATATTTTTAGCTTTTTTGGTGGCGGGTTTCTTCATCCCGATGATGACGGCGAAACATCCTTTGAAGTTCAGAAAAGCAAGTTTCATCTATACGATGATCTTCCAGGCATTGGCAACGATGATCGCCTTCACGGGTCTGGTAGCAATGGTCATGGGTGACTACGGTTTTACGTTCAGTATTATTCTTATGATCCTTATCTGGACGGCGATGATGTTTATCGAGATCAAGAAATACAGAGTGATCAAATACACCGATGTTGAAGACCCGGCAAAACATGCACTGCTCAAAAGCCTTTTTATCAAGATCTCTTCAGTACAGGTTTTCCTTGTCGTTGCCATGGTCGTATTTAAAATACTGGAAGCCAAAGGTGCAATATCTCTATAACGAAGAGGCAGGAAGCCCGCAACTGACATTGGAAGGTGACGCACATCGTTATCTTTTCAAGGTACGCCGTCAAAAGGCGGATGATACCATTTATCTGCGTAATCTCAATGACAATCAGTTGCACCGTTATGCCATCACGCATATAGACAAACGTTCTGCGACCCTCACTTTGGAGGAGAGTACTGTACTTGAAATCAAAGCATCCAAGGTACTGCATGTCGGGTGGTGTGTCATAGACCCCAAAAATATCGAGAAAGTGTTGCCCTCTCTCAATGAAATGGGTGTAGCAAAGATCACCTTTATCTACTGTAAACGTTCCCAGAAAAGTTTCAAACCCGACTTCAAGCGTTTGGAAAAAATTCTGCTCAACTCTTCACAGCAATCAGGAAGGTCTGAAATGATGCAGCTGGAAATGGCTGAAGATCTACGATCTTTTCTGGCGGAGAACCCCCAGAGTAAAATGCTGAATTTCTCAGAAAATAACTTTATATCGGGTGCTGCAGACATTGAGACGATAGTGATCGGCTGTGAAGGCGGTTTTCATGAAGATGAAGTCGCTCTTTTTGATGAAGAGATGATACTTGGATTTGATACGCCTTTGGTTTTAAAGAGTGAAAGTGCTGTCTGTGCGGTGGCATCCAAGGCACTTCTCTGAAATTTTTTCCAGTTCCATCTTTTGTATATTCAGAAACAATTAAGATTTTATGTCTTACAATAAAATATTAATATAATAAATGAAGGTTATAAAATGAAAAAAGTTATTTTTACAGCGTTATTGGCAAGTGTGAGTTTGATGGCGGCAGATGCTGCACAGGCAAACAATTCAGGTGCATTTTCAGCAAAAGATATAAATGCTGCGTCGATTTATAAAAGACAATGTTCACTCTGTCATGGTGAAAAAGGTGAAAAAAGTCCTGAACCAGGAATAGCACCATTAGCGGGAAGAGACGCAACAATATTGGCACTTAGGATAAGAGCATATAGAGATCAGGACAAAGGTATTGGAACATATACTATGCATAAAAGCAGTGAGCTGATGAAAAATGAGACCGTTAAGCTTTCCGATATGCAAATTGGTGCTCTTGCTAAATATATTAGCAGTTTAAAATAATGCAGGTAGGGTATGCTGATCTTCTCAGTATATCCTATTGATATGTATTCGACTTCTCTTTCTTCCTGTTTGGAACATATTCCTTGTTACATTTCATAATATTTTAAATATGTTTGGCTATAATACTGCCCTTAAAGTTGTCTCGCCAAAGAGCGTTGCAGCGACCCCTGCTTTTGCAGTGGAAGAATGTGTATACATTAGAACAGGCTAGTTACCTGTCACTAAAATAAAGGGAACCTCTAATAATAGGTAATACCCACAATGGGCTTTGCAGATGTGAGATTGTGCAAAAGATTTATGAGTCCTAGCCATAGCTAAGACGAAGTAAATATCTTGTGCAAGATTGCGTCTGCAAAGCCCACCCTTTGGGCATCTCTAGCTTTCGCCTATGCGTCGTTATTCTTTTTTACCTTAGCTACGGCTAGGGTTTCAAAAGAGTGCCTAGCCTAGACAAAAGCTAGAGATGTTGCGGGTATTACCTATTATTAGAGGTTCCCTAAACTAAAAGGTTCAAACATGAGAAAAGGTATTCACCCTGAATATATGGAATGTAAAGTCACTTGTGCCTGCGGGAACAAGTTCGAAGTAAGATCGAACAAACCTGAAATGAGCATCGATATCTGTAACGAATGTCACCCGTTCTTCACAGGTTCTGAGAAGATCCTTGATGCTGCCGGTAGAGTAGACAAGTTTAAGAAAAAATACAACCTCGGTTAATTTTTCTTACGCACTGCTCCGCAAGCTGCGGGGTAAAAAACGCTCGGTTCTTCCGACGTTTCTTCTTCCAAACATTTAAAGTCATATTATGCTTACCTTTGTTCCAACACCTATCGGAAACCCCCAGGATATCACACTTCGCGCTATGAAGATTTTTGAAAAGGCTGAAATTTTTCTGTGTGAAGATACACGCCATACCAAACGGCTTTTGAAACTGCTTAAAGAGCGGTTTGCCATGGTGTATCCCGAAGCGGAATTCCACTCTTTCAACGAACACAACGGTGAAGAGAGACTTGCGCAGTTCGGTGAGGTGCTGGAGAGCAAAGAGGTGGTGTATGTCTCCGATGCGGGGATGCCGGTCATCTCCGACCCGGGGCAGCTGCTGGTGGCGTATTGTCAGCAAAATGCCATTGCATACGACGTGCTTCCTGGTGCATCAGCGGTCACTACAGCCTACGCGGCATCGGGCTTTGAAGAGGGAAAATTCCTCTTTTACGCCTTTTTGCCCCACAAGGGAAAAGAGCGTAGTTCTGCCTTGAGTGAAGCAATGAACAACGGATATAACACTGTGCTTTATGAAGCGCCTCATCGTTTGGAGAAGCTGCTTGACGAGATTGTAGAGATGGATGCAGAACGTGAACTTTTTCTGGCAAAAGAGATCAGTAAAAAGTATCAGCATTACTATAGAGGCAATGCCAAATCCCTCAGAGATGACTTTAAAGAGATAACGATACGCGGTGAATGGGTCGTGGTCATCAAAGCAAAAAAAAGCCTGCACAAGTCTCTCAGTTTCGATGAAGTTCTCACGCTTGATCTACCACCGAAGGTCAAGGCAAAACTACTGGCACAGCTTAGTGACAGACCTGTCAAAGAGTGGTATGAAACCTTAATTAAACATTAGAAAACCACCCTCAAGTAAAAATTGGATAAAATCTATCCTATGATTATTTATGGGAAGCAGGTGTGCCTCTATGCTTTAGAGAAACACCCTGAGACTGTCAGCACTGTTTATGTCGCTAAAAAAGGGATCTTGCCGCAAAAGCTTTTTCACCAGTTCCACGACAAGATAAAGTTCCTCGAAGAGAAATGGGCACAGTCCATGAGCAAAGGCGGAAATCATCAGGGCTTGCTTCTGGAGATCTCGGAACTTGAACAGCCTTCTCTTTCGGACGTGAAAAGAGAGGATTTTCTTGTCATACTCGACGGGTTGACGGATGTGGGGAATATCGGTGCCATTGTGCGTAGTGCCTATGCACTGGGTGCGGATGCCGTGATCGCCACTGGAGTGAAGCAGTTGAACTTCGAAGCGATCGCAAGGACGAGTTCGGGGGCACTGCTGGATATGCCGTTCCTGCTGATACCGAACATCCTCGATGTCTGTAATGAGCTTCATCAGGTAGGCTTCAAGCTCTATGGTGCAGCGATGGAAGGTGACGCGGTGCAGTTGATGGAGTTCGAGCGTAAACGGGCATTGATACTGGGTAGTGAAGGCAAAGGGCTTTCCAAAAAGGCGCAGGGTAAGATAGATCATCTCATTTCGATCGAGATGAAACATGCATTTGATTCTTTGAATGTCAGTGCAGCAGCAGCAATTTTAATACACAGGATGGGTTATGCAGTTAAGTGAATTACTTGAAGAGAATACCACAAAAACGATCAGTGAAAGAACAAAGATCTCAGAAGAGAACCTGGAATATCTTCTGAACAATGATTTCGGTGCTATCAAAAAAGTAAAGATGCTGGGATTCATCTCCATTCTTGAGAGGGAATACGGTGTTAACCTGAGCAAACTCAAAGAAGAGGCCATGGCGTATTATGACCAACATGGTCTAGCCGAGAGTGTGACGATGGGACTCCCGATTATAGAAGAGAAGAAGGGAAGGTCAAAGTGGCTTTGGCTGATCGTTCCTATCCTGCTGGGATATGCCTCATGGTTCTTTTTCAAGAACTATGACCAGTCTCAGCTAAAAGCACTGCTGCCGTTCAATGAAGCAAGCAGTGTAGAAAAAGTAACCCCTAAAAATACGGAAGTGGACAATGAAGAACTCAGTATCACAAATGTTCTGGCAGCCGAAGATAATAAGTCAGCCGCTTCACAGAACGATAATAACATAAACAGTTCAGAAAATAAGTAAGAGAGAAAAGTATGTTTGATGAAATACAGTTTGAAAAAATAAACAGATTACCAAAATACCTGTTCGCGGAGATCAATGATCTGAAGATGGATCTGCGACGCAAAGGCCAGGATATCATCGATTTTTCCATGGGAAATCCAGATGCGGATACACCGCAGCCGATCATAGACAAGCTCTGTGAGGTGGCACAGCGTTCCAAGACACATGGTTACAGTGCCAGTAAAGGGATCTACAAACTTCGTCTGGCCATGAGTGACTGGTACAAGAGAAAGTACAATGCGGACCTTGATCCGGATACAGAGATCGTTGCGACCATGGGAAGCAAAGAAGGATACGTACACCTGGTACAGGCGATCTCCAACCCCGGAGATGTGGCGATCGTACCCGATCCTACCTATCCGATCCACTCTCAGGCATTCATTCTTGCAGGCGCGAATGTCGAGAAGATGCACCTGATCTTCAATGAGGAGACCTTTGAGGTGGATGAGGACCGTTTCCTTTCCGATCTCGAGGAGGCACTGGACAACTCTGTGCCGCAGGCCAAGTTCCTTGTAGTGAATTTCCCGCACAACCCGACAACAGCAACAGTAACGCCGCGGTTCTATGAAAGACTGGTTGCACTGGCAAAAGAGAAGCGTTTTTACATTATTTCTGACATTGCCTATGCCGATATTACCTTTGACGGATACAGGACACCTTCCATCATGGAGGTAGAAGGGGCAAAAGATGTGGCTGTAGAGGCTTATACGATGTCCAAATCCTACAATATGGCAGGATGGAGAGTTGGTTTCGTGGTTGGAAACAAAAAACTCATCAGTGCACTTCAGGCAATAAAGTCCTGGCTGGATTACGGTATGTTCACGCCTATTCAGGTAGCTGCCACCGTTGCGCTGAATGAGCATCATGATGTTCCTGTCAAACAGATCATTCCGCTTTATGAAAAAAGGCGTGATGTGATGGTCAAGGCATTTAGCAACGCAGGTTGGCCGTTGGCAAAACCGAATGCCTCAATGTTCATCTGGGGAAAGATCCCTGAAGCGGCACGGGAAATGGGTTCACTTGAGTTCTCCAAACAACTGTTGATCCATGCCGGTGTGGCGGTAAGTCCCGGTGTCGGATTCGGCAAGTACGGTGACGAATATGTACGTATCGCGCTGATCGAGAACGAAAAGCGTATCCGTCAGGCGGCAAAAAATATCAAGAAGTTCCTGAAAGAACTTGAAGCAAAGAAGTAAAAGATGGTCAAAATTGGAATTCTGGGTGTAGGCACCGTGGGTGCAAGTGTCGCGAAGATACTTGAAGAGAACGGTGATATCATCGAAGCAAGAGCCGGCAAGAAGATCGTTGTCAAATCGGGTGTGGTCAAGAACCTGAACAAAGAGAGAGGTGTCGATATTGTATTGAGCGATAATCCTTCAGATGTCATAGATGATCCTGAGATCGATATCGTCGTGGAACTGATGGGTGGCGTGGAAGAACCTTATGCCCTGGTCAAAAGAGCTTTGGAGAACGGTAAAGCGGTAGTGACGGCGAATAAAGCACTGCTTGCCTACCACCGTTACGAGCTTCAGGAGATCGCAGGAGATATCCCTTTGATGTATGAAGCGAGTACTGCCGGAGGGATCCCTGTGATCGGTGCATTGAGAACAGGTCTTTCCGCCAACCATATTGACTCCATTCAGGGAATCATGAACGGTACCTGCAACTATATGCTTACCAAAATGATCAATGAGGGTGCGCAGTATGATGAGATACTCAAAGAAGCACAGGAGCTTGGATATGCCGAAGCGGACCCTACCTTCGACGTGGGTGGTTTCGATGCATCGCACAAACTGCTGATCCTGGCTTCCATCGCATATGGCCTGGATGCCAAACCGGAAGATATCCTCATAGAAGGTATCGAGAACATTACCCAGACCGATGTGGCTTTTGCCAGAGAGTTCGGTTATGAGATCAAGCTGCTGGGTATCGCCAAAAAAGTACAGGATGAAAATGGTGAAAACGGTGTGGAGCTGCGTGTACATGCGACCATGATACCGCAGGAAAGTATGATCGCCAAAGTGGATGGCGTGATGAATGCCGTGACCGTTGTAGGTGACCGTGTGGGCGAAACGATGTATTACGGGCCGGGAGCCGGCGGCGATGCCACCGCTTCCGCGGTCATTGCTGACATCGTCGACATCGTGCGTGGAAACCAGGGACCGATGCTCGGGTATAAAAAAGGGTTGGAGAGTGGCCTCAGACTCTTGAGCAAAGATGAGATCGTGACGCAGTACTATATCCGGTTGGAAGTCGATGACCAGAGCGGGGTATTGGCTGCCATCACCTCTACGCTGGGTGAGTTCGGTATCTCCATAGAGTCCATGCTTCAAAAACCGACCCACAACGAAGAGATCGCGAAGCTTCTTTTCACAACGCACAAGACCCAGGAGAGCAAGATGCAGAATGCGATCGAAGCACTTTGGAAACTCGATGTGGTACACGGCGAGATCGCTATGATGCGTATAGAGAAATAAGGAGAAGGGATGGCAAAAGATCACTATTTTGATATATCTGCCAAGCTGGATATGATGGAAATGAAAAATGCTATCGAGCAGGCAAAAAAAGAGGTGAGTACACGTTTCGATTTCAAGGGAATTATGGTAGAGATAGACTTGAATGAAAAAGCGAAAGTACTGAATCTCTCCAGTTCCAGTGACAGTAAGATAGATGCACTCAAAGATATCGTGATGAGCAAGATGATAAAGCGTGGGCTTTCCACCAAGTCACTTGATGAGGTAAAAACGGAAGGGATCAGCGGCGGAAATGTGAAGGTGGTTTACCGTATCGTTGACAGCATTGAAAAAGATGAGGCAAAGAAGATCGTCAAGGCGATCAAGGATGCCAAGTTGAAGGTTACGCCTTCCATTCAGGGTGATGAGATACGTGTTACCGGGAAAAAGATAGATGATCTGCAGGCGGTGATCGCCTTGGTCAAGCAGATGGAGGATCTCAAAGCACCATTGACTTTTGGGAACTTCAAGTAGGGTGCGCAATTGCGCACCATTTTTCAATCCTGCACTCCAAATCAGTTGAACGGCTGATTAGCCACAGTGTCCCCCACCACAGCATCCTGAGTGTACTCTTGGGTTTTCCGCTACGAATATATCGAAATTCTGTCCATCTTCTTCAAGCCTGAAGTCATGCTTATTACAGAACTCTTCGTTCATAAGATTTAGCATTTTTATTGCTTCTATGAGGGCATCGTCTTTATTCTCAAAGGCTACATTGTTCGTTAAGCCGCTTTTTCGGAAACATCCGCACTCTTTTTCTACAGTAATTGTAAACATATTTATCCTTTTTGATATAATTGTTTCTAACAATAACCGCAAGGGCTTAAAAAAAACGTTAATTTAAGTCCAAATAGGATAAATTTACTCTTATTTATTGTAAAAAGAAGCATGTTGACTGAAAAGGCGTACTATGACAAAGAAATATGAGAGAGAAGAGATAGAGAGTGTCTGTACCTATTGTGGTGTCGGGTGCGATATTACGGGTGTGGTGGAGAACAACAAGATCGTAAAGATATTTGCACAGAAGGACGGGGTGGTTTCTGAAGGAAAACTCTGTATTAAAGGCAAGTACGGGTATGACTTTGTCGATGCAAAGGACCGGATACGTGAACCGCGTATTAAAAAGACTTTTTTGGAAAAAAATCCTCATATCCAGAAGCAGTTTTCTTCAAAACTTTCCGAATTCGATACCAATTATATGACCTGCGATCTGGATACGGCAACCACGATCGCCGCCATGAAATTTGCTGAGATCAAAGAGAAATACGGCAGTGACAGTTTCTGTGCCATCGGCGGGGCCAGGACTTCCTGTGAATCCGCTTATGCCTTCCAGAAGTTCTGTCGTGAGACCATGGACTCTCCACATGTGGACAACTGTGCGAGAGTCTGTCATTCTCCAAGCCTCAAAGGGATGAGAGCGACCATCGGTGAGGGTGCTGCAACCAATCCGTACAACGATATCTACGAGTGTGAATATATGATCGTTATCGGTTCCAACACGATGGAAGCACATCCGATCATCGCGAACCGTATTGTCGATATGGCAAAGAAACATAACAACCTTTCCGTGATCGACGTGCGCGAAACAAAGCTGGCAAGACTGGCAAAACACAATTGTGTCATCCCTTTTGAATCCAACCTGCTCATACTCAATATGATGGCTTATGTGATCATCGATGAAGAGCTGTACGACGAGAGTTTCATTAACACCCGTACCAAGGGTTTTGAGGAATTCAAAGAGAAGATACTGAACGATCCGTATGCCGATCCCTCTTTCTTTAAAGAGGTCGAAGGGTATGAGTATCTTGCAAAAATGATCCCCAATATTGCAAGAGAGTATGCCGTCAAAAAATCGATGATCTTCTGGGGTCTGGGCATCACCGAGCATCTGGACGGTTCCTATGCAGTCATGGCGATCACCCACCTGGCATTGATGACGGGGAATGTCGGAAAGACGGGTGCGGGCCTGATGCCGCTTCGTGGACAAAACAATGTACAGGGTGCCTGCGATATGGGATGTCTGCCATACTTTGCACCGGATTATCAGCAGCCAAAAGTAGAAGGACTGATGACACCGCAGCTTGTGGATGCGATGATAGAAGGACGTATTAAGGGGCTGCTCAACATGGGAGAGGATATCACCCATATCCACCCCAATGTCAACAAGACAGAAAAGGCGATTGGAGAGCTTGAGTTCCTGATGGTACAGGAGCTTTTCATGAACGATATTGCCCAGCGTGCCGACATGGTCATCGGTGTGCGTTCGGCCTACGAGAAGACAGGTGTCTATGTCAATGCAATGCGCCGTCTGCACCTCTCACAGCCACTGGTTAAATCCGATCTTCCTGATGACTGGGAAGTGCTTACACAAATGGCACAGAAACTTGGGGACGGAGAGAACTTCAACTTCAAAACATCCGAAGATGTCTGGAACGAGGTAAGGGAAGTGGCACCACGCAGATTCAGCGGTGCGGACTACTACAGGCTGGCACGTCACAGAAAAAGAGGGATGCAGTGGCCGATCTACCATGAGGATACCCCGGTACTCCATCTGCTTGATTTCCGTACGGATGACGGACTTGGAAAATATGTCTACAAGCAGTATGAGCCAAGGGGCATGGTACAGGAGATCATGGAAAAGAGATTTTATAATGACTCTCTTGAAGGGTATTACCTGACAACGGGCCGCACACTGGCACACTACAACAATGCCGCCCAAACCAAAAGAAGCTCCAAACTTGATACAAAATACGATGAAGATGTCCTCCTCGCACCACTTGATGATGAAGAGAAGTTCGGTGACAAAGTGATCCTGAAAAGTGAGTATGGAGAAAGTGAAGCGCTGACGGTAAAATATACCGAAAAGGTAAAGGCAAAGACACTTTTCTGCACCTTTCACCATGCCAAAAGCCGTATCAATGCGCTTTTTGGGGATGAGTGTGATGAGCTTATTATGACGGCAAGATTCAAATCGGTCAAGGTAGATGTGATCCCTGTAGGGGATGAGATCGCTTGCGGATAATCTGAAAGGTCACAGTTTGTGACCTTATAAAACCTCCTATATAGAACATTTTATAAGGTTTTTTATAGAAGGATATATGTTTATGACTCGCAAACATCGCTACAGCGGATAACCTTATAAAATATGTTAGATTATGAGGTTTTCGTTTTTACCTTAATAGCTTTGTAGTATTTTCTCAATATCAAGACATTTCTGATACACTCTTAATAATAAAAAATTAGGAAGTAAAAGCTATGAAAATCATTAAACTATTTTTTTTGTTGACCTTTGGATTATGGTCTGAATTTAAACTAGAAATACCAAATGAAGAGAATACTGAACAGCTACAATATATTGTTGAAAATGGCTGGAATGATAAGAATGAGACTTTAAATCAGTTTATTATCAAATATGGTGAAAAATTTTTGCCAGAGGTTTTGAAGAAAATTAAAAAACCTATTTTAATAGTCGAGCCTACTCTTAATGATGTTGCTCCTATTCCAAAAATACTTTTAACAGGTGATGATTATTGGTGTCTTTTATCATATATAAAGTACCTTGAAAATATTGGAAAGTTAGATACAGCATTGAATATATACATCAAAATTTTCAACGGATTGAATAATATTGATGAAAAGTCAGTATTAAGTATGGTGTATCGAATTGAAATTGAGAAAAGAGCGATTAGTAGTTTAACACAGGGATTAAAAAATAATCTTTTTTCAAATGAACAAGAAAATTTTTTCAAGAACAGGCTGTCGGAACTATTATTATTTGATACAAAAATATTTTTTGAAGCACTTGAAAAAGATAGAATAGATTTGATTAAAGTTCTCAAGGCAGATAGTGATTTCAAAGATGATTTTTTGGTAAAAGTTGATTCTTCAATAAAAAATTACAACAAAGAATACTATGCGTTAAAAAAAGAAGAATTAAAAGATTTTGATAAAAAATTTAAAGAAGAAAAAAATAAATTTTTGGAAGAATATAATAAGTGGCAAAGTTCTGACAATGAGAAAACACCTGGCTATAAAGTAATAAGAATGGTATCAGGTATTTTAGTATTTGAAGGTGTCAAACGAATTGATAGTACAAAAATTGATTTGTGGAGGAATATAGAAACAAATAAAGCATTGATTAAAAGTTTAGAGTCAAAAACCTTATAAAATATATAATTTTATAAGGTTTTCTCTTTTCATTTCAGATGTTTAGAATGAAATTCTTAGTCAGAGATTATTAAAAAGATGTCATGACCGTAGGGAAACTACACTTGCAAATATAATTGTAATGCTTGAAAAGTATTACAATATGACATATTTTCAACTCCTTCCTCTTTTTCCCTCTATACTTCTAATATAAACTGGCAGGAGTACCCATGAATGAACTCACCATACCCATCCATCATAAAATATACACACTACGTGGAAAGCAGAGATCATGCTTGATAGTGATTTGGCAGAACTATATGAAGTGGAAACAAAAGTTTTTAACCAATCAGTAAAAAGAAACAGTGAACGTTTTCCTGAAGATTTTATGTTTCAATTGACTGAAAAAGAGTATGAAAACTTGAGGTCACAAATTGTGACCTCAAGTTTAGAACAGCATGGCGGTAGGCGATATCTACCTTACGTCTTTACCGAAAATGGTGTCTATATGCTTTCGGCTGTACTTAAAAGTCAAGTGGCTATTGAGGTGAGTATAGAGATTATGCGTACTTTTACGAAACTCAGAGAATTTACTTTGCACTACAATGCACTGGGTAAAAAACTTATAGAACTCGAACGTAAAAATGACAAGCAGTTCAAAGAGGTGTTTGCGATCTTGGATACGCTTGTAAGTGAGACTAAAAAAACGGATGAAAAAGTAATGGGATTTATAAGAGATGCGTGAACTCCCCAAAATTTTTGGTGATAAAAGTGAGGATCTGGCTACCCTGTTCCTGGAACAGGAAGGATTTATTGTCATCGAACGGAATTACTTCGCCAGAAAACTAGGGGAGATCGACATCATCGCCCAGAAAGATGAGGTACTGCATTTCATTGAAGTGAAGTCGGGAAAGGCGGACTTCGACCCTGTCTATAATGTGACGCCTGACAAGCTCAGAAAAGTAATCAATTCCGCACACTACTATATGAAAAGTAAAAAGATCGATGTTTCTTTTTCCGTAGATGCACTTATCATCCGGGGCGACGAGGTTGAATTCATTGAGAATGTTACGCTATAATCATTGCAAATAATAAATATTTAAAGAGTGAATGATGAGATTGACAGAAGAAGCACTTCAGAATTTTGAAGCGAATGGTTTTTTGCTATTGCCCCAATTTGCAGACCATGAGCTCTGTGATACGATCCGAGATATTGCCCTGGCACATCTGAAACATAAAGTACCACCTGTTGAAACTGAATTTGAGTACATTGCCAAATCGAAAGAAGAGAGAGAACGTATCTCGGATGCCCATTCTGAACAGGTCGAAAAACATATTACCGTACGCAGACTGCGTCAGGTGTATCATCGTGACATTGTTTTCAAGCAGTGGATGGAGAACGAAAAGATACGTCCAGTACTCAAGCAAATATTGGGAGAAGCCCCTGCGATCACTATCTCGCATCATAATTCCATTATGACAAAAATGCCACATACCTCTACTGAGACCTCCTGGCATCAAGATTTCCGTTACTGGCATTTTGAAACAGACAATCTGGTGAGTGTCTGGCTGGCACTAGATGAAGAGAATAGTGATAACGGGGTATTGGAATTCATCCCCGGAAGCCATAAAATGAATTTTATACCCTCGCAGTTTGATGAGAAAGAGTATTTCTCGGACAGCCATAAAGAGAATGAGGAGATCATTGCAAAAAAAGTGAGTTATCCTCTACAGAAAGGCGATGTGGTCCTTTTTCATTGCAAACTTCTGCACAGAGCCAACAGGAACAGTACGGATGAACCGAAGATATCATTCGTCTATACAGTCAAAGGGTGCAGTAACAAAGCGATTGAGGGAACGCGTTCTTCTGAGTTTAAAGAGGTACCATTGACATAAAAAGTGTTCCCTGAAGTAATTTAGGTAAAAAAGTTGACAAAATAATAAATATAAGCTATAACCCATTAATGAATTTAAGATATAATTTTCAAATCAAACCAAATAAAAGGATTTAATATGGCAAAATATGTAGAATTAACAAGCGAAAACTTTGACGCGACAGTAGCTGAAGGTGTAACAATGGTAGACTTCTGGGCTCCATGGTGCGGACCTTGTAGAATGATCGCTCCTGTTGTTGAGGAATTGGCAGAAGAGTACGAAGGCAAGGCGACTATCGCTAAAGTGAACACTGACGAGCAGCAGGAACTTGCTGTTAAATACGGTATCAGATCTATCCCTGCGATCCTTTTCTTCAAGAACGGTGAAGTCGCAGACCAAATGGTAGGTGCCGCTTCCAAAGATGCATTTGCAGAAAAAATAAACGCACTGCTGTAAGTAATATATCTTACGTCATTCTGAACTTGTTTCAGAATCCCCTAAAACTTCAAAATCATTTTGAAACCCAAAGAGATCCTGAATCGAGTTCAGGATGACGGGGATTTGAAATCTTTTAACAACCTCTTCTAAAAAATTATTAACCAAGTATTTAAAGTGTATAATTTCAGTAATTATTTGTTTAAAAATTTTAAGGATTTACCATGTTAGATTGTGCAATTATCGGTGGTGGGCCTGCTGGGCTTACGGCAGGACTCTATGCGACCAGAGGCGGGCTGAAGAATGTAACCATGTTCGAAATGGGAATGCCGGGCGGACAGATCACACAGAGTTCGGAGATAGAGAACTATCCGGGATTTTTTGAGCATGACAAAACAGGTATGGATTTCATGGATACCTGGCAGAAGCAGTGTTTTCACTTCGGTCTCAAGCATGAGATGAAAAAAGTAGAACGCATAGCAAAAACAGGTGAGCATTTTACCATTACACTTGAGGGCGGAGAACAGGTAGAAGCAAAAACGACTGTTGTCTGTACAGGATCCGTACCTAAACGTGCGGGATTCAAAGGCGAAGATGAGTTTTTCGGAAAAGGTGTAAGTACCTGTGCAACCTGCGACGGGTTCTTTTATAAAGACAAACCTGTTACCGTACTAGGTGGCGGCGATACCGCGCTGGAAGAGGCATTGTATCTTTCCAACATCTGTTCAGATGTCTATGTGATACACCGAAGAGATACATTTAGAGCAGCCCCTCCAACGATGGAGAGAGTCGAGAAAAAAGAGAATATTCATCTTGTGACCGATTCTGTGATTGAAGAGGCGTATGGGGATGCGATGGGACTTCAGGGTATGAAGGTCAGGAATATAAAAACAGATGAAATTACAGATATGAAAAATACCGGGCTCTTTGTGTTTGTCGGGCATGATGTACGCAATGAAGTACTGAAAGATGAGAACGGTGGATTCATCTGTGAAATGAACGACTGGGGCCAGGTAATTGTTGATCTGAGTATGAGGACATCGGTAGAAGGGCTTTATGCCGCAGGCGATCTTCGTGTCGAGGCACCAAAGCAGGTCGTGGTTGCAGCCGGTGACGGTGCGACAGCTGCATTGCAGGTAATTTCATATATTCAAGAACAGGCATAAGGATAACAGTATGACAAAAGTAGGAATCGTCGGTAGTACAGGAAGAATGGGTGCGCATCTGATCAAGAATGTGCTTGAAGAAGAGGGACTGGAGCTTGCTGCGCTGCATGTATTCGATGAGCTGACGGTAGATGTCCCCGATGAAGTGCTCATCACCAATTCCATGAGTGAAGTGCTTAAAGCATGTGATGTCGTGATAGACTTCTCGGCCCCTGTCGCTACACAGGAGCTTTGTGAAGAAGCGCTGAAGAATCCTACGGCGCTTGTCATTGCAACGACCGGTTTTACGGCGCATCAACAGAACCTTCTGACAGAAGCGGCCAAAGAGATGCCGGTACTCTACTCTTCCAATATGTCTGCGGGCATTGCTCTTTTAAAGCAGTTGGTTGAGCAGGTTTCAGCGACGTTGAAAGATTTCGACATAGAGATCGTAGAACAGCATCACAGACACAAAGTAGATGCACCAAGCGGCACGGCACTGACACTGGGCGAATTCGCTGCCAAAGGGCGTGGACTTGATCTTGATGATGTTCGGGTATCGGGCAGGGACGGTCAGATCGGTGCAAGAACCAAGGATGAGATTGCGGTAATGGCACTGCGCGGCGGTGACATCGTAGGGCGGCATACCGTCGGTTTCTACAATGATGGTGAATTCCTCGAGCTCAACCATACGGCAACCAGCAGGGAGACTTTTTCCAAAGGTGCCATCAGAGCGGCGAAATGGCTGGTAGACCAGAAGAACGGTCTTTATTCGATTAATGATTGTTTAGGAATTTAATATGTGTGCAATTGTCGGTGTGTTCGGTGCGAAAAAAGCTTCTACGGTAGCCTACTACTCTCTCTTTGCGATGCAGCATCGCGGACAGGAGGCTACGGGTATCTCCACGGCGAACGGTGAGCGTATCTTCATGTACAAAAAACGCGGTATGGTGGCAGACGTTTTTTCACAGGAGACACTCGACAGTATGGAAGGCAGATGTGCTGTAGGGCATAATCGTTATTCAACGGCCGGAAGTGAATCTGCCGGGGATTCCCAGCCTGTTTTTGCAAAATACAAGTTGGGTGAGATCTCCGTCGTACATAACGGGAACCTTATTAATAAAAATGAAGTGCGTAACAGACTGATTGATCGTGGGGCTATTTTCCAGACCGATATGGATACTGAGAATATCATTCACCTTATCGCCAAAAGCCAAAACGATGCATTGGTCGACCGTATCAAAGATATGATACATAAAATAGAGGGTGCCTACTGTCTGGCAATTCAGAGCCGCTCCAAAATGTTCGTGATCCGCGACAGATTCGGTATCCGTCCTCTCAGCCTCGGCAAGCTCAAAGACGGTGGATGGATCGTTGCATCAGAGACTTGTGCTTTTGATCTTGTAGGGGCAGAGTTCGTACGTGATGTCAGACCTGGTGAGATGCTGATCTTCGAAGAGGGGAAGGAACCGCTTTCTGAGCAGATATTTGAACCCGATTATCACCCGTGTGCTTTTGAGTACATCTACTTTGCAAGACCGGATTCTATTATCGATGGGAAAAATGTTTATCAGAAGCGTCTGCAGATGGGAAGACAGTTGGCTAAAGAGACACCGGCAGACATTGATCTGGTATTGCCTGTACCTGATTCCGGGGTAGCTGCTGCCAGAGGGTATGCGGACGGACTTGGTGTGCCTTTTGAGATGGGAATCGTACGGAACCACTATGTGGGTCGAACGTTCATTGAGCCTACGCAGGAGATCCGTGACCTTAAAGTGAAGATGAAACTCTCTCCTATTAAACATTTGATCCGTGGGAAAAGAGTAGCGATCATCGATGATTCACTGGTAAGAGGTACGACTTCCAAGCAGATCGTCAGAATGCTGAAAGAGGCAGGTGCCAAAGAGGTACATATGCGCATCGCGGCACCGGAGATCAAATACCCCTGCCGATACGGTATCGATACGCCGACGAAACAGGAGCTTGTTTCTACCAAATATACTCCCGAAGAGATCGCTAAAAATATGGGTGCCGATTCACTTGGTTTTTTATCCATAGAGGGATTAAAAGAGTCTCTTGGAAAAGATAGAAACTATTCACTTGTCAGTTTTGATGGGGATTACTTTGCAGGGGGAAGTGCTGATAGCCCAGGATGTGCCGGCGGGTGTTAATGTGCTGGACTCACTGTCTTCTGCATGCAAAAACCGCGTAGGGTGCTGTCTCCCGACAGCACCACTGGTTTAAACGCAAATGGTGCCGTGGGGACACGGTCACCCTACGATTTCTTTCTATTCTCTTTCTCTTCTATTCCCGACATACCGAAACGTCTTGCCAATTCCTGTTTTACTCTGTCCGGAGAGATCTCTCTGTATCCGAGTCCGACGAGGGTATGGTATAGCAGGTCGGCACTTTCATAGATGACCTGTTCATCACTCTCTTCGTCAATAGCGACACAGACTTCGTCCGCTTCTTCACGAATTTTGGAAAGCATCAGTTCTTTGTCATCCAGCAGTTTTTTTGTCCATGATTTCTGTTCTGCTGAGGCATTTTTGCGTTCAAGAATGGTATGGTAAAGGGTATCTACCACACCGTAAATGGCATCGGTATCGACCTCTTTGTCCAGAATGACCCTGTCCTGGAGGACAGAAGTAAAGAAACAGCTTTTACGTCCTGTATGACAGGCGACACCGTTCTGCTTTATCTTGAGTATCACGGTATCCGCATCGCAGTCGAGCAGTACATCTTTGACTTCCTGTGTATGCCCGGAGCTTTCACCCTTTTTCCAGATCCGCTGTTTGCTTCGGCTGAAGTAGTGTGCATATCCCGTAGAGAGGGTGAGTTCATAGGCTTCTTTATTCATGTAGGCAAGCATAAGGACATCGTTTGTCTGTGCATCCTGTGCAATGGCGGGGATAAGGGGGTTTTTGTTCCAGTCTATGGTCATTATGATAATTTCTCCATGTGTAGGGTGTGCAATTGCACACCGATGATATCTATTCTTTTTATCTGTGGTGTGCAATTGCACACCCTACGAGATATTATTGGGCAGCCGAGATGGCTCTTTGCTCTTTTCCTTTGGCATCTACCCAGATGTTCGGTACCGCGCCGCCGGGTGTCAGGAATATCTGAGCATCTTTATTGACTTTGAGTGCTTCGTTGAATTTTCCCTGTGTCTTGATCTGCTCGAGTTGCAGAAGATCAGATGTGAGTGAGTTTGAAATGAGTTTGTTCGCTTTGGCCTGCTCTTCGGCTTCGATACGGATCTTGTCCGCTTCACCCTGTGCTTCGATACGGTTCTTTTCTGCTTCACCGCGAGCGATCTCCGCTTTACGCTGTGCTTCCTGTTTCGCTTTCTCTTTCATCTGCTCGGCAATGGTCACTTCCTGCTTTGCGATCTGTACACGCTCGATCTGGTCCTTGATCTTTGTAGGAAGGTTGATGGTTCTGAGTTCTACAGAAGTAAGGATGACCGGTTTTGCGGGTAGTTCATTGACGCTTTGCTTGATCTTTGCTTCAATGGCTGCGGCGATCTCGTTACGCATTTCGGGAAGCTGCTCTGCTGTGTACTGTCCTACGACATCACGTACCACTTCACGTACTTTTGAATTGATGATCTTCTCTTCCCAGCTCGTACCCCATTTTTCAATGGTTTTTGGTGCTGTTTCTGCACGTAGACGGTACTGAACGGCAATATCGATGTTGACGGTCAGACCGCGTCGGTCAAGTACGGTAATGGCAGGATTTCGCTTGAGCCCGCCTTCATAGTTTTTGTATCCGTCACCAAGTGAACCGGTTGAAACATCAGAGTAGGTGATGAGCCTGATACGGGTGTTGACCGGCACGATCTTCTGCAGGACTGGAATATAGAAGTGAAGCCCCGGCTGCAAAGGAGTGTCCTCAAATTTACCGGTATTGATTTTGATTCCGACTTCACCGGAATTGATGATCGTAAAAGGTTTTAGGGCAAAAAGGCCAAAAGCAATAGCAATGACAATAAGCACCCACGAGGCACCTTTCCCCATATTGCCCATAGGGTTTTGGAAACTATTGTTCCCGTTCCCCTGATTGTTATTATTGCTGTTATTGGGTTTTTTCTTTTTAAAATAGTCGTTCATGTCTGCTGGCATTGCATTCCTTTTTGTTTTTGCTGGATCTATTGATTTGTATGTTAAATATAAGTCAGATAATGTTTGTATTTTTCATTTCTGCCAAAAACAACATCAAAATAGGCACTTTGAAGCTGCTCTGTCATGGACCCTCTTGCTCCATTGCCGACAACTCTGTGATCAAGTGAGTTGATCGGCGTTACTTCGGCTGCGGTTCCGGTAAAGAATGCTTCATCGCAGATATAGATCTCATCCCGGGTAATATTTCTACGCTCTATTGGTATATTGGCATCTTTTGCGAGCTCCAAAATAGTATCCTGGGTGATAGATTCCAGGGAATTGTCGTTTGGAGGTGAAATTAAAACACCATCTCTTACGATAAAAAGACACTCACCTGTTCCCTCTGCGGCAAAACCGTTCTCGTCAAGCATGAGTGCTTCCTCAAAACCATTTTCAATAGCTTCATATTTGGCCATTTGACTATTGAGGTAGTTTGCTGCTGCCTTGGCTTTACCGAAAGTAGAACGGTTCGGATTGCGTGTAATAGACGAGGTGCAGACCTTAATGCCATTTTCAAGGCCTTCATCACCGAGGTAAGCCCCCCATTCCCAGGCAGCAACCGCCGTTCTGACAGGAGCTTTGACATGATGTACTCCCATTTGTCCATACCCCAGGAATATAAGAGGTCTCATATATACATTTTCGGTAAATTCATTACTTCTCAGTACGTCAATATGTGCCTGTCTTACTGTCTCATAATCCATATTTGGTTTGATAGCAACAATCTTGGCAGAATTAAAAAGTCTTTTGCAGTGATCATCCAGTCTAAAAATGGCTAAGCCATCTTCAGTCTGGTATGCTCTGGTCCCCTCAAAAACAGCATTTCCATAGTGTACTGTATGTGTGAGAATATGCACTTTGGCATCTTTCCAGGCTATCAATTCTCCATCCATCCAGATATATTTTGCTTCATTCATTGTTATACTCCAAGACACCCGATACGGATGTAAAATTAATGGATTATTTTAGCTAAATTGTTGTTAATATGTGGTTATGCATACTTAAGGAAAAGGCCTACGCAGAGGGAAAGGAAAACAGTGAGAAGTATCTGGAGAACATTATGGGTTCTGTCCGAGAATGCCATTTTCTCCTGCAGCCAGTTGGAGATCTTCATAGCAGGGAAGGCCATGAAGACCAGCATGACAATGGAAAAGACAAGTGTTAAGACAATATCAAGCATGGTTAAATTCCGTAGTAGCGATGTATGAATTCTGTCTCTTCTTTGCGCTGAAGAGGCAGCTTATGAAGTGTTGTACCGTTGTTGTCCATGATGAGCAATGTATCATTTTGAAGTTTTAAATGCTTTTTCCCCCACTCTTTTTCCAGGCGCTCGAACTCTTTGAAAATGGTCATGTTGTTGGGTTTCTCTTTAAACTCAGGATCTTCTTTGTTGATGATCTGCAGGCCGCCAAAACGCTTTTCGAGCATATAGGGACTGAACTGCTGTACGGTTTTGTAGACTCTGGCATTTTTGGGGCTGGGTTTGCTTTCTATGAGGGCGTTGATACCTATAAGTAGAAAACCGAGAAAAAATGCGGGTAGAAGATATTTTCGCATGTTCTGCATGGTAGGCCTTTAAAAATTATAAAATGATTCCTGCAAGTATAGAGGCTTTTCATTAAAAGAGGCTTGATGAGTATCAATAGGCATAAGGCTAAACTGTGTTACTATTATATTCATTATTAATATATAAGGGCAAATGATTATGCAAAACTTTTTTTATCTCGAAGGTGCCTACCTCATACTGGGAGGTATCATTCTTCTCATCACTCTTTTTGTCGGTACGCGTCCGTTCATGTCCAAGGGAGCTTGGAAGAGAGGGCTTTTGTGGGTATCACTGGTGATCGCCGTCATGGTGGGGCTGCATTACAAGATCACCACAAGCAGAATGGAAGCGGTCAAAACTGCTTTCGAGAATGGGCAAACCGTTATCTGCGAAAGCAGAATGCAGCGTAAAGTGGCTCAGTCGGTATATATTAAAAAAGAGGACGACTGGACACTTGAAGGAGACAACTTTGTTTCTCCCAACTATGTAAGGCCTTTCTTTGCTGCGAGATGTATCGTTGAATAACGATGCATCTATAACTTTTTCTTTTAAAACAACTATAATTACTACTTAACCAATCGTTTAATTTCCTCAATTTTTCTCCTTTTCTTGATATATGTCAATTCGATTCAAGCGTTAAACTGTCATAATACTCTTATGCTCTAGGGTTTTGACCCCTTTAGTAAATAGATATTTCCACAGGAGCCATGAATGGAGCCATTAATCGTTCGCCCAGAGATCGCGTTGGATCAGTTCTTACCGATCTTCATTGAATCGACACTGGTACTTGTTTTCGGCATAGGGTATGCAGCGATCATTACCCTAGCCAAAATGGGGTACTTTTCCAAGAAATGGATGCCTGTGGGGTATCTATTTTGGGCATTACAAACTTACTTCCTGTACGACTTCGCGATGCTTATCCAGAGTAACCATTTCACAGTAAAAGTGCTGATGGTCACGATGGTGGCGTATCTCTTTATCCCGCACCTATATTTTTATCTGATAAGTGCAGCAGATGAGCGTTACGAAGATGCAGACGATACCGTACAGGATACAAAATAAAAGGAGGACACATGGCTAACAAAAATGTTTCGGTTTGGACCAGTATTCCATTCTGGCGTCGTTCAGCGGCATGGGTAACAGGATTTGCAACGATCTTGCTTATCTGGCTTTCGTTCGATACGCTTGGACAGATCAGTATGGGTACAGCGGCAGACCTTAAGAACGGGGTAGACAAGAGAGTACCGGCAGCAAGTGTAATCAATTATAAAATTGATTATAAATATAGTAAAAAAAGAGGGCATGAGGTACCGGTGATCGGTGAAAAACAGCCATTCTTTGGTAAAGAGTGGAGTGAAAAGGAAGCAGATCAGTTATTGCACCTTGGTAAACTCACTTCACAGGCGAAGAACTGTATGAATTGCCACACACTTTTGGGTAACGGTGCCTATTTTGCTCCGGATCTTACAAAAGCATGGCTTGATCC
This sequence comes from Sulfurovum sp. NBC37-1, assembly GCF_000010345.1. Taxonomy (NCBI): domain Bacteria; kingdom Pseudomonadati; phylum Campylobacterota; class Epsilonproteobacteria; order Campylobacterales; family Sulfurovaceae; genus Sulfurovum; species Sulfurovum sp. NBC37-1. The sequence goes on from NC_009663.1 coordinate 242,856, forward strand.
GGCTTGGCAAAATGGCGGACCGCTTCAGGGTATGACAGGGAAAAAGACTGTGGAAGAGGCAATGGCTGAATTCCTGCAGCATCCTTCACAGTATCCTACACATGCACGTATGATGCCAGATCTCGGTATTACTGCGGAAGAAGCAAAAGGATTGGTAGCTTTCCTCAAGCAGATGAGTAGTATCGACACCAACGGTTTCCCAAGAGGCTTCTCGAAAACTCTTAAAACATTCGAAGCAGGAGGTACATATGCTCACTAGTATTAAAACAAATGAATTTGCGGGCGATAAAGGTAAAGAATTAGGAATGATGTATTTCAGAGTAGCAATTATACTCTTTGGTGCACAGCTTCTGATGGGTCTTATCGCTGCAATACAATTTTTGGTTCCGGGGTTCTTGTTTGAACTGTTTGACTTTAACGTTGCCAGAATGGTGCACATCAATGCACTGGTCGTCTGGATGCTTTATGCAATGATCGGATCGGTCTACTTCATGCTCTCAGATGAGACAGGTGAACAGTTGGTGCATGCCGGCATCGGTAAACTTGCATTCTGGGTTCTAACAGCTGCTGTAACAGTGGTTGTACTTGTATACATCTTCATTCAAGTTGGACCTGGTACAGAAGCAACTATCTGGCTTATCAACGAAGGTAGAGAGTATATTGAAGCACCAAGATGGGCCGATATCGGTATTGTCGTTGTTGTACTTATCTTCTACTGGAATGTATTTGCAACATTTATGAAAGGTAAAAAAACAGGGATCATGACAGTGATGGTCGCTGACTTGCTTGCACTTGCCGGTCTTTATGTTGCAGGTATGTTCTTTACAGACAACATCTCAATGGATCAATTCTGGTGGTGGTGGGTTATACACCTTTGGGTTGAAGCGACTTGGGAAGTATTTGTAGGGGTTCTTGCAGCGTATTCACTTATCAAGATCATCGGTGCTAAACGAGAGATCGTTGAAATGTGGCTATGGATCGAAGTTCTTATGTTATTTGGTTCTGGTATCCTTGGTATGGGTCACCACTACTTCTGGATCGGTACACCTGAGTACTGGTGGGAAATTGGTGCACTATTCTCAGCACTGGAACCAGTTCCGTTGGTTGCAATGTTCGTTCACGTCCTCTATGATTGGGGTAAAGAACAGGGTGCAGCAAAAGCAGAAGGCCATAAAGGTGCTGTTGCGAACAATGGACCGGCAATTGCATGGATCGTAACCAATGCCTTTGGTAACTTTTTGGGTGCAGGTGTTTGGGGATTCTTCCACACACTACCACAGGTAAATATCTATACACACGGTACACAGTTTACGGCGGCTCACGGCCACCTGGCATTCTTCGGGGCTTATGCTACGATCCTTATCGGGATGATGTATCTTGGTGTTCAGTATGCGTATGGTATAGAGCGTTTGAAAGCAACTTTCAAGTCAAAAATGGGGATCTTCCTTATAGTATTCGGTGTACTGGGAATGACTGTAGCTTTGACGATTGCCGGATATGAGCAGGTACTCGTAGAGAGAGCTGAACTTGGCGGCGGATGGAATGCATTCTTCCAGGCACAGGAGCTACCTTGGTACGTTCAAGCTATGATGTGGAGAGCCATTATGGGTGTAGTGACATTCGTAGGATTCATCTATCTTGTGTGGGATCTTCTTACCATTGGTAAAGAGCAAAAAGCAGCACAGGCTGTCTAAATACAAAAAGGTACGGATCTTCCGTACCAACTAAAAAAGAAGGAGAGAAAAATGGGAACATTGTTTGAACCGTTTACTGATGTCGTACCGAGTTTTTTTGGTTGGCTCAATGAGGGACCTCTGACACTAACGATCTTTTTACATACGATAATTATTTTACCGATGTTCTGGATCTATTTCAGTGAGAAAAAGAGATTGCAGCAGGAAAAGTAAATCCTGCAATATTGCGAAGGGCTATGGGTTAGCTCTTCGTAAAACGTATTGTAAAACATAGGTAAAATGATCCATTTTACCTATGTTACATTGATGTTTTTAAAAAAGGAGAACAAATGAAATTAAACAGAATTTTAGGTTTGGCAGCAGTAACAAGTTTTGCAGCAACAATGGCAATTGCCGGTACATCCAATATGGATTTTGCAAAAGTATTTGAAAAAGAGTGTCAAGGGTGTCACGGACCAATCCACCAGGGTGGTGTCGGATCTGACCTTAGACCCAAAGCACTTAAAAAGAAAAATGCAGAAATGTTGGCTGAAACTATTATGGAGGGTAGAGAAAATACTGCAATGCCGGCATGGAACGCTACATTCTCAAAAGATGATGCAGCAGGTATGGTCCATTGGTTAATGGACTGGAAAAATACAGTTGAACTTAAACTAGATTTTGATCAAGTGCATAAAACCTGGACAAAATTGGCAGACAGAGATGCCTTGGCTAAAAAGTATCCAAAAGCAACAGATGTGAAAGATGTGAAAGATATTACCTTTGCAACAGAAAGAGATGCTTCTTTGGTTGACTTTATTGATTCAACCACAGGAAAAGTACTTTCTCGTCATAAAGCTGGATTTGCTGTTCACGTAACAGTAACCAACAAACATGATCCTAGATATGCATACTGTATCTCTCGTTCAGGTAAATTAACAATGTTCGATATCGCAGCTCCTGGACAACCTGCATTGGCAACTGTTCAAGTAGGTCAAGAGTCTAGAGGTCTTGCAGTTTCTCCAGATGGTAAATATGTAATGGCGGGTAACTATAACCCAGGTGGAGCAGTTTTATGTGATGCACATACACTAGAGCCACTAAAAGTTTATGATACAAGCCGTGTTATTGATACTGACGGTCAAATTGGACCATCAAGAGTTGCTTATATCGCAGATACACCATATGGTCCTTATTTCTCATTTGCATTGAAAGATGCAGGTCATGTGTATGTTGTAGACTATAGCAAGCCTGACTTCCCAATTGTGGGTGATATTCCTAATATTGGTAAAGTACTCCACGATGCATTCTTAAATGAGAATGAGGGTGAAGACTTTGGTCGTTATGTACAAGTTGCTTCTCAAGGTTCTGACTTGATGGGTATTGTAGATCAAAAGACTATGCAACTTGCAGCAAAAGTACATACGGGTAAAAAATCTAAGCCACACCCAGGTCAAGGTTCTTCATGGTTCAACAAAAAAATGGGTAAACAGCTGAATGCTACAAACTCTATGAACTTTGGTTCTGTTGTTATCTGGGAATCTCCAAGTTGGAAGATTGTTAAGAAAATAAAAACTTCAGGTGGCGGATTATTTGTAGGTACAGGTGAACATACACCTTGGATCTGGTCTGACTGTGTTCTCGGTAAGCCGGACAAGTACAATGAAGTTCACCTGATCAACAAAGAGACTTTAGAAACTGACAGAATTATTAAAGTCGGTAAAACTGAAGGTCAGTTGATCGATGCGAAAAGTGGAAAAGTACTTCAAACATGGGATGCAACACAGCATGAAAAAGTGCCTATGAATGAAAAAACATTTGGTAAGGAAAAAATTATGCCAATGCCGGATCATTTAGGTAAAGCATTAAAAGAGGGTGTACAGCCAAGACTGCTTCACGCTGAACCTGCTAACCATGGTAAATGGACAATGATTTCTGAGTGGACAACCGGTAGAATCGGTATCTATGAGTCAGAAACAGGTAAGTTCGTTAAGTATATCAATAACTTGACAACACCTACATTTACATACTCAGTTGAGCACAGACAACATATTCCTGGTGCTTAATTGATACTTTTACTCTCTCCTTTTGGAGAGGGTAATTTATTGAGATGATCGTCGGATCACTTCAATAAATTATCAAGGTTTCTAATGAAACGAATGGTTTTCCTTAGGTTCTGTATACTTCTGTATTCTTTTTTTTCTTTTGCTGATGCCAAATATATGGACAACCACTCCTGCAAAGAGTGTCATGAAAATATTTATGAAGAATTTCAGGGGTCACAGCATTCCAAAAGTTACTTTAATGATGAACTGCATCGCAAAATAGCCAATGCTGCAGATAAGAAGAAATATGCCTGTGCCACCTGTCACATGCCTATGGCAGACAATATCAATGATCTGCTCTCCGGCAAGGCAAGACCCGACAGAGCCAACAAAACCCATACCGATGCGATCTCCTGTTATTTCTGCCATACGATCGCCTATGTCAAAAAAGCCCATAAATTCAACATCAATACCAAGGCAAGACAGGCCGAGAATTATAAGCCGACACTGTACGGCAGACTGGTCAATCCGGATGAAAGCGACAAGCACTCTTCCGCTTCAAACCCGGTCTATGCCAAAAAAGTCTGTACGGGATGCCATTCGCATAAGCTGAATGACAATAATGTGACTATATTCCATGCCATGGATGAAACACAGAACAGTCTGGGGTGTATCAAATGCCATATGCCTGAGATCGAAGGCGGTGCAGAAAAAATGGACAAGAGAGCCAGAGGGCACCATGCCAGCCACAGATTTCTTGGTATTCATGATAAAGCATTCAGGAAAACGGGTGTCGATATTGGGATTACCGTCAACAATGGAAAGCTGGATGTGACGCTGACCAACAAAATGGAGCATCCGCTCATCATTCAGCCTGCACGTGCCAAATTTTTAAAAATAGAAATAATGAGAAAGGGCAAAGTCATTTGGAGAAACTACAAGTCTGATCCTGCTAAGGATAAACAGGGGTATTTTGCCTACAGTTTCAAAAGGGATGGCAAAAAGATCATCGTTCCGGCTACAGCGACAGAGGGAAGTGTACATAATCTCAATGCAAAAGAGACAAAAGTACTGCAGTACGATATCCCTTCTCTTGAAAAAGGTGATGTGGTCATGGTCTCTTTGTATGTTCAGCTGGGAAAAAGTGATTGTGCAAGCGCCATAGAGCTTGAAGATAAAAGCCTGATGGAACCGAGTCTCATTAAAAAAGTGACATTAAAGTTTTAAGAGAGTACTCTTTTTAGAAAGGAAGGCAAGTATGGATATTATGATAGCCGGTGCGGGAACCGTGGGGTATGGCCTTGCCCATACTCTTTCTTTCCAACATAATGTTATGGTGATAGACAAAGATCTTTCCAAGCTCAACAAGCTGGATGAAGATGTCGATGTTCTGGTTGTGCATGGTGATGTTGAAAATCCGAAAACCTACCAGTCGCTCAATATTGACACTGTGGACCTGTTCATCGCCGTTACTGATTCGGATGAAGCCAATCTGCTTTCTACGCTTATCGTGGAGGATGTTGTTGAGGTCAAAAGAAAGATCATCAGGCTTAAAAATGATGGTTTTCTAAAAAGCCATGTTCTGGAAAAGCTCTCTATAGATTATGCGGTATTCCCGGATATCACAACCGCCAATAAAGTCAAAGCACTTTTCACCTTTCCCAAAGCAAATAATGTCAAAACTTTCCACCAGACAAAACACAAACTTATTTCCATACGGGTACAGTACGATGCGCAAATGCTTTACCGTGTTAATGAGTTTGTGAGTGATGCTGTAGCCATAGTTGGTATCGAAAGAGAAAAAACATTTTTTGTTCCCAGCAAAGATGAGCGTATTGAGAAAGGGGATCTTGTCTATCTTTTTGGTGATATGGATGCCATTGAAAATATTTCGGCCAAACTGGATGAAAAGATGCCCTCTTCTATTAAGAAGATCGTTATTTTCGGTGCCAATACACTGGCTCAGAAGATCGCGAAGGCACTGTTGGACAAAAAACTGGATATCAAGATGATCGAAAAAGATATTTCCCATTGCCGGGCAGCTTCGGAACTTCTGCAGGACAGGGTAACCATCATTAACTCGGCTTACGAGGATCAGCGTCTGTTCGAAGATGAGGGGCTTAAAAATGCCGATATGATCATTGCTGCGAGCCATGATGATGAAAAAAATATCGTGAAATGTATTGAAGCAAAAGAATACGGTATAGAAAAAGTCGTAGCGGTCAATAACGATAAAGCCTATTACAATCTGATGCACAAAATGGGGGTTGTGGTTGTCAGAGGCAGTAAGGCAGGTGCTCATTATGCGATCCTGGAAAAGATATCTTCGAGTTCGATCGTCACGCAGAGACATTTTTGCGGAGGAAGTGGGATACTTTTCATGCGGAAGGTCTATCCCAACTCCACATTGATAGGCAAGAAGCTTGGAAATGCAAAAATAGACAGATCGATCGTTCTGCTTTTAAGAGAAGGCAAACTTTATGATTTCTCCGAGATCAGCCAGTTCGAACAGGGGGACATTGTGGTGGTCTTTGGAGAATTTGAAAACAAAGAAGAGATACAACAGTGGATATACACGCTTTAAAGAATATTTTTAAATTCGTCTCTGTGATCGGTATGGCACTGAGCCTTTTCCTTTTCACCGCGATCATTGTCGGATGGATCTATCATGAAGATATGAGCCGTTTTCTCTATTTTGATCTCACTTTGTTTTCCATCAATGCGATCATAGTTCTGCTACTTAGAGAACACAGAATGAAACTGAGCATCAAAGGCGGTATACTTTCCGTCAATCTGATATGGGTCCTTCTGGGTGTGGCAGGAGCGGTCCCTTTTCTCCTTTATACGGGTATTACTCCGGCAGATGCCTTTTTTGAAGCAGTCAGCGGGTTCACTACCACCGGGGCTACCGTTTTCTCCGACATTGAATCTCTGCCAAAATCAATACTCTGCCTTAGAAGCCTGATGCACTGGCTGGGTGGTATGGGGATCATCGTTCTGGGAGTAGGACTTTTCTCGCTCATCAATCCCAGTGGGTCGATGACACTGTTCAAAGCGGAATCGACGGGGATCAAAATGGAGAAGATCACACCTAAGGTCAAAGATACCGCCATAAGATTGTGGGGTATTTATGTGCTCTTCACTGTGGCGGATGCAATTGCTTTAAAGCTGGCAGGGATGAATATATTTGATGCTGTGAACCATGCTTTTTCTACCATATCGACAGGCGGTTTCTCAACGAAGAACGCCTCGCTGGGGTATTATGATTCCAATGTGATTATATGGATCACGACCTTTTTCATGATCATTTCCGGGATCAACTTTCTGGCACATCTGAAACTTTTCTCAACCGGCAAAGCAGACGGATATAAAAGGGAAGAGGTACTCTGGTATCTGGCTATTTTCATTGCCCTTTCACTGCTTTTGAGCAGTGTGGATATCTTTGTGGATTATGACAGTTACTTTCATGCTCTGACACATGCCTCTTTTACGGTCGCTTCCGTGCTTACTACTACAGGATTTGCCACACTTGACTACGAACAGTGGGGGCATATGGCGATCTCTGTGATCTTTGTAGCCATGCTGATAGGCGGAAACGCCGGCTCAACGGCAGGGGGTGTGAAAGTGATACGTTACATTGTATTGTTCAAGAATATTTCTGTACAGTTTAAGCGAACATTGCATCCCAACGCAGTATTGGGTGTTTTCATAGACCATCAGAAGGTCTCGTCCCAGATCATCTCGTCCACAACAGGGTTCATTTTTCTTTTTGTGATGACCAATATGTTCCTGACACTTTATCTGTTCGCAAGAGGCTTCGATGCCATGACCTCTGTATCGACCGCTCTGGCATGTGTAGGGAATATCGGGCCGGGATTTGCCCTGACTGGGCCAGCACATAATTACGGGTTCTTCTCGGATATTGATAAAATAGTTCTTTCCATGGGGATGATCATTGGAAGGCTTGAGTTCTATACGGTATTTCTGCTTTTCAGCAGAAGTTTCTGGAAAAAGTTCTAAGGTTTTCTTGTACCTTTCCCTAAATTGACATTTATCAACAAAGTTGTTATATATTTTTCAGTACAATAGAAGCAATTTTGTAAGATAAGGATAAATGTATGAAATATCTCCTCTCTGTACTCCTTCTGGGAACAACCTTTTTTTCGACTGCGTTAAGTGCGAAAGAAAAATATTTTGTCGTGGAGCGTGAAAGTGAATCTGTTGCCGTTATAGAAGACGGCCTGGCCAAAAGGCATATGGAACATATGCACAATATGAACCACGGGATCATCAAGTTCGACGGTGATGATGCTTACCTGATCAGTCGTGATGGCTATATTGTGAAATTCGATCCCAAAACGGAAAAGGTGGAAGCGGAGTATAAAACAAGTAAATCCGCTATCGGCTTTGTTATTGGCAAGAATTATGTGGCTGTAGCGAACTATGATGACAAATCGGTCGATATTCTTACCCGTGACCTCAAGCCCATTGACAAGATAGTGACCGGTTCGAAGAATGTGGGTATCAAAATATACAAAGATATGATCATCTTTGCACAGATGGATAACGATAAGGTCACTGTACTTAAAGATGAAAATGCAGGAAAAGGGACACCGAAATTCAAGATAGTCAAAGAATTCAAAGTAGGAAAGATGCCTTTTGATGCAATGATCAAGGATAATACCTATATTGTTGGCTTCTTCTTGAGTAAAGCCTTTGGTGTCATAGACCTGGATAAAATGACATACTCCCAGATCAAAGTTACGGCGGAAGACAACAAGCCTGTACTTAAAGTACCGCATTTCGGTTTCTGGTCACTCAGTGATGACAGAACCTTTATCCCAGCTGTGGGTGACAATGCCGTGATGGTGTATGACAACAATTTCAACTTCATCAAAAATATCGAAACACAGGGTTTGCCTGTATTTACCTCGCTCAGTCCGGACAAAAAATATCTGGCAGTGACCTATTCGGGTAAGGATTTTCCGACGATCCAGATCATCGATACCAAAACGTTGAAAATAATCAAAACCTTTACATTCAAGGGGAAAGTACTGCATGTCAGATGGTCAAAGGAATATCCTTCTTTATACGTTTCAGTCAATGATGCCAACCAGGTAAATGTGATCGATACGGATGAATGGTTCCTTGAGAGAGAGATTTTCCAGGTAAAGCATCCTTCGGGCATCTTCCTGTATGAGTCAAAAAAGAAAAAATAGACGATGCACAAACAGCCGTTAAAGCTTCTTTGGCTTTGGCTGTTCCCTCTTATTGTTTCAGCCAATTTCATCCATTGGATGGGTGACTACGACACGGCTCACCAAAAAGCGCTGAAAGAGCACAAACCTCTTCTTGTTCTTGTAGTCAAACAAAACTCAGCACTCTCCGGCAAGATCATTCAAACTGCTTTTATGAATAAACCTTATGTCGATATGATCAATGAGAAGATGGTTTCGGTCATTGTAACCTATGAAGGTAGCAAGAGCTACCCTGTAGAGATGTATTATACGACTGTATTTCCGACACTGTTCTTTGTTGACAGTGGGAAGGAGATTGTTTTGGGTGAACCACTTTATGGAGAAAAGATAGCACCTGTTCTACTGGAGAAAATCATAGGGTATGCAACCACGCACCATTAATAATAACTTGACAGTTTTTGCTATAGCCTGATCTGGCTTTTCAGTTCCAGCATACCCTCTTCAATTGTGTCTATCCTTCCAATTAGAAACCCGATGACAGCTGCATTGAGTTTGGCCAGTTTTAACAGTTCGTCACTGGGGTTCTGTGTAAATTCGAGAGATCTCTCGAGGGTGATTGGTTCCCTAGATTTTGAATAGGCAATGCCGAATGCTCCGGGATCGACTTTCATTTCTGTTACTTCATCATTCTCTACAATGGTAATGCTGCATTTGCTGAATATCTCTGGCGTGCCTTCATTTCCTTTGATGATGATCAGTTTCTTGTAACGATCTTTGTAGAGGGCGATGTACTTTTCGATGAAGGGTTTGTGGAAGGCACCGATGATGGCTGTATTGCTTTGGGTAATGCCCAGAAGTTTTTCGATGGTATTGAACGAAGAGCGTAGTCCCAGTTTGTTCCTGATCTCACTGAATGAGTAGAGTTCGGGGAAATACTCTTTTCTGTCATAGAAACGGGTATTGGCAGGCAGAGTGACATTGTCACATATCTCTTTGAGCGTGATGCCGCCTTTGGCCGGCTGCAGAAGTCCGCCATGAAGCGAGAGCATGACATCGAACTTCTGTAGATACTGTGCGGTCAACGGAAGCAGATAGGGGTTTTTTACCTTGCCGTCATAGGGGTAGCCGAACTCGATGGAGTTGGGCAGCGGGTCATGTTTAATGAACTCGTCAAAGACCTCTATGGCTCCGGCAAATTCGTCGATGCTCTCACCTTTGACCCTCCAGCCCAGCATGAACGCTGCGACTTGTTCGGGGATCACCTCTTTTTTCAAAAAGGCACGTATAACGGTTTTCATCTCTTCTTTGCTGAGATCACGGTTGCGTTTGGGACCGGTGCCGACACACTTAAGATAAGGGAGGAACTCTTTAGAAGTCATTGAGGTCGATGCTTGACTTGGCATAGTTGGAGACGTTGCTCTCGAAGAAGTTACTTTTGACTTCGTTCATCTCCAGGTGTTTAGTGACCAGTTTCTGAAGATAGGTCGTTGCACTCTCGTCAAAAATGGGATCGAGTCCGATTTTTTTGAGGCGGTCGTTGGCATAATTGTAAACAGTCTGCTCCATCAACTCATGCGTTACCCCCATAATAGGGAACTGGTCAAGAAGATAGTGCCCGTACTCCAGTTCGATCTTGACGGCATCTTGTATCATCTTATAGGCTGCATCGATGGTGGATGTTGCGATATTGTTCTCTTTCTGGATGGTCTTGAAGATATTTGCAAAGAGTGGAAGGTGGGTGTTGAGCTCGTCTCTTGCGATGAATTTGATCATATCCCGTGCACCGGGTACTTTGTCCCCCAGCAGGTAGATGTAGGAGAAACCGAGCAGGAAGTAGATCCCCTCGAGGTTCACACTTGCCATGGCGGAGAGCAGCATCTTGTCCGCAGAACCCCCGTCGATATATTTGGCGAACTGTTCGGCGACCTGCAGGTTCTTTTTGTTGAGGGCGGCGTCATACTTGTAGAGGTTGAAAACTTCCTCTGAATTCCCGCAGGCATCGAGCAGTACCGCATAGGATTTGGAGTGGTTGACTTCCTGCATGATCTGCAGCGAGATGACCGATTTGACCAGACGGTTGTTTGCCAACCGTCTGAAGTCACTGAGGTACTCCTCCTGTGCGGAGTCGTTGAAACTCAGCTGTGCGAAGGTCATTTTGTAGATGGACTGCTCATTATCCGTAAGCGCTTCGAAATTTTTCTTTTCAGTACTGGTATTGACTTCGGAAGGAAACCAGGTATTGGCATTCATCAGATCATAAATATTGCTGTCCCATCGGTATTTGGAACGGTTGAAGTCGACGAAACCTGTCGGGGAGCCGCCATAGATCTTCTCATCGAGTATCTCTTCACCCTGTGGGTTGTAGTAGTGCTTGACATCCATATATTTATTCTCCAGTCATATAAATATACCATTTTACCTTTTTAATTTTCTAAATGTGTTGATAATTGTCAATTTTGATACTTGTCAATGGTAAGTGTATGGATTTTGACTATAATCCATGGCATGAAAAAAGATCAAAAGATACGTATCTTCATTAACGGATTCGGACGTATAGGTAGAAGTGCAGCACGTATTCTACTTGAAGATGAGAGCTTTGAACTGGTCGGTATCAATGATCTTTACAATCATGAACAGATGGCCTATCTTTTAAAGTATGATTCCCTTTATGGTATATTGAAGCATACTGTCAGCCTGAATAACGGAACACTTATTATCGATGGGTCTCCCGTGAAGCTTTTTTGCGAGAGAGACCCTACGAGAATGGATCTTCACTCTTTGAATGTGGATGTTGTTCTGCAGTGCAGCGGTATGTTTCTGACAACACACTCCAATCTGCCATTGATCGGGAACGGAGCCAAAAGGGTTATCGTCTCTGCACCCATGACGGATGATACCCCGACCTATATATTTGGTGTGAATCATCGGGAGTACAGGCAGGAGTCCATCATCTCCAACTCCAGTTGTTCGGCCAACGCCATTGTCCCCCTTTTTAAGATCATAGACGGTCATTTTGGGATCGATGCTGCAATGATGAGTATGTACCACAGTTATACGGCATATCAGAATCTGCTTGACGGAAAACACTATTCCAAAGATATACGCAGGACACGTTCGGCTACACAGAATATCATTCCTCTCCTCAGCAGTGCTGCCGAGGCCACCGGGTACTTTTTCCCGCATCTAAAGGATCGAATGTATGCAAAAAGCATTCGTGTGCCCATCCCCGGTACCACGCTGTATGCATTGGATATCAGGATCAAAAAAGAGACGACTGTCGAAGAGGTAAATGAGATACTCTTGCAGGAGGCAGAAACAGCGTATTCCCATATACTGGACGCAACGGCATTTCCCCGATCTTCCGAGGAATATGTACAAAACCCCTACAGTGCTGTAGTGAACCTCCCCTTTACTGCTATTGTGGGAGATGATCTTCTCAGGATCTCCGCCTGGCAGGATAATGAGTATGGCTATGCCAAAAGACTGGTAGATATAGCAAAGTATCTTGGTTATTCAGATGCTTCTATAGCACAATAGTCAATTAATTTTATTGATCTCCATCAAAAAGTAGCAGTAAAAAACAGACTGTCAAGAAGATATTGAATTTATTGACAATTGTCAAACCATTTTTTTACAGCTTCTATTATAATACCGGCATGTTGTACCAGGAGCAGAACTTATGATAAAAACAATAATAAAAAGAGATGGAGCTTCCCAGAAATTTGTACCGTTCAAGATCGAGGATGCCATCAAAAAGGCATTTGACAGTGAAGCCAAAGCATATGACAAGCATGTCTTTACTGAACTGATGGAGAGTATTAAGGACAGAGATGAAATCTCTGTTGAAGAGATCCAGGACCTGATAGAAAAAGTCCTTTACGAGCATCGGCATTTTGAAGTAATGCGATCTTTCATACTCTACCGACATATGCATAAGATACAAAGAGAACAGATACTGGGACTGAATGAGGATACGACCTACATCAATTCTACGCAGACCATTAAAGAGTACATAGACAAAGCGGACTGGAGGATCAATGCCAACTCGAACACGGGCTACTCCAATGCCGGTCTGGTCAACAATACCGCAGGAAAGGTGATCGCCAACTTCTGGCTGGATTCGATCTACTCCAAGGAGGAAGGATATGCGCACCGGGACGGGGATTACCATATCCATGACCTGGACTGTCTGACCGGGTATTGTGCCGGATGGAGCCTTCGGGTACTCTTGGATGAAGGGTTCAACGGGGTAAGGGGGAGGGTGGAGAGCCGTGCTCCCAGGCATTTCAGGGAAGCGCTGGGACAGATGGCGAATTTTCTGGGCATTTTGCAGAGTGAGTGGGCGGGAGCACAGGCATTCTCCTCTTTCGACACCTATCTGGCACCCTATGTGTTTCGGGACAAACTCTCCTATGGTGAGATCAAAAAGGCGATAAGAAGTTTTGTGTATAACCTTAATGTACCGGCTCGATGGGGGCAAAGTCCTTTTACCAATATCACCATAGACTGGACAGTGCCTGTCGATCTGAAGGATCAGATACCTACAAGAGAGCAGATCCATCTGTTTCATGATCTGGAGGATGAAGTGTTGCTGGAGGCTGCCAAAGGGAGAGATGGGACGATCCGCTCTTTTGAAAGCATGACCTATAAGCATTTTCAGCCCGAAATGAACCTTATCAACAAGGCATTCTACGAAGTAATGACCGAAGGGGACAGGAACGGGCAGTCTTTTACATTCCCCATTCCTACAGTGAACATTACCGAAGAGTTTGACTGGTATGGGGAAAATACCGACATTCTTTTTGAGAACACGGCAAAGATCGGCTCTTCCTATTTTCAGAATTTCATAGGCAGCCAGTATGTAAGGAATGAAAAAGGCGAACTCATTCCCAATGAAGAGGCATATAAACCTGGACATGTCAGAAGTATGTGCTGTCGGCTGCAGCTGGATCTTCGTGAGCTTCTCAAAAGAGGGGGCGGACTCTTCGGGAGTGCCGAAATGACGGGAAGTATAGGAGTTGTGACGATCAATATGGCGCGACTGGGATATCTGTATGCTGGAGATGAAGAAAAACTTCTGGCACGGCTTACGAAACTGATGGAGTATGCCTATTCGACACTTGAGAAGAAAAGGATGTTCATACAGGAGATGTATGACAGGGGGCTTTACCCCTATACGGCAAGGTATCTGCCCGGATTCAACAACCACTTCTCTACGATCGGTGTCAACGGCATGAATGAAATGATACGAAACTTCACAGCTGACAAACATCATATAGCCGATGCATTTGGCAAAGAGATGGCAATGCGGATCCTGGATTTCATGAGAGAACAGCTGAAGGAGTTTCAGGAACGTTCGGGCAATCTCTATAATTTGGAGGCCACACCGGCGGAGGGAACGACCTACCGTTTCGCCAAAGAAGATGCCAAAAGGTATGACGATATTATCCAGGCGGGAACGAAAGAAAACAACTACTATACCAACTCTTCACAGATCCCTGTATTTTATACGGATGATCCTTTTGAAGCATTGATGCTGCAGGATGATCTTCAGTGTAAATATACAGGAGGGACAGTGTTGCACCTGTATATGAGAGAGAAGATAAGCTCTTCAGAAGCAGCCAGAAAACTGGTGAGAAATGTCATTGGCAACTTTAGGCTGCCTTACATTACCGTGACACCGACATTTTCCATTTGCGACAAGCACGGGTATCTCTCGGGAGAATATGAGTATTGCCCCAAGTGTGATGAAGAGATTCTGCAGAAGGCAAGCTGATGATCCATGCAGGAGAAGGGCGCTACCGGGTGACATTGGAGTTCTTCGAGATAGGCAATGATCGATTGGTCATTATTACGGGTGGAGAGGAGGCGCATATCGGTTCGGCTACATTGATGGACGGAAAGAAAGGCTTACAGACCATAAGTAAGAAAGGGCATAAAGATTATGTCATTTCAGAAAAAATGGCGAGTATTATTTATGATACAATAGAAAAAGACCTGCTGGTAGTTTGCGGCATTCATATTGATAATGCCAGTAAAGAAGAGATCGATCTACTGGTTGAAAATGCACAGAAATGTGTAAATATTTTTTTAAAGGAGAAGTAATGAAACAGAATGAAATACTTGAAAAGCATGGAGAAGAACGAACAAAATGTATCGTTTACACAAGAGTAATGGGTTACCACAGGCCTGTGGAAAGTTTTAATATCGGTAAAAAAGGTGAGCACAAGGAGAGAAAATTCTTTCTTGAAAAAAGATCACAGAGCAATGCTGCATAAACCGCTTTATGACATTACACCCTTTACAGCCCTGGATTACCCCGATCACCTGGCAGCCATCTTCTGGTTTGCCAAGTGTAATATGCGCTGTGGGTACTGTTATAATAAAGATATTGTATTTGGAGAAGGAGAGATAAGCCAGGAGGAGGCTATAGCATTCCTCAAAAGCAGAGTGGGGCTTCTTGAAGGGGTGGTTCTCTCCGGAGGTGAAGCCACGCTTTACAGTGATTTGGCGGGTTTCTGTAAAAAGATAAAGCAGTTAGGGTTCAAGATCAAGCTTGATACAAATGGATTGAACCCGGAAATGATCCAAGAGTTGGTCGAGGAGAAGTTGGTTGATTATATCGCTCTTGATTACAAGGCCCCCAAAGAGAAGTATTTGGAGATCACGAAGGATAAACATTTTGACCGTTTTTCAAAGACACTCAATTTTTTAATACAAAAACAGTTTCCTTTTGAGGTGCGAACAACAGTTCACAGTGACCTGCTAAGAGTAGAAGAGATTAACAGAATCATCAGAGATTTGGTCAAAAGAGAATACAAGGGTACTTATTATCTGCAACCGTTTGTTTTTACAGAGCATACAATCGGAAAAGTGAAAGCAGAAAAAAAACCTTTTGATACATCACAGCTTTGGGATGAGTTGAACGTGGTTTGGAGAAAATAGAGGTCAAGTTTTTTTAACATCTCAAGGCTTGATTGTTTTTTCAGTTGTTTGTTGTTGATACGTATCAAAATTATTATATACGTATGAAAAAAGGCAAAGCCATCATAAGAAAAGATAACGATATCATGATCCACATATCCATGTTGAAATAGGGCAGTGCTGCCAAGCCGATGCCGCAAAAAAGTGCTACAACTTTTCTTTGGGATTTTCCGTAAGTCATATAGGCCAATGCCGCTGAACCTAAAAAGATATAAAGAAGCAGTGAAGATGTTGACATAGAGTGATCCTTATTCATCCTATTATAATGCAAAATCTTAAACAGAAGTTATCTTAAGGACTTTGGGAGTATAATTCCGTAAATATTTTAGGACTCTTCACAGCCCTCCTGTCCGATGGAACACCCACCGAACTCGTATATCCGTATTTGCAATTTTATGGAGTTGTGTTATGTTTCAGTTTGATACCCTTTCCGTGATTTTTGTTGCACTGATCCTTCTGGGTGCGATCCCAAATCTTTTTTATTCGCACGGATACCTTCCCCATATCGAAAGAAAAATACATTATCAGCTGCACTATTTTGCATTCATCCTCTCCATGCTGGGCGTTGTTGTCTCTGCCAATGCCCTTGTCTTTTTGCTTTTCTGGGAATTGATGAGTCTGACAAGCTGGCAGCTGATCCTGACGGAAGCGAAAGAGAAAAAGACCATTGAAGCGGCCAAGTTTTATTTTATTATGACCCATTTCGGTTTTGTATTTCTGCTGCTCTTCTTCCTGATAGTCACTGACGGTGACCTTGAAATAGGTTTTGCCGCCATGCATGGGATCGCTTCGGCATTCGCGTACCCGACACTGCTTTTCTTCTTTTTGATCCTTGGTTTCCTGAGTAAGGCCGGGGCGGTTCCTCTGCATGTCTGGCTGCCTTATGCTCATCCGGAAGCCCCTTCCCCGGTTTCGGCACTCATGAGCGGTGTGATGCTGAAAGTGGCTATTTACGGGATGTTCCGGTTTTTGTTCGATGTACTTTATCCCTGGCCGCTGGAGTGGGGGATAGTCATTTTGGTCATTGGTGCGCTCTCTTCGCTTGTAGGGGTACTGTATGCCCTGAGCGAACATGATATCAAAGCGCTTCTGGCGAACCATTCCATAGAAAATATCGGTATTATCCTCATGGGTTTCGGGATGGGAATGATCTTTGACAGTATGCACTTGAAGGTTTTGAGTTCTTTCGCTTTTATTGCGGCACTTTTCCATACCTTCAACCATATGAGTTTCAAATCGTTACTCTTTATGGGAGCGGGTTCTGTGCTGCATCAGACACATACAAAGAACATAGAAAAATACGGCGGCCTCATTAAATCCATGCCTATAACGGCTCTGACCTTTTTGCTTGCGTCTATTTCCATCTCTGCTTTGCCGCCAACGAACGGGTTTTTAAGCGAATGGATGATCTTCCAGTCCATGCTCGGCTCAAGCCATCTTGGCAATATGTCCCTAAAACTGGCGATTCCCTTTGCCATTTTTGCTCTTGCCATGACGGGTGGTCTGGCGATCGCCTGCTTTGTCAAAGCCTATGGCATTACCTTTCTTGGCCTGCACAGAAGTACCAATGCAAAACATGCCCATGAGGTTAATTTTCTGATGCGGTCCGGCTTGATACTTATGGCACTGGTGGTTATCTCACTGATGCTCTTTACACCGTTCTATATAGCATGGTTCGACAAAGGGCTTGTAGCACTGGGACATCTTTCAGTGTACGACAAGATCTTCCCTGAAAGAGTGCTGCATATGCACTCAGTAAGCATGCACGGCGGTGTGGTCTCTCCGCTTATCCTGCTGGCGGCGCTGATAGGCGTAACGGCACTGCTGATGTTTGCATATAAAACGCTGAAGGTCAAAGAGCGGGTACACCATACCTGGGGATGCGGATACAGAACATCGGCAAAGACACAATACACAGCTACAGGATTTGCAGGCCCTATCCGACGATTTTTCAACTGGCTGTATAAACCGGAGGAGCATTTCTGCAAAGAGACGCTGGCAGGGCATGAGAGCAAATTCAGCAGTTCCCATTACGAAGTCCATGTCAAGCCTCTGTTTGAAACGTCACTCTACAACTCTGTCTCCAAAGCGGCCAATGCGATCAGCTACTGGGTCTATCGTCTGTCACATTTTGAGCAGACACGCTATGCCGCGATGATTTTCAACCTGATGCTGATGGTGCTTTTCAGCTACAGAATTTTTGCACATACTTTTTCATGGGCGACTTTTGTGCTTGAAGGTATCGTCATGATTATTTCGATCAAAGTACTGATCATAGGAGATAAAAAATGATCACCTATCTGTTGACGATCGTTCTGCTGCTTCTTTTGGCACCTTTGCTGCTTTCTTTCATCAAGGCGGTCAAGATGCTGCTGCTCTTTAAAAAACCCGTTTCTGTTTTTCAGGGGTACAGGAATTTCTCAAAACTGATGCAGAAAGAGACGATCATTTCCGAAGAGACAAGTGCGATGACACGTTATGCGCCGTTCCTGGTCCTCTCTCCGCTGCTTGTCGTACTCTTTTTTCTGCCGCCTGTGGTTCACGGGGCCTTTTATGTGAGTTTTATGGATGCCTTCACTATTACGGGGCTCATATCGCTTTCAACCTTTTTCCTGATGCTTCTGGGACTGGACAGCGCAAGTGCTTTCGGCGGTATGGGCAGCTCGAGAGAAGCGTTCATTGCTGCGCTTGTGGAACCGGCTATGGTTTTGACCATCTTCAGTGTTTCCATGATGGCAGGGGATCTGGGGGTAGGGCAGGCAGGTGTCAATCTTGCAGCACATTTCCCCAAAGAACATATGGCAAGCTTTTTGTTCGCAGGTATCAGTTTTTTCATACTGCTTCTGGCTGAAAATGGCCGTATTCCCATTGACAACCCTGAAACACACCTGGAGCTTACCATGGTACATGAAGCGATGATACTCGATCTGACAGGTGTCTATCTTGCGATCATCGAGAGTGCATCTTCCGTGAAATTTATCATTTTTTCTTCACTTTTTGTATCGCTTTTTCTGCCGATGGGGTTGGAGTACAGTGCGCCTATAGCCGTGTTGTTCTTTGTCGCAAAACTCTTTCTTGTTGCATTTGCCGTAGCGCTTATAGAAGTGAACACAGCAAAACTCAGGCTCTTCAAGGTTCCCAATCTGCTTGGTATTGCGATCGTGTTCGCTTTTTTGTCTTTGATCACTTTTTATGTACTGGGGGCTTGAATTATGGTTGATTTTCTGATCGGATTGTTTTTGGCTTCTCTTATCACGGCCCTCTTTGCCACAAGGCTGTATCGGCTGCTTTTGTGGTATTCTCTCAATTCGCTGATGCTGGGGTTGCTGGCACTTTTCATAGGGAAAGAGCTGGATGACAAAGCGATGCTGATCACCGGTGTGGCGACGATCCTTATCAAAGCAGTGGGGATCCCATACTTCTTTAAAAATATGAGTCAGAAATTTCACTTTGTACGTCAGATCACCCCGGAAATCAAGGTGCAGTATGCCATTATGCTTATTCCGGCGATCCTGGTCTTTACCTTTTACCTTGCAGATCCGATCACCCATATGATGAGTGGCAATGCCAATTACGTTGCGATCAGCATTTCCTCGCTTTTCCTATCTCTTCTGCTTATGATGGAGCACAGAAATGTCGCGCCGAAGATCATAGGTTTCCTCAGTATGGAGAATGCACTGTTTCTGCTGGGGATCACGGCGACAGATGGGATGCCGATGCTGGTGGAGCTTGGCATCTTCTTCGACCTGCTGATGGCGATCGTGGTCATTAACCTGCTTTTCCATAAAGAGGAGACTACATTATGATGCTGACTCTGCTTATTCTTCCGGCGGTCATTATGTTCATCGTCAGTTTTTTCAAACATAAAAAAGCGAAATTCCTTCTGGCGATCACCTCTTTGATGATCCTCCTGCCGATCGTGGAACTTTTTCTTCTCCCCAAACCCTACAGTATCTGGGGCAGTTATCTGGTGGCGGACAAACTCGATACCTACATCCTTCTGGTCTCGTCGATCGTTGGGATCGGCGTGACATTGGCACTTTTGACACTGGACAAACATGTCAGGGTATCTGCAAAAGCCTACAACCGTTTCTACCGCTTCTTTGCACTTTTCTGGGTAGGACTTATCTTCTCCATTTTGGCGAATCATATGGGGATCTATTGGATCGGCCTGGAACTTGCGACACTCTCCACTGTCTATATGATAAAGACCAATCATACCAAAGCGGCGCACAAAGAGGCATGGAACTACATGATCGTCGGTGCCATTGCGATCTCCCTGCTTCTTTTTGGTATTATTCTGATGTATGCCAGTGCCAAGCCTGTTTTGGGTGAAGATGCCATGCGTTTTGATCTCCTGGTAAAATATGCAGGCGATATTCCGTCTCCGTTCCTGTTTGAAATGGGTTTTGCCATTGCAACAGTAGGCATGTTCGTCAAGATGGGATTTTTCCCGATGAACCTCTGGCTGGCCAATATTGAAAGGGCTTCCTTCTATCCTGTAGCAGCACTCTTCAGCGGTATTCTGGAATCTGCAGTGATCATAGGTTTCTTCCGCTTCAGTGAAGTTGCCAGACAGGTCAACTATTCCCACCTCTTCGTTTTTGTATTTGTCTACACATTGCTGACGATCTTCATCGTCTCCTTCCTGATCTTCAGAGCCAAAGATTTTATGCGGCTTTTCTCCCTATCGGGTATAGAGCATATGGCACTGATCGCACTTTTCTGGGTGAGCGGCGGTACATTTGCCGCATTGCTGCATTTTGGAGCGCATGCTTTTTTGAAACCGGCACTTTTTCTTTCGACCGGTGTGCTTGAATCTCAGGGGAAATATCGGATCGCCGGGGCTTTGCGCGGATACAGCGGAAAAAAAGGTACCATTTTCTGGTTTCTGGTCTCTCTTTTTCTTCTGGCGATCATCTCGCTACCTCCGAGTCCGATGTTCTTCAGCGAACTGTACGGATTTGCTGCCATGATAGACAATGCCAAACAGAGCGATCATATGCTGGCCATGATCGGTGCGGTATTACTGTTGCTGATATTGCTGTCGGTGATCTTTTACCGTTTTGTTGCGATCTACCAGTCCATGAAGTATGAGGGAGAAGAGAGTGAAAAGAGAGTCTACACCAGCGAACTTCTCGCATTGGTCATTTTTGCTGTTTCCCTTGTTGCGCTTCTGCTGCCGGGATCGTTGGCATATCTAAGGAGTATTGTATGAGACTCATTGCCCGGTATGCAAAAGAGAGGGAAGGTACCTTTGAGATCGTCACGGTCTTTGAAAGCGAGACCCAAAGAGAAACGATCTCCAAAGAGAACCCTGTGATCAGGACTTTGGCAAAAAAGCATCCTTCAGCGATCTGGTTCGAGCGAAAAATGAGTGATGATTTTGGTATCGTCATCGAGGATGCCTTTGATAAACGTCCTCTACTACATCAGGAGCGTTTCCCCAAAGCCATACATCCTATGCAAAAAGCTTTCCAAAAGAATACGCTGGACTTTGCAGAATTTACACCCTACAAGTATGAAGCGATACAGGGTGACGGCGTCTTTCAGGTCTCTGTCGGACCTATCCATGCCGGGATCATCGAACCGGGTCATTTCCATTTTTCCCAGGCGGGAGAGGATATGCTGCATCAGGAGGTGCGACACTTTTACAAATACCGTGGAATAGAGAAGATGCTGGAGGGTAAAACACTGTTGGAAGCCAAACCTGTTATCGAACGTATTAGCGGGAACGAATCCATTGCCTACCAGACAGCCTGGCGTGATATTGTCTGTCAGGCAGCCGGTATGGAACTTCCGCTCTCCCTGAGAAAACGGCATGCTTTTCTGCTGGAAATGGAACGCATTATCCACCATTTGACCGATCTGGGGTTCATCCCCAACGATGCCGGGTTCGGTGCCGCACTGGCATTTGCCTCCAAACTGTCTGAAGATGCCAGACGGCAGTTGCAAAATGTAACGGGACACCGTTTCGGTTTTGATGCAATAGGGTTTGAGAACAAAGTACTCGATATAAGCTCTTTGTATGATTATCTTGATGGATTGCAAAAAGATATTGCATTTTTTGAAACCTGGATTATGGATATTCCCTCACTGTGGGACCGGTTCGATACGACGGGGATTCTTCAAAAGGCCGATGTGCTCAAATACGATACGGTCGGTGTCGTGGCGAGGGCTTCCGGGTTCTCCCTTGACAGACGGTCGGAACCGTTCTATCTGGAGCATGGTTTTGAAATTCAAACAGAACAGAGCGGTGATGTGGCTGCACGATTCAAAGTCAGGCTGCAAGAGGTCAAAAATTCGATTGTCATGATGAAACACTTTCTGGAAGAGGATGATACACATATTGATATAGAAAAGATCAAAGACGGTGACTATACGGCCTTTGCGGAAAGTTCTCTGGGTGAACTGTTCATGAACATAGAGATCAAAGATGGGGTCATCGAGAGATTTTTTGTCAGAGATCCCAGTTTTATGAACTGGCAGACGCTTCACCTGATGATGCCGAACAATATCATTGCGGATTTTCCGCTTATCAATAAAAGTTGTGATCTCAGCTATGCAGGAAACGATCTATGATACAGTTTTGGAATAAAAGAGTCAAAGAGGGTATTTTAACAGAGGATACAGCCCTGGATAAAGAGTTGGAAGCGATCAAAAGAGAGATTAAAGAGAATGTTAAAAAGAAATTTGCAGGCTCTCTGGCTATCAGGATGGTAGACAGCGGAAGCTGCAATGCCTGTGAAGCAGAGTGTAACGCACTTTCGAACCCTTACTACGACCTGGAGAGACTGGGTATTTACTTTGTAGCGAGTCCCAGGCATGCTGATGTGATGCTCTTAAACGGTCTTATGACTTTCAATATGACACCGCATGTATTGGATGCCTACAAACAGATACCCGAACCCAAATGGGTCATCACGCTGGGTGCCTGCCCGGTGATGGAAGCCCCCTTTGAAAAAACCTTTGCCGTAAAGGCACCTGCTGCCGATCATCTGCCCGTAGCACACCATATACCGGGCTGTCCTCCAGAACCGCTGGAGATCATCAGGGGACTGCTGGAATTTCTGAAAAAGATCTGATCTGCGTCTAGCTTTTCTTTTTGTTACGCTTCTGCGCTTTAAGCAGTTCACGTTTGGTGTTCAATCTCTCTTTGAGTTTGTTGAATTTGCTTTTTTCCGTATCTTCAAGTTCAGTATTGATATTCTCGACCTCTTCACCTATTTTTACGGAGAGCATTTCGGATTTTTTCATCGCCAGGATCTGTGAAGAGAAGATACTCCTGTGTCCGGAGATCAGAAAAGCGATCACTGCACCAAGAGCCGCATAGTGGGCAATGTCGATACCGAAAAGTTCAACGGCCATAATGGTCGATGCGATGGGTGTATTGGTCGTGGCTGAAAGGACACTGACGAAGCCAAGTGCGGAAAAAATGATAACATGTTCGGGGGCGATGAGTGCTCCGAAGGCGTGCCCGCTTGTCGCGCCGATATAAAAAATGGGGGTAATGATCCCTCCGCTGCCTCCCGCACCCAGGGATAGAGAAGTAAAGAGGGTTTTCAGCAGAAATGTGTACCAGTGAATATCGAGAAGATAGGTGGAGTTTGGATTGACCGTATGGTTGATGGTGTCAAGTCCCAGTCCGATATACTCCTCTCCGAATATCAGTGTGAGTATCACGATCAGCAGGCCTCCGGCAAATGCTTTGAGATAAATATTGAATTTGAGCTCTTTGATCACTTTTGCCGTGTGGGATACCGATGTGATGACAATGTCGGATACGAAGCCGAAAAAGAGCGCGGCAATGACCACTTTGATGATAAGACCGAAATCCAAGGAGATATCCTGATAAAAGTGCAGGTTGTAGTAGGTATATTTGATCCCTAGGAACTGTGCCGTCGTGAAAGCGGCAAATCCGGCGATGAAAGAGGGAAGCAGGACATCGTAGAGTATGACACCGATGATCAGCACTTCCACACCGAAGATCGCTCCGGCAACAGGGGTTCCGAACACTGTTGCAAATCCTGCACTGATACCGCAGATAACTAGTTTTTTACGATCCTGTTTGCTGAACTTGAAGAGTTCTGAGAGGGCGGAGGCGACACCGGCGCCTATCTGTGCACCGGGTCCCTCTTTACCTACGGAGGCACCGGCAAAGATGCTGATAACTGTTGCCAGAAGTTTGACGGGAATGACGGAAACATCTATTTTCCCGTCACTTTTGTGTACGGCAGAGATTACTTTTTCGGTTCCGTGTCCTTCAGCACTTGGTGCAAAGGTTTTTACCAGCCATACGGTGAATACAAGCGCAAAGGGTAGAAGGTAATAGTAGTTGAACGGTAAAAATGAGCGTGACGTATCCGCATATTCCAGAATATTCAGAAAGAGTGTTACGACTGCACCAATGATCACCCCTACTACAGAAGACAAAAATACCCATTTGGCTACACTGAAAAAAATGGCTGTCTGTTCCGTAATGTGTTTTCGTATCATTTAAAAGTCCGAAATCTGGATTTTGGTCGTAGTGGTAATTATTATGCCACAAACAATGTAAATAATAGTAGTGTCAGGTATGTTTTTTTATGAATTCTATTGGTTTTATCGGAGTTGATGTTTATCAATGCGATTTCACAGCATTTTAACTATACTGTTTTTATGAAAAAGAGAGACATAACGGTATTGGTCACTGGTAGCAGCAGTGGGATGGGAAGAGCGTCAGTGCTTGCACTGGCAAAGCAGGGGTTCACTGTCTATGCAGCTTCCCGAACACCGGAAAAACTGTTTGATATTCAATCAGAATCCATACGTCCCGTGCACCTTGACATTACCGATATGCAAAGTATAGAAGAGACGATCGGTTTCATAGAGCAGATAGATGTACTGGTGAACAATGCAGGATACGGACTGGTCTCTACTGTTGAAGATGTGACAGAAGAGGAGATGTTTGATCAGTTCAATGTCAATGTCTTTGGCATCTTGCGTGTGTGTAAAGCGGTTATTCCGAAGATGCGAAAACAGGAATCAGGGGTCATTATCAATATCAGCTCTTTTCTCGGAAAGATCGGTCTGCCGTTGTTCACTTTTTACAATGCAAGCAAATATGCCGTTGAGGGGATTACTGATTCTCTGCGTTATGAGTTGAAAGATTTTAACATACGTGTACACGCCATTATGCCCGGTTTTTTCAATACGAATTTTGCACGGGATAACTTGGTGACCAATGCCAGGACCTTTGAAGAGGATTCACCTTATGCCAAAATGGTCTCAACACTTGCTCCGACAATCGTCGCACAGATCAATGGGGGAAACAGCACGCAAGAGGTTTCGGAAATGATCCTGGAGATCATAGACAATGCGGATTTCCCTGCACGCAGAACGGTAGGAGACAAAGCCAAAAAATTTATCCCCATGAAAAAAGAGTTGAGTGATGAAGATTTCGAGCGCAGGGTAAGAGCCTATTATAACCTTTAAAAAGTGCAGTTGAATGGAAAGTTTCTTTTTTAATATTACGGAGCGACGCTACAAGGTCACAGAACTGTTTAGAGATAAAAAGGCATTGATGCGCAGGGTGGATATCTCCAACGGGATCGTCTTTATTGAAAGCAGAAGCTATGCAAAAAGAGAAGCACTGAGGCTCAAGAATCTGGACCGAATGGTGATGATCGTGATGGTCAATGAGGGAGAACTTTTCATTGAGGACCACCTCTCGGACAGGGAAGCGCATGTCAGCGAGGGGAATATTTCCATTTTTTGCTCATCAAGACAGGATATCTCTTTTCATATCCCGGAGCAGGGGAAGTCGGATATTTTTGTATTGTTCATAGCGGATTTCTTTCTGAAACGCTATTTGAGCGGGAACAGACAGGAACCCATAGACTTTCTGTATGGAAAAATACAGCAGGACCTCTCTTTGAAGCATATCAATACCCTGCCCATAGATGCATTGACTCTCTACACTGTAGAGAAGATATTGAATATCACAGAGCATGATACCATGCAGAGTATACGTGCAGAATATCGCGTAATAGAATTCATGATACACCGTTTTTCACTGCTTGATATTTTCGATGAGGTCAGTGATGAGGCGTTGGCGCTCGCTTCCAAAGCAAAGTCTGTATTATTGAGTGACTTCGTCGATCCGCCTACAGTGGAAGCGCTGGCACATCTGTGTGCTACGAATACTTCAAAACTTAAAACGGTGTTCAAAAAAGTCTACAAGACCACCATACACAGCTATGTACAAAAGCTGCGACTCGAAGAGGCAAATCTGTTACTAAAAGAAGAAGACCTTACTATAGGAGAGATAGCCAAAAGGGTAGGGTACAGACACCAGGGACACTTTTCAAAACTCTTTTTTAGCGCTTACGGTGTGTACCCAAAAGAGTTGATCAAAGGCTAAAGCGGATTATTTCTTTTTTTTGATCATCCATTTTTTGAAGGGTTGCAAAGAAGAGATGTAATCAGCGACATCTTTGAACTCCTGATCTTCCAAAGGAAGTGTCGGCATGGCATTGGCAGAGTGACCAAATTTCTTATAAAGAGAGTAAGGGTCTTTAGCATAAGCTGCTATTTCCTCTTTGGTTCTAGTATATGAGACCATGTTAAAATCAGGCCCTAAGGCATTGCCTCCATTGACTGTATGACAAATAGCGCAATTGGCAGCATAGACAGCTTTTCCTTTCTCTACATCTGCAAAAAGGGATGTACCCAGTAAAAATATAAGTAATAGTGTTTTTTTCATGAAAAACCTTTTTTTTTATTTTATTACTCCCCAATGAATGATCTGAAAATTCAGACTATTCGTTTGGGGAGTAATAATAGGATAAAAATACTCCTAATTAAAAACTTATGCGAAATATAGCTCAAGGAAATACATAAAAAATTGATCTGGATCAATAATAGGATAAAAATACTCCTATTTAAACAATTATTTATCAAAAAAATCTTTTTGTGCTAAAATAAAATTCTTTTTGTGCTAAAAACAGCTTGATTCTTCGTCTCTCTTCCTATATACTGAACTTATCAAAATTAGGGCACCTCTAATAACCATAGATGCCCATTATAAAAAGGATACCAAATGTCAAAAGTAGTGTTGATCACAGGAGCGAGTTCCGGTATGGGTAAAAGAACATCGGAGTTTCTTGCACAGAACGGCTATATTGTCTATGCAGGGAGCAGAAAAGCAGAGAGCATGGAAGCAAAAGAAAATTTGAAACCAGTCTATTTGGATGTGACCGATACCGAGTCGATTCAGCAGGCAGTTGAGACCATCATTCAAAATGAAGGAAAGATAGATGTACTTGTCAACAATGCAGGGTATGGCCTGCTTTCAACGGTTGAAGATGGAACCGATGAAGAGATGTTTGACCAGTTGAATGTCAATGTTTTTGGACTGCTTAAAGCGACCAGAGCAGTACTGCCTCACATGAGAGCAGCCAAGTCAGGAGTCATCATTGATATCTCTTCATTTTTGGGTAAAATGGGATTACCGCTCCTGGCACATTACAATGCAAGTAAATATGCTGTAGAGGGAATCGTAGACTCGCTACGTTTTGAGACATTACCGTACAATGTCAGAGTACACTCTATTCAGTCCGGGCTTTTCGGTACGAACTTTGTCAAAGAGGGGCTGGTTGCGAATGCTGCCACGACGTCTGAAGAGTCACCCTATAAAGAATTGGTGGCGCATTTTGTACCGATCGTGGCATCGGCGATCAATGACGGGCCGGACCCGCAGCCTATTGCTGATGCGGTCAAGATGATTATTGAAGATGAAAATGCAGATATTTTTGTACCTGTGGGTGCAGAAGCAGAAACCTTTGTACCTCTGAGAAGAGAGTTGAACGATAAAGCATTTGAACAGAAAGTAAAAGAGACTTTCGGTATTTAATAAAGGATACGTTATGAAAAAACTTTTACATCCGGTAACTATTACATTCGTGGTCGTCGCGCTGATTATCTCTCTGCCTTTTTTCATGAAGAAGAAAACTCCTGTACTAACTGATGCACAACTCAGAGAACGCGCACTCTCGACCACGTTCAAACCTGTCCCCAAAACCTATGAGGGGCTTTTGAAAGCAGTGGACAATCCTGACAATCCTCTGGGAAAAGAGAAGATCGCTCTGGGAAAAGTACTGTTCAACGACATAATTCTCTCGGATGACAGAACCGTTTCCTGTGCTTCCTGTCATGTGCTGAAAGATGGAGGCGATGACAATCTGCCCACAGCAATCGGTGTGCACGGACAGCCAAATCCCCACCATCTGAATTCTCCTACGGTACTGAATGCCGCACTGGCAAAAGCGCAGTTCTGGGACGGACGTGCCAAGGATGTAGAGGAGCAGGCAGGCGGGCCTATACAGGCACCGTTCGAGATGCATATGACACCACAGGAGGTGGAAAGCAGGTTGAACAGCCATCCTGAATATCGGGCAAAGTTCAAACAGGTCTTCCATGAGGACAATATCACCTTTGAGCAGGTACGCAAAGCCATCGGTGCCTATGAACGTACTCTGCTTACGCGAGGTGCCTACGACCGTTTTCTTGAAGGTGATGATACCGCCATTTCAGCGCAGGCAAAACGCGGTATGACACTCTTTCTTACCAAAGGGTGCAAGGGGTGTCACTCGGGGATGTCTGTTGGTGGACAGAGTATGCAGAAATTCCCTCTCAGACGCTATGTTTCCGAATACATCGGACTGTGGTTCGAACCCGATATCCGCCTGAGAAAGAGCCCCTTCCCTTTCATTAACGAAGGTGGATTCCTGGGGAAGGATGGTGAACAGAAGTTCCGTGTGCCGATCCTGAGAAATATTACAAGGACATCGCCATACTTCCATAACGGTGCCGTGGAGAAGATAGAGGAAGTGGTGCGCATTATGAGCAAGTACCAGGTCGGAAACGAATTCACCCCCAAACAGATAGACGATGTGGTGGCATTTCTGAAGACGCTTGAAGGGGAACCTGTCGCTTACGATATAAAGTAGTATATAAGCAGTAAAGTATATAATTACCTTTTAGTTGACCGGTGGTCAGTCATTTTAGTGCTTGTATGCCCCTAAGGAAATGTTCGTGAAAAAACTGCTTTTATTATATACGATGATTGGTGCGCTGTTGTATGGAGGTACGGTTTCGTTCACCTTGGAAAATGATTTTTTCGGGACGAAAGATGAAGATGACCATTATACTGATGGACTCTTTCTGATCTACATGAGTGATGCCAATACAACGGATCTTTTTGATGCTTTTCTGGAAGAGGAGCAGACCAATTTGGCTTTTTCCTTAACACATCAGATGTTTACCCCTGTGGATGGTGAGATCACTACACCCCAGTTAAATGATATCCCTTATGCAGGGTATGCCAAATTCAATGTTCTTCTCTATAAATCAACCAGTAACTATTTTCATGAATTTGGTGTGAATTTCGGTGCAGTAGGACCTGTGACACATGCAGAACAGCTGCAGACATTTTTTCACCATATTTGGGGAAATGAACCTTTTAAAGGTTGGGACACCCAGCTTGGTAATCATATGATGGCCGGTGTGTCATATCAGTTCGCCTATAAAACCGATGCATATAACCTATATGGATACAAACTGGATGCCATAGGCAATGTCCGGGCAGAACTGGGGAATTATTATACAGGCGCACTGAGCTCCGCAACGGTACGGTTGAGCAGTGTTGCGCAAAAAAATTTTATTACGGCAGGAAGTTTTACGGTTACCGATGAAAGTGATCTGCTCAATGTGGGGCATTCCGAAGGTTTCAACTGGGATATCTCTTTTGGTGTTTTCGCCAGTGCCATCCACAATTACTACATTGTTGACGAAGCGATCGATGAA
This sequence comes from Sulfurovum sp. NBC37-1, assembly GCF_000010345.1. Classification (NCBI taxonomy): domain Bacteria; kingdom Pseudomonadati; phylum Campylobacterota; class Epsilonproteobacteria; order Campylobacterales; family Sulfurovaceae; genus Sulfurovum; species Sulfurovum sp. NBC37-1. The sequence goes on from NC_009663.1 coordinate 272,601, forward strand.
GGTTACCATCTCGAACCCATGAAGGGAACTACAGGGTGGCAGGTTGCTTTTCATCTGATGTATGACTCTTTTATTTATGCGTACAAGATCAAGTCCACGCATGTCAACGGACAGCGGCACAAGCGTTGGGGAGGCATGACACTCGGCTGGCATTTCTAGCCGGTGCACTAATAGATTGAGATTCATTTAAGATATTTTAACTATAATTTAATTGACCGACGGTCAGTCAAAAGGAAATGTATGGCAATTATAGTAAATAAAGAAGAGAAACGCAGAAACATTGCGCTCTCCTGCCGGGACTTGCTTTTGAAGCACGGCATTGGCGAGCTGACCATTTCACAGATCGCCAAAACGGCGGGCGTGGGCAAGGGAACGATCTACGAGTATTTTGAGAACAAGGAAGATATTGTTTTTGAGATCATCCGTACTTTTATCGTCGAGCATGAAAAGCGGCTTGAAGAGATCAGCCGGGCAGCGTTGCCGGTCAGAGAAAAACTGTTCGCGTTTTTCTACCTGTTGTTCGAGAATGAAACGGCGCGAAAACATTTGAATATCTACAAGGAGTTTCTGGCCATTTCACTGATGCAGGAGAATGAAGAGATGCTCGCGTTCAGTGAAGCCTGCAGAGGGCACTTTAGAGATATATTGAATGCCATTCTTGAAGCAGGAGTGCGTTCTCATGAGCTGGATGATAGGATGTCGGGTTCTGCAGACTCACTCATACTGTTCTCAACCGGTCTGATCGTGGATTCACGTCTGAAAAGCCTGGATGTAAAAGATGAGATCGATCGTTTATTGAATATAATTATCAAGGAGAACCAATGAAAGCATTACTGCTGTTATGCCTGCCGCTGTTCGTTCTGGCACAGAGTTACGGTTTGAAGAACTTTATTGAGAGTGCAAGTAAGACCAACGGACTGATCGAAGCTAAAAAGTTGACTATCAAATCGAAAGAGCAGGAAGTGGAAGCGGCAAGAAGTGCATACTGGCCGACGGTGGATATTGGGGCTGATTACAGTTTTCAATCGCCTAACTACATAGTAAGTCCGGGACAGACAGGTAATGCTTTTATTTCTGCGAATCTGAACCTTTATGATGGTGGCAGAAAAGATGCCTTGTTGCGAAGCAAGGGTTTTGAACATAAAGCTTCCCTGTTCGAAAAAACCGCGTTTGAGAAAAGCATCACGCTTGAGATAGCACGTCATTACTATGGCATACAGAGTCTCAAAGCGACATTGAGTGCTCTGCAGGAGCGCTCCAAAGAGCTTAAAGCACAAATCGACCGTGTCAAGAAATTTAAACTGACCGGGCTTGCGACACAGGAAGAGGTCGATAAGCTTCAGTCTGTCTATGAGGGAAATCAGTATACCATTGAAAATACGAAATTGGCCATTGAGACCAGCGAAGAGAACCTGAAACTGATCAGCGGGTTACCGGCCAGACATTTGAGACGGAATTATTTTCTTGAGCCGAGAAATGTACATTTCGAGTGGTTCGAGACTATCAAAATACTTCAGGCAAATGCCAATGCCGTAGGTGAAAATGCCAAAGCGATAGATGCGGGGTATATGCCGCAGGTGAATCTTTCCGATACGTATCACAAATCACATTTTGACGATCTTGTCTCTATGCCGGGTGGCGGAGGAGACGCTTTTTTGATCGACCATCAGAACAAGGTGGGCGTTTCAGTGAATATGAGACTTTTTGATAATGGAAAGATGTCAAAAGACAGTGAAGCTGTGAAGTACAAGAAATTGGCACTGCTTTCACAGCTGGATCAGGCAAAAAAAGAGCAGCGTATGAACTTCAATCTTGCAAGACAGAATCTGCGTACGACCAAAGCAAAAATGAAAAGCTCCAAGTCTGCACTGAAGGCTGCAACAAGTACCTACAATGTACTCAAACAGAAATTCGAAGTAGGGTTGGTAGACGATATCGCTTTTCTTGATGCACTCGCGACAAAAACATTGGCAGAGTCACGCTATAAAGAATCGGTGTACGATTATGAAGTCAAGAAATCGATCTATTACTATTATGCGGGGAAAGACCCTAAGGAGTTCATACGATGAGGAAAATAATTTTGAGTTTGATGCTGTTCGCACTGAGCCTGCAGGCGGAAGAGATCTATGCGACATTCAATGTGGAAGCTTCACAGCATGCCGATCTGGCATTCACTTCCAGTGGAACAGTGGAAAAAGTGAATGTCGACGTGGCTTCCGTGGTGAAAAAAGAGGACATTCTCGCCGAGTTGAACAATGCCGACCTCAAGGCGGCGCTGGACATTGCAACGATCGCAATGAAGTATGCCAAAAGAGACTATGAACGGCAGGTAAAAGTCAAGAAACTGGTCGATGCCTCAAGATTCGATACATACGCATTTAAGTACGAGCACAGCAAAGCACAGGTGGCCTACCAACAGGCCCTGCTGGACAAGACGCAGCTCAAAGCGCCTTTTGACGGCGTGATCTATGAAAAAAGTGTGGAAGTGGGAGATGTGGTCTCAGGTGCCATGATACGAACCGTGATGAAGATACAAAGCCTGAAAAAAAGAAAACTGGTACTTGCCATTGACCAGAAATACTGGAAAGTGCTCAAACCCGGCCTGACATTCAGGTACAGCGTAGACGGGGACGACACTGTGTATACCGGAAAGATCAGCAAGGTCTACCCCTATGCGAACGATGCCAACAGAAAGATAAAAGCGGAGATAGAAGCGGAAGGCTTCACACCGGGACTTTTTGGGGACGGGTATATTCTTCTTCCCGATGCGAAGTAGGACAGGCAGATGTATAAATTAGCCATAAACAGGCCCATCGCGACACTGATGTATGTTGTTACACTGGTGATCTTCGGATGGCTGAGTTTCAAAAGTATGCCCGCGGCTCTTTACCCCAATGTTGATTTCCCTATGGTCACTATCAAGACCATCTATCCGGGAGCGGAAGCGAGCACGGTTGAGTCACAGGTAACGGACAAGATCGAAGAGGCCATCTCTCGCATCGGAGGGGTGGATGCCATCACTTCCACCTCTTCGGAGGGTGCTTCAGTCGTTATGGTCAAGTTCTTTTTGGAGCGTGATATCAATGAAGCGACCAATGACGTGCGTGACAAAGTCTCTGCTGTCGTGCTTCCAAAAGATGCCAAAACACCGCTGGTGAGTAAACTTGATATCGGCGGAGCACCGGTGATCAATGTCTTTTTGACCGCCAAAAAAGACACTATCAAGAATCTGATGCTTTTTGCCGACGAGAAGGTCAAACCTTCCCTGCAGAAGATCAACGGGGTAGGGGCGATCAACATCATCGGGTACCGCGACAGAGAGATCAAGATCCTGCCGGATATCAGAATGCTCAACAAGTTCGGTATCACCGTCAGGGAGCTTAACAGTATCGTCGAACATGAAAACGTCAAGATCGGCGGTGGTAAGCTCATTACCAAAACCAAAGAGTTCATTCTCAAGACCAAGGCAGATGCCCTGAGCGTTGAGGAGCTCAGAAATATTATTATTAAAAATGACATTCGTCTCAAAGATGTCGCAAAGGTGGAAGATACACTCAGTGATCCGGACAGTTATGCCTCTTACAACGGGATCCCCGGTGTCATGCTCGAAGTACAGAAAATTTCCGGGACCAATACCCTTGAGATCGTAGAACGTGTCAAAGAAGCCGTGCCAGGGCTTCAGAAAATGGCAGAGGACAAGTACGGGGTAGAGATACTGCAGGATACGACACCGTTCATCATACACTCGCTTGAAGATGTGGAATTCGACCTGGTCTATGGTGCATTTTTGGCAGTCATCATCATCTTTGGTTTTCTGCGGAATTTCACTATCACTGTTGTCTCGGCACTCTCCATTCCTGTCTCCATCATGGGTACGATTGCATTGATGAACTTCATGGGATTTAATCTGAACAAAATGACGCTGATAGGGCTGACGCTTTCCATCGGTATCATCATTGATGACGCCATCGTCGTATTGGAGAATATTTACAAGAAAATGGAAGCGGGTATGGGCAAGTTCGAAGCGGCGGTCGAAGGGGTCAAGGAGATGGCCTTTGCCATTCTGGCGATCTCGGCAATGCTGCTTGCGGTGTTTATTCCTGTAGCGAACATGAGCGGTATTGTCGGGAAGTTCTTTGAGAGTTTTGCGATGACGGTCGGCTTCGCCGTAATTATTTCCTATACCGTTGCCATGACTTTCATGCCGAGCCTGAGTGCCAGGGTGCTGCATAAGGGAGAGAGCTGGTTCTACAACATTACGGAGCCGTTCTTCAAAGCGATGGAAAAGATATATGATGCTACGCTGAGGTTTGTTTTGCGCTTCAAGGTGAGTACCCTGATAGTTATCATTGCGATTTTCGTGGGTTCTCTGAGCCTTTTCCCCAAGATCGGTATGGATTTCATCCCCAAAGAGGACAAAGCGGAGTTCGAGATCAAACTGCGTGCGCAGCCGGGGATCTCACTCGAAGAGATGATCAAAGAGTCCAAAGCCATAGAGAGTCTGGTTAGAAAAGACAAAAATGTTCTTTTCACCACGTTGAGCGTCGGGTATAACTCGGTCAAAGAGAAGAACAAGGCGCTCATTTATGTCAAACTGACGCCAAAAAGCAAGAGGAGCATCGGCCAGGAGCAGATCATCCAGAATTTCAGGGAGCAGCTCAAACCCTACCAGAAAAAGATGTACATCACTGCGGCGGCCATTCCCAATATCAAAGGGGCAGGCGTATCGGTACCCTACCAGATCGTCCTGACATCCGATTCGTTTAAAGCGCTCGGGGTGGCCAAAGACAAACTGATCGCCTATCTTGAAAAGAAAAAGGGATTCGTCGATGTCGATACGAATATGGATGAGGGAAAACCGCAGATCGATATCAATATTTTAAGAGAGAATGCCAACCGTCTGGGCATCTCCGCATCGCAGATCGCCCAGGCGATCTCCATTGCTTTCTCGAGTGATCTGGAGATCTCCTACTTTGAGGAAAAAGGAAAACAGTACAATATCACACTGCGTTTCCCGGACTCGGAAAGGGTCAGCCTTGAAGACCTCAAGAAGATACAGCTGAGAGCGGCCAACGGAGACCTGGTTTATCTCGATGGCCTGGTCAATTTCGTCAATACCAAGTCGATCGCGGCGATCTACCACTACGACAGGCAGCGGCAGGTAACGGTTTATTCCGATCTGTTTGGGCTCGATCTTGGAGGAGCGGTCAACTATACCAAAGAGGGTATCGACAAACTGCTGCCGCTGGGTGTAAGCTATAAATTCACCGGATTTGCCGAAGAGATGGTCAAGACCAACAAGGCATTCGGCGCGGCGTTGGGACTCTCCGTGATCCTGATGTTCATCATCCTGGCGATCCTGTACGAGTCGCTCATACAGCCGGTCATCATCATGGTGGCGCTGCCGCTGAGTATCATCGGGGTGATGATCGCACTCTTTTTGAGCGGACAGCACTTCTCTTTGTTCGTCATGATCGGTTTCATGCTGCTCATGGGAATGGTCGGCAAGAATGCCGTCCTGCTGGTGGACTTTGCCAACGAGGCTGTGGCCAGAGGAAAAGATGCCAATGCTGCATTGCTGGAAGCGGGTGAAAAGAGACTCCGACCCATCCTGATGACGACGATCGCGATGATCTTCGCCATGCTTCCTCTGGCATTGAGCCACTCTCTGGGAAGTGAAACGAAAGCACCTATGGCGATCGCAGTCATCGGGGGCCTTTTGAGTTCGATGGTGCTGACACTTCTGGTTGTACCGGTAATTTACAGAATGATAAATCCTGTGGATCAGTGGTTGAGGAAATGGTATGAAGGGAAGATAGAAGAGTGGAAAACATAGTATTTTCACCTGAACAAAAAGCACATCTTGTCCATAAGATCAAAGCCTATTTCAACCGTGAACTTGGGGAAGAGATAGGTCAGTTCGATGCGGAATTCCTTCTGGAATTCTTTGGTAGGGAGATCGGCCCCTATTATTACAACCAGGGCTTGCAGGATGCAGCCGGAGTCATCGAGGTACAGACCGATGCCATGAAAGAAACGCTCTATACGATGGAAGAGCTGACACACTAGAAAGGAAAAAAATGCAAATCATCAAAAAATACTGGATAGGTATTGTTGCAGCCATACTCATCGTGATTGCGGGGGTGATGATTTATGCAAAGCTTCACCCGAAAACACTGCCCAAAAATCTTGTAGAGGGTACAGGTCGGATCGACGGTGATCTGACCAACCTCAACACCAAATATCCGGGACGTGTTGAAAAGATAACGGTGGATGACGGTACAGTCGTTAAAAAAGGGATGATCGTCGCCATTCTCGGAAGCAAAGAGTATGAAGCGCAGAAAACGCAGATAGAAGCGCAGATCAGCGCGCAGAAAAAAACGCTTGAAGCCAAACAGATCGAACTGGAGATCTCCAGAACGACCATTCCTGCCGGACTGAAAAAAGCTCAGGAGCAGTTGAAGTCGACACAGACGAAGCTGAAAGTCCTTGAAGAGAATATCAAAGCCCAGCAAAAAGTACTCGCGCAGGCAAAAAAAGATCATGAAAGATCGGTATTTCTCTATAAGAGTAAAGCGATCGATTCCCATGCATTTGAACTCTCCAAACTTAAAGTCGATACGGAACAGGACAAGTATGATGCATTGCTGCTGCAGCGTGATGAGCTCAAAGCGGCGATCTCTGTGGCCCAAAGCGTGGTCAAGGAAGCACAAGCTTCCCAAAAGCAGATACTTTCCATCGAATCTTCCATTGAGGCGCTCAAGGAAAATATCAAGGCATTGGAAGCATCGAAGGCTCAGGTAGAATCGATCATTGCTGAATTAACACTGAAATCACCTATAGACGGCTATACGGTGGAAAAGATCGCCAATGTCGGTGAAGTGGTGGGTGCAGGGATGCCTGTAGCAACCCTGATAGATCCCCGTTCTCTGTATCTGAAGATCTTTGTGGACACCCTGCAGAACGGCAGGATCAAAATAGGGGATAAAGCGGTGATCTTCCTCGATGCCTACCCGAACAGGCCCATAGAAGCCAAAGTGGTCAATGTCGCACAGCAGGCAGAGTTCACACCCAAAGAAGTGAGCGTACGAAGCGACAGGATACAGCGTGTGTTTGCCGTTCATTTGAAACCATTGAAGGTCGATCCACTTTTGAAACTGGGTATTCCCGCCATCGGAGTCATCTCCATAGACGGCAAAGGATTACCCAGATCACTCGATGAGATACCGGTGTTATGAAAAATATCGACAAAAATGTGGTGATGCTGGGATGGGTAAGTTTCTTTACCGATATGGCGTCTGCCATGATCAATCCCATCCTGCCTATTTTTGTCGTGGTTGTACTGCATCAGGGAATGGACAAACTGGGGATTATCGTTGCCATCGCCACTTTTGTCTCCTATGCGCTTCGTCTGCTCTCGGGATACATTTCCGACCGGTACGGTATCGTCAAACCTCTGGTCGTCGGAGGGTATGTGCTTTCGGCACTGAGCAAGCCGCTGATAGGCTTCAGTCATGGCTATAAAAGCGTGGCGGCGCTCAAAGCGTTCGAGCGTTTGGGTAAAGGAATGCGTTCTGCCCCCAAGGACCTTATGATCTCAAGCTACAGCAAAGCCAATGCTTCGGGAAAAACATTTGGATTTCACAAAACAATGGATATTGCTGGAGAACTCAGCGGTACACTGATCCTTTTTGGGCTGCTATGGTATTTCGGCCAAAGCGAAACAGTGATACGTACCGTTTTTTATGCGACACTGATACCCGGAATCATAGGGTTGATCATCGTTGCCTTCTTTGTACGGGATATTCCCAAGTTGGTGATAACTTCGAAACAAACATTTATGTTGACGAAGAGAGACAAGCAGACTATTGTCTCTCTGCTCTTCTATTTTCTATATCTGCTTTTTGTTTTCAGCGATGCTTTTTTTACTATGCAGGCAAAAGAGGTGGGTATCGCCACTGCCCTTATTCCTCTCCTTTTTGTCGTTTCCACCGCCACCCAGACATTGACGAGCTATACGTTCGGTATATTCATTGACAGGATAGGGGCTAAACATGTTTTACTGTTTGCCTATGTCTGCGGTGTGGCTGCACAGGGCCTTTTGTACCTTCATGGTCCGATCTTCACATGGGTCGCTTATGCCTTTCTCGGCCTTTTTACAGTTGCTTCACTCAATGCCAACCGGGCTTTCATTTCAGAACATGCGGACAACAGAGGTTCAGTCTACGGTGTCTTTTATGCCGGGGTGGCACTGTTCGGTGCGGTTGGAGCCTATATCAGCGGTATGATATGGGAACATTTCGGTATGCAGAGTGCTTTGCTCTTTTCTCTGGCAGGAACGTCACTGCTTATGTTACTGTTTACGGTGAGATATTATGGCCGATCTTGAAGTCAGAAATGTAGAGGTCTCCTACAAAAAACAGGTCGGGATCAAAGAGGCATCCCTTCAGGCCAATGCCGGAGAGATCATCGGGTTCATCGGTGCGGACGGTGCGGGGAAGAGTTCATTGATGCATGCTGTTGCCGGTGTGCTTCGCTTTGAAGGGGAGATCAGCTATTTTGAACAGGTGTACCATTCACCCAAAGAGGCGGAGAAGATCAAACCGTATACAGGACTGATGCCGCAGGGGATCGGTCTGGTACTTTACGAGACACTTACGGTAGGAGAACATTTATCGTTCTTTGCGAATATTCGCAATCTCAGACAGGATGCTTCGTTCAAAACCTATCGGCAGAAGCTTCTGCACATGGCGGGTCTTTCGGATTTTACCAATCGTCAGGCAGGCAAGCTCAGCGGAGGAATGATGCAGAAACTCTCGCTTATTTGTACCCTTCTGCACCGACCCAAACTGCTGATACTCGATGAACCCACCACCGGGGTCGATCCGCTTAGCCGTCTGGAACTGTGGGAGATCCTCGATAATATACGTAAAGAAGAAGGGACGATCGTACTGGTCAGTACGGCCTATATGCAGGAAGCGGCCAAAATGGACCGGGTACTGCTTTTTGACGAAGGGGAGATCATTGCCAGGGGAACGGTACCGGAGCTCATCGATTCAGTAAGGGAGTATACCTTTGAAGGGGGAGCCTGTCCTGAAAAAGAAAATGCAGAGAGTGACTGCTTTACTTTTGACAAACGCAGCTACAGTCTCGACGTTCTCTCATCTTCCCATGCCGAACCGACACTCGAAGCGCTCTTTTTTGTCAATGCACTTAGGAAAAAACGTACCTTGCCAAAGATAGAGATAGATGCACGTGAAGGTGAAACGAAGATACCGGAAACAGTGATGGAAGCGAAGGGGCTGACAAAGCGTTTCGGTGACTTTACCGCGAACGATCATATCGATATGAGACTCAAAGGCGGAGAGATCGTGGGGCTTCTGGGAGCAAACGGTGCAGGCAAGACCACCTTTATGAAAATGCTGCTGGGGCTTTATCCTATCGATGAAGGTGAACTTACACTGCTGGGGAGAAGTATCCAAAGCAGTGATGACCGCCAGGCGCTCAAGGCGAAGATAGGCTATGTCAGCCAGCATTTCGCCCTCTATAAAGATATGACGGTACGGGAGAATCTGATCTATTTTGCCAATATGCACCGTATCCCTGTCGCTACAGCGATCAAACGTATCAACCGCTATGCGCGGGAGCTTGGTTTCGATGCGTATATGGAGCATTTGCCCGGCGAACTGCCGCTGGGGATCAATCAGAGATTTTCAGTAGCAGCGGCATTGCTTCATGAACCGGTCATTCTCTTCCTCGACGAACCGACCTCGGGAGTCGATACGATCGCCAGAGCGCAGTTTTGGGAGATGCTACACCGGCTCAAGACATCATGGGGTATCTCCATCCTGATCACGACACACTATATGAGTGAGGCGGAGTATTGCGACCGGGTCGTTCTGATGCGCCAGGGCAGGAAGATCGCAGATGATACGGTCAAAGCACTCTACGCCAAACACCCCGAAGCCCGGAACTTTGAAGATATCTTCCTGAGCTACTACAGGAGCGAATCATGAAATTCTCCGTTGTCAAGGCCTATATGCTCAAAGAGTTCACCGAGCTGTTCCGATCGAAGCTGATCATCATGGTCTATCTGCTACCCAGCATGATCATGCTGCTTTTCGGCTACGGGATCCGTATGGAAGTGACACATGCAAGAACGCTTATCATCGACAACGACCACAGCCATTTTTCCAGAATGCTGACAGCGAAATTCGAGCATTCCAAATATTTCAACGCCAAGGTCACGCAGATGAGTGAAGCCGAGGCCCTGCATCGCATCAAGCAGGCAAAGGCCGATATCATCGTCATTATCCCCTCTTCGTTTGAAAAACGTATTCTGCATGGACAGAAGAGTGAGATCGGTGTGTTCGTCGACGGTGCCTTTCCCAACAGGGGTATGACAATGGAGAGCTATGTGCAGGGGGTCATCCTCGATACCGCGCAGAGTGTAGGCGGGTCGCTGGGCAGGCAAAGTGGTATGATCACCATCAACAGCCGGAATCTCTTCAACCAGGCAATGCGTGATGAAGATGCTATTGTCCCCGGACTGATAGGTCTGGTGCTGCTGGTGGCACCGGCCATACTTTCTGCGCTGATGATCGTCAAAGAGAAGGAACGGGGAACGATCTTCAACTTTTACGCTTCCCCGCTGGGCAGAAGCGAATTTCTTGCAGCAAAACTGATACCGGGATTTCTGTTACATTCGCTCAATATTTTTATCCTTTTTCTCTGGGCGACGGAACTCTTCGGTGTGCCGTTTCGGGGGAGTTTTATGCTCTACTGGTTCGCGTCCGAGATCTACATATTGATCAGCCTCTCCATCGGGATGCTGATATCGGTTATCACCAGGCAGCAGATCGTCGCGGTGGTACTTACGATCATTATCACGATCATTCCGGGCTTTCTCTATTCGGGGATCCTGATGCCGATCTCTTCTATGGCCGGTGAGTCTTACATTGAAGCGCATCTTTTTCCGGTCATGTATTTCAACCATATCATTTATGACTGTTTTCTCTCCGGGACAGGACTCGCCTCCGCCAAAACGGTTGAATATCTCGCTATTCTCATCATCTATGCTGTGATCCTGCTTGTTATGGGAAGTACTCTTTTGAAGAAGGAGCTGAAATGAGCCGTGTCTTCTGGGTGGTGTTCGGTAAAGAGATTCTGAGCTTCCTGCGCTCCATTGGGCTGGTCGCGGCGGTGCTCTATTCGTTTACGGCAGACATCTACATCGCTGGCGAGGGGATACAGATCACCCCGCGGAACGTGAAGATTGGGTATGTGGATGATACTGGAGGAGGTATCAGCCAGAAGATCCTCTCCCGCCTGCACAGACCGGAGTTCCTCCCGCCGCGACGCTTCAAATCACAGGAGGCGCTCAGCCGTGCCATCTTCGATAAAGAAATACTGGTAGGCATTCTCTTTGACCAGGATTTCGAAAAGGATTTCCGCCAGGGCAAAAAGGCACAGCTCAATCTTCTTCTCGATGCGACCGCTGCAAGCCAGAGTTTTACGACACTGGGTTATCTTCAGAATATTGTGATGGATTTTTCAAAGCCCAATTTCCCCGTCGTCATCAAGTCGCATAAACTCTTCAACCAGAATGCAGACAACCATTCCTTTATGGCGTTGACAGAGATGCTTTCCGTCATCACTCTGCTGATAGTTATACTCACAGCGGTGGTCTTTGTACGCGAAAAAGAGGAGGGGACTTGGGATATTATGTTGCTGATGCCGGTCGACCCCAAACTGATCATCCTGGCCAAATCGCTTTCCCAGGTAATGATCGTGATGGCCGGTGTGCTTCTGGCCCTGGGCTTTGTCATCTTCGGTGCGTTCGATACCCCGATGAACGGTTCGTTCTGGACGTTTATGCTGCTGACATTCTTTTACTCTTTTTCCAGCGCGGGCATCGGCCTTTTTGTTGCCGCCGTTTCCAAAAGCACGATGCAGGTCGCGCAGCTATCCATCATCATCATGATGCCGCTGATCTTCCTCAGTGGTGCCTGGACACCCATCTACGCCATGCATCCAGCGCTCCAGTTTCTTTCACTCTTTTCGCCGCTGCGTTATTATATCGAGGGGAGTGAGAGCATCTTCTTCCGTGGCACGGACTTTATCGATCTTTTACCCTATTTTGGCGGTGTTCTGCTTCTGGGGGTGCTGCTATACTGGTACGGGTTCAGGAAGATCGGTAAGTTGTTTTAAGAGGAAAGTTGGAAACGCAGATAAAATGCAAAGAACAGAACCGTTATGCTATTATTATAGATAGACGGCAGACATATTTACCAAAGGAATGCAATGTTTTTACATCGTTTATTGAAGCTCTTGTTTCTCTGTCTGCTTGCACACAACCTGCTGCAGGCAGCCGACCTTAATACTTCGCTGATCTCAGGTGATAAAACGATTTATGCCCAACTGCAGGACAGGCTTAAACAAACAGAACCCAAAAATGATGAAATACTTCTGCAGGAGACCCTGCTGAAAAAATTGATCAACTTTCAGGAAAATATACCCCAAAACACAACGACTTATGTGCTGCCCAAGGATGAAAAAGAGGCAAGGACACTGTTTACCAGCTGGATTGAGAACCTGTCAAAGAAAGTAGAACTGGAGCAGCAGCAAAAGTCTCTTCTTAATAAAATGGCAACTTTGAAAAAACAAATAGAAGAGATGCCTGCCAAGGATGCTTCACTGTTGACCTATCAGCTGCAATATGCGCTCTATGTAAAAAACAATCGATCAGTACAGCAGCAGATCAAGATCCTCGGCGATCAGGAAAAAGAGTTAAGCACATTGTTTCATCGGATGCCAAAGACATTGCTTTTGAATCAAAAGCTTTTAGCAGACAATCAGGAAAAGCTGTTGCAATATCTTATCTTTCAGAAAAAGATACTTAAATCACTGCAGACAAAAAAAGAGCGTCTGACATTGCTTGGCAATGTGGATCAGCTGGAGCAGTTAGCCAGGCAGCAAACAGAAGAGCAAAATATTTATACTGAAATTTCCAAAGTGATTGCTGCAACAGATTTTATGCTCTTTTGCGATGCTTTACACAAAAAAGATCAAACAGCCTTTAAATGGGAAAAAGAGATCTTGGTGTACACAAATGATGCTGAGGAAAAGCATGCTTTGAAAAAGTTGCTTAAAGAGATGGAAAAAGAATACCTCGGCATTGTAAATACGATTAGTGGTTCAACCGTACAGGATGTCAAGTACACGGCAGATTCAGCCCGGAAGTTGCTTGCAAAGCCTCTTTTTAAGATCAATGAGACACCGATCAGTATTTTTAAAATAGTGCTTGTGCTGCTGGTGCTTGTCATCGGTTTTTTGATCGGAAAATTTTTTAAATATACCCTGCATAAAAATCCGGAAGAGGATGACAGCAGTACCTTAGCCAACTCCTCAAGAATGATACTTTCAAATCTCGGATACTACATCATCATCGTCATCACATTTCTGGGTGCATTAAAAGTGTTGGGCATCAACCTCTCTTCCCTGGCCATTGTTGCCGGAGCACTCTCTGTAGGTATCGGGTTTGGTTTGCAGAATATTGTTTCAAATTCAGTATCCGGTCTTATTTTAATGTTTGAAGAAAGCATTAAGATCGGTGATTATGTTCAGCTTGATGAAAATCTCAAAGGCCATGTGACGGACATTCGCATGCGTGCTACCACTATCAAGACCAATTCCAACATCGATGTGATCATACCCAACCAGAATTTTATTCAAAACAATGTTGTCAACTGGACGATGGAGGATGACATAAGACGTATTGAAGTCCCATTTGGTGTCAGATACGGCACCAAACCGGAAACAGTTATCCGTGTTGTTCTTGAAGCGGTTAAAAAGAGTGGCTTTAAAGATATTTATACTTCAAGACGCCGTATTACACGTGTTGTGATGACTGAAATGGGTGACAGCAGTGTCAATTTCGAACTGCTTGTCTGGATCAAAGGCAAGGAGATCCTCTATCCGAAACGGACCATGTCCCGCTTTCTGATACTCATCTATAATGCATTATATGAGAACAATATAGAAATTCCATTTCCGCAAAGAGATCTGCATATACGAAGCATTGACAAGGAAATTGTATTTCCGATGGAACTCGATATTCCGGCAAAGGAGCCTATCGATGAAAAATAAAACAAAAACCATTTCGCTGGTACTCGGAAGCGGCGGGGCAAGAGGGTATGCGCATATCGGTGTCATAGAAGAACTGTTGAAACACGGCTATGATATCAGGTCGGTCTCGGGTTCCTCCATGGGGGCGCTCATCGGCGGCCTGTATGCCTGCGGCAAGCTGGATGCCTACAAAGAGTGGGTTTTGGGGCTTGATCTGATCGATGTGGCAAAGCTGGTCGATTTCTCGTTTACGGGGACAGGTATCATACAGGGTGAGAAGGTATTCGACGTGATCAATGAGATGGTAGGTGATGTATATATAGAAGAGCTTCCCATACCTTTCACCGCAGTAGCGACGGATCTTCTCCGGCAGAAAGAGGTCTGGCTGCAGAAAGGAAAGCTTATCGATGCCATTCGGGCTTCCATCGCCATTCCGACGATCTTCACGCCAAAGAAGATCGGTGAGCGCTACCTCATAGACGGCGGTGTGCTCAACCCTCTGCCCATCGCCCCTACGATAGCGGATGATACACAGCTGACCATTGCCGTGAACCTCTCCGCCAATATCTCCAAAAAATATCAGATAGATGTTCCCAGGAAAGAGCAGGAGAAAGCAAGCGGTATGCAGGAGGTCTTTTTTCAAATGGCAAAAAAGGCGGAAGAGTTATTCGCCAGAGAGAAAACCGACAGGTTTGATGAGATGGATATGTTCGACATAATGGGACGTACGATTGACATTATGCAGCATGCCATTATGGAAAGTAAAATGGCAGGGTATGCTCCCGATATGATCATCGGTGTGCCGAACAATGCCTGCGGTTTTTACGAATTCAACAAAGCATACGAGCTGATAGAGCTTGGCAGGCTGATCGCACGGGAACACTTGGAAGAGAATCGGGATGAAACGGTATAAAAGAGATCTTCTTAAAGCACATCCCCGGAGTGTTTTCTTTTCTGTGGCAGGGCTTGTGGTCTTTTTGCTTATGTTTGTGAATGTACTGACCGACGGACCAATGCTGAAAGTGGATGAATGGGTCAGTCTGCATGTATCGGAACTCCACACGGAAACAGGGACGAAAATGATTGTCTTTCTGACCGACCTGAATGGTGTGGTCGCAAGCACTATCCTTTTTGTACTGATCAGTACTTTTCTCTGGTATAAAAAACGGTACGGGGATCTTCGCTTTTTCCTATTCTCTTTCCTCGGTGCCACACTGCTTTTCAATCTGTTTAAATTCACCGTGCGGCGTGCCCGTCCGGATACAAGTCTTTTCGAGCTTGCAACCTACTCTTTCCCTTCGGGACATACGACCATGGCGACCGTGCTGGCATTGGCACTCTATGTTGTTTTCGTAAAGAGGATCGATGCAGGAGTGCCGCGAGCGCTGCTTCTACTGCTATGCATACTCTGGCCGGTGATGATAGCTTTTACCCGGGTCTATCTGAACGTACACTGGTTCTCCGATGTGATCGCAGGATTGTCTCTGGGGCTTTTCTGGGTGACACTCAGTACGATGGTCTATCCCCCGTACAGTGTACGGAAGTAAAAAGGAGAAGATCAATTAGTCTATATCAAACCGTTTTTTGGTCAATATGATGAATTTGGTGGCACTTGGGTCCTGGATACCCAGCTTCTTGGCCGCTTTCGGATTGGCAATGTAGTATCCGAATTTCACAACGACACTGTCACCTTTCTGCAAGGCAGTATCGAATGTCACCTTGCGTGTTTCATGCGCCTTGATGGTCGTGTCTTTCAGCACTTCCGTCGCAAGCCACGGCATGGAAGGTTTACCGTTTGTGCCTATGACCCTCATAAAGTTTACCGGTTTGAGCTCGATGGTCTTTCCGTCCCTTTCTATGTTGATTCTCAACTGATTCAGCCTGAGTGGTTGGGGGAAGAGGGTATGTGTAGCTTCATTCTTTACAGTGACACTGAATCCATTTGCTTCTTTGTTCAGAGAAAGTTTTATGTATTTTGAAAGCAGTTCCGGTGTAATTTTGTGGATGTTCACGCCATGGAATGCATGGGTCTTGCTGTCTTTCAGATTGACGAAGGTCCCTTTGACCTTGGGCATATGGCAGGTGATGCAGGTCTCTTTGGAATCGTTCTGTTTCACTTCAAGGTCACAGACAGTAAAGCCTTTGCCGTTCTGTTTGTGCGAGTGACACCCCATGCAGACATTGCCGTTATAGAAATTCTCATTGCCGTAGTCTATTTTGTGGTAAGGGGAACCGACAGTTTTTGTCATCAGGCCGAAGAGAGAGCTTTCCTCTTTGAATTCTATCTCTTTGCCTTTTCTTTTTGGATCGGCTGAGAAGAAGTATTTTTCTTTTTTACTCATGACATTTTTGTTCGCTTTGGCATGTTTTTCTATGCTTTGTATCCTGTGGCACTGCTGACAGGAGATCGGTTCGTTCTCCTGTACAGCATTGTCGGTCAGTTTGGTTTTGCCTGCCATCAGTGCATGATCGGAAGGAGTATGGCACTTGGCACATTTATAATTCCCTTTTGCTTTATCCGGATGTTTGTCCCATACAGCCTTGTGTACAGGGTCCTTGAAGATGGATGCCCTGCTGTGCATGGAGCTTTGGTACTCCTCGGTAATGATGGGATGGCATTTTTTGCAGGTGGTGTTTTCCAATGCAGCATAGCTTTGCGTACTTAATAGAAAAAGTAACAGGAAAGTAAAAAGTTTTGTCATAAATAAGTCCTTGTTTTAATTATTATTATAAGTCAGGAATTGTATTTAAATCGGAGTTATTTTATCTTGATATAAATCAAACTTATTTTTATGCTTAAAAGGCATAATGTTTATTTATTAATCATTCATCAAAAAAAGTTTATAAAAACATCTTAATACTGTTTAAATATTAATCAATATACTGCCTATCTACTTGATTTAAATCAATTTCTTACTATAAGTCTCGACTATAATATGCATTACAAAAAAAGAAGGAGAAAAAGATGACATTTTCAAACTCGGCAGAGTTATTGTCGTTCCACTGGTTTGCCTACAGTGTCTATTCGGCACTGATCATCTCAGTGATTGCATGGTTCGGGTACAACCTGACACGAAAAGAGAAAGTAAAATCGATTGTCCGTATACCGTTTTATACCTATATCGGATTTTTGGTAGCGATGGGGGTAGGACACCATATTTTCACGTACAATACAATTCCATGGGTCTCCCAGGATATTACAAGGCATGAAATCACGCCCGATGCGACATATACGTTTGAGATAGAAGACCACAAGTGGGTCAATATGCCAAAGAAAGTTACGGTGCAGTGCGGTCAGACCATCGAGTTTAATGTGCGGAGCCGTGACCTTGTGTATGGTTTTGGACTTTTTAGACAAGATGGTTCAATGGTCATGCAGATGCAGGTAAATCCGGGAACAGATGTAAACGGTATTTTGGAACCAAACGATATTTTGTGGACATTTAATCATAACGGTGTTTTTGATGTGATCTCTACAGAGTATTCAGGACCGGATGCTTATGATGAACATTCGGGGAAAGATTTGATGTTCGTCAAAAACTTCGTTGAAGTTGTCGGATGTAAAGAAGAAGGAGGGAAAAAATAATGAGTTTTATGAAAAACTTAGTGAGTGGAACCAATTTTGATCCGGATAGTCTGAACGCACTGCAGAAAGTGACACTCAGAGCCGTGGTAATGAGTTTCCTTTTTTATGGGCTGGTAGCAATTGAGGGGATGATCATGCGTATGGTACAGGTAGGACCCGGAGCACCTATACCGGATATGTTCTCCCATCCTGATCACTATTTTTCCATTATGACAGTACATCCGATCGTCGGGATATTCGGTTCGACCTATCAGCTGGTATTTGGGGCCTTTATGTTCCTTGTACCCTATTTAACGAAAAAACCACTCTATAGTGTAAAACTCGCCAACTATGTATGGTTGCTGATCACAGTGGGTACGGCACTGGCGTGGATCGCTGCATTTGTCTGGCAGTATGCTCCTCTTTATACACTTTACTGGCCGCTTCCTGCCGATACTGCCCAGTTCCAGGTCACTGGTGGGATTGTCTTTATTATCGGTGTGGCATTGATCATGATAGGAACACTCGGTTTCATTTATAATATCTATGCAACGATATTTGCAAGGGTTGGTGTACACAAAGACAAAACAACCAAAGAGCTGCTGATATCAGGTTTTGGTATCGACGGTATGCTTAACCTTTGGCACAAGCTTACAGGCAGACCACCTTACTCAAAAGAGCCGGCATTGGCACTTCCGGTTGTGGCTATCTTCCGTGGTACAGTCGATACTTTCCTGGATGCGATCGTTATTTTGAGTGCAGGTATACTGGTGCTTGTCTATTTGATTTTCGATGCCAGCGGCAACCCTTTAAGTGTCGCCTCCGTAGATGCATTGCTGTACAAAAACTACTTCTGGTGGGGACTTGACCTTGTCGCAGACGGACTGGTACTCATCTATGTGGCGGGTTCCTGGTATTTGCTTGCGACTTTGATCACAGGGCAGAAACTCTTTATGGAGAACGTGGCAAGAGCGGCATTGATGCTTGAACTGCTTGTTTCGTGGATGGTATGGTCTCACCACCTTTTGGCAGACCAAGGACAGCCGGAGATGATGAAGCTTGTTTCAGGTGAAATGGTCACAGCCTTTGAACTGTTGACTCAGGGACTGGCACTCTTCATTACGTTGGTAACGCTATGGAAAGCAAGACCGCTCAAGATGACATTTGAGCTCAAGTACCTTCTTGGTGGTCTGGTTGGATTTGGTTTGGCTGTTCCCGCTGCAATCATTCAGGCAGATATGGGGATGAACCGTGTCCTTCACAATACACAGTGGATCATTGGTGCACACGTGCATATTGCCCTGATTGTCGGTCTTTATATGACACTTTATTCAGCAGTCTATGTGCTCTGGCCGATAGTGACAAATAACACGAAGCTCTATTCGCATAAATTATCGAGTGCACATTTCTGGCTACATCTCATCGGTGGTATCGGTATGGGAGCATTTATGGGAATGGCCGGACTTGACGGTATGCTGAGACGACACCTTTATGTAAACGGAGAGTTCGATACCTGGATGATTCTGGCTGCGATCTGTGGAAGTATGCTTCTGATCGCATGGGCACTGTTTTTGTTAAACATTATTATGTCTGTAGGACTCAAAGGGCTTATAGGTATCTTTATGCCGGCAAAAGACCCGACAGCTTCTTATGGGATCGATCAGGAGATCGAACCGGCGGATGATCCTGCGTTTGCACAGTAAACAGAAAATTAGTAGGTTCAATAAAGTTGAACCTACAGCACACATATGAATAAAAGGAACCCTTTGACACACTTACCTCGAGTTGCATTAGAGATCAAAACCATTGGTTTGTATGATTTGGTTTTACAGGATGTGCAGAAAATTGCAGGAAAATCCAATGTAAGTGAAGACGAAATCATAGAGATCATGCAAACGAACCCTCAAATACTTGAGGATTATAAGCAGATCAATGTCGAATACAATTTAAGTAATATTCATTTAAGAGATATAGATCTTTCCAAAGTTGACAGTGCCTGTCACAAAGCAGCCAAAGAGGTGAATGAAAACCTTGAAATGCTGCGAGAAATAGAGAAGTATACACTTGATTTTGAACAGAGTTCAACACTGGTCATCATCTTTTCCATAGAGTTCTTTGTGCTCTTCTCCGTGCAGTATTTTATCGTGCTTATGGATCTCAAAGAGTGGCAGATACTCATTTACAGTATTTTTGCAAGTAGTATTGCAGTGGCATGGTGGTATGCAAAAAAAGAGCAGAAAAAATATGCCCTCAATAATGAAAAGTTTGAAAAACTCTATAAAAAGACACTGGAACTGATAGTTGACATGGAAAGACAAGGTTGTATTGAAAAATCTGATCTGATCATTGACAAGGGCGAAGAACATGTCTAAACCTGTAAAGATATCTTATGTTTGGGACAAAGAGAATGTCCAAAGACTTTTTGAGGAGTCCTACAAATATCAGTTCAACCATTCGGCAAAGCGTTATGTAGGATGGTTCTTTATTGCACTTATGCAGTTTGGTGTAGTCTTTGCACTGAAAAAAGGTGCTTTTGAACTTTTGCTTTTCTCAACGATCATACTGTTGTACTGGTATTACGGAAAAAAAATAATTGCTAAAAAACGTGCAATGAAATTTTTTGAAACTTCTTCATTCAGAAACAAAACCATCCATATGGAAGTCAATGATGAAGGCTTTATCATTAAAAATCACGAAGGTAAAACAGAGTGGTCCTGGGATGAGGTGGATGAAGTGGTAGTATTGGAAGATAATTTCATTGTATACAAATATCCCCACTTCCACTATATTCCTGTAAACGGTTTTTCCACCCTGGAAGATAAAAGCCGATTTAAAAAGATGGCAAGAGAGCATCATAAACTATTGGATTCATAAAATGGAGTATTTTTACATAGGGCTTGTCATACTCTTTGTTGTCGGATTACTTGTTGTAGGCTTCGTAATGGATGAAGACAACAATAATTAACACTTTCTTGTGCCAAATCAACTTTTAAATATAAAAAAATTGTTATCATCTTCTATTACATTAAGGACAGACCATATGAAGAAGATTGTAGTAGCTTTTTTTATTATCTTGACATGTTGGATACCGTTATCGGCAGAGAGCGGGAAAAAGGTATTTGAAACCTATTGTTGGGGGTGTCATCATCAGACAGCCGTAGCATTCGGACCGCCTTTTGCCGAGATTGCATCCAAAAGAACGGCAGAAGAGATACAGGGGATGATCGCTGATCCTGCTTCTGTTTCAAAGCTCTTCGGCTATAAAAGAAATGCTATGCCTGCATTTACTCTGAAACCGGAAGAACTCAAAGCGATCACTTCGTATATATTGTCATTCAAACCCAAAAGCAAAGAGAGCAAATAAATGTTTAGACTATCGAACCTGCTTAAATCGGTCACGGCAGGCAAACCTGCAAGGGTACTGGACGGAAGCATTGCCATCTGGAACTTTACCAACCGATGCAACCTCTCCTGTCTGCACTGTTACTCCAAAGCGGACCTCGATGCCGTGGACACACTTACGACCGAGAACATTATGGAGACACTGCCAAAGCTCAAAGCCAATGGAGTGAAGTTCCTCATTTTTTCGGGTGGTGAACCACTGACGAGGAAAGACCTGTTCGACATTGCGGCGCGCTGCAAGGAACTGGGTATCGTGACCTACCTCTCTACGAACGGTCTGTATGTCAAAAAGAGCAATGCCGAGAAGATCCTTGATACCTTTGACTATATCGGTATCAGCATAGACGGAAGTCCCGAAGTGCATGATGCTTTCAGGGGGCTCAAGGGCTCCTTCGTCGAGTCGATGAAAGCGGTCGACCTGCTCAACAGTTTTGGAAAGACCAAAGTAGGTATCCGTTTTACGATCACCAAAGATACCTATGATGACCTGCAGTTCATTTTCGAACTGGCTGAAGAGCATAATATCCCCAAAGTCTACATCTCGCACCTGGTCTACAGCGGACGCGGGCTGGAGAACCTGGAGATGGACCTGAGCAAAGAGCAGCGTATCACAGCGGTCAACTACATTCTGGACAAAGCGTTCGAATATCATGAGAGCGGCAGAGATATAGAGATCGTTACGGGTAACATGGAAATGGATGCGATCCTCTTCTATGACAGATTTGAAAAAAAGTATCCTGAATATGCCGAAGAGATGAAGAGAAGGCTCATTGAATGGGGTGGAAACTCTGCGGGAAGAAAACTGCTCAACATTGATTCCGAAGGTTTTGTGAAGCCTGACCCTTTCTTCCCTGTGAAGATAGGCAATATCCTGACACAGGATTTTTCGGATATCTGGACGAACGAGCCGACCGAACTGCTGCAGAAGTTGCGTGTGCACCCGAGAGAGCTTGGCGGAAAATGTGTAGAATGTCAATACCTGAATATCTGTAACGGCGGTTCAAGAAGCCGTGCCTATGCGATCTACGGTGATATGTGGGCGGAAGATCCATCATGCTATTTAACGGAAGAACAAATTAAAGGAAATAATTAATGGGTAAAGTTTATTTGACAGGGGCAGGGCCGGGAGATATCGATCTTTTGACGGTCAAAGCACTGCGTGCGGTAGAACAGGCTGATGTAATCATCTATGACAGACTGGCCAATCCCGATATTCTCTTGCAGACGAAAGAGGGGTGTGAGTTCATTTATGTAGGTAAAGAGGATTCGCATCATACGCTGCCGCAGGAAGAGATCAATGAAGTGATCTACCAGTCTGCACTGAAATACAAGAAAGTGGTCCGTCTCAAAGGGGGTGACCCCCTGGTCT
Source organism: Sulfurovum sp. NBC37-1 (assembly GCF_000010345.1). Taxonomy (NCBI): domain Bacteria; kingdom Pseudomonadati; phylum Campylobacterota; class Epsilonproteobacteria; order Campylobacterales; family Sulfurovaceae; genus Sulfurovum; species Sulfurovum sp. NBC37-1. The sequence continues at coordinate 295,064 of NC_009663.1, forward strand.
TCGGACGCGGTGGTGAAGAGGCGATCTACCTGAGAGAACGCGGTATAGAGTTCGAGTTCATCCCCGGGATCACCTCGGCGATCGCGGTACCGGAATATGCCGGCATCCCCGTGACACATCGCGGTATCACGGTCTCTTTCAGAGTAGTAACAGGCCATGAGTCGAAGAACAAAGACCAGTCTCAGATCCCCTGGGAGAATTACAAGAGTGATGATACGATCATTTTTCTGATGGGGCTGCACCGTCTCAAATATATTTGCAAAAAACTCATTGAGATCGGAAAACCAGAAGACTATCCTGTAGCGGTCATCAGTAAGGGGACCACGCCTGATGAGAAGACGGTGGTAGGAACCTTGGAAACGATCTATGCTAAAGCGAAGGACCTGCCGACGCCTGGTTTGATCGTCGTCGGTGAAGTGGTAAAGCTTAGAGAGCAGCTTTCCTGGTTCGAACAGGAGTAAAACACGGATTCCTCTGCTTATCCGCAGTTATATAGGAGAATATTTATCTTTTTTACAGTATAGTACCCTCTTTAGAGACATGAAAGAGGTATTAAGATGTATAAACTTGAAGAGATTCCTATGTTTTCGGCACTGACGGGGACATATCTCAAAGAGCTTTACGATCAGACCCATATAAAACAGTATGCTAAAGACAGTATTGTTTTTTATGAGGGAGATGAAAGTAAATACCTGCATATTCTGCTTGATGGCAACATCAAACTCTACAAAACCACTCCCAAAGGTACGCAGATTCAGATCAACCGTCTTGCTGCACCGGCAATGATAGGCGAGTATGCCTGTTTTGAGAATCAGCCTTTCCCCGCTACATGCGAATTCCTTACAGATGGTGTGATGGGACTTCTGCCTTTTGATTTCGTCTACAAACATCTTGACAATCCAGGTTTTTCCCTGGAGATCATCAAGTCTCTTACCGGAAAAGTCGCACTGCTTTCCGCCCTGGTACACAAAGAGACCGTCCTCTCTTCCGAAGCGAAAGTAGCTGATCTTATGACACAGAAACTTCCTCTTTTTCAGCGTCTCAAGAACAACGAGATCGCCTCGATGCTCAATCTGACGCCGGAGACATTTTCGCGTATTCTGACCAAGTTCAAGAAGGAGGGGATCATCACAGTGAAGAACCAGAAGATCATCATTTTGAATGAAGAGGCGCTTTACAACATCGTCGAGACCAATACGATCAAGGACTGTACGAATTGTATCGCGCATTTTAAAGAGCAGATAGGGTATAAGGATTAAATGTACGTCATTCCGGGCTTGATCCGGAATCTATCTTTTATAGATCTATTTCGTTTGTCGAATTCCCCTGTTATTGTAATTGAGGTGTTGTTCTTCTCTTCATTTTTTTTAGAAAAAAACGAAGCAAAAAAATCGTCGTATCTCTCGATGAAATCCCGCAGGAACGAGGACAATCGCTTCGCTTTTCTGACACTAAATGGCGATACCTCTGTCGCTAAAGCGTAAGAGGGGTACAAGGTCGTTCGCAGAGACAGGCACACTGCGTGTGCTTTAATGAGAGTGATTTTTTTCAAAAATCTTGACAAATACAGATAAAGTATGTCACAATTTTGCGTATAAACGCTAAACGCTCTCCTCCCACTCTTTAAACGCATCATCAAAATAAACCAGACGCTGTTTTTTGAACTCTACGGTTGAGTAGAGTTTTCCGTATTCGGATAAACCGCTTTCTTTGGCCATCTCTTCTATAAGCGTGTCACATTCTTCCTGGGTTTTGGCATGGACCATGGCAAAGAGGTTGTAGGGCCAGTTGGGGTAGGAGGGGCGCAGGTAGCAGTGGCTGACGGCTGAGAATTCTGCCATCTGTCGTCCTATCTCTTCACCTTTTTCTTCCGGTACGGACCACACGGACATAGCATTGGCACCGAAACCGGCTTTTCTGTGGTTGAGGATAGTGGCGAAACGGCGCATGACACCGCTCTCTTTAAGTTCATTGGCGATCGCAAAGAATGCATCATAATCCATACCAAGTTTTTCAGTCGCTTCTTTATAGGGTTCCGATGTAACAGCAATGTCTTTTTGCAGCTCTTTGATGACTTCTATGTGCTGAGGTGTCAGTTCTATCTCTTTATGTGCTGCTTTTTTGACCTTCTCTTTCTTGGCGCGTTTTCCTGTGGTGTCCATCTTGACAGAGATCTTGAACATTTTCAGGGTCGGCAGGATGATGGCATCGTCCGCGCCTGTCTGTTCTTTGAGTATCTCGATGGTCTTCTCCAGTCCGAGTTTGCTGTCGGGTGCAACGGCCATTGTGAACCAGATGTTGTAGTCATGGTTTCTAAGGTAATTGTGGCTGACACCCGGATGGGCATTGATAGTCTGTGCGGCTTCGTCTATATTGTCTTCAGCTACCTTGAAAGCGACCAGTGATGACTTGTAGCCCAGACGTTTGGTATCGAAAATGGCGGAAGTCTGTCGGATGATCTTCTCGTCTTTGAGCCTCTGTACGGTAGAGAGCACTTCCTCTTCGGTCGTATTGAGGATATCTGCGATCTCTTTGAAAGGCCGCTGTGTCATAGGAAAAGCATTTTGCATCTGGTATAGTAATTCGTCTTGCATAGGTATTTAAATCTCCAATAAGGTAATAATAAATGCTAGTGTAGCAAAGATTGATACATATCAAAGCAAATGTGATAAATTTCTGTTAAATTATGATACACAATTGACATAAAGGAACACAATGTCGTATTTCCCCATGTTCATGGATATGCAGAACCTCAAGGTACTGGTGGTAGGTGGCGGTGCCATTGCTACCGAAAAACTTGAAAAACTGGTGGATTTCACCAAAGAGATCACAGTGATCGCCTCCGAGGTCAGTGTAGAGGCGGACAGCCTGATCAAAGACCACTGTCTGACACTTTATCAGCGGGCATACAGAGAGGGGGATATTCAGGGTTTCGACATTGTCATTGTGGCAACCGATACAGTGGATCTGCATAAATCGATCTATGAAGAGTCAAGGGGCAGCAGGATACTGGTGAATTCCGTGGACAATACGGACTATTGTGATTTCATCTTTCCCTCCTATGTCAAAAAGGATGATCTGACCATCGCTTTTTCGACAGGAGGAGCTTCTCCGGCTTTCGCCAAACATATCCGCCGCCATTTCGAGAAGATCATTCCCGACTCGGTCGGGGATTTTCTTAAAAAAATGAAAGCCTTGCGCTCGACAATGCCCAAGGGCAAAGAACGAATGAAATATTTTGACGAACTGGTGGAAGAATATTTCAGGAAGAATTTCAAATGATTTTGACATTATTTGACATAATTTTGATATAAATCAAGCTTATTTTAAATATAAGTCATTAAAATGATAAAAACTAAATAGGAGTAATTATGTCTGAATTAAATAAACAAGCTATAGAAGTACCTGGAGCAACCGTGCCTTTCTTTACCTATACGATGGGCGAAACACAGTATTTTGAATTCGATACATCCAAATGCGGACCGCCTGAACCAATGGTCAATGCAATGGCGGGACTCAAAATGATAGATGGACCCAATAAGAAAGTGGTTATGATCAACCACAAGAAACCAATGGGACTGCTTGACAAGATCGGTGAGAATTACGATATTGAAACAGAAAAAATGGATGACGGCCGTGTCAAACTGATCTTCTCCTATAAATCGGGAGAGAGTGAAAATGCAAACCTCAATGATGCCGCTTGTCACGGATAGGTTAGATGAAAGCTATCTCCAGTGATTTTGCGCCACCGCTGAAACTGATCTCGCCCTTTTTCAGTTATGGCGTGGTCTTTTATCTGCTCTCCATGCTGGCACTGCTCTTTTTTGAGCCGACATTCAGTTATGCGCAGATGAATGTGGCCGGGTGGATACATCTTTTTCTGCTTGGCTTTGTGATGATGATCATCTTCGGTGCCATGGCACAGTTGATCCCTGTGGTCCTTGAAGCAGGGCATGCAGTGGTAGATGTCTATTATGTCATTTTCCCTCTGCTTTTGGTCGGTGCTTCCCTAATGGTATTCGGCTTCTGGCTCATGCCGGCGATACTTCCCTATGGAGGCCTGCTGGTACTCGTTGCCATGATCATTTTTGCTGTGGAGAATATCGCCACGCTCAAGAAGACGACCATTCGGACATTAACGATAGATACGGTTGCCTGGAGTAACGGCTATCTGTTGCTGGGTATTTTGACCGGATTTGCCATCGCACTGGGATTGAGCGGAAACTTTGGCATCAATGTTTCACTGATGCTCAAAGCCCATGTCTATGCTGTAATTGGGGGATATGTTGTCCTAACCATCATGGGCCTGTCCCTGATCCTTATACCGATGTTCTCTCTGGCGCATGGTTTTGAAGAAACAGCGATCAACAGGGCGTTTAAGCTGGTCATTACCGGTGTCGGGATTGTTTTTGCCGGAGCACTTTTTACCCAGGAGTGGTTCATGTACATAGGGTATGCTGTCAATATGCTGGGTATATTCTTTTATATATGGCAGATCTATATTATTGCGAAACTGACGGTGCGTAAAGAGATGGATATCTGGGCAAAGTCCATGATATTCGCTTTTGGTGCACTCATACTTTCAATTGTACTGGGCTTGGTTTATTTTATGAGCGGCAAGGAAAGCATCTTGCATGCATCGGTATGGTTTTTGTTGCTGGGGTTCATCTCCTCTATGATCACAGGCCATCTTTACAAGATCGTTCCATTTCTGGTCTGGTTCGAACGTTTTGCACCTTTGGTGGGAAAAGAGAAAGTACCGATGCTCCATGAAATGTACTCCAAAGAGGGAGCATCGATGATGTTCTGGTTCACGGCGTCCGGCGTTGTACTTGGAGGTCTTGGACTGCTCTTTGAGAATGGTATTCTCTTTAAAGGCGGTGCCAGTTTCCTCTTTGCAGGGGCGATCTTCCTCTTCGTTACGATGCGGAAGATGCTGGCGTATGGGAAATAAACCATTTCGGTGGTTTTATTCGCCATGTTCAAATATGAAATAAATTTTTTGTAGGGTGCGTAATGCCCATCGGAAATGCCCTTGGGGTACACGCACCAATAAATAATATAAGGAATAAATATGTGCAGTATTACAAAAGAAGCGGTTTTCGATGCCATCTCTACGGTCATCGATCCGGAAGTAGGGTTCAACCTGGTTGAAATGGGTCTGATCTACGATGCGATCATCGATGAGGATTGCAATGTTCATGTCATCATGACACTCTCTACACAGGGATGCCCTTTGCATCAGATGATCACCACCTGGGTCAAAGAGGCGGTAGAACGCATTGAAGATGTGGGTGAAGTGGAAGTGGAAGTTGTCTGGGAGCCGGCATGGAATATCTCTATGGCACATGATAATGTCAAGCAGGCATTGGGTGGTATGTAGACCGTAAGCATGCTTTCAGGCACTTGCCTGAGCAAATAGGAGTCTTTTACTCCTTATTTCATCAATATATTTTAATCTTAATTCAAATATCATTTTTATAATTTATCTAAGATAATTTTACTCTAAATTAAAGCGTTACCTATTTGTCATATTTATGACAATATTTACTTCTCTTGATATAAATCATCTTTTTTATTGACACTGCTGTGATAAACTATATACGTAGTTGTACGTGGAGACTCTCTTAATAACTCTGACAGCAGGGATATTGAGAGGGTTTTTGACGTATAACCAAAAATCAATTTACGGAGGAAGTAATATGGCTTTAAATAGAAGAGAATTTCTAAAAAGTGCAGCGGCAGCATCTGCGGCCAGCGCTGTGGGAATTGCTGTTCCATCCAGTCTGAACGCGGCAGCGAATGACGCACAGAAAGATTGGAGATGGGACAAAGCAGCATGTCGTTTCTGTGGTACGGGTTGTGGTATCATGCTTGCGACCAAAGGTGGTAGGATCGTAGCGGTTAAGGGTGACCCTGCGGCACCGGTGAACAGAGGTCTTAACTGTATTAAGGGTTACTTTAATGCAAAGATTATGTATGGTGCGGATAGACTCAAGACACCGCTTCTCAGAATGAACGACAAGGGTGAATTTGACAAACATGGTAAATTCAGACCTGTCTCTTGGAAAAGAGCATTCGACGAGATGGAAAAGTATGCGAAAAAAGCGCTGAAAGCTTCAGGTCCTGAAGGTGTAGCAGTATTTGCATCCGGTCAGTATACGGTTATGGAAGGGTATGCAGCCCAGAAAATGATGAAAGCCGGTTTCAGATCAAATGCGATCGACCCGAATGCACGTCACTGTATGGCATCAGCGGTTGTCGGCTTCTACCAGACATTCGGTATCGATGAGCCGTCAGGTTGTTATGACGATATCGAAATTACAGATACTATCGTTACCTGGGGATCCAACATGGCAGAAATGCACCCGATCCTCTGGTCAAGAGTTACGGACAGAAAACTTTCCAATCCTGACAAAGTAAAAGTCGTTAACATCCAGACTTATACACACAGAACGTGTGACCTTGGTGACTTTAACATTATCTTCTCACCAAACACGGACCTTGCGTTGTGGAACTATATTGCTCATGAGATTGTTTACAACCATCCTGAAGCGATCGACTGGGATTTTGTCAAGCAGAACATCGTCTTTACAGCCGGACCGCTCAACATCGGTTACGGTATGAGAAGAGCAGGCGAAAAATCCATTACACCGGTCAGAAAAGACGGTAGTGCAGGAAAATACAGCGCTCTTGAGATGCAGACCATCAATAAAGAGATGGAGAAAAAGATCTCAGCCAAAGAGGCACCGGCATTGGCACCATACGGTATCAAAGAGGGTGATGTGATGAAAAACACTGCAGGTACGCTCAAGCATTGGAAGATCTCTTTTGAAGAATACAAAAAATCGCTTGAACCGTTCACGCTCGACTATGTGGCTAAGATCGCAAAAGGTGATCCTAACGAGTCTCTTGAATCATTCAAGAAAAAACTCAAAGATCTCGCTGCGCTTTATATTGAAAAAGACAGAAAAGTCGTTTCATTCTGGACAATGGGTATGAACCAGCACACCAGAGGTACCTGGGTCAATACACTTTCCTACAATGTTCACTTCCTGCTGAACAAGCAGGCATTGCCAGGTAACGGTGCATTCTCGTTGACAGGTCAGCCTTCAGCATGTGGTACGGCAAGGGAAGTCGGTACATTCTGTCACAGACTGCCTGCAGATATGATGGTGAAAAACCCTAAGCATAGAGCTCATGCTGAAAAAACATGGGGAATCCCTGCAGGTACATTAAACCCTGTAGGTAACCAGCACATCATGAAGATCCACAGAGATATTGAAGATGGTGTCGTAAAATTTGCATGGGTCAATGTATGTAACGCATACCAGGATTCAGCAAGTGCCAGCCACTGGATCAAAGCGGCAAGAGAGATGGATAACTTCATCGTTACTTCAGATGGATACCCAGGTATCTCAGCAATGGTTTCCGACCTTGTACTCCCGTCAGCAATGATCTATGAAAAGTGGGGTGCATATGGAAACGCTGAGCGTAGAACACAGCACTGGAGACAGCAGGTACTTCCTGTAGGTGACGCGATGTCAGATACATGGCAGTGGGTTGAATTCTCCAAGAGATTTACAGTGAAAGACCTTTGGGGTGGATATACACTTAGAAATAAGAAAAAACTTCCAAACGTTATCGCTGATGCGAAGAAAATGGGATACAGCGAAGATACGACGATGTATGAGATCCTTTATGCGAACAAAAAAGGAAAATCGTACAAAATCGATACTTCCAAGTTCCCTCAAAAAGGGTTTGACAACTCCGAATGTCTTGGTGATAGCAGAAATGTAAAAGGTTCTGATGGTAAGGTATTCAAAGGTTACGGATTCATGATCCATGAGTATCTCTTTGAAGAGTATGCAAGCTTCGGTAGAGGACACGGACATGACCTTGCTCCATTCGATGTTTACCATAAAGTAAGAGGACTTAAGTGGCCGGTTGTCGACGGTAAAGAGACACAATGGAGATTTAACGTCAAGTACGATCCGTATGCGGCAAAAGCAGTTAAAAAATCAGGCAGCAAGTCAACACACGCTTTCTATGGTCCATTGGCGAAAAAGATCCTTCAGGGTGACTTGAAAGGGCCAAACAAAAAACTTGGCAAATATGCACTTCCTAACAAAGCGAAGATATTTGCAAGACCATACATGGATCCACCGGAAATGCCGGATGAAACTTACGATACATGGTTATGTACAGGTCGTGTTCTCGAGCACTGGCACTCAGGTACGATGACCATGAGAGTCCCTGAACTCTTCCGTGCGGTTCCTGAAGCACTCTGCTATATGCATCCTGGTGATGCCAAAGCAAAAGGTCTCAAGAGAGGCGAACTTGCATGGGTTGAAAGTAGACGTGGTAAGGTTAAAGCAAGAATTGAGACGAGAGGTCGTAACAGACCACCTCAGGGCTTGGTATTCGTTCCTTGGTTCGATGAGAAAGTCTTCATCAACAAAGTATGTCTTGATGCGACATGTCCAATGTCTAAGCAGACAGACTACAAAAAATGTGCAGTTAAGATCACAAAGGCATAAGTAAATGGCAAACTCCGACAACAACAGACGAAAGTTCATGGCAACGACCCTTCAAAGCGTTGGCTTAACGGCTCTTGGTGGATTGTTGTGGAGTGGCTATTGTGATGAAGCAAAAGCATCACCACTGGTACTCAGACCACCGGGTGCATTGGCAGAAAAGGATTTCCTTGATGCGTGCATTAAGTGTGGAATGTGTGCGGAAGCGTGCTATAATCGTGACAGTAATATAGACAAAGAGACAGGAAAGCAAAGACCTGGAACCCTGCAGATGGCAAAAGGGGGCGACCACCGACTGGTGGGTACGCCGTTCTTTACACCAAGGGATGTTCCCTGTTATATGTGTGATGATATTCCCTGTGTTCCGGTCTGTCCCTCAGGCGCTTTGGATATGCCAAGCCTTCTTGACAAAAAAGGAGAACTGGATATCAATAAAGCCCAAATGGGATTGGCCATCGTGCATAAAGAGAGCTGTATTGCCTTTTGGGGCTTGCAGTGCGATGCCTGTTACCGGGCATGTCCTTTGCTGGATGAAGCGATATCGCTGGAGTATATGAAGAATGAACGAACGGGAAAACATGCATTTTTGCTGCCTGTCGTCCATTCGGATGTCTGTACAGGATGCGGGTTGTGTGAAAAAGCCTGTGTGACTGAAAAACCAGCTATTTTTGTACTACCGCGGGAGCATTCTACAGGAAAAGCAGGAGCTCATTATGTAAAAGGTTGGGACAAAAAAGACCAGGAAAGAGTAGGAAACAGAAAAGCAGAAGAGATAGAAACGCATACAAAACGAAGCGAAAAAGCGCCGGTGGATTATTTGAATAAGGAGATAGAGTATTAATGAAAAATTTAAAATATCTACTTCTTAGAAGGGTAACACAGATCGGGCTTTTGGTACTGTACTTTGGTGCCAATGCTTATGGTTGGACTATCTTGAAAGGTACATTCGGTTCCTCTCTACTTTTTGGTGTGATCCCGTTGGCTGATCCCTATACGACACTGCAGGTTTTAGCTACAGGTTTTGTGTTGGGAGCAGATGTACTTTTGGGGGCGTTGATCATTACGCTTTTCTATATGATCGTAGGCGGCAGGGCTTTTTGCAGCTGGGTATGTCCCATCAATATGGTGACGGACCTGGCCAACTGGCTCAGACGCAAACTTAATTTAGACAAAGAAGAAGTGAATTATCGTTTCCTTAAAAGACGCGCACGTTACTGGATCATGGTACTTGGCTTGATCGTCTCGGCTATTGTCGGTATTGCCGCATTTGAAGCGCTGAGCCCTATTACCATCATGCAAAGAGGTATTATCTTTGGATTTGGTGCAGGGATTTCGGTGGTCATAGCGATATTCCTTTTTGATCTCTTCGGGGTCAAGAATGGTTGGTGCGGACACCTGTGTCCTTTGGGAGCAACCTATTCGCTCATAGGCAAAACAAGCCTTATCAGGGTCAAACATGACCATGAAGCCTGTACAGCCTGTATGGAGTGTAAGGTGGTATGTCCTGAAAATCAGGTCTTGCATATGATAAACAAAGAGAGTATTTCAGTTACAGACGGTGAGTGCACCAACTGCGGTCGCTGCATCGACGTCTGCAATGATGATGCTTTGGGATTTGGAATTAGAAGTTTTACAAAAAAGTAAATGATTAAAGGAGAAGAAATGACAAAAGTAATCAAGGTAATGGCATTGGGTTCACTGCTTGCTGCTTCAGCACTGTATGGTAGTGCAAGTACGACAGCATGTGCAGGATGCCACGGACAGCATTTTGAGAAAAAGGCGATGGGTAAGTCCAAAGTCGTAAAAGATATGAGTGAAGCAGATATTCTTGTAGCGCTCAAAGGCTACAAGAACGGTACGTACGGTGGTGCGATGAAAGGTCTTATGAAAGGCCAGGTCGCTTCACTCTCAGATGCCGATATGAAAGCGATCGCTGCTTCCATCAAGGGCGGTGCAGCTGTACCGACAAATGTCGCGACTGAAAATGCAGCGGCAGCGGCAGTAGCCCAGGCCAAAGTGATCGACATCAACAAAGATGTATGTGATCCCAAGAGAATCGACAAAGAAGATCTCGGAAACAAAAAAGTAGTTGATGAGACAGTATTGGGTCTGAGAAAAACATCACTTTTTGATGAAAAGGTTGCACCGGTTAAAGGAAAAGAAGACAGACCGGCTCCTGGAACTGCTCCAAAGTTTGAAAGAGCGTATGTCAATGCACCACCGATGATCCCTCACTCAGTGGAAGGATTGCTGCCGATCACCAAAGACAACAACCAATGTCTTGGATGTCATATGCCTGATGTGGCAAAAGGCGTAGGCGCTACACCTATTCCCCCATCTCACTTCACTAACTACAGGCCTACAACTGTTTACAAAAATGGTGAATTGGTCAAAGAAGGTAAAAAAGTCGGTATCCAAAAGGGTGACATGGGTAACGTAGGTGATATCAAACTTGCCAAAGTGAAAAAACTCAACCACCTCTATCAGGGTAGATTCAACTGTTCTCAGTGTCATGCACCGCAGGCAAATGTAAAAACTGCTGTTGCAAATACATTTAAATCTGATGGATTGACTGATGAGTTTAAGACACACTCAAATCTTGTCAATATGATGGATGATGGTGTCAAATAGTGGCAAATCGAAGAGATTTTTTTAGATCCTTCACCAAACCACTGCGTCAAACCAAAGAGGAGTCTCCTCTTTTGGTGAGGCCGCCTTACGGTAAAGACGAATCTCTTTTTCAGAGTGAGTGTCCCTCTTGCGAAAGCAAAAGCTGTGTCGCTTCCTGTGATGAGAAGATCATTTTTATAGCGGATGACGGTGCGCCGACACTCACATTCAAAGAGAACGGCTGCACTTTTTGCGATGCCTGTGCCGAAGTCTGTGAAACAGGTGTACTTTCGCTGGAGAATGAAGGTACAGCTGACTGGCTCAACGCTGTGTTCAAAATATCGCTTGAAGCTTGTGTAGCACATCATGGCGTCATCTGCCATGCCTGTAAAGAACCCTGTATCGATGATGCCATTCTGTTCAACGGAATGTTCAATCCAGTCATCGATGATGAAAAATGCACGGCTTGCGGTTTTTGCATGTCAAGATGCCCGACACAGGCGATCTCTTATGAAGTGTTTGCATTGAAGTAGGAAGCGGATCAGACAGAGGTTTAGTTGAAATTGATTTGGCTCAATAGATTTGAGTGAAATCCTGCTACTATGTCATTAATGATCTAACTATTGATTGACTGGAGAAATGAATGATGAATTTGGAAGCGAAATATCCGAAACTTTTTGACAAACTTGAAGACAAAGAAGTGGAGTTACGCCACCTGCTCAATGTGGATGAGAACTACGAAGATTATGATTCCGAAGAGTATGAGTTTGATTTTGAAGAGTACAACTTTGTAATCTATATTGCAGAACCTGTTCAGAAAATTCTGGGAGAAGAGAAGATGTCAGCATTGGCAGAAACACTTGGCGATCACAGTGCTTTTGAAAATTTTGTTATTTCTGAAGACGATCTCTATGGCGTAAAATCGGCCTTGAGTGAGGAAGAAATTGTTGCATTGTTACTGGAGCACATCGAGGAGATGGTATGAGAAGACTCCTGCTGCTTTGCCTCTTGAGCATGGCTGCCTGGGCGACACCGATATTCTCACCCGTTGAGACAATAGAGGTCAACGGGACAGCCAAAGATATGGTCCTCTCAAACGGCCATTTGGTCATTGCTACCGATATGGGGCATATTGAAGTGTATGATACAGCCAATAGGAAAAAGATCAAAGAGGTCTCCATTCCGGATGTGAAAGATTTTATGGGTGACATTATGCCGGCCAGGGTCATGAGTACGGATGTGACAGGGGAGAAATATCTTCTGCTGAGTGACAGCGGAAAAGGTGGTTACTCCAATCTTTACCTCTATGATAAAACATTGAAACAACTCTTGTCCGCTGATGACAAGGAAGCGATCATTAAAGCACGATTTGTGGATGATTCGCATATTTTGCTTGGTTATCTCAGTAACGAGGTGGCGCTACTGGATATCAACAGCAGAAAAGAGCGCTACCGGGTTCAGTTGAGTGAATCGAAATTTTCCGATTTTGCACTCAATGAAGACAAAAGCCAGGCGGTTTTCGCCTGTGAGAGCGGTGTACTGAATGTTGTGGATGTAAAAAGCGGGAAAGTAATCAAACAGCTGCAGGGACAAAATGTGGACAATGTTTACAAAGTCGACTATAAGCAGAAGACCGTCTCGGCAGCAGGACAGGACAGAAGAGGGGCTTTGTACGATGTAACGACCGGCACAGGAACGTACATCCAGGGTGATTTTCTCATTTATGCAACGGCACTGAGCCCCTCTGCAGAGAAAGTAGCGTTTACGATGGACGAACAGAACAATATTTCCATCTATCGTACTTCTGACAAGGCTAAAATAGCCTTGCTTAAGGGGCAAAAGAGTACACTAAATGTTATTATTTTCAAAGATGAGAACAGACTCTATTCATCCAGTGATGACAGCACCGTAATGGTGTGGGACTTAAAAAAATAAAGGAGAAACAATGAATGTATCAAGTATTGTAGTACAGGCTTTGCCGAAAAATATCAATGAGCTGGTGGCGTTCTTTAAAGAGGCCGATTATATTGATTATCATCTGCATGACAAAGAAAAAGGAAAGATCATTGTAACTGTCGAAGGAAAAGGTGTGGAAGAGGAGATCGAAAAACTCGTCAAGATACAGCGGCTTCCCAATGTAATCGCGGCAGATATGATGATGACCTATCAGGAAGATGAACTCGATGCGGAAGTCAAAAGACTTGAAGAAGAGAACCCGGTACCCGACGTGCTCAACGATGATGATATCGATGTCAGAGATGTCGAATATCACGGTGACCTCAGACATAAAAAGTTAGGATTTTAATTATGGCAGGCGTAATAGAATCGGTGATCAAAACCTCTCCTCTGGGCCGTTGGTATATTGAACTGACAGATACGATGAAAGAGGATGCCGAACCGGTATTCTGTCTGGATGTCTACGAGTATGCAGAGAAGGTCGAAGAGATGGGCAAAGAGTATGGAGATGAGGTAGAAGTGATCTGGTCAAGTGATGACGGCGTGACCCCCGAGCAGATCAATGAAGTACGTATGCAGATGAATGCCTATGAAGCCGAACAGGAAGCGAAGCGTGAGAATATGGAGCATATGCCTGATGGAACTCCCAACTTTAGTGCGGAATAATGCAGGCACTTAAAGAGATCTACGGTGTAGGGATACTTTTCTTCTACTATATGAAGTATCTTATCCTCTTTGGATGGCCGCTGCTGCGTTACGGTCTGGACTATAAAGACAATATTATTATCGATGTGCTTTGGGTCTATTGTCTTATTTTGATGGTTAAAGATCTCGTGTATAAATTCGTTCTTAAAAAAAGCTATTGTGACAGTGCCTCCTGCAGTCATACGACAAAAAAGAAATAAATCATAACCGGATAAATCGACCCTACATTTTTTTTTGCTATAATCATTACAATTCCCTACAAGAGGTATGAATATGTTTGATGAAGAAGATGTAGAAGCGAAGATTCTTTTTGGTTCCACTGAAGCAACCAAAGAAGAGAAGACAGAACGCTGCAGCCCTTATGACGGTATTGTTGTCAGCATAGCACAGGCTTGTGACGCCGACGATACGGTACATGCACTGAAGATCGCCAAAGAGGCAGCCAAAGAGGCGGCAAAAACATCTCTTTCCCAGCGTATATTGTGGCTGGAAGATGTGGCAAAAAGACTGGAAGAAGAGAAAGAAGTTTTTGCTCTTATGCTGACAAAAGAGGTGGCAAAACCCATCGCATTCTCGCGTATTGAAGTGGATAGATGTATCGAGACGATCAAACTGACTGTTCTTGAACTTGCCAACCTTTCGGGAGAGACCATTCCGACAGATATCATGCCCAGCGGCAAGAAGACTATGGCGTACTACAGACGTGAACCTGCAGGAGTAATTGCCTGCATCACGCCTTTCAATTTCCCGTTGAACCTTGTAGCGCACAAGATCGCACCTGCACTGGGTGCAGGGAATGCCGTAGTGCTCAAGCCTACACCAGAGGCACCCATGACAGCCTATATGCTAGCCAAGCTTTTTGTCTCTTCCGAGTATGCCGTGAAAGATGCACTTTCAGTAGTCTATGGTGATGCAGAGGTAGGTTCCACTCTGGTCAAAAGTAACATTCCGAGGGTCATCAGTTTTACCGGTTCTGTCTCGGTAGGCAATATCATTATGTCTCAGGCGGGCATTAAAAAGGTGAGCCTTGAACTGGGCGGGAATGCCGCCACCTACATCGATGAAAGTGCCGACCTTGAACTTGCGGCTGCACGATGTGCTTTCGGTGCTTTTTACAACTCAGGACAGGTCTGTATCTCGCTGCAGAGAATTTATGTCAATGCGGAAGTTTACGGAGAGTTCGCAACACTCATTGCCATGGAGACGGCCAAACTCAAGGTAGAGTCACCTTATGAGGACGATACCTTCATGGGGCCGCTTATCGACGGTGAGTCCAAAGAGAGAGCAAAGAACTGGATAGCGTCAGCCAAGGCTGAAGGTGCCAGAGTGATCGTCGGTGGAGAGGAAACCGTGGAAGGGCTCTTCCCCCCAACCGTCATGGCGGATGTGACCGATGAGATGAAGATCATCTGCGAAGAGGTCTTCGCGCCTATTGTTTCACTGGTCTCAGTGCCAAATTATGATACAGCCGTGAAGAAGATGAACGATTCTCCCTACGGGCTGCAATTTTCCATCTTCACCAATGATCTGAAAATGACACAGGCATTCATAGACGATGCCCAGTGCGGAGGTGTAGTGATCAACGATATCCCGACACTGCGTTTTGACGTGCAGCCTTACGGTGGTGCCAAACTTTCAGGTGTGGGACGGGAAGGCCCGAAATGGGCGCTTGATGAGTTCACAGAGATCAAAAGTATTGTTATATGTTGAATGTTTTACGTCATTCTGAACTCGTTTCAGAATCCCTCAAGGATGCAAAAGTAATTTTGAAAGATAAAAAGATCCTGAAACAAGTTCAGGATGACATAGTGGAAGGATAAATATGGACTACATGTTCCAACCCGGTTTTCTGGGAACCAGAGCACCTTTTTTTATGGATTTCGTTACACTGATAGTCGCTTTTCTGCCACTGCTGGTAGGCATAGCGATCTCTTTTGCGCGTCATAAGAAATATACCTTGCATAGTACAGTTCAGATCACAATCTTTATCATTTCTGTCATTGTAGTGGGCTATTTTGAATATGGTGTACGTCTGGGTGGAGGGTATGAAGCGTTTGTGAAGGGGACACATGTTTCCCATAATTATCTTTTGTTCGTTCTTGTTTTGCATATTGCTATTTCCGTTATTACGCTGGGTGTGTGGGCAGGCACGCTTGTGCATGCCAGAAAAAGTTATGCAAGAGGTGGTCTGCTTCCCGGACCGGATTCAACATCACATAAAAAAGTGGGTATCCGTTCCTTTATCGGTATCGTACTGACGGCACTGACTGGGATATGGCTCTATCTGCTCCTGTTCGTGTTTTGATGCAAAAGGGGACTTCTTATGAAGAAAATTGCTATTTCCGCTTGCCTTCTGGGAGAGGCCTGCCGTTATGACGGTACGGACAACAGAGATGATCTGCTCTTGGAAAAACTGGAAGGATGTGAACTGATCCCTTTTTGCCCGGAGGACGATGCTTTCGGAACACCGCGTCCTACGATGGATCTGATAGAGATGCAAGAGGGGATCAGGGCGATCTCCAATGAAACAGGTGAAGATCTCTCTGCCCCGGTCGAAGCCTATGCCAAAGATTTTTTAAAAAAGTATAGTGATATCGATCTTTTTATTGGGAAGGACAGAAGTCCAAGCTGTGGGGTCTGTTCCGCAAAGCTTTATGATGAACACAAAGTTCTGATCAGTGCTGGGGCGGCAGGCCTCATGGCAAAAGAGGCGATGCACAGGGGTATTGAAGCGATCGATGCCGAAGCATATATTGAAAAGATCGGTGATCCGACAGAGAAGGATAAACATTGAAACTATTGATCACACTATTATTGGGTACACTTTTTTTAACGGCCGGAACGACAGAAGAGGAGATCGCCAAGCAGGCGATTGTTAAAATATACACGACTTTCAAAGCACCAAACTACCAGGAACCGTGGAACTCCTCCATGGCAAGTGCGACAGGTTCCGGAGCCATCATCGAAGACAAGCGTATTTTGACCAATGCGCATGTGGTGGCCAATCATACTTTTATCGAAGTCGAGCGCTACGGGGAGAGAAAACGTTACATTGCCAAGGTAAAATTCGTTTCGCACCAGGCTGACCTTGCACTGTTGGAAGTGGAAGATGAGACATTCTTCAACGGTGTGACTCCGCTTCAGTTTGACGGTTTGCCACAGATCGAGCAGAAAGTGGTCGTCTACGGCTATCCGATGGGTGGAAGTACGCTGTCGGCTACGATCGGTGTTGTATCGCGCATAGAGCATCACCGCTATTCGCACAGCGGCGAGAAATTCCTTGCCATCCAGGTGGATGCCGCGGTCAATCCCGGCAACAGCGGAGGCCCCGCTCTCTCAAATGGAAAGATCGTCGGCGTGGTCATGCAGGTGATCAAAAGATCTCAGAATATCGGTTACCTTGTACCGGTGATGATGGTAAAACATTTCCTCAAAGATATTGAGGACGGGAAATGTGACGGATTTGCTGACCTCGGTCTGACAACACAGAAAATGGAGAATCCCGCGATCAGGCACTATTACCATATGGACGAGAACGAGACGGGGAAGCTCGTGGCTGAGATCGTTTACAACTCTTCGCTCAAGGGGATTCTGAAAAAAGGGGATATCCTGACAGCGATAGACGGGCACAAGATAGAAAATGACGGAACGATTGCTTTTCGGCCGCATGAATTCACAGATTTCAACTATTATGTGGACCGCTACCAGATGCATCAGAGTGTTGAGCTGGAAGTGCTGCGCAATGGAGAAAAAATGAAGGTGGATGCCAATCTGACCAATACGGCGGACGATATTCTTCTGGTGAAAACGACCCGTTACGACAGGATGCCTACCTATTACATCTATGGCGGATATGTCTTTTCTCCTTTGACAAGAAACTTGCTACTCTCTACCAACCGGAACAGGCTGGCACTGAGTTATTTTGCTACACAATGGCCTACAAAAGAGAAAAAAGAGGTGGTCGTACTGCTCAAAGTGCTGGCATCGGATATCAGCCGGGGCAATAATGGTTTTGCCATGTGGCCCATAGAGAAGATAAACGGTGAAACTTTCGACAGCTTCAAGACCTTTTTCGAGAAGTTCAACAATGCTGAAGGGCAATATGTCGTCCTTGAAGACAAGGACGGTGTGCGTGTGGTCATTGATAGAAAAGAGGCAGAAACCAAACAGAAAAAAATACTTGACAAGTATAATATCGAGTATGACAGATCTATTGATCTAAGAAAGAAGCAGTCGGAAAGCAATGAAGCCCAATAAGATCGAACGCCTCAAATCGGAATACCACCCTTATGATTTCAGAGAGAAGATCTTCTGCCTTGACCTTGAAGATCTTTCTGAAGAGGACCGTTTCTACCTGAAGAACTGGGGTATCTACAATATCAAGCTGATGCCCGAAAAATTTATGCTGCGTATCCGTATAGCAGGCGGACGCGTAGAGGAAGGTATGCTTTCTTTTCTTTTTGGGATCGCCAGGGAATATCATCTTGAACTGCTTGTGACAGCGCGTGCACAGATTGAGCTGCATGGCCTGAATGCCTACAATGTACTGAAAGTCTGGCAAAAGCTTCAAAACGCCAATATCACTACTCTACAGACCCTTACGGATAATTTCCGGAATATCGTGACTGATCCGTATGATGGTGCGACAAAAGAGAACAGGGTAGAGGTCTATTCTCTCATTATGCAGATGCAGACGCTTTTTTTAAACAAAGAAGCATGGATGGGGATGCTGCCCAGAAAGTTCAATGTCGCTATTAGCGGAACACAAAAAAGTCATCTCCATTTCTTCGGGAACGACCTCTACTTCGCACTTGCCAAAAAGAAGGGAGAGTGGGGATTTAACCTTTATCTGGGGGGTAAGAATTCCGAAGTGGCGCGGGAGGCAGACATTTTCGTATTGCCACACAATGTACCGCCCATGTTTGAAGCGGTCGCTAAAGCTTACAATACTTACGGACTTCGCGGAAGCCGGGCTAAGACCAGACTGTTCCACCTGCTCTCAGAGATCGGTATGACAGCTTTTGTAGAGAAAATAGCGGAGTTCTACCCGTATACTATGGAAAAGGCAGGTGCCCTGCAGCATGAAAAATGCACTTTTACTTCGTTTGTTGAACTCAAGGATGGCACGTTTGGTTATTGTTACCAGACACATTTTGGGAAGCTCAGCACGAAGGAACTCGAAATACTTTTGGACTATGCCAAAAAAGAATCTCTGCAGATACGTCTGGGTGTGGACCAGAACATCTATCTTCTGGGACTTAAAGAGAAATATGTGCCCTTTGAAACAGATACGGGTTCCTCCCATATTGTTGCCTGTGCGGGGAGTGCCTATTGTGGGCTCTCACTGTGGGATGTCAAAGCAGAGACAACCTATCTGCCTCTGAAGAAGATAAAACAGCATAACATACAGGTCGGTTTCAGCGGCTGCCTCAAAGGATGCGGCAGACACCACCATGCGGACATCGGTCTTGTCGGGTTACGTACCAATGTATTTGGAGATACCCAAAAAGCGGCAAGGGTCTTTCTTGGAGGAGAGTACAGTAGTGGAAAAGCTGCAGCAAGACTCATTTTCCATGCTGTACCACTGCAGCATCTCTCCGGGCTTTTGGAGAGTATCATCGAAGAATTTGAAGCCAGTAGTGAGTCAGACTTTGAAATATTCTGTAGAATGTATCTGAACCTTCTCAGTAGCAATTTTGTTGCGTTGTGGTTCCTCGCGAAACTTTATCTAAAAGTGCCGATTCGGCTGGCGCTCCTGCCTGAAGCAAGACTCTATGAGAAACTGTTAGAGCACAGTGATTTTCCGAAATCTGAAGAGGATGAGAATTATATTGAAAGTATCAAAATAATGATGCATGCTTTATGGGATGATGCACTTACTCGTACTTCTTGAACTGCTCCAGCCAGGCTTTGTCTTCCTCTGAGAGTGTTCCCACGCGTTCCAGTAGCTTCTTTTTGATGGAGATGAGGTCCTCGGTGGAGAGATAGGCGAGAAGATCGGGGTTGATGGTCGGGTCCTCTTTGCCGTAAGCGATCAGTTCTTCTATCTCCTGAAGCAGTTTTTCTTTGTCTGGTATATTTTTTTCATTCATTTTGCTATACTACCAAAAAAATGTATAAAGGATACAATATGCTGAATGTTGGAGAGAAGGTACCGGATTTTTGCCTGCCGAACCAGGACGAAGAGGAGATCTGTTTTCGGGATATCAAGGGAAGATGGATCGTACTTTACTTTTACCCAAAAGACAATACGCCGGGCTGTACGACAGAAGCATGTGATTTCACTGCGGCTCTGCCTGATTTCGAAGGCTTGGATGCTATCGTGCTGGGTGTCAGTCCTGACTCTCCAAAGAAACACAGGAATTTCATAGAGAAAAAAGATCTGGGTATCACGCTTCTGGCTGATGAAGAAAAAGAACTCTGTCAGACATTCGGTGTCTGGCAGCTTAAAAAGAACTATGGACGTGAATACATGGGTGTGGTACGTTCGACCTTCATCATCGATCCCGACGGCAAAGTAGCTGCAAAGTGGGAGAAAGTGAAGGTAAAAGGTCATGTGGATGAGGTGAAAGCGAAACTTGAGGAGCTTCAGACCGCGTAGGGCGCAATGTATTGTGCCTTGACGTATTTGACCTTTCGACATCGACTTGTCTGTTATCTGATTTTATTTTGTGGTGTGTGAGTACGCACCCTACAGCTATTCTCCCGCTTTTCAAACAGTCTTAAAACTTTTTTCGGTATAATCGCGTTCCTTATTCTCTATGAGGGTAAGTAAAACACATGTAGTTATTCCTTGCACGGTTGTGTGATTCCAGTACTATTTGGAATGAACATTGAGGACTACAGCGGATCAAACCTAGTGATGAAGCGATGCTTTTAACTGAGTATTTACAGTGTAAATATTCTATTAACGATATACCAAGGAGAAACTTATGGTAACAATGAAAGACCTATTGGAGTGTGGAGTACACTTCGGACACCAGACAAGAAGATGGAATCCAAAAATGAAGAAATTCATTTTCGGTGCAAGAAAGAACATTTACATCATTGACCTTCAAAAAACACTCAGATACTTCAAATATACATACAATGTCGTTAGAGATGCAGCTGCTGAAGGGCAAACTGTACTTTTCGTAGGAACCAAGAAGCAGGCAAGACAGGCAGTTAAAGAACATGCCGAGAGAGCGGGTATGCCTTACGTTGCAACAAGATGGCTCGGTGGTATGTTGACAAACTACCCAACTATGAAAAAATCTATCAGAAAACTTGAGATCATCGAGCAGATGGAAGAGAACGGCCAGCTTGATATGTTGACCAAAAAAGAAGCATTGATGCTTTTGAGAAAAAAAGAGAAACTGAGCTCATACCTCGAAGGTTTCAGATATATGAAAAAACTTCCGGACATGATGTTTGTTATCGATGCGGTTAAAGAGAACATTGCGGTAAAAGAAGCAAGAAGACTTGGCATGAAAGTGATCGCACCGCTCGATACGAACTGTGATCCTGATGTGATTGACTATCCGATCCCGGGAAATGATGATGCTATTAGATCTATCAACCTTTTCTGTAAAGAAATGGCAGATGCTATTATTGAAGGTAAAGCAGCATATGCTGAAGCGAACGGTGGAGAAGCTGAAGAAGTACCAGCAGGTGAAATGGAAGCGGTTATGGCTGAAGCAGCGACAGAGGAAACTGCAGCACCTGCAACTGAAGCTGAAGTTGAAAAGCTGGTTGAAGAGAAAGCAGCACCAAAAGCGGCAGCAGCTGAAAAGAAAGGTGATGACCTTACAAAGATCGCAGGTGTCGGTAAAGTCTATGCAGGCAAACTCAATGACGAAGGTTTCTACACATTCAATGATGTAGCGAACATGACAGATGAGCAGATCAATGTAATGGAAGAGAAGTACAGTTTCAAAGGAAACTTCAGAGATGCAGTAGCATCTGCAAAAGAATTGGCGGAGGCGTAATATGGCAAACTTTGGACCAAAAGATATCAAAAAACTCAGAGAGATGACCGATGCAGGGATGATGGACTGTAAAAAAGCATTGACCGAAGCTGACGGCGATATGGACAAAGCGGTTGAGTGGCTGAGAGACCAGGGAATGGGTGCTGCGGCTAAAAAAGCCGGAAAAGTAGCAGCTGAAGGTGCTATCGGTATTAAAGTTGAAGGTCACAAAGCTGTGATCGTCGAGATCAACTCTCAAACTGACTTCGTTGCACAGAACGACAAGTTCAAGGCACTGATGGACACGGTAGTAAACCATGCATTCGAGAACAATCTTGCTGACGCGGAAGCGATCAACAACTCCACTATCAATGGTGAGCCGTTCGCTGACTTCCTTTCTCAGCAGATCGCCATTATCGGTGAAAAACTTGTTGTAAGAAGAGCAGCACTGATCGTTGGAGATGAAACAACCGCAGTAAACGGTTATGTTCACTCAAATGCACAGAATGGTGTTATTATCGAAGCGAAATGTGATTCAGCGAAAACAGCGGAAGCAATGACGCCGGTTCTTAAAGAAGTAGCAATGCATGCGGCTGCTATGGCTCCAAGTACACTTTCTTTCAAAGACTTTGACCCAAAATTCGTTGAAGATGAGACCAAAGGTAGAATCGTAGCGATCGAAACAGAGAATGAAGAGCTTAGACGTTTGGGGAAAACTGAAAAGAATGTTCCTCAGTACATCTCTATGAGCCAGTTGACGGATGAAGTAATGGCTGCTGCAGAAGAGGCTCTTAAAGCAGAACTTGCTGCAGAAGGCAAACCTGAAAAAATCTGGGACAAGATCCTTCCGGGAAAACTGGCAAGATTTATCTCTGATAACACAACACTTGATCAGGAACAGTGTCTCCTTGATCAAAAATTCGTTATGGATGACAGCAAGACGGTATTTGAATACGTTCAGGAAAAAGCGAAAGCAGCCGGCGGTTCAGCTGAGATCGTACACTTTGTAAGACTTGAAGTAGGTGAGGGTATCGAGGTTGAGGAAGAAGACTTCGCAGCCGAAGTAGCCAAGCAAATGGCATAATAGTTCTTCTGCTTCATCGCATCTTTGAGGGAGTTTGTTTGGTCACATACTTATTGTATGCTCCCAAACAACAACCCTCAAACCTACAATAAATCAAAAGACTATTATATTTTCAGAAAACAGATATTTATCATAATTCTAAAATCTTTCTCTCTACTAACCAATCCCCCATTTTCTCTTTTTATGCTAAAATACCCAAAATTATCCAAAGGTATGTAATGTCCCAACCATTATTGGAAGCTACCGGTATTTCCCACAGTTTTGACTATCCGCTTTTTTCAGACATTCATTTCAGTATTGCAGCAAAACAGAGTGCAGCCATCGTTGGGCGCAGCGGCAGCGGAAAGTCGACACTTCTGCATATTTTCTCAACTTTTTTGCAGCCCGATTCCGGGAATGTCACCCTTTTTGAACATGAATTATACACTTTGAAAGACAGTGAGATAGAATCGCTCAGACGCTATGATGTGGGGATCATCTTCCAGTTCCATTATCTTTTCAAGGGGATGAGTGCTTTGGAAAATATTTCTGTCGCTACCATGCTCTCGGGTGAAACCATTGACAATGAAATACTAAAGAAACTGCAGATAGACCATCTGATGGCACATAAGACCTCCGAGCTTTCAGGAGGGGAGCAGCAGAGGGTTTCTATTGCCAGGGTGTTGAGTAAGAAACCGCGTATCATTTTTGCAGATGAGCCCACGGGAAATCTGGACAAAGAGACTGCTGAACTGGTTATGGAGGTGCTTGCAGCCTACATAAAAGAGCACGATGCTGCATTGGTACTGGTTACCCATGATGAGAGTATGGCGGCCCGCTGTGATGCCATTTACAAACTCAAAGACAAAACATTGGAAAAAAGTGCATGAAAATCGATATTATGAACATGGTCTATACTGTCTCGATGATACTTCTGGCATTCGTCTCCGCTATAGTAATAACAAAGAGCATCTCCAAATGGCTGAAGTTTAATGATAAAGAAAAAGAGAAAGAAGAGTAGGGTGCGTATTCACGCACGATGGTTATAGCAAAACCGCCTACTTTGCCTGAGAGATCAATACGCCTTCCAGAAGCTTGTCAATGTCTCCATCCAAAATCGCATCGACATTGGTGAATGCCTGCCCGCTTCGGGTATCTTTTACCTGCTGATAGGGCTGCATGACGTAGGAGCGTATTTGGTGTCCCCATCCGATGTCCGATTTCTCCACACCGTCTATCTCTGCCTGTTTTTTTGCCATTTCATATTCGTAAAGGCGTGATTTGAGCATTTTCATGGCGGCGGATTTGTTCTTGTGCTGGCTTCGGTCGTTCTGGCACTGTACCACTATGCCTGTAGGCTCATGGGTGATACGGATGGCAGATTCGGTCTTGTTGACGTGCTGACCGCCTGCTCCTGATGCACGGTAAGTATCTATACGCAGGTCCTTGTCTTCTATCTCAATGTCTATATCGTCGTCGATCTCCGGTGAGACCATAACGGAAGTGAAAGAAGTATGTCGCTTGGCATTAGAATCGAATGGGCTGATGCGTACCAGTCTGTGGATGCCGTTCTCTACTTTGAGATAACCATAGGCATTCTCTCCTTTAATGATGAACGAAACATCTTTGATTCCTGCTTCTTCACCCGGTTGGTAGTCCAGCACTTCTACTTTGAACCCGTGGCGCTCCGCCCAGCGCAGGTACATACGGTAGAGCATACTCGCCCAGTCCTGGCTTTCCGTACCTCCCGCACCGGGGTGAATGGAAACAATGGCATTGTTGCTGTCATGCTCGCCGCTGAGCATCATCTGTACTTCGAGGGCATTGGTGCGTTCCTTGAGCGTTTCGGCATCTTCATAGAGCATCTCGAGGGTCTCTTCATCTTTCTCGGCCTTGGCCATTTCAAAATATTCTATGGCATCATAAACGGCATCGTTGGCATTATGGTAGGTTTCCAGAATACGCTCTGTTCTTGTTTTCTCCTGGGAGATCTTTCCCGCATTTGCAGTATCATTCCAGAAGTTGGGGTCCTGCTGCATTTCTTCTATTTCATCGAGACGTTTTTTCAGTTCGTCTGGTTTGACGATATTGCTGATGTTCTCCATTTTTTTGGAGAGGGTCTTTAGGAGTTCGCCGTATTCGTAAGCATCCATTCGAAAAAGTTCCTTGTTCCTCATTAAATTTTGGTATGATTTTACCAAAATATTACAAAATAGAGGGTTAGAGATGATTATTGCACGAACGGTCCGGGAACTTCAGGAGGCGAAAAAAGAACTGAATGGCAGCATCGGATTCGTACCGACGATGGGTGCGCTGCATCAGGGGCATCTCTCGCTTATACAACAGGCAAAAAAAGAGAATGACCATCTCATTGTTTCCATCTTTGTCAATCCGACACAGTTTCTTGAAGGAGAGGACCTCAATGCCTATCCGCGCAGGGAAGAAGCAGACAGGAAGATCTGTGAAGTGGCAGGGGTGGATATTGTCTTTATGCCGGAGATTGGGCAGATGTATGAGAAAGATGAACTCTGCATCGGAGCACCGGCGATACGCGGGTACATTCTGGAAGGTGAGAAACGCCCGGGGCACTTTGACGGGATGCTTCAGGTGGTCATGAAACTGCTTAATCTCTCTTCTGCGACCCGTGCCTACTTCGGAAAGAAGGATGCTCAGCAGCTTTCCCTCATCACACAAATGGTCAAGAACTATTTTATGGATGTGCAGATCATTCCCTGTGAGATCATCAGAGATGAGTATGGTTTGGCGTTGAGCAGTCGCAATGTCTATTTAAATGAGGAAGAAAAGCATCGGGCATTGGCACTTTCACGTTCTCTCAAACGTGCCACCAAGATGGTGATGCAGGGTGAACTGGATGTGGAAGCCATTAAAAAAGAGATGATGCAGGTACTTTCCGAAACGGACCGTGTTGAGTATATCGCCATTGTGGACCGTCAGTTCAAAGCGCTTGAAAAGGTACAGATAGGCAATACTATCATTCTGGTTGCTGCATGGATAGGAAAGCCGAGGCTCATCGACAATATCTGGATCTGATTAAAACAGATCTTCCGCAGACATTTCCTCTATTTTCTCTTTTGTGAACGGTTTTTTGACCGGTGATTTTGGCTTGGGCTTCGGTTTGACCTTACATTTCTTTTTTGGCTTGGGCTTTGGTTTAGGCTTCATCTTGAAGAGTTTGTTGATCGATGGATTTTTAACTTCCCTACGCTCAGGGGAAGTGCCATTCATCTCTTTGGGTTTATTCAGCTTTATAGGTGCTAGTGCATCTGTCTTGCCGCCTTCAGGTTTGAGGTAATCAAGCTCTACTAATGTGTCAACTATACGTCTGAATGTCGGTACCGCAGACTGTGAAGCAAAATATTTGTGATATTTTTTTGCACGGATCACCAGTACGCCGATGGTATACTTGTGCCCCTCTTTGTCATTGGCAAAGCCGTAAAAACTGCTGTGATATTCTCTGACATAACGTCCGCCTTTGGCAATGTGTGCTGTCCCTGTCTTCCCGCCGATCTCGAGTCCGGGGTATTGTGCTTTGACTCCCGTACCACGTTTGACAACTTCAAGAAGTATGTTGTGTATTTGTCTGGCTGCCTGTTTGTCTACCGCTTTAAGGTCACCGACCTTTGGTTCAAGGGTATAGTGGCTCCCTTTGGCATCAGAAAGGTAATCCACCAGACGCGGGGTTACGGCAACACCGTCATTGTTGAAAGCCGAGTAAGCTTTAAAGAGCTGGGCAAAAGTGACCAGCATACCGTAACCGTAAGAGGAGTTGGCACGGTGCATCTTGTTATTAAGAAGGTGCAGTGGTTTGATCCTTCCGGGGACATCACGTGAAAGGTCGAGTCCTGAAGGTCTGGAGAGGCCGAACTTGATGAGACCGTCCCTGAACTCCTGTCCTGTCAGCCTCCACGAGATCTGGGAGATACCCACGTTGGAAGAGTGGACAATAATATCAGTCGCCGTAAGTGAATCAAACTTCTCGTCATCACTGATCCAGCGTCGTTTTCCTATCTGGAGACGACCATTGTAAGTGTTAAACCATGTATTGGGTGTGACCACCTTATGGTCCAGGGCAATGCCAAGGGTGATTGGTTTGAGTACTGAGCCCGCTTCATAGGCGTATTCGGAAAACTTTGGATCCAGTGCGGAAATGTCTTTGTTATGAATATGGCGTGGATCGTAGCGCTCTGTACTGGCAAGTGCAAGGACTTTTCCTGTTTTACTCTCCATGACCCCTGCAAGGATCTCGTCCGCATCGATACTGGTTTTCATCTGGTCGATCATCATTTCGACCCTTCGCTGGAAGGCAAGAGGCACATTGAGATGCAGGTCCATCCCATCGACACGAAGCATATCTATACTGTTCTTGTTGTGAATGACCGATGCAACGACATCCCTTTCCCCTTTAAAATAGCCGTTTTTCTTGGATGTAATATGTTTTTCATATTTGCGTTCCAGTCCCTTGATACCGTGGGGTCGGCTGTAGCGGTCTTCATTTCTGTTGCGAACGTATCCCAGGACCGGACTGAGTACGTCCTTGAGAGGAAATTCTCTTGTCTCTCCATTCTCTACAATGTCAAGCCCATACAGTACTTCGATACCGCTGCTGGTCTTGGTGGTCTTGAAGGCACCCAGTTTTCTCAGTTTGTAGGCCAGCTCTTTGAGCTGCATGGCAGATTTGAAATTGATATCTTTTGCAAGTACGATATTCCCCTGTATATCTTTGCCTTTTTTGTCTTTGAATTTTTTCAGCACATCCTCTTTGGGGATACCGCTGTAAATACTGAAAAGCCTGACGAATGCCTTGCGTTTCGCAGGGTCGATACTCGCACCATGTATGACCGCCTGATAGGTCTTTTGGGAGCGGCTGAGGGTATAGTTGTCTGCAGAAACGATGTCTCCGCGCAGAGAGCGGTCATGGACAATTGTGTATTGACTGGGAATATGTCTGTGGGAAAGTATGGTCTTGAGTACCGAAAATAAAAAAATAGCCATGGCAGCGACCAGCAGTATAAAAAGAAAGCTGATCTTGTTCTTTCTTTGGTGCAGTGCCAGATTTTCTATATTTTTGTTCATTTATTTCCCTATATGTTCTGCAATTTTATCAAAGTTATCTATTAAATGCGTTAAAATACTAATTAATATGGATTTAAAGAAGACAGTATGATAGACAAACCTCTTTTGGCAGCAGTTGTGGCACTATTGACACTCTCTATGGTCATGAGCTATTCACTCTCTACCTTTACAGTGCTGCATTTCCATTATGATGATCTTCATTTTTTTCTCAGGCAGAGCATTTCGATTTTTATTGCCTTTACCGCTATGGTCGTTTTGAGCAGACTCGATCCGGACAAATGGTTCGCTCCGGTGGGCCTGACACTCTTTTTTATATTTTTCATATTGATGATAGCGATGCAGTTCATGCCTTCTTCTCTTGTAAAAGCAGTAGGCGGAGCAAAGAGATGGATACATCTGGGACCTATTTCCCTGGCACCGGTCGAGTTCTTC
The DNA here is from genome assembly GCF_000010345.1 of Sulfurovum sp. NBC37-1. NCBI lineage: Bacteria > Pseudomonadati > Campylobacterota > Epsilonproteobacteria > Campylobacterales > Sulfurovaceae > Sulfurovum > Sulfurovum sp. NBC37-1. The sequence continues at coordinate 323,407 of NC_009663.1, forward strand.
AAAGTGGGCTTCGTATTTTTTCTCTCTTGGAGTTTTGCCCGTAAGTTCAGTAACAAAAATCATACCGGTTTTGTGGATGAGATCCGATCTTTCATGCCATATATCATTGTTTTTCTTGTAGCGGTGGTCATCATCGCGGTCTTTCAGAAAGACCTTGGACAGGTCGTGGTACTCGGTGGGACATTGATGGTGATGTTTCTCTTCGTGGGCAGTTCATGGAAGTTTTTTCTGACGATGCTTTCGGGTATTTTCATCGCATTTATCGGGTTGATCTTTTTTGCACCACACCGTATGGCAAGGATCAAGAGTTGGTGGAGTACGGTACAAGACAGTATCCTTTCTGTGTTGCCTTTTGAACGGCTTGAGACATTGCGGGTGGCGACAACGGCCAAGGAACCTTATCAAATATCCAACTCGCTCAATGCCCTACATAACGGTGGCCTCTTTGGCCAGGGCCTGGGGAACGGACAGTTTAAACTGGGCTATCTTTCTGAGGTCCATACAGACTTTATTCTGGCAGGGATCACCGAAGAGCTGGGTTATGTGGGGCTTGCACTGGTGACACTGACCATCCTTTTCATCGTGTTCCGCATCTTCAAGATCGCATCCAAAGTGAAGAACCCGATGTATTACCTTTTCAGTATTGGCGTGGGTCTGTTGATCTCTTTTGCTTTCATACTCAATGCCTACGGTATCTCCGGCATCACTCCGATCAAAGGGATCGCCGTACCATTCCTCAGTTACGGCGGATCACACATCATCGCTGCCTGTGTAGCCATAGGTATGGTGCTGATGGTCTCCAAAAAAGTCCCCCGGGATCGTAACGGGAGAATGCTGTAAGGGGTAGTGAGGAGCGCGTAGGGTGGGCAATAGCCCACCATATGAGGAATATCGCATATAGTCACAAACAATGCCTAAAGGGTACCTCTAATAACCCTAGATGTTATGAGCATCTAGGGTTATTAGAGGTACCCTAAAGGCTTAAAGGAGAAAAAAATGAGTATCATTATGACAGGCGGCGGTACAGGCGGACATCTTGCCATCATCAAAGCAGTAAAAGAGCAGCTCAAAGGTGAAGAACTCATCTATATTGGTTCAACGACCGGGCAGGACAGACAGTGGTTCGAAAATGATGAGGATTTTACAGAGACCTATTTTTTCGACACACGCGGTGTGGTTAACCAAAGAGGCTTTGGCAAACTAAAATCACTCTGGATGATGTTGCAGGCGATGATGAAAGCCCGAAAACTGCTTAAAAAATACGATGCGAAAGTCGTTTTTTCGGTAGGAGGGTTCTCCTCTGCGGCTACAGCCTTTGCCGCAAAGTCGGCCAGTGTGCCTTTGGTCATACATGAGCAGAACGCCGCACTGGGTTCTCTCAACAAGCTACTCCGCCCCTATGCTGCTGCTTTTATAAGCTCCTATCTTGAAGAGAGCCCCATCAAAGCCTATCCGATCAAGGAAGTATTCTTTGACAATGTACGTGTGAGAAAAAACGTGGAGACCATCATCTTTCTCGGCGGTTCACAGGGTGCAAAGGCCATTAATAAACTGGCCCTCGAGATCGCGCCAAAACTCAAAGAGAGAGGTATCAGAATCATCCATCAGGCGGGAGAGAAGAACATAGACGAAGTACGCAAGGACTATGAAGATATTGGCATTGAAGCCGAAGTGTTCGGTTTCACCACAAAGCTGGCGGACTACATGAAAGAAGCGGATCTTGCCATAGCAAGGGCGGGGGCCTCCACGCTTTGGGAACTCTCGGCCACGGCTTTGCCGACTCTGTTCATACCATATCCCTATGCTGTCAGCGATCACCAGTACTATAATGCCCAGTTCCTGGTAGAAAAAGATCTGGCATGGATCATGAGAGAAGGGGAAATCGATACCCAAAAAGTATTGGCACTCCTGGGCGAAGATCTTGAAACAAAAAGCAGAGGCCTGATGGAGATTGTGGAAAAGGATGGCAGTAAACAGATAGCAGATCTTTTAAAAAATTATGCAAAAAGCTGATATAATAGTTTAAATAAATTGAATAAAAGGAAAAAATATGAAAAAAATAGTTGTATCATTCATTACTATGGGAGTATTGGCATCCGGTTTACATGCTTATAGTCAGGAAGACAGGATCAAAGATATGCGTACGATGGCAGATGCTCTCTCGGAAGTGCAGAAAGGTATTCTCTATAACAACAAGAAGCTGGTACGCGATGGTGTAGAAAGCCTGAAAGCAGCATCCAAAAATATTGAGATCGCACCAAAGACAGACATGGACTACAGTTCAAGTTTTGCCGAAGGGCAGGCAAAGAACATTGTAAAGTATGCCAACAAACTCAATACGAATATGGACGAAGGAAAAAAACACTCTGCTTTGTCGAACTATACCAAAGTGTTGAATCAGTGTGTCTCCTGCCATAACAAGATCAGAAAGTGGAACCAGTAAACTTTTGGTAGTTTTCCCACAAAAGTAACACAATTTATGGGAATAATATTTTAAATAAATTGTATTAAAGAGGAGTAGTTTATGAAAAAAATAGGAAGATTGGCTCTTGCCGGTATGGCTATTTTTGCGTTGAATGGTTGTGGAGGAGGAGATACTGTTATTGTTGATCCTGGACCGGAACTCGTTACATTGTATTTAGTGGATGAGTTTGGTGTAGGAATTGATCATGTGCCTTATACGTGTATCGATGCCTATGATGAAATCATTGTGGATGATGTTACAATGCCTGATGGTGAATTTACTTTTGCTCTCGGAGACCGTTGTACCTTTGATTTATTCGGCTTTCCGGGCGATATAACAGTACCTCTTTATATTGTTGATATTGACTTATTCGGCAAAGATGATATTCCTTATGAATGTGATAATGGTATAGATTTTACAAGCGGTGTGACTGATTTTGATGGTTGGTTTGCATATCCTATGGATGCATATTGTAAATTCCATTTCTAAATTTATTGGAAGGTAAAAACATTAGGTTTGACAGGAAGCGGCATAGAAAAAATGCTTTTTGTAAAACCAACGTCTTTATTTCCAAAAATAGGAAAAATATCTATATAAAACTATAACATATAAAACTGTAACTGTTTCAAAAACTTAACGATTATTTGGATATAATAGAAGTATTAATTTATACAAGAAAAGATACTTAGATGACCAATATTATTTTATGTGGTGGAAACGGGACAAGATTATGGCCTATCAGTCGAACATTGATGCCTAAACAGTTTGTGAAACTTTTTAATGATGAATCACTTTTTCAGCTTACAGTTAAACGAAACAGTACAGCATGCAATCAACAGTTTATTGTTTCCAATGCCGAACAGTATTTTCTGGCAGTAGATCAACTTGACGAACTTGAGGTTACACAAAGCAAGTTTTTGTTGGAGCCAGTAGGCCGTAATACTGCACCGGCTATTGCACTTGCATGTTTTGCGCTTGATCCTGATGAAATCATCCTTGTTTCTCCTTCCGATCATCTCATAAAAGATGAGGAAAACTATATTCAAGTATTACACAGGGCAAAAGAACTTGCAGAACAGGATAATCTTGTTACGTTTGGTATTAAACCTGAATATGCAGAAACAGGTTATGGCTATATTGAATCAGTGGGGGAAGAAGTAAAAGCATTTCATGAAAAACCGGATATACAAACAGCCAAAAAATACATCAATGCTGGCAATTTCTATTGGAATAGTGGTATGTTCTGTTTTAAAGCAGGGTTGTTTCTTGAAGAATTGCAAAAATATTCACCAGAGATTTACCAATCGTCAGAAATAGCATATAAGCATGCCAAAATAAATGATATGATCCGTATTGCTTATGATGATATGCAAAATATTCCGGAAGACAGTATTGATTATGCTGTAATGGAGAAAAGCCAAAAAGTCAAAATGGTTGCTTCTGATATCGGATGGTCAGATCTTGGCAGTTTTGATGCTTTGGCTGAAGAAATGCCAAAAGATCAGAATGGTAATACGCAAAGTGAACATCTCTATAGTATCGATGCAAGAAACAACTTTGTTTACACAAAAGAGAGAGCTATTGCGTTGGTTGATATAGAAGACCTGATAGTAGTCGATACAGCGGATGCTCTGCTTATTTCCAAAAAAGGAGTATCCCAAAAAGTCAAAGAAGTTGTGAAACTGTTGCGAAAAGGTGAGTCGGAACTGCATCATATCCATCTTACCGCCCATAGGCCATGGGGTACTTATACTATTCTGGAGACGAATGAGAAATATAAAATAAAACGTATCGTTGTTCATCCAGGCAAACGTCTCTCACTTCAAAAGCATTTTCATAGAAGCGAACATTGGATCGTTGTTTCCGGAACGGCCCTTATTACAATGGGTGAGAAGGAGTATCTTTTAAAACCAAATGAATCAACCTATATTCCAATGGGAGAAATGCATCGTCTTGAAAATCCGGGGAAAATAGATGTCATTCTCATAGAAGTGCAGGTAGGAAGTTACCTTGGTGAAGATGATATTGTGCGTATTCAAGATGATTTTCAAAGGTCTTAAATGAAACAGATGTTTCTTGCCGTTTGGGCATACCGATTCTTTATTGTCTCTTCCATACAGACTGAGTTTCGATCCCGATTTGCCCGTAGTAAATTCGGCGGCTTCTGGATGGTTCTGCATCCTTTGGCACAAGTCCTGATATATGCACTCATACTTTCACAAATTATGAAAGCAAAATTTCCAGGAGTAGAAACACAATACGCATATCCCATTTACATACTTTCAGGAATGCTTGCATGGACACTCTTTTCAGAGATCCTGAATCGCTCATTAAATGTTTTTATCAGTAATGGAAATCTTCTCAAAAAAATGTCTTTTCCTAAGCTGGCACTACCTCTTATTACCTTAGGTATCTCTCTTATAAACTTTTTTATTTTTACAGTCATGATGTTTATTGTTTTTGGCTTTTTGGGACACCTTCCCTATCATGCCTTGTATTGGCTTCCACTCTTGACACTTATCACTCTTGCATTGGCAACAGGTATAGGGCTGTTTCTGGGAACCCTCAATGTTTTCATAAGGGACATAGCCCAAATGATGGAGATCATCATGCAATTCTGGTTTTGGCTGACGCCCGTCGTCTACATGATCTCCATTGTGCCCGAAAAATATCATGTACTTTTTCTTATTAATCCCATGACAGGCATTGTTACTGGATTTCAAAGTATCCTGCTTTACGATAAAGCACCTGACCTCTCACTATTGGTTTATCCTACCCTTTTTGCGCTTATCAGTATGCTGCTTGCGATGGTGGTATTCTATAAGGCACGAGAAGAAATGACGGACGTGCTATGAAACTAGTATTAAAAGTAAGCAATATCAGTAAATTTTTTAAAGAATATAAAAGTGAATGGTATCGTATAGCCTCATGGTTTGGATTTAATTTTAAACCAATCGAAGTGCATCACATTCTCAAGAAAATAGATTTCACAATTGCACCGGGTGAATCTGTCGGAATAGTAGGACAAAACGGTGCCGGGAAAAGTACACTTCTTAAGATCATTACAGGCACACTCAAACCCTCCGGAGGAACTGTTGAGGTCAATGGCAGGATTTCCGCCATTCTTGAATTGGGTATGGGGTTTAATTCCGACCTGACAGGGCGGCAAAATGTCTACCATTCAGCCGGCCTCATGGGATACAGTGTAGAACAAATAGATAAAGTAATCGCAGATATTGAAAGTTTTACTGAGATCGGTGAATATTTTGATCAACCGGTTAGAACATACTCCAGCGGCATGCAGATGCGTGTTGCTTTCGGGGTAGCAACCATGTACAGACCGGAAATCCTCATAGTAGACGAAGCACTATCGGTAGGTGATACCTATTTCCAGCATAAAAGTTTTGAGCGTATCCGTGAATTTCAAAAACAGGGTACAACATTGCTGATAGTCTCTCATGACAAAGGAGCGATTCAGGCCATTTGTAACAGGGCTATCTTGCTTGAAAAAGGTGTAGTCATCAAAGATGGAGACCCTGAAGCAATTATGGATTTCTACAATGCGCTTATTGCGCAAAAAGAAAACAGCACGATCAAACAAGTGGTTAGAGAGGATGGAAAGACGGAAACAATATCGGGAACAGGTGAAGTCAGTATTGAAAATGCACAACTCTGCAATGCACACAACGAACCCGTTGAGTATATCAACGTAGGCGAGGATGTGACACTTAAAGTGGATATATCTGTACATAAAGATATCCCGCAGCTTGTCCTGGGCTATTTGATTAAGGATAGGTTAGGCCAAGAAGTATTTGGGATAAATACCCATCATCTTGAGCATACTCTAAACAATGTCCCTCAAGGGGAAAAGATAGAATTCAATTTTGCATTTCCAATGAATGTAGGTGTGGGATCATATGCAATTTCACTTGCCGCACATGCACAAGACACACATCTTGAAACAAATTACGAATGGAAAGATCAGGCATTACTCTTCAATGTGATCAATATCGACAAAAAAGAATTTGTCGGTCTCTCGTGGATTGAACCAAAAATAGAGGTACATTATGTTAACTGAAAATTTTTACAGAGCATTTGAAGACAAATACAGAGGATCAAGAGGTATGATCAAAGAGCGTCTAAAAATATACCTTCCTTTTCTTTTTCCTTTAAAAGCACTATATCCCGATACCAGAGTACTTGATATTGGATGCGGTAGAGGAGAGTGGCTTGAGTTATTGAAAGAACATGCCATAGAGGCTGAAGGTATTGATTTTGATCAGGGAATGCTTAATGCCTGTCATGAGATAGGCCTTAAGGTTCGACAAGGTGATGGAATTGCCTATCTCAAAGAACAGGCTGATGAAAGCCTACTTGCAATCAATGCATTTCATGTGGTTGAGCATATTTCTTTCGACCAGCTTCATGACCTTGTGAATGAAGCACACCGTGTCCTGAAACCAGGCGGTCTGTTAATCCTGGAAACACCTAATCCCGAAAACATTAGAGTAGCGACGGAAACCTTTTATCTAGATCCAACACATATAAAACCTATTCCTTCCCAACTCTTGTCATTTTTACCGGAGTTTTACGGTTATACGCGTACAAAAATAGTGAGGCTGCAGGAGTCCAGAGATCTTATAAACCAACAAAATATTAACTTATGGCAGGTTTTAGACGGGGCAAGCCCCGACTATGCAATTATTGCACAAAAAAATGCTGCGGTGGAGACACTGAAACAATTCGATGAACTTTTTTCAAAAGATTTTGGAATTTCTTTAAATCTGCTGACGGAAAGATTTGAAAATCGTTTTCAATACATGGAGGCCAAAGCAACACAGGCAGAAGCCAAAGCAACACAGGCAGAAGCCAAAGCAACACAGGCAGAAGCCAATTTTCACATGCTTCTCAATAGTCGCTCCTGGAAGATCACAAAGCCCTTACGTAGTACAGTAAAAATTGCGAGAGAGTTTAAAACAAGTGCAAAGCACTGGGTAACTTTTTCATCAGATAGCATACCCCAAAAAGCACTTTTTTCATTACTTGAAACTATCAGATACCAAATTCAAAAACATCCCAGACTTGCGTTAAATATGAAAAATATTTTATTTAAAATACCAGGTCTCAGAAAGAAGATCAAACAACTTTTCCATAATCAGGCAAACCACAAGAAGATATGTATTGAATCTCCTAAATTGTTTATTCCCGATACTCAAACCATATCTTCAGATCTTAAAAAATCAATAAAAAAGCATAAGGAAGAAAAATGAAACGTCTCATACTTCATCTTACTGAAACTCTACTTATGTCATTTCAGGAAAATGAACAAACAAAAAATCTTAATTCCTTTACTGCTTATATTGATAAACTTTATAGAAAATATGATTTATGGATTATCTGCAATGCCGCATTTCCGCAAAGCATTATTACCATACGTCATAATCTAAGAGGTTTACTTCCACAAGATCGCATCCTTGTTTTTCATCTTCCTTTTCAAAACAGCATAAACCCCTTTGAAAAAGAAGTCAATCATCTCATTGAAGAATATTTCCTTTCACAGCTACATCCTGAAATTATACTTCATATGGATCATTCCCATATAGGGGGTACATCCTCCGGCTGCCAAGTTTCCGTAAGCAGAGCAAAAATGAGAAAGGTGCCTTCAGACCATAAGGTTCAACCAAAACCGTCACTGGCCTATTTCTCTCCTATACCACCAGTAAAAAGTGGTATTGCACATTACAGCAAAGAACTTCTCCCGCATATCAGCAAATACTACGACATTACTCTGGTTATAGATCCAATAACAACACAACTTGCAAATAAAAAGGGACCCTATAAAATTCTATCTGTCGATGCTTTTAAGGAACAATACGAGAATTTTGACAGAATTCTCTATCATTTTGGAAACAGTTCTTATCATAGTTATATGTGGCCACTTTTAAAAGACTATCCGGGTATAGTAGTTTTGCACGACTTCTTCCTTAGTGGATTACTCTCCTATGAAGAGTTTGCTAACGGTAAAACCGTCTGGACAGAACAACTCTTCAAATCTCATGGATATCACGCACTTCAGATGCGCTTTGACGATGACAAAATAGAAGAACTCAAATACCGATACCCCTGCAACTATGAGATACTACAATATGCAACAGGTATTGTGGTTCATTCAGAATATGCAAAAAATCTTGCCAATGACTGGTATAATCCCCATCCGCTTAACAGGTGGAGTACTGTACCGCTTCTGCGAGAACCGGTAACAGAAAGAGACAAAAAAAATTCCCGAGCATTTCTTTCACTGCCTGAAGACGCACTTATCCTTTGCAGTTTTGGTATTCTCAATGCTACCAAACTCAATCACATGCTTATTCAAGCTTTTTTAAAGTCATACCTGTCTGGGATTCCAAACTGCTATCTTGTCTTTGTCGGAGAAAATAAAAGTGGTGAATATGCAATAAAACTTGAAGAAATTATCAAAGCATCAGGCCTCAAAAAACAGATTATAATTACTGGATGGGTCGATGATAATACATTTCATCACTATCTCAGCGCTACAGATATAGGTATACAGTTGCGTACCGCATCACGAGGAGAATCCTCTGCATCTGTACTTGACTGTATGAATTACGGCCTGGCAACTATTATCAATGCCAATGGTTCCATGGCGGAACTTCCCAAAGATGCAGTACTCATGCTTAATGATAATTTAACTATTGATGACCTGGTGGATGCATTGGAAAAGCTGCAAAAAGATAAAAACTTTCGTACAGGCCTGGGGCAAAAAGCCAAAAGATATATTCAAGAATATCATAATCCTTTTATATGTGCCGAAAAATATCAGAAAACTATTGAGAAAAACTATACTAAACATAAAACTTATAATGATCTTATCAGCAAGTTGGCTAAGATGGAGCAAACCTCCACTGCTGTATCTCAAGAATTAAATAAAATATCTGACTCAATTTCCCATTCAACCCTTCAAAAAATTACACAAACACAGTTACTTGTCGATGTTTCAGCCATTGTCCAAAATGATTTACGAACCGGCATAGAGCGTGTAGTACGGGCCCAACTTCTTGAATTGATAGCTATTACGCCTGATACTGTCAGGGTTGAGCCGGTCTATCTTTCGGAAGAGAACGGTTTGCACTATCGTTATGCACCTGCTTTTACTGCAAATATATTAAATATTCCTGTTCACATCAGGGAAGAAGTAGTAGACGTCAAAAACGGTGATATCTTTTATGGTCTAGATTTTTATAGAGATGGTGTCATAAAAGCAGCAGAAAGCGGTATTTTTACTCATTGGGCAGCAAAAGGTGTTACCATAAATTTTGCTGTCTACGACCTTTTACCTATACGCTATCCACATTTTTTTCCTGAGGGAACTTCGGACCTCCACAGCAAATGGCTCGAAGCGATTGTACCTGTTTCAGACACCCTCGTCTGCATTTCAAATACAGTTGCCAACGAACTAAAAACATGGATATCTTCTTATCTTCCTGAAACATTGGAGAAAAATATTCATATCGAAACAGTACATCTTGGATCTGACATCACTGCATCAGCTCCTACAGAAGAATTGCCAGACAATGCTAAAGAGACCCTTGATCAAATTGGCACAAAGACAACTTTTTTAATGGTTGGGACCATCGAGCCAAGAAAAGGACACCTCCAGGTTCTTGCTGCATTTGAATTGCTCTGGGAGAAGCAGGAGGATATCCATCTTGTCATTATCGGCTCAGAAGGATGGAAAAGCCTTCCCGATTCTGATCGCAGAACAATCCCTGAAACCATAAATAAAATCAAAAACCATCCCCAGTTAGGCAAAAAACTGTTTTGGTTTGAAAAAGCCAGTGATCTTTTCCTGGAAACACTTTATCGACAGTCCGATGCCCTCATTGCGGCCAGTGAGGATGAAGGTTTTGGGCTTCCCCTTATTGAAGCTGCACATTATACACTTCCAATTATTGCTAGAGACATCCCTGTATTCAAAGAAGTAGCTTCCCGGCATGCATTCTATTTCCCGAACGATAATGAACCTTTAACGCTCTCAAATGCGATTATTGAATGGCTGAACAGCTATCGTAACGGTGGTCACATCCTTTCTGAAGAGATGAATTATATCAGCTGGGAAGAGAATGCCCAGAGAGTCATTGACCTTCTGCTCAGTAATGGCCGCTAATGTTCGGATACCTCAGGTTTACACTGGCCTTTTTTGTTATGCTGTCTCATGTTGGGGTGAAAATATATGGAATGAATCCCGGAGTAACAGCTGTAGTTATCTTCTATATACTGGCAGGCTTTGTTGTCTCTCATCTTTACAGAGATATCTTTTCAGACAAAAAGAAAGAACTTCTTTATTTTTATAAAGACAGAATACTGAGAATCTTTCCTCTCTATCTTTATGTTGTAGCCATTACACTTATTTTTCTTCTTGCTACCTCTTTTGGAAACCCTCTGTTTGAGCCTCTGCGTATGGTTGAGAATCTGCTAATCATACCGTTGAACTATTATATGTACATAGACAGCACAATCCTTCAGGATCCCAAATGGTGCCTTGTCCCTCCTGCATGGTCTTTGGGAACGGAACTTCAGGCCTATATACTTCTGCCGCTTGCGCTCGTATTCAGACAAGTAAAGTTTGCTTTGTTCATAATTACTTACAGCGTATATACTTTGGCCAATTTCTCTTTTCTTCAGCCCGATTATTTCGGCTACAGACTGATAGCAGGAGTCTTTTTTATCTTTTTACTTGGCGTTTCCATTCATAAAAATGAAAAAGAAGATCGCTATATTCTGATTTCTACAGTGATTGTAACGATTTTATTTGTAATTATATCTATATGGGTAGGTTCATTTGGCCAGGCATTTAGCCGGGAAACCTTTATAGGCATAACCGTAGGGGTACCCCTTGTATTTGCCATTTCAAAGATAAAAAACAACTTCCCGCTGAATGCTCTTTTAGGCTCCTTATCCTACGCTTTGTTTCTTACACATTTTTTATCTATCTGGATACTGAAATATCTAAAAATAATGCCATCTCAGACCTTTGTGTATATACTTGAAGTACTAAGCATCTCTCTTTTTTTCTCATTCATTGGCGTCTTTTTCATAGAAGAGTATTTTAGAAAAAAAAGGATTAAAAAATGATTTTTCGTTATTGTTTCAAGTTCTGTTTTTGTACATCCATCTCTTTTTTTCATCAAAACAATATATATTGTTTTGTATAATAAGGTATTAAATTTATTTAATTTAATGAGTAAAAAATTAGGTAATTCCCCCGCCAAATGAAGGAGCTTCTTCTATGGATATACTATCTGTTGTAAAGCTCATGCGTCCTCATCAATATATTAAAAATCTATTTATATTCCTTCCACTCTTCTTTGCCATGAAAATTACAGATATTACTCTCTTATCCAACGCTTTTTTCGCTTTTATTGCTTTTTCTTTCACTGCGAGTGCCGTTTATACACTTAATGATTATCACGATATCCAAGAAGACAAACAACATCCAAAAAAGAAAAACCGGCCATTGGCATCTGGAGCCATTACAAAACCACAGGCTATTGCAATCATGGGAATATTATCTACACTGGGATTTCTGTTGATGACTGCATTGTCATGGGAAGCGGCAGGCATACTCCTTGCCTACGTAGTCATGAATATTGCCTACAGTTTCTACTTTAAACATATTGCAATTTTGGATGTCACTATCATCGCCATCGGTTTTGTATTGCGTCTTTTTATCGGATCGGCTGTTACGGATGTTCCTCTTTCCATGTGGATCGTTGTCATGACATTTCTTCTGGCTCTTTTCATGGCGTTGGCAAAACGCAGAGACGATGTACTTATCTATCTCGATACAGGTAAAAAAATGCGTAGGGTTATCGATGGATACAATCTCCAGTTTCTTGATACCGCAATGGCGATTATGGCTTCCGTGGTTATTGTTGCCTATACTATATACACCACATCTCCTGAAGTGGTGTATAGAACACAAAGTTCCTATCTTTATATTACTGCCCTTTTTGTCATTTTGGGTGTTATGCGCTATCTTCAGATAGCCTTTATACACAAAAATAGCGGTTCTCCAACCAAAATCATGCTCAAAGACCATTTTATGCAGCTTGTATTATTTGGGTGGATTATTACTTTTGCCTGGATCCTTTACTAATGTTGGTCGCAAAGTATGGCATCTTTGCTCTAATCTCCACATTGGTCAATCTCTTTTTTCAATGGATGAGTTTTAGTGTCTACGATAGTTTCGGCTCACTTTATGTAGCGATGTTCGCTGGAACACTTGCAGGCTTGTTTGCCAAATATATATTGGACAAAAAATGGATATTTTATCATACTCCAAAGGACAAAAAAGATGATGCCAGGAAATTTTTGCTGTACTCATTCATGGGCATATTCACCACCATTATCTTCTGGGGAACGGAAATGGCTTTTTATTATCTTATATCTAATCCTAACGCCAAATATGCCGGTGCCGTTATTGGCCTGACTCTTGGCTATATCATCAAGTACTTTCTTGACAAAAAATATGTTTTTATCCATAAAAAAGAGGCAACAACATGAAAACCTGCAGTGCGTGGGGCATGTACCCTAAAATAAAATGTCAATACTTCAAGTTCGATAAAAAAGAGACCCTTAAACGGATCATCAGTAACCATGGTGAACTGATCCCTTACGGAAACGGAAGAAGTTATGGTGACAGTGCATTAAGTACCAATATTATCACTTTAAACTCCCACGATTACTTTTTAGATTTTGATGAAGAGAAAGGTTTGCTCCATCTTGAAGCAGGCGTACTACTTTCGGATATTCTCGAACACTTCGTTCCAAGAGGGTGGTTCCTTAAGGTTACACCAGGAACAAAGCTCATCACTGTTGGCGGTGCGATTGCCTCTGATGTTCATGGTAAAAACCACCATAGGGAAGGCTGTTTCTCTGAATGTATTGAAGATTTCAGCATAATGCTTGAACATGGAGAAGTTGTTAGCTGTTCCAGAGAAAAAACACCAGAACTTTTTAAAGCAACTTGCGGAGGTATGGGACTGACCGGTGTCATTCTCGATGCCAGAATCTACCTTAAAAAGATAAACTCGCAATACATTGAGCAGACCACCATCAAAACCCAAAATCTCAAAGAGACTTTCGAAGCTTTTGAAGCTTACAGCCATATGCCGTATTCGGTTGCCTGGATTGACTGCCTTGCCAAAAAAGACAAGATAGGCAAATGCCTGCTGATGGTTGGAGATTTTAAGAATGACGGCAGACTGGATTACAAAATAAAAAAGCAAAAAGAAATTCCTTTCAATTTTCCAGGCTTTGCGCTTAATAAGTGGAGTGTTAGAGCTTTTAACTGGCTTTACTACGGTAAAGTCAAAGAACGGGTTTCAAAACAAAGTGTCGACATCGATACCTTTTTCTATCCACTTGACGCAATCGGTCACTGGAACCGTATCTACAGTACAAATGGTTTCACACAGTACCAGTTCATTCTACCTAAAGATACAAGCTATAAAGGCTTGGAAGAAATCCTGACCGTCATTGCCGACTCCGGCAAAGGCTCCTTCCTTGCCGTACTGAAACTCTACGGCAAGGCCAACAGGAATTGGCTCTCTTTCCCCATGGAAGGTTACAGCCTTGCTCTTGATTTCAAGATAGAAAAAGGCCTCTTTTCACTGCTGGATAGACTCGATGAGATAGTACTGAAACACAAGGGTAGAATTTACCTTACCAAAGATGTCAGAGTAAACAAAAAAACATTCGAGCAGGGATACCCGCATATAGAGAAATTCAGACAATACAGAGAAAAGAATAAGATGACTGCCAGATTCCAGTCCCTGCAATCAAGAAGAGTGCAAATTTAACATCATTATAAGTGAAAGGGTTTATAAAATGAGTTATATATTAATTATAGGCGCAAAAAGTGACATGGCCCGAGCAATTGCCAGAGAGTATGCCAAAAACGGGTACAATCTCTATCTTGCCGCCAGAAATGTGGATGAACTGACCGAGTTCGCAAAAGATATAATTACGAGAACGCAAAGAGAAGTGGATCTTGTAGAATTTGATGTACTGAATTACACCAGCCATCAGGCATTTTATGAAAATCTCCAGGAAAAACCACTCGGTATTATTTCTGCCGTTGGGTATCTCGGAGACCAGAAAAAAGCCCAGAATGATTTTAGTGAAACGCAGAGGATCATTGACACCAACTATACGGGTATTGTCAGTCTGTTCAACATTGTTGCCACCGACTTCGAGAAACGACGTAGCGGTTTTATGGTCGGTATCTCTTCTGTTGCAGGCGACAGGGGTCGGAAAAGCAACTATATCTACGGTTCAGCCAAAGCGGCACTAACTGCTTATCTTTCCGGTCTGAGAAACAGACTTTATGATGCGCAGATACAAGTACTGACGGTCAAACCTGGGTTTGTAGCGACCAAGATGACGGAAAACCTGGATCTTCCTGAAAAGCTGACTGCACAGCCCGAAGAAGTAGCAAAAGCTATTTTTAGTGCTCAACAGAGAGGGAAAAATGTGATTTATACAAAATGGGTCTGGAAGTATATCATGATGATCATCAGAGCTATCCCGGAATGGAAATTCAGGAGCATGGATATATGACAAGTACTTCAAGTACAAAATTTTTTTTAATTCTCACTTCACTGATTATCTTTCTGATAGTGGGATTGTCCAGAAATCATTCGGTAAACAGTGATCCAAAAGGTACTCTGCTTACTGCGCAAAGTATCATCGAGAATCAAACCATTAAACTTGATAATTATGAAAATATACAAAAATACGGTTACCAAATATACAAAAAAAACGATCATTACTATTATTATTTTCCTTTAGGTTCGTCGATCTCAAGCATACCGTTTGTCTGGGTAGCAAAATACATATTTTCTTTAGACATGAATAAAACAGATGACGACACGCAGGTACAGAAAATAATTATTGCCGTTGTTGCGGTACTTATATTTTTGTTTCTTTTTAAGATTTCCACTTTTTACTTCAATGATAAAATCAGCATCATAATAGCCGCTTCTTTCTGGTCTGCAACATCCCTGTCCAGTACACTGGGGCAGGGCCTGTGGTCTCAGGACTTTGCTACATTGTATGCAGCAATCTCGGTTTACTTGGGACTCTGCTTCATAAAAGACAGACACCGGAAGTGGTGGGCTTGGCTTGGCTTGGCATTATTTATGGCATATCTTACCAGGCCTACGATGTCTCTATTGACTATTTCCATCATACTGTTTTTATTTTTCAACCATCAAAAAGCTCTTGCAGTCAAAGTAGCATTGCTGGTCACCGCCTTATTGGTTTTGTTCGTTTTGTTTTCTCTTCATGAGTACAATCAGCTGTTGCCTGATTACTATTTGCCAAAACGACTGGAAAGCCAAACATTCTGGACTGCCCTCTATGGCAATCTTCTTAGTCCTTCAAGAGGCATTTTAATATTCTCTCCATTTTTATTCATATTTGTTCTCAATGCAAAAACATTATTTACCGTACTGAAGAACGATAAAACGTTGATCATATTTGCATCCTGGATCATACTGCATCTCATTATTATTTCAAAATTTCCGCATTGGTGGGCAGGATGGAGTTATGGACCTCGATTCATGATCGATGTCTTGATTCCCATTTATCTGTTGTTTGTCATATTGCTTTACGAAATCTTCAAAAAGAGATCATCCGTATACAACAAACTAAATTTGATTTTTCTGGCTGTTACGGTACCGCTGGCGATATATATCAACACGTATCAAGGTCTGTATAATCCTTATACAAAGAAATGGAATACCGAACCAAATATTGACCAAAATCCGTATTATCTGTTTGACTGGAAATATCCACAGTTTTTACACAGCAAACACAGACATGAAGCAAGACGGAAAGAATTTAACGAATACATGAAACATATTATTTTGTTCGATTCTCCCAAAATAACTTACAGCTATGGCTGGTCATTTCCTGAAAAAAACCATATTTGGTCCCTGGGTGACAAATCTGCCCTTTCCGTAAAACTGGAAAACAAAACCTACCATGGGACATTGTTGTTGAATGTAGGTGCATTCGGTAAACAGAAGGTAAAGATCTATCTGAACAATACGCTTGTTTCTGAAAGTAGCATAGCAGGTTATTCAAACCATTTAAAAATTGACTTCGACCCTCATATATTAAAACCCGAAGATATCAATACCATAAGGTTCGAATATTCCGATCCCCACAGGTCAGAGAATGGAGACAGGCGAATTTTGGCTATGGCATTGAAATCTCTGGACATAGAGTGATAAAGTCGAATCTATAATGAATTTCCCAAAGAGGTTTATTATACATTATATATATGTTAAAAAAAATATGTATAAATATCAATTTTATCGCCTATCTGCAATGTATCTTTGCTATAAATTATTATTTTATTAAAAACTTTATATTTTTATGTTGCATTTTATAAAAATGTATGATATAATACATCTGAGTATTTATAAAATACTATCGATAGTTGAGTTGTGTATACTGTTTGCAATTGATAAAGTTGTGGGCTTGGGCAATAGAGCAGCTTGAGTAAACGGCTTTCAATAGTAAATTTTTATAGATGACTTAAAAAAACAACCATAAACAAGGAGAACAAACACATGGCTTTAACTCAAACAGAAGTTTCAGAACTATACGTTACTATTTTCAATCGAGCAAGTGAGGGGGACGGGAATATATATTGGCAGTCGTCTACAGACGCTGTAACAGCTGCTAACAATATGCTTGCCACAGATGCTGCAAAAGATTACTTTGGCGGTAGCATGGATTCGGATGCAGCATTCGTTGCATGGATTTATCAGAACACGCTAAACAAAACAGTGGCAGACGATCCTGATGGTCAGCAGTACTGGGTAGACCAGCTTGCATCTGGTGTCAGTAGAGGAGAAATGGTAGTTAACATGATAGACGCTATCAACACTTACTCCGGCTCGACAGATCCATTAACATTGGCTGCTTACAACCAGTTCCATAATAGAACAGTTGTTTCAGACTATACAGCCGATACACTGCATAATGCACCTGATGACTGGGCAACAGCTTTGTCATTCGGAGCTCCGACGGGTCTTTATGTAACAGATGATGCTGCAACAGTTACATCTGCAGAAGAGCAGATCAACGATATGAGTGCATTCCACCTGACAGTCAATCCTGACACTGCAACGGCAGGCACATTCATCGCAGACAGAGGATGGAACCCCGGTGGTACTGACCAAATGAATACACTGAACGACGATGACCATCTGACAGGTGTAGGTACTAACCCAACGTTGGACTTTACATTTGTAACTGACAGTGAGACGGGTGATTACGATATCATGCCTACGATGAACAACATGGAAACAATCAACGTTGCATTTACCGCTGATGCAGTTTCGGCTCCTCTGCAGACACTTGACCTGCAGGACACAACAGGTGTTGCACATCTGAACGCAACTAGAATTGATCAAGCGGTTACTGTAACATTTGACAATATTCAAGATAGATTACAGGATGCTTCCATATCTAGAACGAATGACGACGCTAATAGTAATGTAATTTTTGATCACAGAGCAGCAGCGCTTGCCGGTGCAACTGATCAAGTAGCACTGGAATTAAATGATGCTCAGGTAAACAATGTTAGATTTGATGGTGTGACTCAGGGTTATGAAACCATTAACCTCTCTTCACATGGAGATGCCAACATGATGAATACCTTTACTGCCGAAGAGCTTGAGACACTGCTTATAGATGGTGACCAGAACTTGACACTTGGTGGTACCGTAACCATTCAAAACGGGGTAAGCGGTCAGAGAGAAGGAGACTTCTTCACAGCAGGCTTGGCCAATGTTGCAGGTTCGCTGACAACAGTAAATGCTACAAACCTCTCAGGAGACTTAACATATAACATCGGTAATGAAATGGATGCAGGTGCAGATGGCACAAGCGGTCAATCTGTAGAATTACATGTTGTCGGTGGTAACGGAAACGATTCATTTGTGATTACAAATGGTGTACAGATCGGATCAGCCGTAGGAAATACAGATACAATTGACGGTGGAGCAGGTCTAAACTCTTTAACATTGACAGGTGCGAATGGTCCAATAGGTCAAGTGCTTGCTGAAGCAGCAACAGGTCCTTCAATGACTCATATTCAGACTTTGGATATTAGAAGTGGTCATGACAACAATGCAGTTGGAGATGTAGTTACTGTAGATGCCGATGCTTTTGATGAACTTGCTACAATCAGTGTAAGAAATGAAGGTATGAGAGTAGTTGGTGGTATTCCGGTAAACAGAGCTGAAGGTATGGTTGTAAATCTGAATGACTTGACTGTTGCGCAGGCTGATCATATTGAGGTACTTCATGGTACAACAGGTAACAGCCGTATCGCAAACAATATCATTGTTGCTGATGTTAAAACAAACACAGCCGCAGACAGCCTGGGAGTTACAATTGCTGATGGTATCAATGTAGATCCTAGATTTAACCTGCAGTTGAACGATACAGTAGGTACATCATTTGAAAATGTAACTATTACAGATATGGATACAGAAAGTAACACGATCGATCTTAACAGTAATGGTAACCAGACAGGTACCATCACATTGATTGGCGGTGAAGCTGGTGACTTTATGAACCTCGATACAAATGGTTTGGTAAACAGATCAGGTTTATACCAATATGACACTTCAGGTAATGCAGTTGATACAGCTGGTATCCAAGATGTTGGTACTACCGCAGGAAATGTTAGACTGACTGCTTCAACCATTGATGCTTCACAGGCAGTGAGTGATGTAGTGGTAAGAGTTTCTGAAGGTGCAAACGGTGCTGTCGGTGCACAAAACATTACAATGGGTACAGGAAATGATACTGTTATTTTTGATGCTCTTGAAAATGGTACATCAGGACTTTCTGTTTCTGACACTGTAGCTGGTGCTGCAGGTAACGATACATTGGTAATCGATGGTGACATTTCTGCTGCCGGTGCTCCTACAGACATAAGCCTTGGTGCTTCAGAGTGGACAAATGTTTCCGGTTTTGAAACATTGCAACTGGTTGGAAATGGCGGAGTCGATAGTGTTGCCGTTGGTACAAAGAATGCTTACAACCTTATCTTGACAGATCAGTTGGTAGACGATAATGCTTCTGATGCCAATCAACTGGATATCGTCAATGACAACGGAAATGTTCCTACAGCAAGCCGGAACAACGGTGTGACAATAGATGCAACAAAGCTTTCTGCAAGCAATTCATTTACCTATGATGGGCAGGAAAGAGATGCTACTGTTACAGTTGCAACATTTATGACACCTGATAAATTTATATTTGCAGATGCAAACATAAACGGTTCTTCAGTAATCGATGGTGGAGCAAACGTTACCAATACGGCTGGTGGTACTAAAGCGGCTGGACACACAGCAAACGCAGATGTTCTTGAAATTCAAAATACTGCCATTGTAACAACGGGTGACCTTGCTGGCATAACCAACGTTTCTAACTTGAGATTTACAAACGATCAGGCAACTGACCAGACAATTACTTTAAGTTTAAATGATGCAGTAGTTGACAGAATGGTAAACAACACAGCTGCAGCCGATGGCACAAATGCTGCTACAATTGGTCAAACAAATGAAACATTGACTATTAGAGCAATTGACAACGGTGCTATCTCGGATTCTATCTTGGATATGAATACTGACGGCATGACAAATGCAGCATTGCAGCTTAATGTTAGAGGTGGTGGTGGTGCAGATACCATTAATGGTGGTACTGGTGCCGATGTTCTTAACGGACGTGGTGGTGCAGATACTATTGACGGTGGTACTGGCGTAGATACACTGACAGGTGGTGCTGGTGCAGATACATTTGTGTACACCAGCGGTTTGGATTCATGGGTAGGTGCAGTTGATACAATCACTGACTTTACTACCGGTACTGATTTTATTAATGTTCATGCAGCAGTAGCAGCTGCAGTTGTTGGTCCTGTTGCTACGACACTTACGGCTGCTCACTTTAGTTCAGCTGCCGCATCACTTGCGAATGGTGCTGCTATGGGTGGTGCTGCCGGTGCAGCGAACGTATATCTTGATACGACCAATAATGATATTTATGTTGACCTTAACGGTAACAACGTTTATGATGCTGGGTCTGATTTATATATTCACAATACTGGTGTAGCGGGTACGGCTACGACAGGTGATTTCATAGTATAATAAATACACTCTATGCGCTTCCGCCTGAAAGGTGGAAGCGTTTCAGATAAAAGTTTATTTATCTTTCTCATTCCTACCGTTTTTGGTGGGGATGAATAGAAAAACAAATCCTGCAAAAATCTACTAAATTCTACACATATCAAAAAAGAACCATTTGACCCATTAATTATATTGGAACTTTCAGAAGTGAATGCCAATGCTCCAACTACGGGTATATTTTCAGTTTCAATCTTTCAGTTCATTTTCATACGCTTTTACAAGATCACCTATTTCGTCAAGAAGAGGTTTGAGGTATGGCTCATACTTACGCCATCGGTTCATAGAACTTTGGTAGAGAGGCTGACGTACCTGTGAAAGGCTTGCAGTTCGTACAGCCTTTTTGCTTTTGTGGAAATCCAGGCATTCTTTGCGCCACTCCACCCCGATATGCCCGGCTATCTTCTTCGATTCGCCTTCCAGGTCCCCTACCATGTCTTCATAGCGTACATCCAGTATCGTACCTTGGGGAAGTACACTTTTCCAGTATGCCATCAGCTCGGTATAGAGCCGGTAGTAGCGCCCCATCGTACGAAGGTCATCTGCCCAGTAGTGCCCTTCGGCAAAATGGATGCGATAGGCAGAGAGACAGGTCTCCACAGGATGTCTGCGTGCATGGACAATGGACGCATTGGGCAGCATCAGATGGATGAATCCTGTATGCATAAAATTGTGCGGCATTTTGTCTACGATCCGCCTGCTTTCTTTTGGTGCAAGGGCCTCTATCTTGTCAAGATAGCGTTCCCCCATCTCTTTATAGCTTGGTCCCTCTTTTCCCTGTGCATTCTTTCCAGGGAAGAAAGATTCTCCATCTATCTTCACCCCCTCCAGCACTTCGCTTATATGGCTTAGTTCGCCCGCACCATATACATTGCCCAGACCTGAGAGTACCTGTTCCATCAGTGTTGTACCCGAACGCGGCATACCGAGTATAAATACCGGTTTACTGCTTGTGCATCCTGTGGGGTGTGAAGGTTTGAAGTAGTTTTTCGGCAGCGCTCTCAGCTTGTCATGCACATAGGATCTTGTTACTGCCAGTTCTTTAAAATGTCTCTCTTGCGAACGAAGCATTCCCCCGACTTTATAATGCTCAAAAGCTGTAGCAAGTTCACCTACATCATCATAAACCTTCCCCAGTGCATAATGCATCAATACTCTTTTTTCTGCTGCCATATCAGCCATATTCGCCTGTGCAAAACATATCTTTTTAAAAAACGCATCTCCGTATCTATAGGTATGCATTGAACTTAAGCTTTGAAGAATTTCCATATTTAGAGGATCTTTCTCTAAAACTTTTGTAAAACAAAAAGAAGCTTTGTCAAATTCTCCCAAAATCTTGTAAGCCATACCAAGAGAACGATTAAAAGCGATATTTTCCGGTTCACTTTTCTGTACTGCCTCAAAGTGCTCAAGTGCTTCGTCAAAATTATTTGCCTCAAAGCAGCTTCTTCCGTAAGTCCATCGCAGCGCATTGTTTTTAGGATAGAGCAGAAGTGATTCGTATAGCCACTGATGTTCTTTCCTGGCGTCTCCATATTTTTTCTTTAGCAAAAACCATGTATTCCACTGTTTTTCGGAAATATTGGGAGTATCCCCTTTGACCAGAACATCGTACTTTTCCCATGCTTCTGCTTTATTGCCGAACTTGCTCAGTAGATCTGCTTCCCGCCATAGAAGTATGCTGTTGCCGGGGTCAAGCTTTAACTGCTTTAAAAGTATTTCTTTTGACGATCGCATATCACCGAGCCTGTGATGCAAATGATATAATTCTTCGAGCAGCCTGCTCTGATTGGGATCTATCTCTATGGATCTGGAAAATGCCTCCACAGCTGCCATCCACTCCTCTTTGAGCTTATGGTAGTGTCCCAACAGTTTCCATACCTCGGCATCCGAAGAGGTCACTTCAAGTGCTTTTTCAAGAAGAGGTAACGCAAAATCCGGTGTGACTGTCTTCATCCAGATCGATGCCAGCAGTTTGTGGGCAGGTAAATATTTTGGATGAGCGGCTGTCAATTCCTGCAGTAGCAGTACGGCACTGTCATAGTCTCGTTTTTGAAGTGCCTGGTTTGTCTGATGCATTTTTTTATTTATAGTTTCTTGTTCTTTTGTCATATGTCAAGCTCCTTTTCATATGCTTCGACAAGATCTCCGATTTCATCAAGCAGAGGCTTGAGATAGGGTTCGTACTTACGCCAGCGGTTCATAGAACTTTTATAGAGAGGCTGACGTACCTGAGAAAGACTTGCCGTACGGACAGCTTTTTTGCTCTTGTGAAAGTCAAGACACGCTTCACTCCACTCCACCCCGATATGTGCAGCAATTCTTTTTGATTCACCTTCCAGATTCCCTACCATATCTTCATATCGTACATCCAGTACCGTACCTTGGGGAAGTACACTTTTCCAGTATGCCATCAGCTCGGTATAGAGCCGGTAGTAGCGCCCCATCGTACGAAGGTCATCTGCCCAGTAGTGCCCTTCGGCAAAATGGATGCGATAGGCAGAGAGACAGGTCTCTACCGGATGTCTGCGTGCATGTATGATAGACGCATTGGGCAGCATCAGGTGGATGAATCCTGTATGCATAAAATTGTGCGGCATTTTGTCTACGATCCGCCTGCTTTCTTTTGGTGCCAGGGCTTCTGTTTTTTCAATGTACTTCTGCCCTCTCTCTTTGTAGCTTAATGCCTTTTCCTTCTGTGTATTCTCTTGTTGAAAGAAAGGCTGACCGTTCACGTCCATCCCCCGCAGCACCTCGTCAATATAGCCAAGTTCACCCGCACCATGTACATTGCCCAGACCTGAGAGTACCTGCTCCATCAGTGTTGTTCCCGAACGCGGCATACCGAGTATAAATACCGGTTTACTGCTTGTGCATCCTGTGGGGTGTGAAGGTTTGAAATAGTTTTTCGGCAGCGCTCTCAACTGATACAGTCTTTCGTCCAATGACCGGTACTCTATGTTCTGCAGTCCCTGGGAATGCAATGTTCCTCCCAGGCGATAGTGTTCAAAAGCTGTTGCCGGATCTCCAGCGTCGTCATAAGCTCTACCCAGATTATAATGCAGAGCTACACGATGTTCTTTACTGAACTCTGCCATGTGTACGGCTAATTTATTTAAATGCCTGAAGATTTCATCACCGTATTGAATCTTGTATTTACCAATAAGACGGTCCAAGGGGACCAGTATATCCGGATTGATTTCCAATGCTTTTTTATAGTGAAAATTAACTTTTTCCCTTTCGTTGAAGATGCTGTACAGATTGATTAGAAGCGAATTAACCCTTACATCATCCGGATAACGGTGGTATGTCTCCTCTGCCACTCTCAAAGCAGAAAGCTCATCTCCGTCAGACTGACAGCTTTTTGCATAGAGATTACGCAATTGGACATTGTCAGGATCTTTCTCCATCCAGTTTTCAAGCTTGGCTCGTGCTTCTTTTACCTGCTTCAAATCTATCATAAGATCCAGCCACTCCTCCAGAAATTCGCTTGGAAGATCAATATGGTTTTCATCAAGCAGTAACTGTGCATACAGCTCCAAGGCTTCGGTCTTTTTCCCTGTTGCAGCAATCAGTCTTGCATGCCAGTATTGATAGAGGATTTTATCAGGATCATTTTTAAGCAATATTTTGGAAATTTCAAATGCTGAACGGGAATCACCCAGTACATCATAAGCTTCAAGCATACCAGTGTAGATCTCTCTTCCTTCTTCACTTTCAGTATCGATGAAGTTCAAAGCCTTCTTGAAGGCACCCAGACATTTGGCATACTCTTTTGTTTTTTTATAGAGATACCCCATAGCCTTCCAGTTCTCAGGATCTTCAGGCATAAGTGCAATAGCTTTATTTAAGTGTTCTTCCGCCTTTTTTTGAAAACGGGAATGGGTTAAGATTTTCCCCAACTCTCTGTATGCAGGTGCATACGTATCGTTATGCTTGATAATATCATTTAAAATTGTAACTGCATCATTATACGCTTTTGCTTCATATGCCTCTGCGGCGTCTTTCATTTTAACAGTGAGTTCTTTAGGGCTGTAAACCATTCTTTCCTCTTAATTCTTGTTTAGTTTAAGAGATGATTATACCCAATTTTACATTGTATTATAAGAAGCTGCAAACCACCACTTACTCCACAAAATAAATTTTTTATTGTATTTCGGTATAGATGATATTTTGGGGTGTGATAAGTACACATATCGGCCGCGCTGATCGTTTAGTGATCAGTGCGGCCGATGCGATGTTGTAGCGAAGCGGAAACGTCGCATCTTGCAATTGAAGAGACAGAGGAATTCATCTATTTAGATAGTTTTCCTATATTTTCAAGCGAAAGAGTATGCAGCTCTATTATTTCCATCCATCCATTTTTGACAGCCTCAAGCAAAAACGCATCTTCTTGTTTGAAAAACTTCTGTTTGTTAATAATAAAAAAACCATCTACTTTCTGCTTTTCTTCATTCTCTCTCTTGATAGTGAATTCGGCTGCATCCACCAAACCTTTTTCTTTTAAATGTTTCAAGATATTTTCAGTTATCTGATTTTCTTCATGATATGCTGCTAAAAAGTTTTTCATATTTTCTAAAATATCTGTGGGGGCACCTTCACTGTCAAATAAAGCATTTCCTTCGTCTGAGTTAAATAAACCACTTTCAGAATCGAAACCTATATGAAGTGTTTCATTCGCTTCATCCTGAATCAATGTAAACGGATATCTTCTTAAAAACGAAGGAATGTATTTTCCTTTCCATTTGCCATTTTCATTTATCGCTCCATTGCTCTCTACCCCTGTTAAAATCATAAGTTGTGGTGTATTACCCTGCATTATAATTACAATTGGAAATTCACAGCAAAGTGATTTGACCTCACTAAATGTAATAGGAATCAGGTTGAGATCTTTTGCATAAATAAGATCCGTTGCGGGTGTATATGAGAAAGATTTGTGCTCTTTCTTGTTGAGTATTTCTATATTTTTGTACATATGTATGTTCCTTTATTTAAAATATTTATTTTGTACCTGACCAACATACTTCAAATCTGATTTTCCAATGTAGTAATACATTCCTACAACCGAAAGGATCAGATCCGACTCATTATTGATGAGTCTTAATTGATTGTCGTAGTAGTCAGACTCGGCAAGATAGACATCGGTAAGACTCTGCATACCGTTTTTGTAGCTTTCCACTGTTCCTTCAAAATACTTTTTCGAAGCTGCTACAGCGGATTTCTGGGCTTTGACACTTGCAATTCCCCCTTTGATATCCTGCATAGTTTTCTCCATCGAGATCTCAATGTTGAGGCGGGTATTTTCCGTATCTTCCTGTGCTGCCATATAGAGAAATTTTGCCTCCTTAACCCTGTCATCGACATAACCGCCCTGGTAAATGGGGAAACTGAGCTGCAACATTGCCCTGGAGTCATTTCTTCGGGTAACATAATCGATCGTTCCCCCGGCATCTCCATAACTCAATACAGCATCGAGTTTGGGTGATCTTTCACTGTTGCGAAGTCCTATCTGTATCTTGGCAATTTTTGTACTTTGCTCATCAAGCATGATACGCGTATTGTTACGCATATTCTTTCTGAGGTTAAGAAAATTAGCTTTTCTGTAAGCCTTTTCCACTGCAGTGATATTGAACGAAAGCTTAGAAATGTATTTTTCAACATTCTCATATTTGGTCAAAAGTCTGAGATTATAAAGATTATATGCATAGATCTGTTTTGCCTTGATCAGCTCTGCCCTGCTTTGCTCAAGTTTGGCAAGTGACTGTGATTTATCAGTACCGGAAGCGAGTTTTATATTGTACCTGTCAACAATGGTTGCATAGGCCTTTTCAAGCAAAACTGTTTTTTTTTGCAAAATCACTACAATCTTTTTTTGTCTTATCAACTCTACTGACGTCTGGAGGATCTGTGTGATCAGTTTTGCTTTTTCATCTTTTTCCTGAAGTCTCGTCAGCTTCTCTTTGGCTCTGGCATCAGTCATCATGTGCAAAAGCTGTGCACGGTAAACAGGCTGCTTGAGAGTGAACTGGTAGTTATAGCTTAGACCGTTATAAGGCCTTATCCCACTTACGGATTCATATTGGTAATTTTGTCTACCATACTGTCCAGACATATCAAAATGCGGCTTGTACTGATCCACACTCTGGTCATAGACACTGTGACTGGCAGAGACTCTGTGTGTATAGCTTTTGATCCTGGGATTGTTTTTTATGCCGTGTTCGCAAAGTTTTACCAGCGAATCATTTTTTGCCTCAAGAGAGGTGAAGAGAAGCAGGCAAAGGAATATCGCTCTAGTTCGCATGGAAAATCCCTTTACTCAACTGTATAAGAGGCTGCATTATATATTCTAAAAGTGTCATCTTGCCTGTTTTAACAAAAACTGCTGTAGGCATTCCGGGAAGAATTAAAAAATTATTTTTTTTGATTGCCTTTTCTCCTTCAGGAGTGAATTTTACCAAAATACGATAAAATGGTTCTTTCATACCTTCAGGTACAATAGAATCTGCAGAAATATAACTAATCTTCCCTGCAATTGGAATAGCAGAAGGATCAACAAAAGAGGGAAAAGAGATTTCTGTCTGTTGCCCTACATGGATTTTTTCTATATCCGTAGGAAGAACAAAAGCTTCAATTTTCAATTTTTGTTTTAAAGGTACTATTGACATGATGGGTTTCTGTGGTGCAACAACTTCACCGGAAGCGTGAATCTTCATATCTGTTACACGTCCTTCTCCGGGTGACTTTATTATGGAATTATCTATTCCATTCTCATACGACATAATTTGTGTTTTTGTCAGTTTATTCTCAAGTTTCAGCTTGCCTAGATTGGAGAGGGCATTATTTTTAAAAGTATTTTTTTCAAGATCCATTTGCTTTTTATTGGCATCTATACTGGCAATATTTTCTCTGATGGTAGATTCTAATGATTCAATTTGCTGATGTATTTGTTCTATTTTTCGCTCCGTTTCAATCGATTTCTGTTCATCAACAGCATTTTGCTTAAGTAACTTTTTCCATTTTTTAAGTTCAAGTTCATATGATGACAAGAGTTTTTTATTGGATTCTATATGTTTCTTTAAACCTACATTTTGCTCGGTAAGTATCTTGTTTTTACTTTTTAACAATGTAATTTTTGATTTAAGACTCTCCATTTCGGAATGGAAAAGAGATATTGCATCTGATTTAAGCTCCTGATATTCTTCCGGATTGAGTAACTTCTTTTCAAGTGCATCACAATTGAGTTCTTTAAGAAAGGAAGCTTCAGCTTTTAATCTGCAGATCGTAAACAGTGCCGCATCATATTGGCTGATGGCTGCATCTAATTTTGACAAATAGTCAGTACTGTCTATTTCAAGCAGTTTATCGCCTTTTTTAACCACATCACCTTCATGTACAAAAATCTTCTTAACAATCCCTCCTTTTGGATGTGTTATTATCTTATTGTAGGTATCGGTAATGACTTTTCCATTTGCAGTGATAGTCGTAGCAATATCAGCAAATACACTCCATATACCAAATAAACCAAATATCAATAATATGGTAATAATACCTGCTTTACGTGCAGAACGATGTGTCTTTTCTAATAATTCATGATGATTTTCAACATCTGTATTTGTTTTAAGAGTCTTCATTTTTTATTTCTTTATCTTTATTTTCCTGAGTTTTGTCATTAATAACTTGAGTTGAATTTTTATATAAAGCGTTCATAACTTTTTCTCTTTCATCATAATATACAGTTTTCCCATCGTTAAGCACTAAAAGTTTATCTGCCAAAGATAAGATATTTTGTTTATGCGTGACAAAAATAACAGTAATACCCTTCTCTTTCATAACCCTTAATGCCATTGTCAATGCATATTCACCTGCATCATCCAAATTTGAGTTCGGTTCGTCCAACACTACGATCTTTGGATTTCCATAGAGAGCCCTGGCAAGACCAATACGTTGTTTCTGTCCTCCGGACAGCGCCATGCCGCCCACACCAACTCTTGTACTATAGCCATCAGGGAGATTAAGAATCAATTCGTGAGTGCCGGACAACTTGGCTGCTTCAATAATATCTTCATCTGAAGGATCTTCTTCAAATCTGGATATATTCTGAGCTACTGTCCCGCCAAACAACTCAATATCTTGGGGGAGATAACCTATATGCTTTCCAAGCTCAATCCTATTGTACTGATGTATATCGGCACCGTCAATACGAATATGGCCATTAGAGGGCTCCCATACGCCTACAGCAGTTTTAACAAAAGAAGATTTGCCTGCCGCACTGGGTCCAATTACACCAATTGTCTCACCCGTATTAATCTGAAGATTAATTCCCTTGAGTACAGGTATTTTGCCAAGAGGGGGGATAGTCACAACTTGATCGAACGTAATTTTACCCTCTGGCTCAGGCAAGGATAATTTTTTTTCTTCTTTTGGAAAATCCTGAAGCAAACTGTTAAGCTTGTGATAGGCTATTCTCGCACCGCTAAATTGCTTCCAGCCTCCGATGATCTGACTGACCGGTTGAAGGGCACGCCCCATAAGTACTGCTCCGGCAATAATCATACCTGGAGAAATACTACCTCCTATTACCAAAATTGCACCAACACCATACATCATGGATGATGAAAGCATTCTGAATGATTTAGAAGCATTACTGTAGAACGATCCTGTTGTGCTGGCTTTGTTATTTGTCATGAGATAACTATTGTACTTTTCCATCCACAATCTATGCAGATTCTCTCGCATCCCCATTGCCTGAACCACTTCAACATTGCGTATATTGTTTCCAAAGAAATTCATTGCATGAGCATACGATTTATTGGATTCTTCCAAACCTTCTTTTGTCATTTTTTCATTTAGCCAGGTAAGTACAAGAATGATTGCAGTTGCAACCAATCCATATATGCCGTATACAGGGCTGAAAGCGAACATGATCGCAATATAGATAGGAAACCACGGAAAATCAAAGAATGCAAATATTCCTTGTCCGCTCAAAAATGTCTTTATACTTTTAAAATCCTGTAGGGGTTGTGTATTGGCTTTATCCGGGAATTTGGATGCTAAAGCAAAAGTAGCATTAAAAATACGTTCATTTAAAAGCAGGTCCAGTTTATTGCTGGCATAAATGGTCAATTTGCTCCGAACATAATCCAAAATCCACATTCCTATAAAAAACATGATAGTAATGAGGGTTACGAGCAATAATGTATTTAGATTTTTGGAAGGCATAACAATATCATATACTACCAACATATAGAATGGTGCTGCCAACATTAAAATATTAAGAAAAAAGCTATAGATACCAAGCATAATAAAAATATGCTTCATCTCTTTTAAAGCTACCTGAAGATCAGACTTGTTTCGTTGGTTGGCATTTTTATTTGTCACGTAAAAGAATCCTTTAAATCAACTTAGTTTTAAGCAAGTTATTGAATATTACTAAGTTCAATAGTTATATTTTAAAATAAAAACAAGGTGAAGAAACTATTTCCAATTGTTTGAAATCATCTATATTTTAAAAAAGAGAGGGTATTATATCGTACGATCTTTAAAGTTAAGAAAAAAAGGACAAATATCTTAATGATGAAAAAAGCAATTATTACCGGAGTTACAGGACAAGACGCTGCCTACCTGGCAGAACTGCTGCTTGAAAAAGGATATGAAGTTTACGGAACCTACAGAAGGACTTCCTCTGTAAATTTCTGGCGCATAGAAGAGCTTGGCATCAAAAACCATGAAAATCTCCACTTGATAGAATATGACCTTACGGACCAGGCCAACTCGGTACATATGGTTATGGATATTCAGCCTGACGAGATTTACAACCTGGCCGCACAGAGCTTTGTGGGCGTCTCTTTCGATCAGCCGCTTGCAACTGCCCACATAACAGGACTTGGCTGTGTTCACCTGCTTGAAGCCATTCGCATAGTAAACCCGAAGATAAAATTTTACCAGGCCAGTACTTCTGAAATGTTCGGTAAAGTACAGGAGATTCCACAGAAAGAGACTACACCATTTTGGCCAAGAAGCCCTTACGGTGCGGCAAAGATGTATGCGCACTGGATGGTTGTGAACTACAGAGAATCCTACGATATGTTTGCGGCCAGCGGGATTTTATTTAACCATGAATCACCTCTCCGTGGACTGGAGTTTGTCACACGTAAGATCACGGATGCGGTTGCCAAGATCAAACTTGGAAAGCTTGATGTGCTCGAGTTGGGCAATATGGATGCCAAAAGAGACTGGGGATTTGCGAAGGATTATGTGGAAGGAATGTACCTGATGCTTCAGGCAGACAATCCCGATACCTATGTTTTGGCAACGAATCGAACAGAAACAGTAAGGGATTTCGTAACCATGGCATTTAAGGCTGTAGGAATCGAGCTTGAATTCAAAGGTGAATCTGAAGATGAGATCGCGATTGATAAAGCTACGGGAAACACTGTTGTAAGAGTCAATCCGAAGTTTTACAGGCCGGCAGAAGTTGAACTGCTTATCGGTAATCCTGAAAAGGCGAAAAAAGAATTGGGATGGGAGCCGAAAACAACATTGGAAGAGCTGTGCACAATGATGGTTGAAGCAGATTTGAGAAGAAATGAAGCCGGATTCTCATTTTAATAAAATTCTGATCACCGGGATCAACGGTTTTACCGGTGTACATTTGGAAAAATATCTTCATACACGGGGTTTTGATGTTTACGGTACAGTAATAGATGAACCAAAACAGAAAAACCATCTGCACTGTGACATCACAAAAAAAGAACAGATAGATAAAGTTATAGCTTCAGTCAAGCCAGATTATGTCATCCATATAGCAGCTATCTCTTTTGTTGGAGAGAGTAATGCTTCTCTAATCTACGATGTGAATGTTATAGGAACCGAAAATATTTTACAATCATTGCGTGATAATAGTGTAAAACCTGAAAAAGTCATTTTGGCAAGCAGTGCGACTGTATATGGGAACCAGGGGAAAGAAGTTCTAGATGAATCAATGTGTCCTCAACCTGTGAATCATTATGGTTGCAGCAAACTCTCCATGGAACATATGGCCTCAAATTATTTCAATGATTTTGATGTCATTATTACCCGTCCTTTTAATTATACCGGTATAGGACAGGAAAGCCATTTCTTGATTCCCAAGATAGTAGATCACTTTAAAAAAGGGAAGAAAGAGATAGAGCTTGGGAATATTCATGTTGCCAGAGAATTTAATGATATAAATTATGTTATCGGTATTTATCATAAGCTCTTGTTTTCAGAAGCAAAATCCACTATAGTAAATCTCTCGTCAAACAATCCTGTAAAGCTTTTGGATGTCATTGAAGTGATGCAGGAGATTGCAGGATACCGGATTGAGGTAAAGGTCAATCCTGCCTTTGTGAGACCAAATGAAATAAAATCATTGGCCGGTTCTACGGAAAAACTAGCAAAGATCATCGATCTTTCTGATACGTATTCACTGAAAGAGACACTTATGGAAATGTATGAAAACTAAAAAAAAGATTCTTGTAGATGGACTGGCCTTGCTATCACCTTTTACAGGAGTAGCAAAGTATACATACGAAAATGCCTATCGTATGCAAAGCCGATATTCAGACCGCTATGAATGGTTTTATGATTATGGCTTTCATAGTAAAGAACTCATTAAACCGAATAGTACAAAAACAAGTGAAAACTTTTTAAAACAACTTAAATCTTTTATTGTTTCAAATCCCCTACTTAAATCTTTTGTAAGAAATGTACTTTCTTTTGTAAGTTATATTTCATCACCTGAATATGATCTTTATTGGCAACCCAACTACATTCCCAAAAAAGTAAAAGCAGAAAAAGTAGTGACGACTGTACATGACTTCTCATTTCATATTCAATCGGAATGGCATCCAAAAGAACGCTTAAAATACTACCAGAAGAACTTTTGGAAAAAAGCAGCTGTTTCAGACTGGATTATTACCGGATCCAACTTTACAAAAAAAGAAATAATGAAGTATATGAACTATCCTGAAGGGAGGATCTCTGTAATTTACCATGCAGTAGATCATGATCTCTATAAAGTGTATGATGAACACATACTTCAAACAACAAAAGAGAAGTTTGAATTAGGAGATCACTATTTACTTTTTGTGGGCAGTATAGAACCCCGTAAAAATCTTCTCAATCTCTTGAAGGCGTACCATCTTCTATCTGATGAAATCAAAAAAGATTATCCTCTTGTTTTGGTGGGCTTCAAAGGATGGGAGAATAAAGAGATTATGTACGAGATCGAACAAGAGAAAGAACATATTAGATATCTTGGCTATCTTTCTGATGCAGAGTTGGCTCATGTATATAACCTTGCAACACTTTTCATTTACCCCAGTCTGTATGAAGGATTTGGGATTCCTCCGCTGGAAGCGATGGCCTGCGGGACAGCAGTTATTGCTTCCAATGCTGCTTCCCTACCTGAAGCCTGTGGTGATGCGGCCGAATATATTGACCCAGTGAGCAGTCATGATATTGCTGAAAAGATCAGAGATATACTTTCTGATTCTGTTAAAAGAGATATAATGATCAATAAAGGCCTGGAACATGCCAAATTGTTTACATGGGAGAAGGCTGCTGCTGAACATATAAAGGTCTTTGAGCAGATTTTGGGTATATAATATAATTAAAAAAGAAAATAAATGCCAAATCCTAAAATAGCAATCATACATGACTGGTATCAGAATAAAGGTGGGGCTGAAAATGTCATTTCTTCTCTTTTAAATCTTTATCCGGATGCAGATTTTTTTGCACTTGTGGACTTTTTCGATGATCAGAAGCGGCAAGATGTACTAAAAGGAAAAAAAGTCACTTATACTTTTATACAACGGCTTCCTTTTGCCAAAAAAATCTTCAGACATTATCTTTTTCTTTTCCCTTTGGCGATTGAACGTATGGATTTACGGGGATATGATCTAATTATCTCTTCATCCCATGCCATTGCCAAAGGTGTTATGACAGGACCGGAACAGTTGCATATCTGTATCAACTACTCACCAATGAGATATGCCTGGGATATGTATTTTGACTACAGAAAAGAGCATAATTTGAAAGGAATCAAAGAAAAGTTTTTATTTTATGTATTGCATAAAATAAGAATTTGGGATGTAATTGCATCGAATCGGGTAGATCATTTTATAGCGATCTCAAGATTGGTACAAAAGCGTATCGCAAAATATTATAGAAGAGAATCTACGATTATTTATCCACCTGTGGATATAGAGAATTATACATTATGTGAAAATAAACAGGATTACTATTTTACTATGTCACGATTAGTGCCTTATAAAAGAGTTAAAATGATCGTAGAAACATTTGTTAAAAACGGAAAACCCTTGGTGGTGGCTGGAACAGGGCCGCAACTTAAAGAGATTGAACAAATAGCAACAGATAATATAAGGATACTGGGATATGTGGATGATCAGATGGTTGTAGAGCTTATGCAGAAGGCCAGAGCTTTCCTCTTTGCCGCCTATGAAGATTTCGGTATTGTTCCGGTAGAAGCAATGGCATGTGGTACACCGGTTATTGCTTATGGTGTAGGAGGCATTAGGGATACACTTATAGATAGAAAAGTAGGACTCTTTTTTGATGAGCAAAATGAAATGTCTCTTAATAATGCCATTGACAGGTTTGAAACAATGGACTTTGACTATGTGACAATAGCTAATCATGCTGCCAAATTTTCAAATAAACGTTTTGAGAAAGAGATAAAAAAATTTGTTGATGGTAAATGGGGAGAATTTTTAAAAAATAATTAAAAATTAATTTTAAACCCTTCACCTCCCAATAACCACAAATTCGCTAAAATATCTGCAATTTATATGTAGGACATTTTTAATGGATATTAGAAAAACATTTTTAGACTATTTTCAGAGCAAAGGCCATAAACTTGTACCGAGTTCGCCTTTGGTACCAGATGATCCGACACTGATGTTCACCAATGCCGGAATGGTGCAGTTCAAGAACATCTTTACGGGCGAAGCGCCTATCCCGAATCCTCCCAGAGCGACCTCTTCGCAGACCTGTTTGAGAGCGGGTGGGAAACACAACGACTTAGACAATGTCGGTTACACGGCGCGCCACCATACGCTTTTTGAAATGCTGGGTAACTTCTCTTTTGCAGATTATTTCAAAGAAGATGCCATAGCCTATGCCTGGGAGTTCGTGACCGATGAAAAATATCTGGACCTGCCTGTGGAGAAGATCTGGGTGACCGTGCATGACAGTGACGATGAAGCGTACGATATCTGGAAGAAATACATCTCTGAAGATCGCATTATGCGTTTCGGTGATAAAGACAACTTCTGGCAGATGGGCGATACCGGCCCCTGCGGTCCGTGTTCGGAGATATTCTA
The DNA here is from genome assembly GCF_000010345.1 of Sulfurovum sp. NBC37-1. Classification (NCBI taxonomy): domain Bacteria; kingdom Pseudomonadati; phylum Campylobacterota; class Epsilonproteobacteria; order Campylobacterales; family Sulfurovaceae; genus Sulfurovum; species Sulfurovum sp. NBC37-1. The sequence goes on from NC_009663.1 coordinate 358,530, forward strand.
TGATCAGGGGGCAGAGCACTTTCATTCAGAAGAGGATGTGATGGGTGGAGAGGGTGACCGTTTCCTTGAAATCTGGAACCTTGTCTTCATGCAGTACGAAAGAGACGAAAAGGGTACGCTAAATCCGCTGCCGAAACCGAGTATCGATACAGGTATGGGGCTTGAAAGGGTCGTTGCCATCAAAGAGGGCGTATTCAACAACTACCACTCCTCACTCTTCATGCCTTTTCTGGAGAAGATAGGCGAACTGGTAGGAAAGCCGTACGATTTTGATGCGCCTAACTCCGCTTCCTACAGGGTCATTGCCGATCATCTCCGTTCTGTCTCTTTCCTTTTGGCACAGGGTGTTAACTTCGACAAAGAGGGACGAGGGTATGTACTCAGACGCATCATGCGTAGAGCCATCCGTCACGGATATCTTCTGGGACTGCGTGAACCGTTCATGTACAAACTTGTGGACACGCTGGTAGACCTTATGGGAAAACAGTACGACTATCTTGCCAGTAGAGCCGAAGCGATCAAAACATCGATGAAGATGGAAGAGGAGCGTTTCTTCGAGACCATTGAAGCGGGGATCAAACTCTTTAACGAAGAGCTTAAAAATACGCAGGATGTCTTTAACGGGGAAGTGGCATTCAAACTTTATGATACTTTCGGTTTCCCTCTGGATCTGACCGAAGATATGCTTAGAGAGAAGAATATCAGATTGGACATCGATGCTTTCAACAAAAAGATGGAAGCACAGAAAGCCCAGTCCAAAGCGAACTGGAAAGGTACCGGTGATGCAGCGACAACAGGTGACTTCAAGCTGCTCAAGGAAGAGTTCAACACAAATGAATTCGTCGGTTATGAAACACAGGAAGTAACAACAAAAGTACTGGCACTGCTAGATGAGAATTTTAAAAAGACAGATGCCATAAATGGCAAAGGCTGGGTACTGCTTGAAAAGACACCGTTCTATGCCGAGTCCGGAGGACAGGTGGGCGACAAGGGTAAATTAGAAATTAGAAATGAGAAATTAGAAATTAGGGTTCTGGATACGAAGAAGTTCCTGGACATGAACCTTTCCGAAGTGGAGGGGAAACTCTCTGTGGGTGATGAGGTGAAAGCTGTGGTCGATCCAAGCCGTGTGGAGATCGAAAAGCACCACTCTGCGACACACCTGCTGCATGCAGGTTTACGTGCGATCCTTGGGGACCACATTGCCCAGGCGGGTTCACTCAATGATGACAAGCGACTGCGTTTCGACTTCTCCCATCCTAAAGCGATGACAGCCGAAGAGATAGAAAAGGTCGAAGCATGGGTGAATGATAAGATCAGCCGTGCCATTCCGAGAAAGACGGAGATCATGAGTGTGGATGAGGCAAAGAAAGCAGGTGCCATGGCACTGTTCGGAGAAAAGTACGGCAATGAAGTACGTGTTGTCAGTATGGGTGACGCTTCCATCGAGCTTTGTGGAGGTACTCATGTGGATAATACGGCACAGATAGGCCTCTTTATGATCACCAAAGAGAGCGGTGTGAGTGCAGGGGTGAGACGTATAGAGGCTATCTGCGGCAGGGCAGCCGTTGAGAAGGTCAAAGCGCTCAGAGAGGAACTCTCGCAGATCAAGGAAGAGGTCAAGAACCAAAACCCGATCGCAGGAATAGCCAAACTCAAAGAGCAGATAAAAACACTTAAAAGTGAAGTAGCCTCAGCCATGAGCGCATCTCAAAAAGAGTTGAGCACGGTTAATGTCAATGGTGTCAATGTCATCGTCGAAGAGGTACAAACCGGCGACATCAAATCAATGATAGATGATGTCAAGAACAAATATGATAATGTTGCCGTCATGCTTTTCCAGAAAAAAGGTGACAAGGTGCTCCTGGCAGCCGGTTCGAAGAATACTCCGATCAAAGCAGGTGACTGGATCAAAGCGATCGCACCTATCGTCGGTGGCGGCGGGGGCGGCCGTCCGGACTTCGCACAGGCCGGAGGAAAAGATGCTTCCAGGATCACAACGGCACTTGAAGAAGCGAAAGTCTACCTGAGCGAGATACTTGAGGGCGGAAATTAGTATGAAGTCCGGAATGGTTGATCTTTTCGGCACTTATGCGCATGAGATCGTGTTTTTGCATGTATTCTCGGCCTTTGTCTGGGTAGGGGGAATGATCGCCATACGTTTAGCAGTCCATCCGAACCTGCAGCTCATAGAAGACCCGAAGGTAAGACTGGGAAGAACGCTGGCGATCACCGGAAGATTCTTTAATATCGTTATGCCTTTTATTTTGCTCATCATTCTGACGGCTGTCATTATGGCGGTCGGTCTTGGTTTCCGTGCAGCAGCAGTCAGTGCTTCCGGAAATATTCTCAGTGAAACAGCCTATGCGACCTATCAGATCGTTCATGTCAAAGAGGTGATATGGATGGTCATGACACTGAACTTTACATGGATGTATTTCAAACGCAGAAAGGCACAGAAACTTTTTAATGCGGGTGAACTTCCTGCAGCCAAAGAGACGGTAGCCATCATCCCGAAACTTTTACTCCCGATCAATATCGTGCTTGGTATCGCTGCGATCTGGCTGGGTATTACGCTGAGAGGGTTGTAGGGTGCTGTCTTCTGACCGCACCCTGCGGAGGTATCTATGATTTGTTTATGTTCGGCTTCTGAGTCAAGAGCGTATTTGTTAGAGAAGTTCGGTATTGAATTTGAGCAAAAATCTGTTGATTTTGATGAAGATCAGATCGTGAGCGATGTTGCAAAAGATTTTGTCTATCTGGCAAGCAAAGGCAAACTGCAGACTGCTGAAAAACGCTATGGATTGGATATATCGTTACTGACTGCAGACAGCGTAATTGCTACGGCGGAGGGGGAGATACTCAGAAAACCTAAAAACAGGGAGGATGCCAGACGTATCCTCTCTTTGCAGAGCGGTTCATATATTTCCATCATCTCCTCTGTGCATTTTAAAACCAAAGCATTTCTTTTTACCGATACCTCTGCAACCCATTACCATTTTGCAAAGTTTGATGCAGATGACCTTGAAGCTTATCTTGAAAGTGAACTCTGGCAGGGAAAGGCAGGCGGATGCATGGTCGAAGGGTTTTGCAAAAAATACATCAAATCAGTGGATGGATATGAAAGCACCGCCATGGGACTGCAGGTAGAGGCACTGCTTCCCTGGATAGAGTGGGTGAAGCAATAGATGTATGAGAACGAACTCAAAGCCCTGAAAAAAGCAGGCCGTTTTAGAGAGCGGAAGCTTTTCGATGAAAAACTGACCGATCTGGCTTCCAATGATTATCTTGGACTGGCAAACGATAAAAAACAGTTCAAAAAACTCTGTACGCTTATGGATACCTATGAAACCTTCTCGCCCAAAGCCAGTATGCTTGTCAACGGATACCATCCCATCCACCGACATTTTGAAGAGACGCTCAGTGGGCTGAACGGATTTGAGTCCGGATTGGTCGTCGGGTCCGGTTTTCTGGCAAATATGTCACTGGTGGAAGCACTGGTGCGCAAGCACGATATGCTTTTTATGGATGAAGAGTATCATGCTTCCGGGATGATGGCGACCGGACTGCTAAAGGATCGGGTCGTTTTCTTCAGGCATAACGATGCCGGGGACCTTAGAGAGAAAATGTCCAGCTATCCTGCCAAACGTCAGATCATTGCCGTTGAGGGTGTCTACTCCATGAGCGGTGAGGTATGCAGCAGGGAGGTATTTGATATAGCCAGGGAGAACAGTGCACTGCTTATCGTCGATGAAGCACACAGTTCGGGAGTACTGGGTAAAAACCTATTGGGTGTATTTGAACATTACGGGATAGAGATATCATCGAACCATATCAAGATGGGGACACTGGGTAAAGCATACGGCAGTTACGGTGCCTACATACTTGCCAATGCGGAAATCGTCTCTTTTCTGGAGAACAGGGCCAAACCGATCATCTACTCTACCGCTCCTTCTGTCCTCGATACTGCTCTGGCTCTGATCAACATAAAAACGGTCAGCAAAAAAGCGGCCAGATACCGGGTGAAGATCGATGCAAGGCTCAGGATCGTAGAAGAGGTACTGGGGATAAAAAGTGAAAGCCTGATCATTCCCATCCCCGTGAAGAACAACGAAGAAGCACTTCGGCTGCAAAAAGCAATGATGGATAAAGGCTTCCTCGCAGGTGCGATAAGACAGCCCACGGTCGACTCTCCCATACTGCGTGTGATACCAAGACTCGGCGTCCCGAAGAAGCATTTGCGAAAAGCATTGCATCTCATTAGCGATACTTCGCTACAATCATTTAATAATTAAAAAAAGGTTTTATGTGTTCAGCAGTTTGATCAAAGGCTCCATCATCTTGATGATCATCTTCATTGTTGCGTTGACGGCGGCATTCATCTATGCCTATGAAGAGATCTCTCTGGATGCAGACAAACTGATCAATTATCAGCCTGAGATCTCTTCGGTCATCCTGGACAGGAACGGGAAGAAACTCGCGTATGTGTTCAATAAGCAACACCGTCTTTATGCAAGGTATGATGAGCTTCCAAGCCATCTAGTCGAAGGGCTTGTCGCGATGGAAGATACGAAGTTCTTCGAGCACAATGGTGTAAATCCGGATGCGATCGTCCGTGCCATCATAAAAGATATCAAGGCCGGTAAATTTGTAGAGGGTGGAAGTACATTGACCCAACAGCTGATCAAGAACAAGATCCTTACTAACGAGAAAAAACTGGCGAGAAAGATCAAAGAGGCGATCCTGGCACTCAAGATCGAACATGAACTGACCAAAGAACAGATTATCGAGCGTTATCTTAACGAGATCTCTTACGGGAACAATTATTTTGGTATCAAAACTGCTGCGAATGGTTACTTCCATAAGGAACTCGATGAGCTGACGCTCAAAGAGTCGGCGCTTCTGGTCGGTCTGCCCAATGCACCGAGCTACTACAACCCGATCAGACATTACAAGCGTGCGCTCAACCGAGCCAACAATGTTCTCTACCGTATGAAAAGCCTGGGATGGCTAACGGAGAGTGAGTACCTAAAAGCGGTCAAAGAGTCTCCAAAGGTTTATAAAACCTCGTTGACTCAGAACATCGCCCCCTATGTCGTGGATGAAGTGGTCAGGCGTTTCAAAGGACGTGGGGATGATATCAAAACTGCCGGATACCGGATCTATACGACCATCGATATGAAACAGCAGAAGATCGCAAAAGAAGCGGTCGACTATGCCTATAAGAAAGTATTGGAGAAATACAGGGAGAAGCCGAAGACTTCGACCATCAATACTGCTTTTGTCGCAGTGGAGAGCAAAACAGGGGACATACTGGCCATGATCGGCGGGGTAGATTATAAAAAATCGGCGTTCAACCGTGCTACACAGACGCTCAGGCAGCCAGGTTCGGCCTTCAAGCCTTTCATTTACCAGACGGCGCTCGATATGGGCTACAATCCTGCCAGTCCTCTGACAGACCTTGCCAGAACGTTCCAGTATTATGAGAATGGTAAGCCAAAAGTATGGTCGCCAAAGAACTATGAGAGGGACTTTAAAGGCTTCATGCCTCTCAGGGAAGCATTGGTACATTCCCGGAACCTGGCAACGATCAACCTTGTCTCCGAGATCGGGGTCAGTACCATCAGAAAACGCCTGGCTTTCCTGGATGTACCGCATATTCCCAGAGATATGTCCATCGCACTGGGAAACCTTGGTCTGTCCCCTATGAAAATGGCACAGATCTTTTCCGTCTTTGCCAACGGCGGCCATATGATCGAACCCAGACTGATCTCCAAAGTGATCTCCAAGGAAGGTGCGGTGATCTACGAGACCCGTCCCAAAGAGATCGCCAATTTCACGACACCCGAACAGGCTTATCTGATGACGGATATATTGATGGACGTGGTCAAGCGCGGTACGGGAAAAAACGCAAGGGTCAAGGGGATAGAGCTTGCAGGGAAGACCGGTACGACGAACAATGGTGTCGATGCCTGGTTCTGCGGTTACTCTCCGACGATCGAAGTGATTTCCTGGTTCGGACGGGATGACAACAAGCCTATCGGACGCAAGGCTACGGGCGGTGCACTGGCCGCACCGGCTTTTGCCTATTATTTCAGGAAACTTCTCAAGGAGTACCCTGAAACAAAGCGGACTTTCGATATTCCTGAAGGGGTATACAGAGGGGAATATAAAGGAAAAAGCGAACTGTATACCAAGACTTCCCCTTTGCCTGAGGATAATAAAAAGAAAACCGAAGAGGAGAATCAGACGGATGACGTGATGGATATATGGGATTCGGATACCCAGGTCCAGTACCCGGATGATGCTACAGACGTCAGTCCTGATGAGGAAAGTCCTTTCGCCGAGACGATCAATATTGACGATGAGATTATCCAGGAGGGACCTGTCAATATTGACGATCCTCTGCATCCGACAAGAAATGAACCGGTAGTGCCTGCATCCAGAGACAGCGGCACTATGTTTTAACAAGAAAAAGGAACAGTATGCACAGTTTTGCCCCGGAAATAATGCTGATCACCATACTGAGTCTGGTGATCTTCTCAGATGCCCTTGCCAATAAGATCAAGATACCTTCCGTCTTTTTGCTTCTCATTGGTTCATACCTTATCTATACCTATTTCAAAGTGGCCGTTCCCATAGACCTGACGACACATTTCGATACGATCATCCTTTTCTGTATACCGCTGATTTTCATGGGCGATGCCCTTCATCTGCATTTCTCCGATATCAAAAAACACGGTTGGAGCATCTTCTATCTGGCGGTGATCGCAGTGGCACTCTCCATCACGGTTGGGGCAAGTCTGTACCATTTCAATGTATTCGAGGACCTGACGCTGGGTGCCTACGTATCACTCTTTGCGATCAATATGGCCACGGATGCGGTTTCTGTACAGTCCGTGCTCTCCCGTTTCAAAGGGATAAGCCATGACATCAAAGTACTCATCGAGGGTGAATCGCTGGGTAACGATGCTACGGCGGTCATAGCGTTCTTTTTCATAGGACTCCCCTGGATGATGAGTGGAGAGATCGATGCTATGCATGCAACTACTGAAGCTCTGCGTGTGTTTGCCGTAAGTATCGGTATGGGACTGGCCACAGGATATGCGTTCTATATGCTGATGAAGCTTTTCTCGGACAGGCGGGGTGAACTGTTTGCTTTTATCATAGAAGGGTATGCCGCCTATGTTCTGGGAGAAGAAATGCATGTAAGTGGTATTCTGACGCTGATCACAGCGATCATCGCTACCAAAGCATGGATCGATATGGATATCAAAGCCCTTGAAGAGACGGAAGAGAAAAAACGAAAAAGTTTCATGCGTACTTTGCGAATGGGTTCAATTGTCGCGACGACCAGGGAGCGTCTGGAATATATTTATGAGATGGCAAAGGAGTTTGGTTACATTGCAGCCGTTATGATCTTCTTTGTTTTGGCGGAGATGGTGGATGTTGATACACTGTGGAGCTATCGAATGGAGATACTGATCATGTTCGGTGTTACCACGCTTATACGTGCGCTTTCGATGGCGAAGTTTGCTTTTTTTGGAAAGACGATCGATTCTATCAAGCCGGTAGGGTTTGAGGGGTGGTTCATCCTTACCTTCTCTGGGATGAAAGGGGCACTCTCCATTATCCTGGTCCATATGATACCGGCAGATTACGAATACAAAGTACTCTTTGAAGCGGTGACGACTGGTGTGGTGATACTTTCTATCTTTGTGTACGGCACTACTTTATGGGCATATTTTACCTTCTTTAAAAAAGAGGAGGAGACAAAGTTATTCGTCCATTGATTCTGCGTCTTTATACAAGGCTTAAAAATCCGCTCCGATCACACAGGCCTTGTCTCCCTGGGCAGATTCAAGATCTGTGATATTGCCGTTGCTCTCATGATCGAGCCAGTCAGCAAGGTTTTCTTCATAACAGGTAGCATTCGGATCGGTAATTGATCCCTCTTTTTTGTTATATGTTTTACAGGTGACACCCAATTCGGTAACCAGTACTTCCGGGTTTTCAAAATCATTGCTGATCAATCCGTTTTTGATCGTGAAACATGCTGCACGATTAACGTTGTTGATAATCACTACCCGCTCTTTGAGCTTCATCGTATCGGCAGTCACATCTCCGCTGATTGCATCGTTGACCGCAGTATTGATCGCATCATCAATGGTACTGCATCCTGTGAAGAGCCATAGTGCTGCTATAAATATACTTGTATTTTTCAGTGTCATATATCATCCTTTGGGCAGCATTATAGCAGGAGGAAGATGAGAGGGTTTTAATGAATATGTTTTTTTGATAGGAAAATGTAAAGAAGATATATTCCCAGGCCAGAGCCCGGGAAGAGGTACTAGCAAGAGTAAGTTGTTTTAAACTCAAATGCTGTCGGGCGAGACTCGTCTGGCCATACTTGTCTCTCGAACATATAGTGCTGATACGCATCGAGGAACTCTGGTGTGAAGACAGGCTGAAGGAAATCGTTATCTGTAATAAGACCTTCAAGCGCTTCACGTAGTGTATGAGGCATTTGAGGGATACCTTTTTCACGGATCTCATCAAGAGAAAGTTCAAAGAGATCTTCATCCATTGGACCGACCGGCACAGTTTTGCTCTTGATACCGTCAAGACCTGCCATCATCATAACTGCAAATGCAAGATATGGACATGCTGTTGAGTCAGGGAAACGCATTTCGATACGTGTTGCTTTCTCACCTGCACCGTAAGGGATACGGCAAGAAGCTGATCTGTTCTGAGAAGAGTAAGTCAGAATAGACGGTGCTTCAAATCCAGGGACAAGTCTCTTGTACGAGTTAGTACTTGGGTTTGTAAATGCTGCTACGGCTGCTGCGTGTTTAAAGATACCACCTGTATAGTGGATGGCCATCTCAGAAAGGTTGCCGTAATTCCCTTCTTCGTAGAAGAGGTTGCTGCCGTCTTTCCAAAGAGACTGGTGTACGTGCATACCGTTACCGTTGTCTCCAAAGAGTGGTTTTGGCATGAATGTAGCCGTTTTACCGTTGAGGTGTGCTACCATTTTAACGACATACTTGTACTTCTGGACGTTATCCGCTGCACCGATGATGTCGGAGAATACGATACCGATCTCGCCCTGTCCCTGGGCCACTTCATGGTGTCCCAGAATGACTTCAAGACCAACTTCTTCAAGAAGAAGCATCATTTCAGCTCTGAGATCCACCATGGAATCTGTCGGCTGAACCGGGAAGTAACCGCCTTTTGTTCTTGGTCTGTGACCCATATTGCCTATATCATCAAATCTTGAAGGATCGTTCCATTCACCCTCTTCCGTGTCAACTCTATATCCCGCTTCATTGATATTGTCCGTGAATTCTACATGGTCAAAAATAAAGAACTCGTTTTCAGGACCGAAATAGGCTGCATCGGCAATACCGATCTCTTCAATATGCTGCAATGCTTTCTTGGCGATTGATCTTGGACATCTTTCATAAAGTTGACCTTTGTAGATATCATAAACGTCACAGAATACGATGATGGTGGAATCAGCTGTGAACGGATCGAGGAATGCTGTCGGTACATCCGCTTTCAAGATCATATCTGATTCATTGATCGGCTGCCATGCTTCGATGGAAGAACCGTCAAACGGGAAACCGTTCTCAAGGTTTTCAGCGTTTACCGCACTCATTCTGTATGTCAAGTGATGCCATGCACCTTTGATGTCTGTGAAACGAAGATCAACAAACTCTACTTCATTCTCCTCGCAGTATTTAAAAAACTCGTCGATGTTGTTAACGAACTTACCCATTAATTTCTCCTATAAATTTTAGTATCTACTATTATAGCCACTAATCATTAAGTTTTTTCAGACTTTTTGCCTAAAAAATAACCAATTCCCTATCACGGCCTTCAAAAGTAACAGCTTTGGTGTATCCGACCTCTTTTGCAAGTGCTACAGCCTTCTCATAACCAAATCCCACCTGCTCCACACTGTGTGCATCCGAAGAAAAAGTAATAGGGATATCTAATGCATAGGCTTCCTGAAGCAGTGCTTTTGAGGGGTATATTTCGCCGATGGGTTTACGCAGTCCGGCGGTATTAAGCTCTATAACCATCTTGGACTTTTTAATGCTCTGAAGTGCCTCTTTTGCAAGGATTCGGGTATCGGTCTTTGGGAGATACTTGAAGACTTTGATGAGATCCAGGTGCCCGACAATGTCAAATTTTCCCGAATCGGCCATCGCCTTGGTCGCTTCGAAATAGGCTTGCCATATTTCGTCGATATCCCTGTTCTTCCAGCCGCCTATGAATTCCGGGTTGTCAAAACTCCACTTATCGATGAAGTGTACCGAGCCGATGAGGTAATCCACATCGGCATTAAGTACATTCTCCTCCATATGTCCGGGAAGCCAGTCTACCTCATAGCCGAGCAGTATCTTGATCTGGTCTTTGTACCTCTCTTTGGCAGAGAGTACATCATTGACATAGGCATCCATATCACATAAAGGCAGGCGGTATTTTTCATCAAAATCCATCGGGGCATGCTCAGAGAAACCGTAGATATCAATGCCGAGATCGATGGCTTTTTGTATGTATTCATCAATAGTGCCTTCAGCGTGGTTGCAGCGTGCTGTATGGTTGTGCAAATCTATGCGTGTTCTTTTATTCATGTGATGATTTTAGCATAAAAACTGTTCTTTACTACTAATAGGGTAAAATTAGAGCCATTTATCGGGAGGCAAATATACCCGATACAGCAATAAGCGTTAGGACAAAAATGACAGAGAACAAGAAAGTAGAACTTTTAGCACCCGCAGGAAACCTTGAGAAGATGAAGATCGCACTCAACTACGGGGCAGATGCCGTCTATGGCGGTACCAGCACTTTCTCTCTGCGTATCCGTTCGGGAAAAGAGTTCGACATGGATTCTTTTGCACAGGGGATAGCCTATGCCCATGAGAGAGGCAAGAAGGTCTACTGTACGGTCAACTCCTTTCCGTTCAATTCGCAGATAAGGCTTTATGAGAATCACATCGCCAAAATGGCAGAGCTGAAGCCCGATGCACTCATCGTCTCAAGTCCCGGTGTAGTGAAGATCGCCAAAAGGATCGCACCGGATATTCCCATTCACCTCTCCACCCAGGCCAACGTGATGAACGCGATGGATGCCGAGGTCTATTATGATCTGGGTGTGAAGCGTATCATCGTGGCACGTGAGATCAGTCTGAAGGACTGTGAAGCGATCAAATCGGTGATCCCGGACCTGGAACTTGAAGTCTTTGTGCACGGTTCGATGTGCTTCGCCTACTCGGGACGATGTCTTATCTCGGCTTTGCAGACAGGACGCGTTCCCAACAGAGGTTCCTGTGCCAATGACTGCCGTTTCCCCTACGAAGTCTATGCCCACAATCCCGAAAGCGGGACGACCTTCAGGCTCGATGAGGAAGAGGGGATCGGAACCTACATCATGAATGCCAAAGATATGAACATGGCTTCGCATATCGATGAGATACTCGACAGCGGTGTGATCGACTCACTTAAGATCGAAGGGCGTACAAAATCACCCTATTATGCAGGGGTGGTCACAAAGGCCTACCGTCATGCCATCGATGACTATTATACCAAAGATTTTGATGCTTCACGCTACCAGAGAGAGCTGAATACTACACAGAACCGCGGATTTACCGATGCTTACCTGACCTCGCGTCCCTTCGAAAAGAGCGATGCCGAGTCTCATGAATTTTCCATCCAGTACGGAACACATCAGGTGGCCGGGCTTGTCGGAGAAGATGGTACGACATGGCGATGCAAAGACAAGACCTGTGCAGGAGACTCTGTCGAGATCGTTCTGCCTGTGGGAGCAAGTGTGGAACTGGTCGACAATGAATATGGAAAGATAGACGAGGTCAACGGACAGTACTGGCTGACGTTCAAAAAGATCGTCACAGCCGATGGCAAAGAACTGGAATGCGTACATAGCGGCAATCTGAATGCACTGGTTCTGCCTACGCCTTTACCGGGCTATACGATTCTGCGAAGAAAGATCGCCGAGGCACTGAAGAAAAAAGGACTCATAGCGGAGTCCACTCCTATGAATCTTGAACCAAAATCAACATAAAAGGAAGCAAATGAAATTCGTATCGATCGTAATGGGAAGCAAAAGCGACTACACTATTATGGAAGAGAGTGCAAAGACCCTGGAAAAGTTCGGTGTACCTTATGAGATGATCATCTCTTCGGCACACAGGTCTCCGGAAAGAACAAAGAATTACATCAAAGAAGCTGAAGAAAAGGGTGCGCAGGTATTTATTGCGGCAGCGGGAATGGCGGCACACCTTGCGGGTGCTCTGGCAGCAAGTACGATCAAGCCGGTACTGGGCGTACCAATGGAGAGCGGACCGCTTAGAGGAGAAGATGCCCTTCTCAGTACAGTCATGATGCCGGGCGGAATGCCTGTCGGAACTGTAGCCATCGGTAAGGCAGGAGCCGTCAATGCGGCCTACCTTGCTATCCAGATCATGGCACTTCAGGATGATGAGCTCAAAGTCAAACTTCAGGAAGACCGTATTTCCAAAGCGAAGAAAGTAGAGCTTGACTCTTCCGAGATCGAAACGATACTGTAACCCCAAACACTCGTTCCCACGCTCTGCGTGGTAATGAATACTTTAAATTAGACGTAAAAGGCAAAGCATGGAACTCCAACTTAAAAATATTGGTATGATTAAAGAGGCTAATATAAAATTAGATGGTCTTACTGTGATTGCTGGGGAGAATGATACGGGGAAGAGTACTGTTGGGAAATTTCTATATTTTACTTTATGTCATGACTTAAAGACAAAAAAAGATATTGATACTTTGTTTGAATCCATTTTTAAAACAAATATCGCGAAGTACAATACTCCCCCATCTTCAGTGGAAAATAACAATAAAGACTTCAAGTTGCAACCGATTTTTATTGAGACTCCACTAGTCTGGAATTTCACAGATTTTTTTAGAGATATAGCCCTTGTTGAATCTCAAATGAATATAGAAATTGATTATCCATATCTTATGAAAGATTTGAACTTCAAACTTTTTATAAAAAATGCTTCTAATGGAGTAGATATAAAAGAGAAAATGACCTCTTTAATGGATGGTAAATTTGAAAAAGATGAAAAGGGTAGTTACTTCTTTAATCGTAATGGAAAGAGAATAGAACTTGTCAATACAGCGACAGGTATTAAATACTTTGGAATCTTTCAAGTTTTATCTCAAAATAATTATCTAAATAAAAATACGGTTTTAGTTTTAGACGAACCTGAAGTCCATCTTCATCCAAAATGGCAACTCGAGATGGCAAAAATCATCGTAGAACTTGTGAAAAATGGGGTGAAAGTATTGGTAAATTCTCATAGTCCTTATATGATAGAAGCACTACAAAGATATAGTGAATTAGCAGAAATAAATTCAGATTTTTATTTAGCAGAAGATGGCTATATCAAAAAAGAAAATAATAGCAACTCAGAGACTTTAGCAAAAATATTTGAAAAACTCTCTGAACCTTTTGATGTGTTTGAAGAGATGGACAGTCAGAAAATGAAGAAGTTAATCAATGGCTGATATAAGTCATTTTATACGAGAATATCAAAATTTTCAAAGTACGTTTAGAAAGACAAGTTTTGATAGTGACAATAGTCAGTATTTGTGTAATGATGAAAGTCAAAGTGTTCTTAACTTCGATAAAGTTTTAGCAGAGAAATATCCAGATAGTAATGTGCGACCTAAATCATTTGATGCTCTTTATGTTTATGAAAATATTATTTTTTGTATAGAGTTTAAAAATCAAAAACCATCACAAATAAATAACCAAGATATTTGTGAAAAACTAACAGCAGGTAAGGCTGAATTAGATACACTTTTACAATCATTGAATATTCAATCTAACAATTATAATTTTGCTTATTGTGTTGCTTATAAAAAGTGTATTGAGCCACGTGATAGATATAAGTGTGGTATTGATAAAGGTAAAATATTGTTCGGATTAAAACAATATAAGAATGAAGGACTAGTAAAAGAAATTTTTACACAGGATGTAGATTTTTTTACAAAAGAATTTAAAAAACAATTTCAAAAGGAACTAACGTGTTAACATTTAGTGATATGTTACTGAAACTTCAGCAATTCTGGGCAGAGCAGGGATGCAACATTGTCCAGCCGTACGACATTCCGGCGGGAGCGGGAACCTTTCATCCTGCTACACTGCTTAGAAGCTTGGATTCAAAACCGTGGGCAGCTGCCTATGTAGCACCGTCGCGTCGTCCAACCGACGGACGTTACGGAGAGAACCCGAACAGACTTGGTGCCTACTACCAGTTCCAAGCATTGATCAAACCGAGTCCGGACAATATCCAGGAGCTTTACCTTAAATCTTTGGAGTATCTTGGCCTCAACCTCAAAGAACATGATATCCGTTTTGTCGAGGATAACTGGGAATCACCGACACTGGGTGCCTGGGGCCTTGGTTGGGAAGTCTGGCTTGATGGTATGGAGGTGACGCAATTCACTTACTTCCAGCAGGTAGGAGGGATCGCCTGTGATCCGGTAGCCGTGGAGATCACTTACGGTACCGAGAGACTGGCGATGTACCTTCAGGGTGTCGAATCGGTGTTCGACATTGTGTGGAACAGGAATGGTGATGAAGTGACGACCTATGCGGATGTGCACAAAGAGAGCGAATATGAATTTTCCAAATACCACTTTGAAGTGGCAACGGTAGAAAAACTTTTTCAACATTTTGAAGATGCCAGTAATGAGTGCAAGCTTTGTCTTGAAGTAGGACTACCGCTTCCTGCCTATGACCAGTGTATGATCGCATCGCATGCTTTTAATGTTCTGGATGCCAGAAAAGCGATCTCTCAGGCGCAGAGACAGAACTACATTCTGAAGGTGCGTGAGCTTTCCATCGGATGTGCGCAGTTGTATAAAGCGCAGGAAGAGGAGCGTAACCAAAGAGTACGGGGTACATAGATTGCGGATTATTGTAGGGTGCTGTCCCCTGACGGCACCAATGAAATAATATATCAATAGAAAGGTGCTGTGAGGGCACAGCACCCTACGAAGGAATAATATGAAGCTACAAGAAGTATATGATTTTCTGGACAAACTTTCCCCCTTTGAACTCCAGGAGAAATGGGACAACTCCGGACTGATCGTCGGTGAGATGAAGCGTGAGGTCCCGCAGATCGTCGTCTCACTGGATATAGACAGTGATATGATAGAAGAGGCCAAAGAAGGTACCCTTTTCGTGGTACATCATCCGCTGATATTCGGTAACCTTACGCAGCTTGATTTTGCCAAGTATCCCTCCAACCTCCTTGAGAAGATGATACTGAAAAAACAGTCACTTATCGCACTGCATACCAACTTTGACCAGACACATCTGAACCGTTATGTTTTCGAAAAAGTCCTTGGGTTTGAAATGGCATCCCAGGAACCTTTTGTCTGTATGGCAGTAGGTGAATGGCATTACCATGAACTGCTTGCTTTGCTTAAAGAAAAACTGCAGCTTCCGACGCTTAAAGTGATCGGCAAAAAAGAGAAGATAACATCCATTGCGATGACTACGGGAGCGGGTGCTTCACTCATGGATGAGGTTGAAGCAGACTGCTTTCTGACGGGAGATATCAAGTACCACGATGCGATGAAAGCTATGAGCGAAGGGCTGATGATGGTGGACATCGGACATTATGAAAGTGAGCGCTTTTTTGCCGAGATACTTTTGGCTGAATTGAAAGTTTTACCTATTTTGGCTATAATTGCGAATTCTAAAAACCCGTTTCATATGGAAACACTTTGAAAAAACCCTCAAAACCCCCAAAGGATAGAGATTGAACAAACATTTACAAGAGCTGATAGAGCTTTCCAAAATAGACAAAGCGATCGACAGTTACAACCCACAGCTGGAAGCAGCTGACAAAAAAGTAGCAAAAGTACAGAAGAAGATAGATGCTGCTCAGTCTGAATTGGATGAGCTTGCTTCTGCTATTGCCGATAATGAAGAGAAGATTACAGCGTTTGAAGAGCAGCTGACGCTTCTTAACGAGCAATTGGCTTCCAATGCGAAAAAATCCAAAGAGATCTCGACTGAAAAAGAGATGAAAGCACTTTCTCTTGAAGAAGACATTGCCAAAGAAAAGATGACCTTTGCCAATGAAGAGATCGAAAGACTTCAGGGTATCAATGAAACGAAAAAAGAGTTGCTTGCCGAAGCAGAAGCTAAAGTGAATCTTCTGACGGCAGAACTCTCAGAGATCAACAGTGTTGTTTCCGTTGAAAAGGCCGAGATCGAAAAAAGCAAAAGCGATCTTTTCATTCAGAGAGAAGAGCTTAGCAGAAACATTGAACAGAAGGTACTTTCATTTTATGAAAAGATCCGTATCTGGGCAGGTAATACGGCAGTAGTTCCTGTAAAGAAACAGGCATGTTACGGATGTTTTATGAAACTCAATGACAAGACCTATTCTGAAGTGATCAGAGGTGACGAGATCGTGAACTGTCCTCACTGCGGTCGAATTCTTTATATTGAAAAAGTTACTGAAGAGGCGTAATTTAAAGCGTGAAGCGTTAAGCGCTGAGCGTTGAGAGAGGAGTGTTGTGGCACTCCTTATCCGGAGGCAGCTTGAATTCTCTATTTTTTTTCTTTTATACTTTAATCCTCTCTGTAGTTTATCTTATAGCACTTCCTTTTTTATTCTTTTATTCTTTTAAACCTAAATACCAACGATCCATTCCCGCACGATTCTTTCTATGGAAAAATAAACCTTTCAAACCAAATGGTGTCTGGTTCCACTCATGTTCTTTCGGGGAAGCCAAAGCGATCAAACCGCTTGTGGATGCATTGCCCGAAGAATCTTTACGTATGAGTACGACCACCCAGACGGGTTTTGATGCTATACGCGACTATACTCAAGAAAGCAGGTATCTTCCCTTTGAACCGCTGCTCTTTTTCTGGATGAAGCCCCAGAAGGCACTGGTGGTCATGGAAGCGGAGTTCTGGTATCTTCTTTTTGCCCTTGCAAAGCGAAAAGGAGCCAAAACACTGCTCATCAATGCGCGCATGAGTGATCGCTCTTTTCCCAAATATCAAAAGATGGCATGGCTTTACAGGCAGATATTCAAACATATCGATGAAGTCTATGCGCAGACCTCCCAGGACAAGGAACGCCTTGAGTCACTGGGGGCCAACAATGTAACGGTCACGGGAAATATTAAACTCTCGAAGCTTCCTTCCCCTACAAAGCAGTTGAAAAAACCAGAGGGTCTGCTTCTGTGCGGGGCAAGTACGCATGAAGGTGAAGAAGCACTGGTCCTTGCAGCGTATCATGCATTAAAAAAACAGGAAGGAAGTGTAAGGCTGCTTCTTGTACCGAGGCATCCCGAGCGTTTTGATAAAGTAACACAGATGGCTGAAGCCTTTACCGAAGCACATGGCCTGAGTATGCAGAGGTATTCTCAGAATGAAGCAATAGAGAGTGATATCGTAGTCGTAGATATGTTGGGAGAACTGGTCAACCTCTATGCAATCTCCGATATAGTCATACTTGGAGGAGCTTTTGAACCCATAGGCGGGCACAATGCGAGCGAAGCGGCGCAGTTCAGATGTAAGATCATTTCAGGGAAATATTATTTTAACCAAAAAGATATTTTTGAAGCGGTGGAAGGCATTGCTGTTGTAGAAGCTTCGAATCTCTCCAAGCGGCTGTTGCAACATGCACTCCTAAAACCTGCAAAGATCAAAGTACGTACAGATATCACACCTATACTTAAAAGTATTGAAACTGCATTGGAAAGATAAAGGCGGAAGCGTTCCGCCTTATATTATTTTACTGGTAGTAGCGTCTTCCGTCACTGCCGATGTAGTAGGTATATCCACGCTCATCTCTGTAGTATCTTCTGTCTTTCTTCTCTTCGTTGTTACCGATAGCTGCACCCGCAAGTCCACCTATGGCAGCACCTGCAAGCGTTGAACCGGTATTATGTCCGATCGCTTGTCCTACCAATGCACCGCCAGCTGCACCGATCAATGCACCATCTGTCGTTTTACTTGTCCCTGTCGAAGCACAACCTGTCATTGCGATCATAGATGCTCCGGCTACCGTCAGTATTGCCATATGTAATTTTTTCATTTGAATTGCCTCCATATTTAGTTATAGTTACATTTTAATTGTAGCATAAAATTCAATAGAATGTTCATTTTTTTGGATGTTAACTGTTTTTTGCTATTGTAGGTACAAAAATCGCAAGGATTCCAAAATGTTCTATGAAATTCACGATACAAAAGTCAGTATGCGTATCAAAGCTCAGCCTGCAGCGAGCAGGAATGAATTTTGCGATATCTACGGGGAAGATGCCATCAAGATACGCATCAAGGCACCGGCAGTCGAAGGTGCGGCGAACAAAGAGCTGATGAAATTTCTTGCAAAAAGTTTCAAAGTTCCAAAAAGTGATATAATTTTCAAATCAGGACAGAACAGCAAGATCAAAATAGTTGAGTTTCCATTGACTGAAAAATTTCAAAACTGGGTTGAAACTGTGAAATAACAATACTCCGGCGTGAAGCAAATGGTATATCCACCCCTTCGGGGATAGTGCTTCTTGTCGTATTGTGGTTATACATAACATATGGAAAAAATGCAATAAAATAAAGAAGGTTATATAGAAATGGCTACAGATAAAGCATACAAAGTACTGGCCCAACAGCAGGGTATCTCCAATAAGAAGGCAAAAGAGCTGATAGATAGAGGGCTCGTATTTGTGGATGACCGAAAGGTCAGGATCGCAAGGGCTGAGATCAATACGGAGACGACATTCCGTATCGAGTACCCTGAGGACATAGAGATCCTCTACGAGGATGAAGATATCATCGCTGTGAACAAACCGGCACAAGTGGACAGTTACGAGATCCAGGATGCTATTGAAGGCGCGGAACTTCTGCACAGGCTCGACAGAGATACAAGCGGTGTGCTGCTTCTGGGCAGGAATAGAGAGTTCATAGAGAGAGCCATCAAGGAATTCAAGAACAGAAGGGTAGAGAAACATTATGTAGCCTGGGTCGATGGTGTGATCTATGAGACTGTGGAGATCGATGAACCGATCTTCACCGTCAAGAAAGGTAAAGCCTTCTCTATGATAGACCCGGTACGGGGTAAAAAAGCACATACGGTCGTACATCCCGAAGAGGTACAGGGGAAAAAGTCCAAAGTGAAGATCGATATCACGACAGGGAGGACACACCAGATTAGAGTGCACCTGGCGCATATAGGCCATCCGATCGTGGGCGACGAGCAGTATGGAAGCCGTACACAGGCCAAGCGTATTCTACTGCATTCGGCCAAAATGAAGATACTCGACTATGAATTCAATGCGAAAGAGCCTAAAGATATCGCAAGATACAAATAAACTTAAAGAGAAGTATAGAGGTAAAATAAAAATAATAATACTAGCGATGCCAATCCAACAGGTGGAACACGCCAACTGCTAGCATCATGATATAAAAAAGTAAGGAAGCACAATAAAATATGGTATCAAAACAGATGATGACAATAAAAGTAATGCTTATGGCGCTGATGATGGGTTTTATCTCATTGTCTGCTGCGGATTTGGAAGGGTATGCGGAAGTAGAGAGACAGGATCAGGAAGCATTCAATAAAGAGATGTCTGTAGAGATAAAGAAACAACTTAAAGATGCTTCCAAATATGTAAACTACCTCTATAAGGTCATCGATTATCAACCGGTCTGGGTAGATAAAGATTACCTCTCTTACCATACGGAAATGTTGATCTCCGAACTTAAAGATGATTTTAAAAAGGGCTTACACAAAGATCTTGTTGCGCAGTACAAAGCATTGATGCCCAACGAAAACCATGCATTTGCTTCAGACTCCATCGAAGACAGGGCAAAAGTTGAAATAGGAATCATGAAACTCTATGCAAAGCGCATTGATGACATTTTGAAAAACAAAAAGAGCAAATATGATGCCGTGACCCTTTTGAAAAAAGCGGTGGCAGAGAAAAGTATTATGTCTGCGATCGATGAAATTGCAGACGAGAGGATCATCGATACAACGTTCCAGCGTGACCTGAATCTGACAGTATCGGAAGCCAAGCAGGCCAAATACAGAGCACTGGCTGCAAGACTCATCGGCAAAGACAAAGATGACAGACTCAAAGCGATGTACGAGCTGCTGAACTATCAGCCTATCTGGATCACGGAAAAAGGTTTGACCGACTACAGCAAAACACTTTTTTCCGAGATAGAGTCGGATATTACTCTGGAGAAGAATTCTACTATCTACAAGGAGTATGAAGCCATTAAAAATGCGGAAGTACCAACACAGAAGAAAGAGATCGCTGCCATGGAGTTCAAGATCGGCAAGCTGTACCAGAAGTTCATGGCACATAAACTGTATGGCGACATAGACTGGAAAAAATTCCAGCATACCATTCGGACAACTATGAGACATGGCGTATGGACAGTGCATCCTATTTTGGAGACGCCTGAGGGATTACTCATAGAGTCTATGAAACACAAGTCTCTGGAGTACGCATTCAAAAAGGCAAAACCGGTATTCAACCACTATGACAGAATGCTACAGGCGTTGAAAAGATACAAAGAGATCGCTGAAAACGGCGGTTGGAAAAAATTGCCTGAATTTAAAAACCTCAAACCCGGAATGAGTTCTTCTGTTGTGCCTGCTTTAAGAGAGAGACTGGCCATAGAGGGTGACTATGTCTGTGACAGCAATGAAACAGGCAATCGTTACAGAGGATGCCTGGTAGATGCGGTAAAGAAATTTCAGGCAAGACACGGTCTTGAAGCAGCAGGATTCATAGGAAAAATGACACGTAAAGCTTTGAATGTCAGCGCTGAAGAGAAGGTAAAAAAACTGAAGCTCAACCTTGACCGGATCAAGTGGATCAAACGTGACAATGAGAGGTATCATATCTATGTGAATATTCCTTCATTCCATATGTATATGTATGACGACAAAGAGATGATTCGCACCATGAGGGTCATTACGGGAAGAAAAGGGCATGAGACACCAATCTTTTACGGACGGGTCAGAACCATTGTACTGAACCCATACTGGCGTATACCGCCAAGTATCATCAGGCATGAGACTATTCCCAAACTGCAAAAAGATCCGGGCTATACCAATAAGAAGAACATTGAGATCCATACCGGATATTCTGAACACTCTCCAAAGGTCAACCCGTACAAAGTGAACTGGCACAAGTACGGAAGAAAATTGCCTCCATACAGATTTATGCAGTCTCCGGGTGAAAAAAATGCTTTGGGAAAGGTGAAATACCTTTTCCCGAACAAGTACTCTGTTTATATGCATGATACCAATCAGCGCTATCTGTTTGTAAAAGATTACAGAGCATTGAGCCACGGTTGTGTCAGACTGCAAAAACCCTTTGAATTACTTGAAACCTTTGCAGAGATAGAGCCGAAGATAGATTATGAAAGATCTAAAGAGATCCTGGATGAAAATAAAAAAACGCCGTACAGATTGTCAAAGTCGATTCCAGTCGATATTGTTTACTTGACCGCTTTGGTCTCAAAAGAGGGTACTGTGATGTTCTATGATGATGTCTACGGCTATGACAGGATGCAGATGGCTATGCGTAGGCAGGGACCCAAGAAGGACTGAGTGGGAATTAAGTCCAAGTAGGGTAAAATCGCGGCAGTATTAGTAAAGAAAAAGATAAAAAATAGGGTAAAAGATGTTCGATACGTTAACCGACAGTTTTAAAAATGCCATTGGAAAGATCCGTTTTCACGATGATGAAAAGGCACTGAAAAAAGCCACTGCAGAGCTTAAAAAATCACTTTTGAAAGCAGATGTACATCACAAAGTGGTCAAAGATCTCATCTCCAGCGTTGAGTTGGAGACGAAAAAGAACGGTGTTGGGAAAGACAATTTTCTCAAAGCGCTTCAGGACAAACTGACAGATATACTGACCATAGAAGGTGCACCGAAAGGTTTTACTTTCGCTTCCAAACCACCGACCGTTGTATTGATGATCGGTCTTCAGGGATCGGGTAAAACAACCACGACAGGTAAATTGGCTTATTTTCTCAAAGAGCAGAAAAAGAAAAAAGTGTTGGTGGTTGCAGCGGACCTTCAGAGGCTTGCGGCTGTAGAACAGCTCAGGCAGATCACCTCGCAGATCGATGTGGATCTGGTAGCCGATGAGAATGCTACACCGACAGAGATCGTTAAAAGAGCTTTGAAGAAAGCGGAAGATGAACTGTATGATGTCGTACTCATAGATACGGCCGGCCGTCTGGCTATCGATGATGAGTTGATGGATGAGCTTGCCGAGGTGAAAAAAGTCGCCAATCCGGACGAACTCTTCTATGTGGCGGATGCCATGACGGGGCAGGATGCTGTCAGAACGGCACAGACCTTTAAAGATAAGATCGGTATTACCGGTGTGATCCTCACCAAGTTCGACGGTGACTCCAAAGGGGGCGTGGCACTGGGGCTCACACAGCAGGTAGGTGTACCGCTCCGCTTTATCGGTGCAGGTGAGAAGATGCCTGACCTCGAGCAGTTCATCCCTGACCGTATCGTCAGCCGTCTGATGGGTGCAGGAGATGTAGAGTCTCTTGCGGAGAAAGCCGCCGCTGCGATCGACCCAAAAGAAGCCAAACGTATGACGCAGAAGATCAAGAAAGGTCAGTTTAACTTTAATGACTTCCTTGATCAGATGGAGCAGATGAAAAAGCTGGGAAGTATGAAGTCCATTATGGGAATGATTCCGGGTATGGGTAACATGGCTAAGCAGATCGGAGACATGGACCTTGAGAATTCAGATGAGATCAAAATGATCAAAGCGATGGTCTCCTCCATGACGCCAAAAGAGAGAGAAAATCCGGACCTTCTCAACAATACACGTAAAAGACGTTTGGCAGCAGGTTCCGGTCTAAGTCAAATGCAGGTCAACCGCCAACTCAAGCAGTTCAAGTCTGCTGCTAAAATGGCAAAGAAGATGTCAGGTAAGGGCGGTATGAAGCAGATGCAGGATATGATGAAGCAGATGCAGGGCGGTGGCGGCTTCCCGGGAATGACACGTTAAACACCGGGATAAGACCAGTTTAATAAAAACTTTATAATCATTATGGTAAAATCGCGTTCCAAAAGAATTTACAAAGTTTTGATGAGTACTTTACGTCATTAAAAAGTAGTTGTCAGAACTTGTTACAAAAATGTATGACTTTTCCTCGAGACATGCATAAGCAAAAGAAAAAACATTAAGGATATAACATGACAATGATCAGAATGACAAGAATGGGTAGAAAAAAGAAGCCATTTTACAGAATCGTAGTAACAGACAGTAGAAAAAGAAGAGACGGTGGCTGGATCGAAGCGATCGGTCACTACAACCCGGTCTCTGAGAACAAAGAGCTTACGCTTGATGAAGAGAGATTGAACTACTGGCTTTCTGTCGGTGCACAAATGAGCCCGACTGTAAAAAGACTTGCAGGTAAAAAATAGTCTAAATGGTAAGAGACTTTCTTCTTGCCTATACTAAACTTCTCGTGAACAATCCGGAGGATATCTCTCTGGAGATCACAGAAGTGGATGAAGGATTCGATGAGATCACCATCTTCGCCAACAGTGAAGATATCGGTAAGCTCATCGGCAAAGAGGGAAGAATGATTAATTCCATTAAAACAGTCATCTCCGGCTGTAAAGCAAAAGGCGGTAAGAATTACCGTGTCAATGTCAAAGCAGCAGGCTGAAACAGAACTTCATGCAAAAACCAATCAATGAAAATTTTTTTATCGCTCAGATCGGGCGAACCGTAGGACTCTGGGGCGACCTGAAACTCCATCTTCATACCGATTTTCCCGAACAGTTCAAAGTGGGGAACAGCTATCAGAGCAACCGCGGTGAACTGACGATATCCGATATCAACTTCAAACGCGGGACCATCCGTTTCCAGGGCTATGAAAGTATTGATGCGGCTAAAAAACTGACCAATACAAAACTCTATGCCGATGAAGCGCAAACCAAGGAACAATGCCCTCTTGAAGAAGGACAGCATTTCTGGTTCAATGTGATTGGATGTACGGTAAATCAGGGTGATGAGTTACTGGGTGTGGTGGATGATATCCAGCGTCTGGCGGATGTTGATTATCTTTCCATCAAAACTGATAAGGCTTTGGTAGATACAGGTCTTCCCAAGAATTTCCTTGTACCCTATATCGACCGTTATGTGATCAATACAGATGAAAAAAGCAAGATCGTTCATGTCAAAGATGCGAAAGACATTTTGGAAGCAAGTTGATGCACTTTTCTTTCGTAACACTTTTCCCCAATATCATTGAGGGGTATTTCTCAGATTCCATTCTCAAACGTGCTATTGATGACGGCAAGATCTCCATTGATTTTTATAATCCCCGCGATCTAACTACAGATAAACATAACCGTGTCGATGCACCGATGATCGGTGGTGGTGCAGGAATGCTGATGACCCCGCAGCCTTTGATGGATACACTTTCAAAGATCAAAGAGGAATCTCCTGAAGCGCATATCGTTTTTCTCTCTCCTGTAGCCAAACCGTTCATACAGAACGATGCAAAACGCCTGGTAAAAAAAGAGCATATTGTTTTTGTCAGCGGTCGTTACGAGGGGATAGACGAGCGTGTCATCGAGAGGCATGCCGATGAACTTTTCTCCATCGGTGATTTCATCCTGACCGGAGGTGAACTGGCAAGCATGGTGCTCTGTGATGCCGTGGCAAGAAATGTGGAAGGAGTACTGGGGAACAGCGTTTCTCTGGAAGTAGAGAGCTTCGAAGCCTCGCTGCTTGAAGCCCCTTCTTTTACAAAACCGATAAATTACGAGAATAATGAAGTTGTTTCAGAGTTCTTAAAGGGTAATCATAGTAAAATCACGGACTTAAAAAGAGGGTTGGCTTTGTGCAAAACAAAGTTCTTTCGACCAGACTTATACAAAAAGAAGGTATAACCGATGAGAAATAAATATATTGAAAGCTTTGAAAAAGCTCAATTGGAAAACAGAAACATTCCCGAATTCAGAGCGGGTGACACTGTAAAAGTGGCAGTAAGAATCAAAGAAGGTTCCAAAGAAAGAGTACAGAACTACGAAGGTCTTTGCATTGCGATCAGAGGTCAGGGTACAGGCAGAACTTTCATGGTAAGAAAAATGGGAGCGAACTCTGTAGGCGTAGAGAGAATCTTCCCGCTTTATTCTGACAGCATCGAGAGTATCGAAGTACTCAGAAAAGGTAGAGTAAGAAGAGCGAAGCTGTTCTATCTTAGAGAGCTTAAAGGTAAAGCTGCCAGAATCAAAGAACTCCGAAGAAAATAGTTCTTTTGTTCGATTTGCACTCATCTTTTCGGAATGGGTGCAGTCACTTACTTTCGTAAGCTCCTTTACCCAAACCCGCAAATCTAAGTACAACTCAAACAAAATAATCTATTTTACATTTTTTAACTACAGCAAACCAAAAAAATCTTTATTTCCTTTAATCCCAAAATTTTAAACAATAAATCAGATATAATATCTTTTTTCAAAACCAATCAGGATATTATTAAGATGCTGTCAACCATTAAACACAAACTCATTACACTGTTGCAACTGCTGCTTGTCATTATCTTTATACTTTTTGAAGAGATAATTTGGGAGGGAGTAGCCTACCCGGTCTATAAGTATGTACATTCGCTGAAGATCCTTCAAAAGGTCGAAGCAAAATTGCATGGGGTCAACCGATATGTGATCCTGGTCATCTTTGTAGTTATGCTGGCTTCTGTTGAAGCGTTTGGACTCTATGCAGGGTATATGTTTGTGAGCGGGCATATTCTTATGGGGCTTGCGCTCTATCTTACCAAGATCCCCATTGCGGCATTTACCTTCTGGATGTTCCGTGTGACCGAGGACAAGCTGATGCGTTTCGGCTGGTTCAAGTGGATCTACGAAAAGATCATGGCTGCGATAGACTGGCTGAAGTCACTGGATATATACCAAAGTATGATGTTGAAAATCAAAATGACCAAAGAGAAGATCAGGCAGTTCTGGCGGTCTGTCAAAGTAAAATATTTTAGTAAAGAATCTCCTTTTGTCACAAGGCTCAAAAAGCTCTATTACAGTGTCAAGCAAGCGTTGAAGAAGTAAGCAGGCATGGGAAAACGACCGGTCTGGTTCTGGCTCTTTACGGCCTTCGTCATCATTGTTGGATTGGTCATAGAGGTCAGGCCCCTGCATGATGTGGTGTGGAAATGGGTAGAAGATATATACCATTTCGCCAAAGAGAACCTTGTCGCTATCCTGGCGGCGTTCTTCCTTGTCAAAGGTAAGTTCATTCTCAAGATATTTTTGAAGAAGATCCTTTTTCTTTCCGCTACAGGGCTTGGAAAGCGTTACCTGATAGAACGTGTATTCACCTACCATTTCAAGATACATTTTCTCAACCACATCGCACTGGACCTGAAACGTCTTCTCAACCATGTCAAAAAGAATTTCATATCATTTCCTATGACAAAGAAGATCATTACAGCTTTTGCTTTTTTGGGCTCATTGGGTTATGTAGGTAAATTTATGGGTACGATGCTGGCATTGAAAGTATTCATTGCCAAGATTTGGTCATTTCTTTTGGCTATTGTACTCAAAACAGGTGCATCCATACTTTATTTTTTTACGGATTATATTTGGGGAAGCTGGTTGGCACCTATTATCGAGGTAGTGATATTCTCATGGCTGTTGGATATGCTGGAAAAAGTCCCTTTCCTGACGAACAGTATACGCTGGATGTATCATACGGTACGAAAGAGTTTCAGGTGGTTTGAGGAGCGTGTGGGCAGACTTTTTCATTATCCTGTACAAAGGGGCCTGAAGTGGCTGTTGGGAAAGACACGCAGGATGATCTATAAATTCATAGGATATAAAAGAGTGCCTGCCTACAAACAGTTAAGGGAGCTTCGTGCCTTTGAACCTAACAGGCAGCAGCAGTTGAAGCAAAAACGGGAAAAACAAAAAGATAAAAGAAGCAAACGTATTTCGAGATACAATCGATTCAAAAAAGAAAGAAAAAAATACCAGGCTCAGTAGGAGCGGTTCTTCATCGCCGTTTTGGCTTCCCTGTCGAGTGTTTTTGCTTTCATGTCCGCGCGCTTGTCGTGTAGCTTCTTCCCTTTGGCGATGGCAATGCTCACTTTGGCGTAGTTACGCTCATTGAAATAGATCATCAGGGGCACAATGGTCAGGCCGTCCTTGTGTACTTTGACATAAAGTTTTTCCAGTTCTTTTTTATGCAGAAGCAGTTTTCTTGGGGCACGGGTATCGGGGGTGAAATATTTGTTGGCGGTTTCAAGATGGGCGATATGGGCGTTCATGAGGTAGAGTTCACCCTTGATGAAACGGCAGAAAGCATCGGAAAGGTTGGCGCGCTTGGCACGCAGGGCTTTGACCTCCGCACCTGAGAGTACGATGCCCGCCTCGAACTTTTCAAGTATCTCATAATCGTGTCTGGCTTTTTTGTTCTGTGCTACGATATTGATGGCCAATGTCTGCCTTTACTTTGTTTTTCCGGAATTATAGCATATGGGCACCTCTAATAACTATAGATGTTCATAACATTGCCAGCTTTTGTCTAGGCTAGGCACTCTTTTGAAGGCCTAGCCGTAGCTAAGTCCCATTTTTGAGTCTATTAATGGTATGATGTCACATGGAAAAAAATGAACACGGGAACAATCCGCTGCACGGTATCAACCTCAAACAGATAGTGAACGAACTGGTAGAGGAGTTCGGCTGGGATGCGTTGGCCGAACGAATCAATATCCGCTGTTTTAAACATGACCCCTCCGTCAACTCCTGTCTGAAATTCCTTCGCAGAACACCCTGGGCACGTACCAAGGTGGAAAATCTTTATCTCAGAACAATTGTGAAAGAGGGAGAATAGATGTCAAAGTACGAACTGCTTCCTTTTTCCGGTCTGGATGAGGTGACCGTCAGCGAGATCAGCCGCCATACGAAGCGTATTATGTTCAAGAAGGGTGAAACGCTTTTTACGCAGGGTGAGTTGATGCGTTATTTCTACATTGTGATCCGGGGGAAGATCAAAAGCTACCAGCTCAATCTGAACAATGCCAAAGAGCAGACGATCTTCATTTTCCGAGAAGGTGATATGTTCGATACGATCGTGCTGCTTGACGGTCAGGAACATGATGTAATGTATGAGGCGCTTGAAGAGAGTGAAGTGCTGCAGATGCCCATAGAATTTGTCAGGGAACTCATTTCTACC
Source organism: Sulfurovum sp. NBC37-1 (assembly GCF_000010345.1). Taxonomy (NCBI): domain Bacteria; kingdom Pseudomonadati; phylum Campylobacterota; class Epsilonproteobacteria; order Campylobacterales; family Sulfurovaceae; genus Sulfurovum; species Sulfurovum sp. NBC37-1. The sequence goes on from NC_009663.1 coordinate 386,820, forward strand.
AACAAGGAGTTCAATAGCAAATTCTTCCCCTATCTGGCGCGGCAGATGCGGCAGATGGAGGAACTGGCAACGGATCTCTCCCTCTTTAGTACATCAGAACGGCTCATCAAATTGTTGCTGCAGAATCTTGACCCCAATAACCTTATGAAGTACAATCTCATACAGGGACTTTCCCATACGGAGATCGCGAAACTCATAGGTACGGTGCGGCATGTGGTCGAACGACATCTCAAAGCGCTGAAGGCAGATGGCACCATAGAGACGAAGAACAGGAACATACAGATTGTCGATGCAAGAAAACTGCTGGATAAAATAAACCTTTTTTAAAGTTTCTGCTCCAAATTTTTATAAAAATGCAACCAAAGTAGCATTGGATTCTCCACTATACCCTTTATAATTCATTTAGATTTAGTCAAAGAGACTAAAAGTATGAAGCATAAAGGAGTCAAAAATGTTAGTAACAAAATACAACCCATATAATGAAGTGAAAAAAAGTTTCGATCTGTTCAATTCTTTAGTGCAGAATTTCGATGTAGCACGAGAAGAGGGGGCGATCGCCTCTTTTGTACCGAGAGTGAATACAAGAGAGGGTGAGGATGCCTACCATGTAGAGATTGACCTTCCCGGTATCAAGAAAGAAGATATCGAGATCACCACAGAAGACAATGTCCTGACCATTTCCGGTGAGAGAAAGATGAAGGATGAGGTCAAAGAGGAAGACTACTACAAAGTAGAGAGTGCCTATGGGAAATTCTCGAGAAGTTTCACGCTTCCGGAAAAAGTGGATATAGAGAACATTCATGCCGAATCCAAAGACGGTGTGCTTGAAGTGGTCATTCCAAAACTCAAAGAAGAAGAGAAAAAACCTAAGAAAATAGAGATCAAATAAGTTTTTTAAACTACACTCCGGCACGATGCAAATGGCAAAGCCACCCCTTCGGGGACGGTGCATCGCTTGTCGCATAGTTTAAAAAACAATGAAACTGAATAAAAAAAGAAAGAAAAAGAGAAAGGAGCCAACAATGGATGTAGTAAAAACAGCAAAAGATGTAGCCAATACAGTTGAAGAGAAAGTGGAGCACGGACTTGAAGTTGCAAAAGAGAGTTTTGCCAATGTGGCCAGCCATCTTCCTTTTGCCAACCTTGCCAAAAAAGGGAGTGATACTTTCCGTATCGAGATCGATCTTCCCGGGGTTGACAAGAAGGATATCGAGTTGAAAGTGGAAGATAATATACTGACAGTTAAGGCGACGCGCAAAATGAAGAATGAAGTGAAGAAAGAGGATTATTATCTCTGTGAGAGCAATTTCGGCCTTATCTCACGTTCGTTCGTACTGCCGGAAGGCATCGACAAAGACAAAGTGGATGCCAAATATGAAGACGGAAGACTCTACATCACCCTTGAAAAAGAGGAATCCAGAAAAGCGAAAAGCATTAGCGTAAAGTGATAGGCTTAGGGAGACTGTTCTCCCACCCTATCATCAGCTAAGATGTACTATACTCTCTACACTACTCTCCCATAAGGACAATTACAGATGCAAAAATGGTTTGAAAACAACAAAGTAATGATGCTGATGAGTGCGGTTGTCTTTATTGGAGGCTATTTCTTTCTTCGTCTTGCCTATCATATGAGTGACAAGATGCCTTTTACACAGGAGATCATTCTGATAGTCCTGGGGACACTGGCGACCATTCTGATCACGGCACTCCTGCTGAACAAGCAGACTTCCGTGGAGCTGGAGAAAGAGCAGAGCATCAAGTTCATCGAGCTGAAAACCGAGACCTATGAGAAGCTCATCGATACCATCGAAGAGATGGTGATCCACAAAGACATCACTGCCGATGACCTGATACGTTTGAAGTTCCACACGCACCGACTCGCCATCTTTGCTTCACCTGCCGTACTGGAAGAGTATGAACATTTTCTGGATATTTTCAATAAAATGATCGCAGAAGACAGGCATGTAAGCATGAAAGATGAAGACATTCTCTCAGAAGCCCTGGCAAAGCTGACGGTCTATATACGCGCTGATCTGGTCGGTGAACTGGATGAAGAGAGTGGTCATACGGCCAAAGAGATCAGAGATCAGATCATCGCGAACGCGACCTAATCCTTCACTCGAAAGAACGTACTGCCGCTACCGCTGAAGAACCACCCTTTGGTATCGAGTTTTTCCAGTGCGGGGCAGGTGGAAAGTGCTGCAGGATAGAGGTCATTGAGGGCGACGGGGTCTGCAATGAGCTGTAGGAGTGTTCCTGAATCCATGTTTTCCCATCCGAAGAAGGATTTTGGGTCCAAAGTTCGCAAGAGGTACTTGTGGTAGGTTTGGTAGACTTTGGCTGTGTCACATCCGATATCGGGTGTAAAAAGCTCCAGTTTGAGGGGTGTTTCCCTGAATGGCTCGACGATCTCTCCAAAACCGCGTACATTGGCACTGGGATAGTTGTAGACAAAAAAGGGAACATCCGCCCCGATGCTGCTGCCCAGTTTAGCCAGTGCATCGGTACTGAGAGGATTCTGTGAAAGCGAATTTATAAGACGCATGAACGCCCCTGCATCAGAGCTGCCTCCGCCAAGCCCCGCCTGTGAGGGGATGGATTTTTCCACCACGACTTTATGCGACTTGAAGAAATCTTCAAGTTTCGGGAAGGGTTCGAGCAGTGCTTCATACGCTTTGTATATCGTATTGAAATGTAGAGGCACCCCTTTACATCCTTCCAGTGTAAAACTGTCAAATGTTCCGGGAACAAGAGTGATGGTATCGTAAAGGTCATCCACGCGCATGAAGCGGGAGAGCAGGGTATGATAGCCGTTCTCATGGCCGGTAATTTTGAGGAAAATGTTAACTTTTGCGTGGGCATTGATGCTGTACATGTAGGACCTTGGGAGATGAGTTTTTAGTGTTGGGAATGATTATAGCATGGAGAGACTTTTAAGTCATTGTTTTATAGTGTTAGACAAAATGTGAGCCCTGTCTGTGGATATAAACACCAAATGGCCGGAAACAAATATATTTCTTGGAATAATCTGGTACAATCTGAAAACAATGAGGAATAATTTAGAGAAAAATTTTGACGTTTTGCTTAAGGGAGAGTATCTTCCTACTTTTAGTCCCCCCCCAAAAAAAAATTATATTACTACAAGGAAAAACCAATGATCAATATGATGATCGGATTTTTTAAAGACTATTTCAAATACAAAGAACCCGCCAAGAAACAGCAGCGCTGGATGGAAAAGTACTGTGAACAGAACGGCTACACCATCAATCCCAGTTGGATGATGGCTACCAACCTCAAAAGCAACCTATGTGAAATGGAAGAGACATTCGGCAAGCGTTACTGCCCTTGTTTCGAACCGTCTGGAGATAAGGAACTGGACAAGAAGATGATGTGCCCGTGCGACTATGTCGAAGATGAGATCAAAGAGTACGGTACCTGCCACTGTGCTCTTTTCGGACCGGCAGATCTGAGCAAGGCAGAGTGGAAGGCTTCGTCCAAGCGTCTGATGGAAGAGTATCAGGTACCAAAGAACCTTAAAAACGGTGTACTCGACACCCGCGGTATGCCACTGGACCATCGACGCGGATTACCGGTACCCGATATGATGCATCAGGTCAAAGCGGTACTCAACGGCTACAAAGGGAATACGCTTATAGTGATCGTTGAGCGCGAGCAGGAGGCACTCAATCTGGAAAAAATCGCCCAGTACAGAGGGTATAGGTGTTCATGGGAACAAAAAGATGGATTTATCGAGGCGGAACTTATATTAAGAGCTTAATGGCTGCCTGCAATCAGGGTGTATCCTCAAATTTGGGTATGCGGTTAAATCTGTATTTCACTGCTTCCCCAACGATTTCAATAATGGAGAAAAAGTTTGAAGTCTCTATGAGGTAGATACCATTTTCTTTGGCCTCAAAATAATCGACAGAGAGTTTTTTCCCCAGCTCCAGATACGCTTCATCACCCGTGTATATATTGGAAGGGATGGCCAGATGTGTAAAAGGGTCAAGTGCTTTTTCATTTTCATAATGGAACTGTCCTTCATGGATACGGTGTAAAGAAGAGAGTGTTGCATCGACCCTGAGCCTGTCGGCGATGAGAGCTCCGAGACTCCGGATGTAGGTGCCTTCGCTGACCGTGGCTTCAAAATGTATGAAAGGATGGTTATAGTTGATCAGCGTGATCTCATAAATGGTAGAGGTGATCTGCTTGAGGTCTATCTCTTTCCCTTCACGTGCCAGTTCATAGGCCCGCTTTCCGTTGACCTTTTTTGCCGAGAACCTGGGGGGATAGTAAGTTAACTCCCCTTTGAATGATTGCAATACCTCTTCTATAGTTTTCTGAGAAAAAGGTGCTACCTCACGAATGGAATCCACTTTTTCGATATCGAGACTGGGAGAGTTTGCGCCCAGCCATAAAGTCGCTTTATAGCTTTTAGGTGTTTTGTTGAGGTATTGGAAGAGTTTGGTGTACTGTCCGGTGGCTACGATTAGACAACCCGTGGCAAAAGGGTCCAGCGTACCGGAAAACCCCACTTTTTTTGTGTTGTATTTTCTTTTGACATATCCCATATAGCCGTTGGAAGTGCGGAAAATGGGTTTGTTGACGACGAATAATCTGTTCATTAAATCAGATCGACTGCACAAAAGAACTCAATATCTCTTTCTTGTTCCCGCCGAAATTGATGAGCAGTTTATACTCTTTGCCCGATTTGGTCGCAGCCTGGACCCGTCCGATACCGAAGATCTTGTGTTTGACGAGATCGCCTTTTTTGAACGCGGCCTGTTTGGTGATCTTGAGCGAGGCATCCTGGATGAGGCCTGCTTCTCCGAGGAAACGGCTTTTGTCTATCATCTTTCTGCGGCCTTTGTAGAATCGGCTGTCGACGTAACATAGTGTCAGGTCGGACTTGGCCCGGGTGATGGCGACATATCCCAGACGACGCTCCTCTTCCATGTTGCTGCCTTCACCGAGCAGTGGGAAGAACTCCTCTTCAAGCCCGATGACGAAGAGATGTTCGAACTCCAGTCCTTTGGCGGCATGGATGCTCATGATGGTGATGGCATTCTCTTCTATCTGGTCCTGGTCGCTCTGCAGGGAGATGTCATTGAGGAACTCTTCGAGTGTAAGGTCTGGGTTCTTGATGACAGCGTCACGGAAGTAGCCGTAGAACTCATCGATGTTCAGAATGCGGTCGAAGCCGTCCACCATAGCGGCATAATGGTCTTTGAGTTTGATGCGTTCTTCAAAGAGAGTGATGAAGTTGCCCAGGGAGGTCTGCATCTCTTCACGCAGTACCTCTATGTCCTCCAGCAGGTTTGCCAGTGCGGCCGATACTTTTTTACTGACCACATTCGGAAGTTTCCCGTTGCTACTCTGTTCGATATATTCATAGAGTGAAAGATGGGAATCGAACGCAGCTTTTTGCAGTTTCTCAATGGAAGCTTTTCCTATACCGCGTTTCGGCTTGTTGATGATGCGGATAAGAGAGAAGTCATCATGGGGGTTCGTCAATACCCTGAAATAAGAGATGATGTCTTTGATCTCCGCACGTTCATAGAAGCGCATGCCGCCAATGAGTTTAAAGGCAAGTCCCTCTTTGGTAAAGCCCTCTTCAAGTGAGCGTGAAAGTGCATTGATACGGTATAGTACGGCGATCTCGTCAGGGTCCACGCCGGAATCGATGAGCTCATGTATCTCGTGGGCAATGGCTTTAGCTTCCATAGACTCATCCAGTGAGTGCAGCAGTTTGATCTCTTTGCCTTCTCCTTTATGTGAAACAAGCTTCTTCCCCAGCCTGGTAGAATTGTGTTCGATGAGTGCATTGGCCGCTTTCAGAATGGGCTCTGTGGAACGGTAGTTCGTTTCGAGTTTGACTGTTTTCGTATTTTCAAAATGATCTGCGAATTCAAGAATATTTCTTATGTTCGCACCCCTCCAGCCGTAGATACTCTGGTCGTCATCTCCTACCACACAGAGGTTGTTGTGTTCGGAACAGAGATGTTCAAGCAGGCGGAACTGCAGCTCATTGGTATCCTGGTATTCGTCCACCATGATGTACTTGTAGCGGTTGCTGGTCTCACGTCTGAGTTCTTCATTCTCATCGAGGATCCTGTATGTCAGCATCAGGAGATCATCAAAATCGACCAGGTTATTTTCTTCGATGTTTGCCTGATACTGTTCGTAGATCCTGGCGACTTTCTTGTAATCGGGAAGTTCCGCTTTTTGAATGACCACCTCAGGGGTGAGCAGTGAGTTCTTGTATTTGGAGATCTCAGAGGCAATAAAAGAGAGGTTCAGGTCGATCTTCAGCTCTTTGGCAATGGAACGTAACAGCCTTTTTTTGTCATCGCTGTCGATGATCACGAAGTTATTGCTTCTCCCCAGCTTTTCGATATGGAATTTGAGAAAGAGCAGGCCGAATTTATGGAATGTACACAAAAGCGGAGGGTAGGAGACCTTTGTCGGCATCAGTTTGAGAGCACGTTCACGCATTTCTGCAGCCGCCTTGTTGGTAAAGGTCAATGTCAGGGTATTTGCAGGATCGATGCCGACCTCTCCGACAAGGTAGGCAAGTCTGGCAGTGAGTGTTTTGGTCTTCCCGCTGCCGGCACCTGCAAGTATGAGCATAGCACCGTCTATATGTTCTACCGCTTCACGCTGTGAGGGATTGAGTTCGTTCGATATCTGTTCCATTGGGTCGTTACTCTCCTATATATAGTATATATTATATCGTTTTATCTTTAATCATGATATATGTGTCCTATAGCGTATGCCTGATGTCAGTAAGTTAACAAAAAAGCATTTTTAAAGTTAATATAATATTAATAAGTCCAGCTTATGTATTTTAAGGAAACTGCGTTATAATTCATTTATAAATAATTAAATGAATAAATTAATACAATAAGGACAGATAATGTTAAAGGATTTTGTAAAACTCGAAACATTCCTCACGGTAGCCCGTGAAAGAAGTTTTTCAAAAGCATCGGCAAAACTGGGTATCTCCCAGCCGGCAGTGACACAGCAGATCAAATTCATTGAGAAATATCTGGCGGTCAAGGTTATTGAAAGAAAAAAGAACGGTATCAAATTGACCCCTGAAGGTGATGAGCTCTACAAGATCGCTACAAGACTTGAAAAAGAGATCCATGCGGCGGAAAAAGATATTTTGAAGATCATCAACAAAGAGATGACGTTCAGACTGGGTGCTTCCTATACCATCGGAACCTATGTTATTCCCGGAGAGTGTCTCAATGCCATGAGTCAGGCTATCAACAACGATGTCAACCTCAGTATCGATATGAGTGCGAATATCATTGAAAAACTCAAAGAGAGAAAACTTGATGTCGGTCTGATCGAATCTCCTGTGATGGACAGCGATGTGATCTACAGAGAATGGATTGAAGACGAATTGGTCGTTGTCAGTAATGTGCCGATCCCGAAGATACTTAAAACTGAAGAGCTTTATAATTACAGATGGGTCTGCCGTGAAGAGACTTCGCATACCAGAAAGGTCGTCTCAGAGGTATTTGAAGACCTCGGTGTCTCCTGTAAAAGTTTTGATGTGGTCTCCGAAGTGAGTAATACAACAGCGGTACTTCAAACGATCAAGAAAAGTAAGAAAAGTACGGATAAACCTGTGGTTTCCATTATTTCAAGGCATGCCATCGCAGATGAAGTAGCTAACGGTGAACTCTTTGAAGCGAGAATCAGAGGGTATACTATGACACGCAAATTCTACATAGTATACTCAAAAGAGAACAAACACAATGCCTATGTGGATAATGTGGTAGATTACATCCTTGCAGGCCGCTGCTAGGGATCGAAGAAGCGTTACTGCTTCTTCTTGAGAAGTTTTTTATTCTCGGGATTGTTGAGCAGGGCTTCCATGGAATTCTTTGTTTTGTCTGCCTGCTTTTGTGGTATCACCGGATCAGCAAGATTGATAACGATGGGATGCTCTCCCACGAAAAGCTGTTTGATCGCAAGCAGCGGTACCTGCACGGTTGATCCGAAATTCTCGCTTCCGAACCCCGCTTCAAATACAAAATACTCATCATCGACTTTAGCACTTTCATATGTATAGCCGCTTATGACGAAAAGTACGGTCTCATTGAAACTTTCCCTGATGTCGGAGGGTAGTTCAGGCTCGAATGTGATATATTCCGTTTCACAGGCGATGGCGAACTCCTGGTTCTTTTCAAAAAGATAGATGATCGTTTTGGCAATATGGTCTTTCATCAGTGTTCTGTACTGGGGTGTCTGGAAAAGGTTCATTGTCATCATATCCCTTTAAGTTCGTATATCATAGTGGTTTAGAATTTTAAATCCTATCATAGCATTGATTAAAGCTACATGTGTGTACTTGTGCAATGCTTCTTTCGTAATATCTGCTGTTGCTAAAAACCCTTCATCGATCAGTTTGCTTCTCATAGTCCCCTGAAGCAGAGGTTTTACGGGGGTGACCCACTTTCCCCCATCATAAAAAGCGATATTGGAGATAGTGGTATCGGTCAGCAACCCCTCTTTTTCAATGATGATCTCATCGACATTACTGTTCATTCTCAGGAGGGTATCGAAAGCCTCCCTGTCGGCATATTTGTGGGCATACTCAATGTTTGAGGGGATGATCCTGAGTGTAGTGATCTTTTTGGGTACATAGGGAATGTACTCAATGGAATGCAGTTGGGTATCGTAAAGGATGCGGCATCGGTAGAGACCCTTTTGGGGTGCTTCTATGATCTTGGAAAGTGAAAGGGGGTCTTCGGCATTAAAGAGGGTGCTTCTGCTGTGGTCAAGCCGTGCCTGATGGTAGGGAAGGTTAAAGACTTCCCCCTCTTCTATTTTAATGGTTTCAAGGAGAAGAGGGGAAGCAGGGTGCATATTCGTTGCGATACCAGTTAAATGTCGAATAACTCTGTAGAGAGATAGCGTTCTGCAGTGTCGCAGAGAATGGTTACGATCGTTTTACCTTTGTTCTGTGGCCGTGAAGCGACAAGAGAGGCGGCATAGAGATTTGCCCCTGACGAAATACCGACCAGAAGACCTTCTTCTCTTGCCACTTTTTGTGCCATATTGAATGCATCTTCATTGCTGACAGAAACAACCTCGTTGTAGATATGTGTGTTGAGTATTTCCGGAATGAAGCCTGCACCGATCCCCTGTATTTTATGGGCGCCTGCAGGTCTGCCTGAAAGGACGGCAGAGTTTTCAGGCTCGACTGCAATGGCTTCAAGCAAGGGGATCTCCGCCTTGAGAACTTCCGAAGTTCCGGTCAGTGTCCCGCCTGTACCTACAGCGGCGACAAATATATCGACCTTTCCTTCCGTATCGTGAAGGATCTCCTTTGCTGTGGTCTTTCTGTGAATATCCGGATTGTCCTTGTTGCTGAACTGCTGCAGAACGATGGCGTCATCGATCTCTTTTTCCAGAGAAAGGGCTTTGTCAATAGCACCGTTCATCCCGTTCGCCGCAGGGGTCAATACCAGTTCAGCCCCAAGGTAGGTCAACAGCTTTCGCCTCTCGATACTCATGGAGTCAGGCATGGTGAGGATCAGTTTCAAGCCCCTGGCTGCACAGATCGCGGCCAGACCGATGCCGGTATTTCCGCTGGTAGGTTCGATGATCGTACTTTCTTGGGTGATATGGCCTTGCTTCATGGCCTGATTGATCATATTGAATGCAATCCTGTCTTTGACCGAAGAGGTAGGATTCATGAATTCACATTTTCCAAGGATCGTTGCACCCGTTTTTTCCGAAAGGGAATTGATCTTTACAAGCGGAGTGTTGCCTATGAGTTCTTCAATATTGTTCGCGATCATTTAATCTCCTGATTTATCATATAATATTATACGACATTATTACTTTTGGCTTAATGACTTGAACTCGAAATTTTCATCGTCATAATAGACGATCTCTCCATTTTCGATGTTGTAATGCCAGCCATGGAGGAAAAGGGTTCCTTCCTCGACACGTTTTTTGACACCGGGATAGCTAAGAAGGTTGTCAAGCTGGAAGACAACGGAGATCTTTTCCGTGTAGCGCTGCAAAACTTCTTTTGTGCTGTCCCGATGGGCAAGGAGGGCCACTTTCTTCGCTTCCTGTCCCAGTTCGAGCCATTTGATAGTATGGATATTCTCCGGTGTCTGTTTGATATCTTTGTAGAGTGCCGAAATGGCACCGCAGTCCGAATGTCCGCAGACAATGATGTCGGAGACTTCCAGAATGCTCACGGCATATTCTATAGCAGAGGCCGTTGCATGGAAATCGGCATCAGGGTTGAAGGGAGCTACGAAGTTGCCGATATTTCTGACAATGAAGAGGTCTCCCGGTCTGGAGCTGGTGATCATGGCAGGCATGACCCTGGAGTCACTGCAGCCTATGAAAAGGGCTTTGGGATTCTGCCCTTCATCGACCAGTTTTCGGAAACGCTCTTTGCTTTTGTTGAAAGCGATCTTTCTGAAGGCTTCATGCCCTGTTTCAAACTCTTTGAGACGGTTATCCATGTTTGACTTCTTTGATGGAATAGGCTAATGTTTCTCCTGCATACATGGGGACTACGTCATTGTAGTCTGCCGGAACTATGAAAGGTTTTTTCTCCAGAATGACTTCTTTTGCAACCGGGCTTATACCGTAGATACTTTGGGCATTTCCCGAAATGAATGCCTGCAGGTTGTCAAGTGCATCATGTGTTTCAAAAAGTTCGGTGAGTACCTGCAGGGCAATGGGTGCGGTAAAGACACCTGCCGCACAGCCGCAAGCCTCTTTGGCATGTTTTGGGTGCGGTGCGGAATCTGAGCCGAACATCACTTTGGGATGGGCTTTCAGCGCAACGTTCAGCAGTGCTTCCCTGTCCTCGGGACGCTTGGCGATGGGTTTGCAGAAGAGATGCGGCTGCAGCATGCCTCCTGCTACGTCATCGAGGGTAATGAGAAGGTGGTGTAAGGTGATCGTGGCATAGAGGTTGTCAAACCTCTCAAGCGCCTCTACGCTCTCCTTGGTCGTGATATGCTCCATGATGATCTTGAGTTTCGGGAACGCAGCAGCGAGTTTTTCGTAAATGGAGACGAACTCCATCTCCCGGTCCATAACGAAACCATTGGTCTCTCCGTGAATGCACAATGGGATATTCAGATCGCTCATCGCTTCAAGCGTTGGCCGCAACTCCTCTACGTCAAAACCGCTTACACCCCCTTCGGAATTGGTCGTGATCCCGGCAGGGTATAGTTTGATAGCCGTAAGTTCTTCTCTGAGGGATTCAAGAAATTTTCTATCATAATCAGGTTTGAAAAAGAGTGTCATGTAGGGGGTGAATCTTTCCTCGCCTACAGCTTCCATAATACGCTCTCTATAGGCAACGATCTCTTCTTCACTACTGACAGGCGGTACGAGATTGGGCATGATGACGGCACCGCTGAAGGTATGGGCGCTCTCTTTGGCAATATTGCTGAGCATCTCACCGTCTCTGAGGTGCAGGTGCATATCTAACGGGGCATCAAGTCTCACTGTTGTTGATGGCATCAAAATCCTTTATGACGTAATATTGCGAACGGGTTTCATCTTTGGGAACGAACCAGTAGATAATTTTCATTTTGCCACAAAAAGCATTAAGGTTGCGTAAAGCATCGGGTTTTGGGGGTGCAAATGTAACGACCGGATAGTCTATGCCCCCGGGGAAAAGCTGGTTGCATCTCAAAACGCGCAGGGTACTGGCCGTCAATGCCTTATGGGGGGCATTGAATTCGAACTGCCACTTGGCATACTCGGAACAGGTAGGATAGTAGCGGCAGTTTGCCGGAAGCATTTTGGAAATGTACTGATACCCCCTGATCGGAGCCGTCCAGAATTTGCTGTTTTTTGGTCTGCTGTTTGCTATGGAATACTCCTTGTCCGTCCGTTCTGTACGATGTATGACTCTGCCATATTGACAGCATGATAGATAGTGGTACCGTATTTTCTGCTGTAGTATTGTAACAGCAGTTTCTGCAAAGTTGGCTCAATGGATGGGGTGAACCAGCCGTTGTTGCTGAGAACGATCATATTCCTGGGTCGCCCTTCATAAAGTTTTTCAGAAGTCGCTTCAAAACAGATAGCGTTTCTATAGGTTATGTCGTTGACGGTGTAGTCGGTTACGTTGCTGTCTGCCTTGTAGTCCACGGCTCCGTCATAAAAGACTTTATTGACCCAGTCACTGAGAAAGTCGGGCAGGGGGTTGCTCTCTCCAAAAGGGACCAGCAGGACCTTGTTGGCGATCCGGACCGTGCTGTCGGTAAAGATATAGGTGGAGTTTCTGGGGGTTTTGCCGTCCCAGTAAAGTCCGCCTGCAACGATAGATATCTTTCCCGACCTTTGTTCGAGTGCCTGCATCAAAGATGCCGAGCGTTTGAGGAATACCGGAAAGACCGATTCGGGCAGGATCACCAGACTTTTGTTCTCATCTATAGCTTTATCGATGGCGGTAAACAGGGTATTGAACTGTTGAGGATGCAAGGTTTTGTCCCATTTCTCTTCCACGCTGGTGTATGTCGTGACAATGCGAATATCTTGAGGAAGATTTATTGCTGTTGTGGACAGAGGCTGCCAGGCGAAAAGTACAAGAAACAGATAGACATACTGTTTTTTCCATAACGTCAATACAATACCGGCAAGGATAATCGCAAATTGCCACTTCTGTATACCGAAATAGCTTTCAACGAAGATCAGTTCGGGCTTGAACCAGTCGAAGCCGAAAGGGTGGATGTAGCTTAGTCCCAAAAGGCCGAGGGCTTTCAGGCTCAGAGTGAAGAGTGTCGGTTTGAGTTGCATTGCAACACTTTTATTGATAGTTGGGATTTTTTCTGCCAGAAAAGCAATGGCCCAAAAGAGCGTGCCATAAAGCAGTCCCGTGACAATCACAACGATCGGAACAGCCCAGGGCATGTGGTAGTGGTTGAAGCTCAGGGCGATCCACCAGAACCAGAAAATACCAATGAAAAACCCCGTGACCGGCCAAATGGTTCTGTCGGCGGAGAGGAGCAAATAGAGAAAAGAAATCCCCAAAATCGAATTGAGCCAGAAGAGGGAAAATCCCCAGTGATCAAGGTAGATGAAGGCGGAACCGAGAAGAGCGGTGGTCAAGCCTCTTGTTAGTACAAAGGTGCTAAAATGTCTACGAAAATTTCTCAATTTACTCAAAAGGATTCCTATGGGAGCAGAACAAGGAAGCATGATAGGTTCGTTTCTACCGCTTATCATCTTATTCGCAATTTTCTATTTTTTGATCATCAGACCACAGCAAAAGCAGGTCAAAGCACACAAAGAGATGCTTACAAGCCTTGAAAAAGGTGACAAGATCGTTACCAGTGGCGGGCTTATTGCTACTATCGTTAAAGTTGAAGAAGATTTTATCAAAATCAAACTAAATGATGACACTGTTGTAAAACTCGACAAAGCATATGTGGCAAAAAAGGTTGAAACAGGTAATGAAAACGCTTAATTTCAGAGTTATACTCTTTATTTTCGCACTGATCTTCGGTGTGGTATTCTCCATTCCTTCCCTCACCCAGAGCGAGAGCGGGAAGAAGATCACCCTTGGGCTTGACCTGCAGGGCGGACTTCATATGCTCCTTGGGATCAAAAGCGATGTTGCCATCGCATCCCGTACAAAATCGATAGCCGGAACGGTCAAATATATTTTTGACGATGAAGAGATCATTTTTGACGACCTTCGTATGGTTGACGGTGACAAGGTGACTTTCGAACTGCTTGACAGTGACGATGTGGCCAAGGCGACCGCACTTTTGAAAAAAGAGATCCCGGGGATCGTTATAAACCAGAACGGTATGAAATTCACTGTTCAAATGACACCCGAAGAGATGGCAAGGACCAAACAGAATGCCATCAAGCAGGCGGTCGATACCATCAGGAACAGGCTGAATGAGTTTGGCCTGGCCGAGCCGACAGTGGCGAAACAGGGTGAAGACAAGATTCTGGTTGAAGTGCCGGGTATCAAGACACAGGCAGACGAGCAGCGTATCCGTGAACTCATCGCCAGAGCGGCACACCTGCAGCTGATGGCTGTGGATGAAGACCGTGCAGCAAGAGTGTCGACCATGAGCGCTGCTGAAGCAAAGAGTTATGGTGATGTGATCCTCAAGGATGTCAATACCAACGAAAAGTATCTGCTTCGACAGATCCCTGTACTTGACGGTTCGATGCTGACCGATGCCAAAGTGGGCTTCGACAAAAGTAATATGCCAGTGATCAATTTCTCACTCAATGGACAGGGTGCCAAGATATTCGGTGACTTCACTGCCAAAGCGGTGGGGAAACGTATGGCCGTCGTGCTGGACAATAAGGTCTATTCGGCACCTGTGATCCGTGAGAGGATCGGTGGCGGGCATGTGCAGATCTCGGGTAACTTCAAGCTTGAAGAGGCACACGATATCGCGATCGCACTGCGTTCCGGGGCTTTGCTCGCTCCGGTCTTTGTGATGGAGAAGCGTTCAGTCGGCCCAAGCCTTGGTGCAGACAGCATCAAGGCAAGCTCTATAGCATTGGCACTCGGTTTCATTCTGGTCATCGCCTTTATGGTGATCTACTACAGTATGGCAGGAGTCATCGCAAATGTGGCCCTCGTAGGGAACCTCTTCCTGATCCTCGCGATCATGTCGCTCTTTGGTGCGACACTGACACTGCCGGGTATGGCGGGTATCGTCCTGACGGTCGGTATGGCGGTGGATGCGAACGTTATTATCAACGAGCGTATCCGTGAACTACTGCATGAAGGGAAGTCCATAGCCAAAGCGATAGAAGACGGTTATGACAATGCCTTTACGGCCATTCTGGATGCCAACGTGACCACGCTGATCGCAGCGGTCGTACTCTATGCCTACGGTACGGGAGCCATTAAAGGTTTCGCCCTTACGATGAGTATCGGTATCCTTGCTTCGATGCTGACAGCGATCGTCGGAACACACGGTATCTACCAGTGGCTGCTTCCGAAAATGCGCAAAGAGAGATTGAACTTCTGGTTCGGTATTAAAACTGAGGGGGCAAAATAATGGAACTGTTCAGACTGAAAAAACCGCTCTCCTTGATGAGCCAAAGCAAACGTTTCGGTATTCTTTCCGTGGTGGTTGTGATCCTTTCACTGGGACTCATCCTCACCAAAGGATTCAACTACGGGATAGACTTTGCGGGCGGTACGCTCGTACAGGTGAAATACGAGGGCAAAGCCCCCATTGAGAAGGTGCGTAAAGCCATCAGTGTCGACAAGAATTATGAAAGCGCGACCGTGACCTACTTCGGCAGTGACGACGAAGTCGTGATCCGTACGAAAATGAGTTCGAAAGCACTGGGTGAAGATCTCAGTGACAAAATGACGCAGCTCCTGAAAGGTACAGGCAAGTTCGAAGTAAGAAGGGTGGATATGGTCGGTGCCAAAGTCGGTTCCGAACTTCGTGAAAAAGGGCTCATGTCCATGTTCCTTGCGATCCTCGGTATTCTCATCTATGTCTCATTCAGGTTCGAGTGGCGATTCGCCGTGGCATCGGTCATGGCTTTGATACACGATGTTACCATTGCTATGGGAGCGGTAGTGCTTTTCGGCATCGAGGTGAATCTCGATACCCTTGCAGCGCTCCTGACCATTCTGGGGTACTCCCTGAACGATACGATCATCGTCTTTGACCGTATCCGTGAAGGGATCAGGACGATTAAAAAACCTGATCTTGCATCGATCATCGACGAGTCGGTCACGCAGACACTCTCAAGAACGACACTGACTTCACTGACGACTTTCTTCGTTGTCTTTACATTATGGATGTTTGGAGGTGAGATCATTCACGGATTTGGATTTACGCTTCTTGTCGGTATTGTTGTGGGTACCTACTCATCGATATTTGTGGCGTCTCCGATCCTGATGTGGCTTGGATTCGATGTTTCCAACTTTAGAGAGAAAGAGGCGGAAAAGCTCAAAAGAGAGAAAGAGAAAGAGAAAATGCGTGCCATGTACGAGCAGGGGACGGTCTAAAAGCGGCATAGCACTTTTAGGCCTGAAGCATTAAGAGTAGAGAGTTATGGTATGCTTTTCTTAACGAAAAGCTTTTTTAAAGGAGCAGAATAATGCAATGGGGCAAGGTTTTTTATATCTTTTTTACGCTGATGTCACTGACGACATCGGCGGCGTTCTTGTACGAGAATTCAACGGTAGCACTCTTTATCGCCGGTTCGGTGAATGTGGTCTCGACCATTCTGAAGATCGGAGTGCGAAATATCCTTTCTGCGGAACTCCTGGCCGGCTCACTGGTCGCTGACCTTCACCTGATACCGGCGTTCTTTGCCCTGCAGTTCTATGATAACGACAAGATAGCTGTCGGCCTGGTCATTGGTGCTGTGATCGCCAATCTCTATACGATATTCGTTTCCATGATCGAGAGTGCGAAAGAGAAAGCCGATTTTTAAGAACATGTCGGGGATCGGTATATGGAACTTGTAATTCAGATGCCGGCACTTACAGGGGATGACAGTGAGCTGAAACGCTCTGAGATCAAACACTATTTTCAACACTGCTTTAAACGATACGAATCACTTTTTGAAACTGTAGCCAAAGAAGAGGCTTACTTCATCAAGGCGGATCCTCTCCGCCACCCGATCATTTTTTATTACGGCCATACCGCTACATTCTTCATCAACAAACTCAAACTTGCCAAGATCATTGACGAACGCATCGATGCCGGACTGGAATCCATCTTCGCGGTCGGAGTGGATGAAATGAGCTGGGACGATCTCAATGAACAACACTACAACTGGCCGACCCTTTCACATACACAGGCATACAGGGAGGAGGTCTATACCCTGGTTTCCGAACTGATCGACACCCTTCCTTTGACACTGCCCATTACACAGGATTCGCCCTGGTGGGTGATTCTGATGGGGGTCGAGCATGAGAATATCCATCTGGAGACTTCTTCCGTTCTGATACGTCAGCTTCCTCTTGAAATGCTACAGGAAACGGAACTTTGGAACACTTGTGAAGCATCCGGTGAAGCACCGGAGAACGAGTTGCTTGATGTAGCAGGCGGCAGGGTGCTTCTCGGTAAAGGAAAAGATGCCGCCTATTTCGGATGGGACAACGAATACGGCCACCACCAGGCGGATATCCCCGCATTCAAAGCTTCCAGATACCTTGTTTCCCATGCCGAGTATCTGGAGTTCGTAAAGGCTGGCGGCTATGAGAATGATGCCCTCTGGAGTGAAGAGGGTGTTGCCTGGAAAGGTTATATGAAAGCGAAGCATCCTCTTTTCTGGATAAAAGACAAGAGCCAGACAAGCGGTTACCGTCTGCGTACCATGCTCTCGGAGATCCCTCTGCCGATGAACTGGCCGGTAGAGGTAAACTGTCTGGAAGCGGAAGCCTTTTGCCGGTGGCTGGGAGAAAAAGAGGGCAGGAATATCACTCTTCCTACGGAAGATGAGTATATGCGTCTGCGGACCGTTACGAAGGTACCCGGGTATGCCAAATGGTCTTCCAGTACTTCGGTACCGGGAAATATTGACCTGAGGGCTGCCGCCTCTTCCGTACCGGTCGACCGGTATGAGCATAACGGATTTTACGATGTCATAGGGAATGTATGGCAGTGGAGCCGTACGCCGATCTATCCTTACGAAGGATTTGAGGTACATCCGGTCTATGATGATTTTACTGTACCGACTTTTGACGGGAAACACAATCTCATCAAAGGCGGTTCGTGGATCAGCTGCGGCAATCTGGCACTGGAGAAGAGCCGCTATGCATTTCGGAGACACTTCTATCAGCATGCAGGTTTCCGTTATGTCGAGAGCCGCTACGAAGAGAAGGTGACGACAAACCCGTACACGACCGACAGAATCATTTCGCAATATTGCCATTTCGGCTGGGGGGAGAATAGGCTGGGAGTGAAGAACTACCCTGCCAAATGTGCTGCACTGATCGTTGAACATATGCAGGACAGACCCAGAAGACGTGCCTTTGATATTGGTTGTGCTATTGGAAGAAGTACTTTTGAACTGGCACGCTACTTCGATGAAGTGATCGGGGTGGACTTCTCAGCACGATTCATACAGGAGGCAGAGAAACTCAAAGAGAGTGGCACGCTGCGTTATGTGATGCCTGCAGAGGGTGAACTGGAATCATTCCATGAAGTATCGCTTGCACAGCTTGGTCTGGACAAAGAACGGCAGAAGGTCGATTTTTGGCAGGCGGATGCCTGCAACCTCAAACCAATTTTCGATGACTTCGACCTGATCTTTGCGGGGAATCTGCTGGACCGGCTGTACGACCCGAAAAAATTCCTCAATTCTATCGCGCCGCGTTTAAATGAGGGAGGCCTGTTCGTTCTGACTTCTCCCTATACCTGGCAGGAAGAATCCACGCCCAAAGAGAAGTGGATAGGAGGATACAAAAAAGACGGAGAAAATGTGACCACCTTTGAGGGACTTAAAGAGATACTGGAGAAAGACTTCAAACTGATAGACAGAAGGGATGTTCCCTTTGTCATTCAGGAGACAGCAAGAAAACACCAGCATACCATTGCCGAGATGACCGTATGGGAAAAGAAATGATGTTCGAAGCCGTTGACAGAAGCGGTACCTATACGACCAAGTATGAAGATGCGGTCAAGAAGTTCGGTACAGATGATCTCCTGCCTCTGTGGGTAGCAGACATGGACCTTGCTTCTCCGGCCTGTGTACAGGAAGCACTGGTCAAAAGAGCGAAGCATCCTCTTTACGGCTATACGGTCTACCCGGAACGCTATTATGAAGCGATAGAAAGCTGGTATGAAAGGGCGTACGAATGGCGGATAGCGCGGGAATGGATCGTACCGTGCTATGGGGTCGTTCCCTCTATGAACTTTGCCATTGAAGCCTATACGAAGGCGGGAGACAGCATTCTTATTCAGACACCTATCTACCCGCCTTTTGTCTCTTCGGTGAAACACCGGAAACGCAAAGTGCTTGAGAACACTTTGGTATATCAGGATGGAAAATACAGGATCGATTTTGCAAATTTTGAAGCAAAAGCGAAAGAAGCAAAACTTTTCCTGCTCTGCTCTCCGCACAACCCTACGGGACGAGCATGGGACAGGTCCGAACTTGAGCAGATCATTGATATTTGTATTGAGAATGAAGTCCTGATCGTTTCGGATGAGATCCATGCCGATATGGTATATCGGAAAACACATCATGCGCTGGGCAGTTTCGAAAAGATCCGGAAGTATTGTGTCATACTCAATGCACCTTCCAAAACCTTCAATGTTGCAGGTCTGAATACCTCTTTTGCCATCATCCCCGATGCCCGTATGCGAAGAGCTTATAGACTCGAGCAGGACAGGTCGGGCATTACCAACGGCAACCCGTTCGGCATAGAAGCATTAATGAGCGCCTACGAGGAAGGCGAAGCATGGCTCAAGGCTTTGAAAGAATATTTGCAGGGAAATATCGATTTTGTCAAAGAGTATTTGAAAAAACATCAGATTCTTATTGTCCCCGTAGAGACCGAAGCGACCTTTCTGATGTGGCTTGACTGCCGGGCGATGGGAATGACTCATGAAAATTTGGTACAATTCTTCATTCAGAAAGCCAAACTCGGTCTCAATGACGGAAAGAGTTTTGGAGAATGCGGAGACGGTTTCATGCGTCTGAACATAGCGACATCCAGAGAAGTTTTGCAGGAAGCGATGGAGAGATTAGAAAAAGCCTACAGGGAAAAGAAGTGAGTAGAATGAAGAGAAGTATCGTATGGTTCTTTGCCTTGACAATGTATATACATGCATTGCCTGCCGGGATCAACCAGATCATCGGCAAATCGGGGATCCCGAAAAAAGATATCAGTATCTATATCAAAGAAGCAGGGAACAGTAACCGTGTAGTCGCTTCGCTCAATGCCGATAAATCACGTACACCGGCATCTGTGGTTAAAGTTCTGTCTACTTATGCAGCTGTGCTGAAACTTGGGTTTGACTATCGCTGGCCCACAAAATTCTACAGCACGGGGAAGATAAAAAACGGGGTACTCTACGGTGATCTTCTGATCAAAGGGTTCGGCGACCCGACACTTTCTGACAAGGACCTTCCGGAGATCGTAGCGAAGATCAAGGCCAAAGGAATACGGCAGATCACCGGCAATATCGTGATTGACAGAAGCTACTTCAAGGTGGGGACCAAAGACAACTCCGGTTTCGACCAGCATACCTACAGCCCCTACAATGCCATGCCGGATGCCATGATGTTCAATGAGCGGATCAGTACTATTTGCGTCACTCCCAAAAAAAATGTAGTGACGAAGCAGACCCCGGATGCAAGCTACAGGGTGGTGAACAAGCTCAAGCCGGTCAACAAACCCTGCAGGGGACGCTACTCCTGGCCTTCATTCAAAGTGGATAAGAAACAAAATCCTACAACGGTACTGTTGAAAGGACCCATTTCAAAGCATTGCGGTACACGCAAGCTTTGTCAGGTCATTACCAAACCCTACAAATCGTTTTATTATGCGCTGAAGGATGCGTTGCAAAAGTCCGGTGTCTCTGTAAAAGGTGGCTTCCGACTCAACAAGATCCCGAGAGATGCCAAAGAACTCTTTACTCACTATTCCCAGCCACTGGAAAAGATCATCTCCAAAACCGCGAAAAAATCCAACAATCTATACGCGCGTCATATCATGCTTTTTCTGGGTGCCAAGATGTACGGGGCGCCTTCGACACTTTCCAAGGGGAGACAGGCCGTAGAGTACATTCTCAAAAGCAGGGGAGCGCTCAAGAGCGGTCCTCTGCATATCGACAACGGCTGCGGACTCTCACGCAGCTCAAGGATCACAGCAAAGATCCTGGCGGGTGTCCTTGACGATGCCTATACAAGATACGGGATGAGATGGATGAAAACACTCTCCATTGCAGGAGTGGACGGTACAATCAAAAGACGTTTTCGCGGTACCATTGTCCGAAACCGTGCCTGGATGAAGACAGGTACACTCAAACGTGTCAAGAATATCAGCGGATATGTCAAAAGCAGAAACGGCAGGGTCTACACAACGGTGATCTTGGTCAATACCAAGAAGGGCAGATGGAAAGCGGCGCAGCTGCAGAACAACATCATCAAATGGCTTGTGACCTATAAAGGCAGGGGTACCTATGTGGCAAGGACAGAACCAAAACAAGTTTCCGTGTCTAAAAAAACAGAGAAAAAAACATCTCCGATCCAGACAGAAAATGTACGCTACAGTATACAGGCAGGCTCCTTTTCCAATCCACCCAATGCCTATTACCTTTCCAACATTTCCAAACTGGGACTGGAATACAGGATAGCAAAAGAGAACGGCTACAAAGTTTTCATCGGTGATTACAAAAGTAAAGATGCTGCAGGTGTAGTGCTGAAGAAAGTCAAAGAAAATATCTCTTCAGGTGCCTTCCTTGTGGAAGAGAGCAACACAACACCAAGCAAAGCAGCAATACTTTACTGAGAATATCATTGTATTCCTTATTTTGTTAATTGGTTGAATCTAAATCTAAAAGTTTGGATTTTTTAGAACTTATATAGAGTACTAACCCAAAAATAAATATGACTACCAGAGAAAATGCAAGATGCATATCTGTATTAAAACCATAAGACATATCGCCTACCACACCATTAACGGGTCTCATATAGTCATCTCCATAGAGTATTTGACCTAATATATTAGAAATGACCCCTGTCGTTCTATTGAGTATCCAGATAAAAAGAGAGCTGAAAATAAGTATCTGTCCAGTTTTACGTTTGTTCATGGTGTTTATTTGCTTTTTTGCACAAAGAAATAGATGAGTACCAGTCCACCCAAAATAGGGATAAGACCAAGTAAGAGCCACCATCCGCTTTTTCCAATGTCATGTAATCTTCGTACACCTATAGCTATAGAAGGGATGAGAAGTGCCAAAGCAAATATCATCTGCAATAATCCTCCCCTGGAGGCTTCTTGCGCACTCTATGTACATGCGCTGTATGGAAGAAGCCCAAAAATAGCTGCCGAACTTAATGTTAAAGCGTATTTATACCTTTTTGTGCATATGGATACCACCGATAACGTGATGATATTCAGTAGCAGAACAGATGGTGTATTGCTCACTAAAGACTATGGTATAAAAGTGATCGCAAGTGGTGAAGATGAAGAATACGGGTTTGAATGGCACGGTATGCTCTCACCTGTGGAAGATATTTTATTTTCAGATACTGTGCTAAAGTTGACTTTTTAAATATATCAATCACATATTTATCACTTCAAAATAAAATATATTTTATTTTGATAATTTTTTAAATATTTTATATAAAAATATGTTTCCCTAATATCTAGCATGCTATTATTCTTATTGTTAGCAAAGGAAACAATACATGTTAAAAAAATTTAGAGATAACCCACTATCTACCGCTTTTATTATTATAGGTATTTATGGATTTTGGTTCATCTCTCCCGTTCTGTTTGGATTCTATAATCCCGACAAGCCTGTTTTAGATGGTATTGCTGGAGGTATTTCACAATGGAAGAACCAACTTATTATTGGTTTTGTTCTTGTGGGTATACTTACTGTTCTGGGATGGTGGAAGACCATCGGCTTTACAAAAATGAATCCAGGAAGCATCAAGTTCTTATTGCCGATTTTTATACTTGCCATGCTCATGCTTATCACTGCCTGGATGCTGAATGACAACCAACAGAATTGGTTTGCAGGGTTTAGTAGTTCTTCAGAGTTTTTTATACTTCTTCTGGTTATGCTGATTCTTGGTTTTACCGAAGAAGGAATATTTAGAGGCATACTCTTTTACGGGCTTGGGTCAAAATTCACCCCTCTGTATACCGTACTTTTATCCGCTGTTATCTTTGGATTGTTTCACTATATCAACATACTGGCAGGTAAACCCTTTGCAGCAACTTCCTATCAAGTGATCCATGCCATGGGTATGGGCTTTTTGTATGCTTCTTTGCGTTTACATATAGGTGCTATCTGGCCACTGATGATACTGCATGGTATTTGGGATTTTTCACTCTTTACACTGGTTACAGTACTTGCCCAAAACAATCAGGGGGCTACTGAACATATTACACAGTTCTCTGCACTTGGCGCAGGGGCAGTTGCCTTTCCTGCGATCAGTTATGGAATATTTATCTATTGGCATTGGCATAAGACCCACCATATCATGACACAAAGAAAAAAGTTTAACTGCATAAGGAGCAATAATGAATACAGTTTTTATGGAAATACTCCCATTTTTCATCGTTGGTTTATTTGAGTTATCTCTACTACTTTTAGTGATTAGTTTTATGGTTGAAATTATTAATTTAAATCATTCAGGGGCAGGATATATTGACTTTCAAGGAGGTGGAGAGAAAGTATTTTCTCTCCTTTGAATTTAAAGTATTTTTCTTTAGTTGCTTCTTTATAGCAACTTGAAAAGAATATTAATTCGACACATAAGGAAACATCAATGAAACAGACAAAAATGCTTCTCAACACTGCGCTTATCACTACTGGACTGTTACTGACGGCTTGTACGTCTTCTGGGATTTCTATGGAAAATGCCTATATCTATAATGACATAAACTTTGGGTCCGATCGTGATGCAAGTTTTAAACATGGCGTAAGGGATGCCTGCAAAACAGCGGCTGGTGAGTATACAAAAGACCATAACCTCTTTAACAATAACGAGAGTTACCGCAGCGGTTGGGAAGATGGAAGACTTCAGTGTAAGGGGAAAAGATGATAAGTGTTACAGTAAAATACAGTGAGGTACAGAATGATAGATCTTAAAAAAACAGTTTTAGGCATACTGGTTATGCTTTTTGCGGTAAGTACAGCAGAAGCAACAGAGTACAGAAAGCACAGAGTCAATATCAAAGCACTCTCGGCAACAAAATTTGAACTGACCGATGTTAATTTTAAGAATCCAAAAATAGTAGACCTTAAAGGGAAAGATTTTTTTGTAGTCTCTGTAAGAGAACCCGGAAGTGACGGAAGAGTGTATGCTGTAGACAAAGATGGTACTATTTGGTGGAATGGACGAATCTCTTCGGGTGCAGGCGGTGGACGCTTGGTGGAAAAGGGAGGAAAAAGTGTTCCACGAGGTGGACATGAAACAAATAATGATCTTTTTCATGTCTTGGTAAAAAGACGCTTTCATATGTCAAAAACACACCCTTCCGCCAACGGTGTAAATAATATGGATTTTGAAATTCAGTTTACCCCTGATGGACAGGCACTGCATCTTGGTAATATAGCGGCAATGTCACATGGGTGTATTCATGTAGGACGACAAGATATTGCTCCACTCTTTAAATGGGCTAAAGTGGGCATGCCAGTAGTCATTATGAGAGGTCATTACTCACAGTTCTTAAACCAGGAGCTTAACTCTTTCCAAAACGATATAAAAGCCTATGACAGATCACACTAGAAAAGATACAATAAAATTAACGAAAACGGTTTTATCTGTAGCCATACTATTGACATCAACATTGTATGCAAATCAACCCAGTTTTGACTGCTCTAAAGTAGAAAAGAAGAGTTCTGAAGGTCTGATCTGTAGCTCGGATGAACTCATGGATATAGATAGAGAGCTGGCAACTGTATATAAACAGGCTTTGGCAAAAGCATCTGAAGAAGATATGCTAAAAGCACATCAAAGAGGCTGGATAAAAGGGCGTAATGACTGTTGGAAAGCAGAAGATGAAAAAGCCTGTATGTTAGATCAGTATCAACTGCGTATCAAAGAGCTTAAAGAGAAATATGGGCTTTCAGATACCCTAAATGGTTTTGACAAAGTGCTAAAACTTCAAGGCATAACCTTTCATGTTCAAGCGACAAATGAAGGTTCTCTCAATCAACTCACTATCACACCTAGTGGTTTGGAGATCGACAACAGAGTGATTGAACAAGAGATCGATGGTTCGGTAACAGGTGCTGAAGTAGCAGATATCAATGGAGACGGCTCCCCGGAAATTTATGTTTATGTAACCTCTGCAGGTTCTGGCTCCTATGGTACACTGGTTGCCTATAGTGCCAATAACAAAAAATCACTCTCCGGTATCTATCTGCCACCATTGGAAGATGATAAGAAAAACAGTGTCGGCTATATGGGGCATGATGAATTTGCTGTTATTGAGAATAGTTTGGCAAGACGCTTCCCTGTTTACAACAAAGAGGACAGCAATGCAAAGCCAACAGGTGGAACAAGACAGTTGGAATATAAGCTGGTTCCGGGTGAAGCTTCCTGGCAATTAAAACTAGTGAACAGTACAACATATTGAAAAAAGGAAACTTATGAACAAAAGAATACTTTTACCACTACTGTCAACAGCACTACTTTCGCAAGCTCAGGCAGGTTTTCAAAATGAAGTAGAAAATGTGTATGTAAAAGCAGCCAATACACTGCTTTTCTTTACCTCGGAAAATATTATCTCTTCGGGGTCGTATGAGTTTGGAAGTGAAAATGAAACACTGGATACCACTTTCTTTCCTCTCACCTATCATTTTGAAAATGATTCAGATTTTTATAACTTTTATGTCAATGGGAGTATCGGTTATAGTAAGTATAAAGAAAATAACATTGAGTTCAGAGGCAGTTTAGATGAGATAGATATCAAAACTTATGCTTTGAAGTTAGGTGGTGGTGTGCGTATGAATATATTGGAAGATACAGATATGATGATCGGTGGATCTTATATCTATTCCAAAGTAAACAGTGACTATGTTACGCCTCAACCATTAAGTTCCTCTGATCCCATTGACAGAGCATTGGATTATGTGTTTAACAGTGATAATGATTTTAACACGTATGAGCTCTTTACCTCCATAGGGTATCATCCAACAATCAATGAGTATGAACCTTATGTTCGTGGTGATATTAGATATTTCGATACAAAAATAGATGACCCTTTCGCTACGATATCAGACACGACTTCCACTATCTCCAAGTTAAAAGTAGGTGTGATCACACCAGCTGTTACTTCTATCGTTGGCTTGCCTCTTAAGCTTGAATTTTATGCCTCAGATGTCTTGATCTCGGGAGATATGAAAGAAGCCTTGGATACCAACAACTTTTATGTTCTTGGTTCAACATTTCATCTGGGTACGACTTCATTGAACGATTGGGTGAGTGAAGTATCATTTGATATTAATATTGTTAGGGGGGATAACCTGGATGGATTTAACTGGGGATTTGGATTTAGTTTTTGATGCTAAAAAATATTTACTTCTTCTATTTGTTGTCAGTGGCAGTCTTAATGCACTGGAGTGTGAAATGCAGATCAAAAAAGTAAAACATGATACCAATGTATTCACACCCTGACCCTTACCCATGATAAAAACTGTGAAGTGGTCCAGTATCTTGATGCAGTGGAAAGCAAATAAAATAAATCCCCTCCAATTAACTATCAGATAGATGCCTTATGCATAATATTTTTTCAAATTTTAACCCCATCTTCGCTATAATCTTCTAAAAATACAGGGCATATATGAATTTCGAAACCTACCCCTTTGAAAAACTCAACCAACTTCTTGAGAACGTAACGCCAAACAATGATTTTGCGCCATTGAGCCTGACCATAGGTGAACCGCAGTTTGCAACGCCACAGTTTATTTTGGATGCGCTCTGTGACAATGCATCGCTGCTGAACAAGTACCCCAAAACCGCAGGCGAAGCAGTTCTGCGCGAAGGGATGCTGACCTATCTGCAAAAGCGTTTCGGCCTGAGTCTGGACAATACACAGATCATTCCGACTTTCGGTACCCGTGAAGTACTTTTCAATTTTCCGCAGTTCCTGCTGCATGATGCCGAGAGAGCCCTGATGGTCTTTCCCAATCCTTTCTACCAGATCTACGAGGGAGCGGCAAAAGCGAGCAGGGGAGATGTGGTCTACCTGAACCTGAACAAAGACAACGATTTTCAGCCGGAGGTGGATGAGTTTATGCTGGCCGAGGCGAATCTGGTCATTCTCAACTCCCCTAACAATCCGACCAGTTCGGTCATGGATATGGAGGAGATGATAAAGTGGGTCAAACTCGCCCTTAAGCATGAATTCGTTCTACTCAATGATGAATGTTATGCCGATCTTTACCTCAATGAACCCGTACCTTCCCTGCTCAATGCCAGTATCGAAGCGGGCAATGAGGATTTCAGGAATATCCTGGTGATCAACTCCATCTCGAAACGCTCTTCCGCACCGGGGCTTAGAAGCGGTTTTATTGCGGGAGATGCAGAAATACTCAAAGCCTATATGGTGTACCGCACCTATGTGGGGTGCGCTTCTCCCTTGCCGTTGCAGGAGGCTGCTGCGGTGGCATGGGCCGACCAGGAACATGTGGATGGATTTAGACAGAAGTATAGAAAGAATTTTGAGATCGCCAAAGAGGTCCTGGGTGTGGAAGCACCCGAGGCCACCTTCTACATTTGGCTTGAAGTTGATGATGAGATAGATTTTACCGTCAAACTCTATGAAAAGTACAATCTCAAAGTGCTCCCCGGATCGTTCCTGGGACGTGAAGGAGAAGGCAAAGGCTATGTCAGGCTGGCACTTGTCTATGAAGCGGACAAAACAAGAGAAGCACTGCAGCGCATCGCTGCTTTGCAGGCTGAGCTGAATCAATAAATGTAGGGTGCGCAAACACGCACCAAAAAAGGATAAAAATGGAAATGCCGGAAATACACGTAGAAGAGCTCAAAAAAGATCCTGAGTTTCTTGCCAATATCAAACGTTTGGAAGAGGAGTGCAAAGCAGAAGAGAGCATTGCCAAAGGGTATCAGTTACTCGATGCACAGCTTGTCATCGAAGCGGATGAAGATGAGATCAATGAGATCTTTACCTATATTGTCAACACCGCTTTTGACAAGCTTTCCCAATATCTGGTTGAACACAGATCTTTCGACATGAACGATGAAGAAGAGAAGGCTATTGCCAGAGCGATCTATGAACATGCCATTCAGCGTTACAGCGAGAATGACCAGAAGGCAGCCAAAGAGATGTTCCTTGTGCTGCATCATACCATAGACCACCCGGGACTCAAAGATGCCATGATGATCCATGCAGCAGCCGTGATGTCGGGAATGGGCTTCGATGACTTCATAGACAACCTGGTGGATGTGGGTGACATTGACCCCAACGATCCGCTGGCGCTTTTCATCCAGAGTTTCGTGCAGCCAAACGACATTCTTCTGACGATGTATGCCAAGTATGTCGCGCAGGGGAAAGAGGAATTGAAAGTGCTTGAAAAAGATCAGAACGCGTAGGATGCTGTATCTCCACAGTAGCAAATAAGAATAGAAGGACTAGGATGAAAATACACTTTATAGGCATAGGCGGTATCGGTCTTTCTGCACTGGCAAAATTCCTATACAATGACGGACATAAGATCTCCGGATCAGATATCAGACAGACTGAGATTACCAATGATCTTGCAATGAATTTCGATGCGAAGATCACTATTCCTCATTATGCAGATGCTGTAGAAGGGGCAGACAGGGTCATTTACTCTGCAGCGGTACGTCCGAACAATCCGGAATACCAAAGAGCCAAAGAGTTGGGAATAGAACTGCTTTCCCGTAAAGAGGCACTGAAGTTCATTCTGGATGACAAAGAGGTCTATGCCGTAGGCGGTGCGCATGGGAAAAGTACCACATCCTCTATGCTGGCATCGCTCATCCCGGAGTCCAATGCCCTCATAGGAGCGATCTCAAAAGAGTTCGGTTCCAACGTGCGCAACTTCCCCAACGACAAAGTGGTCTTTGAGGCAGACGAGAGTGACGAGAGCTTTCTGAACTCCAATCCGACTTTGGCTATCGTAACCAATGTGGAACCGGAGCATATGGAGTATTACGAGTATGATGAAGAGCGTTTTTACAATGCCTATAAAAATTTCCTCTCATTGGCAAAAACACGTATCATCAATGCCGAAGATGAATTTCTTGCTTCACTCGATATGGAGAGTATCAAGCTTTATCCTTCCAGAGATATCAGCAACATAGAGTTTGTACTGGTCAACGGTGAGCCGCATACACGATTTGAACTGCTGGATCTTGGAGCCTTTGAAGTCTTCGGTTTTGGGGAACATATCGCCCTGGATGCGGCTCTGGCCATACTGGCCGCACTGGAACTTGGGGAAGAGCTCGAGCCGATCCGTACGCGTCTGCGCAATTACAAAGGGATCAAAAAACGTTTTGATATCGTACAGAACCAAGAGAGCTGTGTGGTCATCGATGATTACGGACATCACCCTACGGAGATCAAAGTGACCATGCAGTCCCTCAAGACCTATGAAGCACTGCGCGGCTTTACGCAGCTCAACGTGATCTGGCAGCCGCATAAGTATTCAAGGACCATTGACAACCTTCCTGCTTTCGTGGAATGCTTCGAGGGTGCAAATGAACTGGTCATTCTGCCTATCTGGTCTGCGGGAGAACTGGAAGTGGACATTGACCTCAAAGGGGCGTTCAGCCGTTACACACTGCTGATGGCGGACTCAGTGACAAAAGAGGACGGCATTGTCAAAGTTTTCAAGGATGGTTATATTATACGGGAGTACAGTGAAGGGCTTGTAGCAACATTCGGAGCGGGAGATATCACTTATCAGATACGCGGTGAAGCGTAAAACAATAGAGCGTGACCTTTGACAGGCCACGCAATAACAGGGCTTAGATCTTATCCTGGATGATCACTTCGATCTGCCTGAAGGTCTCGTCAAGCGGAGCTTCTGCGTCAACAACTTTGAGAAGGTCATGTTCTTTATAGTATTTTTCTACTTCGGCAATGGTTTCTTTGTATGCCTGCAGTTCATTTTCATATATCTCTTCAGAACCGGTAAATCTTTCTTTTCCTGCAATGTCACTTACTGAGAGTTCGATCACATTGACGAGTTCGATATCTTTGTGGGAAAAGAGTACGTCGCCGAACAGTTTGACCTGTCTCTCTTTTCTCGGGAACCCGTCTATGACTACTACATCGGTCGGTGCCGCTTTGATGGCATCAAGTACGACATCGATGATGATGGTGGAAGGTACGAGATGACCTTTATAGAAATAGTCACTGATGATCCTCCCGACAGCTGAACCACTCTGGGTCTCTTTTTTCAACAGTTCACCTGTAGAATAACTTGTGATCTTTTCAGGGTATTTCTGGGCAAGCAGTTCTGCTTGAGTTGATTTTCCTGCTCCGGGTGCACCGATGATCAATATAAGTTTTTTTGGCATAAATTCTCCTTTGTATTGCGATATTATATCAAATTGTAGGGTTAAAAGGGGCTTATTATCAGGAGAAAAGAATAAAAAGAAAAAAATAGATGCTAAAGCATATTTTATCGATTTTTTTAACGTATCGATATCTATTGTTTTGATATAATATAAACTATTATTGCATACCAAGGAAAATCATGTTGAACCGGGAATATACTACGGAACTCCTCACGGGGAAGGACAGTACAAAACGCAAAAGCAGGATGCCTGCAAGGATCGATTTCCTGCAAAGTGTTTCAGGGCTTTTTTTGGCGCTCTTCATTATGTTCCATCTTCTGTTCGAGTCCTCTATCCTTCTGGGAAAGGAAGCGATGTACAGACTTACTAAACTCTTCGAAGGAGAGCCCTTTATCGAGGGGGGAGAACCGTTGATTATCTCTGCACTGGCAGTGATCATCTTTACACTTTTTGTCGTACATGCGGGTGTAGCGTTGCGCAAGTTTCCCTCTTCTTACCATGAGTATCGCCGTTACATAGAACACAAAGCGCTACTGAAGCATAATGATACGAATCTCTGGTATGTGCAGATCACTACAGGGTTCATCATGTTCTTTCTTGGCTCCATCCATCTCTATATGATAATGACACAGCCGGAAAATATCGGGCCCTATGCTTCGTCGGACAGAATTTACAGCGATCTGATGTGGCCGATGTATCTGGTGTTGCTGATCTCGGTCGTGCTGCACGGGGGTATCGGTATGTACCGCCTGATCATAAAATGGGGCTGGTTCGACGGAACGGACCCGAGAACCAACAGGAAAAGAAGCAGGGTGATCATCAAAGTGCTTGTTGGCGCCTATCTCCTTCTGGGGCTGGCCTCTTTGGGCACCTATATGAAGATCGGTTACGAGCATCAGGGTGAATACGGAAAAAGATATGTGGAGCAGCAGAAATGAAAATAATATATACCGATGCATTGATCGTAGGCGGAGGCTTGGCAGGACTGCGTTCCGCTATTGCCGCGAGGGACAAGGGGCTTGATACCATCGTGCTGAGTATGGTGCCGGTGAAACGTTCCCACTCGGTAGCGGCACAGGGTGGCATGCAGGCGAGTCTCGCCAACTCTGTCAAGGGGGAAGGGGACAATGAAGATGTCCACTTTGCCGACACTGTCAAGGGAAGCGACTGGGGATGTGACCAAAAGGTTGCACGTATGTTTGTGACCACTGCACCCAAAGCGATACGCGAACTGGCGGCATGGGGCGTGCCGTGGAGCCGTATAGGCAAGGGTGGCCATACCGTGGTCATTAATGGGAAAAAAGAGACGATCATGGAGAGGGAAGAGGCGTACGGCCTTATCAATGCGCGGGATTTCGGCGGAACGAAAAAGTGGCGTACCTGTTACACGTCCGATGCTACAGGGCATACGATGCTCTATGCCGTGGCGAACGAAGCGCTGAAGCGTGATGTAACCATCCACGATAAAAAGGAAGCGATCTCGATCATTCATGATAAGGGTGTCTGCCACGGTGTCGTAGTACGTGACCTGATCAATGGAGAGCTGATAGCCTATGTGGCGCGCGGAACGATGATCGCCACGGGAGGATACGGACGTATCTACAAACAGTCGACCAATGCGATCATCTGCAAGGGGATTGGTACGGCCATTGCGCTTGAAACGGGGATCGCTGAACTGGGCAACATGGAAGCGGTGCAGTTCCACCCTACACCGATCGTACCTTCGGGCATACTGCTGACAGAAGGGTGCCGCGGGGACGGTGGCGTGCTGCGTGACAAGGATGGGTACCGTTTTATGCCCGACTACGAACCCGAAAAGAAGGAGCTTGCCTCAAGAGACGTGGTGAGCCGCCGGATGATAGAGCATATCAGAAAAGGCAAAGGGGTCAAATCACCGTATGGCGATCATCTGTGGCTTGACATCTCCATCCTGGGACGTGAACACATAGAGAAGAACCTGCGTGATGTCCAGGATATCGCCATCAGTTTTAACGGCATAGACCCGGCGGATGAAGGTGAGAAGGGCTGGATGCCGGTACTGCCGATGCAGCACTACTCCATGGGAGGTATCCGGGTCCAGCCCAGTGGGGAAAGTACGACTATGAAAGGGCTTTTCTGTGCGGGAGAAGCGGCCTGCTGGGACTTGCATGGTTTTAACAGACTGGGCGGGAACTCGGTCAGTGAAGCGGTGGTCTCGGGTATGATCGTAGGCGAGTATTTTGCACAGTATTGCGAAGAGACCCATCTCAACACCAACACTTCCGTGATCGAGGAGCATCTCCAGAAACAGGTGGATTACCTCAAGGAGATACTGGAAAGGGACGGCGGACTGAATATATTCGATATCAAGGATGAGATGCGTACCATCATGCAGGATAAAGTAGGAATATTCAGGAACGGTGACGACCTGCTCGATGCGGTGCACCAGCTTGAAGAGCTGCTCAAAAAGACCAAAGAGATCACGGTTGAGTCCAAAAGCATGGGGAACAACCCCGGGCTCAATGAGGTTTACCGGGTCACCAAAATGCTCAAGCTGGCCCTCTGTGTGGCCAAAGGTGCCCTGCAGCGTACCGAGAGCCGTGGTGCGCACTACCGGGAAGATTTCCCCAAGCGAGACGATATGCACTGGCTCAAGCGTACCATCACTACCTGGCCGAATGAAGAGGATACACTCCCGACCATACACTATGAAGAGATCGATATCATGGAGATGGAGATGCCGCCGGCTTTCAGGGGGTACGGAAGGAAAGATTCTCTTATCGAAAATCCTTTGAGCGCACAGAGAGAAGCGGAGATCGAAGCGATCAAAAAAACACTCGATACAGTCGACCGTTTCACCGTTCAGGAAGCACTGCTCGATTATGAACTGCCGGGGAACCTGAAACATAAAAATGAAAGAGTAGGAGTAGGCTATGCCTGAGAATGAAAATTACAGAGAGATAGAGATCACCGTTTTCCGGTATAATCCTCAGGACAAGGATTCCAAACCGGAGTACCAGACCTATACGCTGACCGAAACACCGGGTATGACGCTCTATATCGCCCTGATACAGATATGGTCGAAGATGGACCATGACCTCAGTTTTGACTTTGTCTGTCGCGCGGGGATCTGCGGAAGCTGCTCCATGGTGGTCAACGGAAAGCCCAGGCTGGCATGCAAGACACGTACAAATGAATTCGAGGATGGAAAGATTACCCTGCTGCCTCTGCCGGTCTTCAAGCATATTAAAGATCTCTCGGTCGATACGGGTAACTGGATGAACGATATGAGCGTGAAGGTGGAAAGCTGGATCCATACGCAGGAAGAGACGGACCTTTCACGCATCGAGAAGCCGGTCGATCCCGAAGTGGCTGATGAGGTCTTCGAACTTGACCGCTGCATCGAGTGCGGTATCTGCCTGGCGAGCTGTTCGACGAAAGTGATGCGTGAGGACTTCCTCGGTGCAGTAGGCCTGAACCGTACGGCACGTTTTCTGCTCGACCCGCATGACCAGCGAACCGATGCGGACTTCTATGAACTGGTGGGGGACGAGAATGGCGTGTTCGGCTGTATGAGCCTCATGGGCTGTGAAGACCACTGTCCGAAAAACCTTCCTCTCCAGACCAAGATCGCCTACATGCGTCGTAAAATGGTCAAGGTCAAGTAACGTTTAGAGCGATATTCTGAAAAAAAGCTCGTAGGCTTCCACGGCAAGGACGATGAGCCAGGCGACGATCATAATGGTCGTAGCGGCCGCGGAAACATCTTTGATGATCTTTATTTTCGGGTCGAATTCACTTTGCATATAGTCGCAGAGCGCTTCAATGGCCGTGTTGAAAAGTTCGGCTGAAACCATCATGGCCGTGGCCAAAATGATGACGGAAGTATCTATCCACTGGTGCAGAAAAAGGCTCGGAACGATCACAAAAACAGAGAGAATGATCTTATAGCTTACCGCTGTATCCGCCATGGCAAAACGTAGTCCGGAGAGGATCACTTTGAGTTTCCGTACAGGGTGGTAGCCGTCTTTCAGGCTTTTATGGAACTTGTTTTTTATCATTTCCGTCCTTTGTCAGGCAATGCTTTTTTATTCATTTAAATTACCTTGTTGCCTCTCGCTTCTTTATGCTATTATAGTATAATCCTATTAACAAAATCAGTGAAACATATGTACGGAGAACAATGCAGCAGACAAACGAAAAGACCATTATACAGAAACTGGATCTTGACGGATATATCCAACAGTTCAAACAGTTTTTCGCACGTGAAAAAAACGTGGCGATGATGGGAGATATCAATCAACATTTCCGTTATATCAAAGCGCTTTCCAATGTACAGTTCCCTGCACCCGCGCCTGTGCCTAACCTTGACAGGGAACTGAACCTTCTGAGGAAGCAGGCTGTACTTTCCCTCGATGAAATTTATGCATTCGTTACGATGATCTCCTATTTCAATACCCTGAAGAACGTCGCATTCCCCGAACCCGTTGTTTCATGGATACAGGGGATAGAGATCCATGAAGAGATTCTTGAGATATTGGGTTATTTTACGGAGGAGGGAGACATCAACCCCGAGCGTGACCCTGAACTTTATAAACTTGAACGGGCTATCAAGCAGAACAAGATTGACATCAAGGAGACACTCTACAAGTTGGCGCATTCCAGCAGGCTCAGAGACTATCTGGTCGATACACAGGTGCATTTCAACGGCGGGGAGGAGACATTGCTGGTACGCGGCGGTTTCAACAATGCCATCAAAGCGACGGTGGTGGCGCGGAGTTCGGCCGGTTTCTTTTACATACTCCCCCAGGGTATCTCCCATCTCAAAGAGAAAGAGTCGGCATTGCTGAGCAATAGAGAGGAGCTTATCTACCGTTACTGCAAATCGATCTCAGCCACTTTCTTTAAATGGGAGCGTTTTTTGGCCTACATCAACAAAGAGTATGACAGGGTTGACCACTACCAGGCACGCGTAATGTTCGCCAGGGCCAAAGAGTACGAGTTCATACTGCCCGGCAAACAGAAGCGTATCAAACTTCAGGATTTTGCACACCCTGCCATAGAAGATCCCGTACCCGTTACCATCGACCTCTCCAAACAGATCATGCTGATCACCGGAGTGAATGCCGGGGGTAAAACGATGCTGCTCAAATCGATGCTTTCAGCGGTCTATATGAGCAAATATCTGCTGCCTTTCAAGTGTGATGCCTCCAAAACGGAAGTGGGGCACTATAAAAGTATCGAAGCGGTCATCGACGATCCGCAGTCGGTCAAGAACGACATTTCCACCTTTGCAGGGCGTATGCAGGAGTTCGCCAAACTCTTTACCAAAGAAGATGCCATCGTGGGTGTAGATGAGATAGAACTGGGAACCGATTCCGACGAGGCAGCAAGCCTTTTTCGTGTCATGCTCGATGAACTTCGTAAAAAAGGTATTACTTTCATCGTCACCACACACCATAAACGTTTGGCTTCCCTGATGGCAAGTGATGATGAGGTCGAACTCATCGCGGCACTCTATGACGAAGAGCGCAGGGTGCCGACCTATACTTTTCTGCAGGGAAGCATCGGGAAAAGTTATGCCTTTGAGACGGCACAGCGTTATGGTGTACCTGTGGGTATTGTGAACAGGGCAAAAAAAGTCTATGGTGAGGACAAAGAGAACCTCAATGAGCTCATAGAACGTTCCACGTCGCTTGAACGGGAAATGCGTATGAAGATTGCAAAGGTGGACGAAGAGCTTAACGCAGTAGAAAAGCAGAAACAACGGCTGGAAGAGGAAGAAGAAAAACTGAAAGAGGCGCACAGAAAAGCGATCGCTACGCTGGAGAACCGCTACAATGCTGCCACCAAGAAAGCGCGTGAGGCACTCAAGGCCAAAGAGTCCACCGAGGGGCGAAGGCTGCTGAACATTGCCCATCAGCGCAAGGATTTCAAACAGAAAGAGATCAGGAAAGTGCAGGAGGAACCGCTCAAAGAGGGAGACAAGGTCAAGTACCGTTCCCACAAAGGCGAACTGCTCTCCATACGGGGGAAAGATGCCACGATCATCGTGGATGGACTGAAGATGCGTGTACCGCTTTCCCAGCTTAAAAGAAGAGGAGATACATCTCAGATAAAAATGCCGCAGAAACCCAAGGAGGCAAAGGTGAATGTGGAGAAAAGTGGTGCTTCGGTTTCTGTCAAACTTATCGGGATGTACGGCGATGAAGCCATCGATACTGTGGACAAATTTCTTTCCGATGCACTGGTAAACGGTTTGTCCGAAGTACAGATCATCCACGGTACGGGCGGAGGTGTTCTCTCCAAACTGGTCACGGACTATCTCAAACGACACCCGAAGATCCAGAAATTCTACCGAATGCCGGGCAATCTGGGGATCACGGTAGTCGAGTTGTAGCTATTTGTACAGATTTCCACATTTATAGCGTTTGAACTCCTCTTTGCTCACTTTTTTTGCAATGACGCTGTTTCTCAGGTCGAGATAGTTTATCTTGGAGCAGTCATCGAGTCTGTTGAGTGCCGTGATCGTTTGGGAAATGACGGGCGCATCGTATTTCAGTAGTGCGCTCAGAGCATTGTTTCTAAGCATAGCATCATCGGAAGCAAGATATTCAAGCAGTACAGAGATGAACTTTTCACTTTGAGTACCTATACCTATAATATGGTTACCGTCCATATTGTAAAGCACGCTTGAGCGTACAGCACGCTCTGGGCTTTTGGAGAGGGTGACCATGCTGTCGATAACAAAATCCCGCCGGTAGGGAAGGTAAGCTTTGAAAAGTCCCATAACAAGATAGGGACTTTTATTGGTCTTTGACATATAGTGAAGTACAAAGATCTCTATTCTGGTATGGAGTATCTTCTTTTGGAGACTGCCTGCATACTTCATCACAAAGTCAATATAAACCTTCGGTGTACTTGATGCTAGTTTTGAATCGTCCATATACGCCTGCAAGCGCTGCATGGCTATATCGAGTTCTGTAGAGAGGTTCACGGTCACATTGAGGTCATATAGTGTTTGAAAAGCTTTTTCTATCTTTGTGTTTACATTGTCCCTTTCATTGGTATACTGTTTTGTATTCAGCAGTTCTTTGCGGCCTTGTAAAATAATTTTTTTTGCTTCTGCTGTTTTGAATGTTTTATATGCGAGCATCGCTTTTTTTGCGCGTTCTGGATCCTGTTCTTTCAATAGCGGAAAGATCTTTTCCCGAAGATAATGCAAGCTTTCCAAACTCTTCCAAAAAAGATCTAAATGTTTCTTTGCATCATCATAGGGCATTTTTTCTGCTGAGACCAGAAGGGCGTCATCATTGAGCGCATAGTGATCGATGATCTCCATGGCATACTTGTGACGTACTTTCTTACTCCTCTTAAGCCTCCGTGCCTTGCTGTAGAGGAATGTCAATAACGGTGCCGTTTCCAGAGAGCGGTCTTTCAAACTGCTTATGCGTGATTCAATAAATTTTCGGATCGATCTTGTAAAGGGGTAAGCACTCAGTATTTTGTAGTAGGCATTGTAGGCTTCTCCTGTTTTTGCCGTTTGAATGCCTTCAAAGAAGAGCGCCAGATCTTTTCTCGATTTATTTCTGCTGAAACGCTTTAGCAGATCATAACGGTGCTGTATTGTGATCTGCTGCAAAAGACTGTTTTTGAACTGGTTGTTATCCTTCGGCTTAAGCGGCAGAGTAAATGTGTTGCTTTTTTGTTTCAACATTACCGTATTTTTGTCAGACAACAATGCCTCTACAATGTCAGGCCGGTACCATTTTTTAATGAGCTTATCTGCTTCATCTATGTTTATTTTTTTGTTCTGTATTTTAAGGATATTGGGAATTACATTCCTCGAAGAAGCATTAAAGTATCCCTGGGGAGTCATTACGGCCCATTCCCCGTTTATAAAGTGATGAAAGGTTGCAAGTCTTACATTGTCTTTTTTTCGAAAAAGTATAAAATCTGTATTATTGTATGATGCAGTATATCGTGTTGCATGCTCACTGCGTGCAATTTTGAAATCGGAAGGATCATAGTGTGGCAATCTTTTCCATGTATCTATTTGAAAATAGTGTGTTTTGAGTGGAAAAGGTTTTTTTGTTCTGTAGCGGTCAGGCTGAGCACGCTGTTGTCCTCACTGAGTGCAATACTGTGATAAGCTACGATATCCTTGTATTTTGGTAGGTAGCTGAACAGTCCGGTTGTGATGTTGAAGTCCAGAATATTGTCCGTAAAGCCGGCAATAACAATGGCTCTGTCCTGATCTTTGAAAAAGTACATGCCGCTGGACGGCACGGAATCGAACTCGGCGGAAACAGTCTGCTTCTGCCGTATGCTCCATATCTGTTCACCCTTGAGAAGGTTCCACCCGAAATACTGCTGTGTCGTTTTGCTGATGAGGTAGGGCATTTTGAATTCTGATTCATAGAAATATTGTGCTCTGAGTGGTCTTTGGTGCATATAGGTGATCTTTGGTGTAACCGATCTGCTTGCATTGAGTTCGGTTCTTGTCAGGTCTCCCGAGGCAAGGGAGTATTTGATGTCACCGCGCACCGTGCATATTTTGGTTTTTGGGGAGGTTTGGGAGCAGTCCCACCATCCGCGGATATCCTGCCACAGTTTGATCTCTTTCTTGTCACCTTCGGTCTCTTTGTTGCTTTGAATATCGTAAACGAAGATCTTCTGCTGGATTCCGTCGTAGGTGTAGAGCCTGTCTTGCATGAGTTCACTTGAAGCGGAACGCTTTACAAAAGAGCTGATCTCTTTTCTCTGTCCCGTTCGTATGTCGAAGCGGTAGAGTATGGGTCTGCTGTATCCGGGTTTTGTCTGAGTATGTTCAAAAGAGTTGATGTATTTCCCGTCTTCGGAAAAGGAGGCGGACATTAATGAGTCATTGCGTCTTTTGTTTGGAATGGAAAAATCTTTAATATGTTCTCGTTTCCGAAGGTCATAGAGATAGACTTTGTGCATATCCTGTACGAGATAGTAACGGTCATCTGCACTGAGGTCACACCCGTACCCTTTGTTGACATGTTTGATGGTTCTCATATGTTCAAGGTCCGATGCGTGCCAGAGGTCTATCCGGTCGTATGTTCTGGTAATAACTGTTTCCCCGTCCGAAGTGATATCAAGACAGACCTGCTGCATTTCGTATGGTTTTAGCTGCAGTTGTGCCAGATGTGTCGTTTGCTGTTTTGCAGAAAGGGGTACAGCCAGGATGAAAAACAGAAAAAGTGAAATATATTGCATAAATGATCCTGACGATAAAATTATTTTTTATTAACGTTAGTATAGCACGAAGATATATTTTTTGTATGCATAGTAAGAGCGGAATATTTTGAATATATCTATATTTTTAACTCCAAAAGGTATAATATATCCAATATAAATATCCCTGAGGAGAAGTCGGTGAGTATTCAAGATGATGTAAAGTATGTCAAGAGTGAATTGAGTGGTGATGAAAAGATATTGGAGAGCGCCTTCAAGCTTGAGACACTCTACAAAAAATATAAACTTCTGATCTGGGGTGTTGCAGCGGCAGTGCTTCTGTTCTTTGTCGGAACCACGGCGATGGAAGCCATTCGTGATGCCAGGCTGGAAGATGCGAACAATGCATTTTTGACACTGCAGAAAAAACCTGATGATGCTTCCGCACTTAAGACACTCAAAGAGAAAAACCCTGAGCTTTTTGAACTGTTCACTTTTTCGCAGGCAGCCAAAAAACAGGATGCCGGAGCATTGAAAGCATTGACTTCAAGCAAGAATGAGGTCATTGCCGATTCCAGCAAATATGTGACTGCAACGCTTGAGAGGAAAGAGGCAGAGAGTAAACTTTACAAAGAAATGGCTGACCTTGATGATGCGTATCTCGCACTGAAAGCCGGAAACATTGCCCATGCCAAAGAGAAACTGGAACTGATAGACGAACGTTCCGCTGTTGCGCCGATCGCAGCACTTCTGAAACATGCAACACTAAAGGTAAAATAATGAAAGGATTTTCACTTCCGATACTGGCTGCAGCGGCACTGCTTTTTTCGGGGTGTAGCTCCAAACAGTATTTCGAACCGGAACAGGCCTTTTCAGCCGGCAGTGCTGTTACTGCATACGGCAGCAAGATCGTATCACTGACCCGTGACGGTGCAACACTGGAAAATGGACAATATATCGGTAAAAAAGGCATCGGTAAGATCAATCTTGGAAAGGGATACACTTTTCTAAGTGAAAATGGTGCCTATGTACTTGCCGGCGATGTTGAAGGAAAATTGAAGATCATTAACAAAAGAAGCGGTAAAGTACTTCGTACCGTTGATTTTGAAGTGCCGATCGTTTCCGCTTCCATCCATAACGGTATCATCGCCTATATACTGAACAACAATGCTTTTGGACTCTATCGTGTTAGTAGTGATAAAAAGATCATGGAGAACCAATCAGATACGGCTTATGCTATCGATACAAGGGCGGCAAGTCCGATGTTCATTGACTCTTTAGTCGTTATACCAACACTTGATGGCAAACTGGTTGTACTTGATTCACAGGATCCTGTCGATGCAAAAGTAATCTATTTGAGCAGCGATCCGATATTCAACAATGTGATCTTCTTGTCACGTTCCGGTGATACACTGGTTGCCGCAACGCCTAACAAACTGATCACGGTCGCTGTGGACGGGCAGTTGGAATACCGTGCCAATATTTCTGATCTTGCCGTATCCGGCAGCACGATCTATGTGTTCACCAAAGAGGGTGATATAATAAAACTCAACAGAATATTGGAAGAGCAGGCCAGAAAAAGATTCAAATATGCACATTTTGCTGCATCGACCGTCGTGGGCGGAAAGGTATATGCACTTGACCAGCAGGGATTGCTCATCGTCCTTTCACTAGACTTGAAAAAATATAAAGTATACGACCTTGGTCAACCGGAAAGTCCTGTATTTATCAGCGGTACTAGACTCTATAAAGACGGGAAGATCGTCGATCTTTCCAAGTTGAACTATTAATCTTTCTATGCAGAGCGGTCATGAGTGATCTGCTTGTTGCATTCGAAGAGTATATCAGTGTCACCAAGGCACTGGACGCCCTAACCATCTCCTCTTACCTTGGTGACCTCAGACAGCTTGAGGAAGCGGTACAGAAACCGCTTACCAAGCTCGATACGACGGATGTACTGAAATTCCTTTCCACTTTTGAGAACAAACGCACGCTCAACAGAAAACTCTCATCCATCAATACCTTTTTTCATTTTTGCCACCTGCAGAACTTCACCCATGAGAAGATCAGGATCCCTATGGCAAAAGTACCGAAGAACCTTCCGAAATACCTCTCTCCCGAAGAGATTATGGAGGGGATATCACTCATAGACAGAAGCAGTACCATAGGACTGCGTGATTATGCGCTGATACTCTTTCTGTATGCCAGCGGCTGCCGTATCTCTGAAGCGCTGAATGCACAGCGAAGCGATATTCTGGAAGGATGGTTGAAGATCCGTTTTGCCAAAGGGGAGAAGGAGCGTGTCGTGCCGCTTGCTCCTATTGCCATAGAAGCAGTTGAAGCCTATCTTCAGGCACAGGATATGAGCAGTTCCTATCTCTGGCTCAATTACAGAGCTGAACAGCTAAGCCGTATTTCCGCCTACAAGATCGTCAAGAAGTACCTTGGGGTCTCCCCGCATGTGCTGCGCCACTCTTTTGCCTCATCCCTTATCATCGGTGGAGCAGACCTGCGTGTGGTGCAGGAACTGCTCGGGCACAGTTCGCTTGAGACGACACAGATTTATACGCATATACAGAAACAGAACTTGCAGGATACGATGATACATTACCATCCGTTGAGTTAAACCCAGATCCCGAAATAGAAATTCAGTACTCCTCACCATCATCGTATCCATGGACTTTGCTTCATATTTATCACCGCACCTACGGGTGCGCCTCAAACATGAAAACAAACCCCATGTACACGAGCATGGTAAAGATTACAAGAATTCTATTTCGATATTTGGATTAAATTAGATTATTATAGTTGAATTAGGTTATGATAATAAAATGAAAGATATCGTAGAGTTTTTACAGCATAAAAATATTGTTTTTAAATCTTTGAAAGAGATCCCGCCAAAAGAGCTTGGCAGTCGAAAGAAAATAGCACTCTATGTCGGTGTGGACCTGAAGGACTATTACGCCCTGGTAATGCAGATAGAGAAAAAAAGCCGTATCCTCAGAAAAGAGGCAATGGAATTGATGCAGCTTCATGAGAAGCTCGAGAAGTATATCGATGCGAAGATCACCAGAAAGTATATCATCATTAAAGCACCGCTTTGTTCCAAAGCAAAAGCCTTGCTCGAAGAGAATGGGTGGAATGTATGGCAGTAGACCGCGTAGGGTGCTGTGCCCTCACGGCACCAATCACATTACACATTCAACAAAAAGTGGTGCTGTCAGGAGAGAGTACCCTGCATGAGGAGGATGAATGTTGTTAGCCGATATAGGGAATACCCATTTTCATATCTATGACGGTACTCATGTGGTGCATCTTTTTTATGAGGATACAATCAGAAAATATGCCGATGTTCCGTTGAAATATATTTCAGTAAACAATGATATCAAACAAAAGATCGGCCATATAGAAAATTGGGAGAATGTATCCGGGGTGATATCCCTGCCCAACGAATACGAAACGATGGGGGTGGACAGAAAAGCCCTCTGCCTAAGTCATGACAATGGTATGTTCATCGATGCAGGCTCAGCGATTACGGTGGATGTGATGGAAAGAGGTATCTATAAGGGAGGGTATATCTTACCGGGCATCAAAGCAATGCTGGAAAGCTATAGGCAAATCTCTCCGGCTTTGGATGTTTCCCTGGATGAACACATTGATCTTACCAAGCTTCCTCTTACAACAAAAGAGCAGATAAGCTATGGTATAATCGCGTCTATCAAAGCACTCAT
Organism: Sulfurovum sp. NBC37-1; assembly: GCF_000010345.1. Classification (NCBI taxonomy): domain Bacteria; kingdom Pseudomonadati; phylum Campylobacterota; class Epsilonproteobacteria; order Campylobacterales; family Sulfurovaceae; genus Sulfurovum; species Sulfurovum sp. NBC37-1. Next base: position 429,950 of record NC_009663.1, read on the forward strand.
AGAAAAGCATAAAGACAAAAAAAGACTCTACTTCACCGGTGGAGATGGCCAAATGCTTGCCGGATTCTTTAGAGATGCGGTCTATGATGAAGCACTTGTTTTTAAAGGCATGCAGTATGTATTGCAGGCAAGTGAAAAATGAGAAATTTAAAATTAGGGTGAACCATGTTAACAGTTGCACTTCCAAAAGGAAGAATTGCAGAGCAGACTTTGGAGATCTTTGCAGAGATCTTTGGCGGAGAATTCAAGTTCGAAGGGCGAGAGCTCATTATGGAAAAAGAGGGCTTCAAATTCCTCAATGTACGTAATCAGGATGTACCGACCTATGTGGAACATGGTGCGGCAGACATAGGTGTGGTCGGTCTTGATGTCATTACCGAAAAAGAGCTCGACATTATCCAGCTTCTCGATATGCAGCTGGGTAAATGCAAAGTGGCCATCGGTATCAAAAATGAAGATGAGCTTGACTGGAACCGTCCGAATATCAAAGTAGCTACAAAAATGGTCAACATAGCCAAAAACTATTTTGCACAGAAAGCGGTCGGTGTAGAAGTGGTGAAACTTTATGGTTCCATCGAACTTGCTCCTCTTGTCGGTCTGGCAGATGCTATCGTGGATATTGTCGAGACGGGCAATACGATGAGAGAGAACGGACTGAAGGTCGCCGAGGATATTATGGATTCCTCCGCACATCTCATTGCCAATAAGAACAGTTTTTACGGTAAAAAAGAGGAGATACTCTCTCTTTATGAAAAGATCAAAGCCGTTGTAGAAAGTCGTGGATAATAATTCATCAGACTCCCTTGACCTCTACGCCAAAGTAGAGGACCTTCTCGGTGTCAAGGAGGCCGCTCCGAGCCTCTACGCATACTATCTCCTTTTTCTTAATGCTGTTGAATTCGATTCACTGCTTGATGTAGGCTGCGGCTCGGGGGATTTCCTTCGCCAGATGCAGGATGCCCTGCAGATCCACAAAGTCAAAGGCATAGACCTCAGTCCTCTTATGGTGGCACAGACACAAGAACAGGGCTGTGATGCAGAGTGCATCGACCTGTGTGACCTGAACGGTACTTACGATGTGATCACGGCTGTTTTTGATATGCTGAACTATCTCACCAAAACACAGATGGAGCAGTTTCTATCCTGCGTCAGAGAGCATCTTAATGAAGGCGGGTATTTTCTCTGTGATATCAACACGCTGTACGGCTTTGAGAATGTAGCGGTAGGTTCCTACATTGTCGATGATGATGAGAGGTTTTTGACGGTGGACAGTGATTTTGAAAAGAGTGAGTATATTTCGGAATTCACACTGTTTGAAAAAGAGGGAGATTGCTTTAACAAGTCTCAGGAAACGATCCGGCAGTATTATCATACGGTGGATAAGATAGTTGAATTAAGTGGTTTGGAATTGGTGAGTTGTGATGGTGTGACTCTATATGATATGGATAGTGCGGATAAATCGTTTCTTGTCTTCCAAAAAGTTAGGGAAAAATGGGGAGGAGTTCAAAGGATGCATCCGGAATGAACCGGATACGTTAATTATAAAACTATTTGATCAGTTCAAATGGGTTTTCAACAACATTCTTTCTATCTACGATATACGGAATAAGTGCTGTCTGTCTTGCTCTTTTGATTGCTACTGTTACCATTTCCTGGTGACGTTTACAGTTACCTGTCAATCTTCTTGGCATGATCTTGAATCTTTCGCTCAAGCTGAACTTGAGTGAATTCAGATCTTTATAGTCGATAAAATCAACTTTCTGCTCACAATATTTACAAAATCTCTTTTTAAATTTTCTTCTTTCTGCCATGGTATGTTCTCCTAAAACGGTATTTCATCTTCGTTGATGTCTATTTCCGGGATGTTCTGTGCAGGTGCCTGCTGTTGCTGTGGCTGCTGAGGGGCTGCATTCTGAGAAGACGCCGGCTGGGAGTAAGTGTCCTGCTGCTGGGGTGCGTTGTATCCGCCCTGCGCAGCCATCTGCTCACTCTCTCTCTTTGTATCGAGCATCTGCAGGTTCTCTACAGTGACTGAATGCTTGCTTCTCTTTGTGCCGTCCTGTGCTGTCCACTGGTCAAGCTTTAACCTGCCATCCACTAAAACTTTGCTTCCCTTACGTAAGTACTGGTTGGCAATTTCAGCAGTTCTACCGAAAAATGTCAAGTCGACAAAAAGTACTTCCTCTTTCTGTTCGCCTGTCTGAGACTTGAATTTACGTGAAGTGGCGATTGCCGTACTTCCGATGGCCGAGCCACCCTGTGTATATCGTATCTCTACATCTCTGGTAAGGTTTCCTGCTAAAATTATCTTGTTGTACATAAGGTTTCTCCTGTGGGCCGATTACGCCTCAGTTGTTTCTGCTTTTGGCTCAGCCGGTTCAGCGTCTTTGCTTTTGTTCGCTGCTGCAACAAGCTTGTCAAACTGTGCGATCTCTTTGTTTTTCACATATTTTACAGTTAAAAACTTAATGACCTCTTCGTTGATCTTGAGGTTTCTTTCGATCTCTGCGATCGCTTCGCCGTTTGCTTTGTAGAAAAGCACAGTGTAGTACCCTCTGTCGTTTTTCTGTACAGGATACGCAAGTTTTCTCATACCCATGTCATCAGTAGCAAGAAGTTCTGCGTCTACTTTGGCAAGAACGTCTTTGATCTTCGCGATCTCAGCTGCTGTCTCTTCTTCTGTCAATGTAGGTTTAACTACAAACAGTGTTTCATAACAATTCATGTTGTTCCTTTTGGTTTAATAGCCCATATAAATGCGGATATTTCCTATCCGTCCAAAAATGAGCAAGAATTTTGGAAGCAGTATATTACAGTATTTTTGCTTTGTTTTTGTTGAATTGTCTATCTATGTATACCGTAGTTATTTTTCTTTCAGTAGGCTCTCAATATCCTCTTTAGATATGGCTTCATAATGAAGATAACCTTGAATATAATGGCAACCTTGCTTAGTCAAATAAATCTCCTGCAAAGACGTTTCTACACCTTCAGCAATGACCTGTAGCCCAAGACTGTTACCAATATGAATAATTGCATTGGTTATTGTCATTTCCACAGAATTGTTAGGTATTTGTTCTATAAAGGATTTGTCTATTTTAAGTTTATCTGCAGGCAAACGTTTTAAATAAGTAAGAGAAGAGTACCCTGTACCAAAATCATCGATAGCAATGGTAATGCCCAAGTCTTTTAGGGCTTGCAATACCCTGATAGCCTCATCAATATTTTCCATAATATGACTCTCCGTTATCTCCAGTTCTATCCACTGTCCTTTACATCTTGTCTCAGCCAAAAGAGTCTCTATGAACTCAACAAACCCTTTTTGTTGTAAATGTTTTGTTGAAAAATTAAAAGAGATACGAGGGATTTTTAAACCTTGCTCTTTCCATGTAACTATCTGTTTCATACCTTTTTGTAAGATAAAATAATCTAAGGCAATAATCACACCCGTCTCTTCTGCATAAGGGATAAAGGCATCAGGATAAATAAACCCTAAGGTAGGGTGATCCCACCGTACCAAAGCTTCAAGTCCAACAATCGCATTGGTACGCGTATCTATTTGAGGTTGGTAATAAAGAAGGAATGTATCCGATGCAAACGCAGCATGTATATCTGAATCCATCAACACTACCTCATTAATATGATGCGTCATCTCCTTATCATAAAACTTATAGGTACCCCTACCTACTTTTTTTGCTTCAAACATTGTGGTGTCTGCATATTTTATAAGGTCTGCATAATATATACTATTTTGAGGATAGCAGCTGATACCTATACTCGCAGAGAGATAGAACGTATGATTTTGAAGAGTAATAGGTTCTTCTATCACAGCAATAAGTCTTTTTGCCATCGCTTTTACTTCATGCTTATCTTCTCCGTGAGGGAAGAGAATCGTAAATTCATCACCACTGATACGTGAAAAAAAGGCTTTTTTAGGGATATTTTTCTGTATCCTTCTGCTAATTACCTTTAGCACATTATCGCCTACATCATGTCCTAAAGAGTCATTCACTCTTTTAAATCTATCTAAATCTATAAACATGAGAGCAAACTGTAACGTATGTGCCGTATCCTTTTGAATCCACTGCTGTATTTCTGAATAAAATTTATTTCTATTGGGTATATCGGTTAAAAAATCATAATGCGCTTGATAGTCAAGTTTTCTTTTTTCCTCTTCGATATCTTTTGTTCTTGCTTTGACTCTTTCTTCCAGGTTTTTATTTGATTCTTCCAATAGAAATATAGTTCTAAGAAATTTTTTCTCAATCATCGCCACAAGTCCAACAGCAATAATCACAGGACTTATTTTTAAAAGAATAAATTCTAGAGAGTTATACCCTAAGATAGAATTCATCATTACTACGTAGGTAGAAAAAACAATGGTGATGAGTATACCCAGCCTTATATTGAGTACTAAAAAGGATGCTAAAATTTGGATAATTATCCATGCAGAGACAGGGTCCATAGTAGGGGAAAGATAGTAAGCATACATAGTGAGGAGTAAAAAGAAAACTGTCATCACGTAGACAAGTTTTGCGTAATTGTTTTTACCTACTTTTCTTGCAAGATAAAGAGAAATAAGTGTCAACAAGACGCCTGTACCATGTGCCATGGTATTAGTATAATCACCAAGTATATAATACATCAGTGTCATTATCATAAGGAAAACACTAATTATAGCTAGTGCTGCAGTGGTGAAAACATACCGTGTTTCTAACTCATATTCATCCGGAGTAAAGGTATAACCACAACGTAGAAAGCTATTCAACTGCATGGGCCTTACTCCTTTTTTATAGCAATGGTACTATAAAACCTATTATAAATAGACATAATATATTTGTGTTCCTCTGGTTCAGAATAATTCGATAGGCACCATTATTACTTCACCGACATTGTCACAGCATAATACTTATAAGGCACACAGGGAGAAAAAAACTTTTCTTCTTTGAAAGATATTGGTTGATGATGAATTATAGATACCCCTGTATCTTGATCAGTATACTGTAAAGCAGCACTTCCCTCTGGGTCGCAGGGGCTTTTTTCATCTCTATTTCACTCTCCAAAAGGTGTTCGAAAATCTTGAGCAGGGAAGCGGACTTGACACGCAGGGCAAGCTGGGCTTTCTGATCTTCTATCTGTTTTGGAAGTTTGTAGCCTAGGATGGCTGCCGAATCTACATGCCCGTGAAGCTTGATGTAGGCATGGAAAAGAAAGATCTGGTTGACGAAGAATTGAGTCGATCGCAGCAGGTCGTTCTCGTTCTCTCCGAGGTCAAGCAGTTTGGTGATGGTGGCCGTGATGGGCTTTTTGTTGAAAAGGTCTATAAGCAGTTGTTCCGTAGCAAGCGGTGCAGTGGAGTAGACAAGTCTGTCAATGTCCTTGCTGGTGACAGGAGTGCGAAGAATGGCAAGCTTGTCCAGTTCGTTGGAGCAGAGTGCGATGTTGTTGTTGAGCAGCAGCATCAAGTGCTGGAGTGCATAGTGGTCGATGTCAAGCCCGATACGCTGGGCTTTCTGCTGCAGTATGGCCACGCCCTCACGTATGTTCGCTTCGAAAAGACGTACCCAGACACCGCCTTTTTTGTCGGTAAATGCCGACTGCATGCTTTTGGCATCTTTGGCCGTGCCGTCATAGAGATAAAGGAAATAGTTGTCACTGTTCCTGTTTGCAAGAGCCACCAGGGCATCCAGCTCTTTTTTGGGGATCTTCTTGTCATGTTTGACCACGACCAGGTTGGTACCGCCAAAGAGCGAAGTCTGCGAAAGGAAGTTCTTCGCCTGTTCGAAATTCCATTCGTCATAATAGAGGTTCAGCGCACTCTCTTTGGCATCGAGCTTGGTTCTGTAGAGTTCGACATAATGGTCCATCATATACTCATTTTCACCAAAGACAAGTACGGCTTTGGGGAGTCCCTGGTTGAGACGCTGGTCGAATTCTCTTTGGTACATTACAGCTCCGTCTCCTCTTTGCTCAGCTTATTGACCAGTTCCGCCATAATGATGGCTTGAGGGATGTTCACTTCCGTGATCATGATGCGTATTTTGTCGAAGAGCATGATGTTGTCGCCTCTGAGATGTACGATAACACCCTGAATATCTCCAAAGAGTCTGGCTTTGGCACTCTCTCCCGCTTCAATGACCTCGGCTTCGAAGAAGGCCCCGATCTGCGTTTTGGCCCATCTGGCAAATTTGCGGTCTCTGAAATCCCATTCGGCTTTGGTCGCTTCCCTCTCCAGGTCCGATACCCTCACGCAGAGTGGTTCGATGTTGCGCAGGAGATATTCTGCCTCTTCCTCGTTGTTAGTGAGCTGTGTTTTGATGAGACGGTGCAGTATGAGGTCGGCGTAGCGTCGTATGGGTGAGGTGAAGTGGCTGTAATGGCTGAAGCCAAGACCGAAGTGGCCGACGTTATGAGATGAATAACTTGCCTGTCTGAGCGATTTGATGATCATTGCATCCACTTCGGCGGAGAGTCCCATCTTCCCAGCCTCTTTCTGTATGGCCCTGATGAGCGAAGGGGAATCCTCATACTCTTCAACATAGAGCCCGATGGCTGCCAGTTCGGTGAGCAGCGCTTCTATCTTTTGAAGCTGCGGCAGTTCATGGATACGGAAAATGCTGTCCCCGTCCCCTTTAAATCGTTTGGCGGAAGCCTGGTTGGCCAGCAGCATACACTCTTCTATGAGAGAATGTGAAGGGGTACCTGTCTCTATCTGCGTACTGACGAGGAGCTGCTCTTCGTTGAGGGTCAGCTTGATCTCTTCGCTTCTGAAATCGAAGCCGTGTTTGAGGCGCTCTTTGCGCAGTCTTTGGGTGATCCTGTAGAGGGGAAGAAGATAGTGCAGGATTTCTTTGACCTTTCCTGTCGCTTCTTTGCCGTTTGTGTCGATGATCCTGTCGACCGGTTCATAGTTGAAGCGGTGTCTGGAGTGGATAATGGCTTCGAAGAATTCTTCTTTGAGCGGTTTGAGAGAGTTTTGGTCCAGTGTGATCTTCGCAACGAAGGCAAGCCTGTCCACTTTGGGCTTGAGAGAACAGATGTTTTCACTCAGTTCACGCGGAAGCATAGGGAAGGATTTGTGCGGCAGATAAGTCGTGAATCCACGTTTCTTCGCCTCCTTGTCTATCTCAGTGAAGTAGGGGACATAATGGCTGACATCGGCGATGGCCACATAAAGCGTATATGTTTCGAGGTCAAAATAGACGGCATCGTCAAAATCTTTTGCCGTGACCGGGTCGATGGTGCAAAAGTCAAGATGGGTAAGGTCGATACGGTCGGTATGCTCCTCTTTGGTCACTTCCGATTCGATCTGTAGCGCCTCTTCCACGCATTGCGGTGGGAATTCGTCGTGACGATTGTAGAGTGCAAGCGAGATCTTCTCATCCACCCTGGGGTCATCGAGATGCCCGAAGACTTGGAGGACCTTGTCATCGTCCGCATCCACCTTCATCACAGTACCCAGCTTGAAGGCTTTGAGGTCCATCCCTTCCATGACGGCATGGGTCGGTTCACCGGTCTTAATATTGAGTACCATAAAATTGCCTGCTTCATCCCTGTGCGTATAGGCAATGGTAAAAAGATGGGCTTTGGTAATGACCATGACCACTTTCCCGCTGGCGCGTCCGCGTCTTGCAATGATACGTTTGACCACTACCGTATCGCCGTTCTTTGCATCTCCGAGATGATCGGGTTCGACCAGCAGGTCTTTCTGCTCTTTGAACTGCGATTCCACATAGCCTCTTCCGTCTTTGCCGATGTAGAGTTCTCCTGCCCGGTAGAGAGAACCCAGTTTCCATAGTCCGTCGACTTCTTCAATCGCACCGATACGCTGCAGTTCCTCAAAAGCATTCTTGTCTTCAAGCTCGATATCCGAGGGGAGACATCCATTGGTGAGTTGTACGGCAAAAGCGGACATTAAAAATTCCTTCGGAAATTTTGACGGACGGGAGATAGCGGTACACATTGATTCGTACGGTTTTTATATCGGATGGTGTTTCTGCGACTCGTCATAGTATAAGGACCCGCCTGTAGTGAATTTCAATTCTTGTCATAAATGAATTATAGCAAATTTTTTTGTTTAAAATGACCAGTGATCCCTTCTGTTTCTCCATGGGGAGTAGGGCTTGTCCCAGTAACTCGGAAGTTCGTGTCCGTCGTTGAGGTTCTGGAAGTATTTCTCTTCGTGTTCGTGTATTTCTGCACGGATCTGGGAGACATACTCGGCCTGGAGCTTCTGGTCTATCTGGCTTTGGGTCAGGTTTTCTTCAACCAGTTCGTGCTCGAACATCTCTTTGTTGAATGTCTTCCCCAGGAAATTGCAGAGGTTGATGACATCCCTTTTGGCATTGCCCAGGCAGCTGGTAGCTCCCGGAGAAGGTGTCATGTTGAAGATGATCCCTTCGCCGGTATTGATGGAAGCTTCTCCCAGCATCAGTTTGCGCTCTTTTTTGTTGAGTACTTGTGGACGGACCCCGCCGAAACCTTCGGCATAATGGATGTCGTCCACACTCAGGGAAGGAACGATCTTTCTGGCATCCTTGACAAAGAGTTTCTTGTTGAAGTAGGGTACTTCAAAAAGAAAATTCCTGAAGATGTAGTCCCTGATATCGCTGTCTTTGAGCAGGTCATAGAAGATGGTCACGATGTTGGTATCGAAGTTCAGTGTTTTCCAGAAGTCCATGTATGTCCCCGGCTTGAAACGTTCCAGCTTGGGAAGTACAAGCGCGGTGGGGCCGAAGCGTGTCAGGCCGTGTTCAAGGATATCCGGGTCACCGTGTAGCGCGGCAAAGGGAAGTTTGGGGTTCTGCACCATGTAGACCTTCCCGCTGAGCATCTTCTGGTTGGTCATGTAGAAGCTTCCTGCCATGGGGAGCGTGGCGAAATCCAGGCCGTAGCCCATTTTATGTGCGAGGAAAAGCGAGTGCGCACCGGCATTGACCACGACGGAATCAGCCGTGAAGGTCTCGTTTCCGGTCTCCACTTCATAGCCGCCGTCTGGCAGTTTGGTGATGTTTTTTACCTGTGTGTTGAGAAAAAGGTCCACCTCGGTATCCGGTTCCTTCTTCGCATTGTCAATGAGATTCTGTGTCATTTTCCCATAATCAACCGTGGTCCATTCTCCCTGGGACCCGATGCCTACGATGGTCTCTGATCGCTCTTTGCCATTCTCGTCAAAGACAAGTTTGGGCTCGATGGTCTTGAGATGTTCTTTGTCCCAGACCTGCAGGTTAGGAAAGAGATCCTTGAACTCCTCGTAACGCTCCAGCATGAATTCCACTTCCCTGTCCCCCACACCTAGGGCCATCTTCTGATGGGAGAAAATCACTTCATTCTCCAGTTTGTGCTGCAGACAGTACTTCTCGACCATTTTGGCAGTCTTCTTGGTAATGGATGCTTTGGAGACGGTATAGTTCGTCTCGATATCCCCGAAGTGTATGGTCTGCGAATTCGCTTTTCCCTGTGAATTGAGTGGGGCTACTTTTTCGTATTTTTCCAGCACGGCAATGCTTTTTACATCGGTGTATCGTGCCAGTTCGTAAGCCAGCGCGGCACCGGAGATACCGGCACCTACAATAAGGACTTCATAGTGATTGTTGTTCATTTGTTTACCTGAGATTTTATCTGCAAAAGTATAGGGGAACTATCTGTAGAAGCCTCTGAAAGAGGCGGAAAAACTCTGGCAGAAAAAGCATTACTTGAGTGCTTCGAGTCTTTCTATTCTCGCTTCGGTACTCGGGTGAGTGGAGAAAAGCTGTTTGAGTGATACATCTTTACCGCTAAAAGGATTGATAATGAACATATGCGCTGTCTGTGGATCGGCTTCTGGCAGAGTGATGCTTCTTGCATAGTTGTCCAGCTTGGTCAGAGCGCTCTGCAGCCATTCAGGGTGTCCCGTCATTCTGGCGGAACCTTCATCCGCCATGAATTCACGGTTACGGCTCACCGTCATCTGAATGATGGATGCAGCCATCGGCATGATGAACATGAGTGCCAGCATGACAAAGATGTTCGGTCTGTCTCTGTCACCACTGCCGAAGAACATACCGAAGTTCGCCAGCATGGCAATAGCTCCGGCTATGGTCGCGGCCACGGTTCCTATGAGCATATCGTAGTGCTTGATATGGCTGAGTTCATGGGCGATGACCGCTTCTATTTCTTCATCGGTCATCAGGTCCAGCAGGCCTTCGGTCACGGCCACGGCAGCATGTTCATAGTTCCTTCCTGTAGCAAAGGCATTGGGCTGCTGCTCGGGAATGATGTAGAGTGCGGGCATCGGCAGACCAGCTCTTCGTGTCAGTTTTTCAACGATCTGGTAAAGTCCGCTGGCATGCGCTCTGTCCACTGGCTCGGCATGGTAGTGGCTCAGCACCTGCTGATCGCTGTAATAATAGGCATAGAAATTCATTCCCGCGGCTACAAGAAAGGCGATGACCATCCCCGTCTGCCCGGCGATCATCCCGCCAAACCAGATAAAAAGCAGGGTAAGCCCGGTCATCAGGGCATAGGTTTTGAATTGTTCCATAATGGTTTATCCTTTTTTTAATGTATATCTTAGTTCAAGAGTGTAAATAGAAGGTAAATATTTTTTCGGGGTAGTCATTGTATGTCTCGTACACAGCGGATATGGCGTTCATAGCTCTTGTAATTACTATATTCGTAGCCCCGTTTAAAATTCATCATCCAGGCGAACTCTTCATTTGATTCATTTTCGGAAGAGGACCAGTAGTATCCGGAGCCACCCATATAGTTAAAGCCTTTTTTCATACCTCCGTCGCGTGGTTCTGTACTGAGTATATGTTTGAGTTCTTTAATGCTTGGAAGCCTCCAGTCATTGTGCCCGGCCAATCGTAACTGGCGGCAATATAACATGGCCCCATTCCAATCTTTTTGTATATATTTCGCGTCACTGTTGTCTTGCCACATAAGCCCCGTTTTACTATCAACAAAGACATCGGATGCCAAAGACAGGCTACCGGCTATAAACATCAAAAAGAGTATTCTCATCTGTTTCTCCTGTTATTTTGTGTTTCCAAGTATACCAAAGTTGGAGACTCTTTTTGTATTTTATTGTTTTTGGTTGATTTTTCACAGGGGTCAGAAAACTATGTTACACTTTGAACCCGGATTATGCATTGGAGATTACAGAACGCTACGCAAACCATTGCACCGTGGGCACTTACGGAGAAACCATCGATGCACCTACGGGTGCACCTCAAGTTTTCCACAAATACTCACAGAGCAAGCGTTTGGCAGATTTCAAGTAATTCTAATGCATAATCCGGGTTGAAAATGAAACAGGATTTTAGAATGAAACATATTGTACTTGTTGTTGGACTTTTTTTTGGCAGTTCTGCCACTGCCGATTATCGGGCCCGTATCTCGAAGATCACCCCGCAGATCAAAGAACGGATGATTAAAGGAAACTCCTGGCGACAAGGTTGTCCCGTGTCCCTGAATGATCTTCGGTATCTTCGGATGACCTATCGGGATTTCAGCGGCAAAGACAGGCAGGGGGAGATGGTTGTAAACAGAACGGTCGCTACCGAAGTGACGCGGATATTCAGAGAACTGTATGAAGCGGACTACCCCATAAGAAAGATGAAGCTGGTGAGCGACTACAAAGGAAGTGATTGGCAGTCCATTGAAGCGGACAATACTTCAGCCTTCAACTGCCGTAAAGCGACAGGTTCCAAAAACTGGTCCAGACATTCCTACGGCAAGGCGATCGATCTCAACTCCATAGAGAACCCGTATATCTCGCACTCGGGGCGCATTGCACATAAAGAATCACTTCAGTACAGAAAACGTGTCCACAAAAAGAGTACTCCGGCTGACAGAGCTGTATTACTTAGAAATGACAGGGCTGTGAAGATCTTTAAAAAGTATGGCTGGAAGTGGGGCGGCGACTGGTCCGGAGTGAAAGATTACCAGCACTTTTCAAAATAACAGACAGGAGAGAAGATGAAAAAAAGAACCAAGATTATAGCAACCATCGGGCCGGCGACGGATTCCTACGAGAAGATCAAAGCACTCATGTGTGCCGGGGTCAACCTTTTCCGGCTGAATTTCTCGCACGGTACGCACGAATACCATAGCGAAGTGCTTGGCCGGATCAGGAAGGCGATAGAAGAGACAGGGCTGATCACGGGTATTCTGCAGGATATCAGCGGCCCGAAGATCAGGGTAGGGATGCTGGAGGAGGACTTCATCCTCAAAAGCGGCGACATACTCGAATTCGTCAAAGAGGAGATCGTGGGATACAAAGTCAAAGAGGGGGTCTACCGTCTTTGCATCAACGAACCCGATATTCTTGACCAGCTGGAGGTGGGGGAATCCATCTATATGTATGACGGGATCATCCGTGCAGTAGTCAAAGAGAAAAGTGCGGACATGGTAAAGGTCGAGATAGAGAATAACGGAATGCTCTCTTCGAGAAAGGGAGTCAATTTTCCCAATACCCATCTGGGTATCAATGTACTTACGGAGAAAGACAAAAAAGATATCCTCTGGGGGATAAAACATGAAGTGGATTTCATGGCGATCTCTTTTGTCCAGCATCAAAAAGACATGACCGCGGCCAGAGAGGTGATCACTTCCAACGGCGGAAGCGTGCAGCTTCTGGCGAAGATAGAAAAGTTCGACGCCATCGAGAATATTGATGCCATTCTTGAAGCGAGTGACGGCATCATGGTTGCCAGAGGGGACCTTGGGATCGAAATTCCCTATTATGATGTGCCTTTGATCCAGAAAATGCTCATCAAACGGGCGAACAATATGAGCAAACCGGTGATCGTGGCGACACAGATGCTACTCTCCATGACCACCAAGGTGACTGCGTCCCGTGCCGAGATCAGCGATGTGGCCAATGCGGTGCTTGACGGGGCGGATGCCGTTATGCTCTCTGAAGAGAGTGCGATCGGGCATTACCCGATACGGGCTGTGGAGACCATGGTGCAGACCATTCAATCGGCAGAACGATATTATCCCTTTCAGAAATTTTCGCAGTTCGATATGCATGACAGAGGAGACAAGATAGATGAGGCTGCAGTACGGCTTTCCGGGAGTCTGAACTGTGCCGGGATCATCGCGATGACCTCCTCGGGAGGTACAGCCAAAAAAGCGGCACGCTACCGGCCGAGCCAGCCGATCTATGCCGTCACGCATGACAAACGGACAGCACAGTCCTTGACCCTTGTGTGGGGTGTAGTACCGGCATTCTTTGTAGCTAAAAGTGATCTGCGCAGCATGATAGTCGAAGTGATGGTGCAGGGATTGAAAAGAGGCATACTGGATCTGGACGATACCTATATACTCATTACCGGTGACCCTGTGGGCGTACCGGGATCGACAAACCTCATACGTGTAGTGACCCGCTACGAGATGGAATTCTTCTCTTCCCTCCGAAAAGAGAAAGAATGGATAGATTAGGCGTACTATTTTAAAGATATCCCTCAGCATCCTTTAGATGATGAACCTGGAGTTTTGGCTTTTGAGATCTATTCGGGTGAGGTGGGGTTGATGGTCTCTATTTTACCAGCTAATTGCTATCAATACCAATATTATAATCTGAACAGATAGAATCATCTCCTCTTGCATGCAATCCAAAAATACTATAAATTATGAGAGCAGTTATTTTTTTTAAATGTAATTAGTTCCCCGTGAAAAACCCACAAAGCCCCACTGCAAGGGGTTTCAAAGCACTTTTATGCTACCCTAAATATACATAAAAGCACATAGCTACACTATAAAACCTTGCAGTTTTGGAGTATTTTATGATTCAGGAAAAACAAGAGAGAGTCACCTTGTTTGATCACTGCAAACAGCTGAGTGACATCATCGATGAAAATCATCCGCTTGTTAAATTGGCAAACTCTATCGATTGGAAAAGTATCGAAGAAGATCTCAGTAAAGCCTATCCTTCCACTACAGGCCATCCCAATAAACCTATCCGCCTGATGGTAGGGTTGCATTATCTGCGCTACATGTTTGATCTGAGTGATGAAAGTATCGTCTGGGCCTATATCGAGAATCCCTACTATCAGTACTTCTGCGGAGAGAAAGTGTTTCAACACACTTTTCCTATAGACAGAAGCTCTATGAGCAAATTTCGAGAGAGGCTCAAAAAGAAAAAACTCTACAAACTGCTGCAAGAGACCATCAAAAGCGGTTTTCAAACAAAAGTAATCAAACCCAAAAGTATAGAGTACGCCGTGATTGACTCTACGGTACAGGAGAAAAACATTGCCTACCCCACAGATGCCAAACTCTATTACAAAGGCATTGTTCTTCTTGCCAAACTGGCCAGGCGTCTGAATATCAGACTCCGACAAAGCTATATCAGAGCAGGAAAGAAACTCCTGATCAAATACTCCCGCTACAACCATGCCAAACAGTTCAGACGCAAAGCTGCCACACTCAAGAAACTCAAAATAAGACTGGGAAGGGTCTTGAGAGAAATAGTACGAAAATCCGAAGAGGATGGGATCAGCCTGGACCTGGATGCCAGAATCCTTCTTGAACAGTGCCAAAAGCTCTTTGATCAAAAACGCAACTCCAAAAACAAACTCTACAGTTTTCATGAACCTCATACAGCCTGCATCTCAAAAGGCAAAGCACACAAGCGTTATGAGTTTGGCAACAAGTCCACTTTCATCACTACCACCAGGGAGTGTTTCATTATTCACGCTGATGCGCATGAAGGCAATCCCTATGACGGACATACGCTGAAAGAGGCACTCGATAAAACAAATGAGAGTGTATCCGATCTATTCAATAAAAGTATTGATTACCTCTTTACCGATAAGGGGTACAGGGGTCACGGTTATCAAGGTGATACAACTGTACTGATCGAGACATCTGCAAACAAAAAAAGACACAAGAAGCTCAAACGGAGATCCTCCATAGAAACGGTATTCTCCCATACCAAACAGGATCACCGGATGGGAAGAAATTTCCTCATAGGAGAACATGGCAATCTGGTCAATACGATTATGGCAGCCTGTGGATACAATCTAAGGAAAATCTACAACAAGTTCAGGAAGGCATTCGTGAAAATGCTTTCTGTCTTGTTTTTTATGCTCTTTAGGGAGCAATACAGGGTTCAGTTGGTTCCAAACAGGGCTTAAATCCCGAATAGCATTTTTAGAAATGGTATAAGGATGTGTTTGGGGTATGATTCTTTTGGATAATTGGATCTGAAAATGGAGTTGTTCACGGGCAACTAATTAGGTATGGATGCAGATCATTAGTTAGTGAAGGTTTATTAAAACTTTACAGTGAAAAGATAGTAAATTCAAATAATAATAATTCTTAAATAAGAATAATTATTATTTAAGAATAAAGCAGGTACACTTTCTAAAGGATAAAAATTATCCTTAATAATATAAAAGGAATAAGAAATGAGACAATACGAAATGTATAAATGTAACAAATGTGGTAACAAAATTGAGGTACAAGAGGTTGGTATTGGAACATTGAGCTGCTGTGGCGAAGATATGGTGTGTATTACTGAGAACTTAACAGCGGTAAATCTTATGAAGGCTTTTGCAGGTGAATCACAGGCACGAAATAAGTATGAATTTTTTGCTGATGTGGCTTATGCGGAAGGACTACATAGAATCGCACGACATTTTCAAGAGGCTGCAGACAATGAGAAATACCATGCGATGGCTGAGTTTAAGGCTTACAATAAACTGGTAAATGACATAGAGTTAGATACGACCAAAAAGAACCTTGTCTATGCAGCGGATGGTGAACGTTATGAGCATGAAGAGATGTATCCTAACTTTGAAGCCATTGCAAAAGAAGAGGGACTTAAAGATATTGCCAGACTCTTTAGAGCCATCGGTAAAGTTGAAGTGGAACATGAGAGAGAGTATTTGGCACTAAAAGAGGCACTTGAAGCAGAAGGTTTCTTTGACAGTGAAAACAATGAAGAGTATATCTGTGAAGTGTGTGGACACGTACATAGAGGTAAAAAAGCACCAAAAGCTTGTCCACTATGTAAGGCAGGGCAAGAGTACTTTAAAAAAGCATCTAAAGATATAACTGTAGGATAAATGATATATTTTAAAAGGAAAGTATAATGAAAAAGATAGATTTGACAACGGCAAATGGAAGAAAAGTAGATAACAACCAAAATTCGTTAACAGCAGGTTCTCGCGGACCGGTGTTGATGCAAGATGTGTATCTTCAGGAAAAATTAGCACACTTTGACAGAGAAGAGATTCCTGAGAGAATCGTTCATGCCAAAGGTGCAGGTGCTCATGGTACTTTTACTGTAACAAAGGATATCACTGCTTATACTAAAGCTGATATCTTTTCTGAAGTAGGTAAACAGACAAGAACTTTTACAAGATTTTCAACAGTTGGGGGTGAACGCGGTTCGGCAGATACGGCTAGAGACCCCAGAGGTTTTGCCACGAAGTTTTATACCGCTGAGGGAAACTGGGATTTAGTAGGAAATAACACACCAGTCTTTTTCATACGAGACCCTTTAAAGTTTCCTGACTTTATCCATACACAAAAAAGAATGCCTGACAGCAACTTGAAATCAGATAATATGATGTGGGATTTCTGGTCAAAATCACCAGAGTCTTTGCATCAGATCACGACCCTCTTTTCTAATCGTGGAACACCGGATGGTTATCGTCATATGAATGGATACAGTTCGCATACTTATAGTTTCATCAATGCAAACAATGAACGATTCTGGGTGAAGTTTCATCTCAAAACGATGCAAGGCATAAAAAATCTTTCAGCAGACGAAGCGACAAAATTAGCAGGAACAAATCCTGACTATGCGACAGAAGACCTTTTTGTCTCAATTAAAAATGGTGAGTTCCCATCATGGAAAGTACATGTACAAATCATGCCTGAAGTTGAAGCTGAAAACTATGCTATAAATCCATTTGATGTGACCAAAGTCTGGCTGCATGCTGATTATCCGCTGATAGAGGTAGGTATTTTGGAGCTTAACAAAAACCCAAAAAACTATTTTAACGAAGTAGAACAAGCAGCCTTTTCACCGTCTAATAAAGTACCGGGTATCGGGCTTTCACCTGATAAGATGCTTCAGGGAAGATTGTTCTCATATCCAGATACACAAAGATACAGATTGGGTGTAAATTATAATGCCTTACCTATCAATAAACCGGATGTAGAAGTCAATAATGGCTTTAGAAATGGTGCCATGCGTTTTGATGACAATGGTGGAGATAGTTTAAACTATGAGCCAAGCCATTATACTGTACCGACTGAGTCACCAGAACTTTCTGAACCACCATTGAAAATAAACGGAGATGCAGACCGTTACGCTTATGACAGTGATGAGAACAGTGACTTTGTGCAAGCGGGGAATCTTTATAGACTGTTGAGTAAAAGTGAGCAAAATGATCTGGTTACCAATATTGTGGGGTCACTTAGTAATGCTACATCAGAGATCCAAGCCTTGCAAATATCTCATTTTAAGAAGGCTGATCTAGGATATGGCGGAACTATAGAAAAGCAATTAAGGAGAAACAAATGAAAGAGAAAAGCATAGACCTGCTCAACAACGCTATAGGAGATGAACTGGCAGCAATCAA
This sequence comes from Sulfurovum sp. NBC37-1, assembly GCF_000010345.1. Classification (NCBI taxonomy): domain Bacteria; kingdom Pseudomonadati; phylum Campylobacterota; class Epsilonproteobacteria; order Campylobacterales; family Sulfurovaceae; genus Sulfurovum; species Sulfurovum sp. NBC37-1. The sequence continues at coordinate 447,532 of NC_009663.1, forward strand.
CCAGTATATGTATTTTCACTTTCACTGTGACGATCAAGGATACGACCTTCTGGGTGCACTTTTCAAAAAAACAGCCATCGAAGAGATGCGTCACGTAGAGAGCATTGCTGACAGAATCCTCTTTTTGAAAGGTGATATCGTTATGGAGCCGTCACAAAAAGTCCATTATATATCTGATATTAAAGAGATGCTGGCCTTTGCCGCAGGAGAAGAAGAGAATGCGATCAGGATGTATAATGATTTTGCAAATCAGTGTGCCCAAAACCTCGATAGTGTCACCAAACGGCTTTTTGAGGATATCGTTATAGATGAAGAGCGTCACTTTGAGCAGTTTGATAGCGAGATCGATAATCTTGACAGATTCGGAGACCGCTACCTGGCGCTTCAGTCGATCGAAAGAAGCAAAACGCGTTCAGCCATGCCGTAACACGGATGAACAGGAGCCGGGAATTCACTCCCGGCAATAAAATTACCGTTTAAACACATTCCCCAGCATCCCTTTGATGGCACCCTGCAGGTCTGCAGGGTAGATGACGAATTTGGAGTTCTGGCTTTTTGAGATCTGCTCAAGCGAATTGATGTAACGGTCTCCCAAAAGGAACATGGCCGGCAGCTCTTTGTCCTGGATGTTGTCGGAGATCAGGCGGATCGCTTCGGCGGATGCGTTGGCAAGTGCGACCTGCGCTTCCGCTTCTCTTTTGGCTGCTTCAAGTTTTCCGTCCGCTTCGAGAATAGCAGCGTTCTTGTTACCTTCTGCCGTGGTTTCGATGGCACGTCTTTCTCTTTCCGCGGCTGCCTGTCTCTCCATGGAGTCCTGCATGGAAGCCGAAGGAGAGATGTCCTGTATTTCTACCGATTTGACGGTGACACCCCAGTCAGCGACATCATCGATGATCTGGTCTTTGAGTTTGGTCTTGATGTGTTCACGGTTTGAAAGGGCTTCATCAAGCGACATTTCACCGAGGATGGAACGTAGGGTGGTCATAACGAGCTGCTGTATGGCCAGATAGAAATCCTCCACACCGTAAATGGCATCCTGCGGACGTGTGACACGTATGAATGTGACGGCATTGGTCAGAATGACAGCATTGTCTCTGGTAATGACCTCCTGCTGCGGGATGTCAAGAATGATATCTCTGGTGGAGACCTTTTGGCGTACCGCATCGAGATAGGGGATGATGATGTTGAGGCCCGGCTTGAGTGTCCGGCTGAACTTCCCCAGTCTCTCTACGACCCATTCTTCGCCCTGCGGAACGATATTGATCCCTTTGTAGATAGTGATGATGACCCCTGCGGCCAACAATAACATTATGACAAGTGTTTCCTGCATTTTCTCTTCCTTTTTAATTGATGATGATTATTCTGAAACTGGCACTACTTTGATGAGCTGCCCGTTCACTGCTTCTATCTTTACACGTTCACCCACATCCAGTGTCTGGTTTGCTGAGGCGTGCCAGACAGTATTGCCCAGCACGGGTTCGTCAAATCTTATTTTGCCTCTTCCATGCTGCTCGATCCTTTTGGTGACAGTTCCCAGTGTGTCAAGTCCCTGGTCGGACTGTCCTGTGTTGGAAACGGTAGGCTGCTTTTTGAAATATTTGAACAAAAAAGCGATGATGGCTACGGAGAGTATGAGCCAGAGTGTGACCTGTACCAGAAAGTTCATGCTGACCACAAGGTCCAGCAGGCCGACAATGATCGCTGCCACACCGAAGCCAAGTGTGATGAAAGTACCCGTCCCCATCTCTATAATAATGAAAAGTATACCCAGGATGATCCAGTGCCACCAGGTGATATACTGCGTTAAAAATTCGATCAAAGAATCTCCTTAAATCTGTATTAAGAAAAATTATAGCATAAATTATTTTTACGTTGATAAGACCGATAAAATCAAGACAATAAGTATTATTTGGGTATAATCGCGAAAATTTTACTCTATCAAGGATAATTATGTCAACTTTAAACGTATATTATGACAAAGATTGTGATATCAATATCATCAAATCAAAAACAGTAGCAATGATCGGTTTCGGATCTCAGGGACATGCACACGCAGAGAACCTCAGAGACTCCGGTGTAAATGTAGTCGTCGGTCTCAGAGAGGGCGGTTCTTCCTGGAAAAAAGCTGAGGCTAAAGGTTTTGAAACATTGACAGTTGCCGAAGCAACAGCAAAAGCGGATGTAGTTATGATCCTTCTTCCTGATGAAAACCAGGCTGAGATCTATGAAAACGAGATCGCTCCAAATTTGAAGTCCGGTGCAACGATCGCATTCGGTCACGGTTTCAACATCCATTATGGACGTATCAAGCCGGCAGCAGATATCAACGTTACTATGGTCGCACCAAAGGCGCCTGGTCATACTGTACGTTCTGAGTTCGTAAGAGGCGGTGGTATTCCTGACCTTATCGCGGTGGGTCAAAACCCAAGCGGTACAACCAAAGAGTTGGCACTTTCTTATGCATCGGCTATCGGCGGCGGTAGAACAGCAATCATCGAGACAACTTTCAAAGATGAGACTGAAACGGATCTTTTCGGTGAGCAGGCAGTTCTCTGCGGTGGTACTGCGGCATTGGTACAGGCTGGTTTTGAAACATTGACTGAAGCAGGTTACGCACCTGAATTGGCATACTTCGAGTGTCTTCACGAGCTCAAGCTCATCGTTGACCTTATGTTCGAGGGCGGTATCGCAGATATGAGATACTCCATCTCCAACACAGCTGAGTATGGTGATTATGTTTCCGGTAAACGTGTCATCAACGAAGAGTCCAAAAAAGCGATGAAAGAGATCCTCAAAGAGATCCAGGACGGTAGATTTGCCAAGGACTTCATCCTTGAAGGCCAGGCGGGATACCCAAGAATGAACGCTGAAAGAAACAATGACAAAGAGATGTTGATCACGAAGACAGGTAACAAGCTTAGAGCGATGATGCCGTGGATCAGTGCAAACAAAATCGTCGATCAGGAAACTAACTAATCTTTTTGTTGATTTGCACTCATCTTTCTGGGATGGGTGCAGTCACTTACGAGCTGTAAGCTCCCTTACCCAAACCCATAAATCTAAGCACAACTCAACCAAAATCTTTAGTTAGTCAATTTGTTGGCTTTTTCTAATTTCTAACTCCATTAGTATTCGGTTAAACTACTTGTTTTATAATTCCTTCATAAGAGCATCAGAAGGAACCAAATTTATTCTCCCCTGATAAAATTTCGGTCTCCCTTTTTCATAGATTTTTTTCCTCCTCCTTTTAAAACTTCTTGATGCTCTTTATTAATCATCAACTTAACACTTACTTTGATATAATATGCAAAACAAAAATTATGTGGATAACATGGCCCCTAGACCTGGTAAGAACAGTAAAACTTCAGTAGCAAAAAAGCGAACAACTCCTAAAAAAACAACACCCAAAAAACAAACAACGAAAAAACGGACAGTAAGAAAAAAGAAGAAGCGTAGCAATTCGAAAAGAAGTGTGGTATTTATTTTTATACTCCTTGCAATGGTCTCCCTTGTAGCATTTGGGTATTACCTTGGTCAGCAGGGCAAAGCATCTTCTGCTGTAAAAAACACTAAAACGGTTCCACACAAAAAAGTAGATCATCATAAAACTGCATCCAAGGTCTTTTCCAAGGTAGAGACAACGAAGCCTAAAAAAGTAAAAGCAGTAGTACCTGTCAAAAAAGAACAACGGTCTAAAGTTCCGGTATCCAAAGAAAACGTGGTTTTAGCCTACCGCAGCAAAAAACCAAAACTGGTGATCATTATCGATGATGTTTCCAATGCAGGACAGCTGAAGCGTATCAAAGCGCTTAATATGCCCATCACGCCTTCTATTTTCCCTCCATCTCATCTTTCGATGAAAAGCCATACCCTTGCAAAAAGCCTGAAACACTATATGATACATTTACCGATGGAGTCTGGAAGCCGTCAGTTCAACAAACAGTACAAAACACTCAAAACTTCTTTTACCAAATCTCAAATGGAAGCAAGGATCAGAGAGATACGTCAGCTCTTTCCCACAGCACGCTACATCAACAACCATACTGGTTCTGTATTCACGGACGATTACAAAGCGATGCATACGCTTTACGGTATTATGAAAAAAGAGGGCTTCATCTTCATTGACAGTCGTACTATCGGTACGACAAAAGTAAGAAAGATCGCCTATAAATACGGAGATGCCTATGTGGCGAGAGATATCTTCATCGACAATACACAGAGTATACCCTATATACACAATCAGTTGAAGAAAGCGGTCAAGATCGCCAAAAAGAAAGGTTATGCCATTGCCATAGGCCATCCCCATAAAGTGACGATGCAGGCACTGGCTACTGTCGGAGATATTTTCAAAGATGTGGAACTGGTCTATATTGACCAGATCTTTCAAAAACAATAATTATCTCGGATTATCTGACAATTTGACATATTTTTGCATTCTTTTTCCTTGAGTTGTTATGATTGGAAAAAAGGAAATGTATGAGTGCTTCAGTCCCTTTCCCCATCCCAGAACTCGAGAGTATGAAGAAGTATCCCCCGGAACTTTTTTACAAGGGTGACCTCTCTTTGCTCAAGCGTCCGAAAGTCTCCATTGTCGGGACCAGAATGCCCAGTAACTACACCAGAGAATATACCTATATGCTTGCGAAGGCTTTGACAAAAAGGGGCGTATGTATCGTCAGTGGTGCTGCGATGGGTGTGGATGGCATTGCCCATGAGGGTGCAGGGTTTGAAAATACTATTGCCGTTGTCGGGAACGGTCTGGATATACGTTACCCTGTGGTACATGCAAAAATGATAGAGGCCATAGAGTCAAATGGTCTGATGCTAAGCCAGTTCAATGACGGTTTCAGGGCTACAGGATGGAGTTTTGTGGTGCGTAACGAACTTGTCGTGGCACTGGGTGATGTTCTAGTTGTCACGGAAGCTGACTTGAAAAGTGGTTCCATGCGTTCAGTAGAATTTGCTTTGAAAATGGGAAAAGAGATATTTGTCCTTCCCCACAGACTGGGCGAAAGCATGGGAACAAATGCATTGCTTCAGGAGGAAAAGGCAACGGCGATCATGGACATAGAGGCATTTGCTTCACGTTTCGGAAGGGCGGTGGAAAGCGAAGTAGAAAAAGACGAGTTCTTTTATTTTTGCCAGAGTATGCCAACCTTCGACCAGACCGTGGAAAAGTTCGGTGAGCGTGTCTATGAAGCGGAACTGGATGGCATTATCAGTATAGAAAACGGGGTGGTGAGATTAAGTTAGGGATTTTCGGAAGTGAAGCATAGATGCTCCACCCCAACGTTTTTGTGGGACTGAAGTCTCCGCTTCCGTATGTTTTATTTAATAGCGTCCAGTTGTTTGATGAGCTCTTCGAGAGAAGCTTCAGGAAGCATTCCTGCCTGTACGAACTGCACATTACCTTTTCTGTCCAATGCAACCATGAAAGGAATACTACCTCTCCACTGCGCTCTTTGCCCGATATAGTTGGTGAAGTTACCTGCTTTTTCATCTGAAACGACAATATAGTTCATCCTTTTTTCTTTGGCGAACTGTTTAAGCTGTGCATTGTTCAATCCCTGTACTTCAACAGAGATAATGGCCAGTTTGTTTTTGTACTTTTTCTGCAGGTCGATCAGGTGCGGGATCGAAGCAAGACAGGGAGGACATCTGTGCCCGAAGAATTCTATAAAGACGATCTTCCCTTCGAGACCCTTGATATTCAAGCCTTGCTCAGTACCTGTGATCTGGTGTGTTACACCATTAATGTCGGTAATCTTCATTAGCGGTTGGCTACTCGCCTGCGAAAACGTAGAGAATGACAACAGTATCAGTAGTGACAATAGTATTTTTTTCATGAAAAGCCTTTTTTGATTAATTTATTTAATTATACACATTATACACTAATGAAGATGTAGAAATCGTGTAATGAAAAGAAATTTTTTGAATGAATAAAGAGCATCTAGAAGTTTTAAAAGGAGGAGGAAAAAAATCTATGAAAAAGGGAGACACAAATTCACGTCAAGGGAGAATGAAATGTGGTTCCTTCTGATGCTCTTATGGAGGAATTATAAAACAAGTAGTTTAACCGAACACTAATAAGAGAATAGTAGAATATGAAAACCAAGAATTAGAAATTTAAGGATAATAATGAAAAAAATATTTTTAATGGTCGCAGTTATGGCTGTAACATCACTTTGGGCCGGGGTTTCCCTCGATCAGAAGATAGGACAGATGCTTATGGTTGGCTTTCACGGAACTTCTGCACCCAAGAACAGCCGGATCTGTCAGGATATCCGAAAATATCACATCGGTGCGGTCATACTGTTTGACTACAATCCTGTCGACAAAAGTAAACCCAAAAATATTGCAAGCAGAAAACAGTTGAAAAAACTGACGGCACAACTGCAGAAATGTTCCTATGACGGAAAGCTCCTGATCGCCGTGGACCAGGAAGGGGGAAAGGTACAGCGTCTCAAAAGAAAGTACGGATTTTATGGGAATTTTCCTAAAGCTTCCGATGTTACCAGGATGGACAAGAAACAGATAAAAAAAACATATAGAAAAATGGCTAAAGAACTTAAATCTGTGGGGATCAACTATGATCTCGCCCCGGTGGTCGACCTGGATATTAACCCGAAGAACCATGTGATCCACGGGCTCGGACGTTCTTTCGGGAAAGACCCAAAAACAGTTGCGGCTTATGCAAGTACCTTCATCGATGCAATGCACCATTACGGTGTATTGACCTCACTGAAACATTTCCCCGGACACGGCTCTTCTGTAGGCGATACGCACAAAGGGTTCGTGGATGTCACGAATCTTTGGAAGCGTGTGGAGCTCGAACCCTACAGGCTTTTGAACAGAAAAGCCGACACAGTCATGGTCGCGCATGTCTTCAACAAAAAACTCGACGCCAGATATCCGGCAAGCTTTTCGAACAGAACGGTGAATGGAATACTGCGCAAACAACTCGGTTTTAACGGTGTGGTGATTACGGATGATCTGCAGATGGGAGCCATCAGCAAAAAATACGGTTTGAAAAATACGCTTAAACTGGCGATCAACGCAGGAGACGACATACTGCTTTTTGGTAATCAGCTCGATCCGCGAAAAACGGTCAGTACCAAAAAGCTTGTTGAAACGATCAAGTCGCTACTGAAGCGCGGCGAGGTGAATCCAAAGAGTATCGACTATGCCTATATACGCATCCAGAATTTGAAGCGAAAACTGTAACCTTATTTATGAAGCATTTCTAAAAATCAAAGCGACAGATGGCGTTCCAGAATGATCTTGGCGGCAATGGAGTCAATCTTGCCGTCTTTCTTGTGCCGGAACTGTCCCTGTGTCATCTCTTTGGCTTCAAAGCTGCTGCCCTGTTCATCCTGGTAGACCACGGGAATGTCCAGCTCAAGAAGAGAGACAAAGTGTTGGATGCGCCGTTCCATCTCTTCCGAGCTGGACCCGCCTTTGGGAAGACCGACAACCAGTTTCTCTATTTCCCATTCCTCCAGAAAAGAAACAACGTCATGTGCCGCCTGATTGCGGTTCTTGCGCAATATAGCATTTTGGGGCATCACGATCCTGCCGTCAAGACAGATCGCTGTACCGATACGTTTGAGTCCTACGTCTATAGCTGCTAATTTCATCTACAGGATCTCCGCGATGAATGCGCCGGGTTCTATCTCTTTTTTGACCTTTGGCAATATGCTAAGCGCTGTTGCCTTATATTTGTACGGTCCTATGAGCAGTTTGGATATCTGCTTTCCGTTGCGTGGGAACTGGATGAGTTTATAGGTGTATCCCAATCTTGTGATTTTATAAAGCAGGGCACTTTTGGGTTTGCCGCTGAAAGATCCTACCTGTACATAGAAAGATCCTGTTTGGTTGCTGTTGTTGATGACCGGCCGTCTGGGTGTTGGTTTCTGTGCGATCCTGGTATCGGTTCTCTGTTTGAGCTCTTTAAAGGCTTTGGCTTTCCATGGCGTAGTTTGTCCTGAAGCCTGAGCCAGAGTTGTATGCTTTTCTGCAGGCAGGTAACGTCTGCAGATGCGTAAACGCTTTTTGTAGTAGGGTGAAGTACGCAGATTGGAGTAGACCACTTCATTTTTAGTTGTACTGGCATGTGTGAACCATCCGTCACCAAGATACATCCCGACGTGCGTGATCTTTCCGTTGCGTCTTTTGGTCGTATCGAAGAAGATCAGGTCACCGTATTTGAGTTCGGAGGGTTTGATGTACTTACCGACTTTTGCCTGTTCTCTGGCGGTTCTTGGCAGGTCGATCCCCATACTGCCGTACATATAATAGGTGTAGCCTGAACAGTCGAATTGGTTCGGGCCTTCCTCCGCCCAGACATAGGGGCTTCCTTTGAGTTCTTTAACCATTTTTTCAAGGCTTTTTTTACGGGCAGGGTATTTTACTTTGGGCTTTTCGATCTCGTAGTGCGGATGTTTGGGATGGGGTGAGGGTTTGCAGGCTGTCAGCAACAACAGTGAAATCAGGGAGAATAATACAATGAGTGTTCTTCGGGATATCAGCATTCCATCTGCCTTTGCTAAATTTTTACTAAAATGCATTATAGAGTAAAGGCTTTAAAACAGCCTTTATCTTCTTGACGGTACTGCCTTTTTGGGGATCGTCATTCCCGGCTGCCATGGAGTGGTATCGTAGGTACTCGAGATCTCCATTTTTTTCAACGGTGCGCTGCAGTTCATATAAAAGGCTCTTTCATCTTTGCTCATATATCGCTTGCAGATTTTGACACGCTTCCTGTACCGCGGTTCTTTCTCAAAGCTGCTGATCACTACTTTTCGGTGCTTGCTGCTGGCTTGTGCGAACCATCCGCCACCCAGGTACATACCCACATGGTTGATGCGTTTGCTCCGTTTGTTTGTTGAGCCGAAGAAGATGAGGTCGCCGTATGTAAGATCTTTGAATGCGACGGTCTTTCCCACTTTTGCCTGTTCACAGGCGGTTCTTGGCAACTGTACCCCCATTGATCCGTAAATATTGTAGGTCAGACCGGAGCAGTCGAAGGCGTAAGGCCCTTCCTCTGCCCAGATATAGGGTTTTCCCAGATACTGGTTAAGAAGTTTCTGAATGTTCTCCCTGTTGGGTTGACATACTTTTTCAGGTTTGATAATGTCATAGTTTGGATAGCTGTAGGGTTTGGGGGAACATCCGCTGAAGAGAAATGCCAAAATGATCAGAAAAGAAAAATAATATAGGTAAGCTGCTGTTTTCATTGAAACTCCTTTAGAGTATGAGCATCGCATCCCCGTACGAGAAAAAACGATAGTTCTTTTCGATAGCCTCTTTATATAATTGTAACGTTTTTTCTCTTCCGATGAAAGCACTTACGAGCATAATAAGCGTACTTTTGGGCAGATGGAAATTGGTGAGTAGATGGGTGACTCTTTGAGGCGGATTGTGCGGGTTGAGAAAAAGGTCGCACTCTCCCTCTGTTTTCCCGGTCCGGACATAATACTCTATGGTCCTTGTCACAGTGGTGCCGATGGCGAGGATCTCTGTGTCACTGTCAAGTACTTTTGCCGCTTCTGGTGGAATATCGAAGTACTCTGAGTGCATCGGATGGTCCAGTATCTTCTCTGCTTCAACGGGTTTGAAAGTGCCCGCACCTACATGCAGTGTGACCTTGTGCGTTTTGTGCCTCTGCTGCAGTGTTTCAAAGAGTTCAGGGGTAAAATGCAGGGAGGCGGTAGGCGCGGCGACCGCTCCGGCATTTTTGGCAAAGAGGGTCTGATAGTCTTTTTCATCTTCGGCTTTGTCCTCTCGCTGCATATAGGGAGGCAGGGGAATATGACCGATCTCATCGAGTATTTGTACCAGTTCTTCGAAGCGTATCTCTTTGCCGTGGCGGGTGAAAGTGACGATACGTGAGCCATCTTTGTTGAGGGTTGTGACCGTTGCCATCAGGCTGTCGTCGAAAAGCAGTTGGGTCCCTGTTTTAACCTTGCCGCGTATCAAAACCAGATAGTGGTGGGCATCCAGAGGCTTGTTAAAGAGCAGTTCGACTTTGCCTCCCCCCTGACCATCTGTAGAGAGCTTGTGTCCGAAGATGCGTGCTTTGATGACACGTGTATCATTGAGAAAGATATCGCATGTTTGGGGAAGAAAATCGAGCAGGTGCCTGAAAGTAGTGTGGGTGACCGTGTCGTTCCTCCTGTCATATACCAGTAGTTTGGCTTCGTCTCTGGGGTGCACGGGTTCTGTAGCTATGAACCCCTCCGGGAGTTCATAATCGTAGTTTTTTGTCAGCAGTTCTGCCGAGAGTTCATTGGGGGACATTTACGGTTTGTCTAACTCATCGGGAAGCAACTTTTCGGATGCTGTCTCTTTGCTTTCTGTTTCTTCTTCATCCTCTCCGTCGTCTTCGCTTTTCTCCGGATTGACCATACGAACGATGAGAATGGAGATACCGTAAAGGATGACAAGCGGTGCGGCCATTAACAGCTGTGTCAGGATATCCGGAGGTGTCAGGAGCGCGGCAAGCACAAAGATGATGACGATGGCATACTTGAAGAAATCGATCAGTGTACGATCCGTTACCAGCCCAAGCAGGGCAAGGAAATAGGCGAATACCGGCAGTTCGAACGCTACACCGAAGCCCAGCATGATCTTGGTAAAGAAGCCTACATAATCCTCGATGTTGATGAATGGGGTATAGAGGAAAGACCCGAAGGTGATAAGGAACTGAAAACCGAACGGTGTAACAATATAATAGGCAAACATAACCCCGATGAAGAACATGACCGAACCGCCGACCACAAAGGGGATAACCATTTTTTTCTCATTGCTGTAGAGCCCCGGAGCGACAAAGAGCCAGAGTTGGTAGAGAATGAAAGGCATGGCACCCAGAAGCCCGGCAAAGAAAGACACTTTCAGGGCAACGAAGAAGGCACCGCCGACCTGGTGGGTTGTGATCTTTCCTTCAAAATTATGCTGGTTCGGGCGTGCTGATTCAACATCACGTTTTGTGATGATCTTATCGAGTGATTCGGCTGCATCGGCTGCATTCTTGAGCAGGGGAGCCAGTTTCGGGTCGGCCACTTTGGCTGCTTCATACAGGTTGTCTTTCAGTTTATCGGCTGCCTGTACGGCCGGCGTTTTCGTTACATTGACTTCATCGGATTTCATGGTCCAGGTCGCTTTTTCCTGAGACTCGATGATACGGCCCACTTCGACCAGGGCATTATTCAGGGGTTGTGTGATCCAGGAAAGTATCTGGTTGTGGAAAGTAAAAGCAATAATGAATGCGATAAAAACGGAAAGTACAGAGAGTCCGAGCCTTTTTCTAAGCTCGACCAGGTGGGGACGGAGATCATCAAACATCAGGCTTTGTCCTCACTTTTCTTGTCTTTATTCTTTTTTGCAACTTTTGTTTTTCCTGCCGTATCGTTCTCTTCAGCAGGTTTTTTCTTTTTCTTGGATTTTTTCTTGAAGGTCACAGTATCATTGGGGGCTTCTACGGGGGTAACGGGTGTTTCGTTCGCAGTGGAAGAGTCTTTGGCAGGTTTGTTCGTCTCTTTGGTATCGGTATCGCCGAGAAGATCATCCATGTCGTCCAGGCCAATGTTCTTGAAGCTTTTGAGCTCGTCGGTTGCAGAGTCAAGCTGTTGTTTGTAATTGAGCGCTTCATCTTTCAGGTCGGCAATGCGCATCTCTTCGTCGAGCGCACTTTTTGCGTCACCAACAGTCTTTTTGACCCCCTTGATGAATTTTGCTATCTGAACCATTGTTTCAGGAAGTTTGTCCGGTCCCAAAAAGAGGATCGCAATGATAGAGATGAGAAGTATTTCGGTAAAACCTATGCCAAACATCGAATGCCTTTAAATTGATTGGGTGTATTTTAGCAAATTATTGTTAGAGGTTCCCTAAAATATAGAGCGCCAGCTCGTCACTGAGGAAAAAATCCTTATTGTAGTAGCGGCTTCCATCATGTTCAAGTTTTTTTTCTCCATAAAGCAGCTCCGCTCTTTTTTTCATCTCTGAAGTCAGGATCGATCTTTCAATACCGATAGTGCTACGCAGACCCAAAAATATTTTTTCGGTCAACAACTCTTCCTGACTGAGATGTTCTTCGGTAATCTGCAGGGGATTCTGGATGTAGCTGTCGATATCTGTTTGCGGGTAATAGCGGGTATCTTTGAGAAAACCGACGGCACCCGCTCCGGCACCAATGTAATTTTTCAAGTTCCAGTATCCTTTATTGTGCCGACTCTGGTAGGTACCGAAATTGGATATCTCGTATTGGATAAATCCCCGCTTTTTGATCTCGTTCGCAACAAAAAATGCCAGCTTTTCATCCTCCTGTCTCACTTCCGGGGAAGAAGAGAATCTGGTCCCGTCCTCAATGGTGAGTTCATAGGCAGAGATATGGTCGACAGGCAGTTCAAATGCCTGTCGGATATCGTCCGATAACAGTTCTTTCGTATCTCCCTGATAATTATAGATAAGGTCAAGCGATATGTGTTCAAAACCAAGCTCTTTGGCAGCAAGTACGACTTTTTTTGCCTGTTTCGGAGTATGAGCACGGTTGAGTGCTTTGAGTTTGTCGGTATTGAAGCTCTGTACACCGAAACTTATACGGTTGACACCAAGGGTTTTCATACCTTGAAGCCATGAGTTGCTTGCCGAATTGGGGTTGGCTTCGGTAGTAATCTCCGCATCTTTTTGCAGATAGGGATCAAGCAGATCGAAGATCGGCTCGTAGAGTTCCGGTGAGACCGTCGAAGGTGTTCCTCCTCCGATAAAAAGGGTTTCGATACTCTCTTTTTGAGTATGAAAACGTTCCAGTTCAAATGAGAGCTGACGGTAGAGTGCCTGCATGTACTCACTGCGTGTGTCGAACTTGTCAACATAGGAGTTGAAGCTGCAGTAGTGACATTTGGAATCGCAGTAGGGGATGTGGATATATGCTAACAATTTTTACTCTTTTCAAAAGGCTATAACCGAATTTTAGATAGAATCATATCAGAAATTTGGGAGTTTATCTCTAAATTGTCGAAGTCATGTTCGAAGTGGCTTCAATTTTAAAATTTTATCGAAGATGAGTAATTTAGTATGCAAAATAAAAAGAGCTATAGGCCTAATGTTGCAGCCGTCATACTCTCTTCTAAATATCCGGAAAAGTGTGAATTTTTTGTCGCACACCGAACTGATATCAGAAATGCCTGGCAGTTCCCACAGGGCGGCATCGATGAGGGTGAAACGCCTGAAGATGCACTCTACAGGGAACTGCTTGAGGAAATAGGATGCAATAATGTTGAGATACTGGGGGAATTCCCGGAGTGGATCACATACGATTTTCCTAAAACAGCAAGGGGGAAAGTGTACCCTTTTGACGGCCAGACACAGAAATATTTTCTGGTCCGCCTCAAAGAGGAGGCACAGATAAACCTGCAGGCATTTGAGATCCCGGAGTTTAAAGAGTATACGTTTGTCAAGTATGATGAGCTGTTCCAAAAGGTGACCTATTTTAAACGTAAAGTGTATCGCAGGGTAATAGATCACTTCATTAAAGAGGGTTTGATCTAAAGACGTAGAGTACTGTTCTAAAACAGTATAAATTTGTAGTAAGGAAATATTTTTATGTTGATCGTACAGAAGTATGGTGGTACAAGCGTAGGTGGACTGGACCGCATTGAGAATGTAGCGAACCGTGTGGCCAAAGCTCGGGATGAGGGGCATGACCTGGTCATTGTCGTTTCAGCCATGAGCGGTGAGACGAACAAGCTGATAGAGTATGCGGAACATTTCAGCAAGAATCCTGCAAAGAAAGAGATGGATATGCTGTTGAGTTCTGGTGAGAGGATCACTGCAGCACTGCTTGCCATTGCGCTGCAGGCCAAAGGCTATGATGCCCAGGCCATGACAGGGCGCCAGGCAGGGATCGTTACAGATGATACCCATACCTATGCACGGATCGAATCGATCGATCCCAAAGCGATGCAGAATGCCATCAAAGAGGGAAAGATCATAGTCGTAGCAGGCTTTCAGGGGATCAACAAGAACGGTTCGGTCACAACGCTGGGCCGTGGAGGTTCGGACCTCTCCGCTGTTGCCCTGGCTGCTGCACTCAAGGCAGACCAGTGTGAGATCTATTCGGATGTGGATGGTATTTATACGACCGATCCGCGTATCGAGCCCCATGCCAAAAAACTCGATACCATATCTTATGACGAAATGCTTGAACTCTCCTCGCTGGGAGCCAAAGTATTGCAGAACCGTTCGGTTGAACTGGCGAAGAAGTTGAATGTGAAACTCTATGCAAAAAGCAGTTTCAGTGATGATAAAGGTACATTGATAACGAAGGAGAATGAGAATATGGAAGCAGTCATGGTCAGCGGTGTAGTGCTGGATAAAAATCAGGCAAGGGTAACACTCAGGGGTGTTGTGGACAGACCGGGGATCGCGGCAGAGATCTTCTCTGCGCTGGCGGACGCGAACATCAATGTCGATATGATCATCCAGAATGTCGGAACGGACGGTTTGACCAACCTTGGATTTACCGTACCCCAGAGCGAACTGGAGAATGCCAAAAAGCTGGTAGAGACATTCAACCATGAGATACAGGGAGCGGACTTTGACGAACATGTCTGCAAGGTTTCCGTGGTCGGTGTAGGTATGAAATCACATTCTGGTGTGGCAGCTACAGCGTTTACTGTGTTGGCGAACAGCAACATCAACATTCAGATGATCTCCACTTCAGAGATCAAGATCTCTATGATCATCGATGAGAAGTACGGTGAACTTGCGATCCGTGCGCTCCATGAAGCCTATGGGCTGGACAAATAATTCCAGATGATGAAAGAACTGCTGAGCTGGACGCTTGAAGCGATACGGAATGAGGAGTCTGACTTCTCATGGATGGAAGAGTATCGCTATGAATGGGCACCTCTGGTCAAATCAGCTGTTTCTCAAATGCTGGAAGGCAAGACTGTACTGGTCGTGACGGACGAACATCATAAATGGTTCGGCCAATATATCATCAACAGTGTCAATGATCTACGCAAGAACAGGCCGTTGCTTCCAGTCTATAATCTGAGTAAATGTTTTCCCAATCTCAAGTCCGTGAAATCCACAGAAAACATACAGCTGCTTGAAGATATGTTCGAGATCTCCTATCCGAACGGCTACTTCATATGGTACATTGGTAAAGGTGACCATCCCTATACGAAGATCGCATACAGAAATGAAGACAGTTTTCTATGGATCATGGATGAGGAGGTTCAGAACAGTTTCGCTTTCCGTTCCTCCGATCCGCTGCTGGACATCAAACTGCTGCAGCTCTACAAGCTTTTCGATGCGACACTCTCGGCAGCACTTTTCGGAGATCTGGAACTCTGAATATGAGATTGATCAGCCAGGTACTCATCACCAACGATATCGAAGGTACGATATCTGCACTTGAATCCGCCGCAACGACAGAGCGTATCGTCAAGATACTGGAAGGCGAAAAAGCTTTTTCTGTCGATGATGCCAGGCTGGCCATCGAAAAAGCCTATATGGCGAGCGAAGAGACAACAGTCATCATCCTTGCAGCCAAGATATTCACGACTATCGTACAGAATAAACTGCTTAAGGTCATCGAAGAGCCTCCCACCAAAAAAGAGTTCATTCTTATTACGCCAAGCAAAGCAACCATTCTTTCTACCATCCGTTCCCGTCTGCCTATTGTCATTCTCAATGAAGAAAAAATAGAGACAGATCTGGGACTGGACCTGCCGCAGCTCAGTCTGGCAACGGCTTATGAATTCATTCAGTCCCATAAACGTACCGATGCCAAAGCGATGAAGCTCCTGATAGAGAACATTTCCAAAGAGGCGATACGGTCACAGCAGTATGATCTGGATGAAAAGACACTGGCACTTTTTTCCAATGCTTTTGTAGCGTTGGATGTAGGGTCGCCTCCGCAGTTCGTTTTGACGACATTGCTGTTGAAACTTCTGGCAAGAAAAAAACGGTAAAATAATTATATTTGTTTTTTTGTATTTCCTTTTATTTGACTTGAGGCGTTGTTTCTCTCTTCATTTTTTTTAGAAAAAAACGAAGCAAAAAAATCGTCATCCCTCTCGAATCGCTTCGCTTACAATGGCGTTCGGGATGACAAGAGGCACGCATTCGCGTGATTTACATGGAGGAGTTGTCTATATGCATATTTATAAACTTGGTACGATTTCCGATAAAAAGAAAGCCTTAAAAACACTTGGTGTGGAGAGCGGCGGCATTGCCATTATGGCAAAGAAGATGGAGCTTTTCTATTTCTATATCAAGGACCTCAAAACCCCGGCAGCGAACATTCTCAAGCAGGATGCTTTGAGCATTGGTGCGGAGCTGGCGGTGCCGGGCGGGGTCATTACCTGTGAGAAACCGCTGCATGACTGCATACTCATCGGTACGAAAAAGCATATGGAGACTCTTTCGCGAAAAGAGCTGGCACAGCCTTTCGGGCTGAAAACACTGGCACATCAGCTGAAGGCATTCCTCTCCCTGCCCTCATTCCCGACAAAGATCATGGGTGTTATCAATGCCAATGACGACAGTTTTTTTGCGGGCAGCAGGTTTCAGAATGATGAAGCCGTAGCACGTATTGAAAGTATGATAGAAGAGGGTGCAGAACTCATCGATATCGGGGCGGTCTCTTCCCGTCCCGGGGCGCAAACGGTGAGTACAGGTGAGGAGATGGCACGCATCAAGCCGATCTGTGATGCCGTAGGGCAGAGCGGCTTGGCGGACAAAGCGGTCTTTTCCATTGACAGCTATACTCCTGAAGTGGTGGAGTATGCCCTGCAGAACGGTTTCTCCCTTGTCAACGACATTACCGGAGCAGCAGATGAAAAGATCATCTCGCTGGCAGTTGAATACGGTGCAAGACTCTGCATTATGCATATGCAGGGAACACCACAGACCATGCAAAAGAGTCCGAAATATGAGGATGTGATGGTCGAGGTGGATGCTTTCTTTGCCGAGCGTATTGCCAAATGTGAAACGATGGGAATGAAGCGGGAAAACATCATTCTCGATGTAGGTATCGGTTTTGGCAAAACCCTGGAGCATAATCTGACTCTTTTGAAGAACCTGGGGCATTTCAGCCATTTTGGCTGCGAAGTGCTTATCGGTGCCAGTCGAAAATCAATGATAGACAAGATCATACCTGCAAGTACGGAAGAAAGGTTGCCCGGTACACTGGTCTTGCATCTCAAAGCGGTGGAGAACGGGGCATCCATCGTCCGCTGTCATGATGTCAAAGAGCACCGGCAGGCACTGGCTGTACTTCAGGCACTGCTTTAAGCAATGAAACGGTTCTTCAAGTGGCTTGCGGCACTGCTGCTGACAGCGGCACTTTTCATTGCAGCGATCAACCTCTATATCTCCTGGCAGGCCAAACCCTATATCTATGCCGATGTCAGGAAGGTGCCGCACCGAAAAGCCGCACTGCTTCTGGGTACCAACAAGTATATCGTCAAAGGCAGGAAGAACTACTACTACCTGTACCGCATACGTGCGGCGGAGGCGCTCTGGAAAGCGGGGAAGGTACAGGCCATCGTCGTTTCGGGAACGAATGACAGCAGATACTACAATGAGACTCGGTCGATGTATAAAGATCTCATCAAAGCGGGAGTGCCCCCAAAGTACATAAGTCAGGATTTTGCCGGTTTCCGTACCCTTGATTCCGTGATGCGGGCCGAAGCAATTTTTGATCTCAAAGAGTATATAATCATTTCACAAAAATTCCATCTGGAACGGGCCATTTTCATTGCCAGGGCAAAGGGCCAGAAAGTCATCGGTTTTGAAGCTAAAACCAAAGAGGGAACAAAAGCGGCCTACAAAATGAAAGCCAGAGAGCTGTTGGCACGGACGAAGGCATTTCTGGATGTCTATCTGTTGCAGACCGAACCGAAATTCTATGGAAAAAAAGAGAAAGTACATTATAAACAATGACCTATGATGAATATAAAGAAAAAGTCAAGACACTGAAAAAATGGGCCTATGCCTATTATGTGGAAGACAATCCCGTTGCCACTGATGAAGAGTATGACAGGCTCTACCATGAAGTACTCGATTATGAAATGAAACATCCGGACAAAGCGCTGGAAGATTCTCCGACCAAACGCGTGGGCGGTATCGTACGTGACGAGTTCACCAAGGCAAAGCATATCAAGCGCATGTGGAGCATGGAGGATGTTTTCAGTAAAGAGGAAGTGCAGGATTGGCTGGACCGTGTCGAGAAGAATGTCGGGGAGTGTGACTACTTCTGTGAACCGAAATTCGACGGGGCAAGCATGAACCTGCTCTATGATGACGGCAAACTCCTGCGTGCCATTACAAGGGGTGATGGGGTCGTGGGTGAAGAGGTGACAGACAATGTCCGCACCATCCGTTCTGTACCTCTCGTGATCGACTACAAAGGGCTTATCGAGATCCGAGGAGAAGTGGTGATCAGAAAAGATGATTTTGAACAGATCAATGAAGAGCGTCTGAAAGCAGGTGAAGCTCCCTTTGCCAATCCGCGTAATGCTGCAGCGGGAAGCCTGAGACAACTGGATTCCTCTGTAACGGCAAAACGCCGCCTGGTCTTCTACCCCTGGGGTATCGGCGAGAATACACTTGATCAGAAAAAACTTTCAGAGAAGATGGAATTTATCTATGGACAGGGGTTTTTAAGACCGCCCTACCATGAAGCATGCCACACGATCGATAACATAGAGAAGTTCTATCAGTTCCTGATCTCCAAACGCGATGAGATCCCCATGATGATGGACGGCATGGTCATCAAAGTGGATGAGATAGAGAAGCAGGAGGAACTTGGCTATACAGTGAAGTTCCCCAGGTGGATGTGTGCCTACAAATTCCCGGCCGTCGAAAAGGTCACACAGATTAGGGCGATTACGCTTCAAGTGGGACGTACGGGCGTGATCACACCGGTGGCTGAGATCGAACCAGTCAATATTGAAGGGGCAATGGTCAGCCGCGCCACACTGCACAATTTCGATGAGATCGAGCGTAAAGATATCCGTATCGGTGATCATGTGATCATCATACGAAGCGGTGACGTGATCCCCAAGATAACCAAAGTATTGATAGACAGAAGAACGGGTGATGAGATACCGGTCGAACGGCCGACGCACTGTCCGACCTGCGGAAGTGAACTTCTCGATGAGGGTGCGCTGATTAAATGCCAGAACCTTGAGTGTCCCGACCGTGTGATCAATACTATCATCCACTTTGCAAAAAAAGGATGCATGGATATCGATGGACTCGGCAGCAAGATCGTCGAGCAGCTGGTCAAAGAGGGGAAGATACATGACATTCTGGATCTTTACAGTCTGACCTATGAGGATCTTGCCGATCTGGAAGGTTTCAAGGAAAAGAAGATCAGCAATCTGCTTGATGCCATCGCTGCAAGTAAAGGTGCGCCGCTCCATCGTCTTATTACTGCTATGGGGATAGAGCACATCGGTGAAGTGGCAAGCAGGGCTTTGGCGCTGGAATTCGGTCTGGGTATCGTCGATGCGAAGTATGAAGATATCGTGGCTATCGACGGCATCGGAGAAGAGATGGCCAATTCACTGCTGGAGTTCATGCGGGTCAACAGGGAGAAGGTGTTGAAATTGTTCAACACGATCAAACCTACGGTTGAAAAGAAAGTGGAAGCCAAAGAGAACCCTTTCAAAGGCAAAATTGTAGTGCTGACAGGTACGATGAGCGAGTCCCGCGGAAAGATTAAGGAGATGCTGGAGGAGCTGGGGGCCAAAGTCAGCGGATCGGTCAGTAAAAAGACCGACTTTGTCATTTATGGTGAAGATGCAGGAAGCAAATTGACCAAAGCGGAGAGTTTGGGTGTACCGACCCTGACGGAAGATGAGATGAGGGCAATGCTGTGAGGCTGGACAAATACCTGGTAGAAGAGGGCTATTTCGAGAGCCGGAACCGTGCATTGGAAGCCATCAAGGCAGGACAGGTGACCGTGGACGGGAAAAAGGCAAAGCCCTCGGTCAAGATCGATACGAATTCTTATGTTGAAGTAGCGGATGCCAAATTCTATGTCTCTCGTGCTGCCAGAAAACTGGAGAGCTTCCTTTCGGAACATCCTGTAGAGATACAGGGTAAAAGTGCGTTGGATATCGGTTCGAGTACGGGAGGGTTTGCCCAGATCGTACTTGAAAACGGTGTGGCATCGCTTACCTGTGTAGATGTGGGAAAGGACCAGCTGCATTTTTCCATACGCAGTGATGAAAGGGTCAGTGTACATGAGGAGACGGATATCCGTGATTTTAACACAGAGAAGCCCTTTGAAATGATCACCTGCGATGTTTCTTTTATTTCCATTCTTCAAATTATGAACGACATAGACCGTCTGGTAGAGAAGGGTGCCGATATTATTATTCTCTACAAACCACAGTTCGAAGTGGGCAGGGATGTCAAACGAGACAGCAGAGGGGTGGTGCAGGATCTCGATGCTATTGCCAGAAAGAAAGAAGTTTTTGAAGCAGAGGCATCGAGCCTGGGATGGGAAGAAGAGTTTCAGGCACTCTCTACCCTGGCAGGCAAAGAGGGAAACCGGGAGTACCTCTATCATTTTATAAAAGCGTAGGGTGCGTAACCACGCACCAAGAGGGGAACAATTTGAAAATACAAAACAATATCAGATCTATCGCTATCGGTTCTTTCGACGGTATGCACGTGGCACACATGAAAGTCGTTGAAGCTGTGGATGCCATTGTGGTCATAGAGCGTAACGGTGGGTATCTTACACCGGGGTACAAACGATCCCTCTATACAGACAAGATGTGCTGTTTCTACTTTTTTGATACGATAAAATCGTTGAGCCCGGAAGATTTTGTCGAAAAACTAAATGAGGATTTTCCCCGACTGGAGCGTATCGTAGTAGGGTATGATTTCGCTTTTGGGAAGAACAAGGCCGGCAGTGCCACAACACTGAGGGAACTTTTTGACAAAGAGGTTGTCATTGTCGATGAGATATGCCTTGAAGGTATTCCTGTACACTCAAGGACCATCAAAGCCTATCTTCGTGAAGGAAATATTTACATGGCCAACAAGTTGCTTGGCAGACACTATAGTATCAAGGGAAGAGTGATTCCCGGACAGGGATTGGGTAAAAAAGCACTGGTTCCTACACTGAACCTGAAGGTAGAACACTATCAGCTTCCTCTGGAAGGGGTATATGCGACACAAACAAAGATAGGATCATCCTGGTACCATTCTGTCAGCTTTCTGGGACACCGTGTAAGCACGGATGGTTCCTTTGCGGTGGAAACACATATTATTGATAAAGATATTGGCATGGTGGAAGGGGAGATCATATTGGAATTCAGGGCTTTGATACGAAAGAACAGAAAATTCGATACGCTTGATATGCTGAAAGGGCAGATAGAAAAAGATATAGAAAGGGCAACAGCATTACTGAATGAGTCTTCCTCAGGCTAAAGCGTAGGTATTGTTACAGACAAGATTTTCATAACTCCCAAAGAATGAGATACTGTTCTTCCCCTCTTTTTTGGCTTCATACATAGCCTGATCAGCTACGCTGAGAATCTCTTCCGATGTCCGGGCATCATTGGGGTAGACAGCAGCACCGATACTGATGCCCACATTCAGTTCGATACCGTTGATCGTGAAGCTTTGATTGGTAAGTGTACGGATCTTGTCAAGGATGGTCTCAAGACTTTCAAACTCTTTCAACTCTTCTATCAGGATCACGAATTCATCTCCGCCGTAACGGCAGATAGTATCGTTCTTCCTTAATGTCGATTTCATGATATCGGCAATATGTTTGAGTACTTTATCACCAACGGAATGTCCATAGGTATCATTGATGGGCTTGAAGTTGTCAAGATCACAGAAGATCAGTGCAAAACACTTGTCAAAACGTTTGGCGTGTTCGATGGCATGTTCCAGACGGTCATTGAGTACCAGCCTGTTTGAAAGTCCCGTTAACGGGTCATGTGTGGCCAGGTAAGCCTGGTCATGCGCATCTTTGCGCTGATGGGTAACATCGGAGAAGATACCTATGTACTGCTCGATATTCTCCTCGGCATCCCTGATCGTATTGATAGTGAGCCATTCAATATAGATCTCACCGTTCTTCTTACGGTTTGTGATCTCTCCCTGCCAGTATCCGCTGTCAGTGATCCTTCGCCACATTTCATCATAGAAGTGCTTGGTATGGTTTCCTGATTTCAGGAGTTTTGGGTCTTTTCCTATCACTTCGGAAGGCTGATAACCGGTGATATCTGTAAAAGCGGAGTTGACATGTACGATACGATTGTCTGCATTGGTGATAAGTACCCCGTCCATCGTATGTTTGAATACCAGAGAAGACATTTCAAGTGACTGGATATTGCGTTTGTTGTTGATGGCTGACCCGATGATGGAAGAGACGGTACTGAGCATTTCAATATCTGAATTCTTGAGAGGCTGATCGGCATTGCTTCCTATGCCCAGAAATCCCCACCATTCATGATTTACAAAGATCGGGAGGATCAGAAGACATTCTATCTTGAAAGCTGAAAGCAGTTTCTGTTTTGAACGGTCATAGACATTGATACTGCCATTGACCGAATGACCGCGTTCCAGTGCCTTTTTCCAGCGCATAAGATGGTTCTTTTTGTAGTGTATACGTTTTCTGGCTCTTGCTTTTTTGTTGTCATTGATCGCCAAAAGTTGTGAGGCATAGAGAGGATCTTCTTTGTCATCCGCCTCATTTTTATAGATGAAAACGGCAGATGTCTCCGAAGCGATCTTGAGGTTATGCATCTCTACATACAGTGCGGTCATCCAGTCGGTCTGCTGAAGGAAATTGTGTGACATCTGATTGATGGCATGCAGTATGTTCTGCTGACGTGTCAATTCTGCCTGTATGCGCCGTTTCTCCATGACTTCATCGACAAGGTGCTGCAGGACCTGGGCAAAAAGTTTGGCTTCGAACGGTTTGGAAAAGAACTGGTTCACACCATACTGTATGGCTTTGAGGAGGATATCGCGGTTCTCGAAGTTCGTAAAGATGGCGATCTTGACATGCTCGTCGATTGCCCGTATTTCCCGGACCATCTCAAGTCCGCCCATGCGGGGCATATTGATGTCGGAGAGGACGATCTCTGGACGGTGTTCCATGAAGAGTCGAAGTCCCTCTTCACCGTCAGCGGCGATGAGGACCTTGTCGGCATAGTTTTCCAGCATATGGCTGAGTATGGCGGTTGATACTCTATCATCATCAACGACAAGAACGGTTAACTGCTGCATCTCCACCTACCCATTTATAAATAATGTATGTACATTATAAAGTTTTTTTCTTAGTGTAAACGTAAAAAATATAAAATTTATACTATTTGTTATTAAAATATAATAAAATAATTTATTGGACTTATGAAAACTATAAGAATGTAACTTGAGGGCAGCTTGTGTTAAAATGGCGTTATGAAAGATAAAGTATTTGAAAAACCCATAGAAAAGAAATTTGAATTCGATCAGGCGGTCGCCTCTGTCTTTGACGATATGCTCAGCCGTTCGGTTCCTTTTTACGATGAGGTAAGACATCTGGTGATCTCACTGATCCTTGCAGAACAGCGGGAGGGTATGAAGGTGCTTGATCTGGGAGCCTCGACGGCGAAATTCCTGCTGGACCTGCACAGCAAGATGGAGGCCGGAATGCAGCTCAAAGGCATAGACAATTCACCTGCCATGCTTGAGCGGGCAGAACAGAAATGTCAGGCATTCGGGGCAAGTATCGATCTGGCGTTGGCGGATATGATGGAATACAGCTATGAAGAAGAAGATATCATCGTGGCGAACTACACGCTGCAGTTTATCCGTCCCATGCAGCGCATCGAACTGGTAAAACGTCTTTATGAGAGCTTGAACGAGGGCGGGATGTTCATCTTTTCGGAAAAAGTGGTCTTTGAGGACAAACGTCTGGATAAAGAGATGATCGACATTTATTATGATTACAAGAAGACTCAGGGCTACAGCGAATATGAGATCGCACAGAAGCGTGAAGCCTTGGAAAATGTACTGATCCCGTTCACGATCGAAGAGAATATCCGTATGTGCCGGGATGCCGGATTTAGAAATATCAGCACGATCTTTCAGTGGGCGAACTTCGTAACATTTGTTGCCAAAAAGTAACACTTTTGTGGTACAGCCCTGAAATGCGGGTTTCATTAATTAATATCAGTTGTTCACAGTTTATTCACCATGTGAAAAGATAAAAAATTTGAATAATTTTATTCCTCCCCTGCTCATCGGGTTTCATTAATTAATATCAGTTGTTCACAGCTTATTCACTGAGTGAAAAGTACATTTTTTTTATAAATCCAAAGTATTATTTAAGATATTTTCAGCAATGTCTCCATATCCATATAATTTTCATCGTTTTTCAGATATAATCTTTGCAATTTATTTTCAAGGAACTTATTATGAGTTGGACACCAGGCAGTTGGAGAGATTTCCCCATTAAGCAACAACCAACCTATCAGGATCAGGAAACACTTCAAAAAGTCGAAGCGGAATTGAGCTCTTACCCACCGCTTATTTTTGCAGGTGAAGCAAGAAACCTCAAGCGCAAGCTTGCTGCAGCCGGACGCGGAGAGGCCTTCCTTTTGCAGGGTGGTGACTGTGCCGAGAGCTTTGCAGATTTCAATGCTGAGACCATCAAGAACCTTTTTAAACTGATGCTCCAGATGAATATGGTCCTCATGTACTCTACGGGCAAACCGGTTGTAAAGGTAGGGCGTATTGCGGGACAGTTCGCCAAGCCGAGGTCTTCCGATTTTGAAGAGGTCGATGGTGTCAAACTTCCAAGTTACCGTGGAGACATCATCAACGGTATTGAGTTCACTGAAGAGGCAAGAATACCGAACCCGCATAACATGATCCGTGCCTACAACCAGTCGGCAGCCACACTGAACCTTGTACGTGCCTTCTCAAGAGGCGGTCTGGCAGACCTGAACAAAGTACATCAGTGGAACCTCGACTTTATCAAGGATAACCCGCTGGGTAAACGCTATGACGAGCTAAGTGACAAGATAGACCATGCGATGAAGTTTATGTCAGCCTGCGGCCTGACCAGCGAAACGATGCCACAGCTGCACCAAACGACACTCTATACATCACATGAAGCACTGCTTCTGAATTATGAAGAGGCATTGACACGTTTGGATACGGAGACAGGTGAATGGTATGACTGTTCAGCGCATATGCTCTGGATCGGTGACAGAACGAGAGACCTGAACGAGGCGCATATCGAGTACTTTAGGGGGATCAAAAATCCTATTGGATGTAAAGTGGGACCGAGTATGGGTGAAGATGAACTCATCGAGCTCATTGATGCGCTCAACCCGGACAATGAAGAGGGGAGATTGAACCTGATCGTCCGTATGGGAGCGGAGAAGATCGCAGAATTCTTCCCCCCTCTTCTAAAAAAAGTACGTGATGCAGGGAAGAACGTCGTCTGGACGATAGATCCGATGCATGGGAATGTCGAGAAGTCTTCCAGCGGTTTCAAAACCAGAGATTTCGACAATATTCTCTCGGAAGTAAAGCAGTTCTTCTCTATTCATAAAGAGATGGGTACAGTTGCTGCAGGTATTCACCTGGAGATGACGGGGAACGATGTGACAGAGTGTACGGGAAGTACATCCTGCGCGATTACTGCGGAAGGGCTTGCAAGCCGTTACCACACGCAGTGCGACCCAAGACTTAACGCTTCCCAGGCACTTGAGCTTGCTTTCATGCTCTCCGATACAATCAGCGGAGCAGATCAGTAAATAAATCGCGTAGGGTGTCCGTCCCCCGACGGCACCATTTATTTCACCGTAAAGATATTATTTCCCTCTTCATACCTGTAGTCCAGTTCCATATGATGGATATCCAGAATACTTTTTACAATGTAGATCCCCAGTCCCAATCCGCCTTTTGACGTATGGAAAGGTTTGAAGTAGTTTTCCAGAGGTTCCGGAAGTGCTGCAGATTTGTTGATGATTTCTACATGATCCTTCTCTATCCTGACAGTGACATGTTTATCCGTGCTGTATTTGATGGCATTGTCAAGCAGGTTCTTCATGGCCAGTGTGAAGAGCTCGAAATCCACTTTGACGATGTAGTCTTTTTTGACTTCGATACTCACAAGCCGTTCAGGGTTTTCTATCATCAGAATATCGATGCTTGCCTCAGTAAGGTCAGACATTTTGTAGGGTTTGATATGCAGTTCGAAATTCCTTGAAGTGATCTTCTCTATTTTTGCGAATTCATCGATGAGCAGATTGAGACGCTCGAAGATACTGTGCATACGCGCCTTGCTCTTTTCATCCGGTAGCATTTCACTCATCAGACGTCCCTTGGCAATAGGGGTTTTGAGCTCATGCATGATAGCGCGCAGAAAAAGCTGTCTTGACTGCAGAAGTTCACGTATCATCTTCACCGCATGGTCGAACTCGTTGGCGACCTCTGCGATCTCATCGTCTTTGTCACTGGCACAGGAGATATCGAGATTGCCCTCCGAAAAGGTTTTGATCTTGTTCTTGAGTTCGGAAAGGGGTTTGAGACTTCTAACGATCCAGAGGTAAAGGAAAAGAATGAACATGAGTACGATCGAGAATACAATGATACGTTTGACCGGATATCTTGGTTTGTTTCTGTTCTTCAGAAAGAGTTTGAATCGGTCGTTGTTGATCAGTATGATACGTTGAAGGTGAAAGGTATCGACAGCATACTTTTTATATTTACCTTTCTCCTTGAAGTAGCGCTCTATCTGTACCTCCTGTCCCTTGTCTGTGATGAGAGAAACATTCTGCGATTCGAGGTAGGCTTCGTCGATCTTTCCGGTTTTGAGGTAATAGTCGTAGAGATAATGGGCAATCGCTCTCTCCTGAAGGGCATTGTGCTCTTCAAATTTGGCATGGTCGTACTTTACTGACGCGATGAACAGCGAGGCGAGTAGGACCAGCGTAATAGAGAAAACAAGATTGATCTTGTTTCGCAGGGAGTCTTTAAACAAGTTTATACCCTACGCCGCGGACGGCCTGTATGCGTTTGTTGTCTCCGAGTTTGCTGCGGATCTTTGAGATGATGACATCGAGGCTTTTCCCCTGGGAGTCGATACTCATCGTTCCCGAAGTATTGATGATCTGTTCTCTGGACTGTGTGATACCCTGGTGTTTGACCAGCAGTGAGAGAACTTCGAATTCTGCAGGGGTGAGCGAGAGTGCCTGTCCCTTGAAATAGATCGTATCCCCTTTGATCTCAAAATCACTTTTGGGGAGGGTGCTCTGGCTTCCCTTGTCTTTGTTCACACGGTTGAGAATGGACATGATGCGCGCATACATCTCTTTGGGATCATAAGGTTTTGGCAGGTAATCGTAGGCGCCCAGTTCAAAACTTTTGACCTTGTCACTGATGTCGCTTCTCGCTGAAGAGATAATGACAGGCAGGTCATACTTTCTGACAAGCTCTTCACAGACTTCAAGCCCGTCCATACCCGGCAGGGTCAGGTCAAGGATGACCAGATCGAATTTCTTTACGCCTGCGCTCAGCCCCAGGAACGGATCCTCGTAATTGGTGATCTTGATGTCGAACTGTAAAAGATATTCGCTGAGCAGTTCTGCGAATTCCGGATCGTCTTCGATCATGAGAATGTTGATCATAGAAAAGACTCCTTCTTATAATGATTTATGTGTACTATAAATCTATTATAGTACCAAAAGGTTAATTGAAATCAAATCACTTTATAGGTGGAGACTCAAGTTTCTGCCATTCCAGATTTCCCCATTTTTTCAGATCATCCTGCAGTGAGTCCAGTGTCCTGTCTTTATGACAGGCAAAACAGGCGTTGGTCTCTGCTGGCATACCGTACGCTTTTGTCTCTGCTGGGTAGGTGAATGCAAAACGGTGTGAACGTACGGTCAGTGGAGATTTACCCGTATGTTTCCCTGTTCTTGGCATATGGCATTCGATGCAGAGCGATCCTTTGGAGTCCGCCTTGTGATGTGTGTGCTGTTCGATGGTATCCTGGTGCGGTCCGATGACCGATCCTAAGGAATGGCACTTCATACAGGCCTTGTTTCCTTCGGGTTTTTTGGCCGTATTGGTCAGCTTGTGCGGATTGTGGCAGTTGATACAGGTGATCCCATGCTTATACATCCTGTCATGGATATATTCGTTCCCCTGTGTACGGTTCTTTTTTGCCGCACCGTTTGGCCAGAATTCTTTGGTCGCTTTTCCCGGTGCGAACGGTGCGGGGAGTTTGTGGTTGATCAGCGGTTTGCCCGCTTCGTAGCCTTTAGGGTAGTCCATAGCGCTCATCCAGAGGTCTTTAGCCGAGGCCTGCTCCGTCTCCATGCGCTTGTCGCGGTTCCGCATATGGCATTGCAGGCAGACCTCGTTGGTCCTGATGGGGTCTGCCAGACTGGCTTTGAAGACAGGGGAGTTGGGGTCTTCTGCGTGTTTGCTTCCCGGTCCATGACAGCTTTCGCAGGCGATGGCGGGTTCGACACGTTTACCTGTAGACATATAGCCCGTGAAGTGACAGCCGTCGCATGTCGTGGAAGTGGGGAACTGTTTGTTGTCATGCGGGTAGGAATCGTGGTACCAGTACTTATAGGGTTTGAAGTGCTGCCACTTCCCGGTCTGCGTATTCCACTGGTAGTTCCCCAGGCGGTAATCCTCTTTGCCGTTGATGGTCGCAGGGATCATATAGCGCTGTTTGAACTTGCTTCCGATAGTGTAGATAGCATTTTTGAGCGTGAAGTCCGCATCGTCAGGCAGTTTGGAGAAGTCCGCCACGACCACGGAACCGTCCTTTCGGATATCCTGTATCATTTTCGAGTGCATGGAGGCTTTCCAGTCATGATAATGTTCTTTGTGGCACTCTTTGCATTTTTCCGATCCGACGAAATGGGCTTTTTTCTGTGCTTCTGGCTGCAGGTCGAGGTTCATCCCGACACGGGCTTTGGTCAGCTGTGTGTAGTAGGGTGTGATCTTGGGCAGGTTGAACCATGCCACTGCGGCGATCAGCACTAGTCCGAGTAGGGCGAAAACGATCTTTTTCATAGTGTAAACGCTTTTTCCATATGGGCTTTGATCTCATCAAAGGTGTAACGATGGTCTGTAAAATGTTCAAATGCGATGATACCCTGATAGAGCAGCATGTTAGAGCCGTCTTTGGTTGGTTTTCTCAAAGATTTTGCCAGTTTTAAAAAAGGGGTCTCCTTGCCGTAAATGACATCAACGCAGGCTTTGGCAGAAGGGATGACGGCATCGAGCAGTTCCTTTGGAGCGGGAAGTGCATCATCTTCAAGCCCTGCGGAGGTCATATTAATGACAAGGTCGTAGCTTTCGGGTGTGAAGGTCTCAAAGGTAGCCGTTTTAAAGCCCTCCTGCGCGAATCTCTCCAGCCGTCCGGCGCTTCGGTTGAGCAGGGTGACCTCATACCCTTCATCCCTGAGTATGGCGGAAGTGGACTGTGCCGTACCGCCGGCACCCAGAAAGAGGACCTTTTTGACATTCTCAAATTCTGAGATCGCTTTGAGGAAGCCGGGAGCATCCGTATTGTAGCCGTAGAGTATTCCTTTTTTTTCGACGATGGTATTGACCGCTCCTACCTTCCGGGCAAATGGGTCCAGTTCGTCGCAGGCGGCGTAAGCATGCTCCTTGTGCGGCACGGTAATGTTGATACCCCTGAGCCCCAAAGCAAAAAAGGTTTCTTTGAGTTTTGTACCGTCTTCGAGTCTGTAGCGGTTGTAGCATCCCTCAAATCCCAGTCCTTTGAAAGCGAGGTTGTGCATGAGAGGAGATTTTGAATGTGAAACGGGGTTGCCGAAGATGGCAAAGAGTTGTCCTGTCATCTTCTAAAGCGTTTCCATCTCTTTAAGGGTTGCCAGCAGGGCACCGAGTTTGTTCTTCACTTCTAAGTACTCCAGCTCAGGGACAGAGTCCGCAACTATACCGGCACCTGCCTGAAGGGTAATGGAGTCCGGCTTGATGAGAGAGGTCCGTATGGCGATGGCGGAGTCCATATTGCCGTTCAAGGAGAAGTAGCCGACCGATCCGGAGTAGAATCCTCTTTTGAGGCCCTCGAACTTGGCGATGAGCTCCATTGCCTTGATCTTTGGTGCTCCGGTCATAGTACCTGCGGTGAATGTTGCGGCAAAAAGGTCGAACATATCCTTGTCATCCCGGATGACCGCTTCGACATCGGAGACCATATGCATCACGTGAGAGTACTTCTCTACACGCATCATGTCGGTCACTTCTACAGTACCTGTCTTTGCGACACGTCCCACATCGTTACGGCCGAGGTCAATGAGCATGAGGTGCTCGGCACACTCTTTGGGGTCGTTCAGCATTTCAAGCTCAAGCTCTTTGTCCCTTGCATGTGTTTTCCCTCGTTTACGTGTACCGGCGATAGGGCGAAGCAGTATCTCCCCGTCTGTGAGCCGTACCATCACTTCCGGGCTGGAACCACAGATGGAAAAATCCTCATAGTCGAGCAGGAAGAGGTAGGGAGAGGGGTTCTTCGAACGCAACACACGGTAGAAACTCAGCGGATCGATCTTCCCTTTTTGCGTATAGCGGTTGGCAAGCAGTATCTGGAAGATATCTCCCGAACGGATGTGTTCTTTGGATTCAACGACCAGTGCCTTGAAACGTTCTTCGTCAATACTGAAAGTGCCTTCTCCTTCGAGTTCGACCGCTTTGATTTCCATCGGTGTAAAGGTCTCATGCAGCATCTCTTCGATCTGCCCGAACCCTTCTTGCATGCGCGCATCATTGAGGATCAGTGTGAGCTTTGCACTTTTATGGGAGTAGGCGATGATGATCTTTGGGCGTACGAGGTCCAGGTCGGGTGTGTCGAGTGGATCGAGAAGGTTGTCCATACTTTCAGAGAGTACAGGTTCGAAGACTTTGACCATATCGTAAGCGATAAAACCGATGAATCCGTCTACGAAAGAGAAGCCTGCTTCCAGCGCTCTCTCTTTGTACTTCTCCTGATCGACACGGGCATAGTAGGATTTCATGAAGGTGAAAGGATCTTCATCGAGAACTTTTTCCGTGCCGGAAGTATCTGTATAGTGTGTTGTCTTGTCCTTGTAGCGCAGGCGTTCCTGTGCTCCTATGGTGATGAAAGAAAAGTTCCCGTCACTGGTATTGACCACACTTTCGAAGAGCATAGTGATTTCACCGGGAAAGAGGGTTTTGATCTTTCCATAGAGTGCCACAGGGGTCAATTGGTCAAAAAGAACTGTTTTCATCATGGCTTATTTCTTTACGATGAACGCACCCTTGTTGATGCGGTCCCTGACTCTTACCAGTGCATTGTCTGCATCGGTTCTGCTTGGGTATGGTCCGATGAGCAGTTTTTTGGCACCATTGGCAGTCGGTGCTGTGATCTTGTAGGCGAAACCGTGTTTCTTGATGGTGTTCAGGAATCGTGTGCTTGGTGTCTGCGAGAACGATCCGACCTGTATATAGTACTTCACGCCGGAAGTGGTATGGTTTTTTTTGGGAACGGCCACTTTTTTCGGTGCAGTCGGCTTTACGGGTACAACGATCTTTTCTGTTTCTACAGGCTTGGCAGGTTCTTTTTTCACTTCAGTTTTTTTCTCTACGACTTTTGGAACAGGTGTCTTTTCGGCAGGTTCGGGTACCACTGCCGCTACAACAGGTTTTTTCTCAACAGCGACCTCTTCATCGATCTCCACCGTCTCTTTTTTGATCTCTTCGGTTTTCTTTGGGGGTGTAAGTTTTTCTTCTATCATGGAAGAGAGTTTGGTCTCACCCTTGGGTGCCTTGACCTTAGGGGTGCTCTGAAGGGTAAGCTCCGGACTGATCATATCGGTCATGTTCTCCTCAAGGGCGATCTCTGTATTCTTTGGCTCACTGAGTATGGTCTTGGTAAATACGATCGCCACGATCAGAACAACGATGATCAATGCAACGATCGTTAAAAAACTTTTTGATTTGTTATTTTTGGGCTCAATATTATCGATGATAAGATCATCTAAATTGTGGTCATTCATTAGGGGAGGTCTCCAGATATAATTTTAGGCTAATTATACCCTATGATTTGTATATAAAAGTTTAGGATTTTAAGAATGCCGGACGGAACGGTCATCCTCCCTACATTCCAAGCTTTTTCTGATTGAGTATCGTATAGAGTGCCGGTAGGTAGAGAAGGTTCAGTACTGTTCCCCAGGCAAGCCCGAATGCCAGAGAAATCGCCATAGGCTGGAAGATGGCTGCCTGCCCTGTAGGGAAAAACACCAGTGAAGCCAGACCAATAAGCGTGGTGACCGATGTAAGGATGATCGGCCTGAAACGCTTGGACGCGTAGTAGTATATCCCCTCAAGGTCCTTTGCTCTCTTTAGATTCATCAGCATAATAATCCCGTCATTGATAACCACCCCTGAAAGCCCCAGCATGCCGATGATGGAGGGCATGGAGAGGTTCAGGCCCATGACGAAATGCCCTATGAGCACGCCAAGGAAGGCAAAGGGAATTACTGTCATGATCATGAACGTCTCTCTGAAGGAATTGAAGAGGTAGAGCAGGGAGAGCATGATGAGCAGCATGGCCATAGCAGAGGCAAGCATCATATCGTGTTTGAGCTCCTTCTTCTTCTCTTCTTCTCCTTTGAAAATGATCTTGATACCCTCTTTTTTCGCCTTTTCAAGTATGGGCTTGATGGCATCGATCGCTTCAGTGGCGGTCAGTACCTTGCTGTTGACGTTGGCATAGATGTAGAAGTTGGTCAGCCCGTTGTCCTTGATGACCTTTTCAAATGAACGTATGATGTGGAAATCCGCAACATCTTCAAGTGAGACCGAACTTCCATTATCGAGTCGTATCTGAAACTGTTTGAGTGCTTCAAGCGAATCTTTCTGGCTGCTTCGTACTTTGAGTTCGAGCAGGTCGGAACTGTCAAAAGCAAAACCGATGCGTTTTTCCAGATAGAAATTCGAGAGCAGGGCACCGAGTTTTTTCTCGTTGAGCCCCAGTGATTCCCCATAACTGTTGACCTTGAGTTTTATCTCGTCCACACCGTAATGCATGGCATCATTCACGGAGACGATCCCTTTGAGTGAAGAGAGTTTCTCTTCGATCTTTTTGGCATACTTCATGATCTTTTGGCTGTCATCCGAGACCAAACCGATTTTTAGGTCCGACTTTATAGGACCGACCTTTCTTTCGACGATGGCAAGATCGCTCAGACCGAAACGCTTTTTGTAATGCTGCTGTTTCAGGAAAGCCCTGAGCTTTTCGGAAATGACCGCAGATTTCTCCTTTCTGGTGCGTCCTTCACTGTCATAGTAAAAGCTGAGTGTAGGGGTGATGAACCTGTCAACGAGATTTTGTGCCTTGAGCTTTTGAAGTTCAATGTCGATGTTCCCCACATAGGGGTAGCTCTCCGAATTCCCCGCACTGTCCCTTCTCCAGCCCGCTACCGAGCCGATATGTTCTATGTAGAATTCATCTTTGTGTGCATAGAGGTCTTTTTCTATCGCTTTCAGTGCGCGCATGGTCTCTTCGGTCGAAGTGTTGACATTGGCTTTGAGTGTGATGCGTATGGTGCTCGCATCAAACTTGGGGAACATCTGGAATTTACTGCTTTTGACACCGATGACGATCAGCAGAGGTACCAGTATGAGAAAGAGTGTCAGAAACGTTTTCCTGTAATACATCAGCTTATGGATCAGTTTGCTGTAGATCCGGTTGGCACGCTCCCAGGAAGTGGTCTTTTCATTTTTGTTAAGCAGATGGGCCGCGTGTATGGGAAGAAAAAGGAAGGACTCGATGAGCGAAGCCAGGACCAGCACGGAGACGGCGATGGGAATGAGTTTGATAACCTCTCCCATATTGCCGCTCATCATCAGGGCGGGAATGAACGCGAAGAGGGTGGTAAGGGAGGCGATGGTGACAGGCTTGAACATCTCTTTGGCTCCCTGTATGGCCGCTTCTTTGGGTTCCAGCCCCTCCTCAATGTGCTGCTGAATATTCTCGCTGACCACGATAGCATCGTCCACGATGATCCCCAGGGCAATGAGCACTCCGACCAGTGAGATCATATTGATCGTATAGCCTGCCAGATAAAGATAGATCACTCCCATGACAAAAGAGGTAGGGATACCCAGGGTGATGACTAAAGACATACGCCAGTTTATCAGAATGCCTACGAGCAGTGAGATCAGGATCAGCCCCAGCAGTATGTTGGAGATGACGATGTTGAGGCGGTCTTTGATCTTTTCGGAACGGTCATTATGGATCGTGAAGTATATGCCCTTGCTGTTCTGGTTCATGCGGGCGACAATCTCTCTGATCTGTTCAGCCAGTTTCAGGGCATTCCCCTCACTGCTCTGCTTGATGCTCACATCCACGGCATTTTTCCCGTCGATGGAGTAAATCGTAGCCGCATCCTCATAGCGCTTTGAAACGGTTGCAATGTCTTTGAGGTAAAGCGTTTTGCCCCCAATGTCCAGCTGGCTCTGAAGCATTTTCTGGGCATCTTTGGGGCCGTTGTAGGTGGAGAGGTAGAAGTGCTTGGCATCGCTCTCTTCTATCATCCCAACGGGGAAGATATAGGAGAGCCCGGTAAGCGCGGCAACGACGGTACTTTCATCCAGCCCGTAGGCCCGTATCTTCTGTGTATCGAGATGGATATCGTAGTATTTGTCCGAGTCGCCGAAGATCTTGACCTCGGAAATGTTCTTCAGGGCAGATACTTTGTCTTTGAGTCTGTCTGCAGCTTCGATGAGTGCCGAGTGGGGCGCCTTCTGCGAGGAGATAGCCACACGCATCAGGTCGCGCTTCACTTCCAGGACATTGACCACCGGTTCGTCCATATCGGAGGGGAGGTACTGTTTTGTCAGGGCGATGGCATTCTTGACCTTCTCGGCAGTATTATATTTGTCAACCCGTTTTTCAAGCTCAAGGATGATGTTGAACTTCCCTGCCGAGATAATGGTCGCCATCTTATCTATACCGTCGATGTTCTTGAGTTCCTGTTCTATCTCCTTGACGGCCATCTTGTTGAGCATATCGATGGAAGCCCCGGCATAGTGTCCGTTCACAGAGACCATGTCCAGTTCAAAAGAAGGGAAGATCTCTTTTGGGGTTTTCGTGTAAAGCACCGCGCCTGTCAGAAAGATGAGAATGAAGAGAAAGTAGTTGAGCCGGCTGTTCTCAACAAAGAAACGCAGAAGTTTTTCGAACATCGATATCCATTACTTTTTTGTCATTGTAGCGTATATTTTATAGCAGATACTGACATGTCATGAAGAGCTCGCTATGGGTAGTGCTCCTTTGGTACTTTTCCTTATAAAACATGCCAATATAGTACATTTTATAACGTTTTCTATGGGAGGGTAAATATTTATGGGCTACAAACGTCGTTATAGCGAATAACCTTATAAAATATGTTAGATTATAAGGTTTTGAATTATCGAATATATCTCATCTCTATTTAGTTCAAAATTTAATAAGAAAAGGTGTATAGTATTCCTTACAATAAAAGGATAAAAAGAAATGGGTAAACCTCAAAAAGATGCACTTGATAAAGCACGAGAAGCTTTTCGCTTAGGTAATTATGTAGATGCTCTTGAAAACTACGATTATTTCTTTGAACATGCTCTAGATGATGATCCTGCTTCTTCGTATGGAGTACGACTTTCATACTGTTTATCTGAGTGGGTAAAACTTGGAGAGAAATATCCGGAGGCTCTCATTAGACTAAAGTCAAAAAGGGATGAAGCTCTAGACTTGCTCTTAAAAACAAAAGAACCAGAACGATTTCATGATTATGTTGCTATTTGTGAATATTTAAAAAGTTCTGAGTTGCCAGTCAATGAATTTATCAAACTACATGATGAAGAGTCTACACTTTCTCAAGATATTGTTAGATTTATTTGGGATAAACTTATCAAAAAAGAAAAATGGAAAATTTGTAATGCATATCTACCTAATCCTGAAGAAAAATACAAGGAAGCACTTACAAGCTTTAATATTGCCATGAAATATTGCAAATCAAACCCCGAATATGATATAGAAAGGCAGATGATAGGTAGTTATGTAATGGAAATATACAATATACTTTTAGTTTTAATGAAAAACAATCGGATAGATGCTGCCAAATCAGTACGCAAACAAGTAATTGAAGACTTTAATTCAAGAGGCTACACCGGGCTTATGGAAAAAATTGATAAAGAAATTGGTCTTGAAGAAGCATAGACTTTCGGGAACTAAATATAACACATTGAAGACCTTATAAAATATATAACTTTATGAGGATTTTTTGCCCGTTATATTCTATGTTAGATTATAAGGTTTTCATATTAAATATGTATAATTATCTTAATAAAGGTATTAGTATGAATAAATTTGAGTTGGCTGATAAACTATATAAAGTCGGTTATGAACATAAAGATGTTAAATCTATATGGGCATATGCTTGGGATGAACAGCATATAGGTCAATCAGGTAAAAAAAGAAAACCTTGGCAATTAAAAGCACTTGAAGAAGTCTCAGTGAAAATTGAAGATATTGAATTTGACAGTAATGATACTTCTCATTTGTTTAGAGTTCTTTAGATGGTTGAGCTAAGTATGGAATAAATGAAAATATTACTTTCAAGCATTATCATTGTTTTTATCTTAACGTATGGAGTGGTATGGTTTGATACACAACAAGATAGAGAAAACATATTAAGAGTCAAAAAAGATTCTATAGCTTTTGAAGATTGGAAATGTGGATATCTATGTAATACACCAATATTCAAAGTTTATGACGGTGAAAAATACAATGTATTACGCATTAGATATGGTAAAGGTTTCATGGCATTTAAAATTAAATCAAAAAACGGATTAACTGGTTGGACTATATTGGATGGACAATATGAAATTACTAAGTTAGAGCATAATTAACAATTGAAAGAGACAAATTTTCAAAACCTTATAAAATACATAAATTTATAAGGTTTTGGAGCAAGAATGTTTTTGGATAATATGAGAGCGTTAACTTAAATCTCTTTATGGGGCAGTGTAACGATATTATATGCTTCAGGGAGGGAAGCCGAAGGGAGTGTCTTCCATTTCTTTCCCAGTTTCTCTTTGAGTGTGTCCGAGATCTTCTGCAGTGCTTGATCTGCCTCTTCGAGTGTCAACGGTTTGACCTCAATGAAGACCTGAATGGTCTCTTCATGTTTGCCTTGATAGATATGGTAATCTTCAATACTGAGTGTTCTGAAAAGCTGTTTGACAAGGTAGTAGAAACGCTGGTGCTCATCGCCCCTGTACTCGAGTACAAGATAGTTGGTCAGCCCCCCTTCGTTCAGAAGCGGTGCGGCGATGGTATACTGTCTGTTGAGGTGCTGGGTAAGCAGAAGCGGGGTGAGGGACTCTTCTATGAGCTCGAACTTGGCATAGAAGGTCCGGTTATCGAAATGGATCTTTTCGACAATCGTCTTGCGTTTGATGTAGTAGTGACCGTCGTTGAGCTCTAAGTCAAAAACTTTTATGGCTGCACCTTAATATATCGGCTTATCGTAGATCACGAAGTTGGAAGCAAGTTCCTTCATTTCCTCTTTGATCTTTGCATGCAGTTCGCTGTCGTTGACATTGTCGAGTACATCAGCGATCTTGTTGGCGATGATCTCAAACTCTATCTCTTTCATGCCGCGGCTTGTCAATGCAGGCGAACCGATACGGATACCTGAAGTCACGAACGGGCTTCTTGTCTCTCCTGGAACCGTGTTCTTGTTCACGGTGATACCGGCGGCACCCAGTGCCGCATCGGCATCTTTCCCTGAGAATTCTTTATCGAGGAAGGAGACAAGAACGAGGTGGTTGTCTGTTCCGCCGGAGACCACGTCGTAGCCTCTCTTGATGAGCACGTCTGCAAGTATGGAAGCATTGGCTTTCACCTGTTTTGCATAGACTTTCCATTCATCAGAGAGGTTGTGTTTGAAACCGACTGCCTTGGCAGCAATTACATGAACAAGCGGCCCGCCTTGAAGACCCGGGAAGATGGCAGAGTTGATCTTCTTGGCAATGTCTTCATCGTTGGTCATGATCATACCGCCACGAGGTCCTGCAAGTGTTTTGTGTGTCGTTGTTGTGACCACATCGGCATACGGGAACGGGCTTGGATGTTCACCGGCACAGACCAGACCTGCAATGTGTGCGATGTCCGCAAAGAGGATCGCGCCGACTTCATCGGCGATCTCCCTGAACTTCTTGAAATCGATCTCTCTGGCATAGGCAGAGGCACCGCAGACGATGATCTTCGGTTGTACGATCTTTGCAATCTCCATGACTCTGTCATAGTTGATGCGCCCGTCAAGCTCGACACCGTAGGTAAAGCTGTGGTAGTTTTTGCCGGAAAAACTGGGTTTTGAGCCGTGAGTGAGGTGACCGCCGTGGCTGAGGTCCATACCAAGTATTTTGTCCCCGGCTTTGATCAGCGCCGCATAGACGGCACCGTTCGCCTGTGAGCCGGAGTGGGGCTGTACATTTGCATAGTTGCAGTCAAAGAGTTCGCAGGCCCTGTCGATAGCAAGCTGTTCTACCACATCGGCGTATTCGCATCCGCCATAGTATCTCTTGTGCGGATATCCTTCGGCATATTTGTTGGTAAAGACCGAACCCATCGCCTCCATGACGGCAGGGATAGTGAAGTTTTCGGATGCGATCATCTCGAGGTGGTTCGTCTGTCTCTCTCTTTCATTTTCAATTGCCTGGAATATCTCCGGGTCAAACGTTTCTATGGCATATGACATTGTGTTCCTTTAGGAATAATTTAAACGTATTTATAGCAAAATTCCTCTAAGGACTTTATTATTTTTATTAGAGGTGCACATAAAGTTACAGTTGTTCTATAAGAAGGTGGATTTCAAAATAGTACCGTAATACCCAACTCCGAATGAGTTCTGTTATAATACCCATTATCCCAAATCCGTAAATAGAAAATAACCATAAAAGAAGAAGTATCGTAAAATAGGGGAAAAGAAAGACAAAAGCGACACTAAACACTTTCACCCATTTGGTGAAGCTTTTGCCAAGGAGTAAAAGTATGCCACAAGGTGTGTTAAATTTTTCTGTAGAGGGAACTAAAGAGTCACTTACTTCCAATGCCGGAACCATATTATTCGGTGAATATCTAAAAGCAACTAAAATCGATCAATTCTGTAATGCCTATCTACCTTTACCTCAAAGTAATCGAGGTTATATGCCATTTGAACACATGCAACCATTACTTCTTATGCTTCATAGCGGAGGAAGGGTCCTGGATGACTTACGTATGATTCATAAAGATAAAGCCATCAAAGAGACGTTGAAGATTAAACATATACCTGTATCAGAGAGTGTAGGAAAATGGATCACACGTCACGGACTACATGGTATCTATGGTATTGAATCCATCAATCGTAAACTGTTGCGAAGACATTTAAAAACGATAGATGAGCCTTTAGTACTTGATATTGATGCTTCGGTAATATTTTCACAAAAAAGTACAGCAGTGACAACTTATAAAATGCAAAGCGGATATATACCTATGATTGGTCATATCAATGGCGGATATGTGATTCACAGTGAATTTCGTTCAGGCAATATTGCGCCCGCAGATAATAATCTGACGTTTCTAAAAAGATGTCGGGAACAATTACCCAAAGCAAAATCACTCTCTTTTTTTAGAGCAGATTCTGCTTCTTATCAGGCTGAACTTTTTAACCACTGCAATAATCATCATATCACCTATACCGTGGGCGCTAACTTAGATCATTCCGTCTACGCCAATATCAAAGAAATTAAAGAGTGGCAATCATTCCAAACCAAAGAAGGTACAGCACATCACCTTAAAGAAGAAGTAGCTGAGTTTATACATACCATGCAGCACACAGACCATGCCTTTAGACTGATTGTTGTCAAAAAGACAGTGACACCGGTACTTCCGGAGATCTGGGATATGTTGAGTATAGACGAAAAACTTGATCTTGCCAGAGAGCATTATTATGTCATCGCTACCAATGCAGATGAAAGCATGTCTGCTCAGGATGTTGTTAGGTTTTATCGCAAGCGTGGAGATACAAGCGAGAACCGGATCAAAGAACTTAAAAATGGTTTCAATCTCAATTATCTTCCTTCATCAAATTTTATCTCCAATGCATTTTTACTTTCAGATAGGTGTACTGGCTTATAATCTCTTCATTCTTTTTAAACAAATACTGCAAAATAGCTGGCAAAAACATACGGTTGCCACGATACGCTATAAGTTTTATCGTTTAGCAGGAAAGGTAGTGAAACACAGTAGGCAGACTATCTTGAAAGTTCAAAAAGAGTTTGTAGAAATATTTCACTCCATAAGAGAATGCATCTATAGGGTTTCACTGGAATGATACCCGTATAAAGTCACCAAAAACATCAATACGATAGAAACTTCAAACACTAGAATAGTGCCTAAAAAAACAGCATTTTTAGCATAAACATGTCGGTGTGCTAAAAACAACAAGGTAATACGCAAATTTATGATGCATCTAATCTTTTAGCATAATATCTCTCGTTGATTTTAGTTCAATTTATGATTACTTTGGGGCTATTTACGGATTTGGGATTATGCAGGCACATGACTTTTTTCTCATTTTATTGTTAATATTGGTAGGTGCGCGCATTTTTGCAGAACTCTTTGGGCGTATCGGTCTTCCGCCCGTACTGGGCGAACTGGCTGCTGGTCTGTTTCTGGGACCGAGCATTTTGGGCTGGGTAAGCCTGAATGACACCATCAAGATGCTTGCCGAAATAGGGATCATACTGCTGCTCTTCGATGTAGGGTTGGAGACAGACCTTCGCAAGCTCAAGGAAAGCGGATGGAGCGCTACGCTCGTGGCCATAGGCGGTTTTGTTTTTCCTCTGATCCTGGGTGCGGCACTCTCTTTTTATCTTTTCGATCTCAATCTGATTACCTCTCTTTTCGTAGGGGGAACGATCACGGCTACGAGTATTGGTATCACTGTGCGTGTGCTCAAAGACTTGAAAAAGAATCAGAGCAAAGAGGGCGAGATCATATTGGGTGCTGCAGTCCTCGATGATGTTTTCGGTGTGGTCCTGCTTGCGATCCTTTATGACTTTTCTCAAAGCGGTGAAGTGAACCTGTTCGATACCGGGCGGGTCCTTCTCTTTATCACAGCCTTTTTCATCATTGCACCTGTGGCTGCGAAACTTATGGCGGTACTGATACAGAAGTATGATACCCGGACGAATTACCCCGGGCTTATCCCTACGGCGATCATCTCTCTGGTCCTCTTTTTTGCCTGGATGGCACATCAGATGGGCGCGCCGGAGATCATAGGTGGGTTCGCTGCCGGACTGGCACTCTCAAGACGTTTCTTTCTGCCCTTTGGCGCGATGATAGGTGAGGACAGGCACTTTGCTGACAAGATAGAGAGGCAGATGCGTCCCATCGTGCTGCTTTTCACTCCGATCTTCTTTGTAACGGTAGGGCTCTCCATCAACCTGCAGAAAATCGATTGGAGTGAATCTCATATCTGGTTTTTTGGCGGATCGATCCTGCTTGTTTCTGTCATAGGGAAGATGCTGTTTCCTCTGTTGCTGAAAAGTCTGAGCGTTAGAAAGAGGATGATCATCGGTCTTTCCATGGTGCCTCGCGGTGAAGTAGGGCTGATCTTCTCAGAGATAGGCCGTGCCAGCGGGATTTTTGAGAATGAGATATATACAGCACTCATTGTGGTAATCGTGTTGACCACGATGCTGCCGCCACTGCTGATCAAAGCTGCCTACGGCAAGACACCGGAGTAAACGTTGCCTTCAAGCTTTTTGGAAGTGACGTGTTTACACTTGATTGATAATTAGCTGTTATGATAGCCTCATCATAAATGGAGGATAGAATGCAAATGAAACAAATAACTTTTGTACTGTTTTCTGTTCTCCTGTTCAGTACAGCAGGTTGGTCGAAAGACTATACGAAAAAACGTGAAGTCCGTGTCTTCATAGACCGGATGGTCAAACATTATCACTTCAACCGTAGCTATCTGAACAATCTTTTTTCCCATGTGAAGTTCCAGAGAAGGGCGCTTGCCATCTATGTACCGAAATACAGAAAGAAGTGGAAACCACCCAAAAGAAGAAAGAAGCAGGGCCCGTGGGACCGCTATGAAGAGATATTTTTAAAGCCTTCCAAGACCGATCTGGGTATAAAATATATGCACAAATACAGAAAAACCTTTCTGCGGGCCTATAAAAAATACGGAGTACAGCCCGAATATATTGCTGCGATCATCGGTATAGAGAGCCATTTTGGAAAAAATAC
Organism: Sulfurovum sp. NBC37-1; assembly: GCF_000010345.1. Classification (NCBI taxonomy): domain Bacteria; kingdom Pseudomonadati; phylum Campylobacterota; class Epsilonproteobacteria; order Campylobacterales; family Sulfurovaceae; genus Sulfurovum; species Sulfurovum sp. NBC37-1. The sequence continues at coordinate 489,875 of NC_009663.1, forward strand.
GGGTAAATTCCCTGTGCTGGATACCCTGACGACACTGGCATTCGAAAAGAACAGACGGCAGAGGTTCTACCGTTACGAACTCAAAGAGTTCCTTCTGATGACACGCAGGGAAAAGGTCAACCCGCAAAATGTCAAAGGCTCTTTTGCCGGAGCGATAGGGCTTGGACAGTTTATGCCGAGTAACTACAGAACGTTCGTAGTAGATTTCAACAAAGATGGCAAAAAAAGAATGAACAGCCCTGAAGATGCCATAGGAAGTGTCGCCTACTACTTTAAAAGTCACGGGTGGCGAAGGGGGCAGCCGGTTGCCGTAAGGGTTTCTTACCCCGGAAAACGTTTTACAGGGAAAAGGACAGGGTACAAATACAAATATTCCCGTGCCTCACTTAAAAACATCTCTCCAAAATGGCAGTTTAACTACCACGGTAAAGTACACTTGATCAAGTTAAAACGTTACGGTTTTGACGAGCTTTGGTACGGTGCACACAACTTCTACGTGATCACACGCTACAACCATAGCGCCTATTATGCGATGGCGGTCTATCAGCTGGCGGAAAAATTAAAAAAGGGATACAAGAAGAAGTACGGAAGCTATCTCAGGTAAAAGGCCTGTGTAAATGGTGGATAAATCCACCCTACATAAAAACCGCGTAGGGTGCGTAATCACGCACCGAAAAATCAGGCCTTCTTCTCCTGTGCTCTCTTATTGCAGGCAGCCGCATCTTTACAGAAGAACCCTTTGCCTTTCTTGGCAGGTTTGAGCTCCTCTTCATTGGTATTGCCGCACTTTTTGCAGGCGATCTCCGCTTTGGCCTCTTCAAGTTTTGCTTCTGGCTTCATGGCCGGGAAGAGGATGACGTCACGGATGGAGTGGTTGTCGGTCAGCATCATTACCAGGCGGTCGATACCGATACCCTCTCCAGCAGTCGGTGTCATACCGTGTCCCAGAGCCCGGATGAAGTCGAGGTCCATATGCATGGTCTCTTCATCACCGGTCGCCTCTTTGGCGTCTGCCTGTGCCTTGAAACGTTCGAACTGGTCGATTGGGTCGTTGAGCTCGTTGAAGCCGTTGGCGATCTCCTTGCCTGCCATGAAAAGCTCGAAGCGTTCGGCGATCTCGGGATTGTCATCACTTCTTCTTGAAAGCGGTGAAATATCGATAGGGTAGTCCGTAATGAACGTCGGGTTGATCAGCTTGCCTTCGACGAACTCGTCGAAAAGTTCTGCTTGCAGATAGCCCAGTGTGAGATTAGGGTTGACCTCTACACCATGCTCTTTGAGGTAGGCGATCGCTTTCTCTCTGCCTGTGGCAACCTCTGCGGGTACCTCGCCGATGCTGGTCAGTGCTTCCACGAAGGGTACTTTGGCGAACGGTGTTGAACAGTCAATCTCATACTCGCCGTAGGTGATGGTTTTGTCCATCTGCAGCTGGGCAAAGATATATTCGAAGAGCTCCTCCGTCAGCCTCATCAGGTCAAGATAGTTGTGATAAGCCCAGTAGAACTCGATGGAGGTGAATTCGGGATTGTGTGTCTGGTCCATCCCCTCGTTACGGAAGTTACGGTTGATCTCGAAGACCGCTTCCATACCGCCGACCGTCAGACGCTTGAGGTAAAGCTCCGGCGCGATTCTAAGATATCTGTCCACGCCCAGTGCATTGTGATGGGTCACGAACGGCTTTGCATTCGCGCCGCCGGGGATGGGGTGCATCATCGGTGTTTCGACTTCGAGGAAGCTGTGGTCCTCAAAGAAGCGTCTGATGAGTGAAACGATCTTGGAGCGCATGATGAAGGTCTCTTTGACCTCCGGGTTCATGATCATGTCGAGGTAACGCTGTCGGTAGCGGATCTCATGGTCGGTCAGGCCGTGGAACTTTTCCGGAAGCGGCATGATCGCTTTGGAAACGATCTTGAGGTCCTTGCAGTGCAGGGTAAGTTCGCCTGTCTGTGTCACGAAAGGGTAGCCGGTCGCTTCAATAATATCGCCCACTTCGAAAAGTTTCTTCGCTACAGTGTTGTAGTAGCCTTCGGGAAGGTCGTCACGGTTGTAATAGATCTGTACAAGGCCGTCAGTGTCTTCTATCTTGGCAAAAGCGGCTTTTCCCATGATACGTATGAACTTGATCCGTCCTGTCAGGGTAACGGTCTGCCCCTCATCTTTTTTCTCATCTGTCGTCTGCTCTTTTACGTAGGCATAGTGCTCAAAGAAGTCCGAAGAGGGCATACCTTTTGTAATGTTCGCCGGATAGGGATTCATCCCCTCTTCTCTCAGTTTTTCAGTTTTTTTGATTCGTTCCTGAATATATTGATTATCAAATATCAAGGTTTCTCCTGTGTTGATGTTCTTGTATTATGTTATGGCTTGCAGGGAAGTGAAGACTTTAGTCTCACATACAAGATACAGCTCTATTATAATGAGTTACTGTATTTTTGGTGAGGCTGAAACACCCACTTCCGGACTTCTTTTCTTATTGCTTTTTTTGGCACTTTTCGCAAAGACCGATGATCTTCATGGTATGATCGGTCATTTTAAAGTGATATTTCTCAGCGATCTTCTCCTGCTGTCTTTCTATGGTATCATCGAAGAACTCGATGATCTTTCCACAGGAGGTACAGATGAGATGGTCATGATGTTTTTTAAGGCCCAACTCATATTTTTTCCCCTGTGTCCCAAAAGAGATGGAACTGGCTATCCCCTCATTTTCAAGCAGTGTCAAAGTTCTGTAGACGGTCGCGATCCCAATGTTGACATCGGGATACTCTTTTTTGATGAGCATATAGATATCTTCCGGAGTGAAGTGACCTTCATTCTCATAAAGGAACTTCAGTATCAGTTCTCTCTGTTTGGTGAACTTCAGTGAGTTGTTTTTCAAAAGCCCCTTGAATTTATCCAGAAGAAGCGGGTAGGTGATCATGATTGTATCCCTTTAATGTGCTGCTGTAGAAGCATTGCTTTCTGTCGAACCATTGTTTTCTTTGCTTTCTTTGAGATTCGCAACCTCTTTGAACATTTCAGTCTTGGATGCATCTCCCAGCCCCAGAGAGGCAGGATTAAGATGAATGATCTTTGACCCCACTTCTATAAGATGGGGATAGAGAACGGAATTATTAACATATTTCCCTAGATTTTCTTTGACCAGTGTGACATTGGAGAGTGCTGTCACAATCAGTGCAAAGATGATGAAATATTTCCCGCCGCCTGCAATAAAACCGAAAAGCCGGTTGATGAAACCGAGCCCGCTGGCACTGGTCAGTTTGGAGAGGATGGAACCTAGCAGCGTTGCACTCAGCCAGACAATGATAAGTATAGCGAGAAATCCGAGAAGTTTGAGCAGGGTAGGGTTCTGCATCTGTAGAAAATTGTTACTAATGAAAGCGGCTGACGTATCGGCAAAGCGTGATCCGAAGTAGACTCCTGCCACCAATCCCGCAAGGCCAAAGATCTCTTTGATGAAACCGTTCATAAAACCTTTGATACCCAAGAGGAGGACGATTGCACTGATGGTCACATCAAAATAGTTGAAATCAACCATTGTAAAATTTTCCATTATTTTGTATTCCTATTTATCATTAGAATTTTTGTATTGTACCCTGTCAAACTGTTAGAGGGCTTTAGTAAGCTCTTCGGGTTTGTTGGCGAACTGTATCGCTGTCTCACGACTGATCTTTCCGTCCCTGATAAACTTGAGAAGTGCCTGGCTCTGGGTCTGCATGCCTGTACCTTCCTGCCCGAGCTGCATCTGCGAATAGATCTGGTGTACTTTGTCTTCACGGATCAGGTTGGAGATCGCATGGTTTGTCACAAGAATTTCATGTGAAGCAACACGCCCTCCACCGAGTTTGGGTAGAAGCGACTGCGCAATGACGGCAACGAGCGAGGTGGAGATCATAGCTCTGATTTGTGGCTGTTCATCACCGGTGAAAACATCGATGATACGGTTGATGGTCCCGGGTGCAGAAGAAGTGTGTAGGGTACCGAATACAAGGTGTCCTGTCTCTGCCGCAGTCAGTGCCGCTTCAATCGTCTCTTTGTCCCTCATTTCCCCGATCAGGATGATATCGGGATCCTGACGCATAGCAAACTTGAGGGCTGCGGAAAAACTTTTGGTATCTTCTCCAACCCCTCTGTGGGAGAAGACACACTTTTTGTTTGTGTGAATGAATTCCACAGGATCTTCCACTGTTATGATGTGTTTCTGCTCATAAAGGTTGATCTCATTCAGGAGAGCAGCCAATGTGGTCGACTTACCTGAACCTGTAGGCCCGGTCACGAGGATGAGTCCTTTTTCCCGCTTGATCAGCTTTTTAAAGATCGATGGTGCTCCAAGATCGTCGAGAGAAGGGATCTCAATGGGAATAACCCTGAAAGCAGCTGCGACATTGCCCAGTGTACGATAGTAGTTCGCTCTGAAACGGCCGATCCCCGGTAGATAAAGGGCGAAATCAAGTTCATCATACTCTTCAAAATGCTGTTTTTGTTTTTCTGTGATCATTGAATAACACATCTCTTCAATATCTTCGCCGGTCAGCTTTGGAAGGTTAACAGGTTTGAGTGCGCCGTCAAGCCTTATCTGCGGTTCCGCATCTGAGACCAGGTGGAGGTCTGAAGCACCGTGTTTTACAACACTTTGTAAGAGTTTTTTGATATCGAAATCGGCCATGAAAATCCTTCTTAATTCTTTAGATTAGTAAATTTTGATACTGTAACTCATTATATCCAATTATCACATTCTTTTCAAATGATATAACAGGCCTTTTGATCAGCATATTTTCTTTGGCCAGCCATTGGCGTTTCTCATCGTCGGAAAGGTTTTGGTCTTTCAGTTTGAGGGTTCTGTATGTCGTGCCTCTGGTGTTGAAGAGTGTGTTGATATCACTTTCCTTCAGCCAGGTATCGATAGTTCCCTGTGTAACGGATGTTTCGCGAAAATCGATGAATTCATAAGAGATCCCATGCGCTTTGAGGAATTTCACTGCCTTGCGGACACTGTCACAATTCTTGATACCGTATACTTTGATCATGGGCTTTATTCGATAATCGCAGGTACAATGAAAAAGTCATCTTTGCTTTCAGGTGCACGGGAGAGAATGTCCCTGGCAATGTTATTCTCTGTTCTTGGGATGTCCTCTCTCAAGGGTGTTCCTCCCTTCAGTGTCGAAAAGGCTGCATCGAGATGATCCGTATTGAGTTCGTTGAGATTATCGATGTAGCCGAGTATTTCACTCAGCTGACCCATCACTTCCTCTTTTTTTGAATCATCGATACGAAGATGGGAGAGTTTTTCGAGTTTTTCCAAAACAGTGTTGTCTATCTGCACAGTTTCCCTTTTTATCTTTATATTATAACTGTATCATTATATATTAATTTGGTTTAAGATATAACTATAATTATAAGTATAGCAAGTATAAAGGATTGAAATATGATGCAGCAACTGGATATGAGTTCCCCCGAGTTTTTGGCAGAACTGGAAAAAACAAAAAAGTTCACAGATAAGGTATGCAAGCAGTTCGGATGGGAATACCATCCGATGCATGATGTCAATGAAGGTGTACAGCTCGGTCTGGCCAGACATAAAATGCTTTACGGAAAAAGATTCTGTCCCTGCTACATGGTAGAGCCTGATCAGTCCAAACCTGGAAAATTCAAAAGTTCGGATGACCGTATCTGTCCCTGTCCCCAGGCGATCAACGATGAGGTCCCCAATGAGGGGAAATGCCACTGCGGTATCTTCTGTACGCCTGAATATGTGGCTGAGAACAGTTAGTGCAGGAAGTAACGTTAAATAAGATAGGGTACAATACGCGATCATTTTAACATCAGGAGTGAAAAAAATCCTGAGACTACGGAGAGTATTATGCAAGAACTTCTTGAAAAAAACCATGTCAGTTCCTCGGAACTTGAAACCCTGTTGAAAGCCAGAGAAGAAGGAAAAGTAGATTTTTTGCTTATCGATGTACGGGAAGATATGGAGTACAACATGGGCCACATCAAAGGTGTGGATATGTTAAGGCCAACGTCCACGTTCCAGCAGTGGGCCCAGGAAATTTTTGATTCATACAAAGATAAAACTATTATATTTACCTGTCGGACAGATAACCGAAGCGGGCAGGTGCAGCATGTCTTCGCACAGAACGGCCACAGTAAAATATTGAACCACATCGGCGGGATCGTATCGTATCGCGGTGAAATAGAAAAATAAAAAGAGCAAAAATGAATGTCGTCGACCTTTTAATGAAGCTGTTGAGCTTCAAATCCGTTACACCCGATGATGCAGGTTCCCTGGCATTCATAGAATCTTATCTTAAAGGGTACGAAGCAACATATGTGAACAAAGAGGGAGTAAAGAATCTCTTTTTGACCAAAAAATTCTCCGAGGGACCCCATCTCTGCTTTGCCGGTCATGTCGATGTCGTTCCTGCCGGTGACGGTTGGCATACCAATCCCTTCGTTCCCGTGATCAAAGAGGGAAAGATCTATGCCCGCGGTACACAGGATATGAAGAGCGGTGTGGCTGCTTTTGTGCAGGCGGTCAAAGAGTGTGAAGACTTTTCGGGCAGGCTCTCCATTCTGCTTACTTCAGATGAAGAAGGCGATGCCACCTACGGCACCCAGATCATGCTTCAGCACCTTAAAGAGATTGACCTGCTCCCTGATGCCTGCATCGTGGCGGAACCGACCTGTGAAACGGCTTTTGGAGATGCGATCAAAGTGGGACGGAGAGGTTCCGTCAACGGCGTGATAGAAAAACACGGCATACAGGGACATGCAGCCTACCCGGAGAAAGCAAAGAATCCCATTCACAAGGTGGCGCAGGTGCTTCCAATGATGGCGGGAGTGAACCTTGATGAGGGCGACGAATTTTTTGGCCCAAGTCAGTTCGTTATCACCGACCTGCGTGCCGGTATGGAAGTTACCAATGTTACACCGGGAAAACTTAAAATGATGTTCAATGTCCGCAACTCGACTGAAACGACTTTGGAAGATGTGGAGAAATTTGTGCACACCTATTTCAACGGAATGGATTATGACTTGACACTCAAACAGTCTGCCACACCTTTTTTGACGGATCCCGACCGGCCGATCGTACATGCCCTGGATGAAAGCATTCAGAAAGTCTGCGGCATCACGCCAAAACATTCTACGGCAGGCGGGACCAGTGATGCAAGATTCATCGCGGCCGACAACATAGATGTCATTGAATTCGGTGTGATCAACGATACGATCCATGCACCCAATGAGAGAACCTCGATCGAAGAAGTTGAAAAACTGTATGAAGTTTTCAAAGAAACGATCAAGTATTTCACCCAAGGATAATACCATGAAAAAAATCTTACTTTTCTCTATTCTCATGATGTTCACACAGCTCTTTGCCGATATCGACTGGCAGAAAGACCTCTCATCTGCTTTTGCAAAAGCGGCCAAAGAGCATAAGGTCGTCATGGTCATGGTGGAAGGAGAACACTGCAAATGGTGCAAAAAAATGCGCTATCGTACACTGGGTGACGAAGGTGTGGAAAAGAAGCTTTCCAACTATGTGACTGTCCGTGTTATGGAGGAAGATGAGAAAGCAGTGAAAACACTGCCTGAGATCGACGGCGTACCGACCATCTTCTTTATGAATGCAGACAAAGAGGTGATCCAGAAACTGGTCGGATATTATGATGTGGATGACTTCCTCAGCTTTATCACTACTGTGGAAGAGAAAAGAGCTGCACAGAAGTGATCTCCCCGGGAGATCGGGTTTTCCCTGTCTGTTTCAGGTAGTTCTTAAAGGAGGAGGAAACAAGTGTTCAGTAAACCGAAATTTACCGAATATGTCATGGCCAGACTGGTGACACTCGGCGTATTCCTTTTTATCCTCTTTTCTGTCCTCATCGTAGTCGTTATGCAGGAACGGGAGGATATACTCCTTTCCATCGTTTTGCTTGGCATCGCTTTCGCTATTTTTATCTTCTCCATTTTCCGTGGTGCCAAACGTATGCAGAACGAGCTTGAAGTGATCAACAAATATCTCAAGAATCTTGATGAGATAGAAAAGATCGATTACGAGACATGCTTCTTTACGCGTGAATTCGAAGAGATCAACGAGAATCTGATCCGTGTACTCAAAAATGCCAAAAAACGTGAAGATATCAAACAGCGCTACAATGCCAAGCTCAAACTCAAGAACCGCCAGCGTGCTGACATGCTCTCTGCCATCGCCCACGAATTCAGAAATCCCATTGCATCCATTATGGGATATTCACAGACATTACAGGAAGACCCTGATATCCCCAAGCCTTTACAGGAGAAGTTTCTGGGAAAGGTTTACAACAATGGTCAAAAAATAGAAGATCTTCTCTCACGGCTTATTTTATGGAACAAATTTGAGAGTGGTGAAGCAACACTGCATAAAAGTACTTTCAATCTGCTCTCTCTGGCCAACGAGGTAAAAGCGGTATTACAGGAAGCCTATAAAGACAGAGAGATCGAAGTCATTGGTCAAGAGCGTACTGTGGAAGCGGATCGTACACTGATCGAACTGGTGCTGAAGAACCTGATCGAAAATGCTTTGAAATATTCCAAAGATACCATCACAGTCAGGATAGATGAAGATCGAATCTCCGTGATCGACAAGGGAACGGGGATCAGTGAGAAAGACCTGGGAAAGGTGACAAAAAAATTCTATCGTTCCGGTACACATAACTGGGACAATTCCATGGGGCTGGGACTTTCCATCGTAAAAACCATTTTGACACTGCATGGCAGCACACTGGAAATAGAGAGTGAGCTGGATAAAGGGTCCACCTTCTCTTTCAAGCTCTGATCAGGCGGTATAGATCAGTTTCTCCTGGATATTTCCATCATGGACTTCAACATAACGCATCGGATACATATCCATATCCAGGGGTCTTATGAATCCTCTGGTAACCACAACTTTAACATGGTTGATCTGTGTGACGGAATCTATGTGTTTATGTCCTGAGAGCGTAAGCATAAGATTGGGATAGGAAAAGAGAGCCTGCTGTACCTCTTTAGTGTTGTTCAGTACATATTTGTGCAGATCTTTCTCCTTTGTTCCTTTCCAGTAATTTGTGTAGGGATGGTGGTTGAGGATAATTGAGGGTTTTCCGGCATTTAAAACTTTTTTTGCAAAATGGATCGTCTCTTGGGTATAGATCCCGTTATTGGCATTCTCTATGCAGCTGTCCAGACCCAGTATCTGTACTCCTTTTTTCTCCAGCAGCCAGTCTTTCCCCCGTACGGTCAGTGCTTTATCGTCCATAAATAGCGATTTGAATTCATCCAGATGGATACTGTCATTTGGCTTCGGCGAAGATTCTTTGTTGCCTCGGACCACATAGGAGGGGCAGTGCAGTTTTCCGATGATTTCTTTGAATTTCAATGCATCGGAATTGCCTTTGACATTGTTGTTGAAGTTGTCGCCTCCAAAAAGAACAAAATCCAGACCAGGGTAGTTTTTATTGACGAATGCCACCATGAGTTCCATGGCTTCCACACTTTCATCGTTGCTGAGATCCATATGTGAATCTGTAATATGAATGAATTTAAGACGGTCGTTTTCCTCCGCTTCGTTTGCTGGAGAGACAAGCGGGAAAGCACTGACTGCCAGTGCCCCTTTCATAAAACCTCTTCTTGTAATTGTTGCCATAATGGCTCCTTTTAGTCACCAATGGGGATATAAGCATATCCTTCATTCTGTTTGTCTATGAGTCCAATGGTGGAATTAGGGATTATTTTAACAAAACTATATATATCTTTTGCTTGCAGTTTCTTTTTGGACATACCGGCACCGCACATAAGAAATTCCACATCATAATTCTTCATCATGGATTTAATGCGTTTGGCAAGTGTTTTGTGATTTTTCATAAGGGCATTGTCCCCCTTGAAAATGGAATGGATCGGATCTTTTGTGAAGAACTTATAGGCTCCACCATGGATGACCACGACAACATTAAGCTCTTTGAGCTTGCCTTGATAGTGTGCTTTATTGGCAACAACACCTTTAAGTAACTTGCGTTCCAATGTCATCAGGTTCCCAGTCGTAAGGTCGTAAACAACCTGTGCCGTCTCTTCCTCTGCATGGAGGATGGCGCATGCCAAGAGTAATATGACAAGAATCTTTTTCATTGATATCCTTTGTATGCAAGGGCACCTCTAATAACCCATTATGAGTATTTAGGGTTATTAGAGGTGCCCATAATTCTATTAATATCAGAAAAGTGTAAAAAAAGTATAAAGAGCTATAAAATCTCTATGGTTATTGCTTGCGTTAAGCCCAAATACAGTGTTTGTTTCGTAGGATTAAAATAATGAAGTACTATAATAAAATATTTATTTGGATTACCTTTTTTATACTGGTCATTCTCTTTTCATCGGTTTTTTTCTTTTTTAAACAGACCAGGGAAGCCAGGCTGGAAACGCTGGGTGACCATATCATATCGAACTTTAGAGCCGGACTTGCTTATGAAATGACAGACCTGTTGTCGCTTTCCCTGGCTCTGGCAGAAGATGCAGCTATTAAAAATGCACTCCTAAACGATAATGAATCCCAGGGGTATGAGATTCTGCGGAATATTACCCGACGCTTTAAAAAATATACGCATCTTCAGTCACTACGCATACAGCTGCTTACACCAGATTTCTATATTTTTGCACGAAGCTGGAACGAAGGATTTGAAGGTATGCCCATCTGGTGGTTCAGGGATGACCTACAGGAATTGAAACATAATAAGCAACCTAAAGTGGGTATGGAAATAGGAAGACTGTTGACATTTAAGGCCACCATACCCGTACGCAGTGGGAAAAAACTTATAGGGTATCTCGAAGCGATTAAGTTGATTGATGAATTTTCGGTAAAACTCCGCAGAAAAGGCATAGAACTTTTTGCGCTGATGGATGAACGTTTTCTGGAACAAGCTGCATTAATGCGCAATTTTCCAGTGATACATAACCATATTCTGGCTAACCAGAATTATCATCAGCAAGCGAAAGAAAAATTACAGACAATAGACTGGAATAAACTCGAAAAAAAAACTTATATGCTGCATGAGGGTACCTATTATCTTTTAGAGCCTATGCATAACGGGAAGGGAGATAAAATAGGCGTGTATGTACTTGCACTTTCCCAAAAAGCATTGAAGGATTATGAAAACGAGAATCAGGGTTTTTCATTCTTTACACAGTTTTCAGATGAAGATATGCAGAACGTTGTTGCTTCATGGGCACATCCTTTTGGCAGTTTTAGAAACGGATACGATAAAGAACTGATTGAACTGCTTCCCCGCCTGAAAAAAGAAGACAAACAGGAATTTGAATCTGAAGCAAAAAGTATTCTTGGGGAGTACAGCAAAGAAGAACTGATCGATATCATACTTTCCAATAAACATAACGAAAAGAAGACTGGGGTGATAAAATGAAAATACTTATACTGGAAGATGAATCGATACTGGCCTTGAGTATGAAAGAGTTTCTTGAAGACAGTGGGTATGAGGTGAACTGTTTTGCCCACTCAGAGGAAGCTTACGATTCCATCTATGAAACTGTATATGACCTGCTGTTGCTGGATGTAAAGGTACTGGGTGAAAAGAATGGTTTCGAAATACTCGATATGTTGAGGAAAGAAGGGGTGACGGTACCGGCGATTTTCATCACTTCTTTAACAGATATAGAAGATTTAACCCGTGGTTATGAGTGTGGAGCATGTGATTATATACGCAAACCGTTTGACCTTGCCGAACTCAGGTTGCGGGTGGAACAGGTCATTAAAACATACTGCTTCTCTTCCCAGGACGAACGTATTGAACTCCCTTTTGGGTATTGTTATGATCTTAAAAAATTAAAACTCTCTTTTGAAGATGAAGATATCATACTTACAAAAACAGAAGCGAAGATACTCGAACTGCTTATCAAGCAGAAAGGGAATGTCGTATCGTATGAAATGTTCTGGGAAGAGATATGGGGAGAATGGATCGACCCGACCAATATCCGTGTACAGGTCGGTACTCTGCGTAAAAAACTGAAACATGATTTTATCAGAAATATCCGTGGTGTGGGGTACAGTATTGATTTTTGATGCCCGTAAATTTGCCCGTAAATATGCGATTATCTATTCATCGGTATTGGCGGTTTTACTGATCGTACCCCTGATCACTTATGTCGGTCTTTTATTGCAGATCGACGAGGCAAAAGTTAAGCTTTCTCTGGATTCCAAGGCAAAAGAGATCATGCTTTCCATGCAAAACTATAAAAACAGTGACAAAATATACCATTTCCCAAGGTATAAAGAGTATAGTGCGGCACTCTATGATGAAAGGTATAAAACGATCTTTTCAACATTGGATTTTAAGCCAAATACACTTACCGAGGGCTTTCACCATTATGCAAACCGATACTATTATGTCTATCCTCTGCCGAAAGGTTATTATTTTGGAGCATCGATACTGGTGGTTGAAACGGTACATACTTCCAGTAGTATCTATCTGTATGCTTTTTCAGTTCTGATAGCTATTTTCATTGCACTTTTCATTTTCTCTCTTTTGCTGTTGCGTAATTTTTCCGTACCTTTTGAAAAACTGAACAGGCAGTTGGACAACTTTATCAAAGATTCCATGCACGAGATCAATACACCTCTGAGCATCATCAATCTCAATGTAGACCTTTTTGTCGGGAAAAATGGAGACAATAAATACCTCTCTCGCATAAAGTCTGCTTCCAAAACGCTTGCAACCATCTATAATGATATGGATTACCTCATCAAGCAGGGGCGGATAGAGTACACAAAAAAAATGATAGATATGGGAGAGTTCGTCCAAAACAGGGTAGATTATTTTCAAGAGGTTGCCAACCTGAAAAATATTGTACTCGATACCCATATTGAAAATGGGGTGATGTATCATTGTTCAAAAACGAAACTGCAGCGCATCGTGGACAACACTATCTCCAATGCTATTAAATACAGCAACAACGATACCCGGGTGCTTATCTCGCTGAGGCTTGTAGAAGGCAGGGTCGTATTTGAGGTTGAAGACCATGGTGTTGGCATAAAGAATGTGCAAAAGATCTTTTCCCGATATTACAGGGAAGATGAGGCCAAGGGCGGTTTTGGTATAGGCCTGAATATCGTTAAGCAGATCACAGAAGAAGAGCATATAGGCCTCGATGTCAAGTCAATATTTGGCAGAGGAACGACCTTTACCTACACATTTTCAAGTCAATAATTTATTTTAATAATCATACATTTATTTTTTTTACAGTTTTTTTACACTTCTTTGTTATGATGCTTTCGTAACTATAAAAAAAGGAGTGTAAATGCAAAGAAAAATCAAACTTGTTACTGTTGCTGCAATCTTGATTTCATCAACATCACTGGTGAATGCAGTAGATTTGACCAAAGCATATGAAATGCCCGATGCAAGCAAGCTGATAGAAAAAGACAAACTTGCCAAACCGACGAAATATACCATGCCCAAAGGGTGTGTAACAACAGATGCGGCGTCCATTGCAAGAGGAGAGTATATTTTCCATAATCTGAATGGGAAAAAAGCAAAAAAGAAGCCACCAAAAGGATTGGCAAAATTTGTTGAGAAGAATGGCAAAAAAAAGCCTAAACAGTATGGAAACTGTGTGGCGTGCCACAATATCGAAGGTGCCAAAGGTGCCGGAAATATCGGTCCTGACCTGACAGGGTACAAAGCAATGTTCATTGATACAAAAACAAGAGATTATCCATTTGTATTTCAAAAGATTGCAGATCCGAGGATAGACAATCCAGACACACACATGACTGTAAATCTTACAACCAAGCTGTTCAATGAACAGGAGATATGTGATCTTACATCGTATGTAGTATCTGAGAAAAAGCAAAAGTAATAAAAGGAAGGTAAAGTATGAAAAGAAGAAGTTTTATAAAAAGTATAGCAGCAGTTTCGGCGGTAGTTGCAACAGCAACTCCTGCAGTACTCATGGCAGAAGAAGAAAAAAAGGCAGTGCCAAAAGGCCCGAATGCCTTATCGGTAGAGGCTGCAATTGATGCGATCACGGGAGGAAAAGGCGCAAAAGAGAGTGACAAGGTAAAACTTACTGTACCTGAGATCGCAGAGAACGGTGCGGTTGTCCCTGTCAAAGTAAATGTCGATCATCCTATGGAAGAGGGAAATTATGTCAAGGCTATTCATGTGCTTGCTGCAAAAAACGGTAATTCAAGATGTGTAGATGTGATGCTTACACCAGCCAATGGCAAAGCCTATTTTGCTACGAGAATCAAATTGGGTTCTACGCAGGAAGTGATCGGTGTTGCGGAACTAAGTGACGGTACGTTCATCAAGGCAGCAAAAAGTGTAAAAGTAACGATTGGCGGATGTGGCTGATTTCAGCCAGTCTGGTAATGCACATATAAAAATAACAGTATATAAAGGATAACAAATGGCAGAAGCACGAAAATCAATGATAAAGATCAAACCAAAGAAGTATAAAGCGGGAGATATAGTAAAAGTTGACTTTATTGTCATACACCCGATGGATACAGGTTTAAAGAAAGACAAGAAAACAGGCAAAATAAAGCCTGCGCACTATATAGACAGCATTACATTCAGTTTCGACGGTAAGCCGTTCACTACGATGAAAGTATGGGAAACTGTTTCGACAAACCCTTACTTTTCTGTTAACTTCAAGGTACCCGGAAAAGGTAAGATCACAGTAGACTATACAGACAATACAGGTGAGAAAAACAGTAAAAGCAAAAAACTTAAACCAAAAGGATAAGCAATGAAAAGAGTGATATTACCATTGGCTCTTTTGGTGACTATGGCAACTGCAGGAGAGCAGTTCGCTATGAGTGATGCTGACAGAGCAATGTATAAAGAGATGTTGGAAAACAACCCTGCTGATATTTATGTGGAAGAGGGTGGAGAGATACTTGAAGAACAACTGGGTGGCGAAGCGGCACTTGCAAAGTTTTTGGGAGTGAGTGAAAAAGAGTTGCCTAAAGAGATTGCCTCTTTTCCAAAATATGTGAAAAAGCTTGGAAATGTCGTTGGGCTCGACCAGGTAATGCAGGCAATGGAGGCTGAACAGGGTAAAAAAATAACAAAACTCAAAGATAAAAAAATGTTCTCTATGCTGGCATATGTGAAATCATTGGCAAATGATGAAGTACCCAATCTTGATTTGAATGAGCCACATGAAAAAGAGGCCTATGAATTGGGTAAAAAGACCTTTATGACAGCAAGAGGCGGGAGAGGACTTTCCTGTAACTCCTGTCATAGTAAAGATATCGTGGGTATGGTGCTTAGAACACAACCTCTTCCTGATCTTGGTGAAGCCGGAGCTGGAGTGACATGGCCTGCATATCGTATGACGAAGTCCAGTCTCAGAACATTGCAAAGAAGATTTCAGGGATGTATGAAAAATGCTTTGCTTAAAGTGATTCCGATAGGATCCAAAGAAATGGTAGGCCTTGAAATCTATGTCACTAAGCTGGCACAGGACAAGAAAAAAGCTATTGCCATTCCTGGTTTGAAAAGATAAGGGGATACAATGGATATTAACAGACGAGATTTCCTTCAGATTGCAGCAGCATTAGGTTTGTTGGGTGCAACAGGAGGAACGAATCTCTTTGCCGGAGAAGCCGGCAAGGAGCGTATCAAAAAACTAAGTTTTTCTGATATTGTGGATTTTGAGCCCAAAGGTAAAGCGACCATCCTGCATATTTGCGACCTGCATGCACATATAAAACCACTCTACTGGAGAGAGCCATCAACATTGATCTCTGCAAAAAACCTGGTAGGAACACCAGGCTTCATCTGTGGAGACAGTTTTGAGAGTTATTACGGTATTAAACCTGGTTCACTGGATCAATATTTTGATACCTATAATGACTTTGAAACGCTTGCTGAGAAATTCGGTAAAATGGGTGGAATTGCCCACATAAAACCTATCATTGACCATGTCAAAAAAGAGAGAGGCGAAAAAAATGTCCTTCTTTTGGACAGCGGCGATACCTGGCAGGGAACGGCAGTTGCACTGAAAACGGACGGGGCGGCCATTGTTGAAGCACAGAATTATCTGGGTGTGGACGTGATGGTAGGTCACTGGGAATTTACCTATGGTAAAGAGCGAGTGATGGAGCTTATCAAGATGTTGAAAGGAGAGTTTATCTCTCAAAACGTCATTGACAACGATCCTTTCTCTGATGACTTTGAAGAGTTGATTTTCCCTCCATACACCATTAAAGAAGTTGGTGGAGCGAAGATCGGTATTATCGGACAGTCATTTCCGTTCACTTCTACAGCCAACCCTAAAAAGTTTACTGAAGGATGGAGTTTTGCACTGAGACACGAGTCTCTTCAGGAGTTCATTGATGAGCTTCGTAATGAGAAAAAAGTGGATTGTGTGGTTGTGTTGAGTCATGATGGTTTCTCTGTAGACCAGGAATTGGCGAAAAAAGTGAAAGGTGTTGATTTCATCTTGAGTGGCCACACACATGATCCTAGTCCCAAACCTATTATTGTGAATGATACTGTGATTCTGATTGCAGGCAGTCATGGTAAATATGTAGGCAGACTGGATATCGATATCAAAGACAAGAAAGTGGCAGGCTATAACTTTAAACTGATGCCTGTAGCTTCAAACCTCATACCGGCAGATAAAGCAGGGGATGAACTTGTTGCCAAATCGTATGCACCATTTGATAAGGAGCTTAATGAAGTGTTGGGAACGACGAAAGGGCTCCTTTATAAAAGAGATACTTTCTACTCCACCTTTGATGCACTTATAGGCCAGGCGATCCAGACAGAGATGGGAAGTGATATCGTATTTACACCTGGGTATAGATGGGGAACGACGCTCCTGCCGGGTGACAAGATACTCAAAGACAATGTCTACGAAATGACAGCGATCACATATCCGGAAGTGTATACTTTCGATCTTAAAGGTGCAGTGATAGCGAACCTGATGGAAGACATTGCTGACAATGTATTTAATGAAAATCCTCTGCTTCAGCAGGGCGGAGACATGAGTCGTCTGACAGGTGCAAGCTACAGCATTAAAGTTGCTGCAGCATCGGGAAAACGTATTTCAGATTTCAAGATAGGAGGTAAGCCGATCGATCTAAAAAAGACCTACAGGGTTTCTTCATGGGGAGGAAACTTACAAAATGCAGGTGAAAACCTGGATGAGAAAAAAATACGTGCTGTCTATGAAGTGGTGAGTGATTATATACGTAAACAAAAAGTTGTAGATATCAGCATGGAGTCCAACGTAAAAGTATTGGATTATGATTGTGGATGTCCGGCTAAAGGTGCCAAGTGCTGACGTTATAACCGTGCCCCGTCTTTGTTTGTCCAGAGATTATTGTCATTTTCCTTCTTGACATAGACGGGGCACCCATGGTTGTGATAGTAAATATCACTTTTTAATTATAGCAAAACTTATCTTTTCAAAAAGATGAACGAATAAAAGGAAGAGAAATGAAACAAGGAACAATAAAATTAGGATTGGTAACGGCAACGTTATTAATGGGAAGTACTGCTTTGATGGCAGGCGGTGATATCGCACCTGCAGAAGCACCGGTAAAAGAAGATGTGGTAAAAAGAACATTGAACGGTAATATGACACTGAATTACAAAGTGCTCCCCGGTGCAGTAGATAACATCCATGATCTGTTTTCAGAAGGTGTGTTTTACGGTAGATTGAGAATGAATAGTTTCTATTGGCATTGGGCAGCAGATGGTGCACCAAATAATGCGCCAAAAGAGATGGGCTTAGGCGGTAGTTTAATTTATAAATCTGCAATCTTAAACGGTTTCAGTTTTACAGTAGGCTATTACGGATCCATGAACCCGGATTTCTTCAGACCTGATGCAGACGAAGTCGGCTTCGCTAAAGCAGGTAAAGATACGTTCAGTCGTTATAAGGTAAAAACCGGTGGTGGATTTGGTCTTCATACTTTGGGTGAGGGGTATTTAGAGTATAACAATGGTACGGTTGATGTAAAAGCCGGTCGTCAACTTTTTGAATCTGTATTTACTAAATCCAATGATACTAAAATGATCCCGAATACCTTTGACGGTGCTTCTGCTGCAGTGAAAATTGCGCCTAAAACAAAGGCAAGAGTTGCCTGGTTTGGCGCTCAAAAGCTGAGAGACCATGAAAATTCACATGATGTGATTACTTTTAAGGATGCTAATGGAGAATCCTGGAACAACAATGATGATGCAGGAAAGCACAGAGGTTTAAATTATAATAATTTTGTGAATGCAGGTGAAGATCCTGATCACAACATGTATCTTGCAGATATTACAACCAAATATATTAAAAATTTAAAACTAACAGGAAGTTTTCTTCAAATCCCAGGCGTATTGCAGGATTGGGTGATTGAAGCACACTATAAAATCCCTCTTTCTGACTCAGGATGGGCAGTAAGACCGGGTATTCGTGAGTTTATTCAAAATGACGATGGTGGAGGAGCAGTTATTAGTGTGAATGGCACTAAGAATCCAGTAAATGCGTTAGGTAAATCAATGATAGGATATAGTGACGGTGCAAAAAACTCATTGGACTCAAGTTTATTCAATGCAAGATTAGATGTTTTAATGCCGGATAAAAAAGGATTCTTTAGATTAGGTTATTCAAAAGTAGCTGATGAAGCTGATATTGTTGCACCATGGAGAGGGTTCCCTACAGGTGGATTTACCAGAGCAATGGCACAGTATAACTGGTTCTCAAATACTGAAACGATTATGCTGAGAGCAGTCTATAAATTCAACCCGACATGGAAAGCAAGTATTCGTTATGCGATCCAGGATTTTGATGATAACAAGAATGTGCCTTCAGACAGTAATGTAATCCACATAGATACCTGGACGAATATTACACAAGATCTTCAAATGAGAATGCGTTATGGTCATGTTTCTGCGGATGACACGACACTCAAACCAGGCAGTCTTACTGACTATAAAAAAGATTGGTCATATGATGAATTTCGTTTAGAATTCAACTATCTTTTCTAGGCATTGAGATGAAGCATATTGTCCTTATCTCTCTAATGAGTCTTTTTCTGCAGGCATTTGAGTACAACCTTGTACCCAAAAAGGTTGCAGAGGATACATACTGTTTTTTTGGAAAACTGGAAAATATCAGTAAAGAGAATGGTGGCAATATGGTCAATACATGTTTTGTTCATACAAAAGAGGGGTTTGTTGTTATCGACAGCGGCCCCACATACGATTATGCTTCTCAAGCCTATGAGAGGATGCAGCAGATCGCAAAACTTCCCGTAAAATATGTCATTACAACCCATGATCATGACGACCACTGGCTTGGTAACAGCTTTTACAAGAGCAAAGGTGCTTTGTTGATAGGTCCGAGGACTTATGAACAAAATGTAGTTGCCGGTATGGAGACACGAATGCAGCGTGTGTTGGGAAAAGAGCTTTATGGAAAGACCTCCATTGTAAAACTGGATACGATAGTGGATAACAACCTTACTTTGAAGGCGGGAGACAAAGTATTTATGATCAGTCAGCCTGTAAAGGCGGCACATACCAAAGGGGACCTGATCGTCTTTTTGAAGGGGCAGAAGGTACTGTTTGCCGGAGATCTTGTTTTTAGCGGCAGGCTTACCTCTTTACGGGACGGCTCTTTGGTCGGTTCACTTGAGGCATTGGACAAGATAGATGCGTATGGTGCCAAAGTAATCGTTGGCGGGCACGGCTATGAGACTGATGCAACCGTAACAAAACATTTTAGAAGTTATCTGCAAGAGATGAAAAAAGAAGTGCAGGATGCCCTGGATGAAGATGTGGGTATGGAAGATATTACAAAAAAAGTCACCATGCCACAGTATAAAAATATGAAACTGTATGATGTTCTTCATGCCCGGAATGTTCTGGATGCCTACAAAGAGTTGGAAATGATAGAGGATGAAGAATGAAAATCATAGGGTTGATAGCCGCTATGCTGTTGAGCGTGTGTGCAGATGAGGGTAAAGTGCTGTTTGAAAAGCATTGTCTGTCCTGTCACATACCTTTTGTGCCTATGTTAGAACTTAAAGAGAATTTTGCGGACCATAACAATACCCTGCTAAAACTTAAAGCACCGACACTCAATCAACTCTCCTATCGACTGAAACAGCGTATTGGTGATCCAAAAGGGGATAAGGAGATACACCGCATGGAGGTCATCGCATTCATGAGTAGCTATGTAGTGAATCCTGACCGCGATAAAAGTCTCTGTCTTGATGAGGTGATGAGAGTCTTTGATACGATGCCATCACTTAAAGGTAAGGTGAGTGAAGAGGAACTCGAAGAGATAGGCACATATCTGTATGATTTTGATGAAGAGATCGTAAAACAGAAAAGTGTTAAATTCGAAGGATTTGAAAAAGCCCTGCAGCGAGCAAAAAAAGAAGATAAGATCATAATGATCGAAGCGATGAGCCGAACATGCCATTTTTGTAGAAAAATGGAACGGGAAGTGATGATAGATACGGAGGTGATTCGGGCAATAGAGAGAGATTTTATTCCGGTGTCCATTGATATTTCTACCCATGCTTTGCCTTTGGGGTTGAAAGCTGAACTTACGCCGAGTTTTATTTTTATTGACAAATATGGCAATGTACTTGGAAATATTCCCGGAGCCTGGGGAAAACAGGATTTTCTTGCATTGCTTAAAGAGGCAAAAGAAGAGGCAAAAAGCAAAAAGGCAAAAAAATGAAATATAGTGCTCTGTATCTATTCAGAAGTGTTGTAGTTGGTATGGCATGTGTTGCATCATTGTATGCCGACAGGGGAGAATCGGTTTATCGGAGCATTTGTTCCAAGTGTCACCAACTTCATATCGCAGAAGAGAAACTTGCGGAAAATTTTTTCGAAGCAAACAATACACTGTTGAAGCTCAAAGCCCCTACGATCAGCCAGATCTCACGAAGCATGAAAGAAAAGATCGGAGATCCCCGTTCAGATGAAGAGATACAGCGTTTGGAGGTTAGTTCGTTCATTGCCGATTATATTATTTATCCCGATAAAAGCAAGAGCGTGCTTAATCCAAAGATCGGAAAGTGTTTTAAAACGATGCCTAGTCTCAAAGGAAAGTTGACCACGGAAGACATCGAGGCCATTAGTAATTTTGTGTATGATTATGACAAGAAGGTTCAGAAAAAAGCAAAAGCAGAAGATGGTTCTTTTGGTACAATACTCAAAAGGGCAAAAGAGGAACATAAAACTATTCTGATCAAGGCAACCGCACCCCATTGCAGATATTGCAAAAAAATGGAGAAACGGGTTTTTTCTGATGCAGAAGTCATTGATCTTCTGAAAAAATCGTTCATCGTACTTCATGTAGATGTCAGCAAGCAACCCCTGCCTCTTGGGTTAAGTGTCAGTATGACCCCGACATTCTTTTTTGTCTTTGCCGACCAGCAAAGTGGAAGTGTAAAGACGAAGCGTATCCCCGGCTCATGGAGCAAAGAGGATTTCCTGGAGATTCTTAAAGAGGCAGAAAAAATAAAAAGGAAAAAACAGTGAAAAAGATACTTTTAGTTTGCATCTGCTTGATGCAGTTTGTATCGGCAGAGACAGAGTTTGCCAACCCCAAGCCAGCGATCGATAATCCAAGAAAATTTATATTCCCCATTACTGTTAGAGACAGAAAAGAAATCAATCATGTCTTGAGTTCTGCAAATAATGTGATGAAATTTTACGGACCGGAGAATGTTGAAGTGGTGATTGTTGCCTATTCCCAAGGGATAGAAGCACTTTTAAAACACGGGGATAGAGACATTAGAAAACGCGTCGAAGCACTCATGACTTATGATGTGGAATTCATCGCATGCGGTAACACCATGCGGACACTGCATATAGAAAAAAAAGATCTTATAGATGGTGTAGAAGTGGTCACTGCAGGGATTGTTGAATTGATAGAAAGGCAGTTGCGGGGATATATCTATATACGACCGTAACGCTAGCAAATTTTACACTATTTTTACACTTAATTGGTATGATACAGCAACTTAAACATAAGGTTGTAAAGATGAAAATAGTAGTTAAAGGAATATTGTGTCTCTCGTTATTGATGGGTGCAGTATGGGCAAAAGAGGTGAAACCTGCATCTCCGGCAGCACAAAAGAGTACAGCAGGTGATATTCAGATATTTACTTCAGACAATGCAGACGGGAAGATTACACCCGCAACCATTGAAGCGGCATTTAAAAAAGAGGGTTTCTTTATCTCTGCAAACAGAGATATGAACGTACCGTTTAAGAAAAAGTTTAAAGAGACAAGTTTTGATGTCTATAATCTTTTTACATTCTTTAGTAAAAAAGAGACACTTGAGCTGGCAAAAAAGTATCCAAGTATCGGTATGTTCTCTCCTATGAGTATGTCAATTTATACCAAAAAAGATGATAAGAAAATTTCAATCTCTTCTCTCAGAGTAGAGGCGATGGCAAAAATATTGAAGATTCCTGCAGATGATGCGGTACTTGTAAAGATAGGAGCAATGGTCAAAGAGGCTCTAAAAACCGCCATGCCTCAAGGCAAGTTTGAAGCACTCTCCTACAGTGTGCAGGAGCCAAAAGGCTCTTTGGTTTCAAGTTATGAGATGGAGATGGATCCCGAAGAG
This sequence comes from Sulfurovum sp. NBC37-1, assembly GCF_000010345.1. Lineage (NCBI taxonomy): Bacteria > Pseudomonadati > Campylobacterota > Epsilonproteobacteria > Campylobacterales > Sulfurovaceae > Sulfurovum > Sulfurovum sp. NBC37-1. Next base: position 512,495 of record NC_009663.1, read on the forward strand.
TGGGAAGATGAAAAGGAAGAGTTTAAGATGGAGTTTGAGGGAACGCTCTCTACCTATGGTTTTGTGATAGCAGGAACCAATGACCTCAATCATGACTTTAAAGAGAACAAATATGAAGGTTATGATTTCTATCATGTCTACTCTATCTGTAAACTTCCAGTCATCTATACGGTTGCAAAAACACATCCTGAAGCAGGGGCGTACGCACCATGTTCACTCTATATGTATAAGAAGAAGGGTGAGAACAGTATGCATTTGGCTTTCCCGAGTGTTTATAACTGGATCTCTTCAATGGGTATAAAAAATAAAGAGTCACTTGAGGTTCTTGAAGAGGCACAGGGAAGCATGAATAAAATCTTATCGGAACTTACAGAGTAAAATCCTCAAAAACATTCTCAAAACCTGGTAGAACATTCATATTGTTCTACCGCATAAAATCCAAATACACTATTACTGATGCTATCAGTCACGACAATTGATCAAAAGCGTTACTTTTGAAACAGTTCACACAAAAGCCTCTTTTTATTGAAGATACTAAAGCATTTTTAATGCAAAGTAGAATAGACTTAATCCATGCGTTAACCCGTGAAATAACCGTTTAACGGGAACTTATAATTATTATAAGTTTAGCTAAAATTCAAGGAGGAAGTATGAAACTAGGTTTCTTAGTTGACCTTAACCTGTGTATGGGTTGTAAAGGTTGTGAAGTAGCTTGTAAAGTGGAAAATGAAGTTCCGCTCGGCTCTTGGCGTCTGCGTGTAAAGTATATTGATATAGGGACATTCCCTGATGCATCGAGATCTTTTACACCGTTGAGATGTAATCACTGTGAAAGTGCTCCGTGTGAGAGAATCTGTCCGGTATCTGCATTGCATTATCTTGAGAACGGCATCGTGAATGTCGACTCTTCAAGATGTATCGGATGTGCCGGTTGTATGATGGCCTGTCCTTACGGTGCGATCTATATGGACCCAGAAACGAACACGGCGGACAAATGTACCTACTGTGCACACCGTATCGAAAGCGGTATGATGCCTGCCTGTGTCGTTATCTGTCCTGTACAGGCGAATATCTTTGGTGATATCGATGATGACACCAGCCATATTTCCCAGTATATCATGGAGCATCAGGGTGCTGTTCAGGTACGTAAACCAGAAAAACACACTACGCCGAAACATTTTTATGTAGGCGGTGGTAACCAGACATTGAATCCGCTTGCTCAGCAGCGTCTTGAAGGATATAACCTGTTCAATAACGTGACACACTTGAAGCATATCGGTGATCCGCATCACGGTGTGATAGACAGATTCCTTGCACCGTTCACTTCGCATGAACATCTGGACAATAAAAGTTTCATGGATTTTGACAATTCACATGAATCTCACGAAGAAGAGGGAGGTCACTAATGGTAGAACATGGAATTCACGCAACACAGGCTGTTGTAACATTGGATGTCGCACTTCCAGGTATTATCTGGGGTTGGATGATCACATTGAATATGTGGGCTAAATCTGTAGGTACAGGTGTGATCCTGGTAGGTGCATTTTTGCTATATAGACACAAGAAAGAAGAGATGCCGAATTTGAGATGGACGATGCCTCTCATATCATTTATCTTTTTGAATATTTTCCTTCTCTTTACGCTGACTGACCTTCATCAGCCGTACAGAATGGTGAATATTTTCCTTCACCCGCACTGGACTTCAGCAATTACGGTCGGTGCATGGATGGCTTCACTTTTTACAGGTCTGATTACTATATTGATGGTCATCGGTTTCTTTGATGCTCATCCTGATGTAAGAAAGCAGGGTCCCTGCGCCAAGATGGCAAGAGAGCACAGTGCTTTGTATGAAAAGCTCTTCCCGTTCGTTGTGTTCCTGGCAGTTCCTGTGACACTGTACACGGCGATCATTATGGCGGAAGCTTCTGCGAGAGAGTTGTGGCAGGCACCTGCGGAAGTCATGCAAATGATGTGGGCAGCACTCCTGGCAGGTTCGGCAGGTCTTATCTTCGTCTCTGGTTCATGGAGCAAAGAGAGCAGAAGAGACCTTGCACTTGTATTGGCGATCGCAACCTTCTTCTCCTTCCTGATGTATATGGGTGAGTATTTCTTCTCATTCAAGTCTTCTGAAGCAGAAGCGACATTGGCATACGTTCACTCCGGCGGAGAGTACAATGCAGAGTTCTGGTTCGCAATGGTGCTTGGATTTATTATTCCATTCTTCCTTGCAGTCAAGAATATGAAAGAAGACAATAAAACACTGCTTAGATTTGCCGCTATCCTGGCATTGATCGGGCTGTATATGGCAAAAGATGTATGGCTTAAAATCCCACAATTGCTAAACTTGAGTTAAGGAGGATATGTATGACAAAATCAATGAAAAATGATAATAATTTTATAGAGAGCAGAAGAAGTTTCCTGAAAGGGACAGCTTATTCTGTAGCCGGTGCAACTCTGGCAGCGGGTGTGTTCGAGACGATCGTAGATACGCCTGCAACAGCTGAAGACAAATCGTTTACAGCGACACCGGAAACACTTTCCTTCTATCCACCGTTCGAACAGTGGGACAGCTTTAAAGAGTTGGATGGTAATGACTGGAAAAGAGGTGGTGCCGGAAGAAACGGTATCAGAGGTGAAGACAACCCTGACGGGATCAAAGTCAATGAGTTTATGCTGGTTCCTACCGTATGTTCCAACTGTGAAGCGCAGTGTGGTCTGACTGCATGGGTCGAGATCGGTGAATACAAAAGAACCAAGAACCCAAAAGACCTTTTTGTGAAGAAATACATGGGTAACCCGCTTCATGCAGGAAGCCGTGGTAGAAACTGTGCCAAAGGTTATGCGGCACAAACGCAAATGTATGATCCGGACAGAATCCCTTTCCCTTTGATGAGAGCACCAGGTTCCAAAAGAGGTGAAGGTAAGTGGGTAAGAACCACTTGGGATGAAGCGATGGCGAAGATCGGTAAAAAAATGCACGATACGCTCAAAAAAGGCGACGAAGTTTCCAAAAAGATGATCATGTACCATGTCGGTCGTCCGAACGAGAACGGTTTCGGTCACCGTATACCACACTCTATGGGTTGTGACGGGTATGATTCTCATACCAATATCTGTTCCGCAGGTGCAAGACAGGGTACGATCCAGTGGGCGAATGATGACAGGAACTCTCCGGATTGGGCAAATGCAAAACTGGTATTCCTTCAGTCATCCCATGCGGCGGATGCGGGACACTATTTCCAGCAGTCGGCAGGGTATATCGCTGATGCAAGAAGAAAAGGGGCAAAGCTTGTTGTAATGGACCCGAGACTCTCCAACTCAGCGGGTATCGCCGATCTTTGGATACCTGTATGGCCGGGAACAGAAGCAGCACTTTATTTGCATCTTGCAAACAGAATTCTGAATGAAACAGATATTCACGGAAAGTCTCTGGTAAACCATGCCTTCTTCAAGAACTGGGTGAACTGGGATCAGCTCATGAAAGACAAAGAGCAGTTGGCACTTATGGTATCCAAAGGCTACATGAAGCAGGTACCTCAGGATGAAAGTTATGAAAGCTTTATCGAGATGCTCAAAGAGATCTATTCGCCATACACTAAAGAATTCGTCATCAAAGAGTGTAAAATGGAAGGATATGGCCATAAACTTGATGAACTCTTTGAGATGTTCATTGATGCAGGTGACAGAATTACTACTTACCTTTGGAGAGCAGGAACCATCGGCCATAGAGGTAGCTGGATGAATACACGTTCCGGTTTCTTCCCGTTGGCACTTCGTGGTGCTATGGCAGGAAATATCGGTGGTGTAGGAATGCACCACTGGCATGTTATCTCTGTGAACGGTAAGGGTGATGGGGCGACAGTTGCAGGTGAAAGACCTCCAAGAGTCGATGTATGGAATGAGATCGCGTGGCCGCCTGAATATCCGTTGAGTTCATTTGAAATGTCTCATATCATGCCACACCTGCTGCTTGACGACGAGTGGAGAGCGAAGTGGAAGAGAAAAGGGCTTACGAATATTCCTGAAAAACTGGCAGTATGGATCCCACGTATGTACAACCCAGTCTGGATCAACCCGGACGGTTTCAGATGGATCGAAGCGCTTAAGAGAGAAGACAAGATCGAAATGGCATTCAACCTTTCTCCTACATGGTCGGAGACCAACTGGTACTGTGACTTTGTATTGCCTGTAGGACTTGCGGGTGAAAGACATGACCAGTCATCCGAGCCTACAAAACCGGCAAGATGGTTGAGTTTCAAGAACCCTGCACTCAGAGTTGCACTTGAAAAACTCGGATGGAAACCGAAAGATCCGACACGTGCTACGTTAGAAGCGCATACGATTGCCGGACTGGGTGAAATCTGGGAAGAGATGGAGTTCTGGATGAATATCATGGTTCACCATGTCGATCCTGACGGAAGTCTCGGTGTCAAGAAATTCTGGGCATCTAAAGAGGACCCGTCAAGATGTACTACTATCCCTGAATGGTATCAGGCGGCTCTTGACAAGCTTCCAAACCTCAGAAAAACGGCGAAACTCAAGTATCCTAACTCAAAGTATCCAAACTATGAGATGATGAGAGATATGGGGACATGGCTGGAAGAAGACCACGTCTTTAGACCACAGGAGAGACCACTCAAAAGAGAGGGTGACAAATATATCGCTCACGGTCACGAATATGATATCAGCGATGTAGAGAAAGATGAGTATGGCACATTGCTGGTAGAAGACCATGTATTTGGCGGCATGAAGCCAATCGGTGTTGAGGTTGACGGTGAGATCAAGCAAGGATTCCATACGCTCAGCGGTAAACTGGAGTTCTATAGTAAATGGCTGACAGAGTGGAAATGGCCTGAGTATGCGATTCCTATTTATCCAAGAACTGCACAGGAGCGTAAAGATATGGTACATCTCGTTACACAGGTGCACCACGACTTTATGCAAAAGGACAATGACTTTGCACTGAACACGGTATTTAGATTGCCGTATAACATTCATACACGTTCAGTCAACTCGAAGCACCTGATGGAGATCTCGCAGAACCATAACCCGGTCTGGATCAATACGGAAGATGCGAAACGTCTCGGTATCAAAAGGGAAGATCCGATCAAAGTAACGATCACCGATACCGTTTCCGGCCTTGAGTCCGGTTACTTTATCGCGATGGCTGTACCGACTGAAGGTACGATGCCTGGTGTTCTTGCCTGTTCACACCACGCAGGTAGATGGAAACTCAAAAATGCGGTAGAGATTCCAGGATTCGAGCATAAACTCGGTGTTCTCGGTCTCGGTGCACCACTATTCGATATGACTATGGATGGCAAGATCGGTACGATGAAACCAAAAGAGGGTATCATTGAAGGTATGCAGGCACGTAGAGATACGTGGCAGTTCAAAGAGTACAACAAGGACCTTGACAACATCTGGTGGGATGGTTTGAGCGGTTCATGGCAGAATGCTGTGGCGCCTTCTCATCCGGATCCTATCGGCGGTAACCACGCATGGCATCAGAAGGTCAGCATAGAAAAAGCCGGCAAAGATGACAAGATCGGTGATATCTATGTGAACTATGACAACAACTTCAAAGTCTATCAGGCATGGAGAGACAGACTGACACGTCCGTTGGCTCCAGGTGACAAACTGAGAAGACCGGTTCACATTAAGAGACCGGCAGTGCCATTGACACTGAAAGCCTACTCAGTAGATATCAAAGCGTAACACTCTTACACATGTGGGGACAGACTTCTGTCTGTCCCTCTCCATACGATTTTCCAAATAATTTTCTTTTGACAAGTCTCTTAAGTTAAATTTATTTTGAAAGTGGTATATTACCGCAACAAGTGACTAAGCTAAAAAGGCAGCCAACCATATGCAAGAATTAAAACAGGATTTAGAGAATAGAGTAGCATTGTATGCATTGATATCAAGATTGATGATCACGGAAGTGGATGAGGCTTTTTTGGATGTGATCGAAAACAATGAGAATTATCTTGCTCTTTTCCCCAACTACAGAAACTGGTCCAAGCGTAAAGAGTTTACGACACAGGAACTGATTGAGCAATATTATAATGTGGATTTCACCAATCTTTTCCTGATGCACCTTGTACCGTATGAGAGTTTTTATGTCAGAGAGGACCAGATGGTTGACAGCGGAAAGGGAAACCCTGTGATCGAACTCTATGATGCACTGGATTTCAGAGTTGAACTGGACAAAGCCAGAGTGGTCAGCGGTGACCATATCGGGGTGGAACTTGAATTCATGTATATGCTCTGCAATGCACAGCTCAAAGCACTTGAAGCTGAAGACAAAGAAGGGATATGCGAACTCTTCCAGATCCAGAAAGGCTTTTTGAGAGACCATCTTCTCGAATGGGGCTCCATGTTCCTCATCAATGCCAAAAGAGAGTCAAGAACACCGCTCTATCATGACGGTGCGGAATTGACTCTGGAGTTCCTGCTTAGTGATTATGAATATGTCAATGAGAAGCTCGATACCTTCTGTGGGGATATAGCATAATTTATGAAACTGCATTTTGATGTGGCCTCCTGTGTCAGGGCCAAAAGCAAATTCTCCGAGTGCACCAAGTGTATGGACATCTGTCCCGATTCCATTACGCTTCAGGACAATCTGCCCACCTTCAAAACGGCTACAGGCGTGGAAGCGGCTGCCTGCGTAGGCGTTTGCCCTACCGAAGCTTTTGCCCTGTCGGATTTTTCGACTACAGAGTTCTTTTTTACCTTTCTGGAATCAAAAGTAAGGCTTATCTCGCCCAATATCAATGTACCCTGTCTCTCTGTTCTGAGTGTGGAACACCTTATTTCCCTCGCTCTGGCAAGTGAAGAACCCATTACGCTTGATCTGAGTGTCTATGATCCTGATTCGATCCTTTTCGAGCATATTGAAAAGACGATAGACGAGGCCAATTTTGTTTTGTCGAGTTTTTCGCAGAAACAGCTTGAAACAAATGTTGAAGAGAACGTACGTCATTCTGAACTCGTTTCAGGATCTCATGGGATTCCGGATCAGGTCCCGAATGACGACAGTATGGAAGAGGAAGTCTCCTCCAGACGTTCTTTCCTGGGCAATGTATCTCTCAAAGGTGTCGTCAAACATAAAAAAGCCTTTGATGAAGCGGTGGATGCCGACGAGCTTAGACGTTTTGACATTGATGCTTCCGTAATCGAGAAGATCAGGGATAAACAGCTGCCTGACAAACGCAAGATCCTCTTTACGACACTCAAACGTGCAGGTGTGCCTGACGTATTTGAAGTACTTCCCGAAGAGGAGATCAGTTTCGTCTCCCAGAAGTATGTGGATGAGAACTGTACGAACTGCCAGATCTGCTACCGTATCTGTCCGACGGGAGCTCTCTCATCCGACGGCAAGTTCTCGCTGATCCATTTCGATGCAATGCTCTGCCTGAAGTGCCGTCTCTGCCACGATGCCTGTGAACCCGATGCGATCCATCTGCAAAAAGGCTTCGAGATCAAAGAGTTCTTCGAACCGACACAGCGAACCCTGGCGACCTTCTCTGTCAAACGCTGTAATGAATGTGGGAACTACTTTACCTACACCGGTGGGGAAGTGACCTGCCCGAGATGCATGGTGGAAGAGGAAGAAGCGATGTTCCTTCACGAGAACGCAAAGAAAATGTCCGGAGAGACAGAATGAGACCTGAAGAGATAAAACCCGATACCGGGTTGTGTACGATTCTTGGCTATAATGCCCAGACGGGTTATATGAGGAAGTATTTCAATAAAATACTCAAACATAACGGCATCAATGCCACAGCGATCGCCCTGAACATCAAAGACGAGCACTTTGACTTTACGATGACGAGTGTCGGACAGTCAAAGGTTGACCGGATGATGCTGGAGCGGGAATTCCAGGCTAATGCCGTACAGTACTGTGACGATCTTGACGAATGTGCACAGAGAGAACAGCGTGTCGAGTTCATCGAAGTAACCGAGGGAAAGGTGCATGGCTACTGTCTGGACGATGAAGCCAAAGCCCTGTTTGAGAAGCCTGAATTCCTCGATGACCAGATACTTTTTGTTGCCAAAATGATGCTGCTTGCCAACCGATGGTTCGGTGCCAGGATAGATACGGATGAGATACCAACGTTAATAGGAGAAAAATAATGAATGAAAGAAATATGGAAGACCTGAGAAAAGAGTTTGAGAATTTCAATATCAATGAAGAAGCCTGCGTGGACGGCAGCTGTGCCAGTGACGAGGAGAACGATCTTAAAGATTACCCTTCCTACACGGAAGCGCTCTATGCCAAACTGGTCTCTCCAGCGGTAAGCGGCATCTATGTCTCACGATGGGACATCAAGGATATCGCACTTGAAGCGGGTGATTCCATGGCGATCCATCCGAGAAAAAGAATGTTCGAACTGTTGATGAAGTATGCGACAAGCAAAGAGAACATGCAGGCGGTACTCGATGCGCTGGGGAAGCATATGGAAGACAAGATTGCGATTTATCAGGAGCTGATGCAGGATTTCCCTGCTTCCTCCGAGATCTTTCAGCCCAAGATCGACAAAGCCAGAAAAACCATGAAACTCTTCCCTCAGATCATTGAAGAGTATTTTGTATAGTATCCCCCTGTTAACCTTTCTTGGAGTATAATTACATTATATAGGGAATCTCTAAAAATAGGTGATACCCACAACATCGCTAGCTTTTGTCTAGGCTAGGCACTCTTTTGAAGACCTAGCTGTAGCTAAGTCGAAAAAGAGTAACAACGCATAGGCGGAAGCTAGTGATGCCCGAAGGGTGGGCTTTGCAAACGCAATCTTGCATAAGATATTTACTTCGTCTTAGCTACGGCTAAGACTTGAAAATCTCTTGCACAATCTCACATTGCAAAACCCATTGTGGGTATTACCTATTATTAGAGTTCCCTATAATTATTAGAAAGGTTTATAATGTCAACAATCACCAAAGAAAAAGCACTTGAATACCATAAGAACGGTAAGATCGGGATCGACCTTACCAAGCCCTGCAACACACAATTTGAACTTTCGCTTGCCTATACGCCGGGCGTGGCGATCCCCTGCCTTGAAATAGAAAAAGACGAGAATCTTTCGTTTGAATATACCAACAGAGGCAATCTTGTTGGGGTCATTTCTGACGGAACTGCCGTACTTGGGCTTGGAGATATAGGACCGTTGGCAGGTAAGCCGGTCATGGAGGGGAAATCGGTGCTTTTCAAGAAGTTCGCCAACGTGGATGCATTTGATATAGAACTGGATGTGCACGAGACCGAAGAGATCATTGCGACATGTAAAGCGATTGCACCGACATTCGGGGGGATAAATCTTGAAGATATCAAAGCACCCAAATGTTTCGAGATCGAAAGACGCCTTCAGGAAGCGTTGGATATTCCCGTGTTCCATGATGACCAGCACGGTACGGCCATCATCACTACTGCAGGTCTTATCAATGTACTGGACCTGACAGGTAAAAAAGTGGATGAGATCAAGATCGTGGTCAACGGAGCAGGCGCAGCGGGTATCTCCTGTGCAAAAATGTATCAGGCATTGGGTGTGAAGAATATCATTATGTGTGACTCAAAAGGGGTGATCTCGACCAGCAGGGATGACCTGAACAAATACAAGGCCGAGTTTGCCGTTGAAACCGAGGACAAGACCCTGGAAGATGTCATTGAAGGGGCTGACATGTTCCTTGGACTCAGTGTAGCGGGTGCATTGACCAAAGAGATGGTAGCGAAGATGGCACCCGAGCCGATCATCTTTGCTTTGGCGAACCCTGTACCGGAAATTTTACCTGAAGAGGTCAAAGAAGTAAGGGATGATGTGATCATGGGAACAGGACGTTCAGACTATCCCAACCAGACCAACAATGTGCTTGGTTTTCCGTTCATCTTCAGAGGTGCGCTCGATGTACGTGCAAGAAAGATCACCGAAGGTATGAAAATGGCAGCGGCAAGAGCGTTGGCGGATCTGGCGAAAGAACCGGTACCTTATTACGTTAAAGCAGCGTATCACAATGACAATATAGAGTATGGAAAAGAACATATCATTCCGCTTCCTTTCAACAAAGAGGCACTTATCTGGGTTGCTTCTGCGGTAGCGAAGGCTGCATTCGAAGAGGGTGTGGCAAGAGTTGACAGCTATGACCATGAAGCCTACAGAGAAAAGCTCAGATGCCTTATCTATGGCTGTCCCGATGAGGAAGAAGTGTAAGACTGCATGAATCTGGCATCCTACCTCGATCTTTATGCACTGCTTCAGACTGACAAGAGTACACGTGAAGAGAAACGTGCTTTTGGCCTGAAACATGAAGGAGAGAACCCGTTCAAACTGCTGTTGCTCTGGACGCAGCAGCATCGCGGGTGGCTGAAAAAGCCTTTGCTAAGTGAAACGGTTACGGGATACCTTTACGGGATCACACTGATTTTGGGTGTGATCGCCTTTTTTCTTGGCCTTTTTTCCGGGGTTGCCCTCTTGAGCTACAGCGGGCATGAACCGGTCAATGTCGTTTACTTTTTGGCGATGGTGATACTCTTACCGATTATCACCATGACACTGGCACTTTTTTCCATGTTAAGGGCCAATGCGTCACGCAGTTTCCTGGTACATATCTCCCCGGCATACTGGATGGAGAAGGTCCTGCGTCTGCTTCCCGGGAAAGTGAAGAAGAGCCTTGATGAACTTCAGGTCAATCCTTCTATTCTCAACTGGCTTGTCATACGACGTTCCCAGTTGCTTGCCCTGATATTTTCGATCGGCCTGCTTGTGGCGCTTCTGGGCATGGTTGTCACCAAAGATATCGCTTTTGCATGGAGTACGACACTGCATGTCAGTGCACAGGAATTCCATGCACTGCTTGAAACGATTGCTCTGCCATGGAAATCATTTTTTCCTACAGCAGTGCCTTCTCTTGAACTCATAGAGAAGAGCCAATACTTCCGCCTGGGAGAAAAGCTTGACCCGGAAATGGTACGCAATGCTTCAGAGCTGGGAGAGTGGTGGAAGTTTCTTGCTTTTGCCACACTTTTCTATGCGATCATTCTACGATTTGTTATGTGGCTGATCTCTGTCATTGGCTACCGAAGAGCGCTCAAAAGGTCTTTTCTAAATCTTGACGGTGCTCAGGTACTTTTACGGGCTATGAATGAACCGCTTATCACGACCTCCTCTCCCAAAACAGAAGAGGTGTTTAAGCCCAAAGGAAACCATTATGTCCGTGAAGTGGAAACGTTTGACAGTTCCTATGACCTGACTTTGGGCTGGGCGATGTCACATGACGATCTTGTCCTGCTCAATGATGCTATGAAGATCACCTCTCCTCTGCTTGAAGATGTAGGTGGGACCAATACCCTCGATGAAGACAGGGAGATCGTTCTCAAAGCAAAGGGAGAGGTACTTTTCTATGTCAAAGCCTGGGAACCGCCTACGATGGACTTCGTTGATTTTCTAGAAGATCTTGCAAAAGTGGCTGACAGGATCATCGTCGCTCCTGTGGGTACACCCCAGAACGGTTATCTGCCTAAACAGAATGAACTTGCAATGTGGGGCAGAAAACTGCAGGGTATGGGAGAAGAGAAAGTGTGGTTGAAGATATGACAGTCTCACATCCCACTTTTGCCGTTGTGGGCCATCCGAATAAAGGAAAAAGCAGCATTGTCTCGACTCTGGCATTTGATGACACCGTACAGATATCGGATACACCGGGAACGACAACAAAGAAACGCAGTTTTCCTCTTACTGTTGACGGAAAGGTCCTGTATGAACTTTTTGATACCCCCGGTTTTCAGAGGGCACGTTCAGTACTTGCCTGGCTGCAGAAACATGAAGTGACCGCAGACAAAAGACCTGAAATAGTACAGGCATTCATCAACGGGCACAAAGAAGATCTGCGTTTCAACGACGAGATTGAACTGCTCGAGCCCATTATGAACGGCGCAGGGATCATCTATGTGGTGGACGGCTCCAAACCCTACGGGGAAGAGTATGAGGCGGAGATGGAGATACTGCGCTGGACAGGACAGCCTTCCATGGCACTGATAAACCTCATAGACGATACGAACTATGTGGAAGAGTGGAAGAGGGCGCTGGGGCAGTACTTCAAAATGGTACGCCTTTTTAACCCGATGAAAGCGACCTTCCCCCAGCACCTCTCTCTGCTTGAAAGTATCGCGCAGCTTAAAGAGGAGTGGATCGCCCCTGTGAATGAATCGATACGGCTTTTCAAGGTCTATCATGCGCAAATGTTCGAACGAACTGCGCAGAGTATTACACGCCTGCTGCATCAGTCACTTTCTCATGTAGAGCGCCTGCCGATCAGATCAGAAGAGGCGACAGAAGCGGAAAAAACGCTGGTTCTGGAGCGCTACAAAGCAAAGCTCAGAACCTATGAAGAGGTTTCACAGCACAGAGTGGAACAGATATGGCACCATGAGAACCTGGAAAAAGCGCAGCAGGCACTGCTTTTCGACGGGATGGACCTCTTCTCAAAAGAGAGTGCTTCGCTTTTTGGTCTAAGCAGGAAAGAGCTGCTGCTCACCGGCGCGACCGGAGGTGCAGTGACCGGTGCGGGAGTCGACCTGCTGCTGGGAGGCAGTACGTTTTTTCTCGGGTCTGCCATCGGTGCGGTAGTAGGCGGCACAAGTGCCTTTTTTGGCTTTAACGAACTCTCTGACGTCAAAGTACTGGGGCAGAAACTGGGAAAGAAATATCTGGAAGCCGGCCCCATGAAGAACGTGAACTTCCCATACATTCTGCTCAACCGTGCTCTTTTTCATGCCGTGAAAATAGCTGAAAGGTCCCATGCGATCAGAGACAAAGTCGTATTGGAGATGGGCCGTGATTTTACCGATCTGTGGATGGATGATACATTGCGGAAGTCCTTGGAGAAATACCACAAACTGTTCCGTTCAGGGGATGAGGTCAAACCTGAAATGTTAAAAGAATATGAAAAGCATATTGAAACTGTACTAAAACGCCTAATCGACTGACACTATGGGTATGCTCAGTCATCTTTACCCAAAAAAGCGTGGGAACAAAGAATATGCAACGGATGTTATGACGCCTGCTGCAAAGAAACTGCTCCTGCTTCTTTTTGTACTTTTTCTCCTCCTTTTCCCGCATTATGCACCATGGGAAACCGCTCATACACAGAATTACAGTATCGTAGGACAGATATTTTCTCTCTACTTCTTCATTGCCAACCAAACACTGGGGATTATCCATGAGAGTGGGCATGGGGTATGTTATATCCTTCCCTGTCCGGAATTTTTGATGGTCCTCAACGGGACACTGTTCCAGCTGCTCTTTCCTGCCGGTATCGCCTACTATTACAAAAGAAAAAGAAAACGTTTTGCCATGCATATTGCACTTTTCTTTGTCGGTTTTTCACTATACTATACGGCATGGTATATCTCAACGGCACATGAAGGACTGATACTGCCTGCAAGTAAATCATTCCTGGGTATAGACGCCTATCATGATTTCAATTATCTTTTGGGAAAAATGGGAATATTGCAGCATGAGTCACTGATTGCCGGTATAACAAGGTTCATGGCGTATGCAATCATGGTGGTCTCGGTGATCGGAATGTTCTTCGATACGTTCAGGACAGGGGAGAAGTCCAAATTAAAATAACTTCCCGATACCCATCAGGATTACTACGGACAATAATCCTCCTGCTATTCCCGAGAGTACGTCGTCCATCATCACGCCCAGTCCGCCTTTTACCTCCCTGTCTATCCAGCCAATGGTAGAGGGTTTCCAGATGTCAAAGAATCTGTAGGCGGCAAAACTGAATACGATGGCGAGGATGTTCACAGAGGGGTAGTGCAGTGTCGCTGCAGTGGAAGAGGCGATCATCAGGCTGAGCCACATCCCCGTCGCTGCGTCTATGACGATCTCCTTTGCATGATGCTCTCCGCCAAGGTTCTCGTATTTGTTGATCTCGAAGATGCCTATGACGGTAACGGCAAAAGCAAGCATGAAAAGTGTTTCCATGCCAAGGTAGTGAAGTATGGCTATGCCGAGTATCAGGGCGGCAAATGTGGCTACGGTTTTCGGATACTGGGGACTCAGGCCGGTACCGAAGAATGTCAGAAAAAGTGTTTGCAGTGTCATGGCTTTTCTTATGTCAGCGACGAGGTCTGATAAAGCTGGATCAGCTTCATGTAGAACTGCTCGTCGCTCTGCTGTTCAAGGAGGCCTGATCCCGGCATCAGTGAGTAGTAGAGTTCCTGAAGATTCTCAAAGCGCTCGGGGAAAAGGGCGGCCAGAATGTTGGCGGAGACCTCTTTTCTGACCAGGATCGGCGGTGGGATGAGTCCGCTCTGTATCAGTTTCATGATCGACTCACTGTGGTAGTGTACATGGTGGTGCTGTCCGTGGGGACAGGTACTGGTGCTGACCAGAGTCTTGCAGGTATCGCAGTAGACATACTCATCTACGGTCTTAATATCGATGTCGATGTTCTTACAGTGGTCGAAGACTGTATTGAGGCGGTTCTTGTCGTAGTAGAGGCCCAGTCCTCCATGGTTCTTTCCGACGACCAGCTGATTACAGCCGTAGTTTTTCGCTAACAGCGCATCGAGTATCAGTTCGTTGAAACCTGCAAAGATGTAGGAGTTCTCAAAGGGAATAATGATCACTTTGTTGCGGGGGAGGAAGTTGTCGACGAACGTACTCAGCGAATTGTAACGGATGTCGTAACGCAAGCCTTCGGAGGTAAACGGTTTGCGCAGGAAGATCACCAGCAGGTCTGCATCGCTGATAGCCTGGCGTATCATTCTTTCGTGTGCACGGTTGAAAGGGTTGGCCGCGAGCATCATGGAGCTGATGACCTTTGCCCCTGTTTTGGTGATCATACTTTTGATCCGGTGAATGTTATCGGTAACGAGAGGGTATTCAACAGTATATTCACCGCTTACAGCCATGTCGCCCAGTCGGGCCATAGTGTTCTTGACACCGGGATGTGATGGGTCACTGGTACCGTAAATATTATGCAGACGTTTTTTGGGGTCGATAGGGAAGGTCTCATCGACGATGAGCTCACCTACCTTTTTGTCATAATTGATCAGGTCGACCACATCACCTTTTTTCAAGCTTTGAAGCACTTTTTTGTTGCGGGTACCTTTGGGCGCCAATATAAAGGCAAAAGGGAACGGCACACCTTTGTAGAACTTTGTTTCATCGACCTCGCGGGCTTCCTTCTCATTCATCAGGCCCTCAACGGGTGAGATCAGCCCCTCTTTGACAAGTGAGAGGGCGGAGAGTGCTTCTGTATCGATATAAAGTGATTTATGTTGCATTTAGAGGCCTTTTCCTGTGATGTACAGTAACATGCTACTTCTTTTTGAAAAGATCATATTTTTTCCTTTTCTCCCAGAGACTTTTACGGGAAATACCCAGCTTTTTGGAGAGTTCGGTATCGGGGAATTTGTACTGGAAACTGTTCACGATGAATTTGACATAATCATCGATGGTCAGTATCTCATTCTGGTCGTAGAGTTTCGAATCGGTATTGAGTGTGATGGTTGGGAAAGGGGTTTCCAGTTCCGAAGTACTGCAAAGGATAAAGTTCTGCCCTTCGAGCAGGGCAAAGAGCTTCTCTCTTTCCGCTTTCTTGATGAGGTGTATCTCTGTGATGTACAGCAGCAACTTTCCATTGGCACTTTCTATTTTCTCTTTCCAGTTACTGTCCCCAAGAGGTACAAAGGTAAGGAGCTTGTTCTGTGTATGTGCGTATTCAAAGACCAGTTTGTCTACCAGTCTCTGGTAGTTGGTCTGTATGACAAGCGGGTAGGTAAGTTTTTCCATATCGAAATCGAGCTTGATCTCTTTGAGCAGGTTCTGCATATATTCATGGTAAAGTGCGGTTTTCTTCCTGAGATTCTGATACTCCTGATAGTGCTCTATTTTTCTCAGCAGTTCTTCGATCATAAAAGGTTTTACGATGTAGTCTTTTGCCCCAAGTTTAAGGGGTTCACCGACCGTGTCGTTGTTGATATAGCTGACCATGAGTATAATGATCTTCTCTTTGAACTTTGTGATCAGCGGAGAAGTGTTCTGTCCGGGCAGGTTGGTGGAGAGCAGATAAACGTCTCCGTTACTGTTCATCGCCTCTTTGATCGAAGAGAATATTTCGGTATCGAAGCCGTTTTCTACCAGTTTACTGGCAATACTTTGTGCCAGATAGAGCTCATTTTCTACGATAATAATCTTCATTTTTGTTTCCAGTTATAATATGTTAGATTTGCTACTGCATGTACTGTTACACCCTCTTTGCGACCGACAAAACCGAGTTTTTCGGCAGTCGTTGCTTTGATGTTCACCAGGTGGGGCCTGATTTCCAGCAGAGAGGCGATGGAGTGTTTCATCTTCTCTTTATAGGGAAGCAGGCGCGGTGCCTGTGCCAGAATGGTCATGTCCACATTGCCGATAGTGTAGCCGTGCGTTCTGATCTTTCGGACGGTATCGCTCAGGAGCCGCGTCGAGTTCGCTCCCGCATAGCTCTGGTCGGTGTCAGGGTAGAGTTCACCTATGTCCCCCATTCCTGCGGCACCCAGAAGCGCATCGATGAGCGCATGGATGGCAACATCTCCGTCACTGTGTGCCTTGAATCCATAGTCCACAGCGATCTTCACACCGCAGAGAACCATTGCTTTTCCTTCTTCAAAAGGGTGGATATCCAGACCGAAGCCTGTTAGTGTTTTTCCGGATGGTGCCTCTATGCAGGGGAGCTTCTTGAGATCTGAAATAGTGGTTAGTTTGTGTGCTTCATGCGAGCCTTCGACAAAATGAACTTTTTTCCCCATGGAAGCAACGGCTGAACTGTCATCTGTAAAAAGCTGATCGGTCTGTAAAGCCTGTTTGAGTGTTTTTGTAACACTGAGCTGAGGGGTCTGTATGATCCGTACCTGTTCCCTGTCCAAGGGTGTTTGTGCCAAATAGAGTGTATCGGTAACAGGCAGTACCGGAACGATACAGCTTGCCTCTTCTCTGGCATCCAGAATTCGATGTATCATTGCTGCCGGGACGCAACATCTGGCGATATCCGAGACAAGAACATACTCTGTTGTAACATCTTCGAGAGCATTCTTTAATGAAGCTTGCCTTGTCTCTCCACCCTGGACGTAGGTATAGTCCGCAAAGTGTTTCATGAGACCTATGTCTTCGGGTGAGGAGACAATAACGATCTTGGCAAAGGCCCCCATGGCTTCAAAGCTCTCAGCTACATGCAGCCATAAAGGGATCTCTCCGCTATAGAGCCACTGTTTTTTTACATCGCTCTCAAATCGTGTAGAATTGCCGGCTCCAAGTAGTATTAATGTGATATCAGGCACCTGAAAAACCTCACTGTGTATCAAATAGTAACGGATTATACTCCTAAGTAGCTTGATTATCTCTGTAAGATGAGATATGAAAGGAAATAGCATAAATTGGACTAAATATATCCTAATTACTAAAATTTCAATATATTTTAAGATTTGAGTGGTATAACTCTTGCATAAATAATCTCAAATTAGGAGTCATAAAAATGACAGAAGAAAATGTATTGGAAGCATTGAAAAATGTAACGTATCCGGGATTTACGAAAGATATCGTAACATTTGGATTTGTAAAAGACATATTGATCAACGATAAAACGATCGGATTGACTATAGATATCACATCCTCTGCGGATGAAGTGAAGGCACAGCTTAGAGACGATGCGACCAAAGAGCTTCAGAAGCTTGGATTTGAAAATATCAATATCAACATTAAAGCACCTGAAGCGCCAAAGCAGATGTCAAACTCTGTAAGCGGTAAGAACATCGCGCCACATGTCAAAAGCTTTGTTATGGTGAGTTCAGGTAAAGGCGGAGTTGGCAAATCAACGACTTCCGTTAACCTGGCGATCGCTATGGCTCTGCAGGGTAAAAAAGTAGGTCTTCTCGATGCGGACATTTACGGACCGAACATCCCCCGTATGATGGGTGTTGATGACCAGAAACCTGAGATCCAGGGGAACAAAGTGCTTCCTATGAAAGCTTACGGTGTGGAAGTGATGTCTATGGGTTCATTGATGGAACCGGGACAGTCTCTTATTTGGAGAGGTTCCATGATCATGAAAGCCATCGAGCAGTTCCTCAGAGACATTCTCTGGTCAGAACTCGATGTATTGGTCATCGATATGCCTCCTGGAACAGGTGATGCACAGCTTACATTGGCACAGTCGGTACCGGTCACAGCAGGTATTACGGTTACGACACCTCAGGAAGTGTCACTTGATGACAGCAGACGTTCACTCGACATGTTCCAGAAACTGCATATCCCGACAGCGGGTATCATCGAGAACATGAGCGGATTTATCTGTCCCGAGTGTCATACGGAGTCGGATATCTTCGGTATGGGTACGACTGAGCCTGTAGCCAAAGAGTATGATACGCATGTGATCGCTCGTATTCCTATAGAGCCTGAGATCAGAGTGGGTGGAGATACAGGTATGCCTGTAACCTACCACAAGCCTGATTCCGAAACAGCCAAAAGATACCAGGCAGCGGCGACCGACCTGCTTGCATTCATCGACAAGGTCAATGCAGAAGGCGGCGCAGACAACCAGGCGATACAGCCTACGACACCTCCGGGTGTGAGTGCGTGTAGCGTCTAATTCTTCTTTTCCGGCTTTTGCCGGATACTCCTTCATTTTTTCATTTCTTTTATATGTTTTTTTAGCTTTTCTGGTGTATACTTTCGCACCTCAAAACACTATATACTACTAAATCGTCGGGGTGTAGCGCAGTCTGGCTAGCGTGCTATCTTGGGGTGATAGAGGTCGCAGGTTCAAGTCCTGTCACTCCGACCACTTTTCGTTTTTTATTCCCAAAAAATATCAAGTTTCGCTACAATACGGAAATATAAAACAGACAGGATACCATAATGACCAATACAGAAAAACTGAAAAACCTTTTGGAGCTTGAGATCATTCCCGATCTTGAAGTAGCCATCGATGAGCTTTTTGCTGCGATAGACAAAGCAAAAAATGCAACTAAAGAGCAGAAAGAAGACCTTGAAGAGATGCGTGAAATGAGAACAGAATGCTTTGCCATTGTAGAGGAGATCAAAAAAGATGAGCTCGACGAGGAGGAAGCAGAAGAGCTTCTCACCGAACTTGTCGATCTGAAAACAGATGAAGATGCGTAGGATGGGATTTTCCACCATCGACAAGTCGTATTTACATAGGAGCATTTTAAGTTGACGGTGGATGAATCCACCCTACATATATATTTAAGCCAACTCTTCCCGTACGATCTGTACAGCCTTCACCATATTTTCCAAACTTGGTTTTACCTCTTCCCATTTACGGGTCTTCAAGCCGCAGTCTGGATTGATCCAGAGCTGTTCTTTTGGTAGGACTTTCAGCAGTTTTTTGATCTGCTCAACGATCTCTTCTACCGATGGAATACGCGGAGAGTGGATGTCATATACTCCGGGTCCGACTTCCTGTTTGTATCCGACCTCTGCGAAGATCTTGAGCAGTTCGTTGCCGCTTCGGGCCGTCTCTATGGAAATGACATCAGCATCCATCGCTTCGATGGTTCGAATGATGTCATTGAACTCAGAATAGCACATATGGGTATGGATCTGTGTTTCCTTCCGTGCAGAACTGACAGCAACCCTGAAGTCTCTGACCGCCCAGTTTTCGTACTCGGGTATATCTTGGCTTCTGAGCGGGTATCCTTCTTTAAAGGCGGCTTCATCTACCTGGATAATCTTGATAGCTGCATTTTGCAGGTCATTTACTTCATCATGGATGGCAAGGGCGATCTGTTTGCTTACTTCACTCCTTGGCAGATCGTCACGTACGAAAGACCAGTTGAGAATAGTGACCGGGCCGGTGAGCATCCCCTTCATAATCTTCTTTGTTCGACTCTGCGCATAGCTGATCCACTCTACGGTCATTGCTTTGGGACGGCTTATGTCACCATAGATGAAGGGTGGTTTGACACATCGGCTGCCGTAGCTCTGTACCCAGCCGTTCTGACTGAAACCGTAGCCTTTGAGCTGTTCACCGAAATACTCGACCATATCGTTACGCTCCGGTTCACCATGCACAAGTATTTCTATACCGCACTCCTCCTGGAATGCAACACACTCATCAATATACTCCTGCATTGTTTTGGTATAGGCTTTTTCGTCTATGGTTCCGTTTTTGAAATTGCGTCGTGCTTTTCTTACCTCTGCAGTTTGAGGAAATGAGCCGATGGTAGTGGTTGCAAGTGGTTTATATTGCAATACATCATGCTGAATAGCGATGCGTTCCTCGTATGTACCTTCACGTTCAAATCTACTGAATGTTGATAGTCGCTCTTGAACAGCTTTGTCATGAATACGTTTGGAACTTCTTCGGCTTTCATTAGCCGATCTGTTCGCATCAAGTGCATTTTTTTCTGTATTGCTGAGTTTCTTTCCAGAGAATAATTTGTTGATCAGGTTGAGTTCATCGAGTTTTTCAACAGCATAGCTGAGCCAGTTTCTGACTTCTTCATCCATCTTCTCCTCATATTTGAGTGTGAAGGGAGTATGTAACAGAGAGGAAGAGGTCGAGACGATGATATTCTCTTTTTCGATGCTTTCGGCAATCTTTTCAAGCAGTGCCACGGTCGCTTCAATATCATTTTTCCAGATATTGCGTCCGTCTACGATACCGGCAATGAGCTTCTTGCCGCTCTTGGCAATGGCTTCGAGACTTTCAAAATTCTTTCCACCATAGAGAAAGTCAAGGCCGATCCCCCATACCGGTGTATGTACGAGCACCTTGGTTGCTTCAGTGGCATGCTCAAAGTAGGTGGAAACAATGATATTGACATTGTCTGCCGCATTGCAGATGGTGTCATAACAAGGTTTGATAAGGCTGAGGACTTTTGGCTCTATGTCTTTGACGAAGATCGGCTCATCGATCTGTACGGTCACGTGGTCATCAAGACTGCCTATTTCTTTGATGAGTTGCTCATACAGCGGAAGGATTTTGCTGAAGAGTTCATAGGTATCTCCTCTGTCCGTACGTTTGGAGAGTCCCAGAAAAGTGATGGGGCCGATGAGGTTGATCTTTGTGGTAATGCCCAATGCTTTGGCTTCCCGATACTCTTCAGTAATTTTTGTACTGTTAAGAGCATAGCTGTCTGTCTTGCCCAGTTCAGGTACAATGTAGTGATAGTTGGTGTTGAACCATTTGGTCATCTCCATCGCTACGGCATCCTTGTTTCCTCTTGCCATAGAGAAGTAGAGCTCTTCGTTCTCGAGCCCTTTGAAACGTGCGGGGATCGCTCCGAGCATAATGGCAGTATCAAGCATATTGTCATAGAGTGAAAAATCATTGCTTGAGATGAAGTCGATGCCGGCTTCTTTCTGATAGTTCCAGTGTCTTGCTTTCAGTTGTGCTGCGATGTATTCAACTTCTGAAAAGTCCGTTTCTTTCGCCCAGAATTTTTCCAGTACTTTTTTCAGTTCTCTCTGCTCCCCGATTCTTGGGAACCCTGTTACGTAATTTTTTGACATGTGTGTATCCTTTGTTCATATACAAATAAATAATGAAAGCCAGGTAAACGTAGGGTGCGTAGACACGCACTGAAACAGATACCGGCTAAAAAATGTTGATTATTGGTTTAGAATGAAAAAAGAGATTTTGGAGGATGCACACCCGTACGCCGAAAGGCATAAAATGTCGTATAGAATGGACAACGGGGAATGAAGTGGTTTAAAAGTAGTACCAAGCGTGCTTTGCTTTTATAAAAGCAGTTGCACAGACAAACTCGCTGCTGTAAAATGGGAGCAGACTGGACGGCATCAATTAGTCGGTTGATAAGAGGTGTCATGACTGCTCCTTTAAAAATTTTAGTTGAATTATATCAATTTTTTTGCTAATTGTACATATTTCTCCTTTTGCTGTACTTTAAAAATTCAATTAAGATTATTTTTATCTGAATTATTCTATAGTAGCACCATCAAACTCTCGGGGTGCCTCACAAGTTGAGGCTGAGAAGGCCGCAAAAGCCTACCCGCTGAACTTGACCCGGATCATACCGGCGTAAGGAAGAGCTTTTGTAACTTACTTCTATTGATGATTTTTTCCTTGATTGGAAATTTCATTACTACGTATTACACTCTTTCCTACAAAAATTTATGTTTGATATTAAATTTCAAAGGAAAAACATCATGACCAAACCATTTAAAGAAACCATTGCCGCGTCAAATGACATTTTGACAAGGGAGCCTCTGCCTGCTTCGAAGAAGATCTATGTGGAGGGATCCATACACAAAGATATCCGTGTACCTATGAGGGAGATCTCGCTAAGCAACGATACGACACTCTGCGTCTATGATACTTCCGGACCCTATACCGATCCTTCTGTAGAGATCGATGTTGAAAAGGGTATTCCCTCTATCCGTAAAGAGTGGATATCATCACGTGGGGATGTTGAGGTGTACGAAGGACGTATAGTCAAGCCTGAGGATAACGGATATAATACAGAAGAACAACTGGACTTCGTGGCTGCGGGAAGCAGAGGGCTTTACCGGACACCGCTTCGTGCCAAAAAAGGTAAAAATGTGTCGCAGCTCCACTATGCACGTCAGGGCATCATCACACCCGAAATGGAATTTGTGGCGATCCGTGAGAATCAGAATCTGGAGATGAGCAAACGTTACCTGAGCGATGAAGAGAGGGAAAAACGTCTTAAAGGTGAGCGTTTCGGAGCGAATCTTCCTGAAGAGATCACTCCGGAATTTGTCAGAAAAGAGATCGCCGAAGGCAGGGCGGTCATACCGTGCAACATCAACCACCCTGAAGTAGAGCCGATGATCATCGGGCGTAATTTTCTTGTCAAGGTCAATGCGAACATCGGTAACTCTGCAACGACATCGAGTATTGCCGAAGAGGTAGAGAAGATGGTCTGGTCCACCAGATGGGGCGGCGATACCGTGATGGACCTCTCTACAGGGAAGAACATCCACACCACACGTGACTGGATTTTGCGTAATTCTCCTGTACCTATCGGAACGGTACCTATTTACCAGGCATTGGAGAAAGTCAATGGTATTGCTGAAGACCTCACTTGGGAGGTTTTCAGAGATACACTTATAGAGCAGGCGGAGCAGGGAGTTGACTACTTTACCATCCATGCTGGGCTGCTTTTGCATCATGTGCCTATGACGGCAAAACGTGTCACAGGGATCGTCAGCCGTGGCGGGTCGATCATGGCAAAATGGATGATTCATCATCATAAGGAAAACTTCCTCTATACACACTTCGAAGAGATATGCGAAATTATGAAAGCGTATGATGTGACTTTTTCTCTGGGTGACGGGCTCAGACCCGGTTCGGTCGCAGATGCCAACGATGAAGCGCAGTTCGCCGAGCTCAAGACACTGGGTGAACTCACCAAGATCGCCTGGAAACATGATGTGCAAACCATCATCGAGGGACCCGGACATGTACCGATGCATATGATCAAGGCGAATATGGAGAAGCAGCTGGAGTGGTGTGACGAGGCACCGTTCTATACTCTTGGACCGTTAACCACTGATATTGCTCCGGGGTATGATCACATCACATCAGGAATCGGTGCGGCGATGATCGGCTGGTACGGCTGTGCGATGCTCTGTTACGTGACACCCAAAGAGCACCTCGGCCTGCCGAACCGCGAAGATGTCAAAGAGGGGCTCATTACCTATAAACTGGCTGCCCATGCAGCGGACATTGCCAAAGGGCACCCGGGAGCCAGAGCAAGGGACGATGCCATGAGTCTGGCACGTTTCGAGTTCAGATGGATCGACCAGTTCAACATTGGACTCGACCCGGAAAGAGCCAGAGAGTACCATGACGAAACCATGCCGATGGAAGCGGCCAAAGTGGCGCACTTCTGCTCCATGTGCGGACCGAAATTCTGCTCCATGAAGATCTCGGCGGAAGTAAGAGAGTATGCCGATAACCTTGGAACGGATGTAGAGACGGCCAAGCAGGCGGGAATGGATGAGATGAGCATGAAGTTCCAGGAGTTTGGCAGTGAGGTTTATATTGAGGCAGATAAAATAGAGAACGCGTAGGGTGCTGTCCTCTGACGGCACCAATGTCATTGGTATATTTTGGTGCTGTGGTGACATAGCATCCTGCAAAATAGAATAGAGGATAAAAAATGAACATCGCAATAGCCGGTGCCGGACTGGTCGGAAGAGTGGTCGCACTCAACCTGCTTCGTTCCGGTAACCACACCATAACCTTCTTTGACAAAGACTCAAAAGAGGGTGTCACGGCAGCAGGCTTCACGGCAGCGGGGATGCTCGCTCCCTATGCGGAGCTGGAGACGGCAGAGTCGGTCATATTCGATCTTGGCCACCGCTCCATCGATTTATGGCCTGACCTGCTCAGGCAGATCGGGCTTTTTGACGGTTATCAGCAGAAAGGTACGGTCATTACCGCTCACGGACAGGATATGGGTGAGCTGGAACACTTCATCGGAATGCTTCAGCGCAAAGTAAATACGGCAGACAATATCGATCTGCTTGATGCAGGGAAGATGACTGCACTTGAACCGGACCTTTACACGCATCAAAAAGGCTTTTATATCCCCGATGAAGGTTTGGTCGATGCACAGCGTTTTATGGCCTTCTCTGTGAACTATTTTGACCGCTATAAGAATGTACGTTTCAAAGAGTACACGCCTGTAGAGAAAATTGAAGCGGGGCTGGTACATACCAAAGAGGGTGTAGAAGCATTTGACTGGGTCTTTGATACCAGAGGTCTTGGAGCCAAGGAGCATTTTGACGACCTTCGCGGTGTCCGTGGTGAAGTGATGTGGGTGGAAGCCAATGACATCGACATTTCCCGTCCCACACGTTTGATGCACCCGCGTTACAAACTCTACATCGTCCCCCGCGGGAATGGATGCGAGGGAATAGACCTCGAGTATTGTAAAGAGTGCAAGTTGTCTCAGACCGAGGGTTACAAACGTTATCTCATAGGGGCGACGGAGATCGAGAGTGAAGATACTTCGCCTATTTCGGTACGCTCCTCCATGGAACTGCTCTCTGCACTCTATACGCTACACCCCAACTTTGGAGAGGCACGGGTGGTCAATACCGAGACCAACTGCCGTCCGGCATTCAAAGACAACCTGCCGCGCATAGAGAATGAAAAGGGTCTGACGCGTATCAATGGACTTTACAGACACGGGTACCTGTTGGCCCCCGCAATCGTGGAGAAAGCACTGAAGGAAGGAATGCTTTTGAATGAGTACGCCATGAAGGAGAATGCATGAGGATCATAGTCAATGGTGAAAGCAAAGAGGTAGCAGGTCAAATGAGTATTGCAGAACTTATCGCTTTTCTTGGCTTTACCGAAAAGGTGGGTGCTGTGGCATGCAATATGACCTTTGTGCCATCGGATAGCTATGAAAAAACATTTTTGAGCGAAGGTGATGAGGTCGAGATACTCGCACCGGTTTGCGGAGGGTAATACCAAGGGTGCGTAACCACGCACCGATAAAGGAATGAAAATGACACAACATATGCAACAGGAAGAGAAGAACTGGCAGATCGGTGGTAAGACCCTGAATTCAAGGATGTTCATAGGGTCGGCACTTTACCCTTCACCGGCAATTATGGAGGCATCGATCAGGGCTTCAGGTTCACAGGTTGTCACTGTTTCTCTGCGCCGGCAGGGTGTGAACAAAGAGGCGGGCGAAGGATTCTGGAAGATCATTCGTGATCTGGGGATGGAAGTACTGCCCAATACGGCAGGATGCCACTCTGCCAAAGAGGCTATTACTATTGCACAGATGGCAAGAGAGGTGTTTGGGACTAATTGGATCAAGCTTGAGGTGATAGGTGACCAGTATAACCTGCAACCCGATCCCTATGAAACGGTAGAAGCAGCCAGGGTACTCATTCAAGAGGGGTTTGAGGTGTTTCCCTACACGACGGACGATCTGGTTGTTGCCAAGAGACTGGTCGATGTTGGGTGTAACATTCTGATGCCGTGGGGATCACCCATCGGGTCTGGGAAAGGGCTGATGAATCCTTACAACCTCAAAGCTATCCGTGAAGCCTTTCCCCAGATGCCGCTCATCATCGATGCGGGTATCGGAAAACCCTCCCATGCCATTCAGGCGATGGAACTGGGATATGACGGCATACTTCTCAATTCGGCAGTGGCCCTTGCACAGGACCCTGTAGCCATGGCAAAGGCATTTTCCCTGGCAGTTGAAGCCGGGCGAACAGGGTATGAAGCGGGTGCAATGCAGGAGCGTGAGTTTGCTTCTCCCTCCACACCGACGGTTGGCACACCCTTCTGGCACCAGGGTAAATAGGTGAGCAACCTCTATTTGAGTGAAGAGTAAAGAGTGTTGGTATGTTTTCCTGCGGAAAACTTTTATAACAACGGTAGGGTGCATAGACACGCACCAATGAAATAAGGATCCTTCAATGAAATTTCCAAAATGTAATGAGAGCCCTCTGGGTATCTACCCGGTTGTGGACAGAGCCGATAAACTCAGACCGCTTTACGAATGCGGCATCACGACTGCACAGCTGCGTGTGAAAGATATGGATGGCAAAGCGCTTGAGCAGGAGATCATAGAAGCGATCAGGATATCCGAAGAATTCAAAGCCAGACTTTTTGTCAATGACCACTGGCAGCTTGCCATAAAACATGGTGCCTACGGCATTCATCTAGGGCAGGAGGACATCCGGGAAGCGGATGTAGCGGCCATATTTGATGCCGGTATCCGCCTTGGCATCAGTACCCATACGCCAGAAGAGATCGATATCGCCCTGGGATTTGAACCTTCCTATATCGCGATCGGTCCTGTTTTTGTACCGATCTCCAAGGAGTTGAAGTACAATACGGTGGGCATTGGACTGCTGAAGTCGTGGGCGGAAAGTGTGGACTATCCGGTGGTGGCTATCGGCGGGATTACCCTAGACAATATCAAAGAGGTTGTACAGACGAAAGCAGCCAGTGGCATCGCGATGATCTCCGGTGTATTGGAGGCAGACAAGGTCAGTAAGGAAAAAACAAAAGTACTCATAGAGGTATTTGAAACCTATGGGGTCTGAGCATACACCGACGGTACTGACCATTGCCGGATTTGATCCGTATGGTGGGGCAGGGGTAGTGATGGATGTAAAGACAATCCATGCATTGGGAGGGTATGCTCTCTCTTCGGTTACTGCTGTCACTGCGCAGAATTCCACAGGTGTTAAAAGTGTCCACAACACTGCACCCGAGATACTCAGAGCACAGCTTGAAGTACTTTTGGATGACATCAGTGTGGATGCAGTGAAGATCGGTATGCTTGCCGACAAAGAGGTGGTGCAAAGCATTGTCGAGATCATTCAAAAATACGATTTGAAAAATATCGTATTAGATACGGTTCTGGTCAGTTCAAGCGGCAGGCAACTGATCCGAGAGGATGCTGTAGAGGTTATGAAAAAGGAACTTTTCCCTCTGGTCGATCTCATAACACCAAACATTCCGGAGGTCAATACCCTGCAGCACCACACATACAGTGGAAAAGAAAGTGAGACCCAAGAGGTTGCCCAAGCCTTTTTTGATCTGGGTGTGAACGCAGTACTGCTTAAAGGCGGTCATAGTGAAGCTGAAGAGGCGATTGATCATCTTGTACAGCGAGACGGTACTATGGAGTCGTTCGCTCACAGAAGAATAGACACCACCCATACACACGGCACAGGCTGTCTTCTCTCTTCAGCAGTAGCAACAGGGCTTGCAAAAGGGCTGGAAATGAATGAAAGCGTGTCAGGAGCTAAAGACTTTCTTTCCCGGAAGCTGGAACATGCTGATGAATTAGACTTGCAATATCATACCAAAAATGAGGAAAAAAGGGAGCCGATCTTTTAAATGAGAGTAAAATAGTCCTATTTAAGGATAATACAATATTATTTTTTGTATAACATACCTACAGATCACTCTCGGGGTGTCTTTTGTAATAAAGGCTGAGAAAACCACCCGCAGAACTTGACCCGGTTCATACCGGCGTAAGGAAGAGTCGAATGTCTACAGCAAGATATTTATCCCGCTTGAAACACTCCTCTTCCACTATGATCAATCATTAGGAGAAAATTATTATGAAATCCAGATTTTTAACATTATCGGTCATGACGGCTTCGGCACTTGTCTCGACAGCACTTTACGCAGAAGAGGTAAACATTGACCCTATTGTAGTCGGCGCAGACTTCAGGGAAGCAAACCTTTCACAGGTTACCAACAGTATGACGGTCTTCGCCGAAGAGGATCTATATGACAAGGCGACAGAGCCTTTTATAGAAACGCTTACACAGGCACCCAATGTCAACTTTTCTGCAGGAGCATCCAAGGCAAAATATGTGCAGATTAGAGGTATCGGTGAGCGTAGTCAGTTTGAAACACCGATCAATCCTTCGGTCGGTATCATCATTGATGGCATGGACTTTTCACAAAACCCTCTGGGGATTACACTGTTCGACACGAAACAGGTAGAAGTACTCCGTGGACCGCAGGGAACGACATTCGGTGCCAATGGCATGGCCGGTGTGATCGTGGTCCAAAGTAATGAACCTACGGCAGAAACGAATGGCCATTTTGAAGCAACAGTGGGAAATTACAATACCAAAGCGGTCGGTGCGGCAGTCGGAGGCAGTATCATCGATGATAAACTGCTTGGACGTATCTCTGTCTACAAGAACAGCAGTGATGGGTATATGGAGAACAGCTATCTCGGGCGTGACGATACGAACAATATCGATGAATTGACAGTAAAAGCAGCACTCAAGTGGCTTATTAACGACTCCAGTACACTGGATCTCAACTATATCCATGCTGATATAGACAACGGATATGATGCATTCACACTGGACAACTCCTGGGTTTCCCACTCCGACAAACCGGGTAAAGATACACAGCTGACAGATGCTTTCTCCCTCAAGTATACCAACCAGATAAACGATGCAATGCATTTGATTGCAGCTGTAAGCCATAGTAATTCAGACTCCGAATACAGTTATGACGAAGACTGGTCGTATGTAGGAGAATTTGATGCTTCTCTATGGCCGTACGACTGGTTTGACCAGTACCTCAGAAATAGAAAACAGACCGATTTCGATATGCGAATGGTATCGGATGAGGCAGGAAAGATCTTTAATAATACAACTGCATGGACAGTTGGTGTATATTATAAAGACTATAGTGAGGATATGACTAGAAATCATTTTAAAGATGACCACTGGGAAACGTTCACCCATAACTATGATACGACGAATAAAGCGATCTACGGACAGATAGACAGTGACCTGACGGACAAGCTTGTTTTCACATTGGGCTTGAGAGCGGAGAATTGGGAAGTGGATTACAGTGATTCGGATGCCTTTGTTGAAAATAATGATGAAAATCTGTACGGCGGAAAGATCGGCCTCTCCTATAAGGCTGATGAGAATGCTCTTTATTATGCAACACTTTCCAGAGGCTACAAGCCAGGAGGTGTCAATGCGGACAATACGCTTCCGAGTGAAGACAGAACTTTTGAGACTGAGACCCTCTGGAATCTCGATGTAGGTGTGAATTCAAAATACTTTGATAACACACTTGTCAACCGTCTCAACTTCTTTTACGGTAAACGAAGAGACCAGCAGGTCAAAGCCTATATAGAGAACGATAGAAGTTTTTCCGACTATTTCGACAATGCGGCAAAGGGAACGTATTATGGTCTTGAATCTGAATTGGATTACTACCCCAATGACACTCTGCACCTCTACAGCAAACTGGGGCTGCTCCATGCAGAATTTGATGAGTATACGCCTGAAATGACAGGACGTGCACCGGCACAGTCACCGAAATATCAGTATAATGTGGGATTGGATTACAGCTTTTTGGAGAACTGGAGATTCAAAGCCAATGTCGAGGGAATGGGAAGTTACTACTTCTCTGACACACATGACCAGAAGTCTGACTCATATGCACTTCTCAACAGCAGCATAGAATATGTTTACGGTAACTTCAGTGCAATATTGTGGGGCAGGAACCTGACAGACAAAGAGTATGATGTCAGAGGATTCTATTTTGGTAACGATCCGTCCAAATTCTACGAGCCGGAACTCTATACACAAAAAGGAACACCCAGAACCTTTAGTCTGACAGTGACCTATGATTTTTAAAGGAAAGAACCATGGATATTTCAGTAGATATCAGCATGTACCCTCTGCAGCAGCAGTATGAAGCGCCTATTACAGCTTTCATCGAGAGGCTGAAACAGGATCCGAACATCAACGTGGTACAGAATGAACTCAGTACACAGCTTCACGGAGAGTACCGGACGATCATGAATATGCTTGAAGAGGAGATATACTCGGTATTTGAAGAGATCCCTGATTCGATCTTTGTCATCAAGATGGTCGGACACAACCGAAAAGGACGCTATTAGCATGGAGATGAACTGGCAGAATGTTCTTGATGCATTTGCAATGATGTCCGGCTGGGAGATCATGGCCGTCATTCTTGGTATAAGCTATGTCATTCTTGCCGCCAAAGAGTCCCAATGGGCCTGGCCTTTTGCCTTTTTCAGCACCCTTATCTATACGATCATTTTCTGGGACGGTGCGCTGGTCTCCTCCTCCATTCTGAACTTTTACTATATGGCCATGGCTGTTTACGGCTTCATACTCTGGAAAGAGGATGAACACGGGGAGACCCTTCACATCAGCCGATGGCCCATAAAAAAACATCTTCTCTTTATTTCTCTAGGGCTTGTCGGCAGTCTGTTTCTGGGTTACCTTTCAGAGACCTATGCAGGAGCGAAATTCGCCTACCATGATGCATTTGTCATGGTCTTTTCGGGGATCGCTACCTGGATGATGGCAAAGAAAGTTCTGGAGAACTGGCTCTACTGGATGATCATCGATTCCACTGCGATCACACTCTATTACAAGTCCGGCTACTATGCAACGATCATACTCTTCATTCTCTATGTCATTCTGGCATTCTACGGGTATACCAGCTGGCGAAAGGCGTATAATGAAGACCTTGCTCGATAGAACAGACCTTTTTAACGGGAAAGTCATAGAAGAGATAACACTGCTGCCAGAACAGGGCTACTCCAATGAAAACTACCGTTTTGAAGTCGGGAATAAAAACTATCTGCTCCGAAAATTTAAACTGGCCGACCGTGATCGTGTCTTGGAATATAAAATACAAACAATGGCATATGAAAGAGGTTTGGCGGCAAAGCCTCTACTGTTACACAGTGACGAGAGTTTTATGGTCTGTGAATTTGCAGAAGGTGAACATAGAACACAATTGCAAAGAGAAGAATTGAATCTGCTGACGGAAACATTGAAAATATTACACAGTTTAAGCATAGACAATCCTCCGCTCAAACTTGAAGAACTTTTTAAAGATGTCAATGATGAGGTTAAAAAATCTTTTGAAATTATTGAAAGATATCCTAAAGAAATAGTACTCTGCCATAACGATCCTAATCCAAAAAACTGTCTCTTTTCTTCAAAAAACCTAACATTGATCGACTGGGAATTTGCCTCTATGAATGACAGGTACTTTGATCTTGCAGCCGTGAGTATAGAGTTTGAACTTGGACAGATAGATGAAGCCTATATGTTAGCCTGGTATTTCGGAAGGGAAGGATGGGAAAAAGAAAAACTTGAAGCTTATAAAGTCATTTACAAAGAATTATGCAAACAGTGGTTTAAAGACAATTTACACGTGAATGATTTCGCGTAGGGTGGATAATAACCCACCATCACGGTAATTGGCACACGATCACATTTTAGTCGAAAGGGCCAAAGTAATTTACTCTACCGTAACAGATTTCGCCAAATTCCTCGGCATATCCACATCATTTCCAAGACGTACCGATATCTCCAGTGCAAGCAGTTGCGTGACTACCATCATTTCAAAGAATTCCAGCATAGGATGAGAATCGCATTTGGTCTGAATGAAATCATCTGCCAGTTCAAAAGGTTCTGGGGAGATAGCACAGATGGTGGCATCTCTTGCAGAGAGCTCTTCCACATTCGATTTGATCTTATCATAGTGCATGGTCTTTGGCATAAGAGCTACGGTAAAGAGATCGCTGTCTGCAAGTGCGATAGGACCATGTTTCATCTCGCCCGCCGGGTAGCCTTCAGCATGCAGGTAGGAGATCTCTTTGAGCTTGAGCGCACCTTCGAGGGCAAGCGGGAAGAAGATGTCCCTTCCGATGAAGAAAAATCCGTGCCCGTGAAGATAACGTTTGGAAAGCCGGGTCAGTTTGGCGTGCAGATTGTCCGTGACGACCAGGGCTTTTGGCGTATGGAGGATCGCATCGATTTCGCTGTTCAATACATCTGCAGTAATGGTTTGCTTCTCCTGGCCCATGTAGAGTGCAAGTATCCAGAGTACCATGGTCTGTGTAGCGAAGGCTTTGGTACTTGCGACGCCTTTTTCTATCCCTGCGCGTGTTAGGATGGCAGCATTACTCTCCCGTACGATGGAAGAGTTGTCCACGTTACAGATACTCAGGCTTTTGAGTCCCGCACGTTTGGCCATCTTCAAGGCTTCAAGCGTATCGGCCGTTTCACCGCTCTGAGAAATAGTGATAAAGAGGGTATCTTTGCTTAAAAGCGGTTCTTTGTATCGGAACTCTGAAGCGATCTCCACATCGCAGCGGATCTTTGAAATGCGCTCAAACAGATAGGCGGCGGTCAGTGCGGAGTGATAAGAGGTTCCGCAGGCACAGATCTTGATAGCGTTGATGCCTTCAAAGAAATCGTCATCCAGCTCATCCAATATGATCTTATCAGCCAGCACGCGTCCCATAATAGTTTCAGACATGACAGTGCTTTGCTCATAGATCTCTTTCTCCATAAAGAAGCGGTACCCGTCTTTCTGCGCGGAGAGTTTGTCTGCGGTCAAAGGCTGTTTGGTAAAAGTTTTTTCACTTTCCGCATTGAAGAGGTGGACCTCTCCCTCTTTGACATAGCCGTATTCGCCGTCTTCAAGGTAATAGACTTCATTCGCTTTTCCTATGATAGGCGTATCGGAAGAAGCAAAGTAGACCTCTGCTCCGTCAAAACCGATAAGCATAGGAGAACCGTTCTTTGCAAAGAAGATGGTATCGGGTGCCGCCTCGGTGATGAGCAGGGTCGCATAAGCCCCTTCAAGCCGTCCGATCGTCTTTTCAAAAGCTGCAAATGGATCGTTCATTTTGTTATTGTATATTTCAAAGAGGTGGACGATAGTCTCCGTATCGGTCTGGCTCAGAAAATGGATCCCCTCTTTTTGAAGCTCCTCTTTCAATTCCTGGTAATTTTCAATGATCCCGTTGTGTACGACATAGGAGTAGGCCCCCAGATGCGGGTGGGCATTGAGTTCTGTCGGTTTGCCGTGGGTTGCCCAGCGTGTATGTCCGATGGAGATGCCAAAGCCTTCACTGCTATATTCTTTGGTTTTCTCTCTAAGGTTTTCCAGTTTTCCGATGGCTTTGAAACTGTTGAGCTTTTCACCCTCTATGACCGCGATCCCTGCGGAGTCATAGCCTCTGTACTCAAGCTCCTGCAGTCCGTCCAGCAGTATTTCTTTTTTTTCTTTGGGGCCGATATACCCTACGATTCCACACATCTATTTTTCCTCATTCTTTTTAGTAGTCAGTTTTTCTATTATGATCTCAACATTATGACAAAAGTTTCCATTCTTTTCGATAAGGAACATATCCCGTACCCTGTTTTTCAGGGTATGCACCTTTGCTGTGACAATATCGATGCCCAGGTCGTCGAAAAGGTTAATGACATAGGCCAGTAGCCCTTTCTGGTTTTTGCTCTTGAGATGCATAAGTGCATAGGTCTTTGAGTGCTCGCAGTCAATATCAATATCCTCTCTTTCGATATGGGGTACCTTTTTGATACTCTTCTTTGTGGGATCGAAAGCATCAGCGATGATCTCTTCGACAAGATATACTTCATCTGTTCCCACCTTTGTAGCAAAGTCGATCTTGAAATATTTGAGTTCATTGAAAAGCTTGCTGATATCCATATTGACTACTTCAAGATTGGTAAGTTTACCGAGCAGATAGCTCAGATTGAAAGAACCTGTACGGATAATCTCGATGGTCAGGTGTGCTTCATTGCTAATCTGGTACGTAAAATCTTCTGTTTCAAATGCTTTTTTGGCAATGTCTATGATGCGTTCAGGCCGATAACGCAGGAAGAGAAGGTTTGAAGGCATTTGAAGTATCTTCTTCTGTTCGCTTTTTTTAAGTGCCTTGAATGCCGGATGGCGTTTCAGTGCCGCTTCTTTTGTGGCACGTTTTGCCGCTTCGTCAAGCAGTTCGGTCTGCCCAAGGATTTCCAGGGAATGTTTGTAGAGCGTACGGATCAGCTTTGCACTGAAAGAGTTGTAGATCTCTCCGCCTACGCCATTCATGTCGGCATAGGTAAGAATATAGATCATGTCAAGCAGCTTTTTGGTAGGAAAATGGGAAGCAAAACCGAAAATGACCTTCTCGTTGTAGATATCTTCTCGCTGTGCGATATTGCTCATCAGAGTATGGTACTGGATCAGCTGCTCTCCTATTTCAATGAGATGAGGGTCGAACTGCAGTTTCTGGGCAAAGATCCTGAAGAGAGAGGCACCGACGAGATGGTGGTCTCTTTTTCTTCCTTTGCCCGCATCGTGAAGGAAAACAACCAGCTTCATTATGGCTTTTTCCTCTTTGCTCAACGCTTCATAAAGTTCCAGAATAAGCGGTTCCCCAATATGTTCCAGATGATAGATACAACGCAGGGAGTGAATATCGACGGCATACCGGTGATATCCGTCGAACTGCGGCATATCGACCACTTTCCTGATGGGCGGTATGGTATAGCGCAGTAGTTTGGTGTAAGAGAGCGTACTGAGAATGGAGTAAGCATACGGCTGGTAGAAGATCATTGCGATCGTTTCGTAAAGTTTCCTGTCGGGCCGTTCAGGACGTTTGGCGTTGAGAAGTTCCTGCAGCAGGGTGGGGTGTGCCCTGTAAGGCGTTTTAGCTTCATTGCAGAGATGTTTCAGCATGGTATTGAAATCTTTCCCTTTGGGGTAGATATAGCGTTTCTCCGAAGGGATCTCCATATAGTCCCTGGTCAGTTTTTCTAACCAGATCGTACTGTAGAGACGGATGCTTTTTAGGCTGTCCGTCACCTTCATAGCAAATCTGATATGCCCCTTTGGGTTCTCTTCGTATCCCAGTAGTCCGGCAACGGAGGGGAGGAGGTCAAGCCGAAGGCGGTCCTCTTTTTTATGTGAGGCGAGATGCAGTGCCGAACGTACCCGGAAGAGGAATTCCAGCGCGATGCGGAAAGGACGGTACTCTTTTTCTTCCACGATTGCTTCGGGCAGATCTTTGATGCTGTCCACATTGTAGAGGACTTTGCCGATCCAGTAGACGAGGTTGGCATCCCTGAATCCGCCTGAACCCTCCTTGAGGTTCGGTTCCATTGTCAGAGGGTATTTTTTATGTTTTTTCGCCTGTTCTTCAAGTTTGAGACGTATGAATGTGCCCGGATCGTCATGCCGTATTCTGTATAGTGCGTTTTGTGTCTCGGTCCACAGGAAATTTGAACCCTCTATAAAGCGCGATTCGATTAACGCGGTCTTGATGGTGATGTCAGTCTTCGAGACTTCATAGAGTTCCTCGACCGTATGGACGCGGTGGCCGAGCTTCAAACCTGTATCCCAGAGAATATAGAGTATTTTCTCTATCATCTCCTTTGTATTGTACCCGGGGATATCCTTGTAGACGATCATCAGGTCGATGTCGGAGTAGACGCAGAGCTGCTCCCGTCCGTAAGATCCGAGTGCCACAAGTGCCAGGGGAACGGAGTTCTTCAGAGGGGCATAGTTGCCGAACATATCCCGGTGTGCAACCTGGTACACCAGTTTGAGAACGGTATCTATCTTTCGGGTATGCTTGACGAGAAAGTCCTTGCCTCCCGAAGTAGAAAAGGTCTCTTCCAGTGTATCGAAATAGCGTTTGATCTCCCCTTTGAGTACTTTGGCGATCTCGAAATGGGGGGCATTCGTGTAAAGTAGTTCTTCTATCTGTGCCTTGACTCTGTCCACTTAGTAACTCCTAATCTATAAGTGTTATAATACCCAAAAATAATTATGGATGAACAGAGATGGATGTGCAACAAGAGCAGAATTTAATACAGAAGATACGTAACCAAGAAAGGTTGTCTCAGGAAGAGGGTGAAGCGCTCTATGACCTCGATCTTTATACCCTGGGAGAACTTGCGGATGGGATACGCCGTGAAAAGTACGGGAAGAAAAGCTATTTCAATATTAACCGCCATATCAACCCCACCAATGTCTGTGCCGACATTTGTAAGTTCTGTGCCTACTCTGCCAGTCGAAAGAACCCCAATCAGTATACGATGAGCCACGATGAAATACTCCAGATCGTAGAGAATTCTGTCAAGAACGGTGCCAAAGAGATGCATATTGTCTCCGCACACAACCCCAACGACGGAGTGGAATGGTACATGGGTGCTTTCAGAAAGATCAGAGAGGCATTCCCCGACGTGCATATCAAAGCGATGACCGCTGCTGAGATCGATTTCCTCAAGCGCGAGTACGGACTTTCTTATGATGAGGTACTCGACCTGATGATCGAGAACGGTGTGGATTCTATGCCGGGCGGCGGTGCGGAAATTTTTGACGAAGGTGTGCGTGAGTACCTTTGCAAAGGGAAGGTTACCTCAGAACAGTGGCTGGAGATCCACGAAAAGTGGCATGAGAGAGGCAGGGAGAGCAACGCTACGATGCTTTTTGGACATGTGGAAACACGGGCGCACCGTATTGACCATATGATTCGTTTGCGTGACCTGCAAGACAGAACGGGCGGCTTCAACGCTTTCATCCCGCTTGTCTACCAGAGAGATAACAACTTCTTAAAAGTCAAAGAGTTCCCTTCCGGGCAGGAGATCCTCAAGACCTACGCCATCTCGCGTATCCTGCTGGACAATATTCCCCACATCAAAGCCTACTGGGTGACCGCCTCCATCAACCTGGCACTGATCGCACAGGAATTCGGTGCGGATGACCTGGATGGGACGATAGAAAAAGAGTCCATCCAGTCCGCTGCGGGAGCGGCATCTGCACATGGTATGAACCTGGATGACTTCGTTGCGATGATCAAAAATTCGGGTTTTACACCGGTAGAGCGAGACAGCCTCTACAATGAACTCAAAGTATATTGATAGTCAAAGCGTGATAAAATAGTCCGATATAAAGATTAGGAAACAACATGGTATTAATGATAGACAACTATGACAGCTTCACCTATAATGTCGTACAGTATTGCCGTGAACTCGGAGCAGACTTAACGGTGATCAGGAACGATGAGATGAGCATTGATGAGATCAAGGCACTGCATCCAGAAAAGATCATCCTCTCTCCCGGGCCGTCCACGCCTGATGATGCCGGAGTGACACTTGATGTCATCAGGAATTTTGCCGATACTACACCGATCTTCGGTATCTGTCTGGGACACCAGAGCATCGCCCAGGCCTTCGGTGGAGAGGTGATCCGTGCCAAACATATGATGCACGGGAAGACATCGCAGGTGGAGGTCGATGCCGATACGCCGATCTTCAAAGGCTTACCCGAAGAATTCCGCGCAACGCGCTATCACTCCTTGACGGTCAACAAAGAGAATCTGCCTGAAAATATCATCGCTACTTCACACAGCAAAGATGATGAAGAGATCATGTCCCTGCAGATAAAGGACAGGCCGGTTTACGGTGTACAGTTCCATCCCGAATCCATCATGAGTGAATACGGGCATGAGATGCTGGACAACTTTCTTAAACTCTAAGTTAAGTTCACAATGAAAAAACAGCTTTTCCTTCTGGTTTTACCGCTGTATGTGATAGCTGTTTTTTACCTGGCCATTACTACGCCGCTCAGTCCACATGAGGCAAAGCTCCTTTATGCCTCGCATAATGCCGCATCGACCCTGATGCACTGGAGCAGTGAGATCGTTCCTGGTTTCATAGGCCTGCGTATCTTCTTTATGCTTTTTGGTTTTCTCAGCATCTGGTTCTTCTATGAACTCAGCCGAAGGCATTTCGAAAAACGTGAAGATGCCTATCTGTCCACCTTCATTTTCATGCTGCTTCCGGGTATCATCACAGCAAGCACGCTGGCCAATGTCGGTATTGTCGTTTTGCCGTTTGTGTTACTTTTTGTGCTTTTGTATGATTCCGGAAAGATAATATACCTTCCCCTCATCATGCTGCTGCTTTTTTTCGTTCATGAAGCCTCCATTCTTTTTTTCGTGGCCATACTTCTATATGGAATCACACACAAAGACAAAAAGCTTGCCATCGCCGCATCGGCCTTCCTTTTGGCCTTCATCTATCTGGCAAAAGGAATTGCCATAGGCGGAAGACCTTCAGGACACTTTGCTGAGATATTCGGGCTCTATGCAACAGTTCTTTCTCCTTTGGTATTTTTGTATTTTTTCTATACCATGTATCGTACGCTGCTCCGAGGAAAGAAAAATCTTCTCTGGTACATCTCATTCACGGCGTTTGCCTTCTCTCTGCTTCTTTCAATACGACAACGTATCTATCTGACCGATTTCGCTCCCTATGTTCTGGGTGCAGTTGTGCTGATGCTTGACCAGTACAACCAGAGTATACGTGTCAGACTCCCACAGTTTCAGGTATGGTATAGACGTGGTTTCTATATTGTTATGGGATCCCTGATCTTGAGTGCCTTGGTGATCATTTTTCATAAAACAACCTATGATATGTCATCAAACCCTCAGAAACATTTTGCCAAACGTATCTATCAACCTTACTACCTTGCAAAAGAGTTAAAATCCAAAGGGATACATTGCTACGATACAAAGAATGAGCGCGAAAGATATCAGTTGAGATATTATGGTATTCGATCTTGTATGAATGAGCAATAAACTGTTTCTAAAATACACAATATTTTTTTTCTACTTATAGTTTGAATTACCTAAACAAAAGTTAAAACAATCCCATGTTAAACTATTAGGAACTAAATTAAAGGAGAACTCGATGGCTCAAAAAGCGATTAGAGAGTACGATGGTAAAGCAATTTTTGCAAGACATTGGAACGAATATTTTGATGGTTTCCATTATGGATTCAAATCAGTATTAGTTAGCAGTGGAGACGAACTGAGAGAGAAAGCAAAAGAACATGGTTTTGAGTGGTTGAATCAGGAGCCGTTGGTTGCAAAGCCGGATATGTTGTTTGGTAAAAGAGGTAAAAATGACCTTGTTCTCTTTAGGGTAGAAAAGCCAGGCGATGTTACTCTGGAAGATGCTGCAAAGTGGATCGATGAGAAGCAGTCTCATGATGTAACGCTCCTCTCCGGAGAAAAAGGACACTTGACACACTTTATTGTAGAACCGTTCACACCGCATACTCAGGATCAGGAGTATTATATTTCAGCTACAACTGTCGGTGAAGATGATGTTCTATTCATGTCGGCAGAAGGTGGTATGGAAGTTGAAGAAGGATGGGATGAAAAAGTCAATGAAGTCCATATTCCTATCAATATGCCTGATGCAGATATGGAAAAAATGGTCAAGTCACATATCCCTGCCGATATTCCTGACGAGAACAAAACGGCATTTGCATCCTTTGCGATCCAGTTCTTCAAATTCTACAGAGATATGAACTTCGCTTACCTTGAGATCAACCCGATCGTTATGCTTGACGGCGGTGAAATGGCGATCCTTGACCTGGTTGCAAGACTGGACGATACCGCAGGATTCATGATGAAAGATGCATGGGGTGACATCGAGTTCCCGACTGCATTCGGTATGGAGGATATGTCCGATGAAGAAAAAGCGATCGCAGAAGCGGATAGCAAATCAGGCGCTTCTCTCAAGCTGACGATCCTTAACCCGATGGGCCGCATCTGGACAATGGTCGCCGGTGGTGGTGCGTCAGTAGTTTATGCTGATACAATCGCCGACTTTGCCGGTGTTGAGGACCTCGCGAACTATGGTGAATACTCAGGCGGGCCGACAACAGGTGAAACAAAGTTCTATGCAGAAACGATCTTCGATCTGATGACAAGATACGATGACCCCAGAGGAAAAGTGCTTATCATCGGTGGTGCGATTGCGAACTTTACCGATGTTGCCAAAACATTTACGGGTATCATTCAGGCATTTGAGATCTATGCGGACAAGCTCAAAGAGCATAAGACAAAGATCTATGTAAGACGTGGCGGACCAAACTATGAAAAAGGGCTGAAGGATATCAAAGAAGCTGCTGACAGATTGGGTCTTTATATTGAAGTTTATGGGCCGGAAACACATGTCACTGACATTGTTAGAATGGCATTAGAGAAGTAAGGGTAGGAGAAGCAGATGAGTAGATTATATACTAAAGACACACAAGCGATTTTTTGGAACAACAACAAAACAGCGATCCAGAGAATGTTGGATTATGACTATACGATCGGTAGAGACAAGCCATCCGTAGCCGGTATTGTCGCGCCTACGAGCGGAAACAAGTTCGAGAAATTCTTCTATGGTCCAGATGAGATCATGATTTCTCTTTACAAGTCAACAGCAGATGCTGTCAAAGAACAGCCTCAGGCAGATGTACTTTTGAACTTCGCATCATTCAGAACAGCCTATGATGTAACTATGGAAGCGATCGAAATGGGAGATCAGTTCAGATCCATCATGATCACTGCGGAAGGTATTCCTGAAAGATTGGCAAGAAAAATGAATCAGGCGGCAAGAGATGCCGGAATTACGGTTATCGGGCCTGCAACAGTTGGTGCCATTGCTCCAGGCGCATTCAAGATTGCCAATATCGGTGGTACGATTGAGAATATTGTGAACTCCAAACTTCACAGAGCAGGTTCCTGTGGTCTTGTAACAAGATCAGGCGGTCTTTTCAATGAGCTTTCAAACATTATTGCCATCAATGCTGACGGTATTGCAGAAGGTGTAGCGATCGGAGGAGACAGATTTGTCGGTTCCGTATTTATCGATCACCTGCTGAGAATGGAAAGCAATCCAGATGTCAAATACATGATCCTTCTTGGTGAAGTGGG
This sequence comes from Sulfurovum sp. NBC37-1, assembly GCF_000010345.1. Classification (NCBI taxonomy): domain Bacteria; kingdom Pseudomonadati; phylum Campylobacterota; class Epsilonproteobacteria; order Campylobacterales; family Sulfurovaceae; genus Sulfurovum; species Sulfurovum sp. NBC37-1. The sequence goes on from NC_009663.1 coordinate 553,605, forward strand.
TGGTACGGAAGAGTACAAAGTGATCGAAGCTGTCAAAGACGGCAGGATCAAAAAGCCAATTATCGCATGGTGTATCGGTACGATTGCAAAGCACTTCTCTTCAGGTGTTCAGTTCGGTCACGCAGGTGCTTCTGCAAATGCAGATGCCGAAACAGCTGCTGCGAAGAACAAAGCAATGGCTGAAGCCGGTATCCATGTACCTGAATCATTCAATGACCTTCCTGCTACGATCGCAGAAGTCTATAATGATCTTAAATCAAAAGGTATCATTGGTGAGATCGAAGAGCCTGAGCTCAGAATCGTTCCAAAGGTCAGAAGACCCAAGCAGTTCATCTGTACGATCTCTGATGACAGAGGCGAAGAAGCGACCTATGCCGGTTTCCCTATCTCTTCAGTAGCGACTCCGGATACAGGTAAAGGTATCGGTGATGTCATTTCACTGCTCTGGTTCAAAAAGCAGTATCCGAAGTGGGCGACAGAGTTCATTGAAACTGTTATCAAAACAGTTGCCGACCACGGTCCTGCCGTTTCAGGTGCGCACAATGCAAAAGTAACTGCCAGAGCAGGTAAATCAGTGGTAGAAGCATTGGTCACGGGTCTTTTGACCATTGGACCAAGATTCGGTGGTGCCATTGACGGTGCGGCAAAATACTTCAAATATGCGGATGACAACGATCTGACACCAGCAGAGTTCCTAAAGTATATGAAAGGTGAGGGTGTACCGATCCCAGGAATCGGACACAGAATCAAATCATTAAAGAACCCTGACCTCCGTGTTACAGGTCTTATGAACTTTGCGGCAGAGAATTTCCCTGCAACACCGCTTCTTGACTATGCAAGAACAGTTGAAGCGCTCACTACAAGTAAGAAAGAGAACCTCATTCTTAATGTGGATGGTACTATCGGTATTCTTATGGTAGATATGTGGAGAGCACTTGGATACTCTGAAGATGAAATCAATGAATTTATCGAGTCAGGTACACTCAATGCCTTCTTCATCGTTGGTAGATCCATCGGGTTCATCGGTCACGTACTCGATGAGAAAAGATTGGCTATGCCAATGTACAGACACCCAATGGATGATATTCTTTACGATGTTCAGAAAGCTGAACCTATCGCATAAATATTTCTGCTTTATTGCATCTTTGGCTAAACGGAACTTGTTCCGTTTGGTCACTTACCAAACAGTAAGCTCTCACTCTACACAAAACCTACAACAAATCAAAAAAATTTCTTGGATAGATAAAGTTATTTTCCTGCTGATAACACTTTAAATAATTTTTTTGCAATATCTGTATTGTCTAGCAAACCTCTGAACTTTTCACTGCTTTTCCCATAGGCAAAAGTCTCTACATCTACAAGGGTATGTCCATGTGTTGTCCATCCTGTATTGGATCGCTGATTGATGATCTCATTGACAGCATTGCAGAGTTTCTTGTCCTTCTTTTTCATGGCAGAGGCAAGTTGGTCATATTCTTTATCTGTCAGATCAATCCCGGTATAGTTTTCGAAGCTTTTGTCGATATTTTTTGTTGTGCGTAACGCTTCGGCTATGGTAATGGAAGAGGCTTTGACCTTTTTTATCACATCTTTATACCAGATGTATGACCTGCTGCGTATTTCGTCTGAAACCTTGTCCGATTTCCCTATCTTGTCTCCTATTGCCAGGCCGCCGGTGGAATGATCTGCCGTAACGATGAGCAATGTATCAGGGTGGGTGTCTACATAGTTTTTGACTTTTTCCACTGCTTTTGCAAAATCATCCATCTCAGCCATTGCACAGGCAATGTCATTGATATGTCCGCACCAGTCTATCTGTGATCCTTCTATCATCATGAAGAATGGCTTGTTCTCGACAAGCGAAAGGGCTTTTTGCGTCATTTTTGATACACGGTCTCTGTTCTCATCTTTTTCGTCAATGGCAAATTTTGCATAATCATAGGCAGTAAATGCAATAAACGGATAGTTATGTATGCTATCAAAGTCATAACCGTTACGGTAAAGTGCTACATTGTGTTTTTTTGCTGTCTGGTTGATGTCACCATAGGCTTCATTAAAATGGATCTCCCCACCTCCCATGAGAAAATCAAATTTCAGCTTCTCTTTCGCTGTTGCCGGAAAAAAATCCTTGGCGATATCCGCTTCCTTGTCCCTGTGGTGTTCTTTAGAAATGAATCCTGCAGGGGTGGCATGGGTCAGGGTGCTGGTCACTGCCATTGCAGTGATATATCCCTGTTCTTTGGCATACTCTAAAAGTGTTTTTACCTGTGAGTGTGGCTTTTCAGTCGCTCCGATAAAACCGTTCTTAGTTTTGTAGCCTGTTGCCAGTGCTGTAGCTGCTGCTGCCGAATCGGTGATAAGCGAATTTTCGGAATAGGTGGTATTCATACCGACCAGCATCTCGTCAAAGACCGTAGGCTCGACTTTTGGCGTCTTCGGATCATCTTTGTAGTAGCGATATGCTGAGGTATAGGCCGGTCCCATACCGTCCCCGATCATAAAAATAACGGATGTTTTTGGCGCAGCGGTCAAAAAAGAGATTGTGATGAGTAAGAGTGATATTTTTTTCATAGTGACAGTGTACTAAAAAAAGAGAAAAAAACAGGCTAAAAAAGAGAGAATTATGCGCATATAATGTAAGTAAAGAAAAAAAAACAAATTTTTTTTCTCTAAAACCAAAAAAACCCTTGACAAATAAGAACTTCGGTGCTATAATACGCGTCCAACAACACATGGACGGCTAGCGAGTTGCTAGAAAGAGTGTTATTGAGTGATCTTTGACAACCAAATATAAGTAAACAAATCAACGTCTATTTGAGATTTAATTTTTGCACTTTTTAACAAAAAAGTGATATGAATTAACTTAAGTAGAAATAACTTAAGTGATTCTGACAATGGTTCAAACCATTCTATTTTATAATGGAGAGTTTGATCCTGGCTCAGAGTGAACGCTGGCGGCGTGCTTAACACATGCAAGTCGAACGAGAACGGCTCTAGCTTGCTAGAGTGTCAGCTAAGTGGCGGACGGGTGAGTAATGTATAGTTAATTTGCCCCTTGGAGAGGGATAGCCACTGGAAACGGTGATTAATACCTCATACTCCTTCTTTATTAATTAAAGTTGGGAAATGTTTTTTCGCCAAGGGATGAGACTATATGGTATCAGGTAGTTGGTGGGGTAAGAGCCTACCAAGCCAATGACGCCTAGCTGGTCTGAGAGGATGATCAGCCACACTGGAACTGAGACACGGTCCAGACTCCTACGGGAGGCAGCAGTGGGGAATATTGCACAATGGAGGAAACTCTGATGCAGCAACGCCGCGTGGAGGATGACGCATTTCGGTGTGTAAACTCCTTTTATATGGGAAGATAATGACGGTACCATATGAATAAGCACCGGCTAACTCCGTGCCAGCAGCCGCGGTAATACGGAGGGTGCAAGCGTTACTCGGAATCACTGGGCGTAAAGCGCGCGCAGGCGGCCTTTTAAGTTGGATGTGAAAGCCTATGGCTCAACCATAGAACTGCATCCAAAACTATTAGGCTAGAGTCTGGGAGGGGAAGATGGAATTAGTTGTGTAGGGGTAAAATCCGTAGAGATAACTAGGAATACCAAAAGCGAAGGCGATCTTCTGGAACAGTACTGACGCTGAGGCGCGAAAGCGTGGGGAGCAAACAGGATTAGATACCCTGGTAGTCCACGCCCTAAACGATGAATGTTAGTCGTCGGAGGCCTAGTGTCTTCGGTGATGCAGCTAACGCATTAAACATTCCGCCTGGGGAGTACGGTCGCAAGATTAAAACTCAAAGGAATAGACGGGGACCCGCACAAGTGGTGGAGCATGTGGTTTAATTCGAAGATACGCGAAGAACCTTACCTGGCCTTGACATTGAGAGAATCCGGCAGAGATGCTGGAGTGCCTTCGGGAGCTCGAAAACAGGTGCTGCACGGCTGTCGTCAGCTCGTGTCGTGAGATGTTGGGTTAAGTCCCGCAACGAGCGCAACCCTCGTCACTAGTTACTAACGGTTCGGCCGAGGACTCTAGTGAGACTGCCTTCGCAAGGAGGAGGAAGGTGAGGACGACGTCAAGTCATCATGGCCCTTACGGCCAGGGCAACACACGTGCTACAATGGGCAGGACAATGAGACGCGATACCGCGAGGTGGAGCAAATCTATAAACCTGTTCTCAGTTCGGATTGTAGTCTGCAACTCGACTACATGAAGCTGGAATCACTAGTAATCGTAGATCAGCTATGCTACGGTGAATACGTTCCCGGGTCTTGTACTCACCGCCCGTCACACCATGGGAGTTGATTTCACCCGAAGCGGGGAAGCTAAACTGGCTACCCTCCACGGTGGGATCAGCGACTGGGGTGAAGTCGTAACAAGGTAACCGTAGGAGAACCTGCGGTTGGATCACCTCCTTTCAAGAGTATAGATGATATTTCCTCACAGAGTATTATCACAATCGATAAGACGATGGTTTGTTTGCACTGTTTATTCAGTAGCTTATGTTTGGTTGATAAAGATCATATAGGTTCTTTAAACAATGCATATGGGCGTATAGCTCAGCTGGTTAGAGTGCACCCCTGATAAGGGTGAGGTCCCAGGTTCAAGTCCTGGTACGCCCACCATATGTTTAATGCAAGTTTTCCTTGGAAAATTTGAATTAGACATTTGTCTAAAAGTTATTTAACTTATTATTGTTAAGAGTCTAACGTAATGTTGCAAAACGCGAAGAGAATGTTTATTTATAAACGTTTGAATCAAATTTTACAAAACAATTACAATTTAACAGAAAATATTAACAAGAAGAACTTGTTCTTCAGACTTAATATCTTTCATGTGCAAGAAACTCAATAAATTAGAAGACGTAAGAAATCTTCAACTTATTAAACATACAAAAAACGAACCAAAGTGGTAAGACACAAACAGTTCATTTTGCATTTAATAAGGTAGTACCTTAGAATTAAGTCAAATTAATCTAAGGGCAGATGGTGGATGCCTAGACCAGGAGAGGCGATGAAGGACGTACTAGGCTGCGATAAGCCGGGGGGAGCTGCCAAGAAGCTTTGATCCCCGGGTTTCCGAATGGGGCAACCCAGCATGGCGCGAGTCATGTTACTCTTTCGAGAGAGCGAACGCAGGGAAGTGAAACATCTCAGTACCTGCAGGAAAAGAAATCAACCGAGATTCCCAAAGTAGCGGCGAGCGAAATGGGATTAGCCCTAAACTCTGTGGGGTGTTAGTAGAATAAGCTGGAATGCTTGACCGTAGAGGGTGAAAGTCCCGTAAACGAAAACTAACCATGGACTATTCGAGTAGGTCGGGACACGTGTAACCCTGACTGAAAATGGGAGGACCACCTTCCAAGGCTAAATACTACTCCAGGATCGATAGTGAACCAGTACCGTGAGGGAAAGGTGAAAAGAACCGCGGCAAGCGGAGTGAAATAGAACCTGAAACCATCTGCCTACAATCATTCAGAGCCCTATGTTTTATACAGGGTGATGGACTGCCTTTTGCATAATGAGCCTGCGAGTTATGGTGACTAGCAAGGTTAATCAAACGAGAAGCCGTAGCGAAAGCGAGTCTGAATAGGGCGCCAAGTTAGTTGCTGTAGACCCGAAACTAAGTGATCTATCCATGGGCAGGTTGAAGCTGGTGTAAGAGCTAGTGGAGGACCGAACGGGTGAAGGTTTAAAACTTCTCCGATGACCTGTGGATAGGGGTGAAAGGCCAATCAAACTTAGTGATAGCTGGTTCTCTCCGAAATATATTTAGGTATAGCGTCATGTTCGAAACATGAGGGGGTAGAGCACTGATTGGGCTAGGGCCTATACCAAGGTACCAAACCCAGTCAAACTCCGAATACCTCATGTGAATTCATGGCAGTCAGGCGATGGGTGATAAAATCCACCGTCGAAAGGGAAACAGCCCAGACTACCAGCTAAGGTCCCAAAGTTCTATTTAAGTGGAAAAGGATGTGGAGTTGCTTAGACAACCAGGAGGTTGGCTTAGAAGCAGCCATCCTTTAAAGAAAGCGTAACAGCTCACTGGTCTAGCGATTCTGCGCCGAAAATATAACGGGGCTAAAATAGACACCGAAGCTGTAGATTTGAACAATAGTTCAAGTGGTAGGAGAGCGTTCTAGTCAGCATTGAAGCCATACCGGTAAGGAGTGGTGGAGCGGCTAGAAGTGAGCATGCAGGCATGAGTAGCGATAAAACGGGTGAGAATCCCGTTCGCCGAAAACCCAAGGGTTCCTACACGATGCTCGTCAATGTAGGGTTAGTCGGGTCCTAAGCTGAGTCCGAAAGGGGTAAGCGATGGCAAATCGGTTAATATTCCGATACCAACTATTAGTTTAGTACGAAGGGGGGACGCATAGGGTTAAACGAGGTCACTGATGGAATAGTGGCTCGAAGGGTGTAGATAAGCCGGATAGGAAAATCCGCCGGCTGTTTTCGAGACCTGACAGGCTGGCTGCGCTCTTCGGAGTAAAGCCAGAATCGTTGATACCGTCGTGCCAAGAAAAGCCTCTAAGTGTATTAATAGTTGCCCGTACCGTAAACCGACACAGGTGGGTGAGATGAGTATTCTAAGGCGCGTGGAAGAACCCTGGTTAAGGAACTCTGCAAACTAGCACCGTAACTTCGGAATAAGGTGTGCCTCCTTTGGTATAGGACTTCGCGTCCGAAAGCCAAAGAGGTTGCAACAAAGAGTCCCTCCCGACTGTTTATCAAAAACACAGCACTTTGCTAACTCGCAAGAGGATGTATAAGGTGTGACGCCTGCCCGGTGCTTGAAGGTTAATTGATGGGGTTAGTTCTTCGGAACGAAGCTCTTGATCGAAGCCCAAGTAAACGGCGGCCGTAACTATAACGGTCCTAAGGTAGCGAAATTCCTTGTCGGTTAAATACCGACCTGCATGAATGGCGTAACGAGATGGGAGCTGTCTCGACCAGGGATCCAGTGAAATTGTAGTGGAGGTGAAAATTCCTCCTACCCGCGGCAAGACGGAAAGACCCCGTGCACCTTTACTATAGCTTGACACTGCAATTGGGATATATTTGTGCAGGATAGGTGGGAGGCTTTGATGCTGTGGCGCTAGCTGCAGCGGAGCCATCCTTGAGATACCACCCTTATATATTCTGATTGCTAACTTGCGCCGGTTATCCCGGCGGAGGACAATGTCTGGTGGGTAGTTTGACTGGGGCGGTCGCCTCCTAAAAAGTAACGGAGGCTTACAAAGGTTGGCTCAGATGGGTTGGAAATCCATCGCAGAGTATAATGGTACAAGCCAGCTTAACTGCGAGACGTACATGTCGAGCAGAGACGAAAGTCGGTCATAGTGATCCGGTGGTTCTGTGTGGAAGGGCCATCGCTCAAAGGATAAAAGGTACGCCGGGGATAACAGGCTGATCTCCCCCAAGAGCTCACATCGACGGGGAGGTTTGGCACCTCGATGTCGGCTCATCGCATCCTGGGGCTGAAGCAGGTCCCAAGGGTATGGCTGTTCGCCATTTAAAGCGGTACGCGAGCTGGGTTCAGAACGTCGTGAGACAGTTCGGTCCCTATCTGCCGTGGGCGTTGGAAGATTGAGGAGAGTTGCCCCTAGTACGAGAGGACCGGGGTGAACGAACCACTGGTGTACCAGTTGTCCTGCCAAGGGCATCGCTGGGTAGCTATGTTCGGATGTGATAACCGCTGAAAGCATCTAAGCGGGAAGCCAACTCCAAGATGAATCTTCCCTGAAGATCCGCAGAAGACTACTGCGTTGATAGGCTGGGTGTGTAAGTGATGAAAGTCATTTAGCTGACCAGTACTAATAGATCGTTTGTATTTACTTTATTCTTCAATAGGTACTACCTTGCTAAGTGCAAGGCAGAGCGTTTAGCGCTTAGCGCTGAGCGTTCAGAAAAAGGTACTTGCAGATTGTAATTGTAAACATTATTTAGGCTCTTAACAATACTAAGTTTCTCAAGCTTTCCAAAAGCAAAGAGAGACATGCACACTACGGTGTTCATCTCTCTCTTAGTGGTGGGGCTAGAGGGAGGGTCATACCCAGCTCCATTCCGAACCTGGAAGTCAAGCCTCCCATCGCCGATAATACTGCAGGCTACGTCTGTGGGAATGTAGGTCGCTGCCACTTTGAGTTATAAATGACTTCTTATCTTTACAATAATCATAAAATTACTTTCTTTTTATTCAAATATTCACACATAACACTTAATTAAACTTTTAATCTATGTCAAACTGTTCACTATTCATGTTAGTGGTGCGATGAAACGGCACCCTACGGCTTCCTAATAACCAATACACCAATAACCAATAACAGCGTTAGCCTTCCCTACATCAACTTTTCGCTAAAATACCTTAATTTATTATTTACAGGATACTGCTATGTCTAAAAAAATCGCTTCTGCCAGAATTTCAGAGAAGAGTTCCAAACTTCTTCAGGATCTTAACAACTCACTTCCTTTTGACAAAGTACTCTACAGAGAGGATATTGAGGGGTCACGTGCACACGCTTTCATGCTCAGTGAACAGGGGATCATCTCCAGGGAAGATCAGGAAAAGATCGATGCAGGGTTGCAGGATATACTTGCCGATATAGAGTCAGGTCTGTTTAAACTTGAGGGTGATGATGAAGACATTCATATGGCGATAGAGGGTGAACTTACACGACGTATAGGTGATGCAGGAAAGCGTCTGCATACAGCTAGAAGCCGTAATGATCAGGTAGCACTGGACTTCAGACTTTATGTTCAGCGTAATACCAAAACCATTGCGGAACTGCTTTTGAAGAATATTGAAACGTTTGTAAAGGTGGCAGAGGAAAATGCGGAAACAATGCTGCCGGGAATGACACATCTTCAGCATGCTCAACCCATCAATTTCGGTTATCACATGATGGCTTATGCCAGTATGTTTAAACGTGACTATGAGCGTTTTATGAGCTCTTATGAGCGCAATAACTATTCACCAATTGGGTGTGCAGCGTTGGCTGGCACACCACACCCCATTAATCGTCAGACCACTTCGGATAAACTGGGGTTCAATGCACCGACTCTTAATTGTCTCGATACGGTGAGTGACCGTGATTTTGCACTCGAAATACTCTTTAACATTTCCACTGTGATGATGCATATGAGCCGTTTGAGTGAAGAGCTCATCTTATGGTCGGCCGCAGAATTCAAATGGGTGACACTTAGTGACCGTCATGCGACAGGCTCCTCCATCATGCCGCAAAAGAAAAATCCGGATATTCCTGAACTGCTTCGCGGTAAGACAGGGCGTGTCAATGGGAATCTTGTAGCACTGCTTACAGTCATGAAAAGTCTTCCTCTTGCCTACAACAAAGATATGCAGGAGGATAAAGAGGGTGTGTTTGACTCTGTAAGAACAGCTATTCTTTCACTACAGGTACTTGAAGAGATGATCGCTGATATGACGGTGAACAAAGAAGCTATGGAACGTGCCTGTATGGTGGGTCACCTTTCTGCAACAGACCTGGCGGACTACCTTGTAAAAGAACAGGGACTTCCATTCCGTGATGCCTACCATATTACCGGTAATGTGGTGAATCTCGCTGAAGAAAAGGGACTTGATATCTCTGAACTTTCTTTGGAAGATTTGCAAAGTATCGATGAGCGTATTGCTGAAGATGTAGTAGCTCTCCTTGATAACCGTGCTTCGATGAATGCCCGTCAGTCTGAGGGTGGTACGGCTACGGTGAGGACTTTGGAGCAGATAGAGGACCTGAAGAAATGGCTTGAAAAACAAGATGAAAAATGATGAACATATCGCTTCGGATACGGTAGGATTGAGATGGATGATGGTTTTGGTGGAGTGTATTGCTCCTAAAAAGTTTTAAAAGTACAGAAGGTGCAGAGAAATGCACCTTACAAAAATTTAGATACTTTTATGTGGGTCTTCGTGAGAGTGGTCCCAAACAAGTTTTGCTCCGCCAAGCATATGGAAATGTAGATGGTTTACCTCCTGCCCTCCGTCAACTCCGTTGTTGGTAATCAGTCTGTATCCGGATTGGTCAATACCGACTTTTGTTGCGACTTCCTGGATAAATGGTGTCATATCGGCCATCATTTCGGGTGACACAACCTGAAAACAGTCTACATGCTGTTTTGGGATGATAAGTATATGAACCGGTGCCTTGGGGTAAAGGTCATGAAATGCCAGAAAATGGTCACTCTCATGCACGGTATTGTTCGGTATTTCTCCATTGACGATCTTGCAGAATATGCACATGGTATTATCCTTTTTAAATTAATTATTGATTTTTATATTGTGGATTATATCATAGAAAAATCGCAATAAACCCCACTATTAGTTACTTTTGGATAAAATCACGGCAATTATTATGCGATAAATGGAGCATTATGGAGAATTTGGAAGCAAAGATACTTGAGGCAGATTCGCTTGAAGTATTGGAAAAAGTACGTATAGAACTGTTCGGTAAAAAAGGGCTGCTTGCAGCACAGTTTGCCAAGATGAAAGATATCCCTGGGCCGGAGAAGAAAGCCTTTGCAGAAGGTTTGAACAAGCAAAAAACAGCACTTCAGGAAGCGTTCGATGCACGATATGAAGTGCTGAAGGCCGAAGAAATAGAAAAAATGCTCAAGAGTGAAGCGATCGATATTTCCTTGTATGGAGCAGTGGCAGAAAAGGGTGCACTGCATCCGGTCATGGAGACGATGGATAAGATCATTGACTACTTTGTGGCATTGAACTTTGCAGTCGAGACCGGGCCGATGGTCGAAGATGATTTCCATAACTTTGAAGCTTTGAACCTCCCCAAATACCACCCGGCAAGAGATATGCAGGATACGTTCTACTTTAAAGACAGTGGGCTGTTGAGAACACACACTTCACCCGTGCAGATCAGAACGATGCTGGAGACCAAACCTCCCATCAGGATGATCGCTCCGGGTTCTGTTTTCAGACGGGATTATGACCTGACACATACGCCGATGTTCCATCAGGTCGAAGGACTGGTAGTCGATGAAAAGGGTAAAGTGAGTTTTGCAAACCTCAAAGCGATACTAACCGATTTTTTACAGTATATGTTTGGAGATGTCGAGGTACGTTTCAGACCGAGCTTCTTCCCGTTTACCGAGCCTTCTGCGGAAGTAGATATCAGCTGTATTTTCTGTGAAGGAAAGGGGTGTCGTGTCTGTTCACACACTGGATGGCTGGAAGTACTCGGTTGTGGGATCGTCGACCCCAATGTCTTCAAAGCGGTAGGCTATGAAGATGTAAGCGGTTATGCCTTCGGACTGGGCGTAGAACGTTTTGCGATGTTAATGCATAAGATACCGGACCTGAGAAGTCTGTTTGAGGGAGATATTCGTTTGTTGGAGCAGTTTAGATGATAGTAACAAGAAGTTGGTTAAATGAATTTATAGATCTGAGCGAGGTCAGTAACGATACACTCTATGAAACGTTCAATGCCATTGGACTGGAAGTTGACAGTATCGACCAGGTAGAGATCGACCCCAAAGTCGTGGTTGGGAAGATCATTTCCTGTGAGAAACATCCGGACGCAGACAAATTGAATGTCTGTCAGATCGATGTGGGTGGCAGGGTCGAGCAGATTGTCTGTGGAGCAGCCAATGTGCTTGATGCAGAGTATGTGGCTGTGGCGACCATCGGTGCCGTGCTGCCGGGTAATTTTGAGATCAAAGATGCAGAACTTCGCGGTGTGAAGAGTGCCGGTATGGTCTGTGCCTCTTCTGAACTCGGATTGCCTGAAATGGGCAAAGGGATCATGATACTCGATGAGAGCATCGGGGAGCTTGAAGTGGGGAAAGCGCTTGGTGAATACCCAACCGTTGCCGATACGATCATAGAGCTTGAACTCACAGCCAACAGAGGCGATTGCCTTAGTATCTATGGTGTGGCAAGAGATCTCAGTGCAGCGCTCAATATAGAGATGAAATCGTTCGAGTACAAGCAGGCTGAGAGAATGAAGCTTGGTATCGCCAGAGATGCAGAGTTACATACTGAAGGTGAAATAGATGCCGATCTGCGCTATAAGCTGGCAAGCATAGAATATATTGATGATACCTTCCTGATCCGACTTCGTTTGGCAATGGTCAATGTGGAAGCAGAAGGCAAACTGGACAGAATACTTGCCTATGCCACCCATACGACAGGAGTGATTCTGCGTGCGTATGACTGTGTGCCGCTCTGCAATGAAGATGACAAGATCATGGTGAGTCCCAGAGCCAAAGCTAAAGGTATCATAGAGATCTTTGCCCATGAGAAAGTATTAAGTATCGTCGGTGTGAATCAGGTAGAGGATTATAAAGCAACGGATAATACAACAAAACTATTGATCGAAGCAAGTTACATTGATCCTGATCTTTTGGTTGAAGCCGTAGCTGAACATCAATTGAAAACAGATGAGCTTTACTATAAGACATCCAGAGGGTCCAATCCCGATCTTGGTCTTGGTCTGCAGTTCCTGGCTTACCTGATGGATAATTACAGCGATATCAACTGTTATGAAGGCTCGCTTGATGTACGTGTGGAACGTCATAACAAGAAGATCATTGTGGATTCCGGGGAAGTGTCATCCATCATCGGTATGGATGTAGAGATGAACAAGATTGTTACTATCCTGAAAAAGCTGGGGTTCGAGATTACGATGATGGACCATGAGCATGTGGCAGTGGCTGTACCATTGTTCAGACATGATATCAGGAATATTCAGGATATTACTGAAGAGATCGTTCGTATCATTGGCATTAACAATATTGAAGCCAAACCGTTTGTTTTTGCAGAGAAGAGACGTCTGAATGCCACTTCAGACCGTTTCAAAGCCAAGAAAAGTATTAAAAATCGTGCCGTAGGAAATGGTTTCTATGAGAATGTTTCTTATGTCTTTACTGAAAGAGCAGTACTGGAGAAATACGGCTTTGAAACAGTGGAGACAGCGCTTGACCTTGCCAACCCGATTGCGGAAGAGCTTAATACGCTTAGGAGTACGATTCTGACAAATCTGCTCAATGCAGTAAAACGTAATGTCAGTTACACCAAGAAATCGATTCCGCTTTTTGAAATCGGTGCGGTATTCGGGAGTCAAAGAGAGGAATCCGAGGTGCTCTCCTTTGTCTTTTCCGGACAGATAGAAGGGGAGAATGTAAGTAATGCGGGTAAACCGAAAATGGTGGATTTCGCTTCCTTCACACAGAAGATCGGTGCTGTGGTTGGTGACTTTGACCTGGTACCCTGTACCAGGAATAATGCACTACTCCATCCTTACCAGTCTGCCGATATTATTGTAAACGGCAAAGTATGTGGATATATGAGCAAACTGCATCCGATGGTACAGGAGGAGTACGGGATCCCCGTGACGTTCATTGCAGAGCTTTCGCTGGATGCCCTGTTGCCAGAACATATCAGTGCAACACCTATTTCAAAATTCCAGGGAGTCTATAAAGATCTCAGTATCGTAATAGACAAATCTCTCTCATACTATGAAGTGGCCAAAGTACTGAACGGATTGGATATTCCGACACTTAAAGAGAGCTACCCGGTGGATATCTATGAAGATGAAAAACTGGGGAACAAAAAGAGTCTGACTATCAGGTTCTTCATCCAGTCCATGGAAAAAACACTCGAAGACAGCGATATAGAAGCCGTGATGGCAGAAGTGATGCAGGCACTCGAGACCAACTGCAATGCGGAGCTGAGATAGTATGAAGATACAGCTTGCATCGAGTTACGGTTTCTGTTTCGGGGTGAAGCGTGCCATCAAGATTGCTGAAGAACATCAGGGAAGCAAGACCTACGGACCGCTTATCCATAACAAAGACGAGATCAACCGCCTCAAAGAAGGGTTTGATATCGGACTGGCAGAAAAACTCGATGATGTAACACCGGAAGATTCCGTGGTCATCCGTACACATGGTATCCCCAAAGATGAACTTTCCCAGCTTAAAGCACAGGAGAATCCGATCATTGATGCGACCTGTCCCTATGTGACGACACCCCAGAATATCGTTGCGAATATGAGCGAAAAAGGTTACAGTATCGTCATTTTCGGAGACAAAGAGCACCCGGAGATCAAAGGGGTGGTCTCTTATGCCAAGGATCTCCGCAATGCGTTCATCGTTAAGCATGAAGATGAACTTAAAGGGCTTCCCATCCTTTCAAAAGTAGCAGTGGTAGCGCAAACTACCCGAAAGCCGGAAGATTTTCTAAAGATCGTCAATGCCCTGATTCTCAACCATAAAGAGGTACGTGTTTTCAACACGATCTGCAATGCAACGTTTGAAAATCAGGATGCAGCGGCAGAGTTGGCAAAAGATGCAGACGTGATGGTCGTCATTGGCGGGAAGCACTCGTCCAATACCAAGCAATTGCACTCTATCTGCAAAAGTTATTGTGATGATAGCTATCTGATAGAGAATGAAGCAGAATTGGAACCGAAGTGGTTTGAAGGTAAGAAACTGTGCGGTATTTCGGCAGGGGCTTCGACACCGGACTGGATCGTTCAGAACGTTATCGACAAGATAGAAGCGCTGAAGTAGGCAGAGCACGATGAACAGTATTACACTCAAACCGATCAGATATATTGAAGGAGAAGTAAATCTTCCGGGTTCCAAGAGTCTTTCCAACAGAGCACTGCTGATCGCGGCACTGGCAGAAGGAACGACAAGGATCACCAATCTGCTTGAGAGTGACGATACCCGGCATATGCTCAATGCACTTAAACTTTTGGGTGTGGAATACACACTTTCTGAAGACAGAACGGAATGTACCGTGGTTGGGAACGGCGGCCCCTTTCATACGAAAGAACCCTTGGAACTCTTTTTGGGAAATGCCGGAACGGCCATGCGCCCGCTATGTGCTGCTTTGACGCTGGGAAGCGGAACTTATGTGCTTACCGGAGAACCGCGTATGAAAGAGCGACCTATAGGCCATCTGGTGGATGCACTTAGAGAAGCAGGGGCGAAGATCACTTACCTGGAGAATGAAGGGTACCCGCCGTTGAAGATCGAAGCTGACGGACTCAAAGGCGGAGAGGTCAGGATAGACGGTTCGATCTCGAGCCAGTTTTTGACGGCACTCCTGATGGCTGCACCGATGGCTCGGGGAGACATGCAGATCGATATTGTGGGCGAACTTGTATCCAAACCCTACATCGACATAACATTGCACATCATGAAGCAGTTCGGTGTGGAGGTTCGTAATGAGAATTATGAACGTTTTTTTATTAAAGGCGGACAAATCTACCAGGCGCTTGAAACTTTCATGGTCGAAGGAGATGCCTCCTCTGCTTCCTATTTCCTGGCGGCAGCGGCCATTAAGGGCGGGACGGTCAAAGTGACAGGTATAGGGAAAACATCTGTACAGGGAGATGTCGCTTTTGCAGATGTACTTGAGAAGATGGGTGCCAAAGTAGAATGGGGAGATGACTATGTCTCCGTCAGTAGGGGAGAGCTCAATGCGGTCAATATGGATTTCAACCATATCCCCGATGCGGCGATGACCATAGCGACCACGGCACTCTTCGCCAAAGGGACAACTACGCTGCGTAACATCTATAACTGGCGCGTCAAAGAGACGGACAGGCTCCATGCCATGGCAATGGAACTTCGAAAAGTGGGTGCAAAGGTGGAAGAGGGTGAGGACTACCTCACTATCACTCCGCCGGTACAGCTTAAGCATGCCGCTATCGATACCTATGATGACCACCGTATGGCGATGTGTTTCTCTCTTTTGGCACTCGATCCGGTTTCTGTCACTATCAATGAACCTGAATGTACGGCCAAGACTTTTCCAACCTATTTTGAGGTTTTGGAGAGTATTTCCAGTTATTAAAAATATGATATCTCTGTAGGGTGTTGTCCCCTGACAACACCAGAAATATGGCTAAATAAGGAGCTGTGAAAATGCAGCGCTCTATGGTTTCCCCCAAAAATTTATTTTTTACCCTAAGCATTCTGATAAAAAATTTAGATATAATATCGCAAAATTTGTGTACACATAAGGATAGGTATGAAGTTCGAAGATATCGAAATAGAAGATGTAGATTTTGAGGCGATGCTTGAGGAATCGTTTAAAAAATCAGAATCAAGAAGTGATTTGGTAACCGGTACGGTCGTTAAGATCGATGAGAAAGACAATTTGGCTGTAGTGGATATCGGTGGCGGTAGAGATGCAAACCTTGCGCTCGACGAGATCAAAGATGAAGAAGGAAATATCCTCTTTAACGTCGGTGACAACATTGATGTATTGAACATGGGTAGAGGACGTATCTCTTACAAAGCGGCACTCGGAAGAGCGGCATTGAACGAGTTCATCTCTGAGTATGACGAAGAGCAGGAATATATCATCGAAGGTGTTGTGACCAAGAAGAACAAAGGCGGATACGTCGTTGAGGTGGATGGTCTTGAATTCTTCATGCCGCGCACGCTTTCATACCTTTCTTCGAAGCCAGGTTTTGAAGCTATTGGCAAAAAAGTCAAAGCAGTCATCGTGAAAGTCGATAAAGATAAAGGGTCAGTTGTTGTTTCAAGAAAAGAACTTATCGAAAGAGATAAGGCGAAAACAGATGAGATCGTTGGAGAACTTTTAGAGAACAAAGAGCCTGTCGTAGGTACGATCAAAAAGATCACATCTTACGGTATGTTTGTAGATGTGGGTGGAATGGACGGTCTTGTTCATTATTCACAGATCTCCCATAAAGGTCCGGTCAATCCTTCCAAATATTTCCAGGAAGGTGACGAGGTCAATGTCATTGCACTTGACTATGATAAGAAAAAAAGACATCTTTCTCTTTCTATCAAAGATGCCAATCCTGATCCTTGGGCAGATATCGATTCTATCATCGGTGTAGGCGATACAGTAACAGCAACAGTTTCTAACATTGAGCCTTACGGTGTATTCGTTGATCTTGGTGAAGATCTTGAAGCATTCCTTCATGTATCTGAAATTTCTTGGGATAAAAATGTCAAGCACCCCAAAGATTATCTGACAAATGGCGAAGAGATCAATGTTGAAGTGATCGAAGTTGACAAAGAAGGCAGAAGACTCAGAGTAAGCCTCAAGAGCCTTCTTCCAAAACCTATGGATGCATTTACGCAGCAGTACAGAGTTGGCGATGTGGTCAAGGGTACGGTAACTTCCATCACGGATTTCGGTGCATTTGTTAAAGTAGGTTCTGTAGAGGGTCTTCTTCATAATCAGGAGATCTCATGGGATAAGAGCAAAAATGCCAAGTCAGAGCTTGCAGTCGGTGATGAAGTTGAAGTGAAGATCATCAAGATCGACAAAGATGCAGGTAAGATCTCTTTGAGCAAAAAAGCGCTTGAAGATTCTCCGATAAAAGCATTTGCACAGACTCACAAGAATGGTGCCATCGTAACCGGCACAGTAAAAGACAAAAAAGATTTCGGTGTGTTCATCGCGCTTGAAGACAATGTGGATGCATTGATCAGAACAGAAGATCTTCACCCGCTTAAATTCGACGAGATCGAAAAAGGGCAGGAGATCAAAGGTGTGATCTCTTTCATCGACGAGAACAATGACAGGATCAGAGTTTCTGTTAAAAGACTTGAACGACAGGAAGAAAGAGAAGCAATGGAGCAACTCAATCTTAATCAGGACGACAGCATGACACTTGGTGATGCTTTCGGTGACAAGTTCAAAAAATAATTAAACAAAAATGGTGTATGCATTTCTCGCATACACCACCTTCATAGTACTGCGTACTTAAACTCAACCAAAATTAAAAGGTTTTCAGATGTCAAAAAAAACAATTGTTGTTTGTGACCATATTCACCAGAGCGGTTTGGACATTCTTGCAAACGATAGCGAGATCAAACTCATCAATGCAGCAGATGAACCCAAAGACAAACTCATCGCAGAGATCATTCCTTTGGCAGATGTTGCGATCACACGTTCTTCTACCGATGTAGATGCGGCTTTTCTTGAATCAGCCAAAAAGATCACTGCCATTGTACGTGCGGGCGTGGGTGTGGATAATGTCGATATCCCCGGTTCAAGCAAGCAGGGTATCGTAGTCATGAACGTACCTACAGCCAATACGATCGCTGCGGTCGAGCTGACTTTGGCACACATGCTCTCCTGTGTCAGACAGTTCCCGTATGCACACAATAATCTTAAGCTGGACCGTGTCTGGAGAAGACAGGACTGGTACGGAACGGAGCTGAAGGACAAAAAACTGGGTATTATCGGTTTTGGTAATATCGGTTCGCGCGTTGGTAAAAGAGCCAAAGCTTTCGAGATGGATGTACTTGCGTATGACCCGTATATCGATCCGAGCAAAGCGACCGATCTTGATATCGGGTATACCAAGAATTTTGAAGATATTCTTGCCTGCGATATCATTACGATCCATACACCGAAAACGGAAGAGACCATCGGTATGATCAATAAGGATGAGATCGCCAAAATGAAAGACGGTGTGATCCTCATTAACTGTGCACGTGGCGGGCTTTACAATGAAGAAGCACTTCTTGAAGGCTTAAAATCAGGTAAGATCGCCATGGCGGGTATCGATGTATTTAACAAAGAACCGGCTACAGATCATCCTCTATTAGATCTTGATAATGTAACGGTGACACCTCACCTTGGTGCCAATACAAAAGAGTCTCAGCGTAACATTGCCATTCAGGCAGCGGAAAATGCGATCGCGGCGGCAAAAGGTATTGCCTATCCGAATGCACTGAACCTTCCTATCAAGGAGAACGAACTTCCTGACTTTGTCCGCCCGTACCTTGAATTGATCCAGAAAATGGGGCATCTCTCTTCACAGGTGACAAAATCTGCAGTCAAGTCTATCAAAGTGACTGCTAAAGGCCCGGTATCGGATTATCTTGCCTCTATGCAGACATTCGCTACCGTAGGTGTACTGACAGAATCGCTTGCAGATCAGGTGAACTATGTCAATGCCGAATTTGTTGCCAAAGAGCGTGGCATCGAACTTGCCAATGAAGTGCTGCCTAACACCAGTGGTTTCACGAATAAAGTTAAGATCAAGCTTACTACGGCTGATAGTACGATCACGATCGCGGGAACCGTTTTTGACGATACTGTACAGCGCATCATCGAGATCGATGACTATATTTTGGATGTTGAGCCCAAGGGGACGATGATCTTCTTTAGAAATACGGACACTCCAGGTGTGATCGGCGACGTAGGTCGAATTCTTGCAGAAAATGGTCTGAACATTTCAGACTTCAGACTGGGACGCGACAAGAAACAGCAGGCACTTGCTGTGGTCCGTGTTGATGGTCAGGTCTCCAAAGAGGTACTTGATGCCCTTTCTGCACTTAAGGCTTGCATCAGCGTAAGTCACGCAACGCTTTAACCCAAACTACAGGCTCTTGTCTGTAGTTTGTCGACTTAATTTTTTACTCATTTTTTACTTTAACTCTTTATTCATATTCTATTCAAACAAATTGATGAAAAACATATTTATTCTTCATTATTTTAAATTAATTTTGATATAATTCGCGCGAATACTGCAAAAAAAGCACAATAATGCTACATCTTGTGCTATAATAAACGATTATATTGAGGAGATACAATGATGATGAAAAGAGTGATACTTTTATTATCTCTTTCTTTACCGCTTATTGCGGGAGTAAAGAACCTGCCACTTCGCCAGGCATTGGATATGGTGAAGCATGATAACCTGGAAGTAAAGGTCGCACGTTTCAATGAACAGATGCAGGCTATGGAAGTGAAGGTGGCCGAGGGGATGAACTACGGTTCTCTTGATATCAGTCTGTCAGGGATGCGCTCGAACGATGCTTTGAATGTTTTTGGTTTTAAACTGATGAGCAGGGAAGCAACATTTGGAGATTTTGGTTTCAGTGAATTTTTGGGACCATTGGGAAATGCACTGACAGCTGCGAACAGTGGAATGCTTCCTCCCGGTTTCTCTCAGAACTTGAATGGATTGCTTGCTGTTCAGCCGAATGACCTGAACTACCCTGCTGCCCGAAACAACTATCAGACAAAACTCTCCTATATGCTGCCCATCTATACCGGCGGTAAACTGACAGAATATAAACACATCATGGAATCGATGTACCGTATGAGCAAGTACGATACGCAAAAACTCCTGAACGTGAAGATTTACGAAGTGAAAAAAGCGTTCTACGATATTTCACTGGTCGAACGCTATATCGCCAACCTCTCCAAGATCAGGAAGAACATCAATACACTCGAAGATGTGATCCAGAATATGCAGAAGGAAGGCTATGCCAAAGAGATGGACCTGCTTGAAGTGCAGGCAAGAAAGGCCGAGGCTGACAGTATGTACAACCAGGCAAAGCTCAACAGAGACCTTGCCTACCAGTTCCTCTCTTTCCTGCTCAATAGAGACGTAAGCTCCATTCACAAGGTCAGTGCGAAAGCACCTATGCCACGCGTAGATCGGCATATACTCGAGGCGAACAACATTGACATTCAGAAAGCCAAACTGGGGCTGCAGATCTCCGAAATGGCCGTGAAAGTGGAAGAGTCGAGTTTCCTGCCGACCGTAGGCGGCTTCGCGGAGTACGGCTCTGCGGACAATACGCTCTTCAATGACTTTACAGGAAAAGACTCCTATACCTTCGGTGTTCAGGCAAAATGGAATATCTTCAACGGCGGGCAGGATGATGCCAGGCTTGAAAAAGCGAAGCTCAAGCGTCTGCAGGTACGTGACCAGGTTGAACTGGCCAAAAAAGGGATCGTGCTTCAGGCCAAAAAACTCAAAACGGAGATCCTGAGTGCCGATGCGGATATCAGAAGCTACACAAAGCAGCTGCAGTTCGCCAAAAGGGTGTATGAAAACTACAGGACACGTTACGAAGAGGGACTTGCTTCCATTACGGACGTGCTGATCCAGCAGTCAAAACAGCTCGAATCGCTGTTGAAGCTTCTGACCGTCGTCAACAAAAGAAATACCAAAATATTCGAACTTGAAAGTATCATAAACATAGGAGGGGATGTATGAGAAAGATCGTTACATTAATAGCAGTGTTCCTGCTGTCCACATTGAACGCAGTGGAGATAGACCTGAGCGGTTCAGTCGTATCTGATAACCAGAAGATGATGACCAGTCGTTATATGGGTTATATCAAGAACATGGCGGTATCGGAAGGAGATATCGTTAAAAAAGGACAATTGCTTTATGAGATTGACTCCAAAGAGATCGAAGCGGCGGAAAGACAGGTTGACCTTGCGATATCACAGGCAAGACTGGCATTGCAGATGAACAAGAACCAATACAACAATGTTATACTCAACCTGGCGAGACACAAAAGACTTTATGAAAAGAAAATGGTTTCCAAATATGAGTTGGAAACCCTTGAACTGGCAGAAAAGAACCTCAAGGATATGGTAGAGATATCACAGGAGCAGGTCAACCAGGCTCTGGCAAAAAAAGAAGAGGTACTTAACCAGTACAACTATCTGAGGATTACCGCCCCCAATGATGGGGTCATTGTTGCCAAGCGTATCAATGAAGGTGAGATGGCCATTCCCGGAATGCCGGCAGTGGTTCTGACAGACCTGAGTCGTCTCAAGATCGTGGCAGAGATCTCAGAGACACAGTTGCCCTTCATTCACTTGGGTAAAGAAGTAGAGGTGGAGGTACCTTCTTTGAACTTGAAAACGAAGGGAAAGATCTCATCGATCATCCCCAACTCCAATCCTATGACACACAAGTTCAAAATCAAGATAGAGTTTGACCATAAAGGCAAGTCGGTTTATCCCGGCATGTATGCCAAAATCATTATCAGGTAAAGTAATATGGCTGAAAAAAATGAATATCAGGTAACGGACTATGCCGGGAAGCTGGCAAAAGGATTTTTACGTAATCCTTTGACCGCGGTACTGGGTGTATTTTTGCTCCTTATGGGATATTTGGCACTCAATATCATGCCAAGAGAAGAAGATCCGCAGATCGCAATTTCCGGTGGTGCGGTTGTTGTAGCGATGCCCGGAGCGACACCTCGTGAGATCGAGAATATCATCATCAACCCCCTGGAGCGTAAACTGCGTGAGGTCAAAGGTATTGAGCATATTTACGGACAGGCATTTAACAACTATGGGGTCGTCAGTGTGATGTACTATATCGGTGAGAACCGTGAAGATTCGAACCTAAAACTCTATGACAAGGTCATGCAGAACATGGACCTGATGCCAAAAGGGGTCATGCAGCCTTTGATCAAACCGTTTGATATCGATATCGATATTCCTATTGTCACTGTGGCATTCTACCCCAAAAAAGGGAGTAATGTTGATGATGTCAAACTCTTTGAAATGGTGAGAAAAATACAGCAGAAGATCAATGCAGTGGATAATGTGGCTAAAACAACCCTGAAGGGTGCTAGAAGGGCGCAATACAACATTGAGGTCGATATGAGCAAACTCTCCGCCTATCACCTCTCGATGGGGCAGATCATGAAGGCGGTACAGTCCGTTGCGGTGGATGTTCCCGATGTCAAAGGACGTACTAAAAATAATGAGCTGGTGATCTTTGGTGTCAAAAATGCCATAGAGAGTGTCCAGGATGTCGGTTCCGTTATCGTGGCGCAGTACATGGGGTCGCCGATCTATCTCAGAGACGTTGCCAAAGTGACCGAAGGTATGGACATACAGAATTTTAAAACAGCGACAGTGCGTTTTAAGGAAGATGCCAATGCGACCAAACTCGGCGAAGAGAGAAACCAGGTGACGCTCACCGTGGCGAAACTTGCCGGGACCAATGCGGTCTTCGTTGCCGAAGATGTACTCGAAGTCCTGAAGGAACATGAGAAGGAATTCGCGAAAGAGGGGATAGGTTACATTATTACACGAAATTACGGTGAACGTGCGAATGAGGCGGTCAACGAGTTGATGAATCACTTGATCATCACCATTGTCATCATCGCTTTGATGCTGGTATTTGCTTTGGGATGGAAAGAATCTCTGATCGTTACCTTTACCGTACCGGCCATTTTGGCTATCACACTTTTCGTAGCCTATCTCTCCGGACAGACGATCAACAGGATCACCCTCTTTGCCTTCCTGCTCTCGCTGGGACTGCTGGTAGATGCAGCGATCATCGTGATTGAAAATATCCACAGACACCTGCATGCGCATGATGTCGATGAGAAAGAGATGGATCAATTGTTGATCGAAGCGACTGATGAGATCGGTGCACCTACGAACGTTGCAACACTTGCGATCATTCTGACGATGGTACCGATGGCATTTGTCGGGGGTATGATGGGATCGTTTATGAAGCCTATCCCGTATAATGTACCGGTGGCATTGATTGCTTCACTTTTTGTGGCGTATATCTTTACACCGTATTTGAGTTTGAAGTTGTTGAAAAAACCGGTGCATAAGCATCATCACCATAAAAAAAAGCATAAAGACAGCAAGGAGGTCAAGTAATGAAAGGTTTGGAAAAATTCATTTACGGCATCCTTAGCAGTAAAAGCAAGAAGATGCTGGTCATTGTATTGACAGCAGCGGCTTTCTTCCTCTCTTTGATGATGTTTCCCACCAAAATGGTACTGGCCAAAATGCTTCCCGGGAAAAGTGACAATACCTTCTCTGTCTATGTAGATACACCGACGGGATCTTCCATAGAGCAGACAGACAAGGTCAACCAGTGTGTCATCGATATACTTAAAGATGAAAAAGAGATCATGAACCTTGAGCTCTTCCGTGGGCAGGGTATACCCCTTGATTATGCGGGACTTGTCAAAGGTGCAGCGATGAAAAGTACGGAGAATGTTTCAGAAATTTCTGTCAATCTTACGGACAAACATACGAGAGCAGAACCCTCTTTTCTCATGACACAAAGACTCAGACCCATCGTTAAAAAGAAATGTCTGCCTCTGGTCAAAGGAACCAACATCAAATTCGTTGAACAGCCTGCTGGACCTCCGACACTGGCTTCTATTGTACTTGAAGTGCATGGTGAGAACCTGAAGAAAGTACGTGACATTTCTGTACGTGTTGCAAATATTTTTGCAAAAACCGAAGGTCTTGTCGATATCGACGTAATGATGGACGATATTTTTGACAAATTTGAACTGATCCCAGACAAAGAAAAGGTAGCCAGAAGTGGATTGAGCGTTGAACAGGTAAACAACATTCTTTATCTGGCATTCGAGGGGATGGTCATAGCACACAAGAACTCAAAAGACGTGCCTGACCAGATACCGATATTCCTCATATTGCAAAAAGAGAGTAAAATACTGAACGGACGTAATGAAAATGAATTACGAAGCAAACTCTCCTCTTTGAACCTGATGAACATGAAAGGGATGATGGTACCACTCAGTGAAGTGGTGACGATCAGGAAGGTAAAATCGAGTCCGATGATCATGCACAAGGACCTTTCACGTATGGTCAATGTCATTGCCGAAACGGATATGGTCTCACAGGTCTATCCGCTGCTTGATGCAAGAGAACAGATGATAGAAGCATTCTCCAAAGATTATGAAATCGAGAAGGCCGGATTTACGACCTATATGTTCGATCTTTACCTGACGGATAAAAAGACCGGAGAAAAGTTCCTGCTTCGCTGGGACGGTGAGATGAAAGTGACACTTGACACCTTCAGGGACCTTGGTGGTGCCTTTATCGCTGCACTGGTATTGATATTCCTGCTGCTGGTGATCTATTATAAGAGCTTTGCCATTTCCGGGATCATTCTGCTGGGATCATTCCTCTCTTTGATCGGGGTGATCGTTGGGCACTGGGTAGCTAACTTCTTTACAAGTGAGACCTTTTTCCTGACAGCGACCTCACTGATCGGCTTTATCGCCCTGATGGGTATCAGTTCGAGGAACTCACTGCTTCTGATCGACTTTGCCAAGTCGCTGATGGAATATCATGGTATGGACAAGAAAGAGGCAATTGCCACTGCAACGGCGACCAGGGCGAAACCAATCGCACTGACCGCTGTTGCGATTATCCTTGGTTCAGCACTGCTTGCTTCCGACCCTGTCTTTGGCGGTCTGGGTGTCGCACTGATCTCCGGTACGGTAGCGGCGGTCTTTGTATCGCTGATTTTCGTACCGGTACTGATGCACAATTCAAAAGCGATGGATTTCCATCTTGATGAAGACGGTAAACGCAAAGACAGTATTTCTATTACAAAATAACAAACCTTCTTTCTGTGCCGCGGAGAGTGTTTTTACTCACTCTCCGGTGCTGTCCATTACCCTTTTACCAACTCTTTGCTATAATCTCTCAATTTATTTTTAAGGATATATCATGGCAACAATCGGAATGGGTGACATCAAAAAAGGCGTAAGACTTGAACTAGACGGCAACCCGTATAAAGTAACTGAATTCCAACACGTTAAACCGGGTAAAGGCGCGGCGTTCGTACGTGTTAAGATCAAGAACCTCAAAACAGGTAAAGTGATCGAAAAAACTGTACATGCGGGTGATAAATTCGAAGTGCCTGAACTCGAACAGAAGACAATGCAGTATCTTTACGATGATGGTGAGATGCTTCAGTTTATGGATACGACCACGTTTGACCAGATCGGTTTGACACATGAGCAGGTAGGTAAAGAGACATTTGATTTTATGATAGACGGTATGGAAGCGGATATACTGTTCCATAACGGTGAAGCGATTTCTGTCGAGATCCCTCAGACAGTGGTACTCAAGATTGTTGAAACACCGCCTAACTTCAAAGGTGACTCACAGGGTGGCAAGAAGCCTGCTACACTCGAGAGCGGTGCAGTGGTTCAGGTACCATTTCACGTACTGGAAGGTGAGATGATTAAAGTAGATACGGTCGAAGGCAAGTACCTCGAAAAGGCTAAGTAAAATATTTTATTTTAACAAGACTGCTATGATATAATAAAGTATATTTTGATGTGGGCAAGGAGGATGGACTTTATTAGGGCAGGATTTACAGAACCACTTGTCTGTTATCTTTTTTTACAAAAGTTATTATTATGGATATATTAAATAATTTTTTACATAGTGGTTATACTTTTTCCGATGAAGAATATGAGTTAAAATCAAAATTTTCTTTATTGAATAGTGCAATAGCTGTTATTTTAATCTTTATATCTTTTTTAACTATATCCATGATTGTTAAGGAAGAAACCTTTTTTGCATCTTTTCTTTGCGTTTATATTTTTCTAAGTATAGGTCTAGTTTATCTTCTAAGAAAATCAAAAGATAACTATCAAATAGTAATTCCAGTATTTACAATAATCAGTCTCATCCTCTTATTGACAGCAATAAGTATATTTCCAAATGAACATGAACGTGTAGCATGGTTTTTAGTTATTATTATTTTTTCATTTTTCCTTGGTGGTAGACAGTTAGGTGTCGCCATGACACTAATGAGTATTGTTGGTATTATCAGTATTGACTATTTTGTAGATATGGGATTAAGTTTTTATTCTCTTATGTTAATAATAGTCATTATTTTAATTGGCTCTGTACTTGTTGATTTATATGAAAAAAGAGATAAAACAGCAAAAAAAAGATTATACAAGCTGAATAATAGTTTGGAGCTAAGAATAAAAGAGGAGATAGAAAAACGTATCTTGATCTATGAAAAAAGCAATCTTGACTTGAAAGAGAGTTCGAAAAAACTTAAACAACAAAAAGATGCATATAAAAAACTTGCGTATTATGATATTCTTACCAAATTGCCAAATCGTGTTTTATTTTATGATAGATTAAAGCATTCTATTGATAAAAGTAAACGAAACAATACTAAACTGGCAGTATTGTTTCTGGATCTTGACAACTTTAAGGAAATTAATGATTCTTTGGGACACCACGTTGGTGACAATGTATTAAAGATACTTGCAACGAGACTACAAAAAAGGCTTCGAAAATCAGATACTTTGGCAAGACTCGGCGGAGATGAATTTACCTTGCTTTTAGAAGACTTGGAAGATCTCTCCAATATTGGTGAGATTTCTCAAAGTCTTATTCAGGTTATTTCAAAACCTATAAAGATAAAAGAACATACACTCTATGTAACAGTAAGTTTGGGTATTAGTATCTATCCCGATGATGGGCAAGATACGGAAAGCCTTTTAAAATGCGCTGATGCAGCTATGTACAGTGCCAAGAATGAGGGATGTAATTTATTTCATTTTTATAAACAAGAGATGACAGTAAAAGCGCTTGAGAGAATTACCTTCGAGACAAGCATACGACATGCACTTGACAATGACGAATTCATAGTTTACTATCAACCATTAATTGATATTAGAACAAATCAATTGATTGGACTGGAGGCATTGTTAAGATGGCAACATTCTGAAAAAGGATTATTGTCCCCAGATAAATTTATTCATATTGCAGAGACAAGTTCTATTATTATTCAAATTGGAGAAAGAGTCTTGGAAGATGTTGCTGCGCAATTAGAAATATGGCATGAAAAGGGATTTAATCCAGAACGCATTGCGGTTAACCTTTCTGTTAAACAGTTGCGTCACCATGGCTTAATATCAATCATTTCAGATATTTTAGAAAAAACAAAATTCAGACCTAAGTGGTTGGAACTGGAAATTACAGAAAGTTATACAATGCAAAAACCTGTTCAGGCAATAAGACTTCTCAATCAGATTAAAGATCTTGGAGTCGATCTCACTATTGATGACTTTGGTACAGGATATTCGTCTCTCTCTTATTTAAAAAAGATACCGGTAAATAAATTGAAAATAGATAGAGCATTTATAAAAGACATTACTGAAAATAAAGATGATAAAGCACTTGTAAGTGCTATTTTGTCTATGGCCAAGAGTATGAATCTTGACGTAGTTGCAGAAGGTGTTGAAACTGAAGAGCAGAGACAATGTCTAGAAGCACTTGGTTGTTATAAAATACAAGGATACCTTTTTTCAAAACCTATGTCCGTAAGCGATATAGAGAAAAAATATATTGAAAATAAATCATAAACAAGGAAAAAATATGGATAAAGAGTTTCATAGATTATTGCGAGACAGGGGTGAAATTACCGTACGATATGATCCTGAAACAGAAGCAATATGGGGGTATTCAAACCCAAGTTTAAGACCATGTTATAATATGGAACTATTGAATGAATTTAGACAACTTCAACTGGATATTATAGATTACTTTAAGTATTGTGATATGAAACCAGTAACACCGATAAAATATTTTGTTCATGCTTCACAAATACCCGGAATATATAATTATGGTGGTGATCTAAACCTGTTTTCCGAGTTGATTCAAAAGAAAGATGCTGATAGACTTTTTGAATATGCCAAAGTCTGTATAGATATTGTTTATATGAATGCAGTTAATTTACATCTCCCAATTACAACAATAGCACTTGTTGAAGGTAATGCTCTTGGTGGTGGTTTTGAAGGAGCTATCTCTCATAGTATTACTATTGTGGAAGAGCAAAGTCAGATGGGTCTTCCTGAGATTAGATTTAATCTTATTCCCGGAATGGGTGCTTATAGCTTTTTAGCCAGATCGGTCGGTATTAAACTGGCGGAAGAAATTATTGCCAGCGGAAAAGTATATGATGCTGCAACATTGCATGAAATGGGGGTGATTACCCAAGTAGTAAAAAGAGGAGAAGGTGAAAAAGCGGTTAATCAATATATGAAAAGAAATAGTCGTCTGTTTAATGGTATGCAGGCGTTACAGGCAGCCAGACAACGGTATGCTCCACTTGACTATGAAGAGTTAATAGATATTACTAAAATCTGGGTTGATGCAGCACTTAGGCTGGAACCAAAGGATTTAAAAATGATGAAAAAACTGGTAGATGCACAAAATCAAAAAAACATTGATATGAACTATAAACTCAGAACAAAGCAAGATCGTAGATTTGAGAAAGGTGGTTCTGATTTTCCGTATACTGATAGTGATGGCAATATAGTACTTCATGATCGAAGATCTCATAAAGATCCTCGTTCACATTAATCCAAGTATAGGATAATCTTTTTTCCTATATTATTTAAATACTTTTCCGCAATCCCTTATGATTGCACCCGGTACGGTTGCGATGGTCATGAACTCCGACATTTGAAGCAGCGGGTACATGACAGAGATATAATACTTCGGTTCCATGATCTTGGCTTCACCGTTCTCTATGAGGATAGGATAAGGGAGCAGGGCGGCATTGTTCGTACCGATACGTCCAATGAATTTACCGGTACGTCTGCCAAGTGCTACGCCGATCAGGGTCGCACCGTTATCCAGTTTCTGTACGAAGAGTACTTTCTTGTTGTTCTTGATCTTGGAAAGCAGATTGTCCCCTCTTGCTACTACGACCATATCCTGGTATTTTGGCATGCCGTGCATGAACTGGTAGTTTGGAAGCAGCTGGAACTTTAGTTTGTCTTTGGAATTCAGCAGATTTTCGAAGTTATCTGTGATCTTCTTGAGTGTTGCTTTGGCTGCCTTGTCGTCATACTGATCCTGCATGAATGCCTTGGCCATGTATATCGGGTTGGTAATACTGATATGGTTATCTTTTTTGTCGACAAGCAGACGCAGTGAAGCCGCGAAACCACGGTTCTTTTTGCTGGCCATTTTTGTCAGCTCTTTGTCTGTAAAGACGATGGAGACCAAATTTCCTTTTTTATCAAGTGTTGTTTCTCCCAAAATGGTGAAGCCGGCTTTTTTGAGTCGTTTTTCAGCTTCTTTAACATCAATGTATTTACCTCTGATATAGGCAGGTACCCTGCCATGAACTACTTCACCTATATCCGTTGCCGTATTTTTCGCTTTCCCTTTAGCTATTCTCTGTTCCGGAGGAATGTAATTCGGAGGCATACGTTTGGAAAATTTGATCGAGCGGTCCAGTATCCCCTGTTGCGTATGGAACGTTTTGACTTTAACTGGTTCCACAGGCTTTGGTGGTACCGGAAGTGTGATCTCAACTGTCTTATTACTTGTTGGGATCTTGATGGTTTTCTTCGTCTCTGTAGTCGTGGCTGTTTTTGCTTTTGTTTCTTCTTTTTTAGCTGATGGTTTGGCAGGTACTATCGGTACTTTTCTCTTCTGTGTTACGGCTGGTTTTGCAATCGGTTTTGGTGAACCGGTCAGTGGATTGACATTCGGAATGGCCTTCATTCCCAGGGAAGTGAGAAGTTCAGGTATCTCCCTGTCAAGCTTCTCTACAAGTTTGACCCTTTTTTCATCCGTGATACCAAGACTGTCGGTCCAGTTATGCAGTCTGTACATACCTACTATGAGTTTGTTGCTTCCTTTGGGAATGAACATATACATGGTACAGGGTGCGAAGAGCCCTGCAAGCGGTTTTGCATTTTCAGTGTCGAACATATTGTAGGAGAACTCAAGATGACAGAGTGAGTAGGTCCAGAAAGCATCGTAGTCTTTCAGGACTTCCGCGGCATCGGGTGTACCTTCCATGAAGTTATGATAGCCGGCTATGAGATACTCCTTCTCGATGAAGGCATCTTCGAATTTCCCTTGAAACTCATCCATAAAATCTTCAATATCTTCCACAGGTTCAAAGGTGTATTCATAGGTCAGCATCGTCTGTTCCGGCAGCTTTTTCAGCGGAAGATGGCTTTTTTTGCCACCCAGCTCTTTTTCGATCATCGCATCGAGTGCGACAAAGCTTTCCGTGAAAGTATCTCTGACCTTTTGATCTTTTATACCAAGGATATCCAGCATCACTTTGGGAGAGAGATGCCCCACCTGTGTGAAATCTTCATCCAGTTTCTTGGCAATGAGCATATTGAAAGGGCCGAAACCGGAAATACGGGGATCGATGTTGAGCAGGGGAAGCATCATTTTGTCATTGACAACGGGCATGAAGCTCAGTACATCCAGAACGGTTGAACCATATTTCTTTTTATATTGGTCATTGACCCTTTTGTGCGGGTCGGTGAGGTTGAATCCTATGGTCTTTAGTTTCTCTTCCATCATGGCATTGTATTTCTTCTCGACATCGCCTTTGATTGTATACATGGTTGCCAGATTTGTCTTTCCGGTACTTTTTGCTGTAGGGGGGACAGGCGTAACTACGGATATCTTTTCAGGTATTTTCTTCTGTGCTGTTTTGAAGAGTGTTTTTGGATTGACATTGGGAATAGCCTTCATGCCCAGGGAAGTGAGAAGTTCAGGTATCTCCCTGTCAAGCTTCTCTACGAGTTTGACCCTCTTTTCATCTGTAATGCCGAGTGAGTCCGTCCAGTTGTGCAGTCTGTACATACCTACTATGAGTTTGTTGCTTCCTTTGGGAATGAACATATACATGGTACAGGGTGCGAAGAGCCCTGCAAGCGGTTTTGCATTTTCAGTGTCGAACATATTGTAGGAGAACTCAAGATGACAGAGTGAGTAGGTCCAGAAAGCATCGTAGTCTTTCAGGACTTCCGCGGCATCGGGTGTACCTTCCATGAAGTTATGATAGCCGGCTATGAGATACTCCTTCTCGATGAAGGCATCTTCGAATTTCCCTTGAAACTCATCCATAAAATCTTCAATATCTTCCACAGGTTCAAAGGTGTATTCATAGGTCAGCATCGTCTGTTCCGGCAGCTTTTTCAGCGGAAGATGGCTTTTTTTGCCACCCAGCTCTTTTTCGATCATCGCATCGAGTGCGACAAAGCTTTCCGTGAAAGTATCTCTGACCTTTTGATCTTTTATACCAAGGATATCCAGCATCACTTTGGGAGAGAGATGCCCCACCTGTGTGAAATCTTCATCCAGTTTCTTGGCAATGAGCATATTGAAAGGGCCGAAACCGGAAATACGGGGATCGATGTTGAGCAGGGGAAGCATCATTTTGTCATTGACAACGGGCATGAAGCTCAGTACATCCAGAACGGTTGAACCATATTTCTTTTTATATTGGTCATTGACCCTTTTGTGCGGGTCGGTGAGGTTGAATCCTATGGTCTTTAGTTTCTCTTCCATCATGGCATTGTATTTCTTCTCGACATCGCCTTTGATTGTATAGATCACTGCAAGCGAATCGTCATTATTGGTATCGGCAGAGAATAGGGAGAGGGGGATGAAGAACAGCAGGCTTAGAATGAAGAACTTTTTAAAAATAGACATAGGCATATCCTTAGAATAATTAATATTATAGGATAGCATATTCCTTATATATATAATAAATGAAATTAATGATTTTTGATCAATAGAAGTGAAAAGCTACCAAAAGTTACGGTAGCTTTTCGAAGTATTGTAGAAAGATTATTTGTGTGCGTCGTTATCGTCAGCCACTTCTTTCACTGATTTTCTTGTCTCTTTTGAGATCGTTTTGGTAGAGTCGTTCGCATTGTCAGAAACTTCTTTTACAGAATCTCTTGAATCATTAGAGATCGTTTTTGTAGAGTCATTGACATTATCGGAAACTCTCTTGACAGAATCTCTGGAGTCGTTGGAGACTGTTCTTGTTGTATCATCGAGGTCGTTGGAAACTTCTTTTACAGAATCTCTTGTATCGTTGGAAACAGTTTTGACTGAGTCTCTTGAGTCGTTGGAAACTGTTTTAACGGAATCTCTTGAATCATTAGAGACTGTTTTTGTTGTTTCGTCAAGGTCGTTGGAAACGGTCTGAACAGAATCTCTTGTATCGTTGGAGATCGTTTTTGTAGAATCATTCACATTGTCAGACACATCTTTTACAGAATCTCTTGTATCGTTAGAAACAGTTTTCACTGAATCTCTTGAGTCATTTGAGACAGTTTTAACTGAGTCTCTTGAATCATTGGAAACTGTTTTAACGGAATCTCTTGAGTCATTTGAAACGGTTTTCACTGAATCTCTCGAGTCGTTGGAAACGGTTTTAACCGAGTCTCTTGAATCGTTTGAAACGGTTTTGACTGAATCAGTTGTATCGTTCGAGACAGTTTTTACGGAATCTCTTGAATCATTGGAAACTGTTTTAACGGAATCTCTTGAGTCGTTGGAAACAGTTTTTGTTGCATCATTGATATCTTTTGAAACTGAAATAGCTGAATCTTTAAAATCTTTGGATGCGATCGTCGTAGAATCTTTAAGATCTTTCGTAGTATTTGTAATAGAATCTTTTGTATCTTCTGCTACTTCCACTGTTGCATCTCTGACATCTTTACTTGTTGAAACCTGTGCTGTTTTAAGGTCGTCAGATACTTTGACAGATGTATCTTTTGCATCCGCACTTACATTGGTTACGGTTCTTTCAGCACTCTTACTTGTTTCTACTGCACCGTCTTTCATGGACTCGACGCTGTCTTTAGCATCTTTACTCATAGAAATCGCTGCTTCTTTCATATCTTTGAACATGTCTCCAAAGCTAAAATCTGCTTGAGCACTTGTTAAAAGTGCCGCTGCTGCTACACATGAAATTACTGTTTTTTTCATATACCATCCTTTTGTTTGGTTGTTAATTTTTAGGTATCACCTTCCAGCATCTTATCACCAAATATTTAAATTAAAACTTAAACTGTATAAAAAAATGTAATTAAACTTGATGATGATAATAAATGTAATTGTTTCATTAAAGATAATTGGTTACAATGCTCTTATCTAAAATAATATCGATAAGGGGATGATAAAATGGTAAAATTATTACGTCAATTCGCACTGTTAACAGCCGCAACAACGGCTTTTACAATGGCAGAAGGGTACACACAGGCAGACAGAATAGCAGATATGCAAAAGATGGCACAGGCAATGCAGGATATTCAATCCGGCTTCTTCTATAACAATATCGATATTGTCAAGGCGGGTACAAAAGTGCTCAAAGAGACCATTACCAATGTCCGGCCCATAGATTCGGAAGTGAATAATAAAGATATCTATGAAAAGTGGCTGAACAATGACTTGAGGATGACACGAAAGATCCAAAAAAAGATCAAGAAGAAAGCCGAGGATATCGAGGAGCGTTTCTCTGACGGAGATGCAGTCCAGGCCCTGCAGGAATACAGCAAGATCTCACAACAGTGTATGAAATGCCATATACGTCTGAGAAAATGGTAACTGTATAGGTGATCATTAACCATAGAAGTTGTAAAATGGCATCCAGCAATATTGAATATTATGTGATGTTGCATTTTAGTATGAAAAGAAACACTATATGTTAAGACTACAAAAAATTACCCTTTTTCTGCTCCTTTTGGGAAGTTTTGTACATGCCGGCAGTATTTCACTGACAGGGACAGTGGTTTCCGACGGACAGAAAATGATCGGAAGCCGCTATATGGGCTACGTGAAAAAAGTTTATGTCAAACTGGGTGACAAGGTCAAGCGTGAAGATGATCTCTATGAGATGGAGTCAGCTGAATTCGACATTATGAAAACGCAGGCCAACTTGATGCTTGAGCAGTCACAGATAGCGTTGGAATATTGGAAAGACCGTCTGCGTGTGATCAATAAAAAGAAAGAGAACGTCAAAAAGAAGTATGGTATGACCGGGTTTGGTATGGATGATCTTGAAGGACAGATTGAGACCGTCAAAGCGATGCTTGAATCGACCAAGATCATGGTCAAACATGCTGCAGAACAGGTCAAACAGATGGCAGTGGTCTTCAATTATCTCAAGATGAAAGCTCCGGCAGACGGTGTCGTGGTACAAAAAAATATCAAAGTAGGTGATATGCTTATGCCCGGCATGTTGGCTATTATGATTGTCGATACAGAGCATCTTGAGATCGATGTTTCACTCTCAGAAGGGATTATAGGGAGAGTTCACGAGGGACAACGTATTGCAGTAGAGATACCATCTATACAGTATAAAACTGTAGGTAAGATCAAAGCGATTATTCCCGATGCCAACCCTATGACCCATAAGATCAAAATGCGTGTTTCATTTGATAAAGATGACAGAAATATCTTCCCGGGTATGTATGCAAAAGTGATCATTCCTGAAAACAAATAGATTTTTTAAGTAAAAGTATGGATTTCTCTTTGAGAAAGTGGTACACTTATCTTATTTGAATTGTTATTAAGAAGGATGGTACTTAATGGAAAATGTATATGATCTGATCATAATCGGCGGTGGACCTGGAGGTATAGGGTCTGCAGTAGAAGCGAAAGTGCTTGGACTTGAAAAAGTACTGATGATAGAAAAAATGGATAACCACTCACATACCATCCGTAAATTCTACAAAGATATGAAGCGTGTCGACAAGGACTGGCAGGGTCAGGCAGTGGATATGGAAGGCAATGTCGAATTCACCGACGGTACCAAAGAGAGTACGCTTGATTTCTTTGACCGACAGTTGGATGATGAAAAGATCGATACCCGTTTTAACTGTGCGGTCGAAAAGGTCGAAAAAAGAGATGGACTTTTTCATGTTATTTCCGGCTGTGGCGAAGATATGGCAAAAAATGTCATTGTTGCTATCGGACGGATGGGAAAACCGAATAAACCTTCCTATAAAATTCCCCCTTCATTGAGATCACAGATCAATTTCAATCTTGACAAATGCAGTAACGGAGAACATATACTCGTTGTCGGAGGCGGGGATAGTGCAGTGGAGTATGCCTGTGAACTGAGTGCAACGAACGAAGTGACACTCAACTACAGACGTGAAGATCTGACGCGCCCCAATCCGACCAATCAGGAGATGATCGCAGAATATTGTGACAATGAAGCGGTCAGATTGAAACTGGGTGTGGATATTGAAAGCCTGGAAGGTGAACACGGACAGGTCAAAGTCAATTTCACGGACGGCCCGGAACTTTTTGACAGGGTTATTTATGCCATAGGCGGGACCACCCCGAAAGATTTTCTTAAAAGCTGCGGTATCACCCTGGATGAAACGGGTGAACCTATTTTCGATGATAACTACGAGAGTGAAGTCCCCGGGCTCTACATTGCAGGTGATATCGTGTTCAACAGTGGCGGGAGTATTGCCATCGCTTTGAACCACGGATACAGGATCATCAATCATATTTTAAGTAAGGAGAATTAACATGGCAAGCGTATTGATACCATTGGCAAAAGGATTTGAAGAACTCGAAGCGGTCGCGCTCATTGATGTAATGCGTCGCGGCGGCATTGAAGTACGTGTGGCGTATCTTGAAGATGAAATGCAAAGTGACCTGGTGCTGGGTGCCAACGGCATCACCGTCAAAGCGGATACATCCATCAAAAATGTCATTTCCGATGACTTCGATATGATGGTACTTCCCGGAGGGTGGGGCGGTACCTATGCACTGGCGGAAAATACCAGAGTGCAGGAACTGCTCAGAGAGTTTAAAGCTAAAAAGATCGTCGGTGCCATGTGTGCTGCACCGTTCGCTTTAAAACAAGCCGGTGTATTGGGTGAAAGATATACCGCGTATCCCGGTGCGGTAGAAGAGATAGACCATCCCGGCTATGTAGCGGACGAAAAAGTTGTGGAAGATGGAAATGTCATGACTTCACAGGGGCCGGGAACGGCAGTGTGTTTCGGTCTGGCCATTGTCAAAAGACTGGTAGGTGAAGAGAGTATGCAGGCTGTGAAAGAGGGAATGCTTTTGGGATACTGCTAAGTACTATAAGTTTAAATTCTTAAAATCATTAGTTTATTTTATATTTATTAAAGTTTCATTCTGATATAGTTTTTGCTAACAACGCAAAGTGGAGACTATTATGAAACTATCGATAATTGCTTTACTGCTGAGCTTTACTATTGTAATGGGCTTTGGCAGTGAACATAACACTACAAAAGAGAATAACAGTAGTATAGATAACAACAAAACCAAAGAAGCGGTAAAAAAAGCGATGGAGCTTGAGAAAAAATATGCCAAAGAGCAGCGTTTCTATCAGGGGAGTGAATATGACCTGAAAAGCAAGGAGTTTGATCCTGAAACTTTGAAAAAGGTACCTGCTATTGAACCTGACTACGATTTCGACATGGATGAAGGTGTGTACAGCGACTGACCCCTTTGTAATTACAAGGCAACAGAGATGAAAGAAAAAATAAAACACATACATGGAAAAATAGAGCAGGACCCGAGATTCAAAGAGGCAGTTAAATCCATCAAGCCGAAAAAAGGAATATGGGGGATCGTAGGTATCATTTTCTTTTTCTTCCTGCCTGAAGCTATAACATATATCTGGCAGGATGAACTTGTCTTCTGGGCACACCTGCACAGTATTACTGAACCGATCGCTATACAGCGCTGGCTGTTCATCCAGCTTGAAGATATGTTTGCTTCGGGTGTCAGTTGGGTTAACTTGGGGATCGGTAGTTTGTTCCTGCTTTGGGTTTTGAGGTCAAAGTAGGGCTTGAGCGGTTACATTTTGATATTGTTTTTTATTTGATCTTTTGTTTGATTTTAATTAATCCCAGTTTCACAAAATCTCTGCTATATTAGAATCCATTTAATTAAAATAGAATATTTTATAAGGTCTATATAATATGT
Organism: Sulfurovum sp. NBC37-1; assembly: GCF_000010345.1. Lineage (NCBI taxonomy): Bacteria > Pseudomonadati > Campylobacterota > Epsilonproteobacteria > Campylobacterales > Sulfurovaceae > Sulfurovum > Sulfurovum sp. NBC37-1. The sequence goes on from NC_009663.1 coordinate 590,943, forward strand.
CAGAAGAACCGAAATTAAAACCGCAGTTTACACACCTCCATCTTCATACGGAATATTCACTGCTTGATGGCGCCAACAAGATCAAAGCCCTGGCCAAAAAGGTCAAAGAGTTGGGAATGACGTCGGTAGCGATGACCGACCACGGCAATATGTTCGGTACTATCGATTTCTACAATACCATGCGCAAAGAAGGTATCAAGCCGATCATCGGGATGGAAGCCTATGTACACAATCAGCCTGAACTAGGAGACAAGTCGGTTCGACAGCGTTTCCACCTCTGTTTGTATGCAAAAAATGAAGCAGGGTACAAGAATTTGATGTTCCTCTCTTCCAAAGCCTACATTGAAGGATTTTACTACTATCCGCGTATCAACTGGAACCTGCTCAAAGAGCATGCGGAAGGGCTTGTCTGCTCGTCTGCCTGTCTTCAGGGGGAAGTGAACTGGCATCTCAACCTTTCCGAGCGCAATCTCAAGTTCGGTGCCAAAGGGTACGAGGAGGCCAAACGTATTGCCCTGAAATACAAAGAGGTTTTCGGGGATGATTTCTACCTTGAACTGATGCGTCATGGCATCGGGGATCAGCACCGTATAGACAAGCAGATCCTTCAACTCTCGCAGGAGACGGGTATCAAGATCGTCGCTACGAACGATACCCACTACACCAATCCTCAGGATGCGGACGCGCATGAGGCATTTATGTGTATTGCGATGAACAAGCTCTATGACGATCCCAATCGTCTGCGCCACTCTGTACATGAGTTCTATGTGAAATCCCCCGAGCAGATGGCCGAACTTTTCGCCGATATTCCCGAAGCACTTGAAGCAACGCAGGAGATCGTGGACAAGTGCAACCTTGAGATCAAACTGGGAAATCCGACACCGCCGAATTTCAAGTTTGCCAGAGAAAAAGCGAAAGAGATCGGACTCAAACTGCCTGAACCCGAGGTGGAGTATTCACTTGAAAACGACAAAATCCTCTTTATAGAAGAATCTAAAAGAGGTTTGGTCGAACGTCTAAAGATTGTTCCCGAGGAGAAGCACCAGGAGTACTGGGATCGCCTACAGGTAGAGATAGACATTATTAACAATATGAAGTTCCCGGGTTATATGCTGATCGTATGGGAATTTGTCGATGCTGCCAAACGTATGGGGATCCCGGTAGGTCCTGGTCGTGGATCGGCAGCAGGATCGCTGGTGGCTTATGCCCTTCGTATTACCGATATCGACCCCATGCCTTACGGCTTGCTCTTTGAGCGATTTTTGAACCCGGAACGTATCTCCATGCCGGATATCGATATGGACTTCTGTCAGGCGCGTCGTCAGGAGATACTCGACTATGTGGTAGAAAAGTACGGTCGTGTGAACGTGGCGCAGATTATCACCTTTGGTAAACTGCTTGCCAAAGGGGTTATCCGTGATGTTGCGCGTGTGCTTGACATGCCGTACTCCAAAGCGGATGCGATGGCAAAACTGATCCCTGATGAACTGGGGATCGACCTGAAGGCGTCGTATGAAAAAGAACCCAAGATCAAGGAATTGCTGGAGAGCGATCCCCAGGCCAAACGTACCTGGGAGTATGCACTCGCACTCGAAGGGCTGAATCGGAATGCAGGTACCCATGCTGCCGGTGTTGTTATCTCGAACGAAGCGCTCTGGCAGAAGACACCGCTTTTCAAGCCTTCGGGGCTTGATACGCTGGCAACACAGTATTCGGGGAAATATGTGGAAGATGTCGACCTGATCAAGTTTGACTTTTTGGGGCTCAAAACACTCACCGTGATCGAAGAAGCACTGCAACTGGTTGAGAAAAGGCACGGAAAGCGTATCAACTTTGTTGAAGAGAACATCGAGGATCCCAAAGTGTATGATTACATTTCAACGGGTGAGACGCTTGGCCTCTTCCAGATCGAATCGGCCGGAATGCAGGATTTGGCGAAAAAACTGAAACCGTCCAGCTTCGAAGATATCATTGCGATGCTTGCACTCTACCGTCCCGGGCCGATGGAGTCGGGAATGCTCGATGACTTCGTCGAACGTAAACACGGCCGGGCAGAGATTACCTATGCCTTCCCAGAACTTGAACCTATTCTCAAGCCGACCTACGGGGTCATCGTCTATCAGGAACAGGTTATGCAGATCGTGCAGACCATCGGCGGTTTCTCACTCGGTGGTGCTGACCTCGTGCGACGGGCAATGGGTAAGAAGATCAAGGAAGAGATGGATAAACTTAAAGACGAGTTTGCTGAGGGTGCTGCCGAGAAAGGATTTGATAGAGCCAAAGCGGCGGATCTTTTCGACCTTATCGTGAAATTCGCCGGTTACGGTTTTAACAAATCACACTCGGCTGCCTATGCGATGGTTACCTTCTATACTTCCTATCTGAAGTATTATTATCCTACAGAGTTCATGGCTGCGATCCTGACTCTGGAAAAGAACAATACCGACAAAGTCGTTAAGTATGTAGATGAACTGAAACAGATGGGCATCAAACTGCTTCCGCCAGATATCAACAGGTCCGGACTGGTCTTTGAAGCGACGAATATCGATGGTGATGAGGTTGTCATGTTCGGTATGGGTGCGATCAAAGGTGCAGGGGACATTGCGATCACTTCCATGCTGGAAGCCAGGGAAGAGGGAGCGTTCAGGGATTTCTCAGACTTCGTTTCACGTATCGATTCGAGCAAAGTGAATAAAAAGGTCATAGAATCGCTCATTAAAGCAGGGGCGCTGGACAGTTTCGGTTACAGTCGTAAAGCAATGCTTTCCCAGATAGAAGATATCATCGATACGGCCAAAAAAGCTGGAGAAGCCAGGAAAATGGCTGTTGGCTCCCTTTTTGGTGAAGGGGAGGAAATGACTTCTGTTACCCTTGAACTCTCCCATATGGAAGAATTTGAACCTATGGAGATCCTTGAGATGGAGAAGGAGTCACTGGGCTTTTATGTCTCCGGTCACCCGCTTGACAAGTACCGTGAAACGCTGGAGAGTATCAACTATACACTCAGTTCCGAGATCGATGATCTGGCAGACGGTTCACAGGCCCTTTTCATTGGAAAAATAGAAAGCATTACCGAGAAGATATCGAAGAAAGGGAACAAGTTCGGAATCGCGAACATTATGGACCTGCATGGGAACATTGAACTGATGCTTTTTGAGAACCGTCTCAAAGAGCTCGATGAAGGTTTCGATACGACCAAGCCGATCGCTTTCAAAGTCAAGATCAGTAAAGATGGTGATTTTACCCGTATGAATATCATCAAGATCGAATCGCTCAAAGATGCCAAGAAAGAGAAGGTCAAGGTCAAAAAAGAGGAGAAGCACACGCCGGAACCGGAACAGCCGCCGCTGATCCTGGCTTTGAACCTGATGCCCGATGCCAAAACGGTGGAGGATCTGATGTGCCTTGTGGAGCGTTACCCGGGCAAGCGTCCTCTGGAACTCCGAATCAAGTCAAAGCTGGCAGATGTGATCATCGAATCAAAATGGAAAGTGAGCGAAATGATCCTTGGAGAGGCGAAGGAACTGGGTGTGTATCTCGAAGAGAGTTTGAGTGTTGAATAAAAATCCTTTACTTTATCTGTATAGTAGATAAATAATTCTATAATAAGCATAACCATAATATATTATAATAGCTGAATAGTAAAGGATTGGAAATGAATAGAATAATGATTGCCTTCTTCATGGGTGTTTTTTTTGTGTCATCGCTACATGCACAGGATGAGCGGAGCAGGGTACAGGGAGAGATATTGAATTCTTTTGCAGAGGTAGTGAAGGCCAGAACTGAAGCCATTCAAACCCTGAAGGAGACAGTAGCGCAGATCGAAGCTGAGCGTGCACATCGGGGAGAGGAGAATCTTTCTTCTGATGGAATACAAACCAGGATCGCAGAGACTAAATCGGTTGCTCAGATTGCACAGTCCGTAGCAAAAGTAGAAATCAGCAAGATCGATGCTAAAGAAAAGATAGTGCTAAGTGTGGATGAGATGGCAAAAAAGCAGGCATCTGCAATAGATGAGCAGGCATTGAAAAAAGAGAAACTAAAAGCGATGAAAAACATTGCAAATGCTATTTCACAGGTTGAAGTTCAAAAGGCCAAAGCGACACAAAACATCATCCTTGCGACAGGGAATGTGGAGCGAAGCAGAATGCAGCCTGAACCAAAAGTGGTGGATGAAGAAGCAACACTCTCCGTAGCAAAAAGCCATGCGGCTGTAAAGATTGCCAGATCTGTTTCTGCTGTGGAGATCCGTCAGGCTGTATCCAAAGCGGAATTGGTCAAAGCTTTACCAAAAAAGGATATCGAAGTATTACTTCAAATGAGAAGAGAAGATGTTTCGCTTGAGGAGATCAAAGCTAAAGCCCGTGCTGCCATAGCCAGAGCAGCAGCGAAGGTCGAAGTGGCCCGTGCGGCTGCACTTTCCGAAATTGCGAAGACGGTTGCAGCAGTAGAGATAGCCCAGTTTCTAGATACATATGAACAAACCCGGGAAGACCAGAAACTTCAGGGCCTTCCATCGAGTTACCCTAAAGAGTTGATCTACTTTAAAAACAGGTAAATTGATCATTTTTATCAAAATATATATTTTTCCTTATAATAAATCTGATAGAATAATATCAGGATTTTTGATGAAAGGATTGATGTGAATTTATATAAAGCTACAAAAATAATAACAATAATGTTTGTATTGCTTTTTACCTATCTTCAGGCAGATGTATCTTTGGGCCAAACAAAAGCAGAATCCAGTGCTGATCCTGGACTTGGGTTCAAGGCTCAGGATCCAAAAGCATCTGAAATTATTTCGCTCGAGAAAGAGAATGAGCGTCTTAAAGAAAAAGTAAAGGAACTTGAAGCACAGATAGAAACACTTAAAGAAGATGATGTAACCGTAGAGGTAAAATCTGAACCGTCTGTGAAGGTTGAAGTGCCACCCAAGGTCTTTAAGGGTGCCAAACTTGTCATTGGTGGCAAAGCACCTAAAAAACTCTCTACCTATTATGCGGCACGACTGCAGAATATCGATAATCTCAAACAAAAACTGGAAGCCAATGGATTCAAGGTCCTGGCAGTAACACCCATTCTGAAAGGCAAGACTGTACTGACCATTACCAACGATGAATTGCTTCAGACCAATACCTGGATGGCTGCACTGCATCTACTGGTCAACGAAGGTAATGAGATACGTGTGCAGAACCCTTCTTATTTTGGAGCGGCTTTCCTCCAGGACAAATACAAGTACGGACAGTTCACTGAAACACTCAAAGCTCTGCAGATAGTTCTGGGTGATATGTATGAAGTAGAAGAAAAATATGTGCTTGAAGATCTTCCAAAGTATCAGTTCATGTTCGGTATGCCGTACCTGAACGATACCATCAAAGTGGGCGAAGGAGATGACCTTCTTTCCAAAGTTGCAGGTGGGAACGGAAACAAATATGTTGCTTACACTTTGAAACTTCCCAATGGAAATGTCCTTGTAGGGCATAAGCTCAGAAACATAACCAACAAGTTTCTTCAGAAGATCAAAGCGGAGCGTGATGCGAATATCCTTCCGTACGAGTCTATGATCATAGGAAAGAAGGCAGTAATGCTTGATCCGAAATTCTATCTGGCCCTTTCTATTCCGCAGTTGAGTATGTCTGAGTTCATGAAGATCGCTTCAGCACCGGGTGAGATTGAAAAAGATGTCAAAAGAGCCTATCAATAGGTCAAATGTAACGTACAGGAAATAGTGCCTGCTCTTTTCTGTGTAGAATGGAAACAAATAACTAATATAAGTTTTAAAAAATAGTTAATTCACCTGCCTTCATAATCAAATAGTGCTACAATCTTTCCACATAAAATCAATTTATTAAGGAACACACATGTCTAAACCAACTATTATATGGTCAAAAATCGATGAAGCTCCGGCTTTGGCAACCTATTCACTTCTTCCGATCGTAAGCAAATTTACGAATGCGGCAGGTGTCGATGTGAAAACAAGCGATATCTCTCTTGCAGGAAGAGTACTTGCTGCTATGGGCCTGGCTGAAGATGAACTTTCAAAGTTGGGTGAATTGGTACATAAACCTGAGGCGAACATTATTAAACTCCCAAATATTTCAGCCTCTATCGGTCAGCTCAAAGAGTGTATCGCTGAGCTGCAGTCTCAGGGATTCGATATTCCTGATTTTCCGGAAAACCCTGAAACAGAAGAAGAAAAAGCGATCAGAGCAAAGTATAACCCTTGTCTCGGATCTGCGGTTAACCCGGTACTGAGAGAAGGAAACTCTGACAGACGTGCAGCAGCAGCGGTTAAAAAGTATGCACAGCAGCATCCGCACAGACTCAAGCCGTTTGCTGAGAACTCCAAAGCGTATGTTGCGCATATGGAAGGTAACGGGGATTTCTACGGTAATGAGAAGTCAGTGACTATGGATAAGGCACAAACAGTCAAGATCCTGCTGAACGGTAAAGAGCTTAAAACGATCGATGCACTTGAGAGTGAGATCCTTGATGCAACTTTCATGTCAGCCAAAGCACTCAGAGCGTTCATCAAAAAAACGATTGATGATGCAAAAGCGAACGGTGTACTCTGGTCGATCCACCTCAAAGCTACAATGATGAAGATCTCTGACCCGATCATGTTCGGTCATGCCTTTGAAGTATTCTTCCAGGAAGTGTTCGACAAGTATGCAGATGTTTTCAAAGAACTTGAAGTCAACCCTAACCTTGGTATGTCAGACCTTGAGAAGAAGATCGCCGGCCATGCAAAAGAAGCTGAGATCAAAGCGGCATTCCAGGCAGTGGTGGATGCCGATGCTCCAAAGATCGCAATGGTCGATTCTGACAAAGGTCAGACGAACTTCAACGCTTCCAACGATGTGATCATCGATGCTTCTATGCCGGTAGTGGTAAGAGAGGGTGGTAAGCAGTGGGATAGAAACGGAGATGCAGTTGAATGTGTAGCGGTCATCCCTGACAGTACCTACGCAATGTTCCACCAGGAAATGGTAGCGGACTGTGTAAAGAATGGTCAATATGATGTCACAACGATGGGTAATGTTGCAAACGTTGGTCTTATGGCACAAAAAGCGGAAGAGTACGGTTCTCACCCGACTACATTCGAAATCGCTGAAGCCGGGACGGTTGATGTTGTCAATGAGAACGGTGATGTATTGATGAGCCATGAAGTAGAGGCTGGAGATATCTGGAGAATGTCACGTGCCAAAGACATCCCGATCAAAGACTGGGTAAGACTTGCCGTTGAAAGAGCGAAACTGACGGGTCTCCCGACTGTCTTCTGGCTGGATGAAAACAGAGCACACGATGCAGAAATGATCAAGAAGGTCAACAAGTATCTTAAAGAACATGATACAACAGGTCTTGATATCAAGATCATGGATGTAGCTGCAGCAACAAGATACACCAACGAAAGAGTAAGAGCAGGTAAAGATACCATCTCAGTAACAGGAAACGTTCTCAGAGACCACCTGACAGACATGTATCCGATCCTTGAACTTGGTACTTCTGCAAAAATGCTTTCTATCGTTCCACTGCTTGCAGGTGGCGGTCTGTTTGAAACAGGTGCGGGCGGTTCAGCACCGAAGCATGTAGACCAGTTCCTTGCAGAAGGTCACCTAAGATGGGATTCACTTGGTGAGTTCCTTGCCTTGGCTGAATCACTCAGAATGGAATACCAGAAATCCGAAGACAGCAAGATCGGTGCATTGACAGAAGCGCTTGACAAAGCGAACCAGGGATACCTTGACAATGACAAGGCACCGTCAAGAAAAGCGTGTGAGCCGGACAATAAGGCATCTCACTACTGGGTAGCACGTTACTGGGCGGAAGCGCTGAGTACGCAAACAGCTGATGTTGCGCTTGCCGAGAAGTTCGCACAGGTAGCGGATGCACTGGTCAAAAACGAAGAAAAGATTCTTTCCGAACTTCTTGCGGCTGAAGGTTCTGCAAAAGACATCGGTGGTTATTACCATCCGAATGATTCCAAAGCGGAAGCGGCAATGAGACCGTCTGAAACACTCAACAGCATCATTGATGCTATCTAACTAAAGTTCAACTATTACCTATCGATACAGATGGGTACTTCACACAGGGCAATGTGCCCCTGTGTAACACTTTTATAATAATTTTCCAGTATTATTATAATTGAACCTATAGACTCCTTAAATAAGTCTACACGTTCTTCAACATGGGATTTTACGCTTCAGAAGCATTGCAAAACATTATTGATAATCATCTAAGTTATGAGTTATGTTTTGTTTGCAGCTTCCCTGAAGATAATTCTATGATTCTCACACAAAAGGAAATCAATGGCAAAAGGAAAAAAAGTAACGGTAATCGGTACAGGTAATTTTGGTTCAACGGTCGCATTCATTCTTGCAATGAACGGTTCGTGTCACCATGTCATGCTCAGAGGTCGTAACTACGATGTCGCTAAAGGTAAAGCGCTGGACATGTCACAGGCAGCCAATGCTGCAAGACAGCATACCATCGTCAAAGCGGCTAAAGGGCCTGAAGATATGGAAGGCTCCGATGTAGTCATCATCACTGCGGGTGCACCAAGAACACCGGGTATGAGCAGGGATGACCTTCTTTTTAAAAATGCAGATATCGTTAAATGCTATTCAAGAGAGATAAAAGAGTATGCTCCCGATGCAATCGTGATCGTTGTATCTAACCCCCTGGATGTCATGACCTATGTGGCACTCAAAGAGACTGGCTTCCCGAGACAACGTGTACTTGGTATGGCGGGGATACTCGATGCCGCGAGAATGGCGCACTTCATTTATGAAAAACTTGAGTACGGTGCCGGTCAGATCCGTGCAACGGTCATGGGTGGACACGGAGATACCATGGTACCGCTTCCAAAGTTCACCACGGTTGCCGGTGTACCTATTGAAGACCTTCTGGACTCGGAAGAGATCGGTGAGATCGTCAGAAAAACAAGGAACGGCGGTGCGGAGATTGTAAATCTTCTGGGTGACGGTTCGGCCTATTATGCACCGGCAAAATCCACGACAGTAATGGTCGAGGCGATACTCAAAGATACCAACCAGATCCACTCCTGTGCCATTATGCTGAAAAATGATTACGGCTATTCCGATATTGTTTCAGGTGTGCCTGTCATGATTGGAGCAGGCGGTGCGGAAAAGGTCATCAATATGACACTCAAACCGCTGCAGCAGACACGTTTCAAAAATTCGGTCGCTTCCGTCCAGGAGATGGTCGATACCCTGTATGAAGCCAATTTCTTTGACGACGACAAGAAGTAGATAGATGCATAGACGTAAAGTAGGGATCATCGGCGCGGGAGCGGTCGGTGCGACAGCAGCATACAGTCTGTGCATGATGGGAACGTGTAATGAGATCGTTCTTTTTGACATTGCCGAAGGTGTGGCTAAAGGAAAGGCCATCGACATCGCGCAGTCAAGCCATTATGCACCCAACAGTACCATCGTTACTGCGGCAGAAAGCCCGGCAGATGTCAATGACTGTGACATCGTTGTCATTACCGCTGGCGTTCCGCGTAAAGGTGATATGACACGTGAAGACCTGCTGATGATCAATGCAAAGATCATGAAGACAGTGGTGGAAGATGTCAAGACGTATTCTCCCGATGCCGTGATCATCTGTGTCTCCAATCCACTGGATGTCATGACTTATGTTATTCAGAGGATGACAGGCTGGGAGCGTAACCGTATCATCGGTATGGCAGGTGCACTTGACGGTGCCAGAATGGCCTATCAGATCTACAATAAACTCGGTTACGGTGCTGGACAGATCGGTACTTTGGTGATCGGTGATCACGGACAGAACATGATCCCTCTGCCCCAGAAAGTACAGGTGGGTGATGTACCGGTGAATGAACTGTTGAGCAAAGCAGAGATGGAAGAGATCATCGAGCGTACACGAACGGGTGGTGCGGAGATCGTTAAACATCTGGGTACTTCGGGCTATTATGCCCCTGGCCGTGCCATCGCACATATGGTAGAAGCATTGTTGAATGACAGCAGGATCGTAGTTTCTTCTTCCGTACTTCTGGATGGTGAATACGGGTATAGTGATGTGACAGTAGGCGTGCCTGTAGTACTGGGAAAGAACGGTGTAGAGAAGATCATTGAGATCGATCTGGACAGTGAGACCAGAGAAAAGTTTAAAATATCAGTAGATTCCATCAATGAGAATATCGCTATTTTAAAACAGAATAAATTTTTTGACTAAGGAAAAAAATGAGAGAGATTGAATTTGACGAAGTAGTAAAAGCGGTAAGAGATATTATCGTTCATTGCGGTACGGACCTTCCTCAGGGTACCTATGATGCGCTCAAAGAGGCGATGGAAACTGAAAAATCACCTGTCAGTAAAGAGGTGATCCGACAGATTCTTGAGAATGCTGATATCGCGAAAGATGAAAAAAGGCCGCTTTGTCAGGATACAGGATTGGCAGTATTCTTTGTCAAGGTCGGTGATGAGGTGAAGATCAGGGGCGGATTGCTCAAAGATGCCATCAATAAAGGGACGGAACAGGGCTATACAGATGCTTACCTCAGGGCATCCACCTGTGAACCGTTCTCTCGTGCGAACCTGAAAGATACAGTAGGGTATAACCTGCCTGCTATCATTCATTTCGATATCGTTGCAGGGGATAAAATAGATATTGAGTACGCAGCCAAAGGCGGTGGTTCCGAAAATGTTTCAAGAGCGAGAGTGTTCCCTCCTGCCGCTGGTAAAGAGGGGATCGTCAATTATGTCAAAGAGGTGATCTCAGATGCGGGCGGGAACCCCTGTCCTCCTATTACTGTGGGTGTTGGGATCGGCGGTACTTTCGAGAAGGCGTGTATCTCTTCCAAGCATGCACTGTTCAGAGATATTGGCTCCGTGAACGAAGACCCTGAAATGGCAGAGCTTGAAGGAATCATCCTTGAAGAGATCAACAAGCTGGGTATCGGTGCGATGGGAATGGGTGGAACCAAGACGGCACTGGCTGTACACATCGAATCCAACCCCTGTCATATTGCTTCATTGCCGGTTTCAGTCAATGTACAGTGTCACTCGTCAAGACATACACATATTACGATATAAGGGAGAAGAAAATGGCACAATATACATTAACGACACCATTGACATCGGAAGATACAAGACAACTTAAAGCAGGTGATACCGTACTGCTTAACGGTACTATCTTTACTGCACGTGACGCGGCACACAAACGCTTGGTAGAGCTTCTTGAAAAAGGGGAAGAGCTACCGTTTGATATTGAGGGATCTGTCATCTATTTTGTAGGACCGACACCGCCAAAACCTGGAGATCCGATAGGCTCTGCCGGACCGACTACCTCATACAGGATGGACAGTTACTCTCCAACTATGCTTCGGTACGGTTCTAAAGGAATGATCGGTAAAGGAAAGCGTAATCAGGTAGTCAAAGATGCCTGTAAAGAGTATGACGGTATTTACTTTGGTGCGACCGGTGGCGCAGGTGCACTGCTTGGTAAAAAGATCACTTCAGCCGAAGTGATCGCCTATCCTGAACTCGGCCCCGAAGCGGTACGTAAGATCACGGTCAAAGATTTCCCGGTCACTGTCATTAATGATACGTACGGAAACGATCTCTACCAAATGGGAAGAGAACAGTACGAAGTCAAGGATTGAAATCCAGTGCATGTGAGAGGCTAAACCTCGAATCGTAGAAGGACTAAAGTCCTTCCCCTCCCCATTAACATCCCGTCGTAGGGTGCGTAACCACGCACCTCTCTTCATCCTCCAAACATTATTTTTCTTCATTTTCCAAATATTCATTAACCAAACAGTAGTACCATAACCTATTCAGAATAATATATTACAAGATACAAAGGATCAACCATGCAATACAGAATAGAAAAAGATACGATGGGTGAAATGCAGGTACCTGCAGACAAATATTGGGCAGCACAGACACAGCGTTCGGTACAGAACTTTCAGATTGGTGTGGAAAAGATGCCGATGGAAGTGGTCCATGGATTTGCCAACCTGAAAAAGGCCTGTGCCCTGGTAAACAATGAGCTTGGCCGTCTTGATGATGAGAAGACCAATGCGATAGTCGAAGCCTGCGATTTGGTATTGGCCGGTGAACTTGACGACAATTTCCCTCTAGTGGTTTGGCAGACAGGTTCGGGTACGCAGTCCAATATGAATATGAACGAAGTGGTCGCCAACAAAGCTACTGAAATCATGGGTGGTGATTTCACCAAAGAACATATCGTTCATCCCAATGATGATGTGAACAAAGGGCAGAGCTCCAATGACACCTACCCCACAGGCATGCGGATTGCCGAAGTAGTTGCGGTAACAGACAATCTCATTCCTGCACTCAAGCAGCTTAAGGGTACGCTCGAAGAGAAGTCAAAAGCCTTTGCCGATATCGTGAAGATAGGACGTACGCATCTTCAGGATGCGACACCATTGACATTGGGGCAGGAGATCAGTGGATATGTCGCAATGCTGGAAACGAATCTGAAGCAGATCGAGGATGCTCTGGTCTACTGTAGAGAGCTTGCTATCGGCGGTACTGCAGTCGGTACAGGGTTAAATTCTCACCCGGAATTCTCACAGAGGGTTGCGACCCAGTTGAACCGTTTTATGGCACATAATTACGGTTTTGTCTCACAGCCCAACAAGTTCCATGCACTGACGGGACATGATGCAGAAGTGGTTCTCTCAGGTACGCTCAAAGCATTGGCGGCCAATCTCATGAAGATCGCTAACGATATCCGCTGGCTGGCTTCCGGTCCCCGTTGTGGCCTGGGTGAGATCGAGATCCCGGCAAATGAACCAGGATCGTCCATTATGCCGGGCAAGGTTAACCCGACGCAGGCGGAAGCGCTTACCATGGTGGCCGTACAGGTGATGGGGAACGATGCTGCTGTCGGTTTTGCTGCATCACAGGGGAACTTCGAACTCAATGTATTCAAGCCGGTGATCGCCTACAATATCCTGCAGTCTATCAGATTGCTGTCTGACTCAATGAGAAGTTTCGATGTCAACTGCGCCGTCGGCATTGAGCCGATCGAAGAGAAGATCGAAAAATTCCTCAATGATTCGTTGATGCTGGTCACGGCACTCAATCCGTACATCGGGTATGAGAATGCAGCGAAGATCGCCAAAACAGCACATGCCAACGGTACGACACTGAAAGAAGAAGCCGTTGCACTCGGCTTCCTGACCGAAGAAGAGTTCGACCGTTATGTGCAACCCAAAGAGATGATAGCGCCTAAGGACTAAACCTCCTTTTTTACAAAAGGTAGCATTTTGCTGCCTTTTCCTCTGTTTTTTCTTTAAAACTGTGTAAAAATTTAACACTTTCTTTAAATCACCTCTCATAATAATTCAATTAATAAAATATTATCGCTAATAGGCGTATAATAAAGGAACTTATTGTAAAAAAGGAGACTATGTGAACGTACATGAATATCAGGCAAAACAGATCTTTGCCGAATATGGTGTTCCCACACCAAAAGGTATAATGGCGGAAAGTGTTGATGCAGCCGTTGAAGCAGCAAAAGAACTGGGTGGACCGATTTGGGTCGTGAAAGCTCAGATCCACGCAGGTGGACGTGGGCTTGGCGGTGGTGTCAAGCTTGCAAAATCATTGGATGAAGTAAGAGAATTGGCAGATGAGATCCTTGGAATGACTTTGGTGACACACCAGACAGGTCCTGAAGGAAAACTGGTTCAGAAGCTCTACATCGAAGACGGTGCAGACATTAAAGATGAGTTCTATCTTTCTGTCATTCTTGACAGAAAACTGGAAATGCCTCTGATCATGGCTTCTACCGAAGGTGGAATGAACATTGAGGATGTTGCGGAAAATACACCCGAAAAGATCATTACGGTTCCGGTAGACCCGACGATTGGTTTCCAAGGTTTCCATGGGCGTGAATTGGCGTTCGGTCTTGGTATTACGGACAAAGCGGAACAGAAGAATATCATTACATTTGCACAGAAGCTTTATAAACTTTATATGGACAAAGATGCAGAGATGATCGAGATCAACCCGCTTGTAAGAACAGGTTCGGGTGAATTCCTGGCACTTGACGGGAAAATGGGCTTCGATAATTCTGCGCTCTACAGACAGCCTGAGATCGCAGCGATGAGAGATCTGAGCGAAGAAGACCCCGATGAAGTCGAAGCGGCAAAGTACGGTCTTTCCTATGTAGCACTTGACGGTGAGATCGGTTGTATGGTAAATGGTGCCGGTCTTGCAATGGGTACGATGGATACGATCAACCACATGGGTGGTACACCGGCGAACTTCCTTGATGTAGGTGGTTCGGCAAACGCGGAGACCGTTGCAAAAGGTTTCGAGATCATTCTCAAGAATCCAAATGTCAAAGCGATCTTCGTCAATATCTTCGGCGGTATCGTAAGATGTGACAGAATCGCGAATGGTATTATCGAAGCGACAAAGATCACGGATGTGCATGTGCCTGTGATCGTACGTCTTGACGGAACGAATGCTCCGGAAGCGGCAGAGATCCTTAAAAATGCGAACATTTCAAACCTGATCGTTGCTGAAGATCTGGGTGACGGCGCTGCAAAAGCAGTTGCTGCGGCGAAAGGAGAGATATAATGTCAATTTTGGTAAATAAAGATACAAAAGTAATCGTTCAGGGCTTTACAGGTAAAGAAGGTTCTTTTCATGCGGAGCAGTGTATTGACTACGGTACGAATATCGTAGGCGGTGTTACACCGAACAAAGGTGGCCAGGTGCATTTAGGCAAGCCGGTATTCAATACGGTAGCAGAAGCGGTCAAAGAGACAGGCGCTACGGTTTCCATGATCTTCGTTCCACCTGCATTCGTCGGTGATGCAGTGATGGAAGCGGCAGAAGCGGGCATTGAACTTGCAGTCATTATTACGGAAGGTGCTCCAGTCAAAGATATGCAGGCAGCCAAAGCGTATGCGACAAAACATGGTATGAAGACTATCGGGCCAAACTGTCCGGGTATCATTACGGCAGAAGAGTGTAAAATAGGTATTATGCCGGGTATGATCTTCAAAAAAGGGAATGTCGGACTGATCTCCAAGTCAGGGACATTGACTTATGAAGGTGCGAATCAGGTTTGTAATGTAGGGTATGGTATCACTACAGCAGTCGGTATTGGTGGTGACCCGATCATCGGTCTCTCCTATAAGCAGATCCTCCCAATGTTTGAAGCGGATCCAGATACGGAATGTATCGTGATGATCGGTGAGATCGGCGGAGACCTCGAAATTCAGGCGGCAAAACTGATCAAAGAACAGATCACTAAGCCTGTTGTTGCTTTTATTGCGGGTCAAACTGCGCCAAAAGGTAAAACAATGGGACATGCCGGGGCTATCGTAAGCGGCAGTGCCGGTACAGCAAAAGAGAAGATGGAAGCATTGGAAGCAGCAGGCGTAAAAGTAGTTGTTTCTCCTGCGGAGATCGGTAAAGCTGTAAAAGAAGTACTGTCAAAATAACCAGTTGGCTTTAACGGTTTAGCGGGGTGTTCTCACCCCGTTCCTCTATTCCTGCGTCATATAAATTTTCCAAATATTACACTTTTTTTGTTGCTTCAAAAGGTAACAACCCCACTTATACTCCACATAATTACCACTTATTTATAGTTAAATTATTAAAAGTAAGCTATTCTAATTTTAGTGAATAACAAATCTCACTTAATATTTCAAAAATAAAAAGGGGAAAATATGTCAACAATGGCAGCTCCGGAAAATACTCCGGTATGGGTAAACACCGATAGATGTAAAGCCTGTGATATCTGTGTGGATTCATGTCCTGCAGGTGTTCTCTCGATGAAGCAGGAACCAAAATCAGTTCTAGGTGCAATGATCAGTGTAATTGCTCCTGAATCATGTATAGGATGTAACGAGTGTGAGCTTGTCTGTCCTGATTTTGCAATTTACGTAGCAGAGAAAAAAGAGTTTAAATTCGCAAAACTCACAGATGCTTCAAAAGCACGACAGGAAGCAATTATTAACAATGGGTGGAGATTACCCGAAGATTATAAGGAGGCTAACTAATGTCAGCAACAAGAGAAGTAATATCTAGTGGAAATGAACTGTCTGCAATGGCAGCGGTGGATGCCGGATGTATGTTTTTTGCCGGATATCCACTGACACCGTCAAGTGAGATAATGCACGTCAGTTCTGACCTTTTACCTAAAAAAGGTGGTGTGGCAATTCAAATGGAAGATGAGATCGCCGGTGTCGCAGCAGCGATTGGTGCGGGTATGACAGGTGTAAGAACATTAACAGCAACATCAGGACCGGGTATGTCTCTCAAAGCAGAGAACCTTGGGCTTGCCCAAATGGCAGAAGTACCGTTGGTATGTGTAAACGTTATGAGAGGCGGGCCATCAACAGGACTTCCTACACGTGTTGCCCAGGGTGATGTTGCTCAGGCAAAGAATCCTTCGCATGGTGACTATAAATCGATCACTGTGTGTGCAGGAAATCTTGAAGAGTGTTATACTGAAACAGTAAGAGCGTTTAACCTTGCAGACAGATTCATGCAGCCTGTATTTGTTCTTCTCGATGAGACACTTGGGCATATGCATGCAAAGGCGATCATTCCGACAGCTGAAGAAGTTGAAAAAGGTATCGTACCAAGAAAGAAGTTTGAAGGTGATCCTGCAGACTACAAACCATACGGTGTAGCCCAGGATGAACCGGCAGTACTCAATCCAATGTTTGAAGGTTACAGATACCACTTTACGGGTCTTCACCATGATGCCATGGGATTCCCTACTGAAGAGATCGAAACATGTAGAAAGCTGATCGACAGGCTTTTCAGAAAAGTAGAAGAACATCAGGATGAGATCGAAAGTAACGAAGAGTATATGCTTGATGATGCGGATATCCTTCTTGTAGGTTATGGTTCAGCTTCATTGGCAATCAAAGAAGCGGTAAATATGCTCAGAGAAGAAGGGATCAAAGCGGGTCTTTTCAGACCTATTACGCTCTGGCCAAGTCCCGAAAAACGTATGCATGAACTTGGTCAGAAATTTGACAAAGTACTTGTGGTTGAACTGAACCAGGGGCAATACCTCGAAGAGGTACAAAGATCAATGGGTAGACTGGATATCAATAAATTGACCAAAACGAACGGTCGTCCATTCTCACCTGCAGATATTATAGAAAAAGTGAAGGAGCTGTAAATGGCATTTAATTATGATGAGTATTTAAGAACAGAAAAGATGCCGACACTATGGTGTTGGGGATGTGGTGACGGTGTTATTTTGAAGTCATTTATTCGTGCAGTTGATAAACTCGGTTGGAAGAAAGATGACATCTGTGTCGTTTCCGGTATCGGATGTTCGGGAAGATTCTCTTCGTATGTCGACTTCAATACCGTACATACAACACACGGAAGAACGGTAGCATTCGCAACAGGTATCAAGCTGGCAAACCCTGACAAGCATGTTGTCTGTGTTGCAGGTGACGGTGACGGCCTTGCAATCGGTGGTAACCATACGATCCACGGATGTAGAAGAAATATTGATATTACATTGATCATTATTAATAACTTTATTTATGGTCTTACAAATTCTCAGACTTCACCTACCACACCAAGAGGGATGTGGACCGTTTCCCAGAAAGCGGGTAACATTGACCCTACATTTGACGGCTGTAAACTTGCTGAAGCAGCGGGGGCTTCTTTTGTCGGTAGAGAAAAGGTAACAGCACCCAAGAAGTTGGAAAAGCTTCTTTTGCAGGCAATGGAGCACAAAGGTTTCTCCTATGTTGAAGCGCTCTCCAACTGCCATATCAACCTTGGTAGAAAGAATAAAATGGCAAATGCTATGGAGAACCTGGATTGGATCGACAGTATTACTGTTTCCAAAAAGAAATATGATACTTTGTCTCCTGAAGAGCAGATGAACCTGCTTCCAACAGGTATCCTAAAGCAGGATACAGAAGCAGATGAATATTGTGATATGTATAAAGAGATTCAAGAAGTACATCAAGGTCTGAGAGGTAAGATTACCCAAGATGACTTTGAGAAAAAAATATAAGGAGCCAGAGGATGAGTAGAATAGTAATGAGATTTACCGGTGTCGGTGGTCAAGGTGTTCTTCTGGCTGGTGAAATCTTTGCAGCTGCAAAGATCAAAGCAGGCGGATATGGAGTCAAAACAGCAACGTATACATCACAAGTGCGTGGCGGTCCGACGGTTGTGGATATTCAATTGGATGATAAAGAGATCTTCTATCCATATGCGATAGATGGAGAAGTTGACTTTATGCTTTCAGTTGCAGAAGCAAGTTATAAACTCTTTAAAAACGGTGTGAGAGAAGGCGGGACTATTGTTGTAGAACCAAACTTGGTACACCCGACAGAAGAAGATAGAAAAAAATGGAATATCGTTGAGATACCTATTATTACTATCGCCAAAGAAGAAGTAGGGAATGTAATTACACAGTCTGTCGTTGCCCTGGCGATTGCGAATACATTCACCCATGCACTCGATGAAAAAGTTCTTATCGATACAATGCTTTCTAAAGTACCTAAAAAAGTTCATGAAGTGAACCTAAAAGCATATGAGTTAGGAAAAAAATACGCTCTCGAAGCAATGAAGTAATCTTTCTTCTCGCTTTCATGTGTCTTTGAAGGGGTGACTCAGTCATGTACTGACGTACACTCCTTCATCACAACCTTCAAATCCACATAAAATCAAGAAGAAATCTTTACTTCATGAGATTTTAAGTAAGTCCATATAAAATTTCACTATTCACTATTCACTATTCACTATTCACTATTCACTATTCACTATTCACTATTCACTATTCACTATTCACTATTTCTATGCTATAATTCGCGCAGGTGCAACAGGTAGTTGCTGGTGACATTTGTGTCACGAGAGGAAAGTCCGGGCTGCAAGTGAGACAGGACTCCATCTAACGGATGGCCAGAGTAATCTGAGGGCAAGTGCAACAGAAAGTAAACCGCCAGACTTTGTTTGGTAAGGGTGAAAGGGTGGGGCAAGAGCCCACCGGTGAGTGTGGTAACACGCTCAGCCAGGTAAACCCTGTCCGCAGCAAGAAGTATATGGTATAAGTCTCACAAGCCGTTCAGTCGGCACTCATACTTCGCTCGAGCCTGCTGGCAACAACAGGCCTAGATAAATAACTACCCAATGACAGAACCCGGCTTATCGTTGCACCTATTATCTAACTCATCCAACCAATATATCCTCGAAAATATTAGATGAACTATGCAGGTGGGAATGTATTGCTAAGTTTATCCCATTTTAAATGTATTGCAATACAATATTCCTATAAATTGAACTCTTAAATACAAAAATATATAAATATATTGGACTTAGAAGTCTAATTTATGTATAATTTTCTTTAAGGAGTCGTTATGCTTGATGAACTAAGAGAATATCAAAGAAAAATATTTCATAAAAATAATTTTACTTATGAAAGATATTTTCATAAAAATATTAATCTTGATCAGAAACTTGTTGGTATTGTTGGGGCAAGAGGGGTTGGTAAAACGACATTTCTAATTCAGTATTTAAAAAAACTTGATATTCCATTCAGTAAAAAACTGTATATTAGTGCAGATACGATTAATATCCCTTCATTGTTTGCTGTAGCAGAAGCATTCAGTAAAGAAGAAGGGGAAGTATTGGTGATTGATGAGATCCATAAGTATCATGACTTCGAGAAAGAACTCAAGATGATTTATGATATTTTGGATTTAAAGGTAATCTTCAGTGGAAGCAGTGCACTTAAAATAGACAATGCCAAAGCAGACTTGAGTAGAAGGGCATTGCTTTATCATGTATATGGGCTATCTTTCAGGGAGTTCATAGAGCTGAAAAAAGGGATATTATTAAAAAGTTTCAGCTTGAGTGAGATTTTGAAAGACCATGTGGATATTGCTTATGACCTTCTTGAGAAATTTAACCTGACACTGCTTTTTAGAGAATATTTGGAAAGTGGTTACTATCCTTTTTATTTTGAAGATCAGGAAAATTATCTTGTGAGACTTAATGAAACAGTAAATACAGTAATAGAAGTTGACATTCCCTCTGTTTTTCCTATAGAGTATGACAGTATATCAAACATAAAAAAGCTTGTACGGCTTGTATGTTCTTCCCATCCCTATACACCTAACATTAAAGAACTACTACAGCGAATGGAGATGGGTGATAACTATAAGGGACTGTATAGATTTCTAGACTATCTTCATAAAGCAAAAATTTTGAATGTAATGCGAGCGAAGACAAAAGGTGATAATATATTTACAAAGCCTGAAAAGGTTTATCTCAATAACACCAATCTTCATGCAGCGTATTGTGACAAAAGTCAAAAAGGAACCGTACGAGAAGTATTCTTTGCAAGTATGCTGATAGATAGATATGTTATGTCTATACCAAAACGAGGTGATTTTCTGGTAAATGACCGGTATACTTTTGAAGTAGGTGGCAGTTCAAAAGGATTTAAACAGATAAAAGATCTGCCTGATTCTTTCGTTGTTTCTGATGATATAGAGATCGGTAGTGGCAACAAGATTCCTCTTTGGCTTTTTGGATTTTTGTATTAGATGCAGTTAGAACAACTCTATAAACAATTAGCAATGTTTGAAAAACAAAAATCTGATATTGAGAATAACATTATTGCCATCAAAAAAGAGATTGAAAGACTGTCACCCTTTTCTAAGTCTGATAAGATTAAGCTTTTCCGAAAACTTTTTATTGGTAATGAGCTTGTATATGCCAAGCATTGGATTAGTAAAGATGGTTTGAAAAAAGGATATTCTCCTGTATCAAAGACATTTAAGGGTACGGATTACATCCCTGTAAATGATCATGTCATCCAGCAACACCTTGAGGGTAAAGTGAGGATGGGAACCTATGCTGTCAAAAATCAGACTCTGTGCAGTTTCCTTGCTATTGATCTGGACAAATCAAGTTTTGTAGCGGATGCCAGAGCAATTCATACTGTTTGTAATGCAATGGATATCAATGCTTACTTTGAATTATCTAAATCAGGAAACGGTATCCACATTTGGTTTTTCTTTCTCGAGGATGTACGAGCCAGGGATGCAAGAATACTTGGTGACTTGATTATTACAAAAGCCATGGATATCAGCGATGGTATCGACATGAAAAGTTATGACCGTCTCTTTCCTAATCAAGACTATGTTGCTCCTGATGCACTGGGTAATCTTATTGCCCTGCCATTACATTTTGGATCTCGAAGTGAAGGGAAAACAGTTTTTATAGATATTGATACCATGCAACCCTATGAAAATCAATGGAGTATACTGCAAAATGTTCTAAAAATCTCATCCCAAAAATTACATAGTTTGATTATTGATTATGCAAGATTGACGGAATCAACATCTTTGATGCCGTGGGAAATCAAACAGGAAAAATTGGTGCTTCCAAAGGCAGTTCAAATGGTTTTGCATAATGCGATCTATATTGAAAAATCAGTACTATCTATAACACTGCTCAATTTACTGAAGCGAATGGCATCATTTTACAATCCTGAATTTTTTATGCGTCAACGGCAGAGATTGTCAACATTTAATACCCCTCGTGTGGTTTCAACGTATGATTTAAATGAACGTTATATTATTTTACCTCGTGGTTTGTATGGAAAACTCAAATCTTTTTTTAAAAAGCACAAAGTTCAGATGCATATAGAAGACAAAAGACTAAATATGAAAATACCTGCTCAAGAATTTTTCTTAGATCTCCGAAGTGAACAAATAAAAGCAAAAAATGAGATATTGAAAAATGATTACTCTTTGTTGATCGCACCTCCTGGATTTGGTAAAACAGCAGTTGCTTCAGCTGTCATCTCGGAGCATGGGGTGGCTACACTTATTTTGGTACATAAGACAGTACTGTTGGAACAGTGGAGTAAAAGATTGAGTGAATATTTTAAAATAGATATCAAATCTATTGGAATATTGGGCAAAGGAAAGAAAAAGCTTAATGGTAATCTTGATGTTGCCACCTTGCAGTCATTGAAAAATAGACCTGAATTAATTGAAAACTATTCCCAGATCATCATCGATGAAGCGCATCACATGCCGGCAGTCTCTTTTGAAATACCACTTAAGAGGTTTAAAGGAAAGTATGTATTGGGATTGAGTGCGACACCTAAACGTAAAGATGGTATGGAAGCGATCATGTATTTGCAGTGTGGGGATATAGTGCATGAGTCTGTGAGAGAAAGTACCGTCAAGCATACGCTAAAAACCGTTACAACTCAATATGACACATTTATGGATCATTTTAGTATGATGCTTGGTGAAATAACAGAAGATGATATGCGTAATAGGCAAATTGTCGATGAAATTGTGAAACTATCAGAACGAAAAATACTTGTACTGAGTGAACGCATAGAGCATTTGAATATTCTGTGGCATATGTTGGAAGCAAGAGGTATTGATGCTGTGTTACTTTATGGTGGATTGAAAACAAAAGAAAAGAGGTTACAGTTTGAGAAGACTGAAGATGCTTCTATTATTCTTTCCACCAGCAGTTATATCGGAGAAGGTATCGATATCGGCCATCTTGATACGATTATTTTCACTATGCCTATCTCCTATCCGGAACGTATTATTCAGTATTTGGGACGAATTGGCAGGCAGGGACAGCAATGTCTTGCTATTGATTTTATTGATATATCAGTCCCAATGCTGAAAAGTAGTTTCAACAAGAGAATGAGAGGGTATAAAAAGATGGGATACGTATTGGCACCGGTTCAGACATTATTTGAAACTGTGTAAGGGAATGAAACTTGGTAATCATATTAAATCCATAAAGAGAAGTATTAAACGGAGAATAATCGAAAAGATTTCCCCGATGCTTGCATCGGTAGGAGTCAAGTTTAAACGGTAGGTATGTTATGATTACAAATGAGTGATCATATATTCAAAAGTCATAACAAAACAGTATTGTTGTATCACATGGTATTTCCAGCAAAATACAGAAGGAAAGTTTTCACAAAAGAGATAGAGAAAACTTTGGTTGAAGTTTGTATAGGTATTTCGGAAAGGTTTGAGATCAATTTTCTTGAAATTGGGAATGATGAAGATCATGTACATTTTTTGATTCAATGAGTTCCAAAGATGCCTGTTTCAAGAATTGTGCAGATAGTCAAAAGTATTACAGCAAGAGAAATTTTTTCAACACACAAAGAGATCAAAAAGATACTTTGGGGAGGAAATTTGTGGACAAGTGGTTTTTACGCTAATACTGTTGGACAATATGGAAGTGAAGAGATGATTCGAAGATATGTAAAGAATCAAGGAAAGACATATCATAAGGTGCATACGGGTCAATTACGATTTGACTTGTAAGCGCATGTAGTAATGATACCCCGTTGCTTGCAGCGGGGTAGTTCATTCACATATTTTCTTAATTTGTATAGGATTAAGACGAAAGTCAAATAAAAAAGGTGTATAAAGAGTGTATAAAAATGTAAATACATAACGCTATATCTTCAAAAGTGCATAACTTATCGTTGCACCTATGTTCATCTCCAATTATTTCCCATTTTCTTTTTCCACTGATTTGTTTTTAAGTTACTTTCCATTATGATAAATTATATATATTTATGGGAGAGAATAATGAGAAAAGTATTGATAGGAATTATGTGTACGGGTGTGACACTTTTTGCTGCGCAGAATTCGGGGACGTTCAGTAAGGTTTTTGGCGGTGATGAAGATGATGTCGCAAAGGCTGTTGTCAGGACGGAGAATGGCTTTATGATCGCAGGAAAGACCAAGAGTTTTACGCAGGACAGGGACTTTGATGCCTACCTGATCAATATAGACAAGAACGGTAAAAAGATCTGGTCGAAAGTCTACGGCGGGGAAGATGACGAAGAGGCGAATGCGATTGTGCGTCAGGGAAATGATTATGTCTTTATGGGATCTACGGAGACTTACGGCAATGAACGCATGAGCTTTTATATGGTGAAAGTGAACAGTGAAGGCAAGCCCTACTGGCAGACGACATTCTATCGTGATGACTCAGATGAGTATTACGGTACGGCAGTGGTTGCTGACGGGGAGGAACTGGTCTTTGCCGGATATGAACGACACTTACAGTTTTTTGATGAAGACCTTAGCCCATACATTTTTAAAACCGACAAAGATGGGGACAAGGTTTGGGGTGGCTACTATGGCGGCAAAGATGATGACCGTGTTTATGGTCTTATTGCCGCCGATAACGGCTATCTGGCGGTGGGAGATACGGAGAGTTACGGCCATGGTGACCGTGATGCCTATATGGTGAAGCTCGACAAGTCGGGAAAAAAAGAGTGGCATGCTGCTTTCGGTGGCAAAGATGATGACAGTGCACGTGCAGTTTTAGCGACGAAGGACGGGTATCTGCTTGTAGGGAATACGGACAGTTTTGGACGAAACTACATGAATGCCTATGTGGTAAAGACAGACAAAAAAGGTAAGCTGCTTTGGGAAAAAAGTTACGGGGGAAGCCATGAGGATGAAGCGTTTGCCGTTGCTCCAAGTGCCGATGGCGGGTTTGTGGTCGTTGGGCGGAGCGAGAGTTTTACCAGACGTAACGGCTTCGATCTCTACCTTTTCAAAATAGACAGCAACGGCAAGTTGCTCTGGGAGAGGACCTACGGCGGTGAGGCAGATGATGTAGGCTATGACATTGTGGCACTTGAAGACGGATACCTTATTGTCGGGGATAAGAAAACAGATAGAAGAAGAGACAGTGATGTCTGGGTACTGAAAGTGGATCTCAAGGGCCGACTTTAACGCTATTTGGATATAATCGGTGAAAAAAAGAGACAGAGTATATGAAAATATTGGTTTGGTTTTTACTGCCGCTGTTCATGTTCGCCAAGATGCATTATGCCAAGGTGGAGCCTTATGAAAGTGTGGTACTGAAGTCCGCAGTAAGCGGGCTAGTACTCGAGGCTGACCTGGATGCCGAGGGTACGATGGTGGAAGACAGAAGGGTGATCCATCTAGACGATGTTATGGACAACATTAATCTCAAGGACAGCCAGAAAAGTGTACAGCTTCTTGAACAGATGATCAGTATCAATCAGGACATAGCCGGCAGTCTGAGCAGCACGGTCAAGAGACAGGAAGGGTACTATCAGCGTATCTCGAAACTGAGTACTGCTTCAAAGACCCAAAAAGATACTGCCTACAACAGTTATACTTCTGCAAAGACACAATACCTCTCCACACGTGAAAAGATCGTCAGTCTTGAGAAACAGCTTATCGATACAAAATACAAAGTAGCGCTTCTGAGCGATACAATAGGAAAAAAATCGATCGTTCTGAAGAAAAAATACCTCTATAAACTGATGGTGCGCGAGGGAGATTTTGTCAATCCGGGTACGCCGTTGGCCGAGGTACAGGATATCAGCAAAGCCAAGCTGGTACTTTTCCTTGAACCTGAAGAACTTAAAGACCTAAAAAGCAGAACAGTTTATATCGATGGAAAGAAAACGGCATATAGAATCAATAAGGTCTGGAATGTGGCAGATGAAAAATTCATCTCTTCCTACCGTGCGGAGATATACATCCCTGCGCCCAAAGAGCGGTTTTCAAAACTTTTGAAGGTTGAACTGAAATGAAAGAGACAGCATGCGGACTTGACTGCTATGATGCCTGCAGGATCATTGTAGAAGATGATAAATTCAAAATGAAAGGGGACAAAGAGCATCCCGCAGGCAACGGTGCGCTTTGCGCACTCCTCAACAAACATATGTTCGAAACACCTCGTATCGAGAAACCGCGTATCGACGGCAGAGAAGTGAGCATGGAAGAGGCGATGCAGGCGGTTGCGGAGGCATTTAAAGCAGAGAAGTCTCTGCTTTGGAGAGGCTCGGGGAACCTGGGTGTCATGCAGGAGATCACCGATCTTTTCATGGAAAAAATAGACGGTACACTGACCAGGGGAAGTCTTTGTGACGGGGCAGGCGATGCGGGGATCATCATGGGACGAGGTATCAACAGGAACCTTCCGCTTGAGCAGATAGGAAAGGCTGAGACCGTTGTGGTCTGGGGACGGAACGTTACCGTGACCAATTCGCATATCATGCCTTTTCTAGAAGGTAAACACATTGTGGTGATAGACCCGGTAAAGACTGCCATAGCCAAAAAGGCTGACCTGCATATTCAGATACAGCCGAGAACCGACTACTATGTGGCGATCATGCTGGCACGTTTCATTTTCATGGAAGATACCGAAGATACCGAGTGGATGGACGAGTTTGCACCCGAGTATGAGGACTTCTACGACTATACACGTGAACACCGTATCAAAGCCATACTGGCCTACATCGGAGTCGATCTGGGAGATATGGGACGTATTTTGAACTACCTACGTGACAGAAAAGTGGTCTTTCTTGTGGGTAGCGGTGTACAGAAATACTCTACAGGAGCCTACACGATGCATGCCATTGACTCCCTGGCGGCAACGCTTGGGCTTTTTGGAAAAGAGGGGTGCGGGGTGAGTTACCTTTCAAACTCCAAATTGGGATTTGAGAATCCTTTTGAGGTGGAGTGCAAGCGTGTGCCAAAAGCGACAACGGAGTTCTCCAGCTTTGAAACAGTATTGGTACAGGGAGGGAACCCTGCCGAGTCCATGCCCGACAGCAACGGTGTCATCAAAGAGCTCGAAGCGGTCGAGAACCTGATCTATTTCGGCCTGTATGAGAATGAAACGTCCAAAAGGGCAAAGATCGTCATTCCCGCAAAGAACTTCTTTGAAAAAGAAGATGTCAGGCTGAGTTACGGACATCAGTATGTCCAGAAAATGAATAAAATTCTTGACTCCGATATTGGTATCAGCGAATATGATTTCACCAGGAGACTCTTCAACCTGTTCGGATTTGACGGTTTACAGTCCGAGGAGTACTACTTGGATGCCTGGCTGTCCCAGTGTGAGAGGGAAGGGGAGCATTACATCTCTCCCGCACATCAGGACGCACCTTATGCCGAAGGCTTCGGAGAAGAAGATGATGAATTCGAGTTCATAGATGAGTTCGAAGATGACTTCATCAATACCAAACGTTTCAGAAAGTACCGAAAGGAGAGCAAGAACAAACCCAAAGACGAAAGCTTCTGGCTGTTGACACCCAAGTCTTCCAAATCGCTCAATACGCAGTTCGTCAGAGAAGATACCGTACAGTTGCCACCCGATACCGGTTATACCGAGGGGGAGAGGGTCAAAGTAAGTTCAGAGCACGGCTCTGCAGAATTTACGGTCAGAATCAATGAAGATCTCAGGCCTGACTGTCTCATCATTACTGCCAATACTGTAGGGGTGAACTATCTGACTCCTTGTATTTTGAGTGACGGGGGAGAGAATGCCTGTTATCAGGAGGTTAAAGTACTGGTTGAAAGAGTTTAACTCGGATCAAGCAATTCTAATGCATAATCCGGGTTTAAAAGCCCGTTTCCGCCCGGCACATCTGCCGCAGGTCGTTCTCTTTGATCAGCCAGCAGCTGTTCTTGTGTTCCGCTGTCGCTTCGCAGTACGCTTTCATATCGTTCTCTTTGATAAGCCAGCAGGACTTTTTCCCTTCAAATTTACTTTCGCACAGATGCCTTTTATCTTCATTCCTAATCTGCCAGCAATGTGCTGCATGCAAGGTCGTATACATCAAAAAACAGGCGATCAGAACTCTATACATCTATAATCGCCTTTGTATCTTCTCCGGAGCCAAGCATGGTTGCTATCCATTTGGTATTGGGCTGTGTGTTGAGTACGATTTTGATGATGACGGTAAGCGGAACGGAGAGAAGCATACCTATGGGTCCAAGCAGCCATCCCCAGAAGATCAACGAGAGAAAGACAATGAGCGTGGAGAGCCCCAGGCCTTTTCCCAGGATGCGAGGTTCGAGTATGGAACCGATCAGAACATTAACCAGAAGGTATGCTCCCGCAGCGATCAGGGCGGTTGTGATGTTGAACTGTACCAGAGCCATCATGACGGCCGGTATGGCTGCAAGGATGGAACCGATATTGGGGATGAAGTTGAGCAGGAATGCCAGCAGTCCCCAAAGTACGGCATAGTGAATACCCAGCATTTTCAAGATGATCGTGATGATAAGCCCCGTAGCGGCAGAGGTCAGTGTTTTGAGCAGGATATAGTGTTTGATCTTACCGCTTACCTCGGTCACGGTTGCAAGCCCTTTGACATTGGTCTGTGCCAGCTTTGCAGTAAACTGTGAGATCTCCATCAGCATGAAGATGACGGTCATGATGATCATGAAAGAGTTGGTCAGGAGAGAACCAAAACTTCTGAGTGTGCCGGCAATGTAGTGCATAACACTTCTTGTATGAAACATCGCGAGAAAATCGTCTTTGGGAACATGGATACCCCAGTTGTCCAGTCTGTCAAAAATATGGCTCAGGTCCGTACGGAGTTTAGCTTCATACATGGGGACATTCTGGCTGAAGTCCTGTACGGAGTTCCCTATAAGCGTAATCATGGAACTGATGACAAGGAAAAGGAACAATACAATGATGAGAAGGGCCAATATCTCATGGACGCCCATCTTTTTGAGCCACAGATAAAAAGGGGAGAGGATGGTTGCCAGGAAAAGGGCAAGCAGAAAGGGGACTATAATCACCGCAGCCATTTTGATGCCGGCCAGGATGATGACAATAGAAGCCATTACCATGAGGGTGTAGCCTATCTTTGCATGTTGCTCCTGCATGATCTCCCCTGTTACAATTTATGCTATTATAACAGATAATAGTGTGAGGAAGGGCTACAAATGAAAAAAGAGAGAATGATTGTCGTTTTGCTGCTTACTGTCGCGGCTTTCATACTGACGGCGTGCAGCACCTATATTATTCCCATCCCTATACCGGTATGATCTCTGAAAGACCCTAATCTCATCCGAAAAAGCTTTTGGCAAAGACCATAGATCCAAAGATGAAGATGGTCAT
The DNA here is from genome assembly GCF_000010345.1 of Sulfurovum sp. NBC37-1. Taxonomy (NCBI): domain Bacteria; kingdom Pseudomonadati; phylum Campylobacterota; class Epsilonproteobacteria; order Campylobacterales; family Sulfurovaceae; genus Sulfurovum; species Sulfurovum sp. NBC37-1. Next base: position 619,883 of record NC_009663.1, read on the forward strand.
GCCGCTGAAAAAACGGATATAGAAGCGGTTGGAGATCATCATGGAGACGACTACCCCAGCCAGGGTCGTGAGAATGAGCAGTCCGAACAGTATGAACATCAGTGTTGCTACATGCGTAGGGAAAGTCATGGGCGGTTCATCGGGAAGCACAAACGTTTGCAGCCCGACAGTCGCGAGCCAGAGATAGATCAATACAGAGAAAAATGCTGTCCAGAAAAGAAACTGTATCTTTCCGCTTCTATAGATCACAAAAAACCTTTTTTGCTAATTATATCATTTTTACCTCATGGCTGTGAACAAGAAAAAATCATTTTTCAACACACTCTGCTATAATATCAACACTTAAAAGAGTGATTCTGACACATGATCGGAATGACGATAACAGGAACGGAAAAGAACATGACACTGGAAGAATTGGACAAAAAATACGTACTGCAAACCTATGCGCGTGATTACACGAACTTTGTAAAGGGTGTGGGGTCTACACTGTATGATGAGAACGGGCGTGACTACATAGACTTCGCTTCGGGGATTGCGGTGAACTCTGTGGGACACGGGAATGAGAGACTGACCTCTGCCATTTGTGAACAGGCTAAGAAGATCATCCACATCTCCAACCTGCAGGTGATAGAACCTCAGGCAAAGCTGGCGCAGAGAATGGTGGAGCTTTCAGGCTATGACATGGGTGTTTTCTTTGCCAACTCGGGTGCCGAGGCGAACGAAGGGGCGATTAAGATCGCGCGAAAGTACGGTGAGACGAAGTTCGACAACAAACGATACAAAGTCATTACGCTGGAACACTCCTTCCACGGTCGTACCATCACAACGGTCAAGGCGACAGGACAGAAGAGTTTTCATACACCGAACTTCTCACCCTATCCTGCCGGGTTCAGTTATGTGCCGAGCATTGCGGATGTCTATGATGCCATCAATGACGAGACGGTTGCGGTATTGCTCGAACTGGTGCAGGGTGAGGGGGGAGTGCAGCCTTTTGAGAAAGAGGAGATACAGAAGCTTGCCGCCCACCTCAAAGAAAAGAATGTGCTGCTCATCGTCGATGAGGTACAGACAGGGGTTTACAGAACGGGTGAGTTCCTGGCATCGAACCTTTATGAAATAGAACCCGACATCGTTACGCTTGCCAAAGGGCTTGGCGGGGGTGTACCTATCGGTGCGGTGATGACAAAGCACAAGGATGTACTGAGCACGGGAGACCATGGAAGTACCTTCGGGGGCAACTACCTGAGTACGGCTGCAGGACTTGCCGTTCTGGATATACTTTCCGAACTTTACGATAACGGCGGACTGCATGAAACACTGCTCTATTTTGAAGTGAAGCTTCAGGAGATAGCGGCAAAGTATGAGAATCTTTTTGAAAAAGAGGTCGGACTCGGTCTGATGCGCGGATTGCGTGCAAAGAATGCCGAAGTACAGGGATCTGTGATAAAGAACAGTCTGAAAGAGGGGCTTGTCGTACTCAAGGCAGGGCGTAATACAGTACGCTTCCTGCCGAGTCTTACGATCAGCAAAAATGAAATAGATGAAGGATTCAAGCGTTTTGAAATTGCCATTGATAAGGTACGTCTATGAAGCAAAGCTCCACAGACTACGCTGACACTGGATCCACTTCAGCAGTGGGCTCACGCAACTGGTTGCGTTTGGTAGTGTTTGGTAGTCTTTGTGTTGCTTCTCTGCTTCAGGCGGATGAACTCGGAGAGATACTTTCAGACACAAAAGAAACGCTCTTTGACTACCAGTTTCAGGGAAATGAACTACAGAGCGATATGCTTTCAAAAAGTTGGATCAATCCGGTGACGGTACGTTACGGAAGAGATTATACAACACGTTTCAGAACGGGGACCATTGATACCAGCAATTTTTCGGTCTATATAGACCAGCCGATCTTCAGGTCGGGCGGGATCTACTATGCCATCAAGTACTCCGGGGCATTGAGAAATGCGAATAGAGCCGACATCACATTACAGAGACGCCAGATGATCGGTGATGCCGTTGCGATCCTCTTTAAGCTCAAGCGTATCAAGCTCGAACAGCAGAAGATGAAATACCAGATCAAGAATGATATCATCGATATACAACAGAAACGTGACAGTTTTGAAGCCGGTATTTTGGACAGCAGTTTTCTTGACCAGGCCATACTCAGAAAGAGCCAGGATGAGACGGCACTGCTCGAGATGCGTTTGAACGAGATGGAGCTCAAGCAGCGTTTTGCTATTTTGAGCGATAAAAAACCTGATAGACTCAGGCTGCCGAAACTGAAACTCATAGACAAACAGAGCTATACCCATGAAAACCTCGAACTTAAAAGGGACAACCTGCGTGCGCTTGAAATGGACTATAAAGAGAAAGTAACCTGGGCAAAATACCTTCCGACAGTTGCTTTACAGGGACAGTACTCCAACGGTGACCTCAATCCGCTTTTCCCAAGTCCCAATTTGAATGAGAGTTACTACAATTACGGATTTACCGTATCGATGCCTATCGATATTAATTCGTTTAGTGATATCGAGTTGAGCAAAGTGGAAAAACTTCAGGCTGCCACAGAGGTTATAGACAGGAAAAACAAGGTTAGTGAAGAGTATGACTGGATACGCAACAGCCTGCATATCCTTGACAAGAAGATCTCTCTAGCCAGAAAAGACGAGAAGATTTACGGTAATCTCTACAAAGTGACGAAGAACCTTGCGGAAGCAGGTGAAAAGACCCTGTACGATGCGGAAGTGATGAAGAACTCGCAGCAGATCAGAAGACTGGATCAGCGTATTTACAGTATAGACAAACAGATACAGCTTCTTAAACTCTACATACGGGTGGAAAATGTACTTTAGCGAATATATGAATGAATGGCTCTACGGAGAGAAGGGGTACTACAAAAATTTCAAAGCGATCGGAAAGTCCGGGGATTTCTATACGGCAGTGAGTACCAGCAGTTTTTTTGGGGCGAGTATTGCCAACCATTTTTTCAAAATGCTCAAAGAAGGAAAGGCAGACAGAAACGGATGGCTCATCGAAGTGGGAGCACATCAGGGCTATCTTCTATGTGACATGATACAGTGGCTTTACACCTGTGATCCTTCCCTGGTTCAGACACTTAGATTCGGTATCGTCGAGCGTCAGCCCGAAGTCCGGGAGGTACAGTCAGCGTACATCAAAGAGCGTTTCGGGGACGATGTAACCGTAACACACTTTGAAGACCTCTCTGAAGTAAATACCGCATACGCTTTTGTCGTTGCCAACGAGATCTTCGATGCCTTTCCCTGTGAACTTCTCAAGGATGAACAGATAGCCGTCGTAGAAGATCATACCATATCGTGGGAGCCTGCACCTACTGAGATGCTGGAATGGGCCAAAGGACATTACCTGAAACAGGGTGAGGTTGCTGTGGGCTATGAGGATTTTGCCAAAGCGATGGCATCTGGCATAAAGAAGTGTGACTTTGTCAGTTTTGACTACGGTGAGAAGTATGTTCGCAATGACTTTTCCATCCGTGTCTACTATGCGCATGAGACTTTCCCGCTCTTTGACGAGGCTCTGGATCTTTCGGAGTCTTTTCAGAAAGATGACATCACCTACGATGTGAACTTCAAACATGTTCTTGAAGCATTTGAAGCAGCAGGATTCAGAGAGGAGAGTTATGAAACACAGGCAAGAGCGCTGATACGTTTTGGATTGATAGAAATACTCGAACAGTTCGCTTCACAGACAACACAGGATAGATACGTGCGCGAAGCGGACAAGATCAAGACGCTGATCGCCCCGACCATGATGGGTGACCGCTTCAAGATGATCCATTTACACAAATAGAGGTATAGGAGGAAAAAATTAGCTTTTTTGCATTGATTTAAGAAGCGTACAGCGTTTGATGGACGCTTCTTCGTTTCCGTACATCTGTGTATATTTGTCGAACTTTTCCTGTCCGATCATGGAGATACACTCTGCTCTGCTCATACTCGCAGCCGCTTTTTCTATGGCCTCATCAGCAGTACTGTCCTTTGCCTTGACAAGCTTGTCTTTCTTGTATTTGTCGTCTGGGTACATATATTCCGGGGAATAGTTGTCATCCTGCACCTCTTTGAGTTCAATGTGTTTCTTTGGTGGAGGCGGTGCTACATATCTTGTGGCATTGGTCTCTTTGGTTTTTACGGGCGCCTTCTTGACCTTTGGAGCTTGCTCGACGCATCCTGTGAACAGGAGTGCGGCAAAAACGATCATAAATAGATACTTCATTTTTATCCTTCTAAATTATTGTGTCGGTATTGTAATATAATTCCCCGGAAAATTTCAAGCTGCTTCAAAATCGATCGCGGCAACAGCGATGGCAAAACCGCCGTCGTGGCTGATGGAAATGGAAGCTGAGTGAATGGTGTAGGTTTTGAGTGCTTCATCGCTCAGGGTAAAGTAGGGTGCTCCTCTGCTGTCTTTGGCTATCATAATGTCATGAAAAGCCAGCTGGGCGCCTATGCCGCAGCCAAATGCTTTTGCTATGGCCTCTTTGGCCGCCCAGTACCCGGCAAGCGTTTCGACCTTTTTGGCTGCAGCAATTTCTTCCTTTGAAAGATACCTCTGTTTGAATGTGTCACCGTATCGATCGATGAGTTTTTCAATACGATCGATCTGAATGATATCTGTTCCGACTTTCATGGAAAGAGTATATCGAAAATGTTGTAAAGTGTCGATTTTTTATGCTGCTCCCGGCCTAGATGGCTACGCTTCGCTCCGACCACTCTGGTTTCGCCGCTAAAAACGTGAAGCAGTTGTCGTAAGGATTCCAGCCTTCGTGGCTACACTTCGTTCCGACCACTCCGGTTTCGCCCCTATAAACGACAAGCAGTTGTCGTAAGGATTCCAGCCTTCGTGGCTACGCTTTGCTCCGACCACTTCGGTTTCGACACTATAAACGTGAAGCAGTTCACGTTTACTTTACGTGTCTCACATCCATTCCACTACTTTGGAGACTTCGTCGGCTATAAAGCATTTGATCTCTGTTTCTTCCATAGGCTTGTTGGGGATGACCGCTTTGCTGAAGCCCTGTGTTTTCATCTCTTTAAGACGCTGTGTCAGGCCTGAGATCTCGCGTATCTCGCCGGTGAGGCTCACTTCTCCGAGAAAGAGTGTTTCGGCACTCAGTTCCCTGTCACGGTAAGAACTTAGGATAGCTGCAATAATGGCAAGGTCGGCGGAGGGTTCGTTGATCTTGATACCACCGGAGATATTGATGAAGACATCGTAGGTACCCAGTGGAAGGTCGAGCTTCTTTTCCAGCAGTGCAAGAAGCATACCCAGACGGTTGTTGTCAAACCCAGTGGAACTGCGCTTTGGGTGTCCGTAGGCTTCGGAAACAAGTGCCTGCACCTCTATAATGATCGGGCGGCTTCCCTCCATGATGACGGTCAGCGCAGAGCCTGACTGAAGCTTGTCCTTGTCGAAGAATCTGCCGGCCATGCTCTTGGCGTCGTTCAGTCCACTCTTGTTCATTTCGAAGATACCGACCTCGTTGGTGGAGCCGAAACGGTTCTTGAAGCCGCGAAGCAGACGAAGTTCGGAGTTGGAGTCGCCTTCAAAGTAGAGCACGGTATCGACCATGTGCTCGAGGACCCTCGGGCCGGCGATGGAACCGTCTTTGGTAATGTGGCCGATGATGAAGATGGGAATATGCAGGCTCTTGGCCACACGCATCAGTTCGAAGGTGATGGTACGTACCTGTGTCACGGAACCGGGTGCCGAAGGTGTTTCGTCGGAGTAGAGTGTCTGGATGGAGTCGATGACGATGAATTCGTAATTTTCATTGGAGATCTCGGAGAGTACGGTACTCAGGCTGATCTCGGGAAGCAGAAAAAGGTTCTCGTGGTTGGCGTCGAGCCTGTTGGCGCGCAGTTTGATCTGCCCGGCAGACTCCTCTCCGGAAACATAGAGTACTTTTTTCCGCTGCTGCGCAAGATTGCCTGCAATCTTTAGCAGGAGCGTTGATTTACCGATACCCGGACTGCCGCCTATGAGGGTCAAAGAGCCCGGAACGACTCCACCTCCGAGCACAAGGTCGAGTTCGCAGCTGCCTGACGGGAAACGAGTGATGTTGTCCTCTTCGATCTGGGTGATAGGCTGTGCTTTGGAAAGGGCTGAGCCGCTACTGCTGCTTTTCGATGTTTCGTTCAGGAATTTGATCTGGTCTGCCGTGAGTTCGACCATGGTCTCCCATTGGTTGCAGGAGGTACATTTCCCCATCCATCTTGGAGATTGGAAGCCGCATGCCTGACATTCGAAGAGTGTTTTTTTCTTTGCCATATTTTTCTCTCTTTTATTTTGTTAGTAGAAGTATAATACAGTCAGGGGAAAGGTGCGGGAAAATATGTCAAATTGTAATATTTTCTGGAAGTGAGAACTTTAGTTTCACCTTGAATTTTAGGGTGCGAGTAAACTCTGCACTTCCATAATTATGTTTAAAGCATTCTTCTCTTATACGAAGATCTCATCCAATATAGTATTGATATACTCATTGGCTTTGAAACGGATGAGGTCTTTGGGCTGTTCTCCCGTCCCGATGTAGAAGATGGGCATCTGCAGTTCATCGGCGATGCTCAGTACCGAACCGCCTTTTGCAGTACCATCAAGTTTTGTGATGATGATACCATCGATGCCGATCATCTCATCGAAGGCTCTGGCCTGGTTGATGGAGGAACTTCCCTGTGTTCCGTCGAGGATGAGCATTTTACGGTGTGGTGCTCCCTCCATCGCCTTGCCTGCGACACGTATCATCTTCTTGAGCTCTTCGGAGAGGTTCGTCTGGGTATGCAGTCTTCCAGCCGTATCGATTATAACATTGTCCAGTCTTCTGGCTTTGGCCGCTTCGATAGTGTCATAGACCACGGCGGAAGGATCATGCCCCTGCCTGGTGGAGACAATGGGCACTTCGAGTTTGTCCGCCCATCGGATAAGCTGTTCGATGGCCGCGGCACGAAAGGTGTCTCCTGCGCCCAGAATGACCCCTTTGCCCTCCTGCTGGTAACGGTAAGCGAGCTTGGCAATGGTGGTGGTCTTCCCCGCTCCGTTGACGCCGATGATCATTTCAACATACGGTTTGGCATTGCTCTCTTTCCAATCCGCTTTGTACTGGAATACCGAGATCAGTGAGTTGAAAGCCTGGATACGGTTAATCTTTTCCGGCAGGGCATCGAGCAGTCTTTCCGCCAGTTCGTAATTGACATCTGCTTCAAGCAGGATATCTTCGAATTCCTCTTTGCTGATCTCTTTTTTCTTCTCTATAACGACCTCTTTGATGGCATCGTTGGTCTTTCCCAATACTTTTTTAAACAGGTTGAACATCGTATCTATTTCCTTTATTTTTCTTCTATGGCAGTTCTGATGTCATGATCGATCATTTCGACAGGGACCGGTCCCTCATAATGGGTATAGTAATCACCGTTTTTGTAAAGCACGGTCAGCGGCAGTGTGAAATTTTCATCGAGCTTCAGTGCTTCGATCACTTTTGCCGTGACATATTCGTTTTCGATGTCATTGGAGACAAAATAGTCTATATGATATTTGGTGTAAAACTGTTCCAGTTTTGTGGCATTGATGTCATCATTGACCAGTATGCCTGTCACAAAAAGTTCTTTTCTGTACTTTTTCTGCAGGTCTTCAAAATAGGGGATCTGCCCTCGGCATGGCGGACACCAAGTACTAAAAAAGTTGACAAGAACGATAGGCTGTTTAACATCGTTGATGATGAAACGGTTTTTGTCCACCATTACCCCGTGTGTCTCATCTTTGATACTTTTGAGAATACTACTACCTTCGAGCATGGTCGTTATCTTGTTGATCTGACTCTCATTCTTTTCGGAACAATTCATCTCTTTTGAAGGGGCGCAGGCACTGATATTCTTCTCTGTACCCGATGTTTTTTCTTTCTTATCGCTGCACCCCGCCGCAAAAAGCAAAATAACACTTAAAAGCAGGGGTTTGATATTGATCACATGATTCCTTGGTTATAATATCACAGTACGCAATGTTTGGCGTATGTTCATAGAAATTTAAAAGATTATACCAAAAGAGCACTAAATGGAAGTTATACAGAAAGAGAGCCAAAAGAAGCAGTTCAGACAGAGGTGCTTGGAACGCCTCAAAGAGATCAGTCGCAAGAATAACTATGTCAGAGACAGAAAAGTGCTTTCCAAACTTTATAGGGTCATTGTAGAGATGGATGCCAGAGTGATCATGCTCTACCTTCCGCTGGAGCTGGAAGTGAACCTCTATCCGCTTATCAGAGTACTCCGACGCGAAAGGCGCCAACTCTATGTTCCGTTTATGGAAGGTAAAAGTTTTAGCTTGGTAAAATATAGATACCCGCTGAAAACAAAGCGGTTTGGTATAAAAGAACCAAAATATTCAAAACAGTTTAGAAAGAAAAAAATAGATATAGCTATCGTACCGATCGTTGGTGTGGACATGACACATAGACGTGTAGGCTTCGGCAAGGGTATGTATGATAGATTTTTTGAAAAAGAGATGCAATATATAGGAAAAACAGTGTTTGTGGCACGGGAATTATGTTATAGCAGCAGAATAGTAACGGATGGCCATGATGTCAGAGCGGACATGATAGTCGTACCATAAACAGTTAGCAGAACAAAACATTTCTTTTTCTTGGGAACATGAGCGACCATGATCGGGGTTGCCCTTTAAAAAGGAAAAAATATGATAGGAACCATAGCAGGCGTTTCCGGTATTGCCGGAGCGGCCGTTGGGGCAGGTGCATGTTACCTGTGGCTCAAGAACAGTACCCAGAAAAAATTCGCACATTTGGAGATGGAAGCGAAGGCGAAGGCCAAAGCCATCAGTAACGAAGCTGAGCTTCTGCTGCAGGAATCCCAGATGAAGATCAAGACGAGAGAACTTGAACATGAAGCAGAATTCCAGAAACGTCTGGTACAGGTGGAAGAGCGGAACAGGGCTTTGATACTGGAGCAGAAAGCAGTGGAAAAAGAGGAAGAGGCCTTGTTACTTCTTGAACAACGTATACTAGAGAAAGAAAGTGTACTTGAGGCTCTTGAAGAGAAAAAGCAAAAGCAGATCTCCGAAACAGTAGAAAAACTGCAACATGCTGCTTCCATGACACAGGAAGAGGCTAAAGCGTATATTCTTGAAAAGGTTGAAGAACAGAGCCGCGCGGAGATTGCTTCGATAGTTCGCAGGTATGAACAACTGGCCAAGGAAGAGGGCGAGAAGAAAGCGAACTACATTCTTGCGCAGGCCACGACACGCTACGCGGGGGAATTTGCCGGTGAACGGCTCATCAATCTGGTCAACCTTCCCAGTGACGAGCACAAAGGGCGCATCATCGGTAAAGAGGGACGGAACATCAAGGCGCTTGAAATGCTTCTTGGGGTAGATATCGTGATAGATGAGACACCGGGAGTTATACTGGTCAGCTCTTTCAATCTCTACCGCAGGGCCATAGCCACACGTGTGATAGAGATATTGATTGAAGATGGCCGCATCCATCCGGGACGTATTGAAGAGGTGCATGAAAAGGTGGAAAAAGAGTTTGAAGAGAAGACTTATGAAGAGGGGGAGAACATCCTCATCGACCTGGGACTTTTCCCAATGCACGAGGAGCTGGTGAAACTCATAGGGCGTTTGAAGTACCGTGCGAGTTACGGCCAGAATGCTTTGGCGCATACTCTTGAAGTGGCCAAACTGGCTCGGGTCATGGCGGCTGAAATGGGTGGAGACGAGAAGCTTGCCCTGCGTGCGGGACTGCTGCATGATATCGGCAAGGCCCTGACACAGGATATGGGCGGATCGCATGTGGAGATCGGTGCAGAACTGTGCAGAAGGTACAATGAGCATCCCACGGTCATCAATGCTATTTATGCCCATCATGGACATGAAGAACCGGATTCTGTAGAGAGTGCAGCGGTCTGTGCGGCAGATACGCTCAGTGCCGCACGTCCCGGCGCCAGAAGAGAAGTACTTGAGAGTTTCACCAAAAGGGTCAAGGAGATCGAAGAGATAGCCACGTCCAAAGAGAACGTGGAAAGAGCCTATGCCATCAATGCCGGACGGGAAATACGGGTCTTTGTCAATGCAAACAGAATGAGCGACAATGAAGCTGTTCTGCTCAGCAAAGAGATCGCCAAGGAGATTAAGGACAAGGTACAGTTTCCCGGCGAGATAAAGGTTAATGTCATTCGGGAAACAAGGGCTGTGAGTATTGCAAAATAGCATTGCCATAGCATATAAAAAGTTATGCTAATTAAAATAATAAAAGCGTTATAATTCGGTATTAATTCAGAAATAAAGGTAAAGTTTTGGACAGATGTGAAGAGATCGTTGCAAATGTAAAAATGGAAGAGTGTTATGCTGGTATGAGTTTGGTATTTAACGGTGAAAGAGATGACTTGAGAAAAGAGATAGAAGATGCAATTGAAAAGATTTCCCGGAAAACCTCTCTTAAGCCACTGATATTTGACAATGAAAATACCGATAAAACACATCATGAAGCACTTTATATCGAGTTTAATGATGATGTCCAAAGAGACAGCGGTGAATTCTTCGAACTTCTGCTCAAAGAACTGCGCATTGACAAATGTGCAAATGATGTAATATAAAGGAAAACAGCATGTATAAAAAGTTATTGATAAGCCTATTGTTGATTTGCGGGATCAATCTCTCTGCAGCAGGAAAGAAAGCACCGATCGTTGTACTTGAAACGAATGTAGGGAAGATAGAACTCAAACTCTTTCCAAAAGCGGCACCTTTGGCCGTAGAGAACTTCGTGACTCATGTGAAGAACGGATACTACAACGGCCTGATCTTCCACCGTGTCATCAAAGGTTTCATGATCCAGGGGGGTGACCCGACAGGTACAGGAAGAGGCGGTGAGTCGATCTGGCATAAAGAGTTCAAAAACGAGTATGCTCCGAATCTGACCTTTGACAGACCTTTCCTTCTTGCCATGGCCAACCATGGTCCCAATACCAACGGAAGCCAGTTCTTCATTACGACGGTACCGACACCACATTTGAACGGAGGCTATACGATCTTTGGTGAAGTTGTTAAAGGAAAGAAGGTGGTGCAGAAGATCGAAAATGTAACGACTTCGGCAGGTGACAGACCGATGTTTGACCAGGTCATCAAACGCGCATATATCAAAAAATAGATGAATCTCGAAACACTTCGGCAGGAGCGCCGAAAATGGCTGACCTGGAAAAACATCGTTCCTTACCAGGAGGCGATCAAGGCATTGCCGGAGTATGATGATGTCGAAGTAAGCCTTGGCGATGTCGTTGATATCCAGATAGCGGATCTCTCTCATAAGGATGCAGAGCAGATCAGAGAGACCGCTCTTTTAATGAAACCTTGGAGAAAAGGGCCGTTCCGTATCAATGATCTTTTCATTGATTCCGAATGGCAAAGCCAGATCAAATACAATCTGCTCGAACCCCATTTCGATCTCAAGGGCAAAGTGGTAGGGGATATAGGCTGTAATAACGGCTATTATCTTTTCCGGATGCTTTCCCAAAAACCTGAAAAACTCATCGGCTTCGACCCTTCCGCCATCTATTATTCACAGTTCCGGTTCCTTGAGCATTTTATTAAAAGCGATATTGTGTATGAACTGCTCGGTGTCGAGCATGTGGAGTTCTACGAACACAAGTTCGATACCCTTTTTTGTCTGGGGGTTCTCTACCACCGTTCAGACCCTGTGGCTATGCTCAAGTCACTTTTTAAAGGCCTGAACAAAGGAGGTGAACTGATACTCGATACTTTCATGATAGACGGGGAAGGGGAGATGTGCCTCACGCCAAGGGACAGATACTCCAAGATCCCAAATATTTACTTCGTACCTACGGTGAATGCGCTGAAGAACTGGTGCCTGAGAGCCGGATTTGAAAGTGTTGAGGTACTGGAGATCATGAAGACCGACCTGAACGAACAGCGAAAGACCGAATGGATAGATACCCAGAGCCTCGAAGACTTTCTCGATCCCGACGATCCGGAAAAAACGGTTGAAGGGTATCCTGCCCCCAAGAGGGTCTATATCAAGGCTATAAAAAAAGCTTAGGCTTGATTCCCAAAAGACTCCGCAAGCTCCAGTACTTCCAGGTACCGTTCGCTTTTCTCATCATAGACCTTTTCAATTTTGGCAAGTTCTTCACTGAGTTTTGTCAGCCCTTTCTCCTGGTAACAATCCGGATCTCCAAGACAGGCATTCAGTTCATCCATCTTGACTTCGAGTGACTCGATCTCATCGGGGAGAATGTCGAGGTCCCTCTGGTCTTTGTAGCTGAGTTTGGTCTGTGCCTTTTTGGGAGCGGCAGTTGTCTCCTCTTTGGCTTTGGACGAAATGTCCTGCTCCATTTTTTCAAGCTCTTTTATCTCTTTTTCTATTTCGAGATATTCCGAATAACTCTGATAGGACTCTTCGATAACACCGTTGCCTTTGAAAATATAGAGCTTGGAAGCGATCTTGTCGACGAAATAGCGGTCATGTGAAACGAAGATAAGCGCACCTGGGAAATTGAGTAGCTGTTCTTCGAGGATATTGATGGTCTGGATGTCCAGGTCATTGGTCGGCTCATCGAGGATGAGGCAGTCCACATTTTTGGTAAAGAGCAGGGCAAGTGCAACACGGTTCTTCTCCCCGCCGCTCAGCTGTGAGATCTTTTTGCCGAGGAATTCTTCGGGAAAGAGAAAAAGCTTCAGGTAAGCAAAGACATGCATATGCTTGCCTCTGACATCGATGGAATCGCCTCCGTCCGGACAGAAGGTACCGATGAGCGTTTCATCATTATTGAGCATTTCCCTGTGCTGGTCGAAATAGCCGATGGTGAAATCTCCTTTTTTAATACTGCCGCTGTCGGGTTTGATGCGCCCGAGCAGCAGTCTGAGCAGTGTTGATTTACCTGCACCGTTGACACCGACGATGGCGATCTTGTCCCGCTGGAGGATACGTGTGCTAAAGTTGACGATAAGCCTTTTGTCGGCGATGGTGTAATTTAAATTCTCGATCTCGAAGAGCATCTTCTTTTTGCCGACACTCTTTTCGCGGTTGAAATGTTTCTTTTCCCGTTCGAGTTCAAGCTGCATTTTACGGATGAGGGTAGGGTTGCTTTTTGCCTGGTCGCGCAGTTCGAAGACACGCCTTTTTCTACCCTGATTGCGTTTTTCCCTCGCACGTACACTTTTCCCCAGCCATTCCTCTTCATGCTTGAGCAGTTTGAGCAGGTTCTCATGTTGTTTTGCCAGCGACTGCATGCGCGCCTCTTTCTGCTCCAGGTAGTCGCGGTAACCTCCTCTGTAGGAGACGAGTTTCCGGTTCTCCACTTCTATGACACGTGTGGCGATGGTATCGATGAAATGCCTGTCGTGGGAGATGAAGAGCAGGGTGAACTTCTCTTTGAGGAGGATCTCTTCAAGGAATTCCACCATATAGACATCGAGATGGTTGGTCGGTTCATCCAGCAGCAGGACTTCGGGTTTTTTCAAAATAAGCGAGGCCAGTGCGACGCGGCGCTGTTCCCCTCCCGAAAGCGAGATGACAAGACGGTTCTCATACTCTTTGAGTTTGAACTCCTGCAGTACCCGTTCTATCTTGTCGTCCAGGCTCCAGGCATTGTGGTGGTCGAGGTAGGCAGTGATTTTTTCAAACTTTTCCAAAAGCTGTTTGTCTTCAAAGTTCTCAGCAACCTGCAAAGAAAGCATATCATACTGCTCTTTTGCCTCTTTGAGTTCTGTCAGTTCATTCTCTATGGCTTCTTTGACATTGAGGGCAGGGTCAAATACAGGCTGCTGGGAAAGCATCTCTATCTGAATGGAACGGTCGATGATCCTCTTGCCGTCCGTAGGTTCTTCTTCTCCCAGTGCGATCTTCATCAGGGTCGATTTCCCGCAGCCGTTCTTTCCGACGATAGCGACCCTCTCGCCTTCATTGAGGTGAAAATCAACACCGTCGAGAAGCATTTTGACATCGTACTGCTTTTTGATATCGAAAAGATCGATGAGTGCCATGGATAAAACCTTTTTTTGTGAAATTATACTCTTTTAAGGCTTGCTAAAGTCCATCGTGATATATTGTGCTTTTCGTGGAAGTGAAAACTTTAGTTTCACTATTGCGTTCGGATGGGACTGAAGTTTCCATTTCCATTTTTTACCAAAGGAACACTATGCTGGAAATCATTGTCGGACTCTATACACTTTATACGTTGATGAAACTCTATATCTCGTTTATGCAGGTAGGGTATATCAATCAGGAAAAACGAAAAGACCCTGTTCTGATGCCGGCAGGAAAATACCTTGTGGCAGCAAATTATGCTGTAGCAAAAGAGAAGCTCGGGATCATCGAAACCTTTGTGGACTATCTGATGTTCCTCTGGTGGGTATTTGCAGGGTTTGCATGGCTCTCATCACTGTTTCAGGTAGATGGCGGTGTGACGAGTTCGGTCTTTTTCCTTTTTGGTTTCGTTGCGGTGAACTATGTCGTCGGGCTGCCCTTTTCTCTCTATCAGACCTTCAAGATCGATGAAGATTTCGGTTTCAACAAAATGACGCCAAAAACGTTCATTGTCGATGCCCTCAAGTCGGCAGGACTTTTCATTGTGCTTGGCGGGGCTGTCTTCGCCGTGCTGGCCTGGATCATCTCTTTGTACGAGACATGGTGGCTCTGGGGATTCATCCTGATGTTCGCTATCGCTGTGGCGGCCAACCTTCTCATGCCGTTCTTCATGGGGCTTTTCAACAAGTTCTCTCCACTTGAAGAAGGGGAGCTCAAAGATGCCATCGTGGAACTGATGCAGAAAGCAGGGTTGAAAAGTGACGGGATATTCGTCATGGATGCAAGCAAGCGAGACAGCAGACTCAATGCCTTTTTCGGCGGACTTGGCAAGAGCAAAAGGGTGGTACTTTACGATACGCTGCTCGACAAACTGAACAAAAAAGAGCTGCTTGCCGTTCTGGGGCATGAACTGGGACATTTTTCACACGGTGATATCTGGAAGAATATCGCATTGATGGGACTGCTTCTTTTCATCGCTTTCTATCTCTTTGGGCACCTGCCGGAGTCATTGTTCATACAGATGGGTGTTTCTCCCTATCCCGGTGTTCAGATAGCCATGCTGATGCTGCTGCTTCCTCTGCTGAGCTTCATTTTCACCCCGTTCATGTCCTATGTCAGCCGTCACAATGAGTATGCGGCTGATGAGTACGGTTCGCAGATGGGAGGTAAAGAGAATCTTGTCTCTGCTTTGCTCAAACTCATTACTGAGAATAAAGCATTTCCCAAATCACATCCGCTGGTAATCTTTTTCTATCATACCCATCCGCCTGTTATCGAACGTCTAAAAGAGCTTGGGTATGATGCCAGTAATGTAGTGATTGAAGAGGAGAAGAGAGAAGAGCCATCCTTGCCAAATGACGGGATCTTTGCTTATATGAATAAAGAGAACCTCTAAAGAAGAGAAGTAGTTGTAATTATGCCTTCTCATCCAATCTTGCCTGTACGAACCAGGTGATGTGCGCTTCGCTGGTGAGGGTGTCGTCGATGTCTCTTATTTCAACCCTGATCTGAAGCAGTGCTCTTCCTTTTTTCCCGAACTGTATTTTGAACTTTTCAATAGCCTTATCATCTACAAAGGAGTGGGCTGTTATCTTCTGTGCAGCCGGTTTTTTGTATTTGATCTGTGCATCTCTGACAAGCGGTATGACCTTTTGTTCCAGTTCGGGGAAAAGGCTTTGCAGGCGCATACCGCTCTCCGTTTCGGCTAAAGTGAACTGCGCGGCAGCGTGAATGGTCTCAACATGGTTGCAGACATTTTTCTTCAGATCCAAAGAGAGTACTTCTTCTTTTTCTTTGATGCCTATGAACCTAACAAAAGGAATGTCGGTCGCATTGATGAACCCCTCTTCGAGATATCGGATACTTGCTTTGTCTGTGAGGAATCTTTTTACAAAAGAATCCTTGACCTTCTGCAGCAATCTGTTCTTTGGAAATTGCTTTGGAAATTGGGGGAACTGGTAGGTAGTCATGGGTACTGCCTTTGGGTTGGTCTCCTCAAATGGAGAGTGAAGCGTATCTCAATTAGAAGTAGCCTAAAGAGACCAGCGAATTTTAATAAACCATTATACTATAGTATATTAAAGGTAAATCGATGTATAACTTCAGAATGAACGGACAAACGATAATAAAAGAGGGATTGGCATGGGCAAGGGCGCAACTTGAAAAGAGTTGTGATCGGCCGCAGTTCGAAGCAGAACTGCTTTTAGCTCATCACCTCCAAAAAGACCGAATGTATCTTGTGACACATGACAATGACGTGATGGAGGATCCGGAAAGCTACAGGCATCTTGTTGAACGGCGTGCTGCCAACGAGCCCTATGAGTACATTGTAGGGAGTGCCAGTTTTTACGACCTGCACCTTGAAGTGGAGAAAGGAGTGTTGGTCCCAAGGCCTGAAACGGAGATCCTCATAGACCTAGTTGCTGGGATCATTGAGGAAGAAAAGATAAGCAGGATCGCCGAGATCGGTGTGGGTTCGGGTGCCATCTCCATTGTCTTGGCGCGAAAATTCCCCGAATTGAACATTGTCGCCACCGATATTTCGGAAATACCGATCAAAGTGGCCCGGAAGAATATCGAAACCTTTGGACTGGAGAAACAGATAGAGCTGCGAAGATCCAACCTGATAGATGAAGTAGATGAAAGGGTGGAGCTTGTGGTATCGAATCCTCCCTATATCGCAGAGGGTTTTCTGCTTGAATCCAATGTTGTGGACTATGAACCCAAAGAGGCGCTTTTTGGAGGACGTGTCGGCGATGAACTGCTCAAACAGATCATTTTGGATGTCAAAGAAAAAGGGATCCGGTGGCTTGCCTGCGAGATGGGATACGACCAGAAAGAACCCATCGCTTCTTTTGTTAAAGAAATTGGAGTACAATCCATAAAATTTTACAAAGACCTTGTCGGATTTGACAGAGGGTTCATCATTAAGTTCACGTAGGGTGCGTACCACGCACCGTTAAAAGAAATTGGCATACTGCAAAAACTTATGCCAAAAGGCCAAACACAAAAGGAAATTACAAATGAACAAATATTTCAGAATCGCCACAATGGCATATCTCATTTTACTGACAGCCACGCTGGGTGCCGGGCTTTACGCCGGGATCGTCGTTGCACCAGTGACCTTTCATACGGAGCAGTGGCTGGGCGGTGAAGTGCTGAGCCATTACCAGGAAGGGCTCATTATGACGCAGAACTTTGTAAGACTCTCCTATCTGGTGAATTTCATGTTGATCGTTGTGGCGTTGTATGAAGGGTACAAATACAAAAAGTTTGAGAGAGATACCATCACGCAGGTAGCGACTTTCTTTGTTTTTGCTACAGGGTTGCTTTTCTCACAGTACTATATACCGGATATCCTGACCATGCAGATGGCAGGGGAAGAGATGACCAAGTCGGCAGCCTTTCTCAATATGCATAAAGGCAGTGAGATCAACTTCAAGATCTTCTCGTTGGCTTTGCTGGTGCTGATTGTCAGAAATATGCAAAAGGCATGTAAATAACATGTAGGGTGCTGTGCCCCCACAGCACCAATAAAAATATGCTAAGCAAAAGGTGCTGTCAGGAGACAGCACCCTACAGGAGATACAATTGAAAGAAGAAATATTGAACCACCCTTTCAAACCCATTGTTTTCAATGACACAAAAACACTGATTCTGGGTTCGTTTCCAAGCATCAAATCATTCGAAAACAATTTTTATTATGCCCATCCGAGAAATCAGTTCTGGAAGATACTCGAAAAGTTGACAGGTTACCCAGTCAACAACCGTGACCAGAAGATATGGCTTCTCAAAGAGTGCAAACTTGGGCTGTGGGATATGATAGGGTCCTGTCAGCGTGAGAATTCACTTGACAGTTCACTGGAAGATGAAGTGGTGAATGATATTCCGGCATTACTCTCTGCCTATCCAAGTATAGATAAGATCGCTTTTACCGGCAAGAAAGCACAGGCGCTTTTCGAGACACACTTTTCCTACCTCGAGATTGAAAGAGTCTACCTCCCGTCACCGTCACCCGCCTATGCCGCTATGACATTTGAAGAGAAAGTTGTACAATACGCGGAAAAATTAGGAATGCGCCCGAACGAAGTGACAAGTACCCTTGGGGTGAGGAAGTAGAGAAAATGGCAGTCTGGGCAGTGGGAGATATTCAGGGGTGTTACGGTGCATTCAGAAAACTTCTTGAAGAGATTGATTTCGATCCCAAAAGAGACAAGCTATGGCTCGCCGGTGACCTGGTGAACCGGGGTGATGGCTCATTGGAGACGCTGGAGTATATCTACAGTATCAAAGAGAGTGTCGAAGTGGTACTTGGCAATCATGACCTGAGTCTCATAGCCGCCTATTATGGTATCAAAAAATCCAACCCGACCATCGATCCCATTCTAAACTCGCCAAGGGCCAAAGAGCTGATAGACTGGCTGAGAAGTCAGAAATTCCTTCATGTGGATTACAAATTGGGATACTGCATGGCACATGCGGGTATCTCCCCAGAATTCGATCTCGGGATGGCGATACGCTATGCCAACAGGGTAGAAGAGAAGCTTCAAAACGATGAAAGTGCCGCTGCATGGTTGAAAAAGATGTTCAAAAGCGGTATCAATCGTTTCAATCGGGATTCCAGCAAAATAGACATCGACCGCTACATCGTCAGTGCATTCA
This sequence comes from Sulfurovum sp. NBC37-1, assembly GCF_000010345.1. Taxonomy (NCBI): domain Bacteria; kingdom Pseudomonadati; phylum Campylobacterota; class Epsilonproteobacteria; order Campylobacterales; family Sulfurovaceae; genus Sulfurovum; species Sulfurovum sp. NBC37-1. The sequence continues at coordinate 638,616 of NC_009663.1, forward strand.
CCCGTATGCGGTTCTGCTACAAAGACCACCGACTCGATTTTGACCAGAAAGGTCCACCGACGGATGCATTGAGGGCAAAGGGACTGAAACCATGGTTTGAGTGTGAGAACAGAAAAGAGATCGACCTGAAGATTATCTTTGGGCACTGGTCGACACTGGGTTTCTACCAGGATGAACATGTACTGGCACTTGATACAGGCTGTCTCTGGGGAGGTAAGCTCACCGCCGCACGCATCGATCTTTCTGAGCCTAAGATTAGAGAGTATGACTGTGAAGGATGTATGAACCCAGATAAAAAATAGGTATTTCTCTTGTTCTGCCGGTCCATCGGTGAAATGGGGGGGGGACTTTACAACAAATAAAATAACTATTGATGTGTTTTGTTTTCTTTGAAGAATGTTATTTTCATCCACTTCTTTTTATCAATTGAAAGTTTCCAGCCATACTGAGGGCTTGTTTGCTGATATTTTCTGGCCATATTGAATTTGTCAATCCAACTATATTTTTTTAAAAATATTCTGCAAAATTTTCGCACATTAAGTGACTTTGCATCAAACAGGTAATCTACTACATCCGGGGAAAGTACGATTGTATCAATTTTTTTGGAAGTAATATTTTCTTTTATATATGGATATGTGATAAGGTTATTTCTTCCAAACCCACATTTTTTTTGTTTTTCATCATAGATAAAATCACCACGTTCACTTTTAAATTCGGACAATATTTCACATGCTTTGTCAAACGGTATATCGTGATGGAATCCTTTCATCATTAATGGACCGTCTGCATATACGTTTATGGTCCAAATAAATACAACAAATAATGACAATACAGCTTTTTTCATTTATCTTTCCTCCTAGGTAATACCGTTTTTATCCAAATATGTATACTTTTTACAGCTTGATTTATTCCCAAAATTACAGGCTTTTTGATAATATTTTTTTGCCTGACTGTAATTTGGTTCGATACTTTCCCCTTTTTCATATAAAAATCCAAGATCACTGCATGCATTACTGTAATTAAGCTTGCAGCCTTCTCTATCGTATTCCAGTGCTGCTTGGATATTATGCTCTTTAATCAATATATGTGCTAAATTCCAGCAGCCTTTTCCCAATTGAAGCTGACAGGATTTTTTATAATATTGTTTTGCTTTAGCAAGGTTTTGTTTCACTCCTTCACCATATTCAAAGAGTTGGCCAACCTGAATACAGGCATGTGAATCACCCTTGGAACATTTGATAATATTTTTAAGGCCGGAAGCAGATGCCTCTCTCCCTCCAATAAGTATAGCGATGATAAAAAAGATATTTTTCATTTTTTGTCAGCCCCTTTTTATTTTTAATATTAAAATAAAGTACTGTTAAAACTACTGCTTTATGACTCCGTCTGCCACCCAATAATTTTATTTTTTGAGATAATATAAAATATTATATATGAAAGAATAAAAAAAATATGTAGGAAATATCTTACAGATCTTTCTAAAATCCAGAACATAAAAAATTCTTAGGAGAGTTAGTATAGCGTTAAACTTATTCTTTTCTGCTAATGAGATCATGAAAGTGAGTTTTATTTCATCCGTTTCCCCGGAGAAGGTTTGCAGCAGTCGTTTTTTCTCTAAATATGGCAGAACCTTATACTACGATATGCCCTACAAACTTCGACATATTATCGAGTATTTTTCCACCTTTTCTAAAGCCCAGTCCACAGGCTTCATAGGCATAGAAAACACCTGCCTGGTAGGAGGAACCCTGAGTATCTGCAGGCAGTTCGGTATAGGCCTGATAGACCATTTTATGGTTGCCATAGTCACCCTCTACCGATTCGACAGGCTGTGCATTGGCGTCGAGTATGCTGACATTGCCGCCTTCTCTTCCGAAGAAAGGTTTCTTTACCTGTTTTTTACCATGTAGAGGGTCAAATGAGGTTTCAAGCAGGAAAGGGTGGTTGGGGTAGAGGTCCCAGAGAATTTTGAGCATACCTTTGCTCTGAAACATCAGTGTGTAGGCCGGATTGAAGATGATAGCCTTCTGCTTCTTGATGATATTGGTCAACAGCATGGCAAGATCTGACTCTTCCAGTGCTATGTCCTCCCATGGAATGAGTTTGAACCAGAGCTCATAATTCTCATCGTTGTAGAAGATCCCTTCTTCCGCAGAGAACTCTATCTCGTCTATGTAGGCGAATTGAGTGTTGTATCCTGCTTCAGTCGCAATGTGCTGCAGCAGTTTGACAGTGTTCTCCTCTTCGGCATTGCCCCTGATGGAGGTGAAAAGGAATTTCCAGCCTTTATAGCGTGACTCGAAATCGGAAACATCCTCATCGAGAGTAACAAGACGTTTGCAGTTGTCAAGCAGTGCTTCGTAGAGGGCATTGAATTGTGCCGCTTCTTTCAAGCCGTTCTGTTTCAGGATCGCCCACTGGACGACGGTAGTTTCAAAGAGAGCGGTAGGGGTGTCTGCATTGAATTCAAGCAGTTTGATGGGTGTGCCGCCGATTCCTCCGGCAAGGTCGAAACGTCCGTAGAGGTGCCAGTGTACATCGTTCTCCCAGGACTCTTTGATGACCTCTACAAGATTGAAGGGGATACCTATTTCGTGAAAGAGGTTGTTTTCAACGATATATTCACCGGTTTCAACGTACATGTCGTAAAGTGTGTTAGCTGCTTCATAGTAAGCTTCAGCTTCGTCTTCAGAGATGACAACGAGTTCGTTCGAGATGTAGGCGCTCTCATCACTGTCTGTATGCCAGACAAAACCAAGGGACTCAAGATAGTTCGTTGTCAGAGGGGTGGTTTTCTGTAAAGCGATCACTGTTTAACCGCCAAAGAAGCCGCCGCTTCTTGTAGAGCTCTTTCTATTGCCGAAGAATCCGCTTCGCTTACTTGTACTTTTTCTTGGCTTGCTGAAGCTTTTTTTGCTTCTCTGATAGGTGGAAGGTGATTTGTATCCGGCTTTACGGTTATTCTGGTAATTCTGGTTTCCAAAGAGTTTGTTCCCGATCCAGGAGCCGATCATTGCGCCGGCAATACTGGAGAGCAGGACGGAACCAAGTCCCATACCTTGAGAGACTTCCGGGTTCTTCTGTGTCAATGGAGATGTACCATTGTCAATTTTGGCAGCTTCTTCTTTAACAAGTTTGTCCATTTCCTCTTTGGTCAGGACCCTCTCGGTACCGTTCAGGTCTTTGAGTACGATACGTGTCTCATCGGCTGGGAATTCATCTTTTATCTTGTATTTGCCAGGAGCTGTTTCTTCAATGATGACAAAAGCACCTTTTGGCTGAACCGCTTCCTGTTGTGTATTGCTGCTGGTACATCCGGTCACGCCTGTAACGAGCAGGGCGCCAAGACCGGTTGCGGCAGCCATGGTTGAAAGTCTGTTGATATATTTCATTTCTTGTTCCTAACGAAAAATTTCGGGTATATTAATAGAAGTGGTATGATAGCAAAAAAATGTTAATCGGAAGTGCAGCAGAGAGGGAAGAGTCTCTCTGTCTGACTATATAAGGAAGGTACGGATGGGCCGCTTTGGCCCCTCTGCTTTTTAATCCATCTGCTTTCTCAGGAAGGTAGGAACATCGAGAATGTCCTCATTCTCCGTGTAGTCCTGCCCTACAACGATTCTCTTGCCATTGAAGGTATTGAGGGGTGTCGCTGTAGTACTTGAGTCGTTACCCAACATTGTTGTCTGCGTCGGCTTTTTGATGGAAGTTGGTTCTGGAATGGCATTTTTGTCTTCAAAACCGGTTGCAACGATAGTGATACGTACTTCATCTATTTCCATATTAGGATTGGTTGTCGTACCGAAGATGACAGACGCGTCTTCATCGGCACTCTCTTCAACGATGTTCATCGCTTCACCGATCTCCATAATTGGATAGTCGGGGTGAATGTCGAAATGTACCAGTACACCCATTGCACCGTCGATGGAGATGTTGTCAAGCAGCGGAGACTCGATCGCCGCTTTGGCAGCATCGTAAGCCGCATTTGTTCCGGTACTGTAGCCCGCACCCATCAGCGCCAGCCCTCTGTGTGACATAACTGTTTTCACATCGGCAAAGTCAAGGTTGATATCATTCTCTCCGTGAGAAAGGATGACTTTTGAAATACCGCCGACAGCCTGTGCAAGGATGTCATCGACCATTCTGAAACTCTCTTTGATACCGAGGTTCTTTTCAACGATGGAAAGAAGTTTTTCATTTGGTACGACAATGATGGAATCACTCTCTCTTTTGAGCTCTTCAAGACCCTCTTTTGCCAGCTTTGTTCTTTTTCTGCCTTCGAACTTGAAAGGACTTGTCACGATGGAAACTGTCAATGCACCTACTTCTTTTGCTGCCTGGGCAATGATAGGTGCCGCGCCGGTACCCGTACCGCCGCCAAGACCTGCAGAGATGAACACGATGTCGGAGCCTTCGAGCATGGTTTTGATGTCTTCAAAACTCTCAAGTGCCGCTTCTCTACCTTTATCCGGGACCATACCCGCACCCAAACCTCTGGTAGCATTCATTCCAAGCTGCATTTTGTAGGGTGCCAGTGAACTGTCAAGTGCCTGTGCATCTGTATTGGCAACGATAAGGTCGATACTGTTGATCCCCTCCTGTATCATGTGGTTGATCATGTTGCCACCACCGCCACCTACACCGATCGCTTTTATTTTTGCTCCGTTTGTGTGACACTTTGTCTCAATGACATTGATTTCGAACTCTTCCATTTTTTCCTCCCTTGTTGTAATATATATCTCTTAAAAAAGCTGTTTAGCCCAGTTGGTCAGCTTTTTGATCGGATTTTGCTTGTCAGCACCGATATCCGGCAAGTCATCGAAGATGATATTGTCAGAACCCTTTTCCTCTGTTCCCTGTGATTTTGGTTTTTTTACTTCACGCTGCTCTTCTGCCTCTTTGACGGTATTGCCGATCTTGATATCACCAAGATCATCTGTATGTACGTCTTTGGAGTGTAGAAGTTCCTGTTGGAAGTTGATCTCATACTGTGTATGTTCTCCTGCTTTGTAAAGCAGAAGACCGATCACAGTAGCGAAAGCAGGGTCTTTCAGCTCATCAAAAAGGCCGTCAATCTCCCTTGGTTTTCCGATGCGGACGGGAAGGGAAGGAAAGATGGATTGGGCCAACTCTCTGATACCTTTGAGTTTGGTCATCCCTCCTGTAAGAATGATACCCGCACCGATCTGTTCTTTGAGTGCGGACTTATCAAGTGATTTTGCCAGGATCATCAGTGCCTCTTCGACACGTGCAAAGATAACTGAATGGACGATTTCGAGAGAGACACCGTTACGGTTCTCTTCATCCCCTATAATAGGTAGCTCTATCACTTCATTGCTTGTCTCTACAAGATTCCCGTGACGGATCTTTACATTTTCGGCGATCTGCAGTGGTGTATGCAGTGCCATGGAAAGGTCATTGGTGATATGGTTCGATCCTACACCGAGGAAGTCGTTGTATCTGATGGAGTTGCCTACATGGATGACAAGATTGCTTGTCTGTCCGCCAAGGTCGATGACTGCGACACCCAGTTCTTTCTCATCCTCATCCATAGTTGCGATGGCGGAAGCGTAACCGCTCAGAACGATACCCTCTATTTCTACACCTGCTGAACGGACCGCTTTTTTAAGGTTGGAGAGGTTGGATTTCTGTGTCATGATAATATTGACATCGACTTCCATGCGGCTGGCATTCATACCGAACGGATCTTCTATAAAATCCTGATCATCCACTCTGAAATTGTATGGGAGTACATGGACCACTTCATATTCGTTGGGGACATTGGCATTGTAAAGTGCAGTCTGCATGACACGATTGATCTCTTTGATGGAGATGTCTTTGTGTGGGATATTGACAATACCTGTGGAGTTCAGGCTTTTGGCATATGCATTGGAAATGGAGACAGTTGCTGAAGTGATATTGCTGCCTGCGATACGCTTGGCATCGTTAATGGCTTTCTTGATAGCACGGGAAGAGAGTTCGATGTTGGTAATGGCACCTTTTTTGATGCCCTGGGATTTGGCGATCCCGTGGCCCTGTACCTGAAGTTTGCCCGCATCGTCAATTTCAGCTATGATTGCACATACTTTAGTCGAACCGATGTCTATAGCTAAAATTGTATCACTCAATTTTTAAGTCCTCCCATGTAAACTTCCGTAGGATATTTTGCATCCAACATCTTGATGAGGTTGGCCTCAAATGTTCTGCTTTTCATTTGATTGACACTCTGTTTTACAAAATCTGTCCTGTTCTGGTCGGCCGGCAGGAACTTCTGATCCATAATTTTGTAAACTACTACTTTATCCGCTACGCTTATAATACCTTTTTCTTTTAAAGATGTAAAGAGTTTTTGTAAAAATTGTAAACTTTCCTGTGAATTTAATGATTTCAGGTTGTCATTTTTCTCTAAAGTAACAAAATCGGATATCATCGCATTACTTTTATCCAATGTTTCAAGTGTCTTTTCTGCCAACTTCAATAGTGCTTCTTTTTGCGCCTGAAGCGTATAGAGTTTTGTGACTTCCTCTTTTGCATCTTCAAAGGTTTTTGCTTTGGGTTCGATGACCGCTTCGATCTTGACAGTGGCATATTTGTCTCCGACAACTTTCGGTTTGACGATCTCACCGCTGTTCTTCTCAATGACGGCGTCCCAGAGTTCTTTGGAGAGTGTACTGTCATTGACAGGAAGTGTCATGCTCTCCGGATTTTCCAGTTTACCTTTTTTGAAAGCGATATACTGTTTTTGAGCTGCTTTTTTGCTCTTTTTGATCTTCAGGTCTTTTGTCACTTCTTCCTTGGCTTCGTCAAAAAGAAGCTGCTTCCCTGCTGCATCGGTATAGTTGAAGGAATTTTCATCATAGAATGCTTTGATCTCCTCATCGGTGACTTCAACTCCATCGGTCGCTGTCCATACAATGGAAAGCTTGTACATTCTTGGGGTCATGAAGTTCTCTTTCTGTATTTCCCAGAACGCTTTGATCTTCGCCTCATCCATACTGATATTGACATCGTCGTTCTTGAGTACTTTGTACATCAGCTTGTCTGCGATATTCATGGCAGAAGAGACAGTCTCTACTTCAAGAGGCAGTGCGTCTGTATGAAGAAGTGCAAGGGTCTTCTGGATAGTTATCTCATCTTTGAGCGTTGCTTCGAAGGTTTTGGCTTTGAGTCTCTGGCTTCTGAGGTAGGCATTGTAGATATCTTTATTGAATACACCGTCTTTCTGGAAACCTTTGATGCCGGCAAGTGTCCTGGCCACCTCTTTGTCTGAAACAACGATTCCCATCTCCTGTGCGAAGTTGAGCAGTTTGGCCTGTACCTCGATACGGGAGAAGGCCTGTTGTATCAGGCCCATCTCTTTGGCCTTCTTCTCATCGAGTTTACCCTGCATCATTTCATTGTACTGGTTGTAGAGGTTACTGTAAGCCATATTGAGTTGCGTCTGTTTGATCTCGATGTTGCCTACTTTGGCGACATTGCCTGCTTTGGAACCGAAACTGTACGTTCCCCAGCCTACGAAACCCGCACCTATAAATGCGATGGTTGCTACCCATATGGTCCATACGAGATATTTATTGTGTTTTTGCATCCAGCTAATCATACTTCATCTACCTTCTATCGAAAAATTTGTATAATATTTTACCCAAATAAGCTTGTGATATTACAAGATATGATAAATCTTGGGGCATGAAAGTAAAGAGGTGGAAAATGGTCAACAACAATACGATGATGCAACGTGATCTCGAGGTGATATGGCACCCCTGTACACAGATGAAAGATCATGAGACACTGCCTCTGATCCCGATAAAATCAGGGAAGGGGGTCTATCTCTATGATTTTGAGGGAAACAGCTATATCGATGCAGTGAGTTCATGGTGGGTCAACCTTTTCGGACATGCCAACCCTTTTATCAATGAAAGAGTGAAATCACAGATTGACACACTCGAACATGTGCTGTTGGCAGGATTTACCCATGAGCCGGCTGTAGAGCTGGCACACAGGCTTGTAAACATCACGCCTGAGATGTTGAAAAAAGTCTTTTATGTCGACAACGGTTCCAGTGCAGTCGAGGCAGCGCTGAAAATGAGTTACCACTATCACAGGAACAGAGGTAAAAAGAAATCACTTTTCCTCTCTTTGACGAACTCCTATCACGGAGAAACCCTGGGAGCACTTTCGGTGGGAGATGTGTCGCTTTACAAAGAGACCTATGAACCGCTGCTTATCGCCAACAGGCAGGTCCCTGTTCCCAAAGACCAGAGTGTGAGAGCTGCCCAAGAAGCTTTGGTATTACTCAAAGAAGTGCTGGAAGCCCAGGCGGACGAGATCGCTGCGCTGATCCTTGAACCGCTTATACAGGGAGCAGGGGGGATGCACATGTATCACCCCGAATATCTTGTAGGCGCAAGAACATTGACAGCAGAGTACGATGTGCACCTCATCGCGGATGAAATTATGACAGGCTTCGGGCGTACGGGAAAAATGTTTGCCTGTGACCATGCTGGTATCTCTCCGGACTTCATGACACTCTCCAAAGGATTGACCGGAGGGTACCTCCCGCTTTCCGTAGTCATGACAAGTGATGAGGTTTACAGTGCCTTCTATTGTGACTACAATGAGTACAAGGCATTCCTGCACTCCCACAGCTATACGGGCAATCCACTTGCCTGTTCCGCCGCTCTGGCGACACTGGAACTTTTTGAACGCAATGATGTCTTGACAGACAATGAAAAGAAGTCAGGGTATATCAAAGAGAAACTGGAACGTTTCAGCGCTCTGGAAAATGTTAGAGAGGTAAGGCAACAGGGAATGGTAGCAGCGGTCGAACTCCAGGGTTATGATGCAAAAGAGCGTATTGGTCTGAAGATCTATACCTATGGACTAAAGAAGGGCGTGCTCCTGCGGCCGCTGGGAAATGTGATCTATTTCATGCCGCCCTATGTTATCAGTTATGAGGAGATAGATAAGATGACGGATGTGGCGTATGAGGGAATTAAAAAATTAAAAGTTAAAGTGGGCAGGCATGATTAATGCCTGCAACTATTTCCCGAAGAGTTTTCCCAACAGCCCTTTGTTGGCTTTTTGCAATCTTTCATAATGGGATGCAGCCCTCTTGACACCTAGTTCCATTGCTTCATGATAGAGTGCCTCTGCTTTCTTCTTATCTTTGTCTATACCAACACCGTTTTCGTAAAATTGTGCCAGGTCGCAGATGGCTTCAGGGTAGTCGTCGTCCAGGGCAAGACGGTTGATGAGGGTAAAGGCTTCGGGCAGGTTCTTCTCAAGCAGTTCTCCCCTGAAAAGTTCCCTTGCCAGTATGAACTGTGCGAACTTTGACTCTGTGGCACCACAGATAAGCAGAAGCTGTGCCGCTTCGGCAATATTATTGTTCTCTTTAGGCTTTTGTATATGTGAAATGACCTCTTCCACTTCTGTCTCTGTGTACCCTTGGTTACTGATCTTCAGTAGCCAGTTGTCCACCGATTCATAACGCTCACTGCTGTCATGCAGCGGGGGGTACTGGATCAACATGTTTTTGAGTTTCTGGTCAATGTAGGGGATCGGTTTGTAGGCAGCGCTTGTCTCCTCTATCTCAGGTTCGTCAGCAGAAGCAGCGGGTGCACGCTCTTCACTTACTGCTTCCTCCTGGGGTTCTTTTCCGGCATCTGTTTCCTTTACTTCTTTATCTAGCACTGTAAAGTCTTTTGTCTCTGTAAAGTCTTCTGTTACACTAAGGTCTTCTTCTACGCTTTCTTCCGAAATATTTTCTTCGGGAAGGTTGTCAAAGAGTCCATCATCCTCTGTATCGTTTTTATGGAAGGATGGCTGTTTGTCCTCCGGTGTATCGAAAAAATTATCTTTAGGAATGAAGTTTGTATCGATGTGACTCTCTTTGGTCGTATGGGAATCCTCTACTGGAGTATAAAAAAAATCGTCATGGTGTGTATGACTGATGTCAAGTTCGATGTTACCCGGCATGACATCCTCTACTGTCAGGTTCAGCAGGTTGTCAAAACTATCATTTTGCTGTGTTTCCTCAAGCGCTTCTTCGATTTTATCAATGTTTGCTTCAGTACTTTCTTCCGGGATCTCTTCTTTGGTCAGTGTATCAAAATCGAAAAGTTCTGTTTCTTCTCTTTTGGGCTCCTCTGGAGCAGTGACAAAAAGGTCAAATTGTTCAATGATCTCCTGGTCATCCTGAGGGATTCTTTGAACGATCTCTTCTGTTGGCGTCTCAATATATTTAGTAATGAGTGCCTGTGTCTGGGCATAGTTTTGTGCCTGCAGACCTGCAATAATTTCTTTAAGCTTGGGGTCAGACCTGAGGGAAGCGAGTTTAAGTATCTGCAGTTGTATGGTTTCAATGTCGGTAAGTGAAATAGCTATATTGATGATCTGAAGACGCTTTTTGGTTTGATTCATATAGTGATCCTGAAGTAGGGAGTCTAATGAGAAAATTATAGCAAAATAATGCTTTACTTGGGTGTTGACATTTGGCTATTACATTTGGCTATCAGTTATATAACATTATAATAGAGGTGAATTAGTAACAAGAGGAAGAATAATGAAAAAACTCTGGATAATATTTCTCTTCATTGTTGAAGTGTATGCAGCCAACGAAGCAATGCTGATAGGGCAATGGAACAATGTCAGTACGGGTGTTAACAATGGTACTAGGATAACCGAATGTGAATTTCTCAGATTTAATGCAGACCATACTTTCGGTACGGTGCTGCTTGTCACAGTGAAAAAAGGAAATGCCTATATGAAAGACCTTCGTATCGAAGGGACAGGTACATGGAAGACAAGAGGAAATATCCTGGTAGCCGTTGTCAATAACATTGAAGTACCGGTTGCCGGAGAAGTGTACCGGATATCCCAAAGTTCACTTGAAAATATTGCAGTGACATTTCACAACCGTTTCAAGAATGACCCGATCCGCATTTTGGTCATGAAACAGTTGAATCGTCAGAAACTGGTAACGGAAAATGAAAAGAAGATATTCGCGACTTATACGCGGACAAACTAATTTCCCTGTTTATGTATCAGAAAAAAGAATAAAGGAAATCGGGTTTTGTTTTTTATTGATGCCATGCAATTAAGGAAGTATAATACTGATTTGTAAGAAATAGCCTACAGACAAACTTAAAAATAATTGATAGTATAATAGGTATAGAATAAATTAGGAAGGAGTATTGCTAAAGATGACTAAAAAAATACTGATTGTTGATGATGTAAATTTCAATATTGAATTTGAATCGAAAATAATTTTAAATATGATGAGTGAACTCAAGATAGACTGCAATATAGATGAAGCAAATACAGTAGAAAAAGCCTATGAGCTGATTGACAACAGCGATCCGTATGATGCGATGATCATCGATATGAATCTACCGGATGGTACCGGTGTTGAAATTGCAAAGTATGCCAGAAAAAAAAGTGAAGAGACACGGTTGGCGGCCTTGACTATCTATCCAAATGAGTATGCAAAGGAACGGAGCTACTTTGATCTTTTTATGAAAAAGCCTATTATGGTTCAATCATTCATGCAGAATTTTATGAGACTGTTACAAATTGGCTGATTCCCAAAGTAGATTAAGCATATGAATTCTTCTGTAACGGATGCTTTGACCGAACTTCCCGGCTACAATGTGCTCGTAGAGCATCTGGGAAAGAAACTGCATTCCGAGAATTTCCTTCCTACCGGAATACTCTATCTTGAGATAGAAGACCTGGTACGCTTTAACGAAATATTCGGTTACGATACAGACAAACAGATACTTCTCAATCTTAGCCAAAACATTTCAAACCTTTTTGATGATGAACTTTTTATACGTCTTGGAACTTATGATTTTGTCATTATGAAAGAGGGTGTTGAAGAGAGCAGTACATTGATGGTAATTGCTGAAAAAATCATCAATCTTTTGCGTGAACCCATCAGTTTTGGCGACAATCTGTTTTATATTACCGCAGCGATCGGAATCAGTATTTCCTCTAAAGAAGAGAGAGATCCGTTGATGCTGATCAAAAAGGCCGAGCATGCGATGAAAGAGTCAAAAAGAGAGGGGATAAACCGTATTTCTGTCAGTTCTGATACAGTTGATTTCTCTTATGAACATGAATTCAGGCTGCTCCATGATCTTCCTTATGCCCTAGAGAATGGAGAAATCTATTTTGCCTATCAGGCACAATACAGCTATGAAAAGTCTGCATTTACAGGTGTGGAGATGCTGGCACGATGGGAGCACCCTGAACTTGGTAATATCCCTCCCAGAATTTTTATACCTCTTGCGGAAAAAAGCGGTATGATCACACCATTGATGACGCGGACACTTATTGAAGCTGCATCGATGTTTCGTAGACTTGAAGAACACAATATTATAGAGTTTTCCATTGCAGTAAACCTCCCTTTTCAGGTTTTAATGGAAGAAAGTTTTCTTGATACTGTACGCTTTTTACTTGATGCCTATGCACTCAAAGGCAAAGCATTGACATTTGAAATCATGGAAGATACTATCCCTGATCATCTCGAAAGTTTTTCGGCACGCCTGAATGAGGCAAAGTCGCTGGGCTTTTCTCTTGCGATAGATGACTACGGAACAGGACACACTTCATTGACCTATCTGCTGCATTTCCCGATTGATTATTTGAAAATAGATCGTTCTTTCGTACACAACATACATCTAAGCAGAAGAAACTATCTACTCTTCAAGTCAATTATTGATATGGCGAAGGCACTTGAATTGAAAGTAATTGCCGAAGGTGTGGAGACAAAAGAAGAAGATAATGTGCTGCGACAGTTTAAAGAGATCACTGTACAGGGGTATCTGTACAGCAAACCGGTCAAAGAAGACAAACTGATTGATCTGATAGAACAAACTATACCTACTGTATAGTTTTTGCCAGCTCCAAAGTTTCCTGTATAGATTTTTTATTGAACGGTTTTCCTACATACATGTCAAACATTTCCCTGTTGTTTTCATCTTTGGAACCATCTCCGGAAATGGATACTGCAAAGAGTCTCTTCCCACGCTTTTGAGTTTCCATCTCTCTGTATCGTGCAATGACCTCCGAACCTGAAAGTTTAGGCATTTGTTTATCGAGATAGACGAGCTGATATGGGGTATTCTGTTTCAGGCCTTCTTTGAGCAATGCAAGTGCTGCTTCACCATCAGTAACTGTCTCTATATGGCATAACTCATCTGCGAGAATGGCTTTGATCAGTTCGACATTGATTCTGTCATCATCTGCAACAAGTATGCGAAGAGGCTGATTTCCGCTGATAAATTCATAAAGTTCTTTTGCATAGTAGCCATACTGGGAGATGATGGTGTTGATACTGTTCTCCTCCTGGAGAAGGGAAAGAAATTTTTCTTCCACAGTAAGTAGAGAGATATTTTTTATTTCTGTTTCCCTTTGAATTTCTTCAGTGAGTTGGTCCTGATAACAGATAACATGGGTTATATTTTTTGGGATGGTTTCCATTTTTTTCAATGTAGGTATCTGTGTTTTTTCGATACCCAGTTTTGTGAGATACCGTACCATGTTTCTTGCGCTGGGAAGGTTGTGTTTGGCAAATACCAGTCCTATCTGTACATGGGTATTGTGTATAGATGGCAACATAGCTTCATGATTGTTAACATTGAGAGGCAGTGAAAAATAGAAACTGCTGCCTTTGTCAAGTTCACTTTTAAGTTTGAGTTTTCCTCCGAGGGCACTGACATACTCTTTGGCGATACTCAGTCCGAGACCCGTACCACCATATCGCTGCTTTGTGTCCTTTTCAGCTTGTGAAAACGCCTTGAATATCTCTTCCTGTTTCTCCGGATCGATGCCGATTCCGCTATCGTTAACCGATATTTTCATCTTCTTTTCATCTGCTTTGTACTGTACAAGAAGGGAGATATCCCTTCCTGATGGAGTGAATTTGTAGGCGTTGTTCAGCAGGTTCATCAAAACACGTTTGAGCTTGCCATCTTCTATCGTGATCTCTTTGGGAAGTGCCGGGTCAATGAAAATATTGTAAGTGATCCCTTTATTGTACATATTAGCTGAGAATGTTTCTGCAACATCAGCAAGGAATTTTGTAGGATTCAGTGTCACTGCTTCATCTTTGCTCCGCTCTCTCTGGGATGAGATGCGGTCAAGAATAGAGCTTGTCAGATCATTGATAAAATGGGCACTTTCTTTGGCATTTTGGATGTACTGAAGCAGTCTCCTGTCCTCAAGATGATCTTCGAGAAGTTCAAGAAAACCATACAGGGAGTTTGCGGGAGTTCGAATGTCATGGACTGTATTGGCAAGAAAACTGAGTGTCTCTTCACTTTCTTCTGTTTTTTGCTGTTGCTGCTGTACTTCTTCGACTTTTTCAACCAGGTCTTTAGAACTCTCAGTCAGACGCTGGCTGACATAAACTTCCGTTGTTTGTTCTTTCATCTCCGGATACATCATATAAATGACATTGGTCAGGAAAGGTGCAAGTGTCTCGAGTATCTCCATATCGTCTTCGGTGAAATTTTTGATCTTATGGATGGAAGAGTATGCAGTGATCATTCCCAAAAAGTTTTCTTCGTCAATGATGGGGAAGATGATCTTCGATTTGATCCTGATATTATCCGGATTGTCGACTTCGGCCAGATATTCTTTTTCACTGGCAAGGTAGTTGAAAATACCGCCGCTCAGGGTAAAGAAACATTTGGCAAATACCCCATGCTGGCCGAGCATGGATATTTCGTTGACACTGTCATCGTTTCGGGCTCTCAATAAAGATGCGGTCTCTTTATGAAAAACCCACAAAGAGGCATACTCTGTGCCCATGACATGTTTTATGAGATTTTCTGCAATTTTGTTAATCTCTATATGGTCTGAAGCAGACTGTATTTTACGTGTAGATTCAGATACAAGTGCTTTAAGTTCTTTAGGTTCAATCTGTCCCATTTTTTAATTTCCTGAAATTATTGTTCGTATAATATAGCTGTAATTGTAGTACAAAATCTCCTGTATGACTGTAGGATATTTCCTACATACACATCATAGGATTATTTGTTAATATTCCGAACAATCAAAAAAGGAACTACAATATGGAAAGACCAACACCTACCGATGTAGAACGCGAAGTAACCAACGTTGACATGATCGTATCCAAAGGAGATGCCGAAGGTAATATTACCTATACCAATCCGATCTTTATGAAAATTTCCGGCTACTCTCAGGGAGAACTGCTGGATAAACCTCATGCTATTTTAAGACACCCCGATATGCCAAAAGCGATCTTCAAATACCTTTGGGACAATATCTCCGAAGGTAAAGAAGTACATGCATATGTCAAAAACCTATGCAAAGACGGCAGTTACTACTGGGTTTTAGCTCAGGTGAGAATGGCAAAGAATCCCGATGGTTCTTTTAGAAACTATGTCTCCACCAGGAAAAAGGTGAGTGAAAGTGCCAAAAAGACCATAAGTGAACTCTATGCAAAAATGCTTGAGGCAGAAAAAGAGAACGGTATTGATGCTTCAGTAAAGGTACTGGAGGATTTTCTTGCACAAAAAGGTCACAGCCTGGCAACATTTAATGAATGTATGGACGAACTCAACAAACAATAAACTAAAGGAAAAACAATGATCGATTTTAACAATGCAATGAAAAGACTGCGTGTCGTAAACGGCTATCTTGGTTCAGCTGTACTGAACTATTCCGGAGAGACACTTTATATTGACAATGAAAATACCGGAACAGATATTCCCTACTCTGCGAGTATCTTTAATGATGCATACAGAATGATATCTGAATCCTCTTTGGATGTCGGTTTCTCTGAAGCTTCCTCTATTGAAGCAAAGACACTGGACGGGCATGTGTTTCTCATTAACAGTGCAGGGTTGCTCTCTGACGACAACTTTGCAAAGATCAACGTATTTGCCATCTTCAGAGATGACGGAAATGTCGCTTTGGCAAAAATGATTATGGACAAATCAGCTAAGAATATGTCTGAAGAACTGGCGAAGATGTAAAACAGGTGCAATGACAAAAGGTCATTGCACAAAAAGTCAAAAATGAGGTGCACCATTAAAACATTATATTTGATAAGACATGCCAAATCAAGCTGGAAAGATATCGATGCCAGTGATTTCGAGCGTGGACTGACAAAAAAAGGCAAAAAAAGCATAGAGACCATCGGCTCCTATCTAAAGCTGAGAGGGGTATGCCCTGATATTATTCTTTCCAGTTGTGCACTCAGAGCACAGGAGACTGCCGACTGTCTTGCTAAAAAACTGGAGTTTGACGGGAAAATCAATTATATGCAGGAACTCTATTTTACTGATACAGAGACACTTAAACAAATTGTCATGCTTCAGGAAAATGATGCCGATACCATATTTGTCATAGGACACAATCCGCAAATTACGGATATGGCAAATAGTCTGATCGATGAACATATCTCCAAGATTCCAACCATGGGCGTTGTCGCCACCAATTTTGATATTGAGCAGTGGAGTGATCTGGGAAATGTAAAAGGCACGATGGATTTTTTTATTTCACCCAAACAGTTTCAGTACTATATTCCGAACCAAATAAGGGCGATACTAAATAAAGAAGTGTAGAATATTATATGAATTACCGCACCAACTAAATACTCAAACAGGGAGTAACAGTTTATTTATGCGAAAATCACTTCAGGAGCTTCTTCAGGAAGCGGGTGAATGTACCTTGCTTTATGTGGAAGATAATCAATTTGTCAGAGAGAGTACACTTGATCTTCTTCAAATGTATTTCAGCCATATCGAAAGTGCCAAAAATGGTGAAGAAGGGTTGAAGAAGTATCAGGCTTTTTATGAAAAAGAGGGGAAATACTTTGACATTGTACTGACAGATATCAATATGCCCAAACTCAACGGGATTGAAATGATACGTCAGATCAAAACACTGAATGAACGCCAAATGGTTGTTGTCTTTTCCGCACATGGTGAAGCGAAATATCTCTTTGAACTTATCGATCTTGAAGTGATGCACTTCATTCTTAAACCCATAGACATAGAGCGTTTTGAAAAAGTCCTTGCTGATGCAGTTGAGATCATATTGAAAAGGCGCCAATACAGGCAAATGCATGAAGATCTTGCCCGGTCGAAAAAGCTGGCAGAAGAAGCAACAGAACAAAAAAGCCGTTTTCTTGCCAATATGTCTCATGAAATACGTACACCTCTCAATGCGATCACCGGATTTATCAAACTGTTGGAAGAGAATGAAAAAGATGAAACAAAACTGAAGTATCTGAAAATCGTCGAAAACTCCTCAGAGTCTCTGCTGCAAATTATCAATGATATTCTGGATATTTCCAAAATTGAAAGCGGTAACCTCATGATTGAGCCTTACAATTTCAATCCTTATGAAGATCTGATCATGATCGCTGAACTCTTTCAGACAAGGGCCGCAGAGAAAAATATCATTTTTCAGATCAGATACAACAATAATATGCCAAAGATACTTTTCGGAGATGCGCTGAGGATCAAACAGATCTTTACCAATCTGCTCTCCAATGCCATAAAATTCACACCGGAGGGTTCCGTAGTCAAATGTATCATCTGGTACAAAAACGGGCAGCTTAATATCAGGGTGAAAGATTACGGTATCGGGATCAGTGAAAAAAAGCAGAAAGCAATTTTTGAACCTTTTATGCAGGCAGATAGTTCGACAGTCAGAAACTATGGTGGAACAGGGCTTGGACTCAGTATCAGTCTGGAACTGACACGCATGCTTGGTGGTACACTTACCCTGAAAAGCGAAAAAGAGAAGGGAAGTATCTTTACTCTTTCCATTCCTCTGGAAACAGGGAAAGAAAATGAGGGGAAAAGTACGGAGATTTCATTGCCAAAGGGGCACATTCTTATTGTCGAAGATCAAGAAGCAAATAGGATGCTGCTTAGCATCATTTTGGAAAATAGCGGGATGACATATGAAATGGCGAATGATGGCGTAGAAGCAGTTGAAAAATTCAAATCCGGAAAATTTGACTTGATACTTATGGATGAGAATATGCCAAATATGAGCGGTATGGAAGCGGTTAAAGAACTGTTGAAAATAGAAAATCTGGAGAAAAGGCTCCATACTCCTGTCATTTCCCTGACAGCGAATGCCCTTAAGGGTGACAGAGAACGTTTTCTGCAGGCAGGTTTCGATGATTACCTGAGCAAACCGGTAGAACCGAAAAGTCTGATGGCTGTGATGGCACGTTTGCTGCAAGTCTCCTCCGTATTTCCTAAAGAGATATAATGAAAAATGTAGAGTTGCAGGAAGCATACTTCTCTTCCCAGAAAACAAGACTGCTGCTACGGGTACTGGCGATACTGGCAATTACAATTGCTGTGATGTTGCTTGTCAGACTTTCAGAGGGCGATTATAATCAGTTTGTGGCAGATATCCTTTTTGAAGGCATCGTTGTTTTTGGCTACGTCAGACTGAAAAAAGATGCCTCAGCCTACAAGGTGATTACACGGATAGTCTTTTTTTCTGCAATTTTTGTTTCCTTTTTTCTACTGCGTAATCATCCGGATATGCCCATACGTTTTATCTGGTTCTCCACCATTGTCTACATGATCTACTATCTTTTTGACAAACGAGAAGCATATTATTGGATAAGTATGCTCACAGTGGTACTCCTGATACTTTATTTTAGCGATATGCAGAGTTTCTCATTGAGTGTGATAGATTTTTTTATCTGGATACTGAACATGGTCATCGTATTGATGATTTCTCACTGGTATGCGACAATAGAGGAGGCTTCAACAAAGAAACTTCTTTATATCCAACACAGGCTGGCTGAAGAGGTCAGTAAAAAAACCTGGGAACTTGAACGAAGAACAAAGGAATTGGAAGCACTAAATCAAAATCTCGAAGATCGGGTCGGAGAAGCGGTACGGAAAAACAGTGAACAGGAGCAACTCCTTTTCATACAGGCACGTCATGCACAAATGGGTGAAGCATTGAGTATGATCGCACATCAGTGGAGACAGCCGCTCAATGCCATTGCTTTAACCAATGTAGGTATGCAAAAAGTACTGAGAAGCGCTCACTGTGATATAGAGCAGTTTACAGCAAAAACCAAACGTATTGAAGAATATGTGCAGCACCTTTCGCAGACCATTGATGATTTCAGAAACTTTTTTCGTTTTGATTCCGAAAAGTCTGATTTTGTACTCTCAAAAACAGTGGACGATGCGCTGGACCTGATTGGTTCCGGACTGAAAGCAGAAGGAATTACGGTTACTATAGAAGAAATATGCCACTGTATCGTTTACTCCTACCCCAATGAGGTAATCCATGTCATATTGAATCTTTTGAATAATGCCAGAGATGCACTTACCGCTAAAAACATAGATGATAAACATATCATTATCAGGATGTACCGAGACAGGAAGTCAGTATATTTGGAGATAGAAGATAGCGGAGGAGGTATTCCGGAAGTGTTGATCGAAAAAGTCTTTGATCCTTACTTTACGACAAAAGAAGAAAGCGGAGGAACCGGCCTGGGACTGTATATGTCCAAACTAATCGTAGAAAAACACTGCCAGGGGAGATTGGAGGTGAAAAATACAGATAAAGGTGCATGCTTTAGAGTTTGTTTTCCTCTCGAGTCGGAGTAGAGTACTTTTCCCCCATAAAGGTTTCATAGGCAAAACGCTGTAGCTGTGAAGTCGTCTCAAATGAGAGTTTTTCCATGATCCGTGTGCGGTAGGTAGATATCGTTTTTGGACTGACATTCATATTCTCTGCGATCTCTTTGGGAGCCTGCCCCGCTGCAATAAGATTCAGTACTTCAAACTCCCGTTTTGATAGGATCTCTACGAGATCTTTTTCTTCTTTCCCTAGGTCTGTCCCCAATGGAAGAATCTCTTCAAATTTATTGCTGATATACTTTTTCCCCCTCATGATCGTAGTAATGGCATCGATAAGCTCGGAAGAGACTATTGATTTATTAAGATAGCCGGATGCCCCATTTTTAAAAGTACGAAGTGCGTAAATCTCTTCAGGGTAGGCACTCAATACCAGTATTGGCACCGAAGGGTATAGACTGCTGATATTTTCAAGGGTACTCAGTCCGTTTGTATCCCCCAGATTGAGATCGAGAATAAGAAGATCCGGGACAGCTTTTTCAAGTGCCTCAAGGAGTTCCGTATAGCTGGATGCCTCAGTGTGAATATGCATATCATTATGTGCTTCTATGATCATACTTAATCCGCTGCGTATCAGTTCATGATCATCAGCGATTGTAATTTGTATCATACTAAATCATCCATTTGGTTACTTTTTCTATTTTATTTTTGATTATACATCTTTTTTTCTTTCCTGAAACTTGCAAAAAAATATATATTCAAAGAGTAAATAGTGTAAAATATGCTTAAAAAAGAAGTAAAAAATGGAAAAACTGATTACAGAGACAATGTTGATCGCAAGTGAGAAATTTCAAAACTTCGGCTTTAAAAAAGAGCAGATAGAACAATTGCTTACATCCGGGAAGCGGGATCTTGAAGAAGAAAGTGAAAAACTAAAAATACTGCTCGATGAAAGGACACCCGACATTGAAAAGATCAACCAGTCTTTGCATGCACTCAAAGGTTTATTGTACAATCTTGGAAATATGGAAGCCGGAGATATTATGGCAGATCTCAAGAATAATCTTGATACTGCAAAGCAGATTGAAAAGATCAAAAAAATACTTTAGTTTAATTGCTTTCTCCGAAAGCTGCTGATATTTTCTTTTCCAGATCATTGATATCGAAAGGTTTTTGGATAAAATCAACCGCACCCATTTCACGTAGTTCAGCTTCATTGTCCTGATCTACCGAGATAACCAGTACCGGTATATCACTGAGTGCAGTATTTCCTTTTATCTCTTTCAGAAACTCTTCTCCTGTCATAATCGGCATACGAATATCCAACAGGATCATATCGATTTCTGTTCCGGATGAATTTAATATTTCCAATGCTTCTGCTCCATCATAGGATGGTATAGTTTTAAAAGTTGAGATATTGGCCAGTAATGCCTGCAGCAACTGCATATTGAATGTATCGTCTTCGGCAATCAGTATGGTTTTGGCTCCGAAATTCTTTAAACTCATTATTTCCTCTTATTATTTAGATTAATTTTTATAAACATAAAACATTATACTCAAAATAAGCTTTTAAATATGTAGGAAAACTCCTACAAAGTTTAGCTCAAAAAGTAGATAAAATGTTTTAGCAATCCAAGATGGGATGGACGGGATAAAGATGATCCGGCATATACACAACCTGGATTGTGAAATACCAGTTGTAGTTTCCTATAAATTGGCGGAAAGCGCCAGCAGTCTGCAGGAATTTTCGAGAATGGCGACCTTCTTTGCCATTTCGGTGATATCTCTGTCATAAGAGATCAGTCCGTATCCTTTGATGAGCAGCAGGTGGCTGTCATGTTTCTGGAAGAATTGCGGTATCTCATAGGGGGCACGTTCCACCCAGTCATCGATACTTTTTGGGTCATACACAATGATCTCCCCGAGGATCTTTTTGCCGTGAAAATCCTGGGGAGAGACCTTTCCGTGTTTTAACGAGTAGGCAGTTGCATAGGGAGGCATTGTGAAGCAGATATATTTGGCATTGGGAATATTTTCGTAAATGCGTTCATGAATGGGGACATCTATGCTTGCTTCACTCCATCGGTAATCCCTTTTGAGGCAGTCAAGTGCTATGAGTCCTTCCTCTGTTATTTCATCGAGTATAGTGTCTTTTTTGTTGATGATAAAGCCGCTTGCCGAGATACGCGCCGAGATCGATCCATGATAAACGCCAAAGAAGTTTTTGTTGAACATGGAGAGTGAGACATGCTTGATCTCTTCAATGAGATGTTTGTCCATTTGTAGAAACCTTTGTTAGGATTATTTCGCTATTATAACAGTAATATTTAGTGAATAGTGAATAGTGAATAGTGAATAGTGTTGGTATGTATTGCTGCGCGACACTTTTATGAAGAAGGGGAACAAGTGGAAACTCCGCATATACCGGTACTTTTGGAAGAAGTGTTAGAGAGTTTCAGCAGAGTGCCGGAAGGGTATTTCGTTGACTGTACCCTGGGGTATGCCGGCCATAGTTCCGAAATACTGAAACGCTACGATCATTTGAAACATATCGGTATTGACAGGGATGATGAAGCGTTGGCTTTTTCAAAAAAACGTCTAGAGCCTTTCCGTGACAGAAGCACCCTCTATAAAGGTACCTTCGCTACGGTACTGCCTACGCTTAAAGAAGCACCAGTGACCGCTTTGCTTGCCGATTTCGGGGTTTCCTCCCTGCAGCTTGATAAAAAAGAGCGGGGATTTGCCTTCGATTCGGAAACACTCGATATGCGTATGGACGCAAATGCGCCACTCTCCGCCTATGAGGTGGTCAACACATATCCCAAAGAGAAGCTGGAGTATATCTTCGATACTTACGGAGAAGTACGTTCCTATAAAAAACTGGCATCCGCTGTGGTTGATGCCAGGGCCAAAGCACCCATAGAGAGTGCCAAAGCGCTGAGTGAGATAGCCAAAGGCGTTATCCCCCCTGGAGGAAAAATACACCCGGCGACCCTGATGTTTCAGGCGATCCGCATAGAGGTCAACAATGAACTCGGAGAGATAGAAGGGCTGCTCGATGCCATTGAAGCCAAACATTACGAAGGGGAAGTGGTCTCACTCATTACCTTTCATTCGCTGGAAGACCGTCTGGTCAAGAACCGCTTCAGGAAATGGAGTCAGGAATGTATCTGCGATCCCCATGCGATCCGCTGTACCTGCGGCAAGAAGCATGCATTGGGCAAAGCACTCTCACGCAAACCGGTGACCGCCTCCAAAGAGGAGCTCAGGGTCAACCCCAGAAGCCGATCGGCCAAACTCAGAAGTTTCAGATTCAAGAGTGACAGCTAAAATGGCAGAAAATGTAAAGAAAAAAAGGCCTGACGGAATCACTTTCAAGATGGTCATGATCATTCTTATCTCTGTGGCGATCGTACTGATCCTTGCGAGTATCAAGATCTATCTGAGTAATCAGATCTATTATGAAAGCAAAAAGGTCAACAAAATGCAGAGGGAAGTTTCGGCGCTCAAAGCTGAAAAGGTACTTCTTGAGCAAAATATTGAAGCCTTGAAATTTAAGAACAGGGTTACAGATACGATCTTTATACTTGACAGCACGGAAGAGTAGATGATCAGACAATTCGTTACTTTCGCTGTCGACAGGCCAGTTATCAATCATATTTTGATGGTCTTCATGCTGGTACTTTCCATTTTTGCCTACCAGGACATTCCCAAAGAGATATTCCCGCCTTCAGAACTCGATCAGATAACCATTACCGGAGGTTACCCCGG
Source organism: Sulfurovum sp. NBC37-1 (assembly GCF_000010345.1). Lineage (NCBI taxonomy): Bacteria > Pseudomonadati > Campylobacterota > Epsilonproteobacteria > Campylobacterales > Sulfurovaceae > Sulfurovum > Sulfurovum sp. NBC37-1. Next base: position 661,991 of record NC_009663.1, read on the forward strand.
TGCCAGTGCGGATGTATTGGACAAGATGGCCGTCAGGAACATTGAAGACGAAATAAAGAGTATCAGTGAGATCGACAATATCGATACCGTGATACAGAACGGTTTTTTCTCTATTCGCGCAGATATCAAAGAGGGCAGCGACAATCAGCTGGTCCTTGGGGATGTCAAAGATGTCATCGCCAATATCAGGCGGGATCTTCCTGCCGATATGGATGAACCCATTGCCAAGATCACTGTACATGATTTCCCTTTGCTGCTTGTTGCGATCTCGGGTAATGTACCCAAAAAGAGGCTTCTGGATATTGCCGAAGACCTTAAAAGCAAACTGAGTGCCTACAAGGATCTTAGTGGAATCACCATACGCGGGGATGCGGACGATGAAGTGCTCATCGAGCTGGACAATGAAAAACTCACTGCCTACGGTCTTCCCAAAGAGAGTGTCTACAAAGCCATTTCAACACTCAGTTCCATTTTCCCCATAGGGACCATAGAACAGAAAGGCAGCCATCTTTATCTCTCTACAATTAATGGAGAGAAGTCGGCCAAAGCACTGGAATCGACACTGATCACTGTTGCAGGCAAAAGGGTACGCCTTGGTGATATCGCCCATGTCCAATTTGGCTTGAGCGAAAGCAATGAAATTTCCCATTTTAACGGTGTACAGAATATCTCCATCAATATCAACAAAACCAAAAAAGGTAATGCTATCGCCCTGAGCCGCGAGATCAAACAAATGTTAAAAGAGGTACAGAAAGAGTATAAGGATGTAGTCTTTGAAGCCTATACCGATACCTCCATCTGGATCAAGAACCGTTTGAATCTGGTCTCTTCCAATATCCTTTTCGGACTAATCCTGGTCTTTCTGGCTCTGTTGCTGAGTGTCAACTACAAGATCGCACTGGTCGTGGCCATAGGGATACCGACAAGTTTCATGATCACCCTGATCGCAGCGGATATGATAGGCTACAGTCTGAATATGCTGACCCTGCTTGGGGCACTCATAGCCCTGGGGATGCTGGTGGACGAAGCCATTGTTGTAGCGGAAAATATCTATCGGCACATGGAAATGGGGAAAGCACCGAGGGAAGCTGCTATCGACGGCTCGCTGGAAATGTTCCCGGCTGTATTGACAGCGACATTGACAACGGTCTTTGCCTTCCTGCCTTTGCTCATTATGAGTGGAGAGATGGGAATGTTCATGAAAGTACTTCCTGTGATGATCTCTATTCTCCTGCTCTCATCACTTTTTGAAGCCTTCTATTTTCTGCCTTTGCATTCCAAAGAGTTTTTTTCCACGAAAGATATGAAGAAGGGGCATGACAGGAGTGACTTCTGGCTCAAACTCGATGTAATGTATGAAAGGCTGCTCGGAAAACTGCTCAAACGCAAAAAACGTTCACTCTTTCTGCTTGTAACTTTCATCATACTCTCTACCGTAGGCATGCTGGGACTGACCAAGTTCAAACTCTTTCCGGAATTCGATTCGACACAGATCTACCTGAACGGGAAGATCGATGTCAATTCCAAACTGGAAGATACTGAAAAAGTAGTCACCGAAATAGAAAAAAAACTGCTGGCCTATTATGGAAAGGAGGGGACCGAAGTCTCTTCCATTACTTCGGTCATCGGTCTCTACTTCAATGCGGACCAGACCTTCCAGACAGGGAAGAATCTTTTTCATATCTTCATCAACCTGCATGAGAAAGCGCCGGAAAACTTTTTTGACAAATACATCAACCCCATTCTCTCTCTGGAGTATGACGGCTCGGACATGATTAGAGAGAAAAAGGCGCAGGAGATCGCCACGGAAACGCAGAAAGATGTGGTTGAGGCATTCAGGAAGAAGAAACTGCCAAACGGTGAGAAACTCTTTTCCGAACTGAACATTTTTGTTCCGCAGACGGGTATCGTGGGACACGATATCGAGATAGGGCTCAATACCACCGATGAAAAAAAGCAGCTCGAAGCGATCGAACGGCTGAAGAAAGCGCTCGGAAGCATCAAGGGTGTTTTTGACATCACAGACAATGCTACCGAAGGGGTCAGGGAGCTGAAACTGCGTATCAACGAGTACGGGCAGATGCTTGGTTTCAATGAAGCCTATGTTACTTCGGTACTCAAAGGTTCGTTCCTCAAAGGCGAATACGGGAAGATGTTCGATACCAAGGGCTTGATACGTGTACGTATTGAGGACCCGGAGAAAGATGAAACCATGGATATCCGGTCTGTCAAACTGACCACACCGGATGGCAGGCAGGTCGTACGTCTTGATGATATAGCCGATTTCATCTATAAAAAGAGTTTTGTCAAGATATTCAAAGAGGATGGAGAGAGGGTTCGTACGGTCATTGCCAGAGTGGAGAGTAAGACCATACTGGCGACAGAAGTAATGGCCAGGATCAAACCACTCTTGAAAACTTTTGAGAAAGAGGGGATCAAAGTGATCATCAAGGGAGAGGAGAAGGAGAACACGCAGATGAAAAAAGAGATGTCTCAGGCTGCGATGATCGCGATCTTCCTCATCTTCATCTCTCTGGTATGGATGTTCAACTCACTGGTACTCCCGCTCATCATCGTTTCGACTATCCCACTTTCCATCGTGGGGGCATTGGTGGGAACTTACATTATGGGGATCAACCTGACTATGCCGGGTGTCATGGGAATGATAGGGCTTGCCGGGGTAGTGGTTAATGACGGGCTCATCATGCTCTCTTTCATTAAAGGATCGAAGGACCAGCATGAGATGATGCAAAAAGCCGGATACAGACTGCGCCCGATCCTGCTGACCTCCATTACTACGGTACTGGGGCTTTCAAGCATGATCTTCTTTGCCAGCGGGCAGGCGCTTATCATCCAGCCTATGGCGATATCGCTGGGCTTCGGGATCGCATGGGCGACCGTGCTGAATCTCTATTATGTGCCTTTGATGTATGCTGTTATTTATAAAGTTAAAAAAGTATTATTGACTATTCATTAATTATTTGTTTTTTAATGGTTGGTTTTGGAATGTTATAATATAATCAGAAAAGAGATGATCTTTTCGGACGATGTTGAGAGTTTCTGTTACTCCTTGTTTAAAATAGAGTTATATCCTATTTTCCTCTTAGCAATCGTGATCCCTCCCTACGAAGAAGCGGTTTTTTCATATTTTCATATTTTTGATGAGTTCCTATGGCTGGCGCTTCTTCTTTTTAGTGCTTTGTATTTTTCTTCGCCAATTCTAATCACTAACGCAATTTCACCTCAATTAAGCAGCTAACTTTCTAGCAAATTCTGTAAAAAACACTTCATACAATATTCTATAATCTGAAAGATTTCCCCGATACTTGCAGCGGGGTAGTTCATTATCGGTACTTTCCCTGGTCTATGATTTAGCTTGTCCTGTAAGATAATGATATAGGCATTTTGATTTTATTTTTTGAGGAACTACTAATAGGTAAAAGCCCATCGGTAGTGTAATATAATTCCTGTAAGTTCCAAATTGCTTATTGGTTGAATTGGCGAAACAAAAAAGGAGTCATAGCATGGAAGTGAAAGAACATAGGATCGAATTTGATCCAGATGAACTAGAGCACTTTTGGTTGGAGAGTATAAGTAGGAAGAATTCAGAAAAATAGGAGAAAAAATTCTCAATAGTATTCTTAAGAAGGAATTTGAATCTTTATCAGAGCAGGCAGTGAAAATAGAGAAAAGCGTTTTAGAGTAATGTATTCTTTCTTGATTCTTCAGAGGTTTCTATTGGAAAATTTATAAGTAAGGGAAACACCTGTGTCTACCATTCCATAAATTCTTCTCTTATTTTCATTGATTCCCACAGAAGTTAAAGCCTCTCGGGCATTTCATCTTTAAAAGCGATTATCTCTGCCTGTTCTAAAATATCAAGTGCACCCTCTTCTATCATGGCCTGGGCAAGCTCATCACCAAGGATGTCGGCTTCATTCAAAGGCACAGTAAGGCTTTTGTGAAGAATATGTGTACCGTCTGGGTAACCGATCATCGCTCTTACACTGATAGTAGGAACTTTATCGTCCTCTTTCTTATCCATCGTGGCATTGACCGCGACCGGTGCGGAACAACCAGCACCGATAACAGAGATAAAGTCCCTCTCCACTTTCGTACAGATGAAGGTCGGTTCATGGTTGAGGGTCATAGCGATCTCTCTGATCCTGTCATTGTTTGCTACGATCTCGATTCCCAATGCCGCCTGCCCCATAGGAGGAATGAAGAAGTCCAATTTTTCAACATAAGGGATATCTTTGAGCAGGTCAAGTCTGTAAAGCCCAATATACGCAAGGATGATCGCATCGTACTGACCCTCTTTCAGCTTTCTCAGGCGAGTATTGACATTGCCTCTGAGATCCTTTACTTTCAGGTCGGGACGTTTTTCAAGCAGCTGCATACGGCGTCGTAATGAAGTCGTACCTACAACGGCACCTTCGGGAAGTTCACTCAGACTTTTGTAAGTATGCGAAAGGAAAACATCGCTCTGGTCCTGACGCTCGGTAATGGCACAAAGCTCCAGGCCTTCGGGAATATACGTAGGCACATCTTTAAGTGAATGTACCGCCAGATGGGCATTACCCGCGATCATCTCATCTTCAAGCTCTTTGGTGAAGTGTCCTTTGCCTCCGACCAGTGCCAGAGGTTTATCAAGGATCTTGTCACCCTTTGATGTGATCTCATTGAGTTCTACCCTCACCTCAGGAAACGCTGTTTCGATCCGCTCTTTGATATGATATGCCTGCCATAAAGCAAGGTTGCTCGCCCGTGTCGCTATTACCAGTTTTTCCAATAAAAACCCTTTTTTTTATTTTGATGCTGTGAGGGCACAACACCCTATATAAAAAGGAGCTTTCCAGAAAGAAAAGCGTACCCACACTCTTCACTCTTCACTCCTCACTCTTCACTGAAAAAGGCTTACTTGAGCTTTTTATACCCGTTTCTCATCTTGTCCCACTGACCGTCAATATACACAGTAGGTGTACCTGAAACCATCATTCTGCCTGCAGCTTTTTCATCCGCTTTCATCTCAGCATTTATCTTTTTATCGTTAATCTTTGCTTCAGTGATATCATATCCCGTATGCTTCTTGACCGCTGTAATGATCTTTTTCTTGTTGGTCTCTCTGGGCTCTATCTTCAATGAATACATCTTCTCTACGACATCCGTTTTGCCTTCATTCTGCGCCACTCGCATAATGCGTGTCAATGTCTCAGAGACAGGATGTATCCTCTTTAGAGGAAGGTGGTAGTAGTAAACAGCCATCAGGTCAGGGTTCTTTTTGGCTGCAGCCAAAATACCGGGTACAACATCCTGGCAGAAAGGACATTGCGGGTCAGAGAAGATAAGTATCTTATGTTTGGCATTCTTGTTGCCGAACAGCAGGTGAGCATCATCATACATACTTTCCGGTACCGTCGGTTTGATCTCGTTACGATAGTCCTTTCCGGTCTTCAAATTCACAAGATGCCCCGTAGCCAATCCATCTTTGACAAAGATCATTTCAGGTGCATCTATGTCTTTCTTCTGGAATTTGAGCTGCATCGAGGTCAGATAAACATCCCAACCCGGGATATCCTTATGTGTTTTCTTTTCGAGTACCTTGATACCCTTGACCTCTACCTGAGGGTTTTTGACTACATTTCGTTTTATATAGTTTAATAATACTTTATTGTCTACCTGCGTATTAGCGCTCAATGCGATCGTCGCGATCACTGTGCTCGTCAATAATTTCGACATCAATGACATTGTCATCTCCTTTGTTTTGGTTAAATTTTGTTTGTTCCGGCGTTATTTTAGCAACAAAACGTAAATACATTGTGTAGCCCAGTGCCAAAATACCTAAAATATCTGTCAATACCCCCGGAATGATCAAAAGGATCGCTCCCAGTAAATACGATGTGCTGGCATTCTGGAACTCTTCAAGGCTCAGTTTTCCCATAGAAACATGTGAAATATTTCCCATCAGTGTATAGGGTGTGTACTGAAGCAGTCTGATCCCCAGTATCATTGTAACCACAATCCAGATTGCAGACCACCAGAAGCCTATGCGCTCCCCTACATAGAGTGAAAGATACAGCTCCAAGAGCATAAATGGGATCATGATCAGCAAAAACATCTTAGACCCTTTCTCCTACGACATCAAGGATAGCTTCAGCAGAAACTTCTTCTTTGACAAGCCCTTCTCTGCTGATGAACTCGACCAGTCCATCCTGAAGCTTTTTACCGATAACTACAGCATAGGGGATACCAAGCAGCTCATAATCCTTCATTTTGGCACCAAAGCGGTCTTTCCTGTCATCGAAAAGCACATCCAGGCCTTTTGCCGTAAGTGCTTCATAAAGCTTCTCACCCAGAGCCACCTGCGTTTCATCTTTGATATTGGAGACGATGAGCTGCAGGTCGAACGGTGCGGACTCTTTGGTCCAGATGCATCCTCTGTCGTCATGGTTCTGTTCAATAATGGCTGCCAGCAGACGGCTCACACCGATACCGTAGGTCCCCATGACCATCGGCTGTGCTTTTCCGTTCTCGTCAAGGAAAGTCGCACCAAGCGGTTCTGAGTACTGCGTCCCGAGCTGGAAGATATGCCCGGCCTCTATACCTTTAGTGTAACGCATTGGTGCACCACACTTTGGACAGAGGTCACCCTCCTGTACGGCAACAAGATCATGGTAGTCACCCTCCATGCCTTCGAAGCTGTTCCCGACCAGATGATGATCCTTCTCGTTCGCACCGCAGATCATGGAGGTGGCATCTTTGAGGTTGTTGTCCAGTACCACCCTGACACCTTCAGGTACACCCGTCGGCCCCATATAGCCAGCGATTAGACCGGCTGTTTCAAGTTCCTCTTCGGAGATATCCGCAAGGTCATTTGCATTGACTGCATTGCATGCTTTTACCTCCTGAAGTTCATCCGAACCGCGAAGGGCGAAGAGTACCACTTCACTCTTCCCTTCATCATATAGTGCGCGTTTGGCGACCATTTTTACCAGATAGTAGGGATCAACATCGAAGAAAGCACTCAATGATTCGATGGTTGTCGTATCAGGAGTATGAACCTTGCCGGCTTCTGCTTCTGGTGCCTTAGCCTCACAGTCTTTCTCCTGACGGACAGCCGCTTCGATATTCGCTCCGTAGTCACAGTTGTCGCAGACCACGATCGTATCTTCGCCGCTGTCCGCCAGCACCATGAACTCTTTGCTTCCGCTTCCGCCGATGGCACCGGAATCCGCTTCGACCACTCTAAACTCAAGACCGAGACGGGTAAAGATCTTCTTGTAGGTTTCCTCCATCAGGTCGAACTCACGTTTCATATCTTCTTCGGAAGTATGGAAACTGTACCCGTCCTTCATCAGGAATTCACGCCCTCTCATCAGACCGAAACGCGGTCTGATCTCGTCACGGAACTTCAGGTTGATCTGATAGAGATTCAAAGGTAGTTGCTTGTAGCTTTTGACGCTCTGGCGTACCAGGTTGACCATCATCTCTTCATGTGTCGGTCCAAGCACGAACTCATTGTTTTTACGGTCTTTAAAACGTAATAGCTCTTTACCGTACTTCTCATAACGCCCGCTCTCTTCCCAAAGTGATGCTGGGGTCACAAAGGAAAGACTGACTTCCTGGCATCCTGCCTTGTCGAGCTCTTCTTTGACGACATTGCGTACCCTGTCGAGTACTTTTTTACCCAGGGGAAGGAAATTGTAGAGCCCGCTTCCTCCCACTGACTGGATGAATCCTCCGCGGATCAGATAGATGTGGCTTGCAAGGGTTGCATCATTGGGTGTTTCTTTGGTCGTAGGGATCAATAATCTCGAAAATCTCACGCGCTGTATCCTTTGGTATGGTGATCGTTCTTGTACTGTTTGAAATCCACATGCTCGGTATCGATATTGAACATCTTCTTGACTGACTCAATACAATTGGTATTCTTGCTCTCAGTCGAAGAGGCTCTTAGATTCTGTGTCGGGTCATGCAAAAAGCGGTTGAACATCTGCTCGGCCATCTTTCTCATATTAGATTCATACTCTTTTGGTACGAAACCTTTTTTCAATGCGCGCTGCATCTCTTTTTCAATGGCAGCCGAGACATGCTGACGCATCTGCTTGATGACCGGTTCGATGGAAAGTGCCTTGAGCCATGCATAGAACTCCTCTGTATAACGCTCAACGATCTCATTCGCTCTTACAGCCTGCTCTTCACGCATAGCGTGGTTGTCATTGGAGATGGCACGCAGATCATCGATGCGGAAAAGCTGCAGTTTTTCCAATTCCATATCTTCGATGTCACGCGGGATCGCCATATCGAACCACTGTCTTGGAAGTGTTTCGTTCTCAATGAGATCTCCGGTGATCACAGGCTCGGGAGAAGAAGTCGCAGAAAAAAGAAGGCGGTACCTGTTGATGTATTTCGTCAGATTCTCCATCGTGTCCGCTTTGACATCCTCACCGAGAGAATCCGCTACTGTCTGGACCTTATCAAGGTCCCGTCCTATCAGTACGACATCACAGCCCACTCTGAGCAGATGTTTGGCTGCAAGTACACCCATGTCACCCGCACCGACCACGATGCCTTTCATCCCCTGTATATTGTCACCCAGGAGTTTATGTGCCTGTGCTACGGCTACAGAAGCGATGGAGATGGGATTTTGGGAGATATTGGTCGCGTTTCGTACCTCAGCCGCACATTTGACCGCATAGGAAAGTACACGGTTGAGTCTGCGTCCTGCCGTACCGTGCTGAAAAGAAAAACGGAATGCCTCTTTCACCTGACCTGTGATCTGTGATTCACCGATCACCAGGGAATCAAGAGAGGATACTACTGAGAAAATATGCTCTATCGCCTCTTCATCGTCATAACGTTTCGCAGTTGATTTCAGCTCATAGAAGTTCAAGCCTCCCTTTTGACTCATCAATCCCAATACCGCATGGTAGCTCGAGAAGTTATCGCGTGTCGCCATGACGATCTCCACCCTGTTGCACGTAGAGATAATGAAGGCTTCATGCACGAACTCAAAGCCCGTCAACTGTTCCAGGAAAGTGGCCTTTTCTTCATCATTGGGAAAAGCCAGTTTCTCCCTCATGCTCTGTTCACAATTCTTATGTGAAAAACTTACGATCTGATAATACATTAGAAATCCCTCTCTATCATTTCCAAAGCGATATCGGAGAGCGCTTCTTCTCCATTGGAATTCATCAGTTCCACCGCTTCTTCTATCAGCTCTTTGGCCTGCGCATAGCATTTGAGAAGGATCTGGTGCTCCTCCATTTTCATTTTGATCCAGGACTGATCCGTATCGCTAAGCTCCTTGGCATGCAAAGAAGCAAGCTTTTGCTGTTCTTCCTGTTCGAGTGCTTCATAAAGGTAGATATACGGCAGTGTCGTTTTCCCCTCAACGAAATCGTGCAGTGCAGGTTTGCCGAGTGTCACCGCATCCGAAGTGATATCAAGCAGATCATCGATCATCTGGAATGCCATCCCCAGGTTCCTGCCATAAGTCATGTATGCCTCTTTGGGTTTGCCGGCAAGCACGGCAGCCGCACCGGCACTGGCTTCTATGAGCGATGCCGTCTTCTGGTAGATCATATCAAGATAGATCTCTTTGTCTGTATTGAAGATTTTGGAAAGGGATACATCTTTGAGTTCCCCAAGGCTGAGTTGTGTAACAGCATTGGAGACGATCTTTGCTACTTCTGATGAGATATTGTTCAGTTCAAAAAAACCTTTTGAATAAAGGATATCCCCCAGCATAATGGCCGTTTTATTACCGTACAGGGCATTGAGCGAAGGTTTGGAGCGCCTGGTATAGGCATCGTCTATGACATCGTCATGCAGAAGACTGGCCGCATGGATCATCTCTACAACTGCCGCTGTCTTCACAACGGACAACCCGTTACCGGCTATTTTCAGAATGAGTTTTGCCCGCAATCTTTTTCCCTGAGGAAACTTGGCATACAGCCCCATCACCTCTTTGTCATCCAGTTCAACAATGAACTGTTCTATCTTTCTCTCAACGGCATTCAACATGACTGGTCCTTCTATTCACACTGTGTGACGATATTACCCATCATTTCAATGAAGATCGAATCAAGTCTTCTGTCAACATCCTCATTGATCACCAATGCTTTGATCTGTCTTTCAAGTTCCTCATCGAGTCCTTTCTCTTCAAGCATCTTCTCAGCTACGGCAAGACGACGGAACATCTTTTCGATCTCCATCTCCGTTATGTTCTGATTGGCCGTTTTGGCAATACTGAAATAACTCTCTCTGGGAGAACTCGCCATATAATCATCATCATCAAATATATTCATTTTAGTAATCCTAATTATTATATTTTTTAAAAAGTCAATAATTATAACCAAAAAATGTTAAGGAAGCCTCTAATATATGGTTATACACATTACATCATCAGCTTTCCTATAGACGAAGGACTCTTTCGAGTCCTATAAGTTTGTAGACTTATAGGAGGAATGATGACTGATTAACCGATTAACTCTGAACATAAGTCAAAACGGTTGTGTGTCATCATATGTACTTTTCCGTGTTTTTTCATCATCTCATCAAAGATTTTTTTTGAAAGGGTAAATCCCACTTCCTGCTCCTTCTCTTCTCCATCCATTGCCGCAAGGTTCATTTCATCGATGATATCTTTGGGCACGGAGATACCCGGTACTTTGTCGTCAATGAAATTGGCAGTCCTGGCCCTGACGATTGGGAACTGGCCGAGTATGAGATGTGCTTCTTTTGATGTTTCACGAACACTCATTGTTTTTGCCTCTTCAAAGAGTTCAAGCAGTTCCATTGCATTTTCCAGGTCATAGACAGGCTGGGTGATAATGGCTCTTGCACCATAGTCGAGTTTTTTAACAATGCGTTTCTGTAGACTCCTCATGTTGCGTGCATAAGAGTTGCTCACAGCAAATGGATAGATAGGCTTTGGTGCCGGGTTGAGTGGTTTGTTACTGTAGTCCACACCGTTGTTCAAATGGTAGATGATGCTCAGAAGAAGGGTGGAGTCCCGCTCCAGTACCCCCTTGACCTCCGGTTGGTCGGAGAACTTTGCCGGGTCGCCCGTGAGTGCAAGAATACAGCGCAGGTCAAAATCGTTGGCCCCGAGCAGGGTGGACTGCAGGGAGAGTTTGTTCTTGTCTCTCATACTCATCGTAGCGATAACGGGTTTTTTGAAGGTCTGCTGCAGCCTGATGGCGGAGAGAACACCTGACATTTTGAGCTTTGCCAGAGGGTTGTCTGTACAGGAGAATCCGGTCACCTTCTCATGAAGTTTATATTTTTTAATATCTTCAAGTATTTTATCCAAGGAAGCCCCGTGTGGCGGGTTGACTTCGACGGTAATGAAGTTTTTATCCCCACAGAGGATGTCACAGAATTTTTCAAACATTTTCAACTCTTTAGTTTTTTGGTTAATTGGCTATAATTCTACCCAAATAATGCATAGAGGTATATGTGATGTCCAAACTGGCTGTATTTGACTTTGATTCGACACTGATGGATGGCGAGACCATCGATTTTCTTGCCGCGCCTCTGGGTATAGAGGAGCAGGTGGCTGCCATAACGGAGCGAGCGATGGCCGGAGAACTGGATTTCTTCAAATCACTGGTCGCCAGGGTAGCACTGCTCGAAGGGTTGGAAAAGGCAAGGGTCGATGAGATCTGCAGTGATCTTCCCATGATGCCTGGTGCGGTGGAAGTGGTCAGAGGGCTTAAAGAGAAAGGCTATACCGTGGTCTGTTTCTCCGGCGGTTTTCGAAACGCGACTAAACCAGCCTGCGAAAGGCTCGGTATCGATGCAGACTTCTCCAACTTCCTGCATGACGAGAACGGCATACTCACGGGACGTGTAGGCGGGGAGATGATGTACTCGGAAGCCAAAGGCGATATGATCGTCCGTATGCAGAAGCTGCTTGGTGCAGGGAGGGAAGATACACTTGTGGTCGGTGATGGCGCCAACGACCTCAGTATGTTCGCCCATGCCGATACCCGCGTGGCGTTCTGTGCGAAACCCATCCTCAAAGAGGCTGCGACGCATTGTGTGGATATAAAGGATCTAAGGGAGATCCTGAAGATCATTTGATGCAAATGCTGTAACCCGTTCATTCTGCGAGAGTTGGATCATCTGTGCGGACGACGAACTCCCCGCTGTTTCAAGGTAGGCGGCTCAAACTATGACAGTCACTGGCATAGAGATCTCCCGCTGGCTATTCCGCTGCTTTTCTTCTTCGCGACCATTTGTGCTTTGAGACTTTTTTCACCGTTCAGATCTACATCCCAGTATTCCCTTAAATGCATAATGTCATATTTGTTTTTGAATGTCTCTTCAAGTTCTCCCTCTTCGAGCAGAAAGCTTTTGTTAGTTGGTGTATTTTCATTGTCAGGATGGTAGACAAATGTTTCATAGAGAAAAAGTCCACCAGGTTTCAATGCTTTGGTGATCTCGGGGAAGAGTTCACGTTTGAGGAAAAAAGTACAGATGATCAGGTCATAAGTTTCTTCCGGGAATGCATGTGTATCGAGATCGACCTCTTTGGGATGGATGTGTGCAAGTCCTTTGAGTGATTCGATGGCAACCGAACTGATATCCAAGGCATCGACCTCAAAACCGATGGAGGCAAGATATTTGCTGTTCCTTCCCATTCCGCAGGCAATGTCAAGTGCGCGATTTCCCGTAGCCAGTTTAGCATAACGGGTAATGAGTTCAACGGGTTTATCGGAAGCAGGGATGGTGAAGTATTTTTCATTCCAGCGCTCTCTGTCTTCCTCTGCCATCTTTACAGCCTTTTTTGCTATTATTCTACCCAAATAATCAAGGATCAACATGGCAAAAACGACTTTTATATCATGGAATGTGAATGGCATACGTGCAGTTGAGAAAAAAAATGCATTAAAATGGATCGATGAAAGTGATATTGATTTTTTGGGACTTCAGGAGATCAAAGCGGAAGCTGACCAGATCCCGGATAGTATTTTTGAAAAACATTACAAATTCCAAAGTATCAACTCCTCTTCCCGGAAAGGACAGTCCGGTGTTGCTTTGTTTACCAATATCAAGGGTACAGCATCCGGCGGGGATCATATTGATATCCTCAATGAAGGACGTATCAATGAATATCATTTCGGCAGTTATGTTCTTTTTAATGTCTATTTTCCCAATGGACAGAGAAGCGAAGAGCGTTTAGCCTATAAACTGGCATTTTATGAGCGTTTTCTGGCTTATATCAATGAAGTCCGGACAGAGGGAAAGTCGATCATTATCTGCGGTGATGTCAACACGGCCCATAAAGAGATAGATCTTGCCCGTCCCAAGTCCAATGAAAATACATCGGGGTTCCTGCCTGTAGAAAGAGCATGGATGGACAAACTTCTTGATAACGGATATATCGATACTTTTCGGTATATACACGGGGATGAACCGGATCGTTACAGCTGGTGGTCTTACAGAACAAAGGCGAGAGAAAGGAATGTGGGATGGCGTATAGACTATTTCTTTGTTTCGGATGATCTGAAAGAGAAGATCGTCGATGCGGATATTCTGGACCACATTATGGGCAGTGACCACTGCCCTGTAAAGCTGGTATTGGATATCTGATATTTAGACTTCTTCTCCGGTATAGTAAAATTCATCAAGACCATCGAGGAAAGCTATTAGCAGTTCATCTGAACAGGTCTTGAAATTCTTGTGTCCTTCTTTTCTGAAGAGTGATTTGAGTTCCTGCTTGCTCAATGTGACATCGCCCAGACCGAAAATGATCTCGGTTTCAGGCTCTTTGAGCTCCAGGGCGATACGGAGTTTTTTCAGGATGAGGTTGTTAGTGAGCTCGACTGCTTCGTCATCGCCGGGCTTTTTTGGGGAAGGACCTCGCTTGAGTGTCACGAGTCCATCGAGAAACATCCCCAACTCTTCATAGGAGCAGAGTACAAAATCTTTATCCACGCGTTTTTTGAGCAGGGCTTCGAGATGTTTCGGGTCCATCTCATAGCCCTCAAGTGTATAGGCTTCAAGGATCTCTGCTTCGCTAAGACCCAGTGCTTTGCTTGTCTTATAGAGAATATCGTTCGTTTTCAAAATACTGTCTACTTTTTCTGTGCAATATTCACATGGCAGAGTGTTGCTTTGACCGTTGTGGAAAAACCGATGGTCACGTCACTCCATGTTTTGCCTTTATGCAGTTCATAGCAGGCTTTGTTGATGGAGGCCAATGCTTTGCCTGCCGCAAAGTCGACAAGGTCAATGGTGCCTGTAGCGTTAAACTGCCCCTTGTCGTAGATGTACTTCATGGGAATGGTCTTCGTTTTTCCGTTCATGGTGATCTCTACGCTCACAGTACCGGTACGCGGTTTCCCCTTCTCATGTTTATCGGACCTTTTGATGTCGATGATCTTCGCTTCGATGCTATTGGAACTCATGAGTGAGAAGAAGAATTTGACCAGTTTTTCATCTCTTCCCGGGTTCCCCGTAGTCAGTTTGCTTGTATCGATGTTCACTTTTGAACCGACAAAGAGTTCCCGGAAGTTCTTTCCTTCGAGTGAGTTGGGAGTGTATTTTACCGCAGTAAATTGCCCGTTCACACCGATCTTGGCTGGTGTCTTGTAGGCTTTCCATGTGACGTTCATATCGGCAGGCTGTACGAGTACACAGCCCGTAGGTGATGCGGCATAAGCCATTGAGGCCATAGCAAGCAGCGAAAGAAGTGTTCGTTTCATAAGAATATCCTTTTAAATATCTATTTTCTATTTGGCAGCAGCTTTTTCGGCCAATTCCTGCAAAGCAATATGTGCCTGCTGTATGATAGCCAAACAAGTTTTATCTTTGATGTTGTGCTTGAGGGTCCAGTATTCCGGATTGGTATAGGTGATGGTGGTGATGCCATCTTCTTCTACGGTGAAGAGCATACGGAGAGGAAGCTCCAATCCCATGCTTGGGTTACACTGCATGAGTTTCGTACCTATTTTTGGGTTTCCAAATATCACCACTGTCTCGGGTTCGAGCCTCATACCTACAGATTTTGCCGCTTTGGCATGGTCTATCGTATTGAAATGTGAAAGCCCCTTTTGTGGTAAAGCCGTCATCAGCTTCTCGATTGCGACAGGGACCGTGTTGTTCGTCTCCACTGTTTCAAGGAAAGCCCCTTTTTTGTTTTCGCATCCCGTCATTGTCAATGCGAACAACCCTATCATAGAAGTTATAATGATTTTTTTCACTCTATATCCTTTGTAGTCCGTAACCACGTACCGATTTCAGTTTAAACGTTGAATCTGAAATGCATTACATCGCCGTCCTGAACGATGTATTCTTTTCCTTCAAGCCTGTTCTTCCCTGCCTCTTTGGCTCCCTGCTCGCCGCCATACTGTATGAAGTCCTCATAGCTGATGACTTCTGCGCGGATGAATCCTTTTTCAAAGTCGTTGTGGATGACTGCCGCGGCTTTTGGAGCGGTAGTTCCTTTCCTGATGGTCCATGCACGTACCTCTTTGACACCGGCAGTGAAGTAGCTCTGAAGACCAAGCTTGTCGAAGCCTTTATGGATGATCTGTTCTAATCCGGACTCCTCCACACCAAGGTCTGCAAGCATCTCTTCTCTCTCTTCATCTTCGAAATCGACCATTTCCTCTTCGACTTTGGCACAGAGCTTGATGACTTCTCTGTTTCTCTCGTCCGCATAGGTTTTGAGCTGCTGGACAAATTCATTGTCTTCGCTCAGGCCGTCTTCATCTACGTTTGCACCGTAGATGATCTCTTTGCTTGTCAAGAGGCGCAGGTCTTTGTTGATGGCTTTAAAACCGTCACTTTCAATACCCTCAAAAGTAGAGACAGGGTTTCCCTCTTCGATGTGTGCAAGCAGGGCTTCAGCGGCTTCAAGCTGCATTTTGGCATCTTTGTCATTCCCTTTGGCCTTCTTCTTCAGCATCTCGATACGCTTTAGTACCGCATCGATGTCGGCAAAAAGAAGTTCCTGCTCGATGATCTCCACGTCACGGATGGGATCGATGGAACCTTCCGTATGTACCACGTTGGGGTCTTCGAAACATCTGACGATATGCAGTATCACTTCCGTCTCGCGAATGTTCCCCAGAAATTTGTTCCCAAGGCCTTCACCTTTGCTGGCACCTTTAACCAGACCGGCAATGTCCACAAAATCCAGTGTAGAATGCTGAATACGTTCAGGATTGACGATCTTGGAGAGTTCGTCCAGTCTTTTGTCCGGTACGGGAACAACTGCTTTGTTAGGTTCGATCGTACAGAACGGATAGTTCGCACTCTCTGCATTCTGTGCTTTTGTCAGTGCGTTAAAAGTCGTAGATTTTCCTACGTTCGGTAGTCCTACAAGTCCAATGCCTAATCCCATGGTATTTCCTTAGCATAATGATTTGAGGTGCTTCACCTCATAAATAATACGCGATTTTATCGAAATCTTGGTGAAGGAGGGGTTAGTGTGTATATTTTGATGTATAATAATCATTAAATAACCCGGGAGAATGGATTTTAATGGAAAATGTTCTCATCGTTCTGATCGTTACGATTGCTATTGCTACGGTGCTCAATATCATTTTGAAAAAGTTCGATATTCCTACGGTCATAGGCTATGTACTTTCTGGTTTCGCTATCTCCTCCTTTTATCATTTTGCAGAAGATTCAAGGGAGGTGCTTTCGCATCTGGCAGAATTCGGTATTGTCTTTCTGATGTTCACGATCGGGCTTGAGTTTTCGGTCAAGCATCTCAAGCACATGAAAAAAGAGGTATTCCTCTTTGGCGGTCTCCAGGTGATGCTGTCGGGGATTTTGTTCTCCATTATCTCCCATCTGCTATTTCATCAGGAAATGAAAAGCGCCATTGTGATCGGTTTTGCACTCTCCCTCTCTTCCACTGCGATCGTACTCAAAATACTTAATGAGAAGAATGAAATACATTCAGGTTACGGGCGTGGCAGTGTGGGGATACTGATCTTCCAGGATCTTGCAGTCATTCCGATGCTTCTGATGGTTTCCATTTTTACTTCACAGACCGATTCGGTCAGTGTGATGCTGTTCAATACACTGATCAGTGCGCTGCTTGTCTTTGCCATACTCTTCATCGTGGGGAAATACTTTCTTGAACGCTTTTTTGACCTGATCATGGAGACGGATTCGGAAGAAATATTCCTTGTCGCTGTGCTTCTGGGGGTCATCTCTGCATCCGTCCTGGCGGAAGTGTTCGGATTCTCCTACTCGCTTGGAGCGTTCATCGCGGGCATGATGCTGTCCGAGACCAAATACCGTTACCGTATAGAGGCGGACCTGGTACCCTTCAGAGATATCCTTCTGGGTGTATTCTTCGTTACTATCGGAATGCTGATAGACTGGCACGCCATTCTGATATACTGGCATATCATTCTGGGACTGCTTGCAGGGATCATGCTGCTCAAAGGCTTTTTGATCTTTGGGATATTGCAGTTCTTTGTGCAGAAAAGAACGGCGCTGAAAACCGCTTTGGCACTCTTCGAAGTAGGGGAGTTCGCACTGGCGATCTTTGCGCTGGCAAACTCCAAAGGGCTGATAGATCCGGGGCTCAATCAGATCCTGATCATCACAGTAGTCCTCTCGATGATCATCACACCGTTCGTACTCAAGAACATCAAAGCTATTGCCGACAAACTGATCAAAGAACCGGATACGCTTCGTGAACGTGCTATGATCGGAGGAACGTACAAAGATCATATCATTGTCTGCGGTTATGGCCCCCTTGGGCAGAGACTGGTGAAGTCCTTTAAAGAAAAAAACCTGCTGTATGTTATTTTGGAGCATGATGTCAAAGTCGTTGATGCGGTCATAGCCAAAGGAGAAGAATCGATCTTTTTTGCCAATGCCGCCCAGAAGATGGTACTGGAACACTTCAATGTCGATCAGTGCTGTGCCATCATCGTGACCATCGACAATGAGATACAAAAACAGCTTATCTGTGAGAATATCGCTTCATTCGGACCGCATATCAACAGTATCGTCAAGGTGATGAACAATGCGGAAGGAAAGACGATATCGAGCCTTGGTATCAAGCATGTGGTCAACGCAAGAAATATCGTCGCGGATATCATGGAGCAGGAAGTGTTGGCCTGCCAGCTTTCCATAAAGGAAAGTTAAAGAGAAATTTTAAAGCGTTTCAAGATCAGTATCCGGCAATGCGACAATACGCCTTTCCATAAGATTGATCTCATTGACAAGTTTTTTGGAAACCTCTTCCATAGAAGCAAAATACTCTTTTGCAAGTTTAACAGAGTCATCTGTTATCTTTTTCTTTTTGCCAAACAGCTTGCTGAAAAAGCCCTGTGGCTCCAAGTCATAATAAATTTTGTAGATATTCAGATAAATATCATGAAGTTCAAAGTGAAGCTTCTCTATTTCCGACATACAGTCAAGTGGATTGTTTCTCAGGCCGTTAAGCCTTTGAGCATCAGAGTAGAACCATTGGCCGAACTTGCATTGTGTAGAGTTGACCGGTATGGCATCTTCTTCCATTTTAAAACCGGAGATCAGCATTTTAGCACGCTGAACCCAGTTGATATGGGCAGCTTTTGCCGCCCTTAATTGTTCCAGGATTGTATTTTTTTCCATAATAAAAACTCCTAAAATTTAATAAGAATATTTTATCATTATCTATCTTTTAGATCGATAATGATATTAATGCGATTCTTTTTTTCTGGCAAGGCCCTCAATGAGTCTGAGCATCATTCGTACCCCGGCACCGGAAGCACCATGCGGGTTCTCGCCCCATGTGTGTTCCACAAAAGCTGGTCCGGCAATGTCTATATGTGCCCATTTCTCTTTATGCTCCTCATCGATAAACTCGGAGAGGAACTGACCCGCAGTAATGGCTCCGCCGTAACGGGTGTTCGAAATATTGCAGACATCGGCAATGCTGCTTTTGATGGTCTTGTGCAGGTAGGGATTGAAGTCAAGTGCCGTCGCAAGTTCACCGGAGATCTTTGCCTGCTTTGTCACCATTGTTTTCACCTCTTCGTTGAAACCCAATACACCTGATGTATAGTGTCCAACACCCACTACGCAGGCACCAGTAAGTGTAGCGAAGTCAAAGAGGTAGTCCGCTTTGACCTCCTGCTGTGCATAGGAGAGGGTGTCTGCAAGAACGAGTCGGCCTTCCGCATCCGTATTGCGAATTTCAATGGTCTTTCCGTTCTTGGAAACCAGTACATCGTCCGGTTTGTAGGCATCTCCGCCTATCATATTCTCCACTGCACCGACAAAGCCGTGCACTTCCACGGGCAGGTTCATCTCGGAGATGGCTTTCATCAGTCCCAGAACGGCAGAACCGCCGCTCTTGTCAGACTTCATGGTCACCATATAATCGGCAGGCTTGAGGCTTAGACCACCCGAATCATAGGTAAGACCTTTCCCTACCAGTGTGATGACGGCTTTGGGGTTCTTTGGCTTGTGTGAAAGATGGATCACTCTTGGTTTGTGTCTTGAAGCCCGTGCTACGGCAAGCAGGGTTTCCATTTTCTCTTTTTTGAGCTCTTTGGGTTTGAGTATCTTGCATTTGAGCTTATTCTCTTTGGCAAGTTCTTCCGCAATATTGGCCATGATCTCAGGGTAGCAGTCATCAGGTGTGGTGTTGACGATGTCACGTGTAAAGTTTGTTGCCTCTGCCGCGATCACTCCATTGTTCAGGGCGCGTGCTGCCACTTCCATGGTGATCTCATGTGCCTCGTAGCCTTCAAGTGATATTTCAACGTTCTTGACAGGACATTTTACTTTTTTGCTTTTGTACTGGTTGAATGTATAACTTCCAAGTACCAGACCCTCGACCATAGCTCTGATGGAAGCCGAACATCTAGGGTGGCTTACGTACGTAGCGATCTTAATGGTCTTATAGGTTTTTTTCCCAATGAGTGAACGAATGGCTGTTGCCACTGCCGGTCTGATGCCTCTTCCTTTGAGCGTCTCCGCTCCCACATAGAGTCTTTTTTTCTCTACAAGGTGGCACACTTCATCCTGGCTTCCGGAAAAACCGGCTTTTTTGAGCAGTTTTTTGTCTTTGACCGATTTGTGTTTGAGGTTTTTGTCGATGACGATGATGATCTCAAGATCGGCCTTGATATCTTTTATATTTGCATTGTTTATATTGAAATTCATTGTTTACCTTTTGGTTATAATTTATGTTTTGGAGTATAACCAAATATAGGTAATAGATAAATGGTTTCAGTTATTCGATCTTATCTTTTGCAGATACGATATCGATCATGAAGCTTCCCGGTTTTTCATAGCCGATAACTGAATAGACAGTCTTCTTTGTTTTGGCATCAATGAAATATATCGAGGGTGTCAATGTAGCGTTGTGTTCTTTTGCTTCCGGAGAGTTGAAGTCTGCAACCACGATAACCATGTCGGACAGTGCCGATATTATATTCACGTCTCTGAGTGTTCTATGGACCATCTTCTCACACCACTCACAGCTGCTTTCGATGATGATAAGCATGATGAGATCTTTCTTTTCCGCTTTTGCTTTCTGGTACGCCTTTCCCATGCTGGTCTGTGCATCGAGTACCCATGCGGCATCCTCAACAGTGATAGCCATCAGGTTGCATACAAAAAGTAAAGAAAATATAAAGGCTTTCATAGTATATCCTTTTTATATAAGTATATCATATTTTATTATAGTGGACAAATAATGAAAGTATGTGTTTTGAAGTATTTTATTTTTTATTGGTAAGACATGTGTTCCCACGCATAATGTGGGAACGAATCAGTCCTGAAACTGCTCTTTGAGTATATCTTTTACCTGGATCATATCCTTGTCACCCCGTCCGGAGAGATTTACAAGGATGATCTTTCCTTTTATCTCTTCAGGCTTCATCTTTTTCAGGTATGCGATGGCATGGGAACTCTCAAGTGCAGGGATGATCCCCTCTGATTGGGAAAGCCAGACAAAAGCATCAAGAGCTTCAACGTCGGTAATGTGGCTGTAAGTGACGATACCTTTGTCTTTAAGGAAAGCATGTTCAGGCCCGATCCCCGGGTAGTCCAGTCCTGCCGAGATGGAATGTGCCTCCTGTACCTGGCCGTCCTCATCCTGCAGCAGGTAGCTGAGCTGTCCGTGCAGTACGCCGGGGCTGCCTTTTTCCAAAGAACATCCATGCTTGCATTCCAGTCCTTCTCCTCCGGCCTCTATACCGATACACTCAACATTTTCATCTTCCAAAAAGTGGCTGAAGATGCCCAATGCATTTGAACCGCCGCCGATACAGGCAATGATCTTGTCAGGCAGACATCCTTCAGCCGCCTTCAGTTGTTCTTTGGCTTCCCATCCGATGATGGACTGAATGTCACGTACCATCATAGGGTAGGGGTGTGGCCCTGCTACGGTACCGATGAGATAGTAGGTATTACGTGCGTTGGTCACCCAGTGTCGGATGGCATCGTTCATGGCATCTTTCAGGGTTTTAGAACCGCTCTCTACCGCATGCACTTTGGCACCGAGCAGTTTCATGCGGAAAACATTGAGTTCCTGACGTGCCACATCTTTGGCGCCCATGAAGACTTCGCATTCCAGTCCGAAAAGCGCTGCCACGGTCGCTGTTGCCACACCATGCTGTCCTGCGCCGGTCTCCGCAATGATCTTTTTCTTTCCGAGACGCTTTGCTAGTACAGCCTGTGCAACACAGTGGTTGATCTTGTGTGCTCCTGTATGGTTCAGGTCCTCACGTTTAAGGTAGATCTTTGCATCGAGTTCTTTGGAAAGGTTCTCGGCATAGTAGAGTGCAGAGGGACGACCCACATAGTTTTTGTAGTAGTAGTCCACCTCTGCCCAGAAATCTTTGTCGAAACGTACCGCTTCATAGTCTTTACACAGCTGTTCAAGAGCCGGCATGAGTGTTTCAGGGACAAAACGTCCGCCGAACTTGCCGAAATGTCCGTTCTCGTCCGGGTCGAACGGACTTGGTTTGGGTATATAGACTTCTTTATGTAGATCCATGCTTTTTTCTCTTATGTAATAGTTGGAGAGATTATAGCGTATAGGAGGTTACAAAGACCATACTTACCGTGTATGGTCTATTGCAGAGGAAAAGTCAATTCATAGTTGGTGAATCCCTGTTGTCCTTGTACCCCATCCCACTTGGAAGGCATGGTGATGAGATTTTTCCCATTTTTAAACGATATTCTGACTCTGATACGCAGCGATCTGCTTTTGGATGGTACCGTTACAAGCAGGGTGATCTTCTTGGCTTTACTGTTATCTTTTAAGAGAGGCTCACCTTCGACTAAAAGATAGCTGCTTCTGACTGCTTTTCTCCTCTTCTGATTATAGACCTTTGAACCTGCAGGGTACCGTTTGATACTCTTGAAACCTTGTGATGCAACAATCTTGACATCATTTTTCTTTTGAAGATCAGGAAAAGAGAGTGAAAGCCATCCCCGTGAGGCATAGCTCCATACCTTCTCTTCTATATCAACTTCAATATGTTCAGGGTCAATACGTTTTACAGAGATGTGCAGGGAGGCGACATCCTCGTTGATATAGGTACTTTGTATTTTTTCAGGTATCTGTAAATATGTTTTTAACGGACCTTGAGGGTCAATAAGTGAACGAATACTACTGTAGGGAAGCATAAATTTGGTATGTCCTGCAGCATAAGGTTTGATCTCGTAAGCGTTGTAGTGAAAAAGAAGACCCCTCTCGGTGATGGCAAAATTAGTGCTCAATATGAATTTGTTACTGAACCAGCCGTCTTTCAAAAGGGAATCATTTTGTTTGAGACCGATACTCTCTTTATAGACTTTCTGGGCGATCTGGTGCAAAGTGGCATTATAATCTTCTTTTAAAAGATCATCCATCTCCAAATGTTTTCCTTCATGGTCATAATTTTCATACTTGACAGAAAAGTAGCCATGTGCACCACCAGTGTAACCACTCCCGCTGTTGGCTATGGTGAATGTTGTCTTTGTAACGGCAAAGAGATCCAGAGCGTTGCTGGTATTCCATGTCCCATGTGGCTGATAGCTCTCGTCACTGAGATTTTTTATGACTGTTGCTTTAAGGTCGCCTTTTGAGTAGGCTGTTACAGCCCTGGCAACAATGTTTTCTACCTGCTTGGCAACTTCTGCGTCGGGTACATCATGAAGCACAGGATAAGAGAGTTCATCTTTCTGGCAAAAGGTACCGCTCTCATCTTTTGTCGGATGACAGTAGCTGTCACTACGGGTATAGATACCTTTTCCTTGCATCCATGCTTTATCAAGAAAAATTTCTGTTGAGGAGAGTAGGGAAGTAAGTAGCAAAAGAGTAAGTATCTGATTCATGGTGAAGCTCCAATATATTTGAAAGATTATAACACAAAAGAAGATCAGATAATATAGGTGATCTCTGCCTGAGAATCGAGCCGCATCGGAGGTCCCCAAAAGCCGATACCGCTGTTGACGTAGATACTTGAACCGTTGGGAAGAGTGTGCAAGCCTTTGAGAAAAGGCTGCTGCAGTCTAACAAGGTACCCGAATGGCCATATCTGTCCGCCGTGGGTATGGCCGCTGAGTATGAGTTCAGGCTTGTAGTAGCCAAGTTCTTCTATGAACTTTGGCTGGTGTGCCAGCAGTATGGTCCGGTATGTTTTGTTGGTCTTGTCGAATGCCCGGTGTATGTCAGGTTGAAGCATCCCCATGCGGTATCCCATGAGGTCGGTAACACCTATGATGTTTAGTTTGAGCACGTCGATGGTGACAGAGTCATTGAGCAGCAGTGTCAGTTTGGTCGTTTGGATGAATTTGATGATCTTCTGTGGTTCATGAAAATATTCGTGATTCCCCAGAATGTAGTAGATTCCGTATTTTGACCTGATATTGTCAAGCTCCCTGACCGCAGGTTCTATAAATTCCAGTGATGTGTCGACAAGATCACCAGTAATACATACAATGTCCGCTTCAAGGGCATTGATCTTCTTAACGGCATGTCGTACAAATGCACGGTCTACAAGACCGCCAATATGAAGATCGCTTATCTGCACGATGGAAAAGTCGAATGTGCCAAACTTCACCACATTGACCACCGGTTCTTTGCTTCCTTCATAGGCAGCAGCACTGACATAGGCTGTGGAAAGTGCCAAAAGCATACCATCTCCGCTTTTTTTGATAAAGTATCTTTTTTCATGATCAACATGCTTGAGTGCTTTATGAAAAACATTGAGTACTTCATGCACAATGAGATAGAGCATCAGTACAAAGGAGATGCCCACAGACAGAGAAAACAGATAGTAGAGGCTATTGCCGATCATATCAGTGTAGCGTCCGATGACATAGAGCAGATTGAAAAGAAAGTTGATACCCAGAAAGAATGTCAGTGTCTTTTTGACCTGTTCTGAAAAAAGCAGTTTTTTAATGACCCTAGAGTAGAAGAGATAGTGCAATGCGAAAAAGAAGAGCAGAAAAATGACAAAAAACAGATAAATTCTCATAAATGCTCCTTGGTACCCTTACAGTGACAGATTACTTTGAAAACGTGATGTTTTCGGAATATCTTCACCCTTTGCAGTATAATTGTACTTCTTCTTAGCCTCTTTGACAAGTGCTTTGGGCATTTCATTGTAGACAGTGTTCATATCGGTATTGATGGTACCCAGAAAGTAGGTCTTTCCTCTGCTTATTTTTGCAATGCTCTTGCTCCCGGACCCGTAACCGGCTTTCCCCCGACTGCACCCGTAATGTCCGCTCAGAGAATACTCTTTGAGACGTACCTCGCTGCTGGGTGTCGGTATCTTCAACTCAATGAACCCTTTTTCGGGTTTCCTGTCGTGGAAATAGAGCTCATAACCCAGCGGCTCCTCTTTTGTGACCACTTCGATATGCCTCACTGCCCTTTTCCCGTCACCGTCAACGGCAATCAGTATGGTGGCTTTTCCTTTATAGCGGTCCGGGTTGGCATTGCTCACCGGAGTCAACGTGTCTGGTGTACATCCTGTTAGGAAAAGAAGTGCCAAAAATAGTGTGCCTGATACTGTTTTTTTTATGTTCATAAAAGGTGCCCTTATGTAATACAATATTCTATCATACTCAGCGTGCAATTTGGGTGTAGGGAAATTTAATACCCTATTGCCCTGAAAGCCAGGCTTCTGCTTCTACTATTTCATCCAGATCGAAAGCTTTTATCTCCAGTCCGGGTACCAGAAAACCTTCGAATTGGGCTATTTTTTGAAGCCACGTTTTATTTGTCAGAATCGCCATGCGGTCAAACCTTTTTAAAAGTCCGAACAGTTCAGGAAGACGGGAGAGCTTTACCATAATAGCATCCATGGAAGGGAAGTCGAAATCATAGATCGTGTAGAGTATTTTGCCGTGTTCTATCTCTTTGGATAGAGTGATAAATTCATCGAGTATCTCCTGCATATCTTCCGTAGTGATCTTGCCCTGAAATTCCAGGTCAAGGCGGTTCGGCCCGCTTTTTGTGATCTTTAGCATGGATGCTCCTTTCGTTGATGCATATCGGTATATCATACAGAGTCTAAACTGAAATGAGGCTATAATACCTTATGAAAAGAGTATTGATATATTTAGGAATTATCGCCGGTTTGCTTATACTGTTCTATATGTTCCGTATCTACAGGATAGACGGTACCAGTATGAACTATGGAATGCTGGAGGGTGACGTGGTACTGTGCAAGCGTCAGGTCGATACCATTAAACGCGGTGACATGCTGGTGGTCAGACATCCGCTCGATCCCAAAGGCAGGCTCTATGTCAAACGCTGTGCGGCACTGCCGGGTGACAGGTTTTTTCAGGAAAAGCGCTTTTTCTATCTTCAGATCGATGGTGATTCGGACAAAACATACCGGTTGGCACAAAAACACGACCTTAGTCTAGTATCGACAAAAGAGGGATATTTTCTTAAAAATCCCTATTTGAAATATTACGGTGTCGTGCACAACTGGAAGCTCAAAGTACCGGGTGAACTGAGCAGACTGCCCATGACGACCGTTGAAGATGATCATTATTACGTCCTTGGTGACTACAGGGACAATTCCGCTGACAGCCGTTTCTTTGGGGCCGTACCGCGAGACTGGGTCATGTCGAAAGTGATCTACGTACTTAAAAAGCCAAAGGACTGGATGACGCTGCTGGAGATCAAAGAGGCAGACAGCAGCGAGAAAGAGGTAAAGAAGAACGGTGGGCTTACCCCGTCTTCATTTAAAGGTCAGTCGATTTCCAGTACGGAGTAGACCGGAGCGGAAAAGCCTTCTTTGCTGTTGAGAAAACCAAGCTCCATGATGAAACAGGCTTCTACACAGTGAGCTCCCACTTTGTCTATGAGGTTTGCAGCGGCTTTGGCTGTCCCTCCTGTAGCTATGAGGTCGTCTATGAGCAGGACTTTTGATCTTTCACCTGTACTGCAGCAGCCGTTCTCACCAAAAGCGTCTATGTGTATCTCCACTTCATCAAAACCGTACTCCAGAGAGTATTTCTCTGCTACGGTAGTGTAGGGGAGTTTACCTTTCTTACGCACAGGTACGAAACCCACGCCAAGCCTGTCAGCCAGAATGGAACCGAAGATGAAACCCCTCGCATCGATGCCGGCAATGTAGTCCAGATCATAGCCAAGATAACGTTCCGTCAGATGGTCCATTAGCGTACTGAGTGCTTTGGGATTGTTGAGGAGGGTAGTGATGTCTTTAAAGACGATGCCGGGTTTCGGAAAGTCCGGGATGTCCCTAATGCTGTCAAGGATGATGGTTCTGTCTTCGGGGGTGAGTGTCATGGTGCTTCCTTTGTGATATATGGAGTTATAGAGTATTTTAGCGCAAGTTGATTAAGGGGTTTCCCTTGTTATCTATCACTGATTGGATTTTCAGTTATCTAAATAATTCAATAGTAGTCTGGCAACTGAATGCAACCGATAAATTGCTGAAGGCCCATGACTTGCTATGCTGTTTAAGCTATAGTCGTTCTTTTCTTTGCACCTACAAGCCAATACGAAACAGCCAGGCCGACAATAACAGCAGCAATAATCAGCAACTCTTCTCCCTTCTCCGCCGAGAGAGAATAAATCAATACTTTTCTAATAAGTGCTGCCATAGCAAGCATAATGAATGCACCAATGGCAAATCCTTTGCCTTGTAAATGATGGATTTCTTCATGAATTAATTCAATAGAAGCCCATAATACAAGTAAGCTACCAAGAACTGTCAATATCCCTTTTTCTATTTTCATATCCGTAAAAAAAAGTAAATAAATATCATATAAGAAAAGTCCTATGGCAAAAAATGCTACAAGTGCCAATGCCCCGGCCAAGAAGTAGTTGATGTATGAATTGAAGTTTTTCAAACCAGATAAAATATTTTTTTCTATTTTGGAAAGAGACAAAAACTTGCCCAACTCTTCTTCCCTATAAGAACTTGTGAGTATATCAAGATTCATATCGATTATTTTTTCAACAGCCTTAATTTCATCTATATGATGTTGTTTGTCTTTAAAATTTTTTTCTATGCTGGCAAGTATGAAGGTTCTAACATAAGTAAATGCAGAGTTGACATAGTGTGTAGGCAAACCAATTCTTACATGGATTTCGCCTATTTTGTAAAGATACATAAAGTAAGGCATATCATATTGCCCGCAAAAAAGGTTAATAAACCACTCTTTGATTCTCTTCCTATGGTAAGCAATAATTTCTTTATTTTTTAAAAATTGAGCAGTTTTACCAAAACCCCATATATAATCATAAAACCCATCTATAAATTCATCAGCAAGCTGTTCCATACGAGGCTGCAGTTCTTTTAGTAATTTTGCTTCTTCTTCGGTAAACTGATAGTGGTCTTTTAAGTCTCTATAATGTTGCATGTTCAATCCTTATTTATTAAGTAACAAAGTAACAGAGAGTAATCCCGAGTAACAGTGATCAGGTGACAACGACAACTCATTTCCTACTCCTCTTCAGCATACCATGCACAGCTTGTTGTGGTAGTCCCAATACTTTAGCAATCATATGCTGAGAATAGCCTTGTTCTATGGCTTGTAGAATTACTTTGTTCCGCTGTTTTATATCAGCGATATCTTTTCTCGTTTGTACGCTGAGCGTGGAAATGCATACTCCACTAAAAAATATGACAAAGTGCCACATTTTCAACTCAATCACTACAATTTCAATATCATATCAAAAACAGATAAAGCAGTTTCTGAAGGAATCAAACATGGGAAGAAGTCGATATAAAATTGACATCGCTCAGAGCATGACAAAATTCAAGCGGTACACAGCAAGAGGAGTGCTAAAGTTACTTCAAACAAACAATGTGACAACCATTCTTGATCAGCTGGTATTTTATAAGAAAGCACACAAGTCTGATAGAGAGTACCAGGTATGGCAGGAGGGACTACAGCCTAAACTTATCCAATCAGATGCAATGATGGTTAGTAAGATCAACTACATTCACCAAAACCCTGTAAAACGGGACTATGTGGATGAGGCATCCCATTGGCGGTATTCGAGTGCGAGGGATTATGAAGGGCAGAGTGGACTTTTGGAGATTGAGCGCTTTTGGTAGATTGGTGTGGAGGTTTGCATTCCCACGCTCAGCGTGGGAACGAGGAAAACGTTTAAAATGAGCAATCAAAAAGCTACCCGCGGATTTTTGATTGGTCTCCTTTGGTTTGTTTATTATCTTCAGTAAAAAGTTTTGGGTCTGTTAAATTGTGAAATTCATTATATATGGACACCAACTAGTTAACCTTTCTGAGAATAGTGTTTTGATACTTAACTATTTATTAGGGGAACACTTTGTCCCACTATTACTTTCTTTTTCATATTAGTAGTATATCAAAAATGTCTTTTTCTCGTTCCCACGCTCAGCGTGGGAACGAGAAAAAGTTTATTTAAGAGAGATGTGTATTCCGGAATGACCGGATAGGGGATGACTACCCCAGATCAGCACCGAAGCTGCATCCGGCTTCGATTTTGCCTATTCTTGTAGCGTGACGTCCGCCTTCGAATTCCGTGGAGGCGAAAGCATCTATGATGTCTTCGATGACGCCTTTACCGACTACGCGTTCACCGAAGCAGAGTACGTTGGCGTCATTGTGCTGTCTTGTCAATTGTGCAGTGTAGTGGTCGTGGCAGAGAGCAGCTCTGATACCTGATACTTTGTTGGCAGCTATGGACATACCGATGCCCGTACCGCAGATGAGGATACCGAAACTTCCCGGGTTTGCAATGACGGCTTCCGTACACTTCTTTGCGAAGTCTGGGTAGTCGACTCTGTCGGCTGAGTCCGGTCCAAGGTCGATGATCTCGTGGCCGAGGTTTGTGACGAGTTCTTTGACGTAGGCTTTGACAGCATAACCTGCATGGTCTGTTGCAATGTAAAATTTCTTTGACATCTATTTTCCTTTAATTGAATTGGTATGGATATGGTTCAGAGTAACCATTTTACGATCCATGTAACGGGCTGGAACAGATAATTTGAAACGGGTGTAAAAAGCACCGCTACGAGTATCAGCATCCCATAAGGATATATTTTATCATAAAATGCCGTAAAAGATTTCCAGTGCATGCCTTCAGCGAGATAGCGGATGGCATTGGCTCCGTCCAGTGGCGGGATGGGCCAGAGGTTGAAAACACCGAGCAGCACGTTGATGACTACACTCTGATAGAGCAGCAGGGCGATGAAAGCTTCAAATGCAGAAGTTGGATGTGCGAACATTGGGAAAAGTGCGGCGCATAAAGCAGCCATTGCAAAGTTGAATGTGATGCCTGCAAGCGAGACGGCGACCGCTGCGCCAGCACCACCATTCCTTATGACAGTATTTATGTTGATGGGAACAGGTTTTGCCCAGCCAAATATAAAGGGTGCCCCGGAGAAAAAGAGCATTCCCGGAACCAGGATACTCCCTACAGGGTCAATGTGTACGAGAGGGTTTATCTTGAGGCGTCCGAGGCTTTTGGCTGTGTTGTCGCCGTATTTGTAGGCGACCCATCCGTGCATGATCTCATGCCCTATGATGGCGATCATCAGGGCGATGATCATACTGATGATCTTGATTATTTCTGTTTCACTCATTATTGTATAGGCTCCTCAAGTTCAATGGAATTGATTAGTCGACCTACACGTCCCCAACGAACGGTAAAGCGCTGTTTGTCCCAGAGTTTTTCACATTCTTTGGAGTCGATGGCTATGTCTCCGCAGACTCTCCTGAGGCCTGCATGGTCTCTTCCTCCGCCATGTCCATTCAGTACCTGGTCATAGGAACGGTGCTCAAGACTCATATAGATCAGCCAGGGCTTTCCGACGATCAGTCTGTAGGATACAGAACCCCAGAAACGACTGTCATTGGAGTTGTCACGGTTATCGCCTATCATGTAGAAATGGTCAGGCTCTACTTTTTTGTAAAGTGCGTTGATCGTGTTGCTTCCTATTTCATATACCATACTGTCAAGCCCGTCGACCATGATCGGGGTCATATCGATCTCTTTGTTGTAGGTGTAGTACTGCAGCAGAGCTTCAAAGATATTCATGCCTTCAGGCTGGTACTGTATACCAGGGTACTTGTCCATATAGGGGTTCTCTACCCAGAGCTTTCCTCTGAGCTGTTTGATCTTCTCTTGCGGATAGTTCTTCTTGATATACGCATCTCCCTCATGGAAATGGATCAGCAGTTTTTTGTCGGCATAGATGAGCTCATCACCACCGACAGCCACACAGCGTTTAACATAGTGGATCTTTTCATTTTTCGGATAACGGAAGATCACGATATCTTCTCTTTGGGGCTTAGGTCCCTCTATGAGGTGCCCGTTCCCGTTGAAGTCCGGCAGAAGCGGTATCTCAAGCCAGGGAAGATGCGGCGTAGGGATGCCGTAAGAGAACTTCTTGGCAAAGAGGAAGTCTCCTATGAGCAGTGTACGTTTCATCGATCCGCTGGGGATGACGAAGGACTGTGCAACAAAAAAGATGAGTAAAAGAACGATGATAACTGTTCCTGTCCATGAGCTGGAAAATCGATAGGTGGCTGAAAGGAATTTTTTCAAGGTTTATGCCCTTTGTTTGGCGGATTTGAGTGTGTTGGAGAGAAGCATGGCAATGGTCATTGGGCCTACACCTCCGGGAACAGGGGTGATGTAGGAGCATTTCGGTGCGACATTCTTGAAGTCCACATCACCAACAAGTGAGCCATCCTCGATACGATTGATACCGATATCGATAACGATGGCACCCTCTTTGACCATATCTTCCTTGATGAGTCCGGGAACGCCTACTCCGACCACGACGATGTCCGCTTGGCTAGTGTGGGCTTTAAGGTCTTTGGTGAAGATATGGGTGATGGTCACGGTGGCATTGGCATTGAGCAGGAGGCTGGCCATGGGTTTGCCCACAATGTTACTGGCACCTACGACACAGACATCTTTTCCCTCCAGGTCTATCTCGTACTCTTCGAACATTTTCATGACGCCAAGCGGTGTACAGGCAACGAAACTGTCAAGTCCCGTCACCAGACGGCCGACGTTGTAGGCATGAAAGCCGTCCACATCCTTTTTGGGGTCGATCACTTCGAGGATCTTGTTCGTATCTATATGTTTTGGCAAAGGAAGCTGTACTAAAATACCGTCGATGCGTGGATTGGCATTCATCATCTCAATGGTAGCGATGATCTCATCCTGGGAGATAGTGTCTGGCATATTGTGCGTGATAGAATAGAAACCGACTCTTTCGCAGGCCTTGGCTTTCATATTGACATAGGCATGGCTTGCCGGGTCGTCTCCGATGAGCAGTACCGCAAGGCCTGGAACTATGTTCTTCACCTGCTTGAGTTCTTCTACCTCTTTCGCCACATTTTCCTGTACTTTATGTGCCAGGCTTTTACCATCGATAAGTTGCATAGCGCGCCCTTATATTTTTTTACGGTATTATATCGAAAATAGTTTATAGAGGTACTGCACGAGATGAAACGACTCCTATTTCTCCTACCGCTCCTGCTCTGTGCGGATGAAGATTTTATCTCTCATTATGAGTATGGTGAAATGCTCTATAATCAGCCCCGTGGTGTGAGCTGCGCAGAGTGTCACGGTGAGAGCGGTGAGGGGAAAGTCATTGTTGAGTTCAGGGATATTCACGGGAAAAAGGTCCTCAGAGGCCCTGACATCCGCAAAGAGAGCCTGACCTCTATGATCAACTCCGTTAACAGCTACCATAAGATCATGCCCCGCTATTACCTGACCGATGAAGAGGTAAAGGCGATCTACGACTACCTTCAGAAGAAAAACAGCGAATATCTCTGCGAGAGTGAAGAGGGGAATGCAACGAAATAGGTTATAATAATCCTTTAGGGAACCTCTAAAAATTTATAGAAGGACTTTGATATGCATCTTCACAGAACACTCATTACACTCTCCTTGACAGCCACTATGGCTTTGGCCTCTTCTTTGGCTGTCTATCGGGACAGTACCGTTTACGGTTATATTCCTCAAAACACCTTTATCGGTTTTGCCAAGAATGTTAAAGCCAAATGTAAAGGATATGAAACCGCACTTCTGACCAAAATAAACTGTCCTCCGGAGGATAGACTCTGCAAAGAGCTTAAAAATATCCAAAAGACAGCACAGGAACTCAAAGCGATACAAACCAATATTGCTTTGCTTAACACATTCGTTTCTCTGCCTCAACCCACTTCCCTCGATGCCCAGAGTTGGATAGAAGCTGCAAAACGGGTGAGTGGGGAACAGGCAAAGCTTTCCACTGATGAAAGGCGTCTCAAAGGAGAGCTTCAGCTCCAGACGCAGGATTTCAGAAGACAGGCACCGGTACAGAATGCACTCTATCTCTCAAAAGAATGTAAAGGTGACCTGACTGTTGAACTGCCATACGGACAGGTCGTCTTTTCCACCTACTATGAGGCACAGATCGAAGGTAACAAAGAGATAGAAGTAACGCAGTACCTTTCGGTAACGAACCACAGCGGCATAGATATAGAAGCGGAAGATGCGATGTTCTACTACAGAGCTGCACACCGTACGATATCGCCTGTACATTTCTCCCCCTGGATCGTGAGTAAATATGTGCTGCGCCCCAAACGTATGTATGCCAAAAAAGCTGCCGGTACCATGATGCAGAATGATGCAATGCTTTCAGCAGTTGCCGAAGTGAATGCCCCGGCACCAGTGGCAGAGTACCTTTCTGCAAGAGAATACTGGGTCAAAAATTTGTCTCTGCCTTCAACGGGTGAGCCGGTAAATGTACAGGTGACTTCCTGGAAAGCACTACTGAAATGTGCACTCAGGGCTTACCCGTATCGTATGTCCACTGCTTTTCATGTCTGTTCATTCAAACCCAAAACACAAATAGAACGTAACAGCTGGAAGATCAAAAATGGAGACACCATCATCAATGACCGTGCCATGGGTGAGTACGATGAAGAGAGATATCGTCTCTATACGGAGGCGGATCTCGATTTGAAAATTGTAAGAAAACCTCTGGTCAAAAAAGAGAGAACGACCGGTATCTTTGGAAGTACGGTGCGAAAGAAAGACGGATACACACTTACATTGACCAATAAATCTGATAAAAAAAAGATGTTGATCGTCACGGAACGTATACCGACCTCTACAACAAAAGAGATAAAAGTGAAACTTCTGGATATCAAGTCAAAGAAAAAAGTGGACTATAAAGTGCTGAAGGATGGTGAAGTGGAAATGAATGTGTCACTTGATCCGCATGAAACGAAGAAGATAGAAGTACTATTTGAGATATCTTATGATAAAGATTTGAAAATAAATTATTAGGGGAGTTTGAAAGTGCAGGCGGGATGCCTGCATATAAGTCTTAGAGTGGTGTTACGTTCTCAGCCTGTGGGCCTTTTTGACCTTCACCGATTTCAAATGTTACTGCCTGACCTTCTGCAAGAGTTACACGACCGCCATTGTCATTGTTTACTTGACGGAAATGTACGAATACATCGCTTCCACCATTCTCTTGTTGAATAAATCCGTAACCTTTTTCATCGTTGAACCATTTTACTGTTCCGTTTACTAATTCTGCCATTGTTATACCTTTGGTAATTTAAATTTGTGAAAACATTTAAATAGAGAGTCTTTCGGGGGTCTTGCAGGGCCTTAACACTAACATAACACTCAAAAGATGAACTCGATCCTCATCTTTCATCGGATATATTGTAGCTTCTTTTCTTAGAGTTAAGCTGATTTTATCAAAAAATTTTATGATTTTTGATATTTTTATTATATTTATGGTAAAAGCCAGAAAAAAACTTTGTCTTCATCGCCCGATGAGATCATGGCTTTTTCATTGATAAAGAGGATCTTGGTGGGTGTGGCATAGTGGCCTACAAGACGATCACCCTTACTTTTTGTCGCCGGATTGAAAAGCTGCAAATGATGTTCTATACCACTGGAGTAGACACCTGTAGTTGCCTTGGGGCTTAATCCCACACAATAGACAAGGAAATCGCTCTTGAGATGGTAGGAGTTGTCACTGTCTGTAAAATAAACCCCGACACGTCTGTCCTGACCTGCCGTAAGAATGACCCCATTGGCGTAAGCTACTTTATAGATGTTATCCACGTGTTCTTTGTCGTACACCTGGTCGATCTTTGAGGTATTGACATCGATAATCCTCACGGCACCGCTCTCATCGGAAATGACCATTTTGCTCTTATCATCGCTGAGTACCATGCCGCCCATGGTACTTTCCGAGATATGTTGTTCATATATGCGATAGTTCTCAAGATTGTCATAGAGGATGACATCCGACCCGAAGGTACCGAAGATGATCTTCCCCTCTTTGTTGAAAAAGGCGTTCTTTGGCATGATATGCTGATCCGAACCGATGATCTTCCTGAGATGCCCATTCTGTTCGATCCATACTTCCCTATAGGCATTGGAAGCAGAGGAGACCAATAGGGTTTTGTTTTGGTATCTGTCGATGGCATGTATGCGTGAAGGAACTTTGCCATTCTGTACTGTTTCAAGAGGAGGCAGGATGATCTGCCTGACGATCTTCCTGCTGCTCAGGTCGATCACATCCACCATGCCTGCATCGGTAGCGACATAGAGATAGCCATTATCTTCCACGAAATCACTTACGAGACCGGAAACTTCTATGGTCGCTACAGGGTGAATATCTTTTGCAGACAGAATGGACCATAGCAGAAAGGTCAGGAGTAAGAGTCTATGCATGAGGGAATTATAACATTTGGGTACCTATAATAACCCTAGATGCTCATAATGGGTTATTAGAGGTGACCATTTTATTTACTGAGTAGGGACTTGAGGAACTCTTCTCTTTTCTCTATGCCGAGCAGCGGTTTTTGGGTCAGGTCAGGATAGCTGCCGTCAAGCCCTTTCCCGTCATCGCCATGGCATCCTCCGCAGACACTGGTGTAGAACATGGCAGCATCTTTGGGGTAGGGTTCTTTACATTTCTGCCCCGAGAGTGACAGAACATAGCAGGCGATCTTGGGTGCATCTTTATGGGAAACAAATCCAGCTTCCATCTCGCCACCCGGAAAGTCAAACTGTTTTGATCCATGGTTGATGACGCTGGTAATATACGCTTTGGTATACCCAACTGTATGTATTTTTGCCAGTTCTTCTTCGGTATGCAGTGTGGTGTGTTTTTGTATGTGTTTCCTGTAGCTATCGGTCATTTCCTCTGCTTCACTCGTCTGTCCATCTTTCCGAAATGAAGCATTGTAGAAGGCATATACGATCACAAGCAGTATGGCCAGATAGGGGATCAGGTTTTTCATCGCACAATGATTATCTGGGAACTGTCAATATATTGTTGAGGTCTGGTAGGGAACCACCAAAGGTACAAAGTCTATTTTCCGCTCAGTCCATCTACTCCGTATCGCATTAAAAGTATTGCGAAGCTGTAGCACATCTCTGTAAGGCTTGTACAGGACTTTTGCCTGAAGTGTCTTCAGAATATGGTCAAGCTGTTTGGCGCTCATGCCATACATATATTTGATCTCCTGGCTCTGACTTTGCTGTGCAAGAACATTGAGTATTTTTCCATTGGGCAATTGCAGTTGAAAGATCTGCATTTTGGGTGACGAGTACAGAAGGCGGATCCTGCCTGCATCAAAAACAACCCGAGTAATGTATATGAGTGAGAACTGAAATTCATAATTGATGTCAGTCTGGGCATCTTCATACACGATGAAATTGCCTTCTTTGGTCTGCAGTACTTTTTGTGAGAGGAAAAGTGTACGGAAGTTCAAATTCTTTTTCGCCATCAGCCTGCCGTCCATCTGCAGGGTAGTATTGTTCACCTGCATGACAAGCTGTTGACCATTGTAGTCGATATTGGCAGTATTGCATCCGTTCAGCAACCATATCGCTACGCCGGACAAGAGCAGTGTTTTGAAAGTAGTCATACGATTTGTGACAGCTTCAACATAATATCATTGATCTCCTGGCCGGCTTTTTTCGCCAGTTTGTCTGCCTCTACTTTTGACTCGCCGTAAAGGTGGTAGAACTCTTTCTCTGCCTCTTCCCATTTGTCTTCAATATCCATTTTGGCCAGGTGTGCCTTGATCTCTGCAAGGTCGAACTCCTGTGCCGTATTTCTGGATACAGTATAAAGAAAACCTTCAGCACTGTCGCGGACATGCTCAAGTGCATCCCGGGCTTCCATCATGCCCAACTCACTTTTGAGCTCTGCTTCCTGTTCCGCTTCCTGCAGTTTTATCTTGATTTTCTCAAAGTATGATTTAAGATCTTTCCACACCAATTTGGCATCCTCGGAAAAATCCTCGTTCATATCTTCTATTTTCTCCTCAAGTACATCGATACTTTTCTTAGCTGTTTCAATGAATTCCTCATATTCTTTTTTCATGGTTTCTCCTAATAATTGAAATATTCCTTATTATAACATGCTATTGTTAACTGTTACCTCAAATCCAGAAATAGAAATTTGGGGTTACACAACATAAAGTAAAATAGCAAAAAAATGCAAGATAGACCCCAGCATTACAAAGAGATGCCAGATGGTATGGAAATGGGTAATACTGTCCTTAATATAAAAGTAAACACCGCTACTGTATGCCAAACCACCTGCAACGATAAGCCAAAACCCTATGGGATCGATATGTGCTTTAAAGGTAGAAAAGTCAAGAACGATCAGCCAGCCCATGACAAGATAGGCGATCAGGGAGAGCAGTTCAAAACGGCCAACATAGATGAATTTCAGTGCGATGCCTATAACAGCGATACCCCATTCAAGTCCGAAGAGCACCCATCCTGTCGTACCACCGATGGTAAGAAGTGCAATAGGTGTATAGGAACCTGCGATCAGTATGTAGATAGAGGCATGGTCAAAAATCTGAAAAAGATGTTTGGCTTTGTTATGGGTGAGGGCATGATAGAGGGTTGAACTGCCGTATAGTACCATGAGTGACGAACCGTAGATCGCTGCGGAAGTTATATGCAGGGCACCGTGTCCGTGCATTACCACAAACGTGACAAGTAGTACCAGGGCAGCGATGCTCAAGGTAAAACCGATACCGTGTGTTACGGCATGCCATATCTCTTCGATGAGAGCAAAATTATTGACTTCATTGCTCATAATTTCATTCTACCTATTCCAGCATACGAAGCCAGATTTCCACATCGGCATCACTCGGCATCTTCCAGTCAGCTCTCGGGCTGAGGGAGATCGTCCCGACTTTAGGGCCGTCAGGCATGCATGAACGTTTGAATTGCTGAGTGAAGAAACGTTGCAGAAAGACTTTGAGCCACTTTGTCACTGTTTCTTCATCGTATTCAATATCAAACGCTTTCATCGCAAGAAATCGGATCTTGTCAGGCTTTGCACCATACTTGATGAAGTGGTACAAAAAGAAGTCATGCAGTTCATAGGGACCGACGATCTCTTCTGTCTCCTGAACGATCACATCATCACTGTGCGGCAGAAGTTCCGGACTGATGGGCGTATCGAGAATGTCATCGATGATATCTGCGATGGCTTTATTCGATTTATAGTATTCGATCACATATCTGATAAGTGTTTTCGGGATGCCGGAATTCAGTGCATACATACTCATATGGTCGCCGTTGTAGGTGCTCCAGCCAAGGGCGATCTCGCTCAGGTCACCGGTACCGATGACAAGTCCGCCTTCCTGGTTCGCCATGTTCATCAGTATGGAAGTACGTGCTCTTGCCTGTACATTTTCGTAAGTAACACTCAATTCTTCAGGGTTGTGCTCTATGGCGTCAAACTCTTTGAGGGAAATGTCTGTAATATCTACCTCTTTGAGTGTCACTCCCAATGCTTCACAAAGCTTGACTGCATTGGACTTGGTTCTGCTTGTCGTACCGAAGCCGGGCATGGTCACGGCAATGATGTTCCTGCTGTCCCATCCCATTATTTCGAAAGCCCTGTATGTCGAGAGCAGGGCAAGGGTCGAGTCAAGTCCGCCCGAGATGCCCATGAGTGCCTTTTTGATGTGGGCATGCGTCATACGCTTGATCAGGCCGTGTGCCTGGATATGGATGATCTCGTCACATCGGAGCTTTTTGTCTGTATATCGGGAAGGAACGAACGGCGCAGGTGTGATGTCCCGTTGCAGCTCAGACATCATTGGCAAAGATTTTAGTTTGATGAGACGCGTTTTTTTACGTCTGCCGTCACTGTAGCTTGATTCATTGATACGCAGCCATCGCATACGTTCTAGGTCGATGTCGGCGGTTATCAGTGAACTTTCAAGGCTGAAGCGTTCATTCTGTGCAAGGGTAGTCCCGTACTCGGAGATGATGGCATGTCCTCCATAGACGGTATCGGTGGTCGACTCACCCACACCTGCAGAGCTGTAAACATAAGCAGCCATACATCTTGCACTCTGTGTACGGACCAGCTCTTCACGGTATTCGTGCTTGCCTATGAGTTCATTGCTGGCACTCAGGTTGAAGAGCAGGTTGGCTCCATTGCTTGCCATATGGTTGCTTGGCGGGGTCACTGCCCAGAGGTCTTCACATATCTCTACGCCGAAAGTCATATTCCGACCGTCGGTAAAGAGCAGGTCTACACCGAATGGTACCTCTTTTCCGAGGAGTTCAGTGGCGGTCCGTACAATATCCCGGCCACTGACAAACTGCCGCTTCTCATAGAACTCTTTCTTGTTCGGCAAGTAGGATTTCGGGATAATGCCCAGTATCTCCCCTCCCTGCAGGACAGCAGCACAGTTGTAGAGCCTGTCTGCCTCAAGCAAAGCGATACCGAGGATCACAATGGTATCGAGTTCTTCAATATTATTTAATATATATTGAAGAGATTCATTCTGTGAAGCAAGCAGCGTCTGGTTGAGAAAAAGATCACTGGCAGTGTATCCGGTAAGGGTAAGTTCCGGGAATACAACGACACTAACCTCTTTGTCGGCTGCTTCTTTAATGAGTGTGAGTATTTCTTCAGCATTTTTCTGAGGGTTGGCAACCGTGGTTTTGTTGACTGCTGAGGCAACTCTGTAAAATCCAAACATGCTCTTCCTTGGGCGTAGGGTGCGTAATCACGCACCTTACAGATATTAATTTTTCTCTTTATGAATTTCGATTCCTAGAATATCGTCATTCTGTTCGATCTTGTCAAGTACCATGAAACTCTCTGTATCGTCTTCGTCTATTGCACCGAATACCGTATGAACACCGTTCAGGTGGGGGCATGGAGCAAAGCAGAGGAAGAACTGGCTTCCGCCCGTATTGGGACCGGCATGTGCCATGGAAAGAGAACCTCTTCTGTGCGGGTGGTTGCTGGTATCCGTCTCGCAGTCTATCTGCCAGTCCGGTCCGCCTGTTCCGGCCATTGCGGGGTTACCGGTGGGACCAGAGTGAGGACATCCGCCCTGAGCCATGAAACCGGGGATCACTCTGTGGAACTTCAGGTTGTCATAGAATCCTTCATTCGCCAAGTGCGCGAAGTTCGCAACCGTATTGGGAGCATCGTCCGGGAAAAGTTTGACCCAGATATCTCCTTTGCTTGTCTTGATCTTTGCATATTGGTATGTTTCCATTACATCCTGTGGGATGTCATATCTTTTTGATTGTTTTCCAAACATGTTGTTTAGTCCTTAATTAGTTATTTTAGGCTATTATTATACCAATATAATATTAGGGGTCATTACCATGGAACTGTGTGTAGCACTCGATCTGCCTTCAGCCAAAGAGAATCTTGCACTGGCGGAATCACTCAAAGCGTATAACGTATGGATGAAAGTGGGTTTCAGGGCCTACATACGTGACGGTAAACCGTTCATCGAAGCGCTCAAAGCCATCAATCCGGACTTCAGGATATTCCTTGATCTCAAACTCTATGACATACCCAATACCATGGCCGATGCGGCTGAAGAGATAGCCAAACTCGGCGTGGATATGTTCAACATCCATGCCAGTGCCGGAGCAGTTGCCATGAAGACGGTGATGGAAAG
The DNA here is from genome assembly GCF_000010345.1 of Sulfurovum sp. NBC37-1. NCBI lineage: Bacteria > Pseudomonadati > Campylobacterota > Epsilonproteobacteria > Campylobacterales > Sulfurovaceae > Sulfurovum > Sulfurovum sp. NBC37-1. The sequence continues at coordinate 702,392 of NC_009663.1, forward strand.
ACTCTCTTCGTATGAAAAGCGCCCATTGGTCCTTGCGGTGACCGCCCTGACATCGTTCAATGAAGAGAATTTCCGAATGATCTATGAAAAAGGCATCGATGAGAAGGCGGAACAGTTCGCCAGAATGAGTTTTGAGAACGGTCTGGACGGTGTGGTCTGTTCGACCTTTGAGAGCAGGGCGATTAAAAATGCCACCAGTGACGACTTTTTAACGCTCTGTCCGGGTATCAGACCTTTTGGAGAAGATGCGGGGGACCAGCAGCGTGTCGCGACACTGGAACTCGCAAATGAAGAAAGGGTGGATTTCCCTGTCGTGGGAAGGCCCATCTACAAAGACAGCGACCCCAAAGGAAAAGTGGAAGAGATACTGAAGCTGATCTCTACTTTTTAGTTTCGCTGCTTTGCTTCTTTTTAACCTTTGAGGGGTCTGCCATCTCTGTGGCGTTTTTCATTCCCTGAACCATAAAGTATGCCCCAATGGCAAACATGGCCAGAACGATAAGCGGTGCTATTTTTTGGAACATTTGACATCCTGAATTAATTTTTAAAATCATACTATAAAATAGCCGTTTTTAAGCTTGAGTTTAAGGCAAGTAGATTATAATCCCATCACAAAAACTACTACTGGACAGTTGGGTGAGTTGGCTGAAACCACATCCCTGCTAAGGATGCGTACTCGTAAGGGTACCGAGGGTTCGAATCCCTCACTGTCCGCCATCAAAACACAAACCCCACAAACATCGATAATACAGGGCTTACGGCTACTGAAAACCAACTATCTGGACACAGCTATGATACTTTTGTTAAAAAGTATGATATACCTACTTTCTACATTTCTCCGATTATACAAAGTAAATAAAACTTATTGAACCCTCTGAAAAACCCAAAGAATTCCTTCAATTTCAAATATTATAGTACTTAAAAAATAAGGTCTCTTATTTTTAGCTAGTTTTCTTTGAAATATCCTCTTCTTTTTGATTTATTTTGGCTTTTTATGCCTATTTTTGACACTTTTTGCACCATTTTCCATACTTATCCATAGGCTTCCATCAGTTTGGGTACTCTACGTAGGTTTGTACACGCGGCAATAAGATGAAAATGTTCCTGGTTTTTCTCCAAGCCTAAATACCTACAGGCTTTGAAATTCATATGGTGTTTCATAAATGCAAAGGACAATTCTACCAAACCTCTTAGTTTTGCAAAACGTTTATTGTTTCTTTGTTGTTTGGCTCTAAGTTTGGATTGTCCTCGCACTCTTCTTTCTACAATACCGTTAAAGATACCTTGTTGTCTAAGTTTTCTTTTGTGCTCTTGCGACATATAGCCACTGCACCCCAAGGGCACTTCTTTCAGGACGTCTGCAAATACCGCTTTGGTTTCATTTTCAGTCAGTGTATCAAACTGTGTACGGTCATGGGTTGAAGCAGTGGTAGCTATGACTTTTTTGATCACACCGTTTGTATCTGTTGCGATATGCATTTTGTGTCCATGATGCTTCTGTCCTCTTTTGGAAGTATAGGTTGCTTCTTTACCGCAAGCAACATTTGACACTACGTTGCCCTGATCATCTTTTTTTCTTTTTGGTTCCGGACTATGGATCAGGGTAGCGTCCACCAGTGTGCCTTCATTCACTATGAGATTCTTCTGTATCATCATCTCTTTGACTTCATCAAAAATACGTGAAAGCAGCTTTTTCTCTATCAGTTTCCGTTTAAATTTGCAGATGATTGTCTCATCAAGTATCGTGTCTTCTTCTGTGATATCGAGGAACTTTCTAAAAGAGATCCTGTCGTGTATCAGTTCTTCTGTCATCGGATCACTGAGACTGTACCAGCTCTGCAGGAACAGTGCTCCCAGAAGTATTTTTGCCGATGTCTGCGGTCTTCCGCCTTTTTTACCTATCTCTGGCCTATAGACACCCTCTTCGATGAGAATGGATACAAGCGTGTCAAACGGAATGATTTCTTTCATCTCACCTAGAAATTTCATACTCTTTTTACCGCCCTGATACTGCATCTCATGGTCGAAGAAGCTTAGTTGCATAGAACATTCCTTCGATTGACATTTGTTTCTCTTGATAGGTCTATTTTAGCTAAATTTCGATGTTAGGTGGATTATCTGAGGTTAATCAGAGGGTTCTATTTATTTGATCGTGTACCGGAGTAGGACGGATATGAATACTGGGTAGAAGAAATTGAAAATGGCAGAGTGGATGGGGGTATGGGGAGAACCTGTTTAGCTCTTCAAATACAGCTACCTATGTTGATGCAATCAATGCCTGGTACTCGGAAAAACATGATTATAATTATGAAAACAACAGTTGTTGCACTCCAGGTGCACAATGTGGTCATTACATACAGTTGATTTGGAAAGATACACAGGAATTTGAATGTGGAAAAGCAATTTATCAGACAGGGAAATATACAGGGTGGACTGTGATCGTTTGTCAATATGACCCTCCTGGAAACTATATAGGACAGAAGCCCCATTAAAAGACTTTGTCATCTGTTTATGATTTTATTGGAATACAAAATTTTAGAGTAATAAAAATTATGTTACCTTATCGCTGAATTTCTCTATCAGTTTTACGATCTTCGGCGGGATGACCGCATTGCAGTAACCCTGCATGGGGTTCTGTCTATAGTAGTCCTGGTGGTAGTCTTCTGCGGGGTAATAGTTCCTTAATGGTTCAAGGGTGGTGACGATGGGGTCGTTGTAATCAGCCTGGGCACGTTCTATCGCACGTTTTGCCGCTTTGAGCGTTCCCTCATCTTCATAACAAATGCAGGAACGGTACTGGGTTCCCTCATCGGCACCCTGACGGTTGAGTGTGGTCGGGTTGTGTGTTGCAAAGAAGACATCGAAGAGGGTGTCGAGGTCGATGATCTCATCATCGTAGGTGATCCTGATGACTTCCGCATAGCCTGTGTCGCCTCCGCATATCATGCGGTAGTCCGGATTGGGCACGTCACCGTTGGCATAGCCGCTCTCCACATCACTGACCCCTCTGAGCAGTTCAAATACCGCTTCGGTACACCAGAAACATCCGCCGCCTACTATGAGTTCTTTTTGTGCCATAATTGATTCCTTTAGTTGTTGCAAAATCCGGAAGTGGAGACTTCTGTCCCACGTATACTATTGTGTATACGAACCAAAGGTGGGACTGAAGTCTCCACTTCCGTGTATAAATATAGAAAATGCAACTTTTGATTCATTGTTTGGTTCTCTTGTATGTTATAATATCCAACAAAATAAAAACTATCATAAATTACTGGAGGTTTTACAATGAATATAAATGTAGTATGTCCACATTGTCTCAAAGTAAACAGAATACCCAAGAAAGATCACTATACCAAAGCTAACTGCGGATCGTGTAAAAAATCGCTGCTGGACAGCAAGCCGGTTCCGGTCGATGCAAACAAACTGGGGATCTTCCTTGCCAATTCCGATATTCCTGTAGTAGTTGATTTCTGGGCACCGTGGTGTGGACCCTGTAGGCAGATGGCTCCGGCGTTTGAAGAAGCTGCACTGGCTATGCCGCTGCAGGCGCAGTTCCTGAAAGTCAACACAGAAGAGCAGCAGGCTCTGGGTGCACAGTACGGTATACGAAGCATTCCGACGCTGATCGTATTTAAGAATGGTACACAGGTTGATCAGGTCAGCGGTGCACTGAGTGCGGGAAGACTGCAAAGCTGGGTGAAACAGTTTGTCTAAGATCCTGCTCCTTGAAGATGACGCGAATCTCAACGAGACTGTCACTGAGTTCCTGGAAGAGGAGGGGCATGAAGTCGTCTCTGTCTATGACGGATATGAAGCACAGGAAAAGCTCTATGAGAGCAAGTACGATCTTCTGCTTTTTGATATCAATGTTCCGGGTATCGATGGCCTGGAACTGCTCAAAGAGAGCAGGAAAGAGGGAGTGGTAGCACCGGCTATTTTTATCACTTCCATGGATTCGGTTGATGATCTGGAAAGAGGGTTTAAAAGCGGGTGTGATGACTACATCCGTAAACCCTTTGCACTCAAGGAATTGAAGATCCGTGTCGAGACCCTGCTCAAACGCAGCTTCTTCCATGAATCCAAAGAGCTGATAGCCATCGATGAGAATATCTCATACGACAGTAAGAATGGAGAGCTGATCATCGACGGGGAGAGTGTCTCTTTGGGTAACAAGGAGTCCCGTCTTCTCAAGCTCTTTGTCAAAAAAGAGGGAGAAGTCCTGGCGCATGAACGTATTTATGAACATCTCTGGGATTATGATGAAGAGCCAAGCGATACGGCACTTCGTACCTATATAAAGAATCTTCGCAAGATCATCGGCAAGGACAGAATTGTTAGTATCAAGAAACAGGGATACAAATTCACTGCTAAAAAGTGAGAAGAAATCCCTTTTAAGATTTTTGGCGCTCTATACGGCCCTGGTGATCCTGCTGATCACTCTGCTGTCTATCTTTTATTACCAAAGCCAGGAGAAGCTGATGTTCTCCAATCAAAGGGCTGAACTTTCGAAGTATGCCTACATACAAACCAGACGTCTCAAAGTCCTGCACTACTTTTTCCCTGAACGTACCACATACCCCAGAGACCCTCGCTTCAAATCGGCCATCTATGACATCGAATATAAAAAGATATTTTCCCTGCTTGAGGATGAAAATATCCATTTTGATGAAGAGATTTATGTCACTAACAAATATATCCATTTTGTCAAACTTCTCGATATCTATTATCTTGGGACCAAATACCTTATCATCGAAGTACCTGAAGATACACTATGGAAACATGAGGCTTGGAAACAGATCGCCATGGGCGGGGTATTGGCCTTCATACTTTTTATGATCTTCGGGCTTATTTTGGCAAGACTCTTTTTGAAACCGATGCGTGATTCTATCATGCTTCTGGATCGTTTCATCAAAGATACAACCCATGAACTCAATACACCGCTCTCGACCATTCTGACCAATGTAGAAATGATGGATACTGATGTGATGGTGGAGAAGAACAAAAAAAAGCTTAACCGTATCAATATTGCAGCCAAGACCGTTTCACAACTCTATAAAGACCTGACCTACCTGACTCTTAAACAGGAACAGAAGGATCATAGAGAAGAGATAGAACTTCAGGGGCTGATACATGACCGGATAGAATATTTTACGGCATTGGCGAACACCAAGCAGTTGCATTTTGAACTCGATATGGAAAATGTGATCATTCATGCTGACAAACAGAAGATCACCCGTGTGATCGACAACCTCTTATCCAATGCGATCAAATACAATAAAAGAGGTGGCAGCATCGGTATTAAACTGCGTATAGGCATGATAGAGATCAGTGATACCGGAGTCGGTATAGATGAAGAGAAAATCCCCTTCATCTTCGACCGCTATATGCGTTTTAACCAGAGTGAAGGTGGATTTGGTGTCGGGTTGAGTATTGTCAAAAAGATATTGGATGAGTATAATATAAAAATAGAGGTCTATTCCAAACTGAACAAAGGAACAAGAATGGTATTAAAGTGGTGAGAACCGTAAGAAAATGTGAACTGCTTCACATTTTCAGGTTCGAAACTGTGAAAGCCGTTAAATGAACGAGAAGAGTTTCTCGTTCATAGGCTTGGAACCGAAGGCGTTGTCTTACAAAGACCGCCGTAGGAAAGTCAAAGTAAAACAAAATAAATAGGAGAATGAGATTGATACAAAAATTACTGTTTATTGTCGTGCTGTTTACAGCCATACTCTCAGCCCAGAACGTCTATGAACGCAACTGTATCCCATGCCATAAAGACCTGCCGACCTCATTGCAGCAGATGTTCAAGGAGTACCTGTTGGTCTACAGTGGAGAGCAGAATGTCAAAGCGGGCATCAAGCATTACCTGAAATACCCCAACAAAAGTATCTCTGTGATGTCGGAACTCTTTATAGATAATTTCGGTATTAAAAAGAAAACGACGCTTTCACCCGAAGAGCTGGATGAAGCTATCAATATCTACTGGGAAAAATTTAAGGTTTTTAATAAGTTGAAGTAGATACAATATTTTTATATTATATTAATTTATATGAGAATAAGGAGTATAAAATGAAAAAACTTATGGGAATGGTAGCGTTTGCGCTGCTCGTAACTATGACTGTGCCGACAGTTTCCATGGCAGGTGCCAGTGCCAAAAAAGGCCAAAAGATCTTTAAAAAGAAATTTCGTAAAGCCTGTGGCTTTTCGGGTGTGAGGTTTTCAAGGAACCATACATCGGCAGAGTGGGAAGAGATCTACGAAAAAGGAAAATTCAAGGATGAAGCCAAAAAGATCTGTCCGAGACTCAAACTCAAAAAGATCAAAAAATCATGGTGGCCAAGTGTATATGAGTTCTCACACAAATATGCAAGTGACGGTGTCGTTCCTAAATGCTAAACTGGTTTAACTTATATAAATTGTTTGCTTAATCAAACTTAATATATGTAACTTTCAGAAGCAGTTTTTACAAAAAACTGCTTTTTTTCTTTACAACCTTCACAATCTTTTCACAATTCCATGGTATCATTCTTCTGTCTTAAAACTAATAAAAGGATGAACAATGACAAAAATGACTAAATTGGCAGTAGCCGCACTTTTAGGTTTGGCTGTAGTTTCTACTACTGCTTCTGCTGATGTAAACAAAGGTAAAAAGATCTACATGAAGAAAATGAAAGCTGCATGTGGTTTCTCTGGTGCAAAATTTGCTACAAAACACACTCAGGGTGAGTGGGAAAAGATTAATGGTGCCGGTAAATTTGCAGAAGAAGCTGCAAAAATTTGCCCAGGTCTTAAATTGAAAGCCAAATATGTTCCGGATGTCTATGACTTTGCTCATGAGTATGCATCTGATTCAGGTAACGTACCAAGTTGCTAAACATAGGTTATAATTAATATAATTTTAAGCTATAGAGGTATATTATATGCTTCAAATAAATGTGAATGGGAGGATGATATTGTCCTCCCTGGATCATTTAAAATCAATCTTATCTAAAGGAAGAAACAATGAAAAAAATCGTAATTGCAACATTATTTGCTGGATCAACTCTACTTATGGCAGACGGTGCCGCACTTTTTGCTAAATGTGCAGGGTGTCACGGACAAAACGGTGAAAAAGCTGCTCTTGGTAAATCAGCAATCATCAAAGGTCAAGATGCTGCTAAAACAGTAGAGCAACTTAAAGGTTACAAAGCAGGTACACTTAACCAACACGGTATGGGTGCACTTATGAAAGGTCAGGTTGGTTCTATGAGCGACGCTGATATTCAAGCTGTAGCTGATCATATTGCAGGTCTTAAGTAAGACTTCTTTTCAAAAGCCTTCGGGCTTTTGAACCCTCTCTTGACAATTCAGGCAATAAATCATAAAATTCCTAATTCCTAATTCCTAATTCCCGCTGCTGCATTTCCCCGATTCACATTTCATACTGCCGTTACTCTCTTTCACGGGTACTTTTTTCTCTTTCTTTTCAAGAGTGATCTTATTCTCAAAAGATTCAGTTTTATTATTTTCCCGGATGGTTAACCTGCCTGTTTCAGGGTCCCGTACACAGTTGTAAAGCGCTTTGGTCGTCTTAGCCTTCAGTACACAGTCGCGCCGTTTGTCCTCTTTCTTCATTTGGTCAAGAATGTTCATCTTTTTTTTGACCAGTACGGCAGAACCGTCCACCATACTCGACCCGCATTTTCCTGCACCGCATTTCATGCCGCCTTCGGTAAGGGATTTGTTTTTTTCCTTGTCGGAACAACCTGTTAGCAGCAGTATGGCTGCTGATAGAATGAGGAGTGTCGGCATGTTTTTCTTTTGAAAAGCTTTTGTTTCAAATGTCTGCATTGTCTTTCCTTGTGTAGGGTACTGTGTCCCCACAGCACCATTTATATGATGTTGGTTTTTGGTGCCGTCAGGGGACAGCACCCTACGTGGTGTGTTGCTTTATTGTTTTTTCAGCTTATGCTTTTCATACATCTCATAAAAGATCGGTATCAGAAGCAAGCTTAACACAGCGGAGCTTACAACCCCGCCAATCATCGGTGCGGCGATACGCTGCATGACTTCTGAGCCCACACCGTGTGTGTACATGATGGGCAGAAGACCGGCCAGAATCGCGAAGACGGTCATTAGTTTGGGTCTGACCCTCTGTACAGCCCCTTCATAGATGGCATTGTTCAAATGCTTCAGATCGAATTTATCACCCAGTCTCGCCTCTGTTTCCTCAACGGCTTCCTGCAGATAGACGATCATTACGATGGCCGTTTCAGCCGCGACCCCGAGGAGGGCAAGGAAACCGACGATAATTGCGATACTCATGTTGAAACCGAGTATATCCACATAGAAGAATCCTCCCAGCAGAGCGAAGGGCAGTGTGAAGAATACGATCAGTGTAGGTACCATTTCACCGAGTGCGAAATAGATGAGTACCAGAATGACCAGCAGTACGGTCGGGATGATCCACTTGATCTTCTTCATCGCCGATGCAAGGTATTCCGACTGTCCTGCCCACTCTATGTAGTAGCCTGCAGGCAGTTTGAGATCCTTTAACGCTTTCATTGCTTCTTCTTTGTAGGTCACGACGCTCATTCCGAGTTGAGGTGTAATGTAAATGAATGTCACCGGTGTTGCCATTTCACTCTTGATGACCGAAGCACTCTGTCTGTACTCCACTTCGGCAAAGGTCGAAAGCGGAACAAAGCCCAGCGGTGTCTTGACCTGGATGTTACGTATCTCGTCGAGATTGCGGCGTTCCTCCTCTTCGAAGCGCAGCGCGATGGGGTAACGCTCCAGACCCTTGTACATGGTGGTGATCTTTTTACCGCCGATGGCTGCAGAAGTGTACTCGAGGATGACGGACTTGCTTATGTCGTAACGCTTGAGCGCTTCAGTGTCTATATTGATGTCGATGAAGAAACCGGCACTTGCCTGGTCTGAGATGACCGACTGCGTACTTTTAAGGTTACGTAGGGTACTTTCGATCTTCAGTGCGACCTCCTGCAGTCCTTTGGCATCCTTTCCGTAGAGTTTTATCCCCAGCGGTGTCCTGATACCCGAGAGCAGCATGTCGATACGTCCGCGGATAGGGTAGGTCCATGAATTGACAAGACCCGGGACCTGCAGGGCTTTGTCCATTTCCGCCATCAGCTTCTCTGTAGTCATTCCCGGACGCCATTGATCCTTGGGTTTGAAGGTGATGATGGTCTCTATCATCCCCAGCGGTGCAGGATCTGTCGCGGAATTCGCACGTCCGCCTTTACCGAATACCGTCGCCACTTCAGGAAAGCTTTTGATGATCTTGTCCGTTTTCTGCGTCAGTGCCTTGCTCTGGTCTATGGAAATCCCGTAAGGCGTGACAGGCATATACATGACCGTCTGCTCATCGAGCATCGGCATGAATTCCCAGTTGAGCTTCTGGTAAAGCGGTACGGCCAAAAGAAGCAGTCCCGCAGCGATCGCGATGACCAGGTATTTGAATTTCAGTCCGTATATCAGGATCGGGTGGTAGAGCCAAATGAAAAAACGGTTCAGGGGGTTCTTTGACTCGGGGATGATCTTTCCCTTGACGAAATAGATCATCAATACAGGAACCAGTGTGACGGCGAGGAGTGCTCCTGCTGTCATGGCAAAGGTCTTCGTAAAGGCCAGCGGCGTGAAGAGCAGCCCTTCCTGTCCGGAAAGGGCAAAGATAGGCAGGAACGAGACCACGACCAGTGCCAGCGCAAAGAAGATCGGACGGCCGACGACCTGTGAGGCCTTGACGATCGCCTCGATACGTTCTTTGTTTGTCAGGTCGCGTTCCCGTCTTTTCTCTTCCTTGTGTATGGCCTTGTGTGCATTCTCTATCATGACGATGGAGGCATCGACCATGGCACCGATGGCAATGGCGATACCTCCCAGACTCATGATGTTCGATCCGATACCGAAAAGTTTCATAAGAAGGAAGGTCAAGCCTATGGTAAGTGGCAGGACGATAAGGACAATGAGAGAGGAGCGCAGGTGCATCAGGAAAAGCCCGATGATGATGACCACGATAATACTCTCTTCGATCAGTGTGCTTTTAAGGGTATTGACCGCTTTGCCGATGAGTTCGGAACGGTCGTAGGTAGTGACCACATCAACCCCTTCCACTTTCAGCTCTTTCATTTTGGTTTTGATACGCTGCAGGGCAGAGTAGACATCTTCGCCGTAACGCAGCATCACGATACCGCCGACCACTTCACCTTCACCGTTCAAGTCCGCCATACCGCGTCTTGCGGCCGGTACTTTTTCCACACGACCGATGTCTCCCAGTGTCAGGGGTACACCGTCTTTGGTGGTGATAACGAGATTTCGCATCTCGTCAAGATCTTTGATGTATCCCTTCGCCTGTACCATCCACTCATAGCCGTTCTGTATAATGATCCGTCCGCCGGTGTCGTTGTTGTTCTCTTTGAGCGTGCGCGCCACATCTTTAATGGAGAGATTGTGCTGTACCAGGGCATCGTTGTTAACCGTCACCTGATAGGTAGGGATGAATCCGCCGATCGTTGCTACTTCTGAGACACCGTCCACACCCATGAGGGCATATTTGTAGTAATAATCCTGCAGGGTATGCAGCTCTTCAAGGTTTTTGGTCTTGGAGGTCAAGGCATATTCATAGGCCCAGCCCACACCGGAGGCATCGGGCCCCAGTGCCACTTCCATGTCATCGGGAAGCTGGCTCTGAATGGAGGCAAGCTGTTCGAGTACGCGTGACCGTGCCCAGTAGAGGTCCGTTCCCTCTTTGAAAATAATGTAAATGAGCGCATTCTCATAGGTAGAGAATCCACGCACTGTCTCGATGTTCGACACGGCAAGAAACTGGGAGACCAGAGGGTAGGTCCCCTGATCTTCAATGGTCTCCGGGCTTTGTCCTTTCCATGTGACCTGGACGATCACCTGCGGAGGAGAAAGATCGGGCAGAGCATCGAGAGGGGTGTTCCTCATGGACCAGATGGATCCCATTACGATGAAGAGGGCCGCCATCAGGACCAGAAAACGGTTCTTGACACTGAAGGAGATTAATTTTTCAATCATACTGTGTCCTAATAGATACTGTTGATCTGGGCATCGGAGTCCATCATGAAGAGTGCATTATTTACAACGGATTCTCCTTCAGACAAGCCTTTTTTGACGACGAAGTACTGGTTGTCGAGCGGTTCGAGTTCTATCTTGATCGGTTCATACTCTCCTTTGAATTCCGTGGCGATAAAGGCATACCACCTGCCGTCTTTTCTCAGTGCAGCAGTACGCGGGATCACCAGGTCGGTCTGTTTCTTGCCGGAAGCATGTACCTTGGCATACATGCCGGGTTTAAGCTCTTCGTTTGGGTTGTCGACAACAAGGCGCAGTGTCGCTGTCGCCTCTTTGGGGTTGAGTCTCGGGTAGAGCAGGGTTTTTCTGGCTTTGAATACTGTTGGGATGCCTTCTACCTTTACAGTAAAGTGCTGCAGTGTGTTGAGCTTGGTGAGTTCTTTTTGAAAGAGTTTCGCTTCGAGCCAGACCTGTTCAAGATTGACGATCTCAAAAAGCATCGCCTGCTTCTTAAAACTTGATCCTTCATTGATCTTCTTGGAAAAGATCCAGCCTGACATCGGTGCGTAGATAGTCGTATAGAGATCGATCTTCCGTGTCGATCTGATTTGCTCGATCTCTTTATCACTTATGTTGAGCAGTCTGAGTTTCTCCCTGGCCCCTCTAAGCATACCTGGCGATGAGCGCTGTGCATTGAACTTGAGTGAATTCAGGTAGTCCTGCTTGGCTTTATAGACTTCCGGAGAGTAGACTTTTGCAAGTGCATCTCCTTCTTTGATTTTTTGGTAGAGCGTATCGGCATACAGCGCTTCGACATACCCTTCATACCAGGCCACGACATCGACCCTGCGTGAATCCTCCACGACGATATAGCCGTAGTTAACTTGCTCCTTTGCCGCTTTTAGACGTTTGACTTTCACGGTTTTGACATTGAAAAGCTGTTCGATGATACGTCGGTTCTTCTTCTCCTGTGCCTTTTTGGGGTCGGGCTTCTTTGCCTGTGTTGCTTCTTTTTTCAGCATGGCGGTATGCTCTTCAGTTGTCATACCGGGCATCGCTTCCGATTTGGCCGGTTCAGGTTTTTTGGGAATAGCTTTTTGGGTTGCCTCTTTGCCTGTACTGCATTTTCCGGATTCACATTTCATCTCTGCCTGTGCCGAGATGGTGAAAAGTACAAGAGTAAGTATAAAGGTTTTGAATATTTTGTTTTCCATTATTTTATGTTTCCTATCAGTGATTTGAGCTTGGCTACGCTTCTGAGATATTGCGCCTTGGCAACGATCCTTTCTTCATCGAGGTCGAGTTTCTGTTCCAGCAGATTGGTATAGGTAAAGAGGTCTTCACCGCTTTCGATGGAAGCTTCATTGAGTTCAAACATATGTTTAAGCTTGGGCATACTGTCGTTCTGAATGATCCGGTAGATGTGGTATGCCTCTTTCATCTGCGCATAGTTCACGCGGATTTCGCTTTCAAGTGCCGCATGGTAATCCAGTGCCGCGCTCTTTGCTGCCAGTACTTCTTTGCGTGCCGCTTCGGTCTCGAGTTTTTCAGAACCGAGGATAGGCAGGGCGAACCCTACGGCGACGCTGGCATAGTCCTCATACTCCTGACGGTTGAAATAGCCTACCTGAACGAAAGGGTCCGGGTTGCTTTCGAGCTCTTTTATTCTTCGGTTGGCATTTGCCACCTTTGTCTGTGAGACGGTTCTGTGATAGGCTGGGTTGTGTTCAAGACGGGTGAGATAATACTGCAATGATTTTGGTTTTCTCATGTGCAGGCTGTCGGAGACAAACGGGTTCTTTTTCTGGACAAGGTAGGCAAGTTTGGCTTCCTGGCTTTTAAGTACCGATCTGTAGCGTTCGTTTCTGATCTGCAGCCTTGAGAGCATCAGTTCGGCCGACATACTGTTCGAGTGGCTTTTGCTGTCCGTTGCCGTGTAGGCATCGTAGAGTGCGATATTCTGTTTCGTAAGCCGTTCATACTCTCCGATGATACGAAGCCGTTCTTTGATCTCAAGAATGGTATAGGAGGTCGTTCGTATCTCTTCTGCCAGTTTGATCCTGGCAATGTCATAAGAATCGAGGATGACATTTTTCTGTGCACGGGTAAAGTGCTCTCTCGCATCGATCTTCCCGAACCATGGGAAACGCTGTTTGACATTGATCGCCTGATACTGCATCGGTTCGATGCCTCTGTTGGTTGGGTCATCGAACTGGATATCGTTCATGTTGAGTATCATCTCCGGATTGGACCAGTTCCTGCTCTTGGCTATGCGGTCATCCATAGCCGAAAGCCTGTGCTGTATGGTCTGAAGAGAAGTGTGCTTTTTCAATGAGTAATCGATAAGCTGATTGATGCTTTGTGCCTGCAGCAGTGTAACTGCTATTGCAAGAATGAAGAGGAAAAGTCGCATGGTTCGTCCCTAAAGTGTAGATAAACATATTTTACATAAATTATGTGCAAGAAGTGTGTATAAGGTGAACGTGTTTGATATTCTGCTTTCCGAATTGAAAAGCTATCAGCAAAAAGCCAACCATACACTTAATTACTCCATATAGGAAAATGGGATGACAGACGGCGAATATCGGGGATAACAGAACACTTGCCCTTCATATGGCCAGTACGATCTACAGCGACTTTGATGCAGAAACTCGAAAGTTCCTTGGTGTACACGAAGGACTTATTCGTGTCTCCATCGGTCTGGAAGACCCTGAAGTGATCGCGGAAGACTTTCTTCAGGCAGCTTTCAAACTATAGGTATATCTATACTGTTTAGGGTTTCCCACCTTCCGCTATCACTTTTTCTAGTCTTCTGATCTCTTTGCCGCCATCATAAAGAATGCTCTGATCGGGTGTCAGGTCTATCTCGGATGATTTTCCCTCATACTCGAAAGAGGAAAGAATGTGTTTGATCACGTTGATTCGGGCGTTTTTCTTAATGTCAGAATTGATAATCGCCCAGGGGGCATGTTCAGTATGTGATGCCAGCAGCATAGAGTATTTTGCGATGGTATATTTGTCCCACAACTCCTGTGCTTTGATGTCTATGGGGGATATCTTGTAATTTTTGAGAGGATTAACCTGTCTCTCATGAAAGCGTTTTGCCTGTTCCTCTTTTGAAATAGTAAGATAGAACTTGATCAGGTGTGTACCGGAACCTACCTGCATTTCCTCATAAAAGGGCACTTCATGCAGAAATCGGGCATGCTCTTCTTCCGTACAGAATCCCATCACCGGTTCGACACCGGCACGGTTGTACCAGCTTCGGTCAAAAAGGGTGATCTCCCCGCCGCTTGGAAGATGTTGCGTGTATCGCTGGAAATACCATTGTGTTTTTTCAACATCGGAAGGAATGCCCAGAGCAACGACCCTGGCACCACGGGGATTGAGATGCTCCATGATCCTTTTTATGGTTCCGCCTTTTCCTGCCGCATCACGCCCTTCGAAAATGATGAGTACTTTTAGGCCTTTCTCTTTGATATGGTTCTGAAGTTTTAGCAGCTCCATCTGCAGCAGTTTTAACTCTTTTTCATAGGTGAGTGTGGATTTTTTTTTCCAGACAGGTAGACGGGGTTCCTTGCCCTCTTCAACTCTTGCTTCTTCTTTTTTGCACTTGCCGATACATTGTTTAACAAGTTTTTTTTGTTTCTTTTTTTCCATTACTAATCCTTCCTCCAAAATTTTATAGGCAAAGAGATGGTGAAATTTTCCATATAACAATTCATATTCTAAAAAGGATTTTTATCCTTATTATTGAGAGCAGTTTCTAAGAATACTTATCAAAAACATTTTTTTGCATCAATTTAATGCATGTTGGCTCTTGATTCCTTATTTCTCTCTTACTATAACATCAGATTATAGCATTGTTTATTCTAAGATAAAAACTATTTTTTTAAAATCATAATGAAAAACTAAAATTCCGAAATAGAAATTTACCACTCTTCACAATCACCGCACCTACGGGTACGCCTTGAACACGAAACAAATTCCATAAACACGAGCATTACAAAGGTTGAAAGAATTCTATTTCGGGATTTGGAAAAAAAACCTAGGTATCAAGACTTATAGAACCCAATTTTACACATATTTATATATTTGTGCGGTGATCTAATAAATTCCAATGAAGTTTAAATTCCAGCTTCGATCTCCTTGATCGCTTTGCCCACATCCCCCAGGCAGCATCCGCCGCTTGGGTTGAGTATCTCACAGGAGCATCCTGGGTCTTCCATCTTGGCTTTGATGTCCTCAAGGGCATCCGTTTTCCCCGTCTCTTCAAGCTCTTTTTCTATCTTCTCTTTTGTCCAGTCAAAACAGTAGCATACCGTGACCGGTGAGGCACCTTCCTTGAGGCCTACGATCACAGAGACGTCATGCTGTGTCAGTATCTCTTCTCCTCTGAAGTAGATCACTTTGCAGGTGGGTGTCTTGCAGTAGTAAAAACCGTCCAGACAGCTCAGGCCTGCCTTGGCTTCGTTGGCAAGGAGATGTTCCAGGGTCTTGCCGAGAACCCCTTTTGCTTTTTCTCCGCAGGATGGACAGGCTGCCTTGCCTTTAGGCTGAGGTGTACAGCAGCTATGGGATTCCGTATCACAGGATTCTTCCTTCTGGGTACTGCAGCAGCTCTCTTGTTTTTTCTCTTTTGTCGGTTTAAAAGTGAACATCTGATATCCTTGTTCGAATTTTACCGATTATACAGGGTTTTGTATGAAATATCTATGCAGTTATCGATACACATCAACGGATATGCCGCCTATCTGGTTAAAAAACTCATAGAACGCCTCTACAAATGGCCGCTCTGGTGGCGGGCCCGTCAGGGCTTCAGGAAGATGGACCGTTGTGAGATCTGATCTGGGATAATATCTCTTAAGCTCTCTTTTCATATAATGAATCAATATGTATGAAAAGGCAAAAAATGAAATATTTGATAATAATAATGGCATTGGGGACAGCATTGATCGCCGGTGAACTTCCCTTTGAACATGACTTCCATACAGCATTGCAGAAAGCCAAAAGCCAGAACAAAGAAGTGATGATGATGTATTCTGCAACATGGTGTCCGGAGTGTAACTATATGAAAGAGGTTGTGTTCAAAAACAAAGAAGTTGCCGAGTATATTCAAAAGCATTTTATTGTTCTGAGTCTTGATATTCAGAAAGATACTTTGCCGGAGGGGTTCAAGTATATCGGCATTCCTACCTTTTTCTTTATTGATGAAAATGCAACAGAGAAAGACAGGATCGTCGGTGGAGACAAGGCCGATAAATTCCTTAAGAACCTGAAAGAGATCAAATGAGAAAAATACTGTTAGCTATCATTATCTGTATCAACCTGCTTCCGGCTTTCGATGTCAATGACCTGAAGTTGCTCAAAGAGGAGGGGGATTGCGTCGGATGTGACTTGAGTCATGCGGACTTGAAGGATATGGATCTGACTATGTCGGATCTGCATGATGCCAATTTAAGTCATGCCGACTTGACAAATACACTTGCGCACAAGGTAGATTTTACGCATGCCGATCTCAGTGATGCAGCATTTGTAAAAGCAAATCTAAAAGGGGCCAGTTTTGTGAATGCTCTCCTGAAGCATGTCGATTTTTTTGAAGCAAGGATCTGGAAAGGGGATTTTAGCAATGCAAAGATAGACCAATGCAATTTTGATGAAGCGGCACTCGGTTCAGCCGTATTCGACAACAACGATCTGTCCAATTCAACCTTTAAAGGCGCCATCCTCTATAAAACGGTTTTTCATAAAAATGTTGCAGGCATCCCCAGATAACCCAATACAAAGTAATACACGAAAAATCCCGCATGAATTTACTGATTGTGTCGTTTTAATCAAACAATAAGTTAATAAATCATACGATAAAACATGTAATTTAAAGGGTTATCGTTGGACAAAACAGAAATATTGAACGATTGGAACTATTGGAACAGATGTCCAGCTTCAACCCTTCAGGTCGATGATCCATGCATCCGGAACTGAACGTGTAACGACTTCACGTGCCAGGTTGCACCACTGTGCCGTGTGGTCGAGTATGGCTGAGTCACAGCTGACGACAATACGCTTGCTCTCTGCCAGCAGTGCATCGGTGCGGTCTGTTGTTTCGGTGGTGAAGGGCCAGTTGTGTGCATCTCCCAGTTGCTGGACCATTCCGGCGAGCCTGCCGCTGTTAGAGACGGGCCTGTCAAAAAGCCAGTGGACCTGCTTTGGGTGACAGTCGGCCAGCAAATTGCCGATGAGCTCAATGGCGGGGAGTGTCTCTTCGACCGGCCTGTAGCTGCCGTAAACGGACGAGAGGTCACGGTAGCAGCCGTCCAGACAGTCGAAGACAGCACCATCACCAAGGGCGGTCTCAATGGTGATGATGAGGTTGAAACCGTCAATGAGGATCTCCCGTCCCTTCAGCGTCTCCAGGCTGATGCATTTTGCCTGCCGTGCAGCGATCTTGCCGTCGGCACAGGCTATGCGGCCGACAGCAAGCCTCTGTCGTGTAGCAAGCTGGTGATGGTCACCAACGAGTGTCAAGGCGGCTTTCATGCTGTAACCCCGGCCAAGCAGCCACGACAGCTCTTTGACAGCGGTTGCAAGTTTAGGCAGCTGGTCTTTGGCAAAATATTCTGCATCTTTGGGATGGACACCGCGATGGCGCAAGGGCATGGACATTCCTTTTTTATTTAGGGTTATTAGAGATGCTCCTATTATATACTGCATCAATTAATAATCGATAAAAATCCATTATCAGCTTAGGATAATTTTGATATGATTTTCAATAAGCAAATTGCACTTCAGGGTTAAATCCTGGATGCGAAAGGATCTAAAATGTTTGTACGAAGTCCCGCTTTTGAAAACGGCGATCAGATACCTTTTGAGTATGGCTGTCACGGGAGTGATGTTTCCATCCCCCTGATCTTTGAAAATGTGCCGGAGGGTACGCGTTCCCTGGCTTTGATCATGGATGATCCGGATGCTCCCTCTGGCATCTTTGTGCATTGGGTAGCATACAACATACCTTCCGATCTACAGGGGTTGCCGGAAAATGTTCCCGATGCACCGCTGCTGGCTGACGGCATCAGACAGGGTATCAACGATTTTGGCAAAACAGGATATGGCGGCCCGTGCCCTCCTGACAGGCCTCACAGATATTTCATCAAACTTTACGCGCTGGATGTTCCTCTTGAATTAGATCCGGGTCTCAGCAAAGAGCAGCTACTTGGGGTAATGAGAGGACATGTGATAGAGGAGGCCGAACTGATGGGGATCTATGCCCGCTAAGGCATATATCGGCACTTCAGGTTTTTACTATCCCCACTGGATCGGTGCATTCTATGCCAGAGGGATTGGCAAAAGCACACTGGCTTGAATATTTTGTGCAGCATTTTGAAACAGTGGAGATGAACAGTACCTTTTACCATCTTCCAAAAGCCAAAACCATAGAACACTGGGCCCAAAGATCACCGGATGATTTTCTTTTTTCTTTCAAGGCCTGGCGTGTCATTACCCATTACAAAAAGTTAAAAGATGTAAAAAACGATCTTTACCTCTTTTTGCACCTCATCAAGCCGATCCGTCAAAAGACAGCCGCCATTCTTTTTCAATTGCCGCCTTCTTTACACAAAGATACTGCGCTGCTGGAGAGCTTTCTTCAGCTTTTGCTGCCAGGATATAGATTTGCGATAGAGTTTCGCCATGACGGCTGGTACGATGACGAGATCATTGAGATGCTTCGTCGCTACAGAGTGGCATTGTGCCTGCATGATTTTGGACAGAAAAAGCCTCTTTTGGTAGCAACCGGTGATTTTGTATATATCAGGCTGCATGGTCCTTCAGGCCATTATCAGGGAAGTTACAGCGACGAAGTTCTGCAGTAGTGGGCAGAACATATAAAAGACTTTACAAAGAACGGCAAAGAGACTTATATCTATTTCAATAACGATATGCAAGGTTACGCCGTGGCAGATGCCAAACGGTTAAAGGTTTTTTTGGCATCCTGAATGACTTTTAGAGACAAGAAGGCTTAATGAACAGGTTAAAAGAAATTTAGACAGATTTCCGGATGATTTCATGTTTCAACTGACAGAAAAAGAACTGAAAGATTGGAAGTCGCAATTTGCGACATCAAGTTCAAAACATGGTGGTACACGAAAATTGCCTTATGCGTTTACAGAAGAGGGTATTTATATGTTGGCAACTGTTTTGCGTAGTCCTGTTGCAACACAAACAACAAACAAAATTGGTTTCATAAAGTGAATATGAATTTGAGTTAGCGGCAATAAAATCCCATTGTGGCTGTTCGTGTTTTTGAATCCGGGAATATTTTCTATGACAATTTGTCATACAATCAATACGCTCTTCTTTTTACTGGCATACTTACACAATCTCAGGTAAAAAAGCAAGGAGAAGAGCTATGGATGCGTCGTCAAAATCGTATATTGAAACTGTCAGCAAGCATTGCTACTCTCAGCTGACCTACTACCAGTTCAATACCTCTACGCTCAAAGTCAGCGAGCAGTATCGGGCAGGTCGTCTCAGTGCTTTGAAGTATGTGAGTGAACTGACCTTCAAATATCTTCAGGAGGAAAAGCGGCTCAGAGAAGAATTCAGGCAGAAGCTCATTGAACAGATGAAGCTGCACACTGCCCTGCAGGACGGTGAATACAAGAATGGTCTGTATGACGGTCTCAATGAGATGCTGAATGTGAAAGCATAAAGCGAACTCTTCAGAAGAGGTAAGAAACGTCTATGACTTACTCAGTGCTGTTTTTACTATTCTTAATCCATATATAATATAAGTATATATATAATGTTATAAAATATATAGAAAGGTTTGTTATGATTTTAGGTATATCGGAACTACAGAAAAAAATCAGTATTTTTAGAAATCTCACTGAGACTGTAGAAATTGTTGATAAAAAGACCAAAGAAGTTCTGGCTATTGTCTTGCCGAAAAAAGAGTTTAAAACTGCCAATTTAACAGATGAACTTGGCGGCATTCTGAAAAGTTCTCTCAGTATTGAAGACCCGATGGATCTTGAAACAAAGATAACAAGTGCCTACGATCAGGAGATGAGAGAAAAATATGGCAAATAGGATATTGATCGATACGAATGTAGTGGTCCGTTTTCTGACAAGAGACAATGAAAAGTACTTTTTAAAAAGCGTAGCAATATTTCAAGATATAGAAGATGGAAAAATGGAAGCGATGCTGATGGATTTCATCGTAGCCGAAATCGTATCTGTATTACACCGGATCTACAAGCATAGTAAAAAAGAGATAGCAACAACGCTTAAAAAACTTTTGCTTTATGATCATCTGTATACTGAAAATAAACTCATTACTTTTGAGGCACTGGAAATCTATGCAGAAAAAAATATCGATTTTGCCGATGCGGTGCTTTATGCAAAACAGAGGCTTGAAGGGTTTGAGATCATTAGCTTTGATAAAGATATAGAAAAGTGTTGACATGACCGCAATAGGAGTTTAGTATGAAGTTTCTTATGGTTCTTATCATTGTGTTGACCTCTCTTTTTGCAAATATGTTTGACGATCAGGCTTATGAAGCGTATAAAAACGGACGCTACAAAAAAGCTTTCAAGCTCTATGGTGAATCATATTCTGCAAAGGCAGATTACAATTTGGCCCGGTTTTACGAGCGAGGCATAGGTACTGAAAAAAATCAAACAAAAGCACTGTGGCACTACAACAAAGTGTACGAGAGTATGGATTTTCAGAATTATAAAACCTGCGAAGATGAAATGCTTCCCTACTATTATGTGACACTCAAAAAACTTCATAAAGATGCGCAGAGTAAAGCGTTGAAGCGTTTTTGTAAAAGTGCCAAAAATCCTTTTATCGTCAAGTGTCCTGCCGCAAGAGTGATCCCGAAAACCGACCGTGCAACACTAAGTGAGTTCGACTGTTCTTTGTATAAAAGATTTCCAAAGAGCATGAAAAGAATTTTACACATTCATGCAAAAATGAAAGACAACGATTCCGTTTATGAAGAGCTTCTTATCAAACAATACAAATCCAAAATGATAACTGCTATCCGACCGATCATCAGCTACTACATTCAAAAAGAAACAAAGTGCATACGCAGTGCACAGACAAATAGTGATGTAGAGCGCTGCCTGAATGATTATGAGGATTTTTTGCATAAGGCTTTGTTGTCTCAGCAGGTAACTGTCGGCATACGTCCGTCTGAAGAGATGCTCGAAAAAGATCCCAAGCTGAAGAAAGAGA
Source organism: Sulfurovum sp. NBC37-1 (assembly GCF_000010345.1). Lineage (NCBI taxonomy): Bacteria > Pseudomonadati > Campylobacterota > Epsilonproteobacteria > Campylobacterales > Sulfurovaceae > Sulfurovum > Sulfurovum sp. NBC37-1. The sequence continues at coordinate 723,675 of NC_009663.1, forward strand.
TGGAAGATGAAAGAAAAATGTATGAAGAGAGAAGGATTTTTTTACAACAGAAAGCGACAAGAAAAGATAAAGAAGAAGCGGTAAGGAAATTAAAGAAACTGCATAATAATGTAGGTATTTACTATCAATGATCTATGCCTGGAGTTAAGTGTCCAGGTGATATTTTTGAATCAAGTAATACTGAGAGGTAAAACACTATTGCAATCACCCCAAACTGTTGTATTGATGGGTTGAGTTGTTATTGGTCACCTGGTATTTTTTTTAAAAGAATGACAATCTATGCAGCGACAGGCTTAAGTATATATACCTTTCCATACTTTTTAGCTTCTGTTATATTTTCTTCGCGTAAGAGTTCACGCACGGTATCAAGTTTCAGTGTATCGTCCAAACTGATATAGGGAGACCACGCATTTTCACTGTCAATAATCTCAATCTTGACCTCTGCAACATATTTACCCTCATGCAGTAATTTTGTATGTTTTCTATTTGGCATCTTTTCTCCTTTTGAAATCTTCTGACCATCTATCTAAACTAGGTCTGTATGCTGTAATGAGTACAGCAGGCCTTTGTGTCCCTATGGATATACCCCATACTGCATGTATAGGAGCATTATTTGTATCTCTCTGCAAGACTAAACAACATGGTCCTTTTCTAAAATCTGGATAATCTTCCAAGACAATGGCACTATCTATAACTCGAAATAATCTTTTTCACCAATATACCATCTTCTGCCAATTCATCATATCCATGACTTAAAATTAGTACATCAGACTTTTCAATAAGGTTTTTAACTCTTGTAAAAGTATCACTTGTGAGCACGGTAAAGACCTTTCTTAAAATCTTGTACTATTATAACATAAGGTCATATTTTCATAGATTAGCCAGCCTCATCCAACCCATCATGCTTATGAGGGTTTTTTACATAAAGCTTTGCTGTCTGAGCAGGTAACTGCCGGTATACGTCCGTCTGCAGAGATGCTCAAAAAAGACCCCAAACTGAAGAAAGAGATGGAAGATGAAAGAAAAATGTATGAAAAGAGAAGGATTTTTTTACAACGGAGAGCGACAAAAAAAGATAAAGAAGAAGCGGTAAGAAAATTAAAGAAATTATACAACAATGTAGGTGTTTACTATCAATGATCTAGGCCTGCATGCAAACCTAAAAAAATCACCAACTGCCACCTCCAACTGTTGGATAGATGGATTGAGTTGTCATTATTACCCAGTACCTTTTTTTTCAATAGGTAGTGAATGGGATAATTAAGAGGAATAGGAAATGAGTTGTTGTCACCACCTAACCCCATCCCTTAATAACGATATACAGGGTTCAGTCAACAATATTAAAAGTATGACAATTTGGCATCTTTTTAAGCATTATTTCTCTTCTTCTCTATACTTATAAAAATGACGTGCAAGGTGACATAATGAAACTTGACATACTATACCCAATATGGGTACAATAAATGATATTTATAGAATCAAAGTTATTTGAGAAGTTACGTGAAAAGTATCTGGAAGATGAGAACTATCGTCAATTGCAGAACTTTTTACTAGAACAGCCTTTGGCTGGTGATGTTATACAAGGTACCGGTGGACTACGAAAAGTCCGTTGGTCTGCCAATGATAAAGGTAAGAGAGGTGGTATTCGCACTATTTATCTTTACATCACAGACAAAAGCCATATTCACTTTTTGACTTTGTATGCCAAAAATGAAGTAAGTGATCTGACTACACAGGAAAAGAAGATACTCAAAAGTATCGTAGAGGAGTTAAAAAATGGCTAAAAGAGATTTATTTGAAGAGTTAAAAACTGGGCTTGAAGATGCCAAAGCCTTTGAACAAGACAAACTGACACTTAAAACCATATCTATTACACCTAAAGAACGCAAAGTATTATCTGCAGATGAGATACGCTCCATTAGAGAAAAGTACAACATGAGCCGTGCACTTTTCGCAAACTTTCTGCACATCTCACCACGCACGCTGGAAAAATGGGAACTAGGCACAAGCCGACCAAATGAACAGGCTTCCACCCTACTTGCTTTGACAGACAAGTATCCCGATATGATAGAAAGGTTAGGGACGATTTAAATGTAGCCTGTCCCCTTTTTTGCAATCATCCCAAACTGTTGTATTGATGGATTGAGTTGTTGTTGTCACCTGGAACCTGAATTTTGTTTATCGTGAAGATGAGAGAGCAGTTATGGTTTATGGTTTTATGAAAAAGGAGCAGGAGAACTTATCGGCTGAAGAGTTGAAAAGTTTTAAAACATTGTCAAAAGATATATTGGGTTTGAGTGATGAAGAGCTTAGTAAAGCCATAGAAAAAAATGTATTTACAGAAATAGGAGAAAAAGATGCGTGATAGTATGAATGAAGCGATATCTTCAACCGTAAAAGATATGATAGAGGCTGACCTGGAAGTTTCCTTTACAAAAAAAGAATTGAAGAGAATGGGGGTTGAAATAGCACCTGTGACCATTACTGCAGGTGAGATCAAAATAATACGTAAGAGCTTAAAATTAAGTCAGTCAGTTTTTGCCAAACTTTTAAATGTCAGCCTCTCTTCTGTAAGACAATGGGAGCAGGGTATACGTACCCCCAGTGGATCGACAATGGTATTACTGGAACTTCTACAGCGTGAACCCGAACTTTTGAATTATCGTCTTGATCTTAGTGTGGCATAACTAAAAATATGCGTCTTGTGATCTGTGGACGAAAGATACGACCGCAAAAGAGAGTTGAACCGGATTGTATAAAGTAGAGACAAAAGTATTGAATCCGGCAGTCAAAAGAAATATTAAAAGATTTCCAGATGATTTTATGTTTCAACTCAATGAAAAAGAGGTTGAATCTATGGTGTCGCAAAATGCGATACCTTCAAAACAGCATCTTGGTGGAGCAATGCCTTACGCTTTTACGGAGCAGGGTGTTTATATGTTGGCAACTGTTTTGAAATCAGATGTTGCTATAGAAGTTAATATTTCTATCATGCGTACATTTGCAAAACTACGAGAATTTTCTAAACATTACAATGCATTAGCCAAGAAGATCATGGAAGTTGAACGAAAAAATGATAAGCAGTACAGAGAACTTAAAAAAGCACTGGAAGATTTAATAAATAGTTCTAATGAGGTGGAACGTAAGACCATAGGGTTCATTAAGACTGAAGAATCTGAATGATGACAGAAGAAATATACCGTCTCCTGGAAGTTCGTTTTAATAATGACAGATTCGATGAGGTCGAGGTTGTTTCTGCCTGTGAGTATTTGAAAAATTAGAAAACATTACAATTTGCCATATTTTTCACCTACAGTCAAAATATATGTTACGGTTTCTTATACAGCAAATTGGGAAACGATGTGAGACTTAATAATAAATTAAAAGAACTAATGTTATCATCTAATGATAATAGGGAAAAAGAGTGAGTGATCTAGAGAACTTACTTAACCTTGATGGTGAAACATTTCCTATGGATAATGGCTATTGGGTCAAGTTTGAGGCTTGGAGGATTGAGGTAAGTAAAAACGTACCTCATGGCATCAGATATTCTTTGACCTTACATGATAAATACAACCAAAGAGTTATTGGTTATGACAATGCACATAGTTTTAGAAGTGGAAAGAAGTATGGAGCAAAAAAAGAGACGTATGACCATATCCATAAGCAGATGGATATCGTACCTTATGAATTTGAATCTGCTTCACAACTTCTTGAAGACTTTTGGAAGAGTGTAGAGTATTATATGGAGAACAATTGATGAAAACGGTCCGAGTAGGCATTATGTCAAAAGAAGCGTACAAACAAAGAACCATAGACATTGCAAAGGGACTATATGTACCCAAAGCAGATGAACCTAAAATTTGGTTTGAGTCTATGAAGTCTATGGCACAGATACTCAGCAATGAAAATCAGGCATTACTGAAAACCATACTGGACCATGAACCGAAGTCACTAAAAGAGCTTGAGGCGCTGACAGGAAGAGCAAAGTCAAACTTATCCCGGACACTCAAAACACTTGAACGTTATGGTATTGTAGAATTACATAAGTCCAATAATGCCTTGATAGCAAAAGTAAAAGCTACACATTTCAAAGTAGAATTTGGATTTGAAGCTGCGTAGAAATACATAGATTGCAAACAACAATAAAGAGGCAAACCCTTCAACCACTGGTCGCAAAATGCGACCGCTTCAATAGTATGAAATACTCTACTGTAAATCCTTATGCTTTTACAGAACAAGGTGTGTACATGTTGTCTTCTGTGTTAAAGAGTAAAAAAGGCAATTGAAGTGAATATTGCCATTATTAGGACTTTTAAAAAACTTCAGGAATTTTCTAAACATTATAATGTACTAGCCAAGAAGATCATGGAAGTGGAACGAAAAAAATGACAGGCAGTACAGAGAACTTAAAAAAGCACTGGAAGAGCTGGTTGATGCTTCCAATGAGGTAGAGCGCAAGACGATAGGATTTATTAAGCCGGAAGAATCTGAATGATGACAATCCTGATTTTAAATATGGTGAATATGCATATTTGACAAAATAGGTTTTATAACCTATAATATAGGTATTAAAAACTAATTAATAGGTAGTAAAATATGTTAGAAACAATTTTTGGTTCTAAAAACCGTGAACGTGTATTACAGTTTATTCTTGCAAATAATGAGGGCTATGCCAAAGAGATAGCCGATTTTTATGCTACGAGTTTAGACCCCATTCAGAAGCAATTGGAAAAACTTGAGTTGGGTGGCGTGCTTGTTAGCAAAAATGTAGGACGTACACGACTTTTCTTTTTCAACCCTCGCTATGCTTTTTTGAATGAATTAAAAGCACTTTTAGAGAAAGCCAGAAGTTATTACAGTCCTGAAGAAATAGAAAGATTGACAATGAGACGTAAGAGACCAAGGCGGGCAGGAAAACCATTATGAAGTCCATTGCTGAAATGTGTATGGAAGAGTTGGCTGCCTATGTGTGCAGCAAATTGGATGAAAAGGGTATAGATACTGTACTTTCAGGCGGTTCCTGTGTTCAGATCTATTCCCATGGTAAATATACCTCTGACGACATTGACTTGATTGATCGTTTTAATGGTGGACATAGTTTGATCAAAAAAATGATGTTTGATATGGGCTTTAGAGAGCATAATCGCTATTTTGTTCACGAGGACACCTCTTTGTTTATTGAATTTCCAAGAGGTCCGCTGGGTGTTGGAGATGCACCTGTTAATAATATTGCAACATTGGAAGAAGAGACTGGCATACTTAAATTATTGACGCCCACAGATTGTATAAAAGATAGATTGGCAGCCTATTATCACTGGGATGATCCTCAAGGTTTGGAGCAGGCTGTTTGGGTAGCTGAACAAAATGATTTTGATTTGAAGTTAATTGAAGCATGGTCTAAAAATGAAAATGAATTGGGAAAATTTAAGATTTTTAGGAGTAGGGTGTAAAAGTAGAATCATTAGAACAAGAAATCTGAATGATGACACCAAAAAAAGAAATTTTCAGTCTTATTTGAATCTAAGTTATCTATAGTATAGTTACAAAAAAATTCAAGGAATTTACTATGGATGTAAATAAGATCAGAAAAGTATGCAGACCGATCAGAATAGTACTTGGGCTTATACTGATAGGTGTAGGTGTTTATACAGGGAATAAGTGGTTCTATCTTGGTGTGATCCCTTTGATCGCGGGATTATCAAACTTCTGTCCTCTCTGTATCATTACCAAAAAGTGTGATGTATAAACAGTGTACACTGCTATAAAAGCGGAGGCATGGGCCTCCCTTTCTTTGTTCTCCTTTTTTTTCAACCGTTTTGTCAGTAAATAAAGTATAATTCCAGCAATAAAAATGCCAAGGGGTATCGTATGGATAAATTGACACAGTATCTTAAGACACATCCTGCAGATAAATTGCACCCTTCCGAGATCGCCTCGCTTCTCAAAGATCTGAATGAGAAGAATTTTGATGAAGCAGTCAAGCATATCCCCAAAGAACTTATTGCCGATGTGGCACTTGAACTGCCTGACAGGTATTTTGATGATGTCGTTGACTCGTTCACTTCAGAAGAACTGGCACAGTCGGTTGCCGAACTTGAATCCGATGACCAGACGGACTTCATTCAGGAGCTTGAAGAGATCGATGACAGCAAGGCCAAGGAAGTATTTAAGAAGCTGCATAAAGATGACCAGGCGGACATTCTTCAGCTCAAGCAGTATGATGATGATGAAGCCGGTGCCTACATGCAGGTGGAGGTCTATGCCGCCAGACTTGACCATAAAGTAGAAGATATCATCAAGGAGTTCGCCGAGCTGAAACGCAAGGGCGAACTTGAGACTGTAAACTATCTCTTTGTTACCGATGAAGACAATCATCTGCGCTACGGTGTAGGGCTCGATGATCTTCTGGTCTTTGATTTCAAAAAGACGCTCAGAGAGAATATCGGTGAGAATCCCGAAAAGTACAAGCCGATCATAGGACATGACCATGACGATATCAAAGAGATCGTCAAAAAATTCCAGGAGTACGACCTGAACTCCATGCCGATTGTGGATGACCACGGCTATCTTCTGGGCAGGATCACTTCGGATGATATTTACGATCTTATCTCCGAACATGCGACTGACCAGATGTATAACCTTGCCGGTGTCAATGACGATGCGGAAGAGGATGATGACCTGATCAAGGCTGGAAAGGCAAGGGCGGTCTGGCTGGGTATCAACCTGATCACAGCCATTGCCGCCTCTCTTGTGATCGGTATGTTCGAGGGAACGATTCAGTCCTATGTGGCACTGGCCGTTCTGATGCCGATAGTGGCTTCTATGGGAGGCAATGCGGGGACACAGAGCCTGACAGTCGTTGTCCGTCAGCTGGCACTGGGAGACATTGCAAAGAACGATGCCTACCGTACCATTAAGAAAGAAGTGATACTCTCTCTTGCCAATGGTCTGCTTTTCGCTATAATCATAGGTGTTATTGCTGCCATATGGTTCGATAAGGGTATGCTGGGTGTGGTGATCGCGCTTTCGATGGTCATCAACCTTCTCAGTGCAGGGTTTTTTGGCTCGATGATCCCGTTGATGCTCAAAAAGCTCAATATAGACCCGGCCATCGGCAGTACGGTCATACTTACGACCATTACGGATGTGGTAGGCTTTTTCAGTTTTCTGGGGCTTGCAAGCCTCATTTTATTATAATACAAAATAAAGGATAATTTTAGTTCAATGGACTTACTCGTTTTATATTTTTTAGCGGCAGTGATCGTCTCGTTCATCTGCTCGGTACTTGAATCGGTACTGCTTTCAGTCAATATGCCGTATATCTCGGTTTTGGAAAAAGAACGTCCCAAAGTGGGAGAACTTCTTAAATCACACAAGGTGCATATTAACAAATCCATCGCGTCCATACTCATTTTGAATACGATTGCCAATACACTGGGTGCAGCTGCGGTAGGTGCACAGGCTGAGCATGTATTCGGATCGGGAGCGGTTTTCTATGTTTCGATCGTACTGACCTTCGCCATTCTCTTCTTTGCCGAGATTATACCAAAGACTATCGGGGCGACCTACTGGAAGGTGCTTGCACCGGTTGCGGCTTATGTCATACGTTTGTTTATCTGGATCACCTATCCGATCATTCTGATGACACTTTTCGTGACCAACCGTATCAAAAAAGGTGATGAAGGGCACAGTCTGTCCAAAGAAGAGCTTCTTGAAAGTGCACTGCTGAGTGAAGACGAAGGTGTACTGGATGAGCAGGAATCCGATATTATAGAGAATATCCTGAAGCTGGATGATATCAAGGTTCAGGATATTCTGACACCAAGAAGTGTTGTCTTTGCTTTGGACGGGAACAGAATGATCAAAGATATCATCAAGAATGAACCGGATATCTTCAAATATTCTCGGATTCCTATTTATGATGAGAGCATAGAGAATGTCACCGGACTGGTACTGATCAAGCAGCTTTTTTCTCAAGCTCTCAACGATGACAGTGTTCTGCTGAAAGATATACAACAGGATATCTACCGTATCAATGAGCAGGTACCTGTTTCCTGGGCACTGGACCTCTTTATAGAAAAGAAGGCGCACATGTTCCTTGTCCTGGACAAATACGATCAGGTAGAAGGTATCGTAACGCTTGAAGACTGTGTCGAGACCATTCTGGGTGTCGAGATCGTGGATGAGAGTGATGCGCATGTAGACATGCGTGAACTCGCCAAACTTAAAATGCGTCTGCAGCGAAGACGGCAGAATAAAGATCTGAATTTAGACTGATGTCCTTTGCCTCTCTCAAACTTTCAACTGCACTGACCGAACTTCTTGAAGGGGAGGGGTATGCGCGTCCCACGCCTATTCAGCAAAAGCTGATCCCTGCACTGCTCGACGGGCAGAATGCCATTGCGTCCGCGCAGACAGGAAGCGGAAAGACTCTGGCCTACCTGCTGCCTGCACTCCAGCAGATCAACCCCGAGGCTGAAAAGGTCACGCATCACTATCCACGACTCTTCATCCTTTCGCCTACCAAAGAGCTAGCACAGCAGATCTATGAGGTTTCCAGACCTTTTGTCAATGCATTGGATTTGAATGTAGTGCTGCTTCAGGGAGGGGGAAGAAGGACAGTGGAGACCGAGCGCCTGAAAAAAGGGGTGGATGTCATCATCGCTACACCGCAGCGGGCGCTGGAGCACATAGAGGCACAGCATATCGACATCAAAGCGATACGTCACTTGGTGGTAGATGAAGCCGATATGATGTTCGATATGGGTTTTGTCGGCTACTTGGAGAAGATCTTCACCATGATGACCGAACGCTCGCAAAAGATCATCGTTTCCGCTACCATCACGCCAAGGGTGATCAAACTTGCCAAGACATATATCAAGCCGCTCAAACGTATTGAACTTGACCCTCCCGGAAAGATCGCTGATACGATTACGCAGATGCTTTATCCTGTACTTCGCAGCAAAAAGGAAGCGCTGCTCGCCTGGCTCATCTCATCGGGTAATTATGAGAAAGTCCTGCTCTTCGTGAGAAAGAAAGAGTTGGCCGACGGTGTGGCAGAGAGTCTGCGTTCATGGGACTACAAGGTGGGTATCCTGCACGGAGAGCGTACCCATCAGGAGCGCAAGAAGTCGCTCAATGCTTTCAGGGAAGGACGCTACCGGATACTGGTGGCAACGGATATCGCAGCACGAGGACTTGATATCAGCGATCTCGATGTTGTGATCAATTATGATATCCCCCATGTCAAGCATGATTTCATTCACCGTGTGGGACGTACGGGAAGGGCGGGCAGGGAAGGCATTGCCATTACGCTTGTCAGCCCTGATGAGATCGAACAGCTGCATGATCTGCAGAAAGTACTTGGTGGGAAAATCAAAGAGGTGATCCTTCCCGAGTATGCACCCAAAGAGGTAAAGGCCCGGGGCTTTTTACTGCATGGGCCCCAGCGTAGAAAAAAGAGCACTTCAGTCAAACGGGAATCGGCTTCACGACCCGGCGTCAAAAAAGGAAAGAAACGCAAAACGACCAAACGTGACGGTTTCAAAGCCTTTGATGCTGCCAAAAAGACCAAAGAAGCAAAAACACCTAACAAAAAACGCGGTAGAGGCAAAAAATAGCAGCAACGCTCTATTTCCGCGTAGGGTGCGTAACCACGCACCGATCAGATTGAATTACCTCATTGTACGGAAGCTGACAAGCAGCGGATGGTGATCGGAAATATCATGATCCGAGATCACCTCTTTGGCTGTACATTCCATGCCCCGGTAGAGTACGAAATCCAGCGGATATCCCATAAATGATTTGACATTGTCTTCTTTCGTGAATGTTACTCGTTCCAACGAGAGCTCATTCTGGAGTTTTTGCAGTGCTTCCATGCGCTTCTTGTTCCAGGCATTGAAGTCACCGGCAACGATCATCGGTCCCTCGTGTGTCCTTACTTTCTCGGCAAAAATTTCAAGTTCCCTTTCATAACTGCTGTTTTCCCTGAAATTGATAGCATGAACATTGAGAATCAGCAGGGTAATGTTCTCTCTGAGTGGGTAGGTACTCAAAAGTAGACTTTTATGCGGCCCCACGAGACTCTCTTGACTGTTCGATAGGTAGGCTTTTGCTGAGTTTGATTCAGTTCTGCAGGCTGTGAGTACACCATAGAAGGTATCTTTGACCTGCAGGTTCGCCGCCGCATCGTAGGCACAATCATCAATAGTAAACGTATCTCCTCTGAATTCCGCTTCCTGGAACATACAGAGGTAGAGATCTTTTTTCTTGAGCAACTTTTTCAAAAAAGTACTGAAGGCAGGGTCTGTTTGGTTCTTCTTATGTACATTCCAGCAGAGCAGAGTAAAGGTTTCCGGGAAATAGGAATTGCACTGTTTCCCACAGGCTTTATGATGGAGAACGGAGGGTAAAAAGCGTATCATGATAGAGGTGCAGCTATTGCAATCATAGTTTTAGTCCTTTTTGTATCAAATTATACTGATTCTAACACGAATATTTACTTTAACTATGTATAATTCATCCAAATTTTAATTATAATAAGGATGATAAATGGCACAAGTCCCTGAAGATGTAGGATGCAGTAACGAAGAGTGTGTGGAAGCCCCGAATTGCCAAAGAACGGTGATCTATGAGAACGGTACGGCAAGAGAAGTCAGAAGTTTTGGGGGAACACCTCAAAAAGGGTGTGGAAAATTTCTTCCCAAGAAAGAGAACGATAAAAAAAGAGAACGATAATTAAAAAAGAGATCAGGTCAAGTGGTTCTTGACCTGAGTAAAAAGCAAAGTCTATTTTCTTTGCTCAAATCCATTGGCGACAAATTCAAACTCATATTGGTGATTGGGGTATTTACTGACACCTTCCGCTATGAACTGCTGTTTGCTGATCTGTCCATCCCAGAGTTTGTACATGAGGTCTTTGAACCAGGCTTTACGCTCGGGAGTATCCAGAGCCATTCTGTGGTAGTTTGGATCACTCTTTGTGCTCTTTGCTACAGCGATCATATCTTCATGGAAACGGTCCTGTTTTTCAGGAGACGCATGCGCGTAGTCCGTCCTCTGTACTACTGGTGCTTTGGGTGCCGGAGCAGGTGCAGACGGGGAGAAGGAAGGAACCATCGAGTTGTTCGTACAGCCGGAGAGGGCCAATGCAGCTATCCCTGCTGCCAATAGTCTTAATTTCATGTCATTTTCCTCTATGATTTTATTGTCGCTATTATATCCAATCATCATAAATGTACTCTACTTTTTACGTACAAATTTACCTTTTGATTTATCTTTCACGATCTTGTCATAGGAAGCAAAAAGGCCGTTCATTACGGTATAGACACCATCTTCTTCAAGAAGCTGCATATAACCCAGTGCAGAAGTAAGGTTGGCTGTTGCTTCGACGGGATCGATACTGTAGGGTACCATCGCTCCTGTCAGGATAATCTTTTTCTCTATCTCTACCTCTGCAAGGTATTCGGCTGTGACATGCATAGTATCGGTACCGTGGATGATGATGATCTTTTCATGTTCTGTCTGGGTAGCAACTGAAAGAAGTTCCAGTCTGTCCTGGTTCGTCATGGCAAGACTATCCTTCCCTATGATACTGAGTACTTCGAATCTGCTCAACCACTTTGATGCGATCTCTTTTACTGCTTTGGAACTTTTCTCGACAATAAGATCTCCCACGATCGGATCGTAGATCTTGTTGAATGTACCGCCTGTGCTTATTATCAGTATTTTCTGCATTTTTTACCCTAATCTTCTATACTCGTTCTACATTTTACCTCAATGATGATAAAATACTCCAATTTCCAAAGGAGTATGACGTATGATCATGAAAGGTAAAAAAGGTGTCATTCTTGGCATCGCCAACAAAAAATCCATCGCTTACGGTATTGCAAAAGCCTGTCAGGAACAGGGTGCGGAAATGGCCATCACATTTCTTAACGAGCGTTTCGAACAGAAACTGGCTCCCATAGCCGAAGACCTTGGATGTGGAGCAAGACTGTACCCTTGTGATGTCAGCAAACCCGAAGAGATCAAAGCGCTCAAAGAGTCACTCGAGAAAGATATGGGAAAGATCGACTTCATCGTACATTCGATCGCATTTGCGCCAAAAGAAGGACTGAGCGGACGCTTTGTGGACATCTCCAAAGAAGCCTTCGATGTGGCCATGGACATCTCTGTCTACTCTCTCATCGAGATCACGAGAGAACTCAAGCCCATACTTTCCGACAACTCCTCCGTCCTGACGCTCTCCTATTACGGCGGGGAGAAGTATATACCGAACTACAATCTGATGGGCGTAGCCAAAGCAGCACTTGAAATGACGGTCAAATACCTCGCAGAAGACCTCGGCAGGGACGGCATCAGGGTCAATGCCATCTCGGCAGGGCCTATCAAAACACTCGCTGCTGCGGGAATAGGTGATTTTTCCTTCATGCTTAAATGGAATGCGGCACACGCGCCGCTGAAAAAGAATGTGACCATCGAAGAGGTGGGGAATTCGGGAATGTATCTGCTTTCAGACCTCTCTTCAGCTGTAACGGGTGAGATTCACTATGTGGACGGCGGATACAACATTATGGGAATGCCTGCTGTCGAGTTCGATGAGAATGGCAAACCGCATATTGCGTGGAACGGGGAGTCAAAATAGGCAATTGCTATTTTGAAGTGTTGAGAATTTAGCGTTTAGCGTTAAGAAGGGAGATTTGTTTGCGTTGTGAGAGACTGGATGTATGGAAACGAAGTTGCCGTTTGAGTGTAGAGGTCTATAAAAATTTCGCACAATGTAAAGATTTTGGTTTTAAAGATCAAATAACACGAAGCTCCCTTTCCATTGCAAGCAATATCGCTGAAGGCTTGGAAAAAGAATCCGATAAAGAAAAAGTACGTTTCATTGAAATTGCCCGTGGATCAAATGCAGAACTGATTACGCAAACTTACATCGGTATCGAGATAGGTTATATTAATAAAGAGACAGGGTTGGCTTGGATAAAAGAGCTTAATGAAATTTCACGTATGCTTATCGGCCTAAAGAAGAACTATGCCTAAACGCTCAACGCTTAACACTCAACGCTTTCATCAGGACTCGGATGAATATTTAAAGAAGAAGGCTTTCTTTGACAAGGTCTTGACTATTTACGGGCGCAATGCTGTATTGGAAGCATTGGAGGACCCGGACATTACCATCCATAAACTCCACCTTTCAAAGTCCAATAAAGATGCTCCGGTATTGGAGCAGATGAAAAAGATCGCTTCCAAACGTGGTATAGAAGTACAGTACCATGACAAAGCCTCTCTCTCACGTATCTCCAAAAATGCAAAACAGGACCAGGGGGTGGCACTTGACATTGTTCTGGAGCATTTCGGAGATGAGAAAGATTTCATATCGAAAAACATAAACTACCGTATCATCGCACTTGACGGGGTGACGAACCCCCAGAACCTGGGGATGATCATTCGTTCCTGTGCCGCAGGGAATATCGATGCGATCCTTCTGCCGACCAAAGGTGCAGCGCAGATCTCTCCACTGGTTATCAAAGCGTCTGTCGGTACACTTTTCAAGATGTCCATCATCAAAACCTCAAACTTGAAAGAGACTTTGAAACATTTCAGGAAAGAGGGTGCTTCACTCTATACACTCTCATCGCATGCAGACAAAAGTTACAAAGAGCAGATTTACAGCGAGAAAACTATTTTTGTACTCGGCAATGAAAGTGAAGGAGTCAGCCCGGCTGTTGAAAAACTTTGCAATGCTTCCATTGCCATACCCATGCAGCGCGGAGTAGAGTCACTCAATGTTGCAGTCACGGCTTCACTGCTGGCTTTTTTGTAGGGAAGAGAGGAAAGCGATGCGTCTTATAGCGGTTCTGTTGGCACTTCTGGCAGCATCCTATCTTTTTTGGGAAAGTCTGCAGAACGATCTTGCTGCCTCTGCTTCCGAGGTCGTCATCAAACAGACACGCCCTATGGATATGGCCTACGAGAAGAGTGAAGCACGTGCCTATGTGAACGAGATACGCCAGTCCATGGGAATGTCAACACTCTCGGAAAATGAAAAACTCGACCGTGCGGCGCAGGCACATGCGGATTATCTTATAGCCAATGACGAATCAGCCCATGCAGAGATTCCCGGACATAGAGGTTTTACGGGAGCTACACCAATGCAGAGGGCACTGAAGGCAGGCTACGACTCTTCGTTTGTAAGTGAAAACCTCTCAACCAAGAACAACAGCGGCAAAAGCTCCATCGACGGTCTCTTTTCAGCTATTTACCACCGTTTCGGCTTTCTCGACCCTGCTATCGACCAGATTGGTGTTGGTGCTACACAAAAGCCCTCAGACAGTACAAAAAGTGCTTTTGTCTATCTGATGGGAAACAGCGAGCTTGAAATGCTCTGCAACACACCAGGCTTCAAAGGGAGCGGCAGATATGTCTATAAAGTCTGCCGTGACCCCCAACACCGTATTGCCGAAAAGAAATTCAAAAGGGCACAGAACTACAACAAGCAGCATAATCCAAAGATTATTCTCTACCCGTATGACGGGCAGGAAGAGGTGCCGCCAGCCTTTTACAGTGAAGTCCCTGACCCACTGCCTGACTATGAAGTAAGTGGTTTTCCTGTCTCTGTGGTCTTCAACGACTACTACTTCAAAAAAGTTGACCTTGTGTCGTTCAAACTCTTTACCCAGGATGGGAAAGAACTCCAAAATGTACGTTTCATGGACAAACGAAGCGATCCTCATCAACGGTTCACAGCAAACCAGTTTGCACTTTTCCCTCTTGAACGTCTGGAGTACGGTACACGGTACCGTGCGGAGATAGTTTACTGTACTCCCAAAGGCCAAAAGCATCTATCTTGGTCATTTGAGACACAGAAGCCAACGGAAAAAATGCATATCATCACAAAAAGGGAAGAGACGATTCGCCTTGACCCGACTCGGGCCCATCTGCTTTATTTTCGACCCCTCGGCCCGCATGATATCATCAACGATATCCGTTTTCCTCTCGATGTTGATATTACTTTTGTGGACAACCATACCCTAAAGATTTCAGCCATGCCGGAAGGTACGCAGGATTTCGATATCACGAGCGCTTCACGAACGGTGCACGTGAAGGTACAGTAACAGATCTGCCTGCCTTGTGATATAATAGTCCTAAAAAAGGATACGCTCTATGCCTAAAGAAAAAGAAGAACTGTTTAAAAAGATCGGCGTGGATGTCAGTGAGGACAATATAAATATCGATATAAGAAAAACCAAAGACTTCTTCCTCATCCTGCAGGATAAACTGCAACAAAAAGCCCAAAAGATGGAAAATGACATCTCGGAAGGCAAGATAGACCTCGATGACAGTGTCGGTATCAAAGTCGATAATGAACATATCGATATCGATCTGAAGAAGACCAAAAATTTCATAGCCGAACTGGGTGAAAAGATCGAGCATTTTCTTGGGGAAATAGACCACGTGGCTAAGAAACTGGAAAAGTCTGTTGAGGATATAGATAAAAAATAGCTATAATCCGGGTTACATCAAGGGATGATCATGCAAAATCTCACAGTACTTTTAGTGAAAAAAACCACCCTCAACCAAAATCAGATCAAAAATATTCTAATGCTTTTGGACAAAGGTGATACCATCCCTTTTATTGCACGTTACCGTAAAGAGCTTACTGGTGGAGCTGATGATGATCAGTTGCGGGTATTTCATGATGTGTATTTGTCTGCTAAGCGTTTGTTGGAGCGCAAAGAGGGGATACTCCATATTCTTAAAGAGCGTGAACAATTAGGAAGTACGTTAAAGAACAGTATAGAAAATGCAGAGACGATGACTGCCTTGGAAGACATCTACAGACCCTACAAAGAAAAAAAGAACACTCGTGCCGCCACAGCCATGAAACAAGGGCTGGAGCCATTAGCCAATATCCTACAGTCTGCCAAGCTAAGTAAAGAAGCCTTCATGTCTGAAGCCAAACGTTTTGTACGTGGTGAAGTGAAAGATGTAGCCCATGCTATCAAAGGGGCACAGGATATCGTGGCGGAGCGTTATGCCGAACAGCCCAAAGAGAGGGAAGTGCTTCGCCAAATGGTACAGCGCCATGGAAACATAGAAGTTAAAGCCACCAAGCACTTTACAGAAAATGGAAGTTTTAAAAACTACAAGGCTCATACGGAGAAGATAGCCTATATCCCTTCACACCGTTACCTTGCCATCAAGCGTGGAGAGAAAGAGAAAGAACTCTCTGTCAAACTTAGCATAGATACAGAACGTTATCTGGAGACACTCAAACGCTATAAACTTCGTGATTATATGGGAAGCTCAAAGACGCTACTGTTAGAGGCGTACAAAGATGGTTTTAAACGACTGCTGTACCCCTCCATAGAACGTGAAGTCTTTGCCCTGCTTAAAGAAAAATCCGATGCGGCTGCCATAGGGGTCTTTGGTAAGAACATGGCACAGCTTTTTATGACCCCTCCCGTGACGGGTAAAGTACTTATGGGTGTGGATCCGGCATACCGTACAGGGTGCAAACTGGCAGTCATCGATGAAAACGGTAAATACCTTGACCATGCAGTCATCTACCCTGTACCCCCACGAGATGAATATGACAAATCTCGTGATGTGGTAGTCAAGCTGGTAAAAAAGTACAATATCCAAGGTGCAGCCATAGGTAACGGTACTGCCTCGAATGAAACCCAGGCATTTTTTGCCAAGCTTAACAGTGATGGTGTGACCATACCATACACCGTAGTATCCGAAGCAGGGGCATCCGTCTACTCTGCTTCAGCCATAGCAGCCAGGGAGTATCCAGACCTGGATGTCACCATACGTGGTGCCATCTCCATTGCCGGTAGGGTGCGTGACCCCATGGCAACACTGGTCAAGATAGACCCCAAGTCTTTGGGTATAGGGCAATACCAACACGATGTCGACCAAAAGCTCCTGGAGCGTAAACTCCATGAAGGGGTAGAGAGTCTGGTCAATGCTGTAGGAGTAGACGTGAATTCTGCTTCTGCTTCGCTGTTGTCTTATGTGGCAGGGCTAGGGATGAAAGTGGCAGAAAATATCGTCAAACATCGTGAGAGCGAAGGGACATTTGACTCTAAAAAGGCAGTACTCAAAGTCAAGGGCCTTGGCGCAAAAGCCTATGAGCAGGCAGCAGGGTTTTTGCGTATACGTGAAGGCAAGAGTATCTTCGATAACTCAGGCATACACCCAGAGAGTTATGCCGTGGCAAAAGCTTTAGAAAAATATGATGACCTGAGCGATACAAGGCAAATCGCTGAGGAGCTAAAGGTTGGTGAACCCACTCTGCTGGACATTATTAAAGAGTTAGCCAAGCCAGGTTTCGACCCCAGAGAAGAGCTACCCAGCATTCCTTTTAAGCAAGGACTTACAGACATCAATGCACTACGTGAAGGAAGTATCGTTTCAGGTGTGGTACGAAATATCGCCGACTTTGGCGCTTTTGTAGACATAGGACTAAAAAATGACGGGATGATACATATCTCCCAGATGAGTCAAAAACGCATCAAACATCCTTTGGAAGTATTGAGTGTGAATCAATACTTGCCTCGTGTTGAGGTGATAAGTATAGATTTGGAGAAGAACAAGGTGGGGTTGAGTTTGAAGGACGTGTAAAATATGTCAAATTGCCATAGGTACCGATATTGACATCGATAAAATCTTTTTAAAGATGAAGAACTAATTAGGTTTGACAAATAAATATATATATAATATAATGATCATATAACTAAATAAGGTTATTTATGTATAAATGGAACGAAGATAAAAACAGCACTTTAAAATCTCAAAGAGGTTTTTCTTTTGATGATGTGTTATCTGAAATGAAAGAAAATGGTGTGTTAGATAACTATAAACACCCCAATGTAGATAAATATCCAAATCAATATATCTACGTTATTGAACTTGGAGGGTATGTGCATTATGTACCTTATGTGTTTGATGGAGATGATATTTTTTTGAAAAACATTATACCAAGTAGAAAATTACACAAAAAATATGCAAAGGAGAAGTAATGAAGTATACAGATGAAGAGTTAGAGCTACTGGATGGACTGGAACAAAATGAACCAGAAACTGTAGATTTTGATAATGAAGCCATAAAAACAATGGCAGGTGATACACTAGAGTATCTTAATGAAAAAAAACAAATCAGTATAAATTTAAAACGTTCAGACCTTGACTTCATAAAACAAAGAGCAAAAGATATTGGTATCTCGTATCAGAGTATTATTCAGTCATTGGTGCATAACTATAGTACTAATAAGTTGGAATTAAAGTTATAACAAGTGACATTGCGAAGCTAAAGTCAAAAGAACTTGAAGAAGGTATACCTTAAGTATATTACTGGAAATTGGTGGAGAAATCTAGGATTGGATAGTGGTCAATATGATGACATTAGCATCACCTCATATTCTTTAGGGTTGAGGTCATCAGTATTGATTTGGAGAAGAACAAGGTAGGGTTGAGTTTGAAAGAGGTGTGAAATACTTAATATGACTTTTCCTATAGAATATATAAAAACAATTGGACTTGAATATTGAAGATCATACACTTTTCAGATACGCATCTTGGTTTCAGTGATCTGGATATTACCAACGAAGAGGGTATCAACCAGCGTGAAGCGGACTTTTATAAAGCATTTGAAGATGTTATAAATGCCATCATTGACAGCAGACCCGACTATGCCATTCACACGGGAGACCTTTTTCACCGTGCTTCTCCTTCCAATCGTGCCATTACCTTTGCCCTGACACAGCTCAAACGTCTTGAAAAAGAGGATATTCCTCTTGTGGTAATTGCTGGTAACCACTCCACTCCGCGTACTTCTACCTCTTCACCTATCCTTGAAGCCCTGGAAACACTTGATAACGTGCATGCTGTTTTTCAACAGCATTATGAGCCGGTGGTCTTTGACGATATTGTTTTTCATGCTTTGCCGCATATCAACGATGAGCGGATCATCGAAGGGGAACTGGACAAGATCGAGGCTGGTATTGACAGTGCAAAGAAGAACATATTGATGATGCACTGTTCGGTCGGCGCGCATTACCTCATGCATGAGTTCGGGGAGTGGGTCTATCCCAAAGCGCGTGAAGATATTTTTGAGAAGATGGACTATGTGGCTTTAGGGCATTGGCACGGGTTTGGTGCTGTGGGCAAACACCCCAATGTCTACTATGCCGGCTCCACAGAACGGACAAGCAGCAGTGACAAGCGGGAGGACAAAGGGTATGTCCTGCTGGACTTTTCCAAAGGTCTGGAGATATCGCATCACACGATACCCCTGAGGAGATCTTTGAGCTTCAGCATCGATGCTGAACGTTATGAAGAAGAGACAGCCGCACTTGACCTGACAGAGATAGAAGATGCGCTTGTGGAGGTCAGGCTATTCAACCTGAGTGTTTCAAGCTCCATAGACATTACGAACAAAGCGTTAAACGAACTTTTTGACAAGGCGCTTCATGTGAAGGTCAAGCGTGAGTTTAAAGCAGTGGAGGGGGAGAAACTCGAAGGTGATATCGAGTCTGTTTCTTTGGAAGCGTACTTTATCTCGCACATTAAGAAGAGCGTGGAGGATGAGGCAGAACAGGAGAGGCTGACCGCCAAAGCCAAAGCACTCTTTGCACACTATGAGGAGTTGGATGATGATACTCACTAGCCTCCATATGCAAAATTACAAAAAATACCGGGACTTCTCTCTGGACTTTGCCGAAGGGCTCACGGGGATCATCGGGCGTAATGGTTCGGGCAAATCGACCATCTTCGATGCGATCACTTTCGCGCTCTACGGAGATGTACGCGGAGAGAAAGAGACCATTCGTTATGCCAAGGCAGATGTCAAAGAACCGGTCAAGGTGACGCTTGAGTTTGAGATAGATGGCGAGAGCTACAAGGTTGTGCGTGAGATGCGTGGAAAAGCCCTGGTGGCCAAAGCCTATTTGTACGATGGGGATGATGTGTTGTTGGCAGAGAGTGCCAAAGGGGTGACGGGAGAGATCATCAGGCTCATCGGCATGACCAAAGAGGCGTTCATGCATACGGTCTTCGCGTCACAAAAGGAGCTCACCGCCCTCAGCGGTCTGAAGAACGAAGATCGCAAAAAGATCATCCGAAAGCTTCTAGGACTCGAGAAGATAGACAAGATAGAAACCGATATCAAGATGAAACTCAGAGTCCTGAAAAATGAGATAGAGGCTGTCAGTGGGGTGTTGCTTTCGGGTGAAGAGGTAAGGAGGCTTGAAGAGGAAAAAGAGCGCCTCACTAAAGCATTGGGAGCACTGCAAAAAGAGGTAGCCGAGATAGAGAAAAAGTTTCAAGCCAAGAGCCGTGAGCTCGATGCACTCGATAAGACGCTCAAAGCATTGCAAAAACTCAAGGAGGACTTTGCCAAACTGAACTCCGATCTTGCCCTGCTTCAAAAAGGCTTGGAAGATCAAAAATCCAATCTGCAAAAGGGGCAAAAAGGGCTGAAAGAGCTGCAGACCAAAGCATCTCAGTACGAAAAAGAGAAACATCTTATCGATGAGTACAAAGCACTTGCAGGAACGATCGCTAAACTGCAGAAGCAAAAAGAGCTGTTACTGAAAAAAGAGGGCTTGGAGAAAGAGCAGGTTGCACTGCGTGAGCAGTATGAGAATGCCAAAAAAGAGATACAGGCCCTCAGGAAAAAGCTCGAAGCCAAGCCGGAACTTCTCAAAGAACAGGCTGAAAAGAACCGACTGCTCCAAGCATCTGCGCAAAAGCTCAAAGAGATAGAAGCCGCAGAGAGCAGACTCAGAGAGGAGATCGCCAAATACAACGGCCTGATCGAAAATACCAACAAACAGGTAGCCAGGATCGAATCCATCGGCAAGGGTTCGGACTGCCCCACCTGCACCCGCCCCCTGCTCGATGAGTATGACAATGTGATTGCTACACTCAAAGAGACAATAGAGAAGCTCCACAACGAGGAGATCGCCAAAAGAGAGCATGAGCTCAAAGCAGTCGTAGATGCAAAGGCAAAAGAACAGGAGACAAAGACCAAACTTGAACAGAGTTTACAAAAACTAAGCGGTGATCTTCGTGTGCTGGAAGCCGATGAAAAGACACTCGCTGACAAAGAAGAAGAGTTCAAAAAGATTACGGCAAAAGGACTAAGTAACAAACAGGCACTTGAAGCGCTTAAAGACGTGAAGTACGACGAAGAGGCGCATAAAGAAGCGTTGGCAAAAAAGGAAAAACTGGAGTCCAAGTACAAAGAGCTCATCGGACTCTCCACGCTCATTGCCCAGATACCGGCACTTGAAAATGAGTTAAAGGCCATAGCGTCAGGCATCACTCAGAGTGAGGAGAAGATCAAAAAGCAGGAAAAAGCCATAGCAGCGCACAGCTACGATGCCAAAGAGCATGAAAAACAGTCAGAACTCTATGCCAAGGTGAGCAAAGAGAAAGACGATCTTGCCAAAGCGCTTTCAGATGAGAGGGTCAAGCTCAAAGGAATTGAAGGCGAGATAAAGACACTCCAAAGCAAACTTGCCAGAAACGAAGAGCAAAAAAAGCAGCTCCAGGTCAAGCTCGATGACAAAAGCGATTATGACAAGCTCAAAGCTTTCATGGGTGAGTTCAAAAACAAGATCAACTCCCAAATCTCCCCACGCATCAGCCAGCTGGCTTCCGAGATGTACGCGACAATCACCCGAGGGAAATATCAGCACATCGAAGTAAGCGATGAGTTTGACTTTTTCATCTACGATGACGGTGTCAAGTACCCCATAGAGCGTTTCAGCGGTGGGGAGGTGGATTTGGCAAACCTCGTGCTGCGCATTGCGATCTCCAAGACGCTGAGTGAGCTTAGCGGCAGCGGTGGGGTTGGTTTCCTGGCGTTTGATGAGGTGTTCGGCTCACAGGATGAAGAGCGGCGTTTTGAGATCATGGAGGCATTCCATACCATCAAAGAGCAGTACCGGCAGATATTTCTAATTTCTCATGAGAGTGAGATTAAGGAGATGTTTGAGAGGGTGGTGGAGTTGTGATGGAAATAAAATTTTTAAAAGCTTATAATGGTGATGCAATATATATTTCATATCATGGAAAAAATATTATAATTGATACTGGTACGGGTGCAACATATAGTTCCAAAAGACCCAGAAGACCTAAGCAGTATGGAGAATTAAAAGATATCATTGATTATATTAAATCCAAAGATGAGAAGATAGATTTGTTAATAATTACACATTTAGATGACGATCATATTGGTGGTGTTTTGAAATGGTTTGATAATGATATAGCAAATGCTAAAAATTTAGTTCAATCTGTATGGTTTAATTCGGGTGTAGTCATAAATAAGTATTTTGAAAGTCAAGAAGCAGATGAAAATAATTATACACTGGAAGGAGAATATAATCCAGATACAAGTATAAAACAAGGAGTCTCTTTTGAACAATATCTTTTAGAGAATCGTATTAGCAACATTGAACTTATAAAGTCAGGTATGATTAAAGAAATAGAAGATATGAAGTTTATTATTTTATCGCCTACTGAAGATAAATTAAAAAAGCTACTTAAACCCAAATCCGTAAATAGAAAATAACCATAAAAGAAGAAGTATCGTAAAATAGGGGAAAAGAAAGACAAAAGCGACACTAAACACTTTCACCCATTTGGTGAAGCTTTTGCCAAGGAGTAAAAGTATGCCACAAGGTGTGTTAAATTTTTCTGTAGAGGGAACTAAAGAGTCACTTACTTCCAATGCCGGAACCATATTATTCGGTGAATATCTAAAAGCAACTAAAATCGATCAATTCTGTAATGCCTATCTACCTTTACCTCAAAGTAATCGAGGTTATATGCCATTTGAACACATGCAACCATTACTTCTTATGCTTCATAGCGGAGGAAGGGTCCTGGATGACTTACGTATGATTCATAAAGATAAAGCCATCAAAGAGACGTTGAAGATTAAACATATACCTGTATCAGAGAGTGTAGGAAAATGGATCACACGTCACGGACTACATGGTATCTATGGTATTGAATCCATCAATCGTAAACTGTTGCGAAGACATTTAAAAACGATAGATGAGCCTTTAGTACTTGATATTGATGCTTCGGTAATATTTTCACAAAAAAGTACAGCAGTGACAACTTATAAAATGCAAAGCGGATATATACCTATGATTGGTCATATCAATGGCGGATATGTGATTCACAGTGAATTTCGTTCAGGCAATATTGCGCCCGCAGATAATAATCTGACGTTTCTAAAAAGATGTCGGGAACAATTACCCAAAGCAAAATCACTCTCTTTTTTTAGAGCAGATTCTGCTTCTTATCAGGCTGAACTTTTTAACCACTGCAATAATCATCATATCACCTATACCGTGGGCGCTAACTTAGATCATTCCGTCTACGCCAATATCAAAGAAATTAAAGAGTGGCAATCATTCCAAACCAAAGAAGGTACAGCACATCACCTTAAAGAAGAAGTAGCTGAGTTTATACATACCATGCAGCACACAGACCATGCCTTTAGACTGATTGTTGTCAAAAAGACAGTGACACCGGTACTTCCGGAGATCTGGGATATGTTGAGTATAGACGAAAAACTTGATCTTGCCAGAGAGCATTATTATGTCATCGCTACCAATGCAGATGAAAGCATGTCTGCTCAGGATGTTGTTAGGTTTTATCGCAAGCGTGGAGATACAAGCGAGAACCGGATCAAAGAACTTAAAAATGGTTTCAATCTCAATTATCTTCCTTCATCAAATTTTATCTCCAATGCATTTTACTTTCAGATAGGTGTACTGGCTTATAATCTCTTCATTCTTTTTAAACAAATACTGCAAAATAGCTGGCAAAAACATACGGTTGCCACGATACGCTATAAGTTTTATCGTTTAGCAGGAAAGGTAGTGAAACACAGTAGGCAGACTATCTTGAAAGTTCAAAAAGAGTTTGTAGAAATATTTCACTCCATAAGAGAATGCATCTATAGGGTTTCACTGGAATGATACCCGTATAAAGTCACCAAAAACATCAATACGATAGAAACTTCAAACACTAGAATAGTGCCTAAAAAAACAGCATTTTTAGCATAAACATGTCGGTGTGCTAAAAACAACAAGGTAATACGCAAATTTATGATGCATCTAATCTTTTAGCATAATATCTCTCGTTGATTTTAGTTCAATTTATGATTACTTTGGGGCTATTTACGGATTTGGGTTAAAAATTGGGAAAAGGAAACTTCATATAATCCCCATACTTCTTTATCTAATGACTATGAAAAATCTTTTGATGAATTATTGCAAAATGAATTTGAGGAAGATAAATCATTACCTAATGGAAGTTCTATAGCTTTTATTTTAGAAATAGGTGATAAAAAAATATTGTTCTTAGGGGATTCTCATCCAAGTGTTATTATAGATGGTTTAAAAGAACTAAGATATTCGAATAGGAATAAATTAGAAATTGATTTCATGAAAGTTTCTCATCATGGAAGTAAAGCCAATACATCAAATGAATTATTGGAAATAATTAAATGTGATAAGTTTATTATTAGTACTGATGGCTCAAAGCATGGTTTACCAAATAAAGAAACTTTGGCTAGAATTATTAATAAACATTCAGGATGTAAAATATATTTTACTTATCCAGATTTGATAAAAAAGATATTTAGTGAAAAAGAGTTAAATAATGGTTTGTTTGAAGCTTTAGATATAAGTGAGTTCCGTATATGAGTTTTTTTGAACAATGTAGACAGTGTTCTGTAATGGTTGATGGTGGCAGTGGGGTACTCTTTCAACCAATGACAGAAGAATATAGCTATATATTAACTGCAAAACATAATTTATATGATAATCAAAATAATCCTAAACTAGCAACTGACATACATTTTACGCGTTCCCCAGAGGGTACATCTGAAAATATTATAGAAAAATATGAACATACTACTTTAGATATAGCTATTTTAAAAATAGAAAAAATAGATTTTACAAGTCCCTATAAACAATGGGAACAAGTAAATAATGGGGATGAATTTAAATTTTATGGATATCCAGAAAATAGAAGACAGCAGACTGAAGAAATTAAATATTTTAATTTAAAAGTTGGAGATATGTCTGGACAAGAGATTGTGGCTGAAAATGACAGTTATTATGCGCAATCAGATGTTAGTGGATGTTCTGGTGGAGGAGTATTTAGACAAGATGGTGAAAATTTTATTTTAGTTGGTATTGAATGTCGTATGGATGCAGAATCTGCTGAAGATGAAAATAATAGTAGATTAAGATTTATTAGTATAAATGCATTCGATAAAATTATTGAAGACAATAATGGTGTGTTACAACCGTTATATCCACCTTTTCTAAATAATTTTTCTAGTTTATTGGATAATATTTTTTTCTTAAATGGTATGGAAGAAGCAGAAAAAAGATTAACTCAAGATAGGTTAAGACTGATTGCAGAAGATTTATCTAAGAAAATAAAACCCATAGATATTAAAAATAGATACAACATATTAGAGTCAAGTTATGATAAAAAATGTTATTCTAATAAAGAGCTTTGGTCTATGTATTTAGAGTTTATTGTTATATCTGTTTTTTTAGATATGTATAGCCCTCTTGGGATAGAGGCAATTAGAGATATAAATAAAAAAAGAAAATTTCTTTTTTTGAAATCAACTAACTGGAAAGAGAATAAAGAAGAAATTTTAACCTCTGATTTTAGCTCATTAGAAAAAAATGCAACTGTTATAGTAGCTTGTGATGGAGATAGAACACCAACAAGTTGTCATATAAAATCTTCTACATTAGAAAATATTGGACATGGTATATTACCTGAAAAATTCAATATAGCTTATGGTATGAATCCTTATCATGATTTTACATTTAAGCATATTCATGCGATACAAAAACAGATGATAGATGACTGCGATAATAGTGATACAGTATTTAATGGTGCTACTGCAACTAATATTGAGGAGATTATTAAAGATGAAATTAATAAAGTTTTTGGATAATAAAGATATAGAAGAGATAAAATTGAACTATGATTTAAATTATTTAAAAGTAGTTAAATATGAAAGCTATGATTTAATAGTCATATTTATAAAAGAGAAAAGCTCAAATAAGTTAAAAGAAAACTGGCAAAAAACTTGTAGCGTTCTTTCTGAGAGCATTGAAGATGAATTACTTATTGATAATTTCATTAGGTGGAATGTTTATATATTATATACCCTAGAAGAAGAGGTTAGTAATGAATTAAAATATAAAATAGAGAATAATACTTTTTTTGCTAGAAAGATTATAGAAGATAGATATAAATTGGATTTAACTGATGAAAACATACAAAAACTTATTGAAAAACATATTACTTTTAATGATATAAGATTAATAAAAACTTCACAAGTTAATGATAAATATAGTTCAGATTCTAAGGTATATTCAGAACTTAAAGATTTACATGATATTAATGCAAACAAAATAGATGAAATATTAAATCTATTAGAAGAAGGTGTCAAGTAATGAAATTTAAAAAAGTAGAATTACATGCTTTTAGAGCATATAAAAATAAAGATAATGGTACTTTTGATTTTACTTTTCCTAATGACAAAATAGCAAATTTTATATCAATCTATGCTCCAAATGGATTTGGGAAAACTTCTTTTTATGACGGAGTAGAATGGGCAGTTACTAAAAATATTTCACGATTAGATATTTATAAAAAAATATCTGATGCTGAGAGAAAATTTATAGAAAAAAAGAGTGGAAATAGAGAAAAACAATATATATTGAAAAATAAATTTGTAGATGATAATACAAAAGGATATGTTAAAGTATGGACGGATCGTAAAGAGTTTGAAAATACTATTCCTGCTATTTCAAGAGCTGGTGGAAAAGATTATTTTTCAAGTCAAAAAAGTATTAATAGTTATTTTAAAGATGTTATTTTATCTCAAGATGGTATAGATAATTTTTTAAAAGCGGATGATGACAAAGAAAGATATACAAAATTCATTTCTCATTTTGGTGATAAGACACTGGCTAACTACTATAGTAATATTGAAAAATTAGAGAAGAAAAATAATCAAGAAAAAGAAGAAATAAAAAAAGAAAAAGAGAAGATTGAAAAAAGGTTAAATGTAAGAATCGACGATAGTATTTTTAAATCTACCAATAAAATAATAGAAGAAATAAATCTAAAAAATTCAGAAAAACTAGACTTGATTGATGATAGTTTTGATGAAATCAAAAAATCTGAACTAGAAACTAAGTTATTGCAAGAAAAAAAGAATCTTAGTGAACTAATAAACTATTTTGAAAGCAAATTAATACCTGAATTACCCCATTGGTTAGAAGAAAGTGAAATATATTTTAAAGATAAGCAGAGTTGGGAAAAGTTAAAAAATAAATCAAATGATTATGTTGGATTATT
This sequence comes from Sulfurovum sp. NBC37-1, assembly GCF_000010345.1. Lineage (NCBI taxonomy): Bacteria > Pseudomonadati > Campylobacterota > Epsilonproteobacteria > Campylobacterales > Sulfurovaceae > Sulfurovum > Sulfurovum sp. NBC37-1. The sequence continues at coordinate 751,112 of NC_009663.1, forward strand.
AAATACGACAAAAAATATAAAAATTATTCAAGACTTAATTGATACAAAGAAGTTAGAAAAAGAAAAACTTACGAATTTAAGAAAAAAATATCCCAAATATGAAGCAATTGAAAGTGAAATTCGCAATATTGAAATACGTATTAAAGAGCTGAATAATGCAAAGATAAAATATGAAAAGAATCTCGATAAAATAGAAGTTGCGTATAATGAATTATCTATTAAAGTTGAAAGATTAGAAAAAGAGAAAAGAGAGATAGATAAATTATTAATTGATATACCAAAAATCTATGAAAATATTGAAAAATTACAGAGGTACGTTAGTGATATAAAAATTTTTAGGGATGCGTTAGTAAAATATGATCATATTAAAGAAGCTATAAAAAGTAATATTTTTATAGATATTCGTTCAGATGACAGATATAAATTAAAAGTTGAAAAGATTGAATCATTAATTCAGAAAAATACATTTAATGAAGAAAAATTAACTGCACTGCAGCATAAAAAGAATGAACATCAACAATATAATAGAGAATTAAGAAACTTAATATCATTAGGGATACAAATTATTGATGAGACTCAAAATGATACTTGCCCTTTGTGTAATACAAAACAAGATTCATATGACGCATTGAAAAATAAGGTATTAAATAATCCTTTATTGAATACCCTAGAAAAAGAAATTTTAAAAGAAGAAGAAAAGATACAATACATTATTAATACGAATAATAAGATAATTGAAGATGAGAAAAAATTCATTATTCAATCATTGAATAATGAATTTTCTGATACTAAAAATAAAATTGATAAATTAGAGTATCAAATAAAAAGTCTATCTCCAAATATACTAGAAGAAGATAAAGATTCTTTATTATTAAATCTTATAAGAAAAACAGAAGCAATGAGTCAAGATGAACTAACTAAATTAAAGAAGAAAGAGCAAAATACATTTCATAATTCAATAACTGAATTAAAAAATAGAATGATTGAGTTGAAGATTCAAGAAAAAGAAAGAAAAGAAAATATTTTGCTTATTGAAGAAGCATTAAAAATTCATAATAAAAGTTTGAATAAACTTAAAAATGAAGAAGAATATTTAGCTGTATATAATTATATAAATAAATTTGAAGCTAAAATAGATGTGCTTGAGCAAATAAATAATAATATAGAAAGTATTGATAAATTACTTAATATAAAGAATCTTGAGTTAGATAATTTAAATAATGAAAAATCATCCATTGTAGATAAATATACTGTTGAAAATTTAGATAATTTAGATGTCGAAATAAAATTATTAGATGATGAAATATTTAAATTATATTCAAGAAATATTTTAACATATGAATCAATGTATGAGAAATTTTTTAAAGAGAAGATTACCAATATCGATAATGTAAAAAACCATATAAAAGCTAAAGAAATTGAATTGAATACACGACAAACAAGTAATAAGAAAATAGTCAATTCAATTGAAATAATAGAAAAAAACATAGATACTTTATTGAAGTTTATTGAAAATAAAAAGATGAAGCAAGAATTCGAAAAATATGATGAAAAATATAATATTAAAATAAAAGTAGCATCTAAATTAAGCACAGAGAAAAAGAAATTAGAAGAGAAAATCAATAAAGATATAGAAGAATTTTTTCATGAAGATTTAATTAATCAAATTTATGAAAAAATTGATCCACATCCTGACTATAAGAAAGTGAAATTTGAATGCCATTTTGAGAATGGGGTTGGGAAATTGAATGTTTTTGTTGATAATGATAATGGTACTAAGCATATATCACCAGCACTTTATTATAGTACAGCACAGCTCAATGTATTAAGTTTGAGTATTTTTTTAGCAAAAGCGTTACAAACAAAAGATGAGAATGGAAATAATGTAGATTGTATTTTCATTGATGACCCTATTCAATCAATGGACAGTATTAATATACTTGCAACGATAGATTTATTAAGAAGCTTTATTGCAAACCATAATAAACAGATTATTCTTTCGACACATGATGAAAATTTCTATTATTTATTAAAAAAGAAAATACCTACAGAGTATTTTGATTCTAGGTTTATTGAACTAGAAACATATGGAAAAGTTAAAAGGTAATGACTTTCTCAAAATCCCTCTACACCCGAGCCATCCAATGCCCCAAATCCCTATGGCTCAAAAAATACAAACCTGAGGTCCTCACCCCTCCCGATGCAGCTGCCCAGGCAGTATTTAAAACAGGCAATGAGGTAGGGGAGTTGGCTTGTCAGCTTTTCCCACTTGGGGAAAAAGTACCGTTTACCAGAGACTATGATGAGATGATGGCTACTACGCAAAAGTGGCTGGATGAGGATGTAAAAAACATTTATGAGGCTACTTTCTCTTATGATGGTATTTTGGTCATGGTGGACATTTTACAAGTAGATGAAGATGGCATTTCACTCTATGAAGTGAAGAGTTCTACTTCTGTCAAAGATATCTATCTGCAAGATGTCTCCATACAGTACTATGTGCTGAAAAATCTTGGGCTTAGCATCAAAAGTGCCAATGTTGTGCATATAGATAATACCTACGTCAGAGGCGATGAACTGGAGTTGGAGAAACTTTTTTCTGTGGTGGATGTGACGGAGCAGGTATTGGCGTTGCAGGAGAGCATTCCTAAAAATCTTGAAGCGTTTGAGAATTACTTGAAAGACAGAGAGAACGAACCGGACATTGACATAGGAAAGCATTGTAATAAGCCCTATGAATGTGATGCCAGGGAGTATTGCTGGAGAGTGCAGAGGAATATCCCTGAGTATTCGATCTTTAACATCTTCAATCTCGGCAGCAAAAAGCAGAAAGCACTCTATGAAAGAGGTATCGTAGACATAGCCGACATCCCCGATGACTTTGAGATGACCGCCCAACAGCGCCAAGCTGTTGAAAACTACAAAGCCCGGAGCACCCATATAGACAAAGATGCCATACAAGCTTTTCTCGATACCTTGACCTATCCCATCTACCATCTGGACTTCGAAACCTTTCAGCAAGCCATACCCCAATGGAAAGGCATCAGCCCGTTTATGCAGATCCCCTTTCAGTATTCGCTGCACATAGAGCACGAAGACGGCAGACTCGAGCACCGTGAGTTTCTGGCACAGGACGGCACAGACCCAAGAGCGGCACTGGCACAAAAGCTCTGCGAAGACATCCCCAGAGATGTCACAGTACTGGCATACAACATGAGCTTTGAAAAAGGTGTCATCAAAAAACTGGCTCAAGAATATGAAGCCCTTTCCGAACATCTTATGGCCATACATGGCAACACCAAAGACCTCATGACTCCGTTCCAGCAAAAACACTACGTCACTCCCGAGATGAATGGAAGCTACTCTATCAAATATGTACTGCCTGCACTTGTTCCTGAAATGGCAGATGCCTACAAAATGCTTGATGGCGTGCAAAACGGTGGTGAAGCAATGAATGCTTTTGCCAATCTGGGCAAACTGGAAGAGGGTGAAAAAGAGAAGATGAGAAACGCACTGCTGGAGTACTGTAAGCTCGATACACTGGCGATGGTAAAGGTATTGGAAAAATTAAGAGAGGTGACAGGTGACTGATTATCGAAAAGCGATCCCTCATGACAAGCAGAAAACGCCGCCAAAAGCTCATAGATGGTATATTACAGAACACGACGGAGATGTATGATGAATAAAATATCAGATAAAATTAGTATTTATCAAACTGAAAATGGTGAAATACGACTCAAAGAGGATATTACTAATGAAACAGTATGGGCGAGTTTGGATGAAATCGCTCAAATATTTGGACGTGATAAGTCAGTCATTTCTCGTCACATACGTAATATTTTCAAAGATGAGGAACTTGAAGAAATAGCAGTTGTTGCAAATTTTGCAACAACTGCCAATGATGAAAAAACTTATCAGGTGAAATATTACAATTTAGATATGATTTTATCTGTTGGATATCGTGTTAACTCAAAAGTAGCAACAAACTTCCGTAAATGGGCTACCAAAACCCTCAAAGAGCACATTGTTCAAGGCTACACCATCAACAAAGAGCGCCTTCAAAAAAATTATGATGAATTTTTACGGGTAGTTGAAGATATAAAAGTGCTATCTCAAAATGCAGATAATGTCAAAGCAGAGGATGTATTGGAGCTTATCAAATCTTTTTCGGCTACTTGGTTTGGATTGGACAGTTATGACAGAGAGGAGTTGCCCAAAGAGGGTATCAGTAAAGTAAATCTTGAGTTTGAAGTTGAGAAGCTTTATAAAGATGTTGCTATTTTCAAGCAGGAGTTGATGAAAAGAGGTGAAGCCTCTGAGATATTTGCCACTGAGAAAACAAAGAAGAGCCTGGAGGGGATTTTTGGTAACGTGTTTCAATCAGTCTTTGGTGCAGATGCCTACCCTACAGTAGAGGAAAAGGCGGCACATTTACTTTACTTTATAGTGAAAAACCATCCTTTCAACGATGGGAACAAACGTACGGGTGCATTTAGTTTTGTCTGGTTGCTGAAAAGAGCAGGGTTTGATGTGGAAAAATTTATAAATCCTAATGCTTTGACCGCGTTGAAATACGTGTCAGGCGTTGAATATCCACTAAATTTACGCTATACTATATATAAAAAGAGGATAGGCTACTATGCCAAGAAAACCCAGAATAGATCTTGCAGGCTATCACCATGTCATCAACAGAGGTGTCAATCGCTCCGATATTTTCGTTGATGAGGATGACTATGAAGTGTTTTTGAAGATACTCTGCAAAGCTTGCAGGGATTATAAAGTCGTAGTGCATGACTATTGCCTGATGAGCAACCATTTCCACCTGCTGGTCGAGACTCGGCTGAATAACCTCTCACTCTTTATGAAACAGCTCAACAGTAACTACGCCCTCTATGCCAATAAAAAACAGAAACGCTCCGGTCACTTCTGGCAGGGGAGGTTTTATTCCCGCTATATCGTCAATGAGGAGTACTACTATACGCTGATACGGTACATAGAACAAAACCCCATTGAAGCTGGTCTGGTTGAGAAAGTAGGGGAATATCCTTATACACTGGGAGCGGTCATTGCCAACCGGCAAAAACCCGTACCGTGTACCCGTGACTCCAAACTGCTTCAAGAGCTTGATTATGAAAACATACAAGAGATCATCGGAGTAAGTCTCGATGAAGAAGCGCAGGCACAGTTGGCAGAGATACAGGCACAAAAGGTGATAGAAAAAGGGGGAGTCAAGCAAGCCGCTTATAGTAAAAGCCTTGAAGAACATTTCAAAGATACTGAACGTAACGAAGCCATGCGCCATGCTTTGGATGATGGCTACACGCAGGCAAAGATCGCTGCGTATCTCGGAGTATCACGATCGCTGGTTTCTAAGATACTCAAAAGTAGATATTCAACGCTTGGCCTATAATATGCCCCTTAATATAAGCGGTGTGTTGTAGAATACGACGGAGATGTATGGTACACTGTAAGGTATCACAAGGGCTGGTATGCTTGGGCATATAGAGGCTTTGGAGTTGCATGAGGGGATGGATGATGAATAAAATATCAGATAAAATTAGTATTTATCAAACAGAAAATGGTGAAATACGACTAAAAGAGGACATTACTAATGAAACAGTATGGGCAAGTTTGGATGAGATTGCTCAAATATTTGGACGTGATAAATCAGTTATTTCTCGTCACATACGTAATATTTTCAAAGATGAAGAACTTGAAGAAATAGCAGTTGTTGCAAAATTTGCAACAACTGCCAGTGATGGAAAAACTTATCAGGTAAAATATTACAATTTAGATATGATTTTATCTGTTGGATATCGTGTTAACTCAAAAGTAGCAACAAACTTCCGTAAATGGGCCACCAAAACCCTCAAAGAGCACATTGTACAAGGCTACACCATCAATAAAGAACGCCTTCAAAAAAATTATGATGAATTTTTACGGGTAGTTGAAGATATAAAAGTGCTATCTCAAAATGCAGATAATGTCAAAGCAGAGGATGTATTGGAGCTTATCAAATCTTTTTCGGCTACTTGGTTTGGATTGGACAGTTATGACAGAGAGGAGTTGCCCAAAGAGGGTATCAGTAAAGTAAATCTTGAGTTTGAAGTTGAGAAGCTTTATAAAGATGTTGCTATTTTCAAGCAGGAGTTGATGAAAAGAGGTGAAGCCTCTGAGATATTTGCCACTGAGAAAACAAAGAAGAGCCTGGAGGGGATTTTTGGTAACGTGTTTCAATCAGTCTTTGGTGCAGATGCCTACCCTACAGTAGAGGAAAAGGCGGCACATTTACTTTACTTTATAGTGAAAAACCATCCTTTCAACGATGGGAACAAACGTACGGGTGCATTTAGTTTTGTCTGGTTGCTGAAAAGAGCAGGGTTTGATGTGGAAAAATTTATAAATCCTAATGCTTTGACCGCGTTGACCTTGTTCATAGCGGAGTCAAACCCGAATGATAAAGATCGTATGGTGGGGTTAGTACTTTTGATGTTGAGGGATTAGATGATGAGTGATATTGTATGAGAGAATTATGCTAATATAGCGCTTTTAAATAGAGGACAATACAGATGGGAATTTTTGCTTTACAATCACTTGTCGGAGGTTTCTTGGATGAAGATCTAAAAAATTTCAATAAGGTTTTTGATGATTGGTGTGTGCAGTTTGAGAGCATAGAAGATGCGCAGCTTATGCTGGAGAGTCTTGAGAAAAATGAGCAGATCAAGATTGTGGAGATCACACCGCTGAGTTATCCGAAATACTTTTTCCCAAAACTACAAGGCATCATCCACGCTACACGAGAATACGAAGGAAACATCATATGCGTCGTCGAGCCACAGATGGGGGCGAGTTTTCGTATTGCTATATGCGATTTGGAGACTAAAAGTGTAAGGGTACTTGGTACACGGTACAAGAGTGCGTTAAGTGCTGAAGGGGCGTTTGCCAATTTGTCTTTTACGTTGTAAAATTAGAGGTTAGTAACATTGATACCGTACCCATGTTGATGTTCAGGAATTTAGTATAAACTGGATACACTGACAAACATAACAATAAACCCGGATTATGCATTAGAGATTACAGAACGCTACGCAAACCATTGCACTGTGGGCACTTACGGAGAAACCATCAATGCACCTACGGGTGCACCTCAAATTTTCCGCAAATGCCCACAGCACAAGCGTTTGGAAGATTTCAAGTAATTCTAATGCATAATCCGGGATAAACAGGAAATAATAGTGAAAAAAGTTTTTCAACTGACCGACCCCAAGAAGCATACAGATCGCGTACTCGAAGCCGTTAAGCATGACATCAGAAAATATGTCAAACGCGAAAAGAGAAAAGAACTGGCAGACCCGGAAATTACCTACTGGGACTTTGACTGCAAGATAGGCACCACAGCAGAAGAGGCAGAGAATATCGTCTATAAAGAGCTTTTGGCGGCACTGGACAGCATACATGCTACAGGTGCCACGCAAGTCTACATAGAGATTATGGCAAAAGCTGTACCCAAACCGTTAAAATCAATCAACGAAGAAGCAAGTGAAGAAGAGCCAGCCGAAGATAGTGTAAGCAGTGAGTCTGCTGATTAGTGCGGAAGAATCCTCCTCTCTTTTTGTGAGACAAGGTAACACCACTGGGCACTCTCTATAGACAGCCCAAAGTTACCGATGCTGATACGCTACAATTCCAATGACCTTCAACAGTGCAAAAGAGCACTTGTAGTTTATAAATCAAACAATTTGTAGCTATAATAGATGAAAACATCTCGAAAAGGAAATGCTATGCTGAAAATTTTATTACCGCTTCTTTTCATTTTCAGCTTGCACGCTTCATCTATCGCATCGATAGATGATATTAAGCAGGCATATCGGCGAATCAATAGTCAGCAGGCATCTTTTGTGACTATGCAGCAGGAGATACGAGATATTTCCAGCGAAGGTGCTGTGGCAAAGTATTTTTTTGATCAAGACGGCTCTATTGCCTTGATCAAGCTAAATATATATGGCGAAATGGGCAAACTGGAAGAGGAGTATTATTTTCAAAATGGAAATCTCTTTTTTATGTTCAGTATAGATTACAGCTACAATGAGCCGCCGATATTAAGTGGGTATGACCCAAAAAAAACAAAAATCCAAAAAAACAGATACTATTTTATCAGGGATAAAATGGTCAAGTGGTTAAATACCAAACTACAAAAAGTACCTGAATATTCTGCCAAATTCAAAAACAAAGAGAAAGAAATACTGCATTTTATGAAGCAGTATTTACTTGCCAAAGTGCCAAATGCACATAACCAAGATTTTATAAAATTTCTGAGTTTGGAAGATGGCAGCAAAGTTGTATTGTATTATGCCGAAGAAGAAGGTTTTGTCACCATCATGGCAAAAAGATTTGAAAACGATACATTAAAATGGCAAAAAATTATTGCAAAAGCTTCTCCCGGGGCAATAGAGGTTGGAGGAATTGTCGGATTTTCTGATAGCTTTATTATCGCAGGACATACGACCCTGTCGGGAAGCGGAAAAAGTTATTTCTGGATCAAGTGTTTTAGCAAAAATGGTCAAAGCCTATGGCAGAAAAAGACAGAAGCCTCTCCCCAGGATACGATGATCAGTGTGCTGAAACTCAATAAGAGATTTTTTGAAACGGTTACGATTGAAGATGAGGAGAGTGAAAGCAAATATTTTATTACTGTGTATAACAAGAATGGAAAGCAGGTGCTTAAAAAGGCATTTGCAAACTTAGACTGAGGAGGATACCATGAGAGTCGCGCTATTGATGTTGCTGTTGTTAAATTTACTTATGTCCCAAGAGCCAAATTTCAAAAAATGTTACGAAAACAATCCGGCAACAAATAACTGGATGCAGTGTGCTTACAGTGAGTATGACTACTGGGATAAAAAACTCAATAGCCTCTATCGGCAGGTAAAAAATAAACTCCCAAAAGAGGAAATCCACAACCTCGTTACAGCGCAAAGAGCCTGGATAAAATTTCGAGATACGGAGTGTTATCTGGAAGCGTATGAAATGCGGGGAGGCTCGGCAGAAAAACAGCTGAATATCGGTTGTAAAATCTCAATGACGGAAAAAAGAGTCAAAGAATTGTACTCTTTCCTTCCGTAAGGATGTGTGATGAAAACGTTTATATTATTACTGATTTTGACGGTATCTGTTTTTGCGAATGAGCATTTAGAAAAGGGTGAAAAACTGCTTTACAGCTTCAAAACGCAGAAGGGAAAAACAGTGACCATAGCTGTTGGTGCCAACGATAGCTATATGGTTTATCGTTATGGAAAAGAGGGAAAAATAGAGTTTGAGTATCCAAAAAATCGTAAAAATTCTTTTGGGAAGTTTACTTTTTCAAGCTATTTCCGAGGTGGTGGTGCCCAAAATGAGGGCTTGGATTTGAATGCTTTATCCTTTACAAACAAAAGCTATAAATATACCATTTTTGATGAGTACAGTGCTGCGGACGAGAGCCGGGATATCGGCATTAGAATTACCAAAAAAGGGAAAAAGATCACCACAATAAAAGGGGTTGTCAAAACCATAAAAGGTTCTCTGTCCAGCCTGGAGAACTATCCGGTCAAAACCACTTCCGAAAGTGGAGAATAGATCATGCCAAACCTGAAAATATCAAATACCGTTACTTTGGATGAAAATGAAATAGAGATCTCTGCCATAAGAGCGCAGGGGTCCGGTGGGCAGAAGGTCAACAAGGTCTCTGCGGCGATCCATCTTCGTTTTGACATTGCTGCCTCGTCACTCCCGGCATTTTACAAAGAGAAACTGCTTGCGCTTAAAGACAAACGCATTAGCAAAGACGGTATAGTCGTGATAAAGTCCCAACAGCACCGAAGCCAGGAACAGAACAGAGAAGAGGCACTTGAACGTCTGGTGGAACTCATAAAAAGTGTGACTGTCACTCAAAAAAAGCGAGTACCGACCAAGCCGACAAAAGGCTCTGTCAATAGAAGATTGAACTCAAAAAAGAAACATGCCGGAAAGAAACGATTGCGGGGGAAAGTGGAGAGGGAATGAAAAACCAATCAGACCACAACTCAAAAATAGCGATAATTATCAGGTTCTGGAACGATATCCGTGCGTTGGTCGGTTTAATCAGAGCTTACTGGAAGAATGAGTATAGAGATATTTCATGGATGACTATTGTGATCATCAGTGTCACATTCTTTTATATGTTGTTTTCACCGATAGGATATATACCGGTGTTGGGACAGATAGATGATATCATTGTCCTTGTCATTTGTCTGAAATTGATATATGCTGATCTGGAAAAGTACAAACATTTCAAAGAGGAACAAAAAAATCAGAAGAACAAAGAAAACGCCGCATAGAAATACTAATTCGCATTTATTGATACAATTCAATATGTTTCTTCTTTTGTTCCGCTATACTTCCAAAAAAATAGCAAGGCATGATATTTATGAGTGAATTTTTAAATAACCAGACTTCCCCGTTTGAAGGGCAGTTCCCCGATGGGCATCCTGTACGTACCTACCTGGAGGAGAACCTTCTTATCCGCAGCCTTATAGAACAGCTGCAAGCCGTAAACATACAGGAACAGTTTGAACTTTTTAAAGAGCTGTTTGAAAAGCTTGCCAAAGTAGAGCTTCACTTTGCACGCAAGGAGAACCAGCTTTTTCCTTATCTTGAAAAACATGGCTGGACAAGTCCTTCCCAGGGAATGTGGGCTTTTCATGACCAGATACGTGAAGAGATAAAAGCTCTGAGAGCTGCCATAGAAGCAGATGATATACAAACTATTGCCTTTGATCTTCAGGTGGTGTGCCGTTCGCTTGAACACATTATGCAGGTGGAAGAGGGCAGACTCCTTCCCAATGCCATGCAGATGCTCAGTGAAGAGGAGTGGAAAGAGTTCAAAGAGGGAGACAAAGAGATAGGCTGGATGTTCGATACCCCTCCTGCGCCTTACCCTGCAGATGAGTACATCCATCCAAGCCAGGATACCCAAAAAAGAGCACTTCCCTTTGGTACAGAGGACAAAACCCATTTTGATGAAGGGTGGTTGACTCCTGAGCAGGTAAACTCCATTTTTCGCATTCTGCCTGTGGATATTACATATGTCAACGAAGATGATCAGGTCGTTTTTTACAATAGAGGAGAGGACAGAGTATTTCCAAGAAGTGCAGGGATCATAGGTCGTGAAGTGAAATTCTGCCACCCTCCAAAGAGTGTGGATCAGGTCATCAAAATACTTGAAGCCTTCAAAGCAGGGACACAGGACCTGGCAGAATTCTGGATAAACTTCAAAGGACAGTTCATTCACATACAATATTTTGCGGTGCGAGACCCGGACGGTACCTACAGAGGGGTCATAGAGATGAGTCAGGATGTGACGCATGTACGCGGTCTGGAAGGGGAGAAACGACTGCTTGACTGGGAATAATTGCGTGGGAAAGTGCTGAGGGAGTACTATGCTGATGAAGTGTGAAGTATTGGATCGGAAATCTTACGGAAGTTCAACAGACCATCCTGACCAGCATGCCCTCTTCTTCCACTGTAAGGTAACGCCATTTACCACTTTCTATGTCAAGCTCAAAACTGCCGATACTGATGCGTTTCAGTTCCAACACCTTTAACGGCGTTCCAAACTTTGGGTCTTTCAGTGCTCCGAAGAGTCGGCGGATATGACGGTTCTTTCCCTCATCGATGACTATCTTGAGTTTGGTTTTTGCGCCACCTGTTCCTAGTTTTTCTACGACAAGTGCTTTGAGTAAGCCATGCTTGCTTTCTACACCTCTCTTGGCTTCTGCTATATGTTCATCTGTCACATGACCTCTGACCCAGATCTCGTATACCTTAATACAGTTCCCTGGCCTGGTCAAGGCATCGCCGATCTTGCCGTCGGTGGTGAACAGTAGAAGCCCCTTGGATTCCAGATCAAGGCGTCCGATGGGCATCCACCCGTCATGAAAAGCCCAATCGGGTAAAAGATCATATACCGTTTTGCGCCCAAGTTCATCAGAACGCGTGACCACATAGCCCTTGGGCTTGTTGAGTACTAACAGTTTTTTCGAGCTATGCATGGGTGTCTTCCTTGGGGCTGATAAAAGCCAATTTACAAGTAAAATACCACAAATTTCTATAAACATATGGCAATTTGGTATATTTTCATTTTTATACTGCAATATCCCATAACATTGAGGAGTGACACAGAGAACTCTCTGAGATACTAAATGAGCTGCCCGATACTACCAGGGCAGACGAACCACATTCACATCATTGCCTCCCGGATATATCCTAATTTAGCTATAATCTTTCCAGTAAATCATTTCCAAACCACAAGGTCGCTCCTATGGCAAAACATCCTACACTCTTGCAGCACTTTCGCTCTTTCGCGTACCAGAATAGTATCGATGATCTGGATACCGCTTTGGCATACTTTGCTGTATTTGGCGGTACTGGATGGGACATAGACACCTCCAAGAGCGTAGAGATACTCATAGAGGAAAAGGTCCTGCGAAATTATGAGTCCTTGCATCACAGTATGACAAGATACACACATAACAATCCGGTGTATCACAGGCTGCTGTCTATCATTGCACTCGGTGCGGAGTACGAGCATGATGCGTTCAAAAAGGCCAAGATAGGTAAAGAGAGGGGTGAAGAGGCTATAGACTATCTGGAAAACAAAAGTTTGTTGAGATTTGACCTGTCAGTCAAGGAGCCTATAAAGGAGAGTGATGGCAAATCCGACAGGATCCTGTTTGCGCTGCCGTTCATGCGTTTTTGGTTTGGCTTCGTCTCGCAAAACTACAAGAACATCGCCGAGGGGAACTTCGATGAATTTAGGGAGAAATGGCAGCAGAGCAAAGCCAATTTCCCTATTCTGCTGAGTAACCTTCTGATACGGGAACTGGTCAAGCAGAAGGCTGTGGATGATCCCGTCGTCTCTATAGGTTCCTACTATGATAGACATACCCATATAGAGATACTGGCGATCAGAAAGTCTGGCAAAATGCTGGCCGGGGCATGTAAGTATGCCAAGGAGCCGGCAAAACCACATATGCTCCATGCCCTCAAAGAGAAGTGCCAAAAAGCTGAACTTGACATCACCGAGTATGTACTCTTTTCCAAAAATGGATTTTCTCCTGAGATGGAAGAGATCCGGGATGCAGAGATGACATGCTTGTCATATAAAGATCTTTCCTCGCTGCTGGATGATCTGAGTGAGGCAGATCTACTGGTCTACACAAACAGAAAGTACTGATGCATGGCACGTATCGATCAAAAAAACTTTTATCAGAACAATTACGACACCTATGGTGTATTGGCTGAAGGTGTGGCGTGGGATTCCTCTCAGACCCAGAAACGCCGTTTTTCAGCCATTGCCTCTTGCCTGGGGGATGTGAGGCAGGATACGCTTGTCGATGCTGGATGCGGCTTTGGGGACTTCTACCTCTACCTAAAGGAAAAGAAAAATCTGCCAAAGACCTATACCGGCTTGGATCTGTGCGAACCGATGGTCAAAGAGGCTCAGATGCGTACAGGCTGCAAGATAATGCAACGGGATATATTGCGTCAGACACTGCCTGTGGCAGACTGGTATGTGGCAAGCGGGTCTATGAACCTTTTGACACGGTTTGAGACGAAACTATTCATTCAGCGATGTTTTGACAAAAGCCGTAAAGGATTTGTTTTTAATCTTTTGGAAGGAAGGGAGCGGGAAGGAGAGTTCAGTTACTGGCTTCCTTATGAGATCAGGGAGCTTTGCCGATCTCTTGGTGCAAAAGTGCAGATAAAAGAGGGGTACATGGAGGGAGATTTTACCGTGGTGTTATTGGCTTGATGTTATGTGCTTATTAGAGGTATCCTTCAAATATTATTTGTTATAAACCTGTAAAAATTCTATAATTTTTAAAGCCCTGTTCTCCTTTAATGCCATCATAGTCATCTGAGAGGTTAATGGATTTAGTTTTGGATTTGAAGTTTGCTCTGATAAAGTTTTTTTCTCTTCTTGGAGATTTTTGCCATAAGATGTATGGTTATATCACAGATAGAGAATAAAAGTAATGTCAAAATAAAGGATAGGTGTTGGAAATATACTTTTTACAATAGAGGTATACATAAGAATTGTAGAGCAGTTTTACGGGATGAGTCTCCACCTTTCCATAGACAGTCACCCCTGAAAACCCATTCCAAAGACAGACCAATAATTCCATACCATCAATTCTACCACAACCGGTAAAGCATCAGATAAAGATCAGTATATTTCTGTCGGTCTTTAGGTTTAATCTGTATCAATATCATGGCTATAATTTCTATTCTCCAGATAAAAATAAGCACCAAGAAGCAGTTCATCCACTTCTTCAGATTAAATACAGCTGCTGCAAGCAGCAAATTGATCTCATCGCCAATAAATCCTTTGAGATAGTTCCTCTGCATCCTATGGTCTGACTTGACATGACCAATGATGGGTTCAATGGCAGCCCGTCTTCTAAACTTCTTTCGTTTCTGTTCTTTCTGGTATTTGGTATCCCTTTTAAGGGGTGTACCCGGAATGCAGATTTTTGTACCGTCTACCTCTTTTGATTGATCACTTTTGTATAGAGATCAAATGCTTCTTTATGTTTTTCAAGTTATGCTTCATCGAGGTTTCTTGAAATATCCCTGATAAGAATACCAACAATGGTTCCAAGTTTTTTCATGGCAGCTCTGGCTTTCTTGATCTTCTTTGGATGTCTGAAAAATCTAAGGGAAATCCTGTGACCTTTGATCTCTTTGACATAGGTTCTTCTTAATTGTATGCATTCTTCTTTTGCAATGTTGTGTAAATGATGGATCATCTTGATAGCCAGTTTACCATCTGTGGGGTATGTAATATTCTTTTCCTGTACAGTGGTATCGATGATGACCTGTTTCTCCTGGGCATCTTTACCATGAAGTGCAACACTCATTGCAAAGATTGACTCTACCCCTTCTGTTCCGATACGCTGACGGAACTTGACAAGTTCTGTTGCATCACAAGGCAGTGCCGGAACATATTCTGTCATACCGCAGAAGTATTGGTAGTAAGGGTTACGTTTCCATTGTAGAACCACATTCTCATCAGAGAGATTCTCCAACTGTTTTAACAGCAGCAGTCCGACCATCAGGCGGATCGGCTTTGCCGGTCTGCCTTCATCACTGTAGTATTTGGCAAAGGACTCATCGAAGAATTCCCAGTTTATGGTATCTGCAAGGGCAATGAGAGGATCATTGCTGTCAAGCATATCTCGAAGCTGTGAATGAAAAAGATTGGGTTGTGTATTTTTTGGAGTTTGTGGAAGCAATTTTAACACCTGTTTCGACCAGGAAGTGACCTGTTTTTACTATGTTTATTGGTTGAAATTATACCCTTTTATCGCTTCCAAAGTGCCTGTTTTAAGGAGGTGTTTGGGTTTTTAAGGGGTGACTAAATACACATAATGGGTTTTGCAAATGTGAGATTTTGCAAGAGGCTTTCAAGTCCTAGTCAAAGCTAAGACGAAGTTGCAGGTAGCGTAAAAATATTTCTGTAAATTCCAAATCAGCTATGATAAAAAGAAAAAGGAATCATAGCAATGGAAGTAAAAGAAAATAAGATAGAGTTTGACCTGCAGGAGTTGGCACCGCTGTTGATAGCCAATAAAACAGAAGGATTTAGACAGGTAGGAGAGAAGATCCTCAATGCGATATTGGAGAAGGAGTTCGAAGCCTTTATCGGTGCAGGTCGTCACGAACGCAATGAAGAGCGAAAAGATTACCGTAACAGCTATAAAGAACGACAGTTAAAGACAACCCTGGGTCAATTGAATCTGTTACGTCCCTATGCCAGAAGCGGAAAGTTTGAAACCAAACTCTTCGAGAACTATTCCCGGATCGATAAAGCCTTGGTGTCGATGATCGTTGAGAGTTACCTCAAAGGGGTTTCCACCAGAAAAGTAGAAGCAGTGGTCTCGGCACTGGATATTGAACTTTCTCATAGCACGGTCAGTAACCTGAGCCACGAACTGGATGAACTGGTCACAGAATTCAAAACTTCACCGCTAAGATCCTACTATCCCTACTTGTACGTGGATTCACTCTATCTGAAAGTCTTTAACGGTTCACGGTTTGTCTCCAAAGCAGTGATGATAGCCATAGGAGTCAATGAAGAGGGATACAGAGAGATACTCGATATTGCACCAATGGAAAGTGAAGCTGTCTCAACGTATGAAGATTTCTTTGATGGTTTAAAAGAACGGGGAATAAAGAAAGTGGATCTTATTATCTCTGATGGACACAAGGGGATCAAAAAAACTGCCAGTGAAAGTTTCGTAGGCTCAAGCTGGCAGTTATGCTCGGTACACTTTAAGAGAAACCTCATGAAAGTCGTACCTCAAAAGGATATCAAAACTATCCTTGAAGAGATAAATGTGATTCTGCATTCCAAAACTATGCAGGATGCTATTGACTATGCCAGCGGTATGGCTTCAGCCTATGAGATCTCACATCCAAAACTGATCAAATACCTGACCAAGAACCTGATGGATGTACTGACATTTCTGGCATTTCCAAAAGCACATCATAGGAAAATTCATTCTACAAATGTATTAGAGCGATTTAACAAGGAGGTAAAGAGAAGAACGAAAGTGGTAGGTGCTTTCCCAAGTGACAACTCAGTACTACGCCTGTTGGTGCCCCTGGCAGTGGACACCAATGCCAAGTGGCTGGATAGAAAGTATGTTTCTTGGAATAATTTGGTACAATCTGATGAGGCTGAGGAAGAATTTACAGAAAATTTTTGACGCTATCAAGTTGCCCTTTATATAATTTTTGAAATTTAAGTATAAACCAAGCAGACTTTTATTTTTAATTTATTCTAAACTGATAAAATATTTCCAATCAAAAATTGGGGACTATATGAACTTTATCAAAACTCTTTTAACTATAGCTATGCTTTCTACACTCGTAACTGCAAAAAGTAATTTCAAATCTTATGACGACATGTGTGAAAAGCTTGAAACACAGGAATGTGCAAATAATCTGCAGGAGGTCAAAAATCTGCAAATAGCACTCAATACAGACAGGCATTTAAAACTCAATCTTAAAACAGACGGCAAATGGGGTAAAAAAACTAAGCTGGCTGTTGAAAAATTCCAGAAATATTACAACATTTCTCCTGCATTGGGTTATGTCGGTACAAAAACTAAAAATACGCTTGATAAAGTAGTTAAAAATGTCAAGCTTGTAAAAGTTTCACATACGTCTTCTAAAGTAAAACATGCAAAAAAGGATGTCGTAGCTTCAAACAGCTGTTATGCTGATTTTGCGAAACATACTAATTTGAGAAAGAGCTACAAAGTATTTAAAGATCATAAACTTTTATCTAAAGCAAACGGTAAAAACACTATTCTAAAAGTAGATGTAAGCGAACAGAGGGTAAAACTGTTGGTCAATGGAAAAGTCGCACTTTCTGCACCTTGTACTACGGGAGCAAAACATAAACTTGAGCCAAATACAAAAACCTATAGAGATAAACATACACCACTTGGTACATTCAAAATCATGGAAAAGATCGCAGCAAAAAAGTCGACTATATTCGGTGAAATGTATAGAAACGGCAAAAAAGTCTATCATGGTGACAGAAGAAAATACAGAGGACCAAAAGCAAAATATGTTGGTCATACGATGCATCACTGGATGCGTTTAACAAGTGGTGGTGTTGGATTGCATGCAAGTAAATATATTAAGAGACACCCTGGTAGCAATGGTTGTGTAAGACTTCCGTTCAAAATTGCAAAAACAATTTTTTCTAAAGTAAAACCTGGTACGAAAGTAATTGTGGTCAGCTGACCCGATATTCAGTGCCGGTTATCTTCTTATCCTCTGTTGGATGTGGAACGAGCTAAATATGTAGCTGTTTTTTGCTATAATCTTTTCAATTTGAAAAGAAGGGTGTGCAATGCAGGATGTCATACAATGGCTTAAAGACAACGGTAACTTGAAGATCATAGATGAAGCGCTCGATGTGGAGCTGGAGATTCCTCATGTGGCGTATGTAGAGGTAAAAAAAGAGGACTCCCGTCCGATTCTTTTTACCAAACCCATCAACAAAGCCAAGGGTATCGAGTATGATATGCCTGTACTGATGAATATCTTTGCCAACAAAGAGATCACTGAGAAGATATTCGGAAAGCATCCCGACGATGTAGCTGAGGGTATCGAGGAACTTCTCAAGCTCAAACCGCCCAAGACACTCAAAGCCAAACTGGCGATGATCCCCAAACTTTTTTCTCTTAAAAATGTCTTTCCGAAACGGCTGAAATTCAAAGGGGAATGCCAGGAAGTGATCATTCCAAAAGAGGAGGTCGATCTTGACAGACTGCCCATCCTTAAAACATGGGAAGAGGACGGGGGGCCGTTCATTACGATGGGGCAGGTCTATACCCAGAGCCTTGACGGACAGATGCAGAACCTCGGGATGTACAGATTGCAGCAGTATGACAAGAACAGGCTGGGGATGCACTGGCAGATCCATAAAGACGCTTCTCACTTCTTTGACCAGTACCAAAAAGCAGGAAAGAAGATGCCTGTAACGGTAGCAATAGGTGGTGACCCGCTTTACATCTGGTGCGGGCAGGCACCGATGCCGCACGGAATGTTCGAAATGTTATTGTACGGTTTTGTAAGAAATAAAAATGCCCAGCTTGTGAAGTCTATCAGCAATGATATCTATATTCCAAGAGATGTGGATATCGTCATCGAAGGTTTCGTTGACCCTGAAATAATGGAAATAGAAGGGCCATTCGGAGACCATACGGGGTACTATACGCTTAAAGAGCCTTTTCCCGTCATGGAAGTAGAGACGGTCACAATGAAAAAAGAACCTGTGTTCGCTGCAACAGTAGTGGGTAAACCGCCGCTGGAGGATAAATATATGGGATGGGCAACCGAGCGTGTCTTTTTGCCAATGCTCAAGCCGATGGCACCGGACCTCATTGACTACAATATGCCCGAGAACGGTGTGTTCCACAACCTGATACTGGCCAAAATGAAAGTGATGTACAAAGGACATGCCCAGCAGTTCATGCATGCCTTCTGGGGTGTGGGGCAGATGAGTTTTGTCAAACATGCCCTCTTTGTGGGTGAGAATGCACCGGAACTTGAGGAGGCAGAAGCTTTGACAGAGCATATCCTTAACAGGCTCAGTAAAGATAAAATACTGATCACCCAGGGGATCGTAGACCATCTGGACCATTCTTCAAGTGAACAGTTCGTAGGCGGGAAACTGGGGATAGATGCCACGGGTGATGAAGTGGAAGAGGGCGTGGAAGGACTTCTGGACGATGCAACACTGCTTGCCACGATACAGGAGATCGACAGCTCCGTGGTCGGCCTCAAGCAGTATATGACCCATACAAAAAATCCTGTCTGTGTCATTGCCGTAAAAAAAGAACGCTCCCAGCAGAAACTCATGAAAAAACTGCGGGTACTCAAAGCACATATCAGGCTACTTGTTGTCGTAGATGAGGCGAACAATGATCTGAATGATCCCTATATGCTCATCTGGCGTGTGGTCAATAACATAGATGCACAGCGTGATGTGAAACTGAAATCCATCATTGCTATCGATGCGACCAACAAAAGCGAAGTGGACAGCTTTATGCGTGAATGGCCGGGTGATACCTTCTGTACCAAAGAGGTGCTTGACTCTCTTCAGGAAAAGGGGCTCATAGATATTGATGAAGTATTCATAAAAAGGTTTGGACTTTTGCCTTTTAATAAGGCCTGATTTGTGCCGTTTGGCGCCGTGTTCTCACGGCACCAAATATGACCGTTATGGAAACAAAAAATAAAATAAGACTATTTTTATCTCTTTTCCTTCTTTCATTAATAATAGATTAAAGAAATTCCGGTAGAATTCTCACGTAATAAAAATTATCTTTAAGGAAAAAAATTATGTTAGTAACAAAAAAAGCTCCTGACTTTACAGCTACAGCGGTACTCGCTGACGGATCGATCGTAGACGATTTCAACCTTATGGACAACCTGGGTGAAAAAGGTGCGGTTCTTTTCTTCTATCCGCTTGATTTTACCTTTGTATGTCCTTCAGAGATCATCGCGTTCTCACACAGAGCGGAAGAGTTCAAGAAACGAGGGATCAACATCATCGGTGTTTCAGTAGACAGCCAGTTCTCGCACTTTGCATGGAGAGAAACTCCGGTAGAGCAGGGTGGTATCGGCCGTATCAACTTCCCGTTGGTCGCTGACCTTACCAAGCAGATCTCAAGAGACTATGACGTGCTTCTTGACGAAGCGGTAGCACTTAGAGGTTCTTTCCTTATCGATGCTGACGGAACGATCAGACACGCGGTCATCAACGATCTTCCTCTTGGAAGAAATGAAGATGAGATGCTTAGAATGGTAGACGCGATGCTCTTTACCAACGAGCATGGTGAAGTTTGTCCTGCAGGTTGGCAGCCGGGTGACGAAGGTATGAAGGCAGACGCTGAAGGTGTTGCTGCTTACCTTGAAAAGCACGCTGACGAACTGTAAACAACAGTATAGTATATATTCCAGGCTTTGGCCTGGAAAAGTCTGGAAATGATACGCTAGCTTCGTACTTAAGCTTTCTTCTCCCTCCCCCTTTTTGCTTGGGTGCGGAGCTAACGTATCAATTCCTATGATGGAAAGGACAAAAATGACAGATTATGCGGCACTTCTTAAAGAGAGTGGTCTCAAAGCAACATTTCAGCGTATGAACATCCTTGAAGTGATCGAAAAACACGGGCATATGTCTGTTGATGATATTTATGCAGAAGTGATCAAAGTGCATCCATCCCTCTCTCTTGCAACGATCTACAAAAATATTATTTTAATGCAGGAGAACGGTATTTTGGTGGAAGTACCCATTGCCGGAAAAAAATCAAAATATGAACTTGCAAAAATAGACCATATGCATCTTATCTGTACAGAATGCGGAGAGGTTGAAGATATGAATTGTATGACCAGTACGGACAAGATTTTTCATGAATTGACAGAGAAAGAACATTTCAAACTCGACAGACGCCAGGTGAATCTTTATGGGGTTTGTGGATCCTGCCAGAGTGACGTATAGCCTCCTAACATACCTGGAGACAGTATGAAACAGACATCTTTCATATGTATCGGCTTGTTGTTCCTGACTGCCTGCGATGAAAAAGCTATCGTGAATGTATATGATAAAAAAATCCTGAAGACCCCTCTTCCCTGTTTAAAATTGACAGTATTCCCCAAAAATAAAATGATCAGCAAGACTATGGAAAAACTGTACCCTTTTAAGGATAATTGTCCGTACCATCTGGATATCAGCCATAAAAGCGGAATTACCTGTAACAGTACCCAGAATGTACAGACAAAATGCATCGAAGGTTTTCCCAGCAGTTATTTGAATATGGAGGTGCGTAAAGGGTTCTCGCTGAAGTACAGTTACTATGTCGATCTGATGGAAGATATGACCCAAGAGGATGTTGAAAAAGGATTTGAACGTTTAAACAAGGACCTTAGGCTAGATAGTAGGTAGCAAGGAGCAGGTAGGGGGTAAGCAAACCTGCTACCTGAACAGTGCCGACCCCACACGTATCAGGTTCGATCCGCATTTGATCGCCAGGGCATAATCGGAACTCATTCCCATAGAACAGACTGTCGCTCCTTCTTTTTCCAACTTTTCATAAATACTTTGTGTGGTTTCAAAACTCTGCTGAATGAGTTTGGTGTCATCGGTATGTGCCCCGATAGTCATAACACCTTTAAGTGTGATGTTCGGGCAGCTTTCTTTTATCTGCAGATAGATATCCTGTGCTTCTTCCGGAGTGACGCCCGATTTGGTTTCCTCCCTCGCAGAGTTAATCTGAAGCAGGCAGTTCATCTTCGCTTCTTTGGCATCAAGCTTTTTGTTGAGCTCTTCAGCAAGAGAAAGAGAGTCAAGTGATTGCATGAGTGAAGGACGCAGGTCGATGAGGTTGTTGATCTTGTTCTTTTGGAGCCTGCCGATCATGTGCCATTCAAGCGGAAGTTCTTCAAGTGCCGCCATACGGGCTTTGAGCTGCTGCACCTGGTTCTCTCCGAAGGCTCTCTGTCCAAGTTTATAGAGTGTGACAATATTCTCCACTTCAGTGTATTTTCCCACCGCGACAAGCTGTACGATGTGATGCTCGCTGACGGAGATACGCGCCTCTTCTATGTTCCAGATGACTTCATCGAGATTCGCTCTTAAGTGTTCTTTGTCCAGTATCATATTAGCATCCTTTGTCAGTTCTGTGAGGGCACGGCATCCTACCGATATCAAAGCTTTTCATTAAGAAAAGCATACCAAAATTCATAATTCAAAATTCATAATTCATCATTCCTTTTGCAAAGCAAGAGGTTAGCCCATAAGCCGATGGATATCGTTATAAATCCCAAGGAACATCAAGCCGGCAAGCAGTACCCAGCCTGTAACGGTCATATAGTACATGACATTTTCACTGGGTGCTTTACCCCTTAGCATCTCGTAGAGGTTGAACATGATGTGTCCACCGTCCAGTGCGGGGATCGGCATGAGGTTCAGTACCCCAAGGTTCACTGAGATCAATGCTGTAAAGAAGAAAAGTGCCAAAATACCGGCATGGCTCGCCTGTGCCGTGACATCGACGATAGTGATAATCCCTCCGAGCTGGTCTGTACTGACCTCTCCGGTAATGAGCTTCTGTACACTTTTGAAGATCAGGGTACTTGCCTTGACCGTTTCATCCCAGGCATACTTCCATCCTTCGGTAAAGCCGTAGATCACAGTCGTCTGTTTCGGCAGAGGGGTAATACCGATAATGCGCCGTTTGACCATTTCTCCAAAAACATTCTTATCCTCGATCACTTTGGGTTTAAGTGTCAGTGTTTTGAGATGATGGTCTCTTTCGATGATCATCGTGAGTTTTCCCTGTGATGCATTGATCTGCTTACCGATATCTTCCCAGAATCTGATATTTATACCGTTGATCTGAAGGATTTTGTCCTTTTTTTGAAGGCCTGCCTGATAGGCCGGAGAATCTTTGGTGACCTTGTCTACATACGGAAGCAGTTTTGGTACACCCATGTAAGCAATGGCAAGGTAGAGGAGGAAAGCCATCAGAAAATTGGCAAAAGGCCCGGCGAGCAGGATGACAATACGCTGCCATGGTTTTTTGGTATTGTAACTGTCCTCATCGTAGCTGACCTTTGTCGGGTCAGTATCATCCTGGCCTTTCATCCTGACATAACCGCCAAGAGGAATGGCGGAGATGCTCCACTCGGTCTTTCCAATCTTTTTTGTCCAAAGGCGTTTACCAAATCCTATACTGAAGACATCGATTTGTACTCCAAAAAAACGTGCAGCAGTGAAATGCCCAAGCTCATGAAAGAAGATCAGTACGGAAAGAACCAGCAGTGCAACTAAAATACCCATATAAATCCTATGTATCCCTGTCTTTGACGGGATAAATTTTTAACAGATTATATCCAAGTGTGGTAAAAAATTGATATAGATTAATCTTTTGAAATATTTTTTTGATAAAATAGTGAGAAGTTGCTGCTGATTATATAGAAAGGAGGCAGTAATATATTTTGAAGAGGAGTAGTTATGAGTGAGCATAAAGAACAGAATGAAGAACTTGAGGTAAAAGGTGAAGATCTGGAGGAAGCACTGCTTGATCTGGAGGAAAGCGATAAGGTTACTGAGCCTGAAAATGAGACAATAGAGGAAACTCAAGTTCCTGAAAAGGATGAAGAGGTTCAGGCAGATATTAAAAAAAGTGAAGAAGCGGAAGCCTCCGATGAAACAGAAAAGGTTGAAGAAGTAGCAGAAGAAGATCTTGATGCACAGATCGCCAATTTGAACAATCAGGACGCTGCTGGGCTTCTTATCAAAAAGGCAAAGCATATCGTACACGATGCCGAGAATCAGATGGAGGAGTGTAAAGTCCTGCTTTCAGACGATCTGAAAGATTTTGAGATAGCCAAAGAATCTCTCAAAAAAGGCGGTATGGACGAATGTGAAGAGATGCTGGAAACACTGGGATACAGCGGTGCAGACGAGGGTAAGGAGGAAGAAGAGGCTGTTGTCTTTGAAACCAAAGAGGAGGTATCGCCGGTCTATATCCGTGATGTCTCCAGCGGTAAATTCACCGGGTTCCTGCTTGCTCTTATCTTCGGATTGGCTACACTGATCGGCCTTGTTTATATTGCGACGGAAAAAATAGGAATGACGCTCAATCCGAACAATATAGCATCCATAGAGACGCACAAAAGTATCTTGGCAGGTCTTGGTTCGCTCGTAGGCATGAATAATCCGATGGTAGGTGGAGCGATATTGGCCGTTGCAGTGCTGCTTGTAATGTGGATTGTCTACAAGATCCGTGTCAGCATAAAAGCTGCAAGCAATCTTTCTTTCGCCAAAGAGCAATTGAAAAAAGCGGAAGAGTATGCAGCGCTCAAAGGTACCTGTAAAGATGAGATGGACAGCATCGATGCCCATATCAAAGATGCCATCGAGACGCTGAAGAATTATGAAGTGATCCTGCATGAGCAGAAGGGAAAACTCAAGCGGATTCATCATCTGGAAAAAAGTGACGAGGAATCAACACAATACCATGCCAAATCACTCAAAGAGATGGAGGATACCTATGATCTCATCAAGACCATCAAAGAGTTCCTCAACACGCCTATGTCAGAAGAGGGTAAACTCTCAGGTAAGAGTACACTTTTCCTCTACAGAGCGAAAAACCATCTCGATAAGATGATAGAAAGTCTTTATTAAACACTACACTTCCGTTGTACAGGCATCATGCCTGCACAACTTATTGTTCTTTTTATAGAACAGTACATGCAACCCCGCAAGTGCTCAGCGTCTATTTAGCTTTTTGAATTGTGAAGGTAGTGTTTTAATACGTTAAGGACAGCTTCTTCTGTATAGGGTTTGCTGATATACTCATCCATACCTGCGTCCAAAAAACGCTGTTTATCGTACGAGAGTGCATTGGCAGTAACTGCGATGATAGGCGTGCGGGTACGTGCATGTTCCTCTTCTATACTTCTTATCTGTCTTGTTGCCTCTATGCCGTTCATATTTGGCATGTTCTCATCCATAAAGATGGCATCATAGCTATTTTGCCTATAAAGACTGACTGCATCAACCCCGTCATTGGCACTGTCATAGGTTACGCCATACTGTTTCAAAACTGTACCTAGGAGCATTTGGTTAAACTCCTGGTCATCCACAACAAGTACGTGGCCTTTGAGTACTAAGTTGCCAACTCTTTTTTCATCAAGTAGGTTTTCGTCTATAAATAGGTCAGTTTCTTTGCAGGATACTACAGGTACATCAAGATAAAAACGGCTACCTTCCCCTAAAGTACTTTGAACATGTATTTGACCCTTCATCATATGTAAAAGTTTGGAGGAGATAGTCAGCCCAAGTCCTGTGCCTCCATAGCGACGGGTAGTTGAGGTATCCTCTTGCGCAAACGCATGAAATATCTTTTCAAGATGCTCTTTTCCTATGCCTAATCCTGTGTCCTGGACTGCACATTGAAGTATTTGGGTTGTATGGTCATAAGATGCCTGAAGTGAAATACTTCCGCCACTGGGTGTAAATTTGATCGCATTGCTAAGAAGGTTAAGGATCACTTGTTTGAAACGTAACTGGTCAATGATGAGACATTTTGGCAACTTTTCATCGATCTCTTTATGGAGATCAATATTTTTACTCTTGATAAGCTCATCAAAAAGTGTGATCGTATCATCAAAAAGTTTGTGTAGGTCAGTGGGTTGTGGCTCCAGAGTCATTTTGCCACTTTCTATTTTTGAGAGATCCAAAATATCATTGATGATACTAAGCAGTGTCTGACCGGATTTTGTGATGATATTGAATTGTCTGAGCCGTTCCGGGTCGTTCTCTTTTTTGGCTAACTGTTCGACAAAACCAAGGATACCCGTCATCGGTGTACGGATCTCATGGCTCATGTTGGCAAGAAATTCGGACTTGGTTTCTGATGCGATCTGAGCATCTATATTTGCCTGCTGGAGGTCTTTTATCAGATCGAGGTTTTCATAGCGGATCTTGAATCCATCGTTGATCATTTGAAAGTATTTGAGGGAGAGTGAAGTCAAAAAAATGCCATAAATGACTAAAAGTATGATAACGGTAGTGGAGATTTCATTATGACTGGTATAAAACAGATAGGCCAAAGGAGATAAAAAGAGGAAAAGATATACAAGATAGTATTCTTTACGTACACTAAGAGAGGCAATAGCCCCTGATGTGATACCCGTATAGATAAGGACAAGAACAATTTGATCAGCGGGTGAGTTTGGAACAAAAAAAAGAAAACTGCCACTAGCCCATACAAGAGCAGTCAATACTACTCCTATATAAAAAGCCAATAATAGAGCGTCGTGTCTACTCTTCTGGCACTTTCTTTGTGTTTACGGTAGCTATTGGAGACAAATAAACGCATGATGAGTACAGCACTGCTAATTCCAATCCATATGAGTGTCGCTCTAATGTCTAGATGGTCGAGCTCGAGGTAGACAATGAGCAGGGAGAGTATAAATAAAGACAAAAGAGATATTCTTGTCTGATTTTCAAAATAGTCTAACTGATCTTTTAAAAGCTTGTTTGCTTTCACCTTTTTTCTCCTTTGACGGTATAACATAGATATAATATATTTTATCACAGTTTATATTTAAGTAGTACCTTATATTATAAAGAGTGCATTTAAATACAGGGTATCTCTAAAACCTATTATGGGTATGTAGGACTCTCAGGGGGCTTTATAATAATACGTTTGAACTGATAGACCCAATTAAATGCGCTTGTGCTACATACCATAAAACTGGAGGAAGAAAGGCCTTAAGTTATTCTTTGTTTTGAAATGATCAATGCACTTAGAATTCCCGTCATGGAAGCAAGAAATACGATAGTATAACCTGTGGGAAGGTCGTAAATATATGATATCGTCATAGAAAGTATAATGATGATCGACCCGATGATCCAGGCAAAGACGAGAGGGTTGAACCTACGCTGCAACAATGATATAAATGCGGGAACAATAAGCAGTACGAAAACCACCAAAACCCCTGCAAGCTGTACGGAAGATGTAACGGTCAGCGCCAAAAGACCAAAGAAAAACATCTCTTTTTTTATACCTGACAGTGACTTGCGAAAAAGATAAAAAAGTAGAGCGATACTGCTGTAAAGTATCAACGGCTCCCAGAGGTCCGATGGCATAGTGAAGAGAATATCGGTTGCCTGTAGTTTGTTGAAAAGCTCTGTTCCCTGTGTGGTATTGGAGAGCAGTACGATGATCGCACTTGCCCCCAGAGCATAGAGCATGCCGATAAAGGCTTCGATATGTTTGACACGATAGGTTGCGGTAGAGATGAGAAATGCACCGATCAGGGCAAAGAGCAGGGTAAGCACAAAGGCATATTGCCCATCAAAGAAGAGGAGGCTGAGTGCTACACCGATCGCAGCGAACTGACCAATGGCAAGATCGGTAAAGATTACGCCGCGTTTGATGATCTCCAGTCCGAAAATAGCATGGATAAAGACCAACAGTATTGCCAACGCAAAAGCCGGCCAAAGTAATGTGATCAGTGACATAGTCTCTTCGCTATAAGGTTATAAAAGTCTTCAAGTGTCTTCGTGCCACTGACAGCACCGACATCGTGTGGCAGTATAACGACCTTTGCTCCTGTTTTGGCTGCAATGAATTTGGCAGTCCTCTTCTCATGATATGCATCTTGCAAAATGGTGCCGATATGTTCCTGTCTCATTTTCGTGATCAAAGCCATGGTATGTTTGGAGCTTGGAGAAATGCCCGGAAGCGGTTCTATGGTTCCAACATATTTGATACGGTAACGTTTGAGAAGATAGTTGTAGAGCTCATGGTACTGTACTACTTTTTTACCGCTACATGCTTTCATTTTCCGGTCAAATGTTTTGAGGTACTGTTTCCATCGTGCGGTAAAACGGGCAAGGTTCTGTGCATACACTGAGGCATTCGCCGCATCGAGCTTGGAGAATTTTTTTGCAAGATAGCGTGCAATCAGAAGCACGTTGTGCGGATCGGTATCGAAATGGGGATTACCCTCCGGGTGTACGTCCCCATAGGCGCGTGAAACGGCTTTTGGTTTGTCTATGAGATGAATGGTACGACTGACGTCGACAAAGCCTTTTGCACCGATACGGACTTTGGGATTATTCGCACGCTTTATCAACGGCGGCAGCCAGCCTATCTCCAGTCCAGCTCCATTGGCAACAAGCATATCGGCACGGGCAATAGCAGGAATGAGGGAGGGTTTTGGAATGATAAAGTGAGGGTCGAATTTTGCAGAAGCCAGTATTTTTACTTTAACGTGCTTACCTCCTACCACTTCGGCGATCTTGCCAAGATAGGGATAACTTGCAACTACATTGAGTTTTGCAAACAGCGATATAGAAAAGACAAGAGTCAGTAAAATAATTTTTTTCATGAGGTTCTCCTAAAATGCATGTGCGCCGTGTGCGCCTGCTTCAACAGTGAATTCCAATAATATCTCGGAAATATTTTTACGCTGGTCATTATCCAAGCCAAAAGCTTTTGAGCGATCGTAAGCGTACTGAAGTCTGAATTTTGTAAATTCGAATGGTTTATACTCCAACACGGCTGAAATACGGTCAAGGTCATCCGGTTGTGTAGCTATATTTTTGAAAAGAGAGTCGTAGCGTATACCACCTGCCCAGTTTTCATTGTATTGGTAGTACAGTTGTGTGTAGTAGCCGGACTGTTTTTCTTTATCGGTAACGGTTGTTTTGTTGCGGTAGAGCAGTTCGGATTGCCATGTGAGGGAACTGTAGCTGTCCAATGTCGTTTTGACTGTCAGGTCAGCACCGTAGACATCTGTATCGAGTCCCTGGTCATTTTTGCCGTGTAGAATGGAAGCTCCGGCAAGGAGTGTGCTTGTGTCACTTATATCAAAACCGCTTTTGAGATAGCCTATATACAGATTGTTCTTTTCTGTGTCTCCGAAGCTCACATCATTGCTGCCCTGCATCGCTTCAAATCCGGCCATTAAATAGGTATCGGTAGGAAGTACCCACTGGAGTTGCACTCCTGCATCATTAACACCTTCAGGACCGAAAAGTGCTGCAAATACGAGAGGTTGTGAAGTAAATTTCCAGGCATGCTGGTGTATGGCATTGATACGTCCGAACTCACTTCTGAATTTACCCATTTTGGCACGAAGCCCGTACGGCATACTGCGGGTTGTTATGTAAGCCTCTTCCGTTTCGAATTCATCTGACTGAAGATGAAAGATCGCATCCGCATCGAAGTAGGGACCTACGGTAGAGTGCAGAGCGAGTTCTGCATAGTTAAAGTTGAATCCCCGGTTTTTGTTGAACGGAATTTCAGTTTCCTCATTAGGGTTATATCCAGTGAAGCCCGGGATGTATTGTGTTTCATAGGTACTGTTGTTTACATTTCGTCCTACTGCCGAGCCGTCAAGAATGAGAGCGATATCAGGTAGAAAAGATTTTTGGTCGAATGTCTGCGTATTTTGTTGTGATGATACTGTATCGTCTGTTTCACCATACGCTTCTTCCTCTGCAGACGGTTCGGTTTTGGCCAATTTGGGTTCTTTTCTTTTTACTGTTGCTTGTTTCTTTTCTTTTTGCACAACATGTTGTTCTTTTTCTGTAGTTTCTGCTGCAACACGTGTCTGTTTCTTTTCAAGATCTTCGACACGTTTTTGCAGTGCCTGTGTTGTTTTGATCTGTTGTGCCAGGAGTGCTTTCAGTTCCTCCAGTTCGCTCTGCGCGAAAAGGCTGACGGAAGCGGCCATGGACAATAGAATGATTTTTTTTGTCATAGGGGTATTTTCCTTATATACATTGAATAGGGAGTACAGGCCTGTTATGAATACAGAACATCTGCCTCACAACAGGCATATCAATATTGGTATGGGTTATATGAATTTTTCAGGAAAATAACGGGGGAGCGTGTGCGTCAAAACCTTTAAAAGTTTCGAAAACAAAGAGGGATTGATATAGTGCTATTTTTTGATAAAGAATACTGTCTATAAGAGGCAGGGTAACAGAGTCAGGTGTGTCGCCGTTATGAAGATTTTTGACAACGATACATACTTTACAATTATCATGGGATGCAAGTGCATCGTGATGTATATGTGTCGCTCCGAGATAGGACGAGAAAAGATAGAAAAGAAGAAGAAAATGTACGATACGTTGTTGAAACCGTTTCATACATTTCTCCTTTTTTTATAGAAGTATAGCTTATTTTTGGTTTTTTTCAAAAGCTATGAGCACAGACATACATGGATACGGCAATAACGATAACGATGAGGTAGCTGTGACAGATACCTTGATGTGTATGAGGTTTGAGAGCTTTTTTACGAATGTAATATATGGGTAGGTATCATGTATCTGTTCCCCTCTTTGCGCTAGAAGTGATTTAATATCAAAATTTTCACTATTGTATGGACAATGGGCTAATGTGTCATGGCACTTAGATTTCAGTCTAAGTGCCATTCCTTGTCCAAAGGAGAATACGGTTGGACTTACCTTTCATATCAAAAGTGCCAAAAGTTTTAAACTACTGTAAACTGACCCATCATGGCATTATTTTCATGCTCTAAAAAGTGGCAGTGATACATGTATGGTACAGTTGCATCAGTATAATCAGTCATCTTGACCAGGAGTTTGACAGTTTCGTTGCCTTTCAAGTAGACTACATCTTTGTACCCTTTTTCATTTTCAAGTACATTTGCAGCACTGTCGTTACGCTCAATAACTCTGAAATGTGTGGCATGAATATGGAAATTGTGATCCATACCCATCATATTGTTTACTTCCCAGATCTCAGTATCTCCCAGAGGAACCACTTCATCTATTCTCTTCATATCCATCGCTTTTCCATTGATGGTAAATACCATGTTTCGCATACCGAGATTGAATTTTCTTGTATTTGTGACAAGTGATAGGTCTATAGGGTCAAGCTCTGCAAGTGTGTTTGGCAATGAAGTGACTGCTGTAGCATCTTTACTCACATTGACTGTCATAAATGTTTTATTGTTTTTGTATTCATGCAGTGTAAAAGATGCTCCAGAGTCATTGCTTAAATCTACAACAATCTCTGCTCTTTCGCCTGGAGAGAGTACAAGACGCGTCATAGAAACAGGGGCTTCCAAAAGAGAGTTGTCTCCACCTATTTGTTTAAAACTTTTCCCATTTGAGAATCCTAAGTCATAGACTGAAGAGTTTGAACCATTGAGAAGACGGAAACGGATCTCTTTTGCTTCTGCTTCAAAAGTTGGTTCTATCGCACCATTAGTGATAAATACATCTCCTATATATCCTCTGGAGATTTGCATCTGTGTCGGACTGTAATCCAAGGCTGTTTTATCTGCTGTGAAGAAACGGTCCTGAAGTACCACAGGAATATCGTCAATACCATATCGGTTTGGAAGGTCTAAAGTTTTACTCTCATCATCTTCAATAATGATCATTCCTGCCAAGCCCTGATACACATGATGTGGTGTCTTATGATGCGTATGCGGGTGATACCAGTTTGTACATGCATTCTGATTTACGGTATATTGTGCTGACCATGTTGCCCCTGGAGCTATTGTCTGGTGCGGTGTACCATCCATATTGGCAGGTACATGCATACCATGACCGTGCATAGTGACTTCTTCAGAAAGATTGTTTGTATAGTTCAACGAGACATTATCTCCATTTGTAAGTAACAGTGTAGGTCCGAGGTAGGTGCTGCTAATGGAAAAAGTATTGGTGAGGATACCATCAAAAAACTCATGTTGGGCTTTATTTACATTGAGGTCAAAGTGTTTCACACCATTTCTGTCGATAGGTTTAATGAGTGCAGGTATCGGAAGTGCCTTTGGAGCGACTGCCGGTGGAGGGGTAGCAGTACCGCTTTCTCCATCATTTCCCCGTCTTTTCCATCTTCTCGCTTCAGCACCCTCTGTCCCGATAAACAGATACATTGCTGCGATTCCACTAAGTCCTAAAAAATTTCTTCTTTTCATGTTATATCCTTTTTTATAGTTATACAAGAAGTTTAACCCAACAAAATGACGAAAAAGTGATGCCAATATGAAAAAATTATGAACAGATTGTTTCTTGTGCGGATTAAAAAAGTAGGAGATGAAGTGTAAAAAAGAACAGCTGTGGATCACTGTTCTTTTTTATGATATTCTGATCTTAGGGGTCTACAGTTGTATTGTGATCATCATAGTCAGAATATTGTTTCTAATCATCATCATAGTGGTTCCAAGTACCGTCACGGTCATCATCATCCATATGGTCAGACCTGCTCTTGTTGTTATCATTATCTATATAGTCAGGCTTGCTATTGTTGTCATCATCATAGTGGTTCCAAGTACCGTCACGGTCATCATCATCCATATAGTCAGGCCTGCTATTGTTGTCATCGTCATCAAGTACGTTGGGTATGCCATCTAGGTCATCATCCTCGTAAGCATTACAGGTACCGTCATCATCTCGGTCGTCATAACTATCCACCATACCGTTCTGGTTACGGTCCATTACCGGCATATCGTTCACCGTCATATTGTCCGTAGGTATTTTAACATAGAGACAGTCATCAATAACATGGTCTCCGTCCACATCTTTGACATCACTGTATTGCATAGGAAGTGGGATATGCCCTATATTCATATCTTCTGTAACCTTAAAGGTTTTACCTGTTGTATTTCCTGTGTCAAAACCAACCTGCGTGATGCATCGGTTTGCAGGATCTTTCTCATTGGTCGTCATTATCATCGTACAGTTTGTATCTGTTGGGATGTTGATTTCGAACGGATGCTGTGATGTTCCGTTGTTGTTTGAAGTCACCTGTGCATAATAGCTGTCTTCACAAAATGCTTCGATGAATGTACCCGGTACGGTACCGGAAACAGTTGCCATTGTGGCAGAAGTTGCCGTACCTGCCGGGGTGGAAGATCCTCCTCCGCTGCAGCCGATGATAAATGGCACTACCGCTGAACCTAAGCCAAAATTTTTTATATACCCTTTCATATGAGTCCTTTTTATTGTAGTTGTACAAGCCCAAAGACTTATACTTATGAAAACTATAACTTATAGATATGACGAAAAAGTGATGCCAATATGAAAAAATTATGAATGGAAGGTGATCATAGTGATATATCTGTTTTTATGATGCT
Source organism: Sulfurovum sp. NBC37-1 (assembly GCF_000010345.1). Classification (NCBI taxonomy): domain Bacteria; kingdom Pseudomonadati; phylum Campylobacterota; class Epsilonproteobacteria; order Campylobacterales; family Sulfurovaceae; genus Sulfurovum; species Sulfurovum sp. NBC37-1. The sequence continues at coordinate 784,352 of NC_009663.1, forward strand.
CCGTGGTCACTGTAAAATTCAGCTTCTCGGAAAGGCGTTTTATGATCTTTGTGCCGATCCTGGTCGATTTGAAGAGGTTGTCCTCCTTGTCTTTTGGGATATTACTGATGATAAGCGTTTTCTTCGCCGCATCAATGGCCATATCAATAGTGGTCCCTTTTTTGGTGTGTATTGATACATTTTCATACATCGCCTGGATCACCTGTAAAATGGGTTTCTTGTAGGAGTAAATGGTGAAGTCCTCACGCCAGTCTGCATCGATGGTGATCTGGTTGAGTTCGAGCAGAGGCTGGAATTTCTTCTGCATATCTTCAAAAACAGCTTTCATGGAGATATCGCTTTTATGGGTGTTTTGTATATCGAGCTCCACCCCTTCGAGAAAAAGGATATCCTGAATGATCTCTTTAATACCCTCTATGTCTGTATTGGTCTCCTTGACATACTCTTTGACGGTATCAGGAGAGGTATCGTTGGCCAGTGAAGAGAGTCTCGCCTGCATAATGGCGATGGGAGACTTCAGCTGATGGGTGATCTCCTTGAACATGTCATGCTTTTTTTCATACAGCAACTTGTTTTTTTTGAGCAGATTGAGGATCGCCATACGCAACTCCTGGATCTCGTAACTGTCTGAAGGGCATTGTGTCGTCGTATCTTTTTCCTGTTCGAGGTTATGACAGGAGTTTACCAGGCATTTGAGCGGAGAGAAGAGCTTTCTGTGTAAAAGATAAATGATGAATGTAAAGAGAATGGAGACAATAAGAAAGACATAGAACAAAATGTATCTCATATTGTTCAGTTGACTCTCAATGTATTTTTTTGACATGGAAAGCTGTATATAGGAGCCGTCTTTTAAAATCAGTATTTTTTCATATTCTTTGTGCCTAATGTCTTCTTTTCTGGTAAAGTAGTCCACATTCACAGAGGCAAAATCATTGTTGAGGGTACAGAGTGTACACATTTTCTGACTCTGGGTATTACAGGTATTAAAATTTTTATTTTTTATCTCTTGGCTTGTCAGGTGTTCGAGAGAGTTTGCAATGAATTTCAGGTTGTCCCGGTACTCACTTTTCAAGTGGTTTTCATAGACATTCAAAGAAACCGTGGACATTAAAATAAGGGCACCGTAAAGGCTGCCCAAAAGCAGCAGAAGGGTTTTATTTTCCAAAGAAGGTCTAAAAAAGTTCAATCATATATCCTCTCGTCTTAAATGTCTTGATGATATCAACGGGCAGTTTTTTTCTGATCTTGCCGATGGTTACCGTTATGGTGTTGGGCAAAATATCGTCAGGATGTGCATAAAGTGCATAGATCAACTCCTGTGCCGTGAAGAGTTTGTTGGCATTTTCCAAAAGGAAAAAAAGAAGTGCGTTCTCTTTTTGGCTCAGCAGGATCATATTGCCTTCATAATGGATCTGCTTGTTGGCCATATTGAATTGCAACCCTTTATAGCTGACCTGCTCGGGAAATTTTTTCCGAAGCTGTGCATTGATCCTTGCTGCCAGCTCCCTGACATCAAAAGGCTTCTCAAGATAGTCATTTGCTCCAAGAGAAAGTCCCTTTATTTTATCATCCACTGTACTGTAGGCACTTGTTATGATAATACCTGTATCTATATTTTGAGCATGAATGAGCCCTATTGCCATAAGCCCTATATCTGCATCATTGATATTTCTGTCCAGGATGGCGATATCATAATGATGCTGCTTCAGATATGCTTCAATATCGTTTAATGTGGAGACATGGTCGATAAGATAATAATGCTCAAGATACTGCATGACCAGCTTGGCAAGTTTGTCATCATCTTCCAGATATAATATACGTTTCATAATATACTTTTCCCGTTACTTTGGTTTTTTACCATACTCTTCTATGGAGTAGTTGTCATATATCCATTCGGCAACAGTCTGATACTCCTCTTCGCTCATATCTGTAATGGCCGGCATAATATCAAATCTGGCAACTGCCTTGTCATCGCACATATAGTAAGTAAAAGAGGGATGTTTGATATACTCTTTTATAAATGAGACGACCACAAATCTGTGGATGTCTTTGTCATATACTTTTATTCTCTTTTTAAGACGCCTTGAAATTTCATTCATCGGTGGTGCTTTCAGTGAATGTTTTTCTTTGGCAAAGTCATATTTTTTAACCTCATACCTGTGGCAGGAGGCACATTTTTTATCAAAAACAGCCCGGCCGTCCATAGCCGATAAGCCTGAAAGTAATAATCCTGATAAAAATAAATATTTCATGAGTTACCTTTTGGGGTTGCAGGAACCGCATTTTGAACCATGTGAGGTTCCTCCATTACATTTTGTGTCGGAAGTACCGCATTTGGAACCATGGGAAATGCCATCTTTTGACTGTTTCAGCATTTCAAATCTAGACTTTTCCAAAGGTTTTGTCTCACTTTTATTGTGTTCACTTCCGTTTGCGGTATAGTTGTCTGCCATACTCAAAACTGAAAAATTTAATGCAAATATCATCAGAAGCATTCTCATTTTTGGCTTCTGTAGTTGTCCAGTGACATTTAATACTTTTGTCGTACTTGTTATGCGTATCATTTAGTTTTCCTCCTTTTTAAAAAACAATACATACAACCCTGGTAAAACAAGGAGAGTGAGTAGTGTAGAAGAGATGATGCCTCCTGTCACAACCACCGAAAGCGGATACTGTATCTCTGAACCGACACCTGTGGCATAAAGCAGTGGCAAAATACCGAAGAGCGTGGTAAAGGCTGTCATGAGTACCGGTCTGAGACGTAACAGTGTGGCATCTTTTACCATATCCACCATTTTGACATGAGGGAATTTCTTCCGTAATTCATCAATGAAAGATACCAGTACTATCCCGTTGAGGATAGCAATGGCGAAGATGGCAATGAAACCGACGATAGCGGAAACACTCAGGTATTCGCCGCTGATGAGCAGCCCCACGATCCCGCCTATCATTCCCAGCGGTACGCCGAGCAGGATGAGGAAGGCTTTTTTGAACGAGTTGAATGCCGTATAGAGCAGCAGCAGGATCAGCAGCAGTGTGACAGGGATGATCATTGCCAGTGTAGCTGTGGCTTCCTGCATATTCTTGAAGTCCCCGGCCCATTTGATGTAGTACCCGTTGGGGATATTCACCTCTTTTTTTATCTTTGCATCTGCCTCTTCAACAAAGGACGCAATGTCTCTTCCTTCAACTTCCATGGAAAGTACCATGTAACGGCTCAGATCTTCACGTTTAATAAACGAAGGTCCCTGTATGACTTTGATGTCACATACTTCATCGAGTCGTACCATTTTTCCTGTATTGCTACGCAGCAGTACGGCTTTAATGCTTGCTATGTCTTTCTTCGCTCCCTTTATTTTGGGAACGATACCAAAACGACGGATACCTTCTATTTTTTCGGTGACAGGTTCTTCTCCTATGCCGTTGCGGATGACACGCATCACTTCATCAACATTGATGCCGTAACGGGAAAGCGCCAGATAGTCAGGTTTTATGGTGATCTGTGCCTGTCCCAGCTGTGATTCTATTTCCGGTCTCTCCAACCCTTCTATGCCGGAGACCGCCTGCTGGATCTGGGTGGCGATCCTATCCATGACTTTCTGGTCCTCACCGTAGATCTTTACGGCAAGCTCTGCCTTGACACCTTCAAGAAGTTCTTCGATACGCATGGAAATAGGCTGCGTCGGTATAAATTGTACAAAAGAAAATGTTTTTTGCAGATCTTCTGTCATAGTGTGTCCCAGTGACTCCAGGTCTTCGATCCCGGGTTTAAGGGTGAGAAGTATTTCCATATAGTTACCCTGTGCCGTTTCACCTTTTTCACTTCGTCCTATCATTGTAAGCACTGAGCTTACATCTTTGGAATAGTTTTTAAGTATATATTTTTCAATAGCGTTAGAGGTATCGACACTTTGCCCCAAAGCAGTACCCGGTATGGCGATCACACGGTACATGATGGACTCTTCATTGAGTTCAGGCATGAACTCTCGTCCCTGCTGTGTAAGCATTGCAGCAAGAACGGCAAAGATCGCAAAGGTAACGATGATGACCTTTTTGGCATTATGCATGGCAAAATTCAGCATAGGTGTGTAGAAACCTTTAATGAAATTCATGAGTGGGGAGTTGGAGTGCTTCCCTGTTTTAAGCATCATAAATGAGAGTACGGGTACGAGCAGCAGCGCCACGACAAGAGAACCCAGCATAACAAAGACGATGTCCAGTGCCATGGGAGAGTAGAGCTTTCCTGCAAGCCCTTCCAGACTAAGCAGAGGTATGAATACAACAGCAATGATCAGCAGGGCAAAAATGACCGGTTTGGCGACTTCTGCGGTTGCCATGGCGATCACTTCTGCCCGTTCAAGTTTGGGGTTGTCATGCAGCAGTCTAAAGCTGTTTTCCACCACAACGATGGTTCCATCCACGATCATACCGATGGCGATGGCAAGTCCTGAAAGAGACATGAGGTTGGCAGACATACCATATTCCTGCATCATCAAAAATGCGATAAGCAAAGAGAGCGGTAGGGAGATAATGACGATGAATGCCGAACGTAATTCAAAGAGAAACAAAAAGAGTACGATCGCAACAAGAATAGAACCTGTTAAAAGTGCCGAAGTCATTGTATTGACCGCTTTATGGGTGATCTCGGTCCTGTCATAGATGGTCTCGATGCTCACGCCTTTGGGAAGTGCAGCATTGACAAGCGGGAGTTTTGCCTTGATCGAATCAACGACTTTGGCGGCATTGGTACCGCTTCGCTGCAGCACCATACCGAACATCGCTTCTTTCCCGTCAATAGTCACGGCACCGAAACGGGGTGCTGTTCCAGCTTTGACCTCTGCAACATCCGCAATGGTGACCGCTATGGCATCTTTGCTGCGAATGACAGTGTTCCTGATGTCATCGAGTGTCTGGTAAAAGCCTGCACCGCGAATGAGATACTGCTCCTTGTTGAACTCCAGGTACTGCCCGCCTGCGGACATGTTGGAACGTTCCAGTGCTTCAATGATCTCATCGTAAGTGGTATTGGTTGCCTGCAGGCGTTTGGGGTCTATGAGTACATCATACTGCTTGGTAAATCCTCCCCAGCTGATGACATCCTCTACACCGTCAACGGATTTCAGCAGCGGTGTAACAATATACTCCTGTATTTCACGTAGTTTGGTTAATGAAAGTTTGCCGCTACTGTCTTTGACTTGATACCAAAAGACTTGTCCCAGTCCTGTTGTATTTGGTCCCATGGTAGGTTTACCCCAGCCTTTTGGTATCTCGATAGTGTTGAGACGCTCGGTGACCAGTTGTCTGAGAAAGTAGGTATCATAACCGTCTTCAAAGAAAATGGAGACATACGAGAGTCCGAAAATAGAATTTGAGAGTATCATCTTGACACCCGGAAGACCGGACATCGCCGCTTCTATAGGGTAAGTAATGAGTTTCTCAATATCTTCAGCCGAGTTTCCGGGACTTTCGGTATAGATGACAACCTGCTTGGGTGTAATGTCGGGAAAGGCATCTACCGGAATGTCCTTGTAGGCCTTGTAACCGAAGCTCGCAACAGCAATGAAAAGTGCCAGGATCAGGAATTTATACTGTATTAACAGTTCAAAAAAACGTTTCATAATCTACTCCTAATCCCCATCACCCAGTGAAGATTTCAGCAGCATAGACTTGACGAAATAAACACCGTCAGAGACATATTCTTCACCTTTGTCAAGCCCTTCAATAGCAACATCATCCCCGTAGTAGGCAATGATCTTGACCACTTTGGGTACATAGGGTGCTTCTTCCTCTTCTTCGCCTTCCTCCTCATGCTCTTTTGCCTCTTTGTTATGGCCATGCGGCTTTTCTGCAGCATGTTCCTCGTCTTCATGACGGGCTTCTTCAAAGACGACCCATTCGCCCTGAAAGAGAGAGAGGGCAGATTTTTTTATCATGAGTGCATTTCTGTACGGCTCAAGCGATATCTCCATCTCCGTAAAGGCATTGATGAGTATGTTTTCTGGATATTTCATCATCATGAAAAGTACTTTGGCGCGCTGTGTTTCTTCGTCGATGGTGGGCAGAAGCTGTACGAAGTGCGCAGGGTACTTCTTCCCGGCAAATGTAACGAAACCCGTTGTTTTGGCTGTCACTTTCATGGCATCGTTCAAATCCACATAGGCGATGGCATAATAGGCGCTTTGGTTGACAATGGACATGAGAGGATCTTCGGCATTGACATTGGAGTGAAGGGGAACGAATATCTGTCCGACCACGCCGTCGGCATGGGCATAGAGGATGAACTGGTCCGTAGCCGTGGTCAGTTTTTTCGCATCGATCCCCAGTGAATTGAGCTGTGAAGCAAGGGCACTTTGCTGAGCAAGTATCTCTTCTATCTCGATGATCTTCTGGTTAAGTTCATTCTGGGAGGTCAGGCCTTTCTTGTAAAGCTTTTTCGCTGTAGCAAGTTGTTCTTTGGCCGCTTTGGCCTGCTGCTTCAGGGCGACATAGTTCGCAGACATCTTTGAGAGTTCTATGGATTCTATAAGTACTACTTTTTCGCCTTTTCTTACATGCTGTCCGGTGGTGACGAAATATTTCTCGACATGTCCCGGAAGTCTGGAGACGATTTTCTGTTTCTGGTCGGAAAGCTGGGTGATCTGTGCATTGGTACGGACGATCTTTCCCAAAGGTTTTATCTTGGCATGGTCCATCGTTATTTTATTCGTGGCCGTTTCGCCGGCAAAAGCCAGTATCGGCACTATGAGCAGTAAAGTCTTAATCATTGTAGTCTCCTTGTAAAAAACGTAATTCTATTTTTTGATCGTTGATCATTTTTTGTGTCTGAAGCAGGGCTTTTCTTGTCTGAATGAGCTTGTTCTTCGCCGTCATAAGCTGAAAGAGTGAGCCTTTGGCTATCTTGTATCCTTCCTGGAGAAGGGTGGTAAGTTCCTGCTGTTCTTTCTGTAGGCTCCTGAGTGCGTGGTACTGCGCGGAAAGTTCTCTGAGGGCTGCTTTGAGCATCTGTTTTTGCGAACGTATGCTGATAGAGAGCTGCTCATTGTCCAGCTGCGTCTGCTGCATTTTGAGCTTTGCCAGCATTCTCTCTTCGCTTCTGTCATTGTTGATGGAGAGGGGGATGCTCACTCCCACACGTACGATACCTTGGTCGGGTTCCTGCTCCACACTGGTATAGAGATCGAAATTTCGGAAACTGCTCTGGTTGATGCTGTAGTCACTCCGGTAGAGTTTCTCTTTTGCCTTGAGAACCTGCTGCTGCGGACTCAGTTTGGCACTGCTCTTTGTTTTGGAAGAGACAGAATAGATGAAACGTTTCTCCAGAGAGACTTTCTGGCTCAGTCCCGCTATGGCAAGCAGTTGGTAATAGAGCTTGACAAGCTCCTGCTTCGTCGTATATTTCATTGTTTTGAGCGTCAGTGTTTCCGTTCGGGCCTGAAGGTAGGCGACACGGTTTTCAGAGCCGCTCTTGTAGCGTTCTTTTACCATGGCAGTCACTCTGTTGGAGAGTGTATACTCCTGGTCCAGAAGCGACAGCATCTTGCTCTGGTAGACATACTGTGTGTAGAGGTTTTCGAGTGTTTTGATGTAGCCGGCACGCCCCTGTGTGACAAAAGCTTTGCTCAGCAGTGAATTTGCATTTGCTTTCTCCCGCAGTCCATCCATGTAGCTTCCGGTACGGATGGTCTGGGAAAGTCCGGCTGCGTATTCGATATCGCTTCCTCCGACGTTCTCATTGTAATTCGAGAGTTCCAGGTTCATTACCGGGTTCGAAGCCCTCAGCAGTATCTTGTTCTTCTGTTGTGCCGTCTGCAGGGTGAGTGTCTGGCTTTTCAGTATCTTCGAGTTTTTCAGTGTTTTTGCTTTGAATGTCTGGTAACTCATGCCGAAAAGGCTGAGTGAAAATATGAAAAAGAGGTAACCCATTCGTTTCATTGTTTTTTCTCCGTGTTGATTTTTTTCGGATCGATGACCGTTCCGTCGAGTGCATTGATGTAAACCGTGCATTTCGTGGTTCTGGCAATATAGTAAAGGTAGGATCCGTGATGTGTCAATGTGAGTTTTACGTCACTGTTCCTGCACGCCCTGGTGGCTATCTTCTTTGCCTGGTCTTCGTCTATTTTATGTAATCGATGTGCATTTTTTTCATCCATATGTTTCAGTGACGGACGATGGTTGTATCTGTGCAAATCGAGATGTTCTGATGCTGACATGGTCTGCGCATACATAGATGTGCAAAAACCAAGTATGAGTAATGGGTATTTCATTGTAATCCTTGAATTAGGGTTTTAAAGTGCTCTGTAAAGAGAACTATGGTGCCGGTAAAAGGATCAGGCTATAGGGGGTTTGTTTTCGGTTTCTTTGAAAGGTGGGTGGTAGGTGAGTAGTTTCGTATCGGGCTGTTCTGCGTGCTGAATGGTTGGCATATGCTGTATAACAGGTGTGATGATAGCACTCATATGAAAGAAGTGGTGAAAATCACAAAGATCACCACACTTCGTGCCGTGATCCACTTCCTGTACATATTCCTTGGCACTTTCATGTGCACAATGCTCTTCAGAAGCGATGACAACAGCATGGGCAACGTTGAAAAATAACGCTGACAATAGTAAAAGTTTCAACATGGTGCTTTTCACTGCTTCTCCCTTCTGAAATATTTGTTGTAGTATAACGAAAATATACTTTATTCATTTATTATATTTTATTTTCGTGCAGGGAGTGTGCAAGATGACCTACACAAACCTTGCACAGGCTTCCATTATACTTTTCACATAACTCCAATATAGAGGTAAATAAAATGAAAAAAAATCGATGGATGATCCTGTCAGTATTTGTTTTGCTGTCAGCCACACTGCTTTATGCAGGAGTGGATACGGAGACGGTTTCCGGGAATGAAGGGGTGCTCAGTCTGGCGCTGGGCTCTTTTGTGGCAGGTCTTTTGCTTACTTTTACACCCTGTGTACTTCCGATGGTACCCATTGTGTCAAGTATTATCGTCGGGCAGGGGAAGGAGATCACCAAGGCCAAAGCCCTGTATCTTTCTGCCGCCTATGTGCTGGGAACCATACTGACTTACACGGTCATGGGCGCACTGGCAGGTGCTACCGGGGAACAGTTGCAGGCTTATTTTCAAAATGTATGGGCCATAGGGGCCATCTCTCTGATCTTTGTAGCCATGGCACTTTCTATGTTCGGACTGTATGAAATACAGCTTCCTTCATTTATACAGTCAAAACTGAACGCTAGTTCCCAGCACATCAAGGGAGGCAGCGGTCCAATGGTCTTTTTGCTTGGTGCCATTTCCGCTTTGATCCTGGGTGCCTGTGTCTCTCCCATACTCATTTCGTTCCTGGGTATCGCTATTGCCAAAGCAGATCCGATGCTCGGTGCGGTCACGATGTTCTTCCTGGCTTTGGGTATGGGTATACCTTTGCTGCTTCTGGGACTGGGTGCGGGACATCTGTTACCAAAAGCCGGTGAGTGGATGAACAAGATTAAATACACATTCGGTGTACTGCTTCTGGCCACAGCCATCTACATTTTCAATGAGCTAGATCTTGTACCGCCGCTTCTTCCCTGGGGTATTTTATTCATCGTCGTGAGTATCTACCTGGGGGCTTTGCGTCCTTTGGGTGAAGAGGCAAGAGGATGGTACAAATTCCTCAAAGGTATAGGGATCGTGGTGCTGGTATGGGGTATGCTCCTGCTTATAGGTGCGGCATATGGTCAGAGAGATATACTTCATCCTCTGCCAAAACTCTCTCTGAATAACGTTTCTGTGATCGATGAGAAGAACTATATTCCTTTTACGCTTGTGAAAGACGAGAAGGAGCTTGATGCCAAAATGAAAGAGGCGATCAAAGCCAGGAAACTCCTGATCATCTATTTCTATAAAGATACCTGCCCTGTCTGCAAGAAGCTGAATGCCACTACATTCCAGGATCCGAAGGTCAGGGCAAAATTGAAGGAGAAGTATGTTGCTGTCAAGGTCAATATTACTGATACTTCCGATGAAAAGAGCCAGGCGATCCGAAAACGCTTTAATATCTTCGGCTCGCCTTCTTTCGTCTTTTTTGATAGAAAAGGAAAGGAACTTAAAAATGATCTCTTCTATGGCTATGAAGATCCGAAAGAATTTTTTGATACTCTGGATATTATTTCGGATTGATCAGACACGTGCATCATATCTTTCCGGACCTCAGTCCGTTGGCAACAGCCAGTAGCTCACTGGCTTCATGCACAAGTACAGCCATGGCGACAGAGATGAGCCCTCCCACACCCGAAGGAATCAAAATGGCAAGTATAATGATCGCAAATACAATGTTCTGTTTGCTGACACGACGGGCTTTTTGACCTATCTTAATGGCTTCAATGATCTTGTTCAGATCATCTGCCATCAACGCAATATCCGCTGCTTCTATGGCAACATCCGTACCTGCGGCTCCCATAGCCATGCCGCAGGTGGCTGTTGCAAGTGCAGGTGCATCGTTTACCCCGTCTCCCACCATCAGTGTCGGACCTGATTTCATCAGTTCCTTGATGGCGTTTACTTTGTCATCGGGTTTAAGTGAAGCACGGACATCATCCATACCGAGCTGTTCTGCCACCCTTTGTGCCGTTTTGGAATTGTCCCCGGTCAACATGACAGTTTTGATACCGAGACCGTGAAGTTTTTTAATGACATTCGCTGCATTTTCCCGTATGGTGTCCTGAATGCCAATAAGGCCATGAAGTCCATCGCTGTTACCAAGAAGTACGACAGTCTTGCCTGCCGATTGCAGATCTTCAATGATGGAAGTATGCGCTTCGAGATCCATGCCAAGCTCTTCAAAGAGCTTGGGGCTGCCCAGGTACCAAAGCATGTCATCGATGTGTCCCTGTACGCCTGAACCGATCAGTGTTTTTGAAGCATCTGCCGGTAACAAGGGGACATTATTTCCTTTGGCATATGTGACGATGGCTTTGGCAAGAGGATGTGTAGAGTACTGTTCAAGAGATGCCGCCTTGCTTAGAAGTGCTCTCCCATCTTCTTGAAAAGCGATGACATCAGTGACTTTCGGTTTACCATAGGTGAGCGTACCGGTCTTGTCAAAAGCGATGGTCTCGATAACACCCAAATGTTCAAGATGTGCACCTCCTTTGATGAGGATCCCCCGTTTGGCTGCACCGCTTATGCCTGCTGCCATAGCGATGGGGAGGGAAATGACAAGTGCACAGGGTGCTGCTGCGACAAGCAGGATCACGGCTTTTTCTATCCAGTAGGCAGAGTCTGCTCCTGTAACAAATGGAACAATCACAAGCAATATGGCACTTAGCAGTACGATGGGACTGTAAACGCGTCCAAAACGTTCCATCCACATCTGCGCGTGGCCTTTTTGCTCCTGTGCATTTTCGACAAGTTCGATGATACGGGAGAGTGTATTGTCCGAAAATGCTGTGGTCGCTTCGACAAGAAGGGCTGATTCACCGTTGATGGTGGCAGCAAATACCTTCTCCCCGGCTTTCTTATTCACCGGCATAGATTCGCCTGTGACAGGGGATTCATCTAGACTTGATTCTCCTGTGATGATGATACCGTCGGTAGGTACGGATTCTCCCGGAAGAACGTTGAACCTGTCACCGACTTTCAATGTTTCGGCTGGAACGATCTCTTCGGCGCCGTTTCGTACGAGCCGTGCCTCTTTGGGTGCAAGGTCGAGCAGGGAGCGGATGGCATTGCGTGTTTTACTGAAAGTGTATTCTTCTATCCCCTCGGCAGCACCGTAAAGGACTACAAGAGCCGCTGCTTCATCCCACATTCCAAGGTAGGCTGCCCCGGATGTCGCCCATATCATCAGCATGGATATGCTGATCTCATGCTCAACAATGAGCTCTTCAATCCCCTCCCGGACCCAAAGGTATCCGCCAATGACAATAGCAATGATATACATGGGGGTCGTAATGGTACTGCTGCTTTGCAGAAAGTATTCCATACCGAATGTGATCAACGCAATGACGGCTGCTATCAGAGCGTTTCGCAGAGGAGGGTAGGTGATCCATGAATGAAACTGGTTTTCTTTTTTCTTTTTCATATTGTTTCCTTGGTCAGTCATCTGTTTTATCGGTTACTACTTTTTTTTGATCTCTTCAGGTGTAAGTATCTTACCGTTAAGTGCATTGATGTAGACCTTGCAGTCTGTCGTCGTGCCAAGATAGTAAAGGTACTTTTTGTGATGCTTGAGCGTCAGTTTGATATTGTCCTCCTTACACTGTTTTTGGGCAATTTTCATTGCTTTGTTCTCGTCTATCTTATGCATTTGATGTAATTGAGTCTTATCGGTCTGTTTTGCTGACTCCGTATGCAGGTCCAGGTGTTCAGAGTCTGACATGGTCTGAGCATAAATCGTTGTACAAAAAGCAAGTGTGAATAGTAAATATTTCATAGGTAATCCTTTGTGTTTTCTAAAAAATTTAGAGAGCATTTCAACCGTCCTTTTGAGAGAACTGTAGTATGGTGAAGGGATTCAGGCTATTGGAGGTTTATTTTCTGCCTTTTTGAAAGGTGGCGTATAGGTTAAGAGTTTTGAGTCAGGTTGGTCACTGCATGTAAGGTTGTGGATCATTTCGCTAACAGGTGTGAGAATGGCCACTATATGAAAAAGATGGTGCACCTCACAAAGGTTACCACATTCCGTACTTTGATCCATTTCAAGCAAGTATTCACTGCTGCTTTCGTATGCACAGTGTTCCTGGTTGGCAATAATGGAGGCATGAGAAATGTTAAGAAAAAATGAGAATAACAGTAAAAGTATTATAAATCTATTTTTCATCTTTAAACCTTCTATTCTATTTCAATATAGCCTAATACGACTGATTTGTAAAGTTTTGAAGCGTGTCACTATGCTTCATTAACTGTTTGCCTGCCTGGTTTGCTGCGATTGATTCATAATGGCAGATAGGTCAAGTTTGAACACGGACCCTTTATTTATTTTGGATCGGACTTCAATTTTAATATCCATTTTTTTTGCCAATTTGTCGACGATGTGCAGACCGATGCCTAAACCTCTTGATGTTTCTTTGTAAAACCTGTCAAATATTTTTTTAGGGTTTTTTATTCCGATCCCGTTATCTTTGATCGATAATATATTTTGATCCAAGGAGACAGATACATTACCTTCATTGTTACTGTACTTACATGCGTTTGACAAAAGATTGTCAATGATCCGGATCATTGCATTTTTGTAGGTATATATATTTTTTGATTCCATATCTAAATTGAAATATATATGGGGGTAGCTGCCGGAGAAGAATGCTACTCTTTGTTCGATCAGCGATTTGATGTCAAATGCTTCACGTTCTCCCATATCTTCATTGATGAACTCCTTGAGGTTTTTCTGAAGGTTCAAGATCGTATCTACTGCACTGGCTATCCTCTGTTTTATTTTAGGGTTTGATTCTGGTAGGAGCCTGAGGTTTAACCTGATGGTAGAGATGGGTGTATTGAAATCATGCAGTATGTCTTTTATGAATTCATTTGTCATTTTTAACGATTGTTTTAATGGGTAGAGTGCATAAAATGAGAAGAGTACAGAGACAATAAACGCGAGGAATAAGGCTTGAATGATCTCATGTGCAATCCCCCGTTCGATGATGGCAATGTCATTACGAAAATTTTCTAGCGGGTATGAAACTTTTGTAAAGTATTTTTTTGAATTGAATATTTCAAAATAGGCATAAAGAGACTTCTTGTTACGAAGAAGTTTATAAAGCTGCTTGTCTTTTGACTTTTCTACAAAATTGATTGTAAATATGCTGCTATGTAAAGTCAGACTGGCAATCTGCATTTGGGAATAAAGCGTGTATTGATGGGTCTGCACTTTGTCACGATAGATATGATTGTAAAGTAGTATTATCAATATGGACAACGAAACAAAAAAGAGAACAATACTTCTCATAAATGAATTTATTTCAACTTTGCTCAAGAATATATCCTCTTCCCCGTATGTTCTTGATCTCTATACCGGTTATTTTGTTAATATTGCTGATATGAAACCTCAATGCATTCGGACCTGGATTGTTCATGCACTCATATAGTTCGGTTTTATTGATAACTCTGCCGATATTATGAATGAAGAGATCAAATATCTGTGTACTGACCTCCCCAAGAGATACGAGCTTTTGGTTTCGAAGCAGCTTTTTCTCTTTTGGGAAATATTCCAGATCTTTGTATTGGATTTTTTGATCCTTTTCCATGAGCTTCAGGTTGACTTTAATGAGCAGCTCTTCTGAATAAAAAGGCTTCTTTATGAAATCATAAGCTCCCGCATCAAAAGCCTTGAGTACGGTTTTTAAATCTGTCATGGCGCTGATGAAAATGGCAGGTGTCAGATCATCCGCATCACGAAGACTTTTTAAAATATCCAAACCATCAATATCCGGGATATTGATATCGAAGATATACAGGTCATACTGATGATCGTAAGTAAGATCTATCGCTGTCTGCCCACTTGTAACATAATCGACTTGATATCCGCCTGCAACAAGCAGGTCTTTAATGGTGTCACCTAGGTTGAAGTCATCTTCAAGAAGCAATATTTGTTTATTCATGGTACTTCAGATAACCTATTTTCAGTATCAGTCACAGGTTGGTACATTGGTCTCAAGTGATTTTGCTGCTTTTGGCTTTTTGCCCACTCCGCATTTCACGGTCCCGCATTTTCCTGTGCCACATTTATTAATCTTCCATGTAGAAGAATTGAAATCTTTTGACGTATGCTCCTTTATATTTTCATCGATGCTTTTACTGTTTTCTGTAGATCTGTTTGTATCTATACTATTATATTTTTGTTGTGATATATCTACTTCCAACTGTTTTAGCAACAGCTTTTTTTCTGTGCCTGAAGCCTTCTTGATCTTATCTATTTTCTCATCAATGGTATTGGTTTGCGCAATACTCCATACAGAAAATCCAAGAAAAAAAAGTGCCAGAGCAGATTTTATCTTTTTAGGTAATATCTTTTTTAATGTCAACATACTCCTCCTTGCTGATTTCACCTTTGGCATATCTTGATTCCAGTATATCCAGGCTGCTGCTTCTTTTTTCATTTGCAAACAGGCTGTAGAAGAAAAACAGTATGGTTAGCAGGAGGAGTAGTGGAATAATACCGATACCTCCTATTGTCCAGCAATCGAACCACATGACTACCACCATCCTTTTTTATTATTCATGGAGGAACCGCATTTCCCCTGTCCACATTTCATATTTTGTGCTTGTGAGAGGACCCATGTTGCCAATGTATCCAGCTCTTTGTCGCTAAGATGTGAGAAGGATGGCATTCTCGTATCGGAAAACATCGGGTACTTGCCATGACTTCCGTTCTTAATACTGTTTTTTAGTGTGGCCTTTGCAGTGTTGGTATTAATTCTTGAGTTTCTCCATGCAATACCTGCAAAAGGGGGTGCATCTTTCATGCCCATGATGTTGTGGCATGACATACATTTGTTTTTTTCTATAAGTGTTTGTGCTGGATCTCCTGCAAATACCGAGGTTGCTATCATAGCTGTAAGACCGAATGTAACTATAACTTTTTTCATTTTGAATCCTTTTTCTTTTTAGATATAACAATTATAGTCAAAGAGCGTTAGTAAAGTGTGAGTGAACATCTGCATTATGATCTATCTTCTTAGAAGAGAGAGGTAGACAAAGTAAGTACTCTCGTTCATGGATCACTTATGATGAACAGCATGAACCGCCACTGCAACTCTCTTTTTTCGTAAAGTAGGGTTTGAGTAGGAAGTATAGTACCAGTCCCCACAGTACGATGGAACTGAGTGTTGCGATGATGCCCCCGTGTTCATCCATATGTATGAGTGATGTCGGATCGATCTGTGATGCATCAAAGATGGCATCGAGTCCAAGACCGAAAAGGATACTCCCTATCACGATCGTTCCCAGGTAAATAGCCAGTGACCTGTTGCCAAGCATCTTTTTTACCACCCCGATGGTCACCGTATTGGTTGCAGGACCTGCTGAGAGAAAAACGAAAGCCGCTCCGGCACTCACGCCGCTGAGCATCAGCCCGGCAGCGATGGGAAGTGACGCCGTGGCGCAGACATACATCGGTACGGCAATGACAATGACGATGAGGTAGCTTAGCCAGTTGTAGGTTTTGAGTATTTCACTTAGGTTGTCCGGGATCGCCACGGTGATGAGCGCACCGATGATGAGACCCCAGAATAGTGGCTTGGCGATATCTCCGAGCAGTGTAATGAAAGCGTACTTCATGGCGGAGATAAAAGAAAACTTTCTTTTATTAAGTGAAGCGTTTTGATTTGCATCACTTTGCAATGCTTCTGTTTTAAAGGAGAACGTTGGTGAGGGTGTAAATGTTTCTGAAGTAGTAGTTCCAGTCATTTTGAATGTAGGAGTACGCGTAGGGTGCTGTGCCCCCACAGCACCATTGAAGTTGGCATTCAAAGGTTTGTCTGTCTTCACCGCTATATCTTTAGCTCTATCGCTATCAACAGTTTCTTCGTCTTTATCAAATATATTCGTGAGTATCCCCGCTGCCGTGGCAATGACCATGGAGGTGACAACGCGGTAGATCGTGAAGATCCATCCGAATATACCGTAAGTCGCCAGAATGGAATCAACCCCGGTAATGGGTGTTGAGATGAGAAAAGAGAGTGTCGCACCTTTGCTCGCCCCTGACTTTTTGATGGAAGTTGCCAGGGGTATGACCCCGCAGGAACAGACGGGCAGGGGGATGCCGAAAAGGGTGGATTTGACCACTGAAGTGATATTGTCGTTGCCAAGGTGCTTTGTTACGATACTGTCGGGTACGATCTCGTGCAGGATGCCTGCAAAGATCAGACCAAATAAAATATAGGGAGCCATGGCAAGGCTCAGCTGCCAGAGTGCTTCCAAAAAATGTGTAATTTCCATACTGTAAACCTTTTTATGTTATTATTCATATAACGATATTGTTATATATTAGAACTTCGAAAGAGATTAAGGATAACCTTAAATGAAACAACTCATTCAAATCGCCAAGGTTTTTTCAGACGAAAACCGTGTCAGGATCATTGCTCTGCTTATGAGGGACGGGCCGATCTGTGTCTGTGAGATATGTGATACGCTGCAGCTTTTGCAGCCTCTGGTCTCGCGCCATCTGCGTCAAATAAAGGCAGCCGGGTTGATAGTGTCAGAAAAAAAAGGCAAATGGATGGTCTATTCGCTTGCAGAGGAGAGCGGGGAGCTTTCCTGCTGGTTCGATGCAGTCAGAAAGATCGTTCCATCCTTGCCTGCTTTAGTCGTGTGCAGCCGATACGCCAAAGAGACAGAGAAACTACACTTACTTAAAGAATAACCTAAACTCCGTACCGACATCGACCTTGGAGTCCAGTTCTATCTGGATGCCGTACTGGTTGCAGATGCTCTTGACGATGTTCAAACCTACCCCGAAACCGCCGGAATATTCGGTACCGCGTTTGAATTTTTCAAAGATCTCTTTTTGCTGGTCCGCTTCGATGCCGATGCCTTCATCGATGATCTTCAGTGTTCTCTCTTTCAGAATGATCGTGATGGTCGATCTGGGGGATGAGTATTTGATGGCATTGCCAATAAGGTTGCCTAAAAGCAGGGTCAGCTGTGATTTTGGAATGACGCATTTCATCTCCTGGGCTTCTACCTTGAAAGTGATGCGTTTGATCTCGGCCAGAGGAGTGTAGTAGGCGACACTCTCTTCCAGGACCTCTTTGATATCGAGCGGCTCGGCTATCTCCTGTTTGTCACTGAAGTTCAGATAGGTCAAAGAACGGTAGATGTCATAGAGCTGTTTGGTACTGATGGAGATATTGTTGAGCATTTTTGGGGAACAGCCGCCCGCTTTCAGTGCCTGGTCGGCTGACATTGTCAGTGAAGTGATGGGGGTGTTGAGTTCATGGGTGACATCGTTGATGAAACGTTCTATCTGCGTGACACGCTCATGCACCGGTTTCATGAAGAGTTTGGAGAGCATCCATGCAATGGCCATGACTATCAGCAGAACGATCCCCACTACCAGCAGGACAGAATCTTTCAGTCTGTGGAGTTGCCCTTTGAGTGTATCGGACTGGACGACTACATAGGAAATATTCATATGTTCACGTGGTGCATCGGAGATGAGTATTTGGTAGTCATCGACCGTGAAATAGCTTGGTTTTATCTTTATGTTTGGGTTGACAAGCTTTCCTTCAACTACGTTACCCTTGGTATCGATAAGCGCCATCGTGACATCTTTGGGAACTATTGTCTTTTTTGTGGATGTACCATGCATATGCGCCATGATGAGCTCCCCTGCCTTCTTGTCGGCAAGGTGTTCGAGTTTGTAGTGTGTTTCGTTTTCCAGTGCATGTTTCTGTGCCGTGTAGTACCAGAAGCCTATCATGGAAATGAACAGAAAAGAGGAGACGATATAAAGCCCCAGGAAGGAATAAAAGGACTTTTTTTCCAGATCATTCATACCGGTAGCCCAATCCTCTTTGTGTCACGATCTTGTCGGCACCTATGACCTCCCGCAGGTTCCGTATGTAGGAACGCAGTGTGGCATCACTGGGTAGGGCATCGAACTCCCAGATATTCTGTATCAGTTCTTCTTGCGATATGAGCCTCTGGGGATGGGCGATGAAGTATTCCAGTATCTCGCATTCCTTGGGTCGTAGTGGCATTTCGTTCGTTCCGTCACTGACCAGCTGTTTTTTGGGGTAATAGGTCAGTTTGTCACTGAGTTTGACAGGGGCATCCTGCTCTATGTGAAAGAGTATTTTGCTCTTTTCTATACGCAGTCTCAGCTCTTCAAGCTCAAAAGGTTTGCGTATGTAGTCATGTGCCCCGACATCGAAACTCTCTTTGAGATGTTTTGTGTCCTCATAGGCGGTAATGATAATGGCGGGTGTGGTATCGTTGAAAGATCTGAGTTCTTCAAGCAGTTCGATACCGCTTTTTCCCGGGACATTGATGTCGAATATAAAAAGGTCGTACGACTCTTCATCAATGAACTCCTGCGCCTCTGCCGAATCGAATGCCCTGTGGGTCGTATAGTATTGTTGAAGATAGTCCGTAACGATGTCTCCAAGTACCGGATCATCCTCCATAAGTAGTATTTTCATCTCTCTTTTCCTTTGTATGTTGTAATTTTACTATAAAGTATCCTACAGTTTCACATTTTTCAGACGCAGCGAATTGCTGATGACCGAAACCGATGAAAAACTCATGGCTGCTGCCGCGATCACCGGCGAGAGTAAAATCCCAAAGAACGGGTAGAGTACACCTGCTGCTACCGGTACTCCCAGAGAATTATAGATAAAGGCAAAGAAAAGGTTCTGCCGTATATTCTTCATCGTAGAACGGCTGAGCCTGATAGCTCTGACGATACCGGTCAGATCTCCTTTGACAAGCGTCACGCCTGCACTCTCCATTGCCACATCCGTACCTGTACCCATGGCAATACCCACATGTGCCTGGGCAAGGGCAGGGGCATCGTTGACCCCGTCGCCGGCCATGGCAACATGCCTGCCTTCTTTCTGAAGTGCTTGTACGACTTTTGACTTCTCTTCGGGAGAGACTTCTGCCTGTACTCTGTCTATATGCAGCCTGGCAGCGACCGCTTTTGCCGTGGTTTCATTGTCTCCGGTGAGCATGACGATCTCGATACCCTCTTCATGAAGTGCCTCTATCGCTTCAGCCGTACTCTCTTTGATCGGATCCATGACACCTATGATACCGGCGGCTTTGTTGTCAAGCGCTATGAGCATCACTGTCTGTCCTTCTTCCCGGTACTGCTCGGACAAAGCGGGAAGTTCTCCTGCATCGATGCCGAGACTTTCAAAGAGTTTGTCATTGCCTATGGCAACCTTCAGACCGTCCACTTCACCCGTTACACCTTCTCCGGTGATAGAATTGAAGTTGTCTGTTTTGCCGAGTTTCAAGCCTCTGGCTTCGGTACCCTCGACGATCGCTTCGGCCAAGGGATGTTCACTCGATCTCTCCAGTGTGGCAACGGCCCTTAGTAGTGTTTCTTCATCGACCCCTTCTAGTACTTCGACCGTGACCAGTTTTGGTGCACCCTCAGTAAGGGTACCAGTCTTGTCAACCACCAGTGTATCTACCTTTTCAAGGATCTCCAGTGCTTCCGCATTTTTGATGAGTACACCCATAGAAGCACCTTTCCCCGTACCGACCATAATGGAGACCGGCGTTGCCAGACCAAGGGCACAGGGGCAGGCGATGATAAGCACTGCTACCGCAGAGACGACGGCATAGGCCAGACGGGGTTCCGGCCCCCAGAAGTACCATCCGATGAAAGCGAGTATCGCTACGATCACTACGATGGGTACAAAGTAGCTCGAGACGACATCTGCAAGTTTCTGGATAGGCGCACGTGAGCGCTGTGCCTGAGCTACCATGTTCACTATCTGTGAGAGTAGGGTATCGGCTCCGACCTTCTGTGCTTCTATCAGCAGGGAACCGGTCGCATTGACCGTGGCACCTATGACCGTATCTCCCGCTTTTTTGGGTACCGCGACAGGTTCTCCCGTAACCATCGACTCATCGATATTGCTTTCTCCCTCAGTCACGACACCGTCCACCGGTATTTTGTCACCCGGACGGATACGCAGAATGTCTCCCACTTTGACCTCTTCAAGTGGTATATCCTCTTCGCTGCCGTCCTCTCTGATGATACGTGCCGTATTAGGTGCGAGTCCGAGTAGTGCCTGTATGGCAGTGTTGGTCTGTGAACGGGCACGCAATTCAAGCACCTGCCCCAGAAGCACCAGTGCCACAATGACCGCTGCCGCTTCAAAATAGACATGGACCAGTTCGCCTTCAAACTGCATTTTGGGCGGAAAGACATGGGGGAAAAGAAGTGCGACCATACTGTAGAGCCATGCCGCACCCACACCCAGGGCTATCAGGGTGAACATATTGAGGTTCCAGGTCTTGACTGACTGGTAGCCCCTGACAAAGAAAGGCCATCCGCCCCAAAGTACCACTGGTGTTGCCAGTGCGAACTCAATCCACTGCACCATGCGCATAGAGAGCCAGGAGGGTATCAGGTCAGGAGCAAGGTCGGCCACCATTGCCAATATAAATACCGGCAACGCCAGAAGGGTACTCACCTTGAACCGGCGTGTCATATCGATCAGCTCTTCGTTCTCCGCTTCCTCTGCCTGTACTACCACAGGTTCAAGCGCCATACCGCAAATAGGACAGTTCCCCGGACCCTCCTGCCGGATCTTGGGGTGCATAGGACAGGTATAGACGGCATGAGGATCATTCTCTTTGTTTCCCATAGTGCCATGATCATGCTGGTGATGTTCATGAGGATGTTCTTCTGTAAAAAGAGGCCGGCAGGTGGCACATTCGGCATCTTCCTCTGTATGTATATAGTTCTGAGGGTCAGCATCGAACTTATGCTGACAGCTCTCGGAACAGAAATAGTAGGTTGTTCCTTCATAGTTTATGTGGAATTCGGAATCGCTAGTGACATCCATTCCGCAAATTGGATCTTTTATATTTGTTTTCATGGTGGATCCTTTCGGGTTAAATCTTATAACGATTATAGTGCGATAATGTGCATAGAGTGTGTATGGTGAAAGGGATTTATTAGAGGCGTCCATGTGGTAATGGAGTGGGAAAAACGGTAGTCCGATAGTATCAAACTGCCTAACAAGGAGGGTATTTAGTGGGTGGTGTAATATAAAATGGCCACGGAAGATTCTAAAAACCGTGACTATTGTTTAGTTTTATTATTTACCGGTATTGCATTTACCCATAGCTTTCATATTTTTCATATTGCCTTCTGAACTGCCTGGTTCTGTAGCCAATTTGTTTGCATGTTCAAGCTCAAGTTCCGCTTTGGTTGGCTTTTTTGCCGGCTTTGTTGACTTGGTTTTCATTTTACCGCTCTGTCCGGCATTACATTTACCGGCAGCTTTCATTTTTGACATATCTTTGTCGCTGCTTTCAATACCTGATGCTGTTTTATTCGCATGCTCCAACTCTACCGCTGCTTTATTTTCTGCCTGAGCAAAACCAAATCCCAATCCGAGTGCAAGAATGCTTGCTACAACTACTTTTTTCATGTTGTGTCCTTTAAAGTGTTTTTCAGAGGTTTTACTCTCTGTACATCCGCATTATAAAAGAACAGTGTGCATGGAGTGTGCATAATGCCTGCACATTTCGTGCACATTCAGTCAATCTCTTTTGCAGGTTTCAATTTATTGTACCAGGCATATAAGAGAACTAAAACCGTGAAGCAGACCAAATAGTGTATGTTATTACTCACCCAACGAATAATCTGAACTTTTGAGAGACCGAGAAGAGGCAAGATGTGAACTGAGAAATGTGAAAAGCTATCCGTAGGTAACTTGAGCATTGAGTAAGAAGGTGTCAACCAGGAAAATGAGGATGCTACGTACTGGAACGGCCCAATACTACTAAAACAAGTGTAATGCAACATAAAGATGTTGCGATCATTGCTCCAATAGTTTTATTTGATGGAATATGTTTAGAGAAGACAACCTTAGATCAGGCTGCCTTTAGGAGGAGATTACTGGAGAAAATTATTTACCGGTATTGCATTTACCCATAGCTTTCATATTTTTCATATTGCCTTCTGAACTGCCTGGTTCTGTAGCCAATTTGTTTGCATGTTCAAGCTCCAACTCAGCTTTTGTCGGTTTTTTTTCCGATTTTTCCATTTTTGATTTCATTTTTCCGCTTTGGTCAGCATTACACTTTCCGGCAGCTTTCATTTTAGACATATCACCTGCAAAACTGTCAGGTCCTGTAGCTGTTTTATTCGCATGTTCCAACTCTACCGCTGCTTTATTTTCTGCCTGAGCAAAACCAAATCCCAATCCGAGTGCAAGAATGCTTGCTACAACTACTTTTTTCATGTTGTGTCCTTTAAAGTTTTTATAGGGCGACTCTGACAATAGACGGTATCCACAACATCTCCAGCTTTTGTTCATACAAGGCACTCTTTTGAAGGCCTGGCTGGAGCCAAGTCGAAAAAGAGTAACGCAGTATGGGCGAAAGCTGGTGATGCCCGAAGGGTGGGCTTTACAAATGCAATCTTGCACAAGATATTCACTTCGTCTTGACTACGGCCAGGACTTGAGAATCTCTTGCACAATTTCACATCTGTAAAGCCCATTGTGGAAACCGTCTATTGTTAGAGGCGCCCTCCAGAGGTTTCACTCTCTGTACATCCGCATTATAAGAGAACAGTGTGTATGGAGTGTGCATATTGTCTGCACATTTCGTGCACATAAAATAATTAAGATTCATTCTTACATGTGGGCGTGATTTATTATTCTAAGTGCCCAGATTATAAAAACAAAACAAGGACAAAGTATGATGAAAAGAAGAAAGTTTATTACAATCAGTTCTGCAGCAGCAGTATGGGTACTCACTGGATGCGGTAGTTCCAACTCAACTGCCGGAGGAGGCAATAACCCTGGTGGAAATAATCCGGGAGATGGTAACCCCGGTGGAGGCAATCCTTCAAGTGGTTCATTGCCTATCCCGGAACTGAAGACGCCCACAGATATTAATGGAATAAAGCATTATAATCTTGATATCATAGAAACACAGCATACTTTTTTTGAAGGAATTCAAACAAAGACATGGGCTCTGAACAGTACTTATCTTGGACCGACGCTTCTGTTGAAGAACGGAGATAACGTTTCCATCAACTATACAAATAATCTTCCAGTTGAAACAACAATGCATGGACATGGTATGCATGTTCCCGGTGAAATGGATGGAACGGCTCATCAGCCTATAGCAGTAAACGGAACCTGGTCGGCACGATATACCGTCAATCAAAACGCCTGTACCAACTGGTACCATCCGCACTACCTTCATAAAACCGCACCGCATGTCTATCAGGGATTGGCGGGACTTATCATTATTGAGGATGACGAGATTAAGAATCTGGATCTGCCTAACCGGTATGGTATCGATGACATCCCTTTGGTACTTCAGGACCGCTTCTTTTCCGCAGATAAAACAAGGATCGACTATTCTCCAAGTATGATGCAGCTTGATATGGGATATATAGGAGATACTTTCATTACCAATGGAGCCATCGAACCTACATTTGAAGCGGAAGCCAAAGAGGTTCGTTTCCGTTTGCTTAACGGTTCGAATTCAACAGTGTATGATCTTGGTTTCAGTAATGGGAAAAATTTCAGACAGATCGCTTCGGATAATGCACTGCTGGAAGAGCCAGTAGAGATGGATCGCCTGATACTTTCTCCCGGCGAACGTGCCGAGATCATTGTTGACTTTACTGATGATATGAATGCAATATTTTCACTTCAGGAATATCGCTATGGTAAAACATTTTTAAAGATCGATGTAAGTAAAACTGCTACAGAAGTGACAGAATTACCGGCTGAGTTGACAACACTCGCTCCTGTTCCGACACCGAC
This sequence comes from Sulfurovum sp. NBC37-1, assembly GCF_000010345.1. Taxonomy (NCBI): domain Bacteria; kingdom Pseudomonadati; phylum Campylobacterota; class Epsilonproteobacteria; order Campylobacterales; family Sulfurovaceae; genus Sulfurovum; species Sulfurovum sp. NBC37-1. Next base: position 808,811 of record NC_009663.1, read on the forward strand.
CAGTCAAAGACAGTTCATACTGGGTATGAGAGAAATGGGTGGTATGAATGGCGGTATGAACGGTTCTGGAGGGGGGATGGAGTTTACTATCAATGGTAAAACAATGGATATGAACCGTATCGATGCGGCACTTGAACAGGGTGATGTGGAAGAGTGGGAGATCGTGAACAGTACCGGTATGAACCACAATTTCCATATACACGGAACACACTTCAGGGTGGTCTCACGCAATGATGATCCGAATCAGGTACATGAAAATGAAAAGGGATACAAAGATGTGGTCTATCTTCCGCCGCATACAACACTCAAGTTCATCGTAGAGATCCCGGCGGACGGAGTGACTGCAGACAGCAACAATCCCTATATGTTCCACTGCCACTTCCTCGAACATGAAGACAACGGGATGATGGGACAGTTCACTGTTTCATAGTTGATCAGTCTACACGTCTGACGAGAAAGAACCTGAAGGACTGTTCCGTCTCTTTGGGTGTTTGATGGATGATCTCCATATTCTCAACAAGCGTCAATCCTTCTATCAGTTCCGACCTCAGTTTCTCTTCGTCGTACTGGGCGACATCCAGCCCACTGCACTGTGTCAGTACAATCTCGGAACATTGTGATTTTTCTTTGCCTACTATTCTTAAACACTTGAAAGAATTAAGAGAAGCAAATATCGTTACTATGGAAAAAAAGGCAACAAAATTTACATAGAACCGAACATAGAGACAGTTCGGGAACTGGGAGGGTGCTTCACCACTTTGGTCAATAACTTTGAGGAGAACCGTGAACTGTTTTTTGGTGAAGTTGCTATTAATTGAGAGGAATCAGACCTTCCCGATCATAAAAAACCGAAACGACTGCTCTGTCTCTTTCGGTGTTGTATGGATGACTTCTATACTGTCAAGCAATTCCAATCCGTCTATTAACTCCGATTTTAATTTCTTATCATCATACTGAACAATATCCAGTCCGCTGCACTGCAATGGACCTGTTTCACTAAACGTTCCAATAAGTGCAGTTCCGTGTTCTTCCAATGAATCGTGCAAGACTTCAAAATATTTCTTTCTGTCTTTAGCGTCCAGTAAAAAATGAAAAACGGCTCTGTCATGCCAAAATGTATAACGTTTGGAAGTTTCAAAAGTTGTAATGTCTGAACAGACATACGTCACTTTATCAGCCAATGCACCTAATCTTTCTTTCACAATTTCAAGTGCCTGACCTGAAACATCAAGCAAGGTTATATTGCTGTACCCCTCTTGTAACAACTCATCAACTAGGAAAGATGCACCACAACCAATATCAATAATGGCATCTTCCCTGGAATTTATATGTGATTTAATCTGTGCTATGGAAAATTCCGGTGAATTTTGGTGCCATAAAACCTGGGTGTAGTCTTTGGTTTTAAAAATCTTATTCCAGTGTTTTTCTCTTATTTTTACAGCAGGAATCTTGTCGGCTTTAAATGTAGCCCCTTGTGTCGTTTCAGCAGTAGTATAATGGGTAAGTCCTGTACATACAACATCTTCAAATCCTGCTTTTTCAATGATCTCTATCAGTTCATCCTGACGAAGGGTACCTGCCACACAGTTTGCCCAGTCTTCTTCACCTTCATTACTATTTTCACTGTCACAACAGGCACTTTGTTCCACAGAACAGCAGGTACCTTCTTCTGCAGAAATATCTATCATATCGGCAAAATAGATCTTCCCGTCAGGTTTGAGTACCCTGTATATTTCTGCAAAGACAGACTCTTTGCAGGAAGTCAGGTTGATAGCACCGTTGGAGATGACAATATCGATCGATTCATCTTCAATATCCAACGCATCAAAACTGTTCTCTAAGACTTCTACATTGTCAAAACCTGCCTCTTTTGCATGTTCTCTTGCCCTCTCTACCATCTTGGGAGTGATGTCCACACCTGTGACCCGCCCACTTTCACCCACGAGGGTTGCAGCAACAAGCAGATCAACACCCGCACCACAACCAAGGTCTAAAATGCTTGCCCCTTCAGGTATGTCTCCTACAGAAAAAGGGTTGCCTACAGCAGCACAGTACTCCCAGACTTCATCTGGAAGCTTTTCGATCCACTCTTCTTTGTAGTTATGCGCCCTTGCATTCCCCAAACCTTTTTCCCAACCAAAATCTTTCTTGGGATTTTCAGCCAACTCCGAATAGAGTTCAATGATCTGTCTGTTGTCTGCCATTTTATTCATCCTCCACTTTGACTACAATACCCAAACCGGAATCAAAAGGCAAACCTGCTTTTGCCCATGCTTTAAGACCGCCTTTGAGCGTATAGATATTGTCGTAACCCAGTTTTTTCAAAGTCTCGGCAGCCAAGAGTCCTCTTCCTCCTGTACGACAGTAAGTCACAATGACCGCATCTTTATTTTTGATCTTGTTCATGATCATAAATTCAAGATCACCCCGTGTCATTTGTACCGTATCATCTGCATAAATTTCACCTTCAGAACGTTGTGCCACTTCTCTGACATCAAGCAGTATGAATTCGTCTTCATTGTCTATCATCTTTTTCAGTACAATAGGAGACATCTCTTCCACTTTTCTTCTGGCATCAGCCATCATTCCGTCAATTGCCGGACGGCCATAACCTGTACAGGCTTTTTGTTTATAAGGTGTAGGATGAAGTTTCTCATTTTGCATATACTTAAAGACCGTCAATGCCTTTTCATCTGTCGGCTTTTTCACTATAGGTCTCTTTATAGCTTGTTTAAACGGCTTGGCATTACAGTCTGATTTTGTTTTGCAGGCTGATCCTGTACTTGCAGGTGCGGCATTGGCCGTTTTTACTTCACTCTTTTTACTTACTTCACTTTCACAGGCACCTGTCGCACAACTTTCTGCACTTGGTGCTCCATCAAATACCTCGTTACCCCACTGAGGGAATGAAAGCATGATAACAGAGAAGACCGTTACAATAGCCAAAAACTTTTTACTTGAAAAGAAACCTGTTTTTGCATCGCAGTCACAATCGATCTCTTTTGACGGTTTCAATTTGTCGTACCAGGCATACAGCAGAACTAAAACCGTGAACCATACCAAATAATTGTGGTAGGGTGCAAGCCATGAGAATGAAGAAGCGAGAGAGCTTGATCCCGCCAAAACTGCTAAAACCGGTACGACACAACAGAGTGATGCCGCGATTGTTGCTACGATAGTTGCCAATATTTTTTTATTTGCCAATGAGAGTTCCTTTTATTTAGCTAATATGCTAAATTGCTTCAGTATTGTACATTTTCAAAGCTTACTATAAAGTTAATTGTCTAAATAACTAAATAGTCTTATTGTGCTATAATCATACAAAATTACTTAGAGGGCAACACTATGCTGAATATGGAAGATAAGATCAAAATTTTTAAAGCATTGGGAAATGAGACACGATTTAAAATATTTAAAAACATTTTTACCGGTGGCTATGCCTGCTCCATAGACGACAAGAATCCTGATGATGACATCATTGCGCAGGCCACGTGTGTAACAAGCATTGCCAAACAGTTTGACTTCGCTTTGCCGACGATCTCCCGTCACCTCAAAGAGATGAAAGATGCCAAGATCATCACTATGACAAAAAGCAAGAATAAGATATACATTGAACCCAATATCGAAACTATGAAAGAAATAGCGGAGTGTTTCGCAACACTGGTTGATGAATATGAAAAGGGTGTGGTCTATCAGTATGACAATACCAAATAGCATGACTGCCTAAAAGATAAACTTTATGGGAACAAACAAATTTGTTACCCACAGGGAAATAAATAAGAGTAAAAAACTTCCAAACAGTATAGATGCACTTTCCCATAATGATAAGCAGAATATTATGCCAAAATCTAGAAATAGAAATTCACCATTCTTCGCAATCATCGCACCTATGGGCTTCGCTTCATGTTCACTACCACGCGTCTCAAACAACAAAATGAGATCAATGATTACGCTCTTTACAGTGTATTCTCATGCAGAGAAAAAGAAGTGCACATTGTATACACAGAAATGGTGTATACTAATACATCTTATTTATAAAAATTTTCAAAAAAAGGATATACCATGAAAAAAACACTGATCGTAGCCGCAGGGCTACTCTTTTCAACCCTGACACTCAGCGCAGGCAATAACGGCAATGCCGTTTATGAAACAAACTGTAAAGCCTGCCATATGCTCAAACCGATGATGGACAAGCAAAAGATGATGAACATGAGCATGCAGGACCGCATGTCGATGAAAGAGAAGATGATGAAGAACATGAAAGCGCCGCCTATGGCCAAGGTTTCTGCAAAGCTGAAACATGATTTTAAAGGTGACAAGGCACAGATTGTTGCTTTCGTCAAAGACTACATCGTTAACCCAAGTGTGGATAAAGCGCACTGTATGCCTATGGCACTGAAACGGTTCGGTGTGATGCCTCCCATCGGCAAATCACTCTCTGCAGAAGACCTCGATACGATCGCGAACTGGGTCGTGGACAACTTCAATGAGAAGTGGGATGAAGATGCCATGAATATGATGTGCAATGCCGGCAAAGGAAAAGGTATGGGCATGGGTAAAGGCATGATGAAGTGCGGCGGCGGCATGGCACCAAAGCCAAAAGCAGGCGGTGCCATGAAATGTGCTGCAGGCAAATGCGGCGGCAAGTAGTATTCGTTAAACCGGAAATTTCAGCCCGGAAATGCAGTGCAGTAGGGCACCTGCTGCCGAAACAGCTGGTTTTCCGTTAGGAAAGACCGGCATATGCGCTACTATGACATAAATTATTTCGCCGCATAGAGTTTGACTTCGCCTTTGCCGAGTTTTTCCAGTACCTCTTTCGCTGTTTCGGCACTTTTTTCTCCGCTTTTTACGATCAGGAGGACTTTGCCTTCTTTCATCAGGTCTGTGTAGCGGTGTGCCTCAGCCTCTTCTATGCCGATATCGACGAACCATGCGGTCAGTGCGGCGACACTGCCTATGGTGGCAGCACCTCCCAGTGCCCCGGCAAGTGAAGAAATAACCGAACCGGCAGCGACAAGCGGTCCAAACCCCGGTACCCAGAAGAAAAATGCACCGGTCATAGATCCCAGAACGGCACCCCAGAATACACCCTCTTTCCCCCATCGTACGATATCTTCATTCTCACGTTCTATCTCAAACTCGACTTTGGGTTCATCATGGTCGCCTTTCCCGATAACGGAAATATCATCTTTCGAGATCTTGGCCTCCTGAAGTGCCTTCAGCGCTTCCATTGCATCATGCTCACTGTCATATACGGCTACTATTTTTTCTTTCGTCATTCTCTTTCTCCTCATCTGTTAACGTAATGTCCCAGTCACATTTTGCATAGTTACTTAAGCAGGGAATGCTTTCTCTTTGCGATGTGACACTTTCTTACTGTAATCCTTTTGTAATGATATACTTTTTTCGTAACTCCAACGTTAACAGAGGCAGATAGATATGCACACTACATGCACACTCTCCCGATATACTTCATACAATATAACACCAAAGGATAACATATGATCTACAAAGTTCAGACATCAAAACCCATTGCACAGGTTAAAGAAGAGATCGCTGAGAAAGCGAAGGCAGTCAGTTTCGGCGTATTGCAGCGCTATGAATTCAGGAAGATCCTGGAGGAGAAAGGTTTCCCGATCGAGAGGGACATCACCGTTTTTGAACTCTGCAACCCATCGGGGGCGCAGCAGGCTTTGACACAGCTTCCGGAGATCGCAGCCTATCTGCCATGCCGGATCGCGGTCTATGAAGAGAATTACGCAACCAAACTCTCGACCATCGGCCTTGAAGAGATGCTTGCAGCGGTAGAGGTAAACGATGAATTCAGATCGTTTATGACCATGTTGTTTACGAACCTGAAACAGGTCATGCACAGCTGGGATGATTAAGGTATGAAAGGAGACATCATGTACGGATTCGGACACGGATGGGGAATGGGCTTTGGATGGCTCGTTCCTTTACTGATCATCGGTATTTTATTTTATCTGTTTCAGGATAAAACTAAAAATAAAAGCAGAAGCGAAGCGCAGGGTATACTTGACAAAAGGTATGCCAGCGGAGGCATCAGCAAAGAAGAGTATGAAGAGAAATCAAAACTCTTAAGAGAAAATGCATAAAAGGGGATAGTCGTGCAGAGGAGAACATTTATAAAGGGAGTGGCTGCAAGCTCTTTCATGGGTATTGCAGCAACGGACCTGCAGGCGGAATCGCCCAAAAGATCGTCAGACAAGAGGCGTACACTGACGGGCAAAGAGTTTTTTCTTGATATTGACTATACACCTGTCAACATTACCGGAAAGAGATCGGTCGCGACGACTATCAACGGTCAGATACCCGGTCCGACTCTGGTGTGGCAGGAGGGCGATACCGTTACGATCCATGTGACAAACCACCTGAAAAAATCCTCTTCCATACACTGGCACGGCATCATACTGCCCTATCAGATGGACGGTGTACCGGGTATCAGTTACAAAGGGATCGCGCCGGGCGAAACATTCACCTATCGTTTCAAGGTACGGCAGCACGGTACCTACTGGTACCACAGCCATTCGGGTTACCAGGAGCAGACGGGGATGTACGGCGCCATCGTCATCAAGCCGCGGAAGAGAGAACCCTTTCGTTATGACAAAGACTATGTGGTCCTTCTCTCGGACTGGAGCGACGAAAAACCGACAAGCATCTACAGAAAGCTCAAACTTTCAAGCGATTACTACAACTTCAACCGTCGAACTGTAGGCGACTTCTTCTCTGAAGTGAAGAAAAAGGGCTTTGGCAAGGCATTCGATGACCGAAAGATGTGGAATCAGATGCGTATGAGCGACAGGGATCTTTCTGATGTCACAGGGTATACCTATACCTACCTGATGAACGGGCAGAATCCTGCCACGCAGTTCAAAGCGCTGTTCAAAAAAGGCGAGAAGATCCGTCTGCGTTTCATCAACGGTGCGGCAATGAGCTTTTTCGATGTACGGATACCCGGGCTGAAGATGACCGTGGTCGCAGCGGACGGGAACCACATCAAGCCCGTCAGGGTCGATGAGTTCCGCATAGGGGTGGCCGAGACCTACGATGTCATTGTCGAGCCGACATCGAACAGAGCCTATGCCATTTTTGCCCAAAGTATCGAACGAAGCGGGTATGCACTCGGTTCACTGACCCCGTCGGCCTCCAAACTGGCAAGCGCACCGAAAATGGACAAACCTCAAGCGTTGACCATGGCGGATATGGGGATGGGTATGTCCAAAATGGGCAAGGACAAAGGTATGAAAATGCCGATGAAGAAAAGTATGAAAAAGTACAGATGGAGCGCTATGGAAGCAGAGAAATATCCGATTACGAAATTGCCTATAGCGACAGGCCCGCAGAGTACGATGAAAGCGATGGCCCCGAAATACCGTCTTGAAGACCCGGGGGTAGGGCTTCGCAATAACGGACGACGTGTTCTGACCTATGCCGATATGAAGAACCGCTATTCGACACGCAGAGCAAAAAAACCGGACAGAGAGATCGTCCTGCATCTTACCGGCAATATGGAACGCTATATGTGGTCGATCAACGGGATCAAATATGCCGATGCAAAACCGCTGGTATTTCACTATGGTGAACGGCTTCGTATCACCTTTATCAACGATACAATGATGAACCACCCCATGCACCTGCACGGAATGTGGAGCGACCTCGAAACCGGTGACGACAACCATCTGGTACGCAAGCATACGATCGTCGTACAGCCCGGAGCGAAGATCAGCTACCGTGTGACCGTCGATGCCAAAGGTGGCTGGGCGTATCACTGCCACCTGCTGTACCATATGGCGGGCATGTTCAGAAAAGTAGAAGTGGTATAGGGGGATGAAAATGAAAACGATAACAATGAACTTGAAAAAGAGTCTGCTGTTTGCAGGCGGCCTCCTGCTTGCAGGACAAAGCCTTCAGGCCGCAGGAGCAGACGACCCCATACGCACCATGCTCCTTATGGATAAATTTGAAATACTGGATAATGACGATAACAGCAGGGAGTGGGAAGGCAGTTTCTATGTCGGGTATGACCTGGACAAACTCTACATCTATTCCCAGGGAGCAGCGACTTCCGACGGACTGGAGCGGAGCCAGAACGATCTTGTATATTCCCGGGCTATCGCACCCTTTTGGGACATACAGGCAGGAATCGCCTATGATAAGAATAGCGATGCATCCAAAACATGGGGTGAGATAGCCATCGCAGGTCTGGCCCCTTATTTCTTCGAGACAAGGGCTGCACTGCTTTTGAATGGTGACGGCAATGTCGGCCTGCGCCTTGAGGGGGAATATGAAGCATTGATCACACAGAAGCTTATATTGACCCCGTCCATAGAGGCGGATTTTTACACCAAAGACGATCCGGTTATGCAGATCGGATCGGGACTGTCCGCCATGGAAGCGGGACTGCGCCTGCGGTACGAGTTCGTTCGTGAATTCGCTCCCTACATCGGCGTGACATGGGAAAAGACATTCGGAAATACCCGAGACTTCAACCCCGTTGATGAAACATCACTGCTCGCAGGTATACGCTTCTGGTTTTAGAAGTTGTAGTTGGCAACAAGGCGGAACTGATCAAAGTCATTGAGAGGATCGTTGTTCTCATCAACCCCGGCATCGAAACTGACAGAAGCAAAGGCGGCGGTCAGCGTAAGTTTTTCATTCCAGCTGTATTCGATGACGATATCTGTTTCTTCAGATTCGTATAATGAATCTTTGTCAGCTTCGAAATGCCCGTAAGCTATAGCGGCGACAAGACCGTCGATCCCTATGGCATCAAAGTGGTATCCGGCACCGATCATCCATGCTTTGCCTGCCGAACCTATGGCATCGAAGGTCTGGTCTTCCATGGAGGTAAAGAACGGCCCGCCGCCAAGGCTCAGCCCAGTTGCACCGGTGTTTCCGTTGTCGAGGTTGTAGGCAGTGAGAATATGCAATCCGATGTCTTCAGCGGCAAACTCCATACTCACGCCGTAAGTGTTTGCATCCTGCTCTCCGAGAAGCGCGCTGCCCGTCTGGCGGCTTCCATCATACTGCAGACCGAAGGTCAGGCTCCTGTTCTCCGTGAATGCATAGGCATATCCCGCTTCGGCATATACGACATTGGCGACATTGTTGTAATTGTAGTACCAGAGGCTCAGTGTCAGATCCTTGATGCCTTCATAGACGGCGGAAACATAGGCGATACCGTCCATTTCATTATCGGTTCCCATGGTCTCGTAAATCTTTACGAATTTGGATGCATCCACACCATTCTCCCAGCCCGCCATTCTGTTGATGAATCCGGCTGAGAGCATCAAGTTGTCAATGTCTGTATTGGTGAGGGTATAGGCTTCGAAATAGTTGGGGATCATTCTGATGTCGTCACTGTCGGCATGCGGTGTGTCGAGCAGCTGCCGTCCGAGTTTGATCTCCGTCTTTCCCCATTTTCCGTCGAGGTAGGCTTCGGTCAGCTGAATGAAACTGTTCCCTTCGGCATTGAAAAAATCTGGGTTGATATCATTCCTGTCCTGATTTATCCCGAGATTGAGTACTGTGTAGGCGGAAAGTCCGACCTTTAACCCGTTCCAACGTTTGCTGTCAATATGGTAGTGTCCGCCGAGTGCATAAGCGCTGTTTCTTTCATTGCCATTCTCGTTAAAGGTGATATACCCGGCACGAAGCTGGCCTTTTTCATGTTCCAGCGGATAGTTCTCTCCAAGGACTCCCCTGAGGGTTTTGACCTTGACCGGCTGCTGCGCGCTGCCGTTAATGTCAAAAGTGTCTACAGTCTGGTTGTGCTCTGCATAAATATCAATACTCATTATCATTAAAGAAAGTATGACTAACCCTATCGTTTTCATTGTTGTTTTCCCCTTATTGATCTGTTTTTAGTTTATATTTTTTTGACTTCAATCTTTTCGGCTTCTTCTTTTCGAAGGGCGATTAGCGTAGCGCCAACCTCTATCTCTATGGTCTGTTTGGCGAGGGAACATCCTTTGACAGTGAGTTCCTCCCCGCGCATAACACCAAACGAATTCAAGCGGTCTTTGAGAGGTTTATCAGCATGGATCTTTACGATCTCAGCTTTGTCACCTTTTGTAAGTTCTGTCAGTTTCATATCATCCTCCTGCGATCAGTAATGTGACTCTGTATACCAGGAAACTCAGTATCCATGCACTTGCCGTTGTCATGAAGAAGAGATAGGCCAGATACTTCCATCCGCCCGCCTCTTTGGCAAAGACAGCCGATGCTGCAAAACAGGGCAGGTAAACCATGACAAAGACAATGAAGGCGATGGCGGAAGCAAAAGGTATCTGTGCGCGTATCTGTGCGATGAGGCTGTTGCTCTCCTGATCGACCTGGTCGCCCAGTGAATAGAGGACCCCGAGAGTTGATACGACCACCTCCTTGGCTGCCAGTCCTGCTTCCAGCGCTACGGACATACGCCAGTCCATACCAAGCGGTTCAAAGAACGCTTCACTTGCATGGCCTATCTTTCCAAGGTAGCTTTGCTCAAGAAGTTTTGACTGAAGCTCGTTGTTCAGTTCGGCTTTTTTGGCACTGTTCTGTACCTGTTCTATTTTTGTCTGGTACTGTGTTTCCAGTGTCGGGTCTTTAGGATAGTTGCTTGCAAACCAGACAAGCACTGAAGCTGCAAGAATGAATGTACCCGCTTTATTCAGGTAGCTCTTTGCCTGACCATAGACTGTATGCCAGATGAGTTTTAAAGAGGGCATACGGTATTTCGGCATTTCCATAACAAACGGTTCATCATCTCCTTTGAAAACGAATGTTTTCAGTGCTTTTGCCATGAACAGCCCGAGCATCGCCCCGGAAATATAGATGATGAAAAGAATATTACCGGCATGCTCCTGTCCGAAGAAAGCACCGGCAAAGAGTACATAAATGGGCAGTCGCGCGCCACAGCTCATGAAACCGATGATGAAAAGTGTGATAAGCCTGTCTTTTTCATTTTTCAGCGTTCTTGCCGCCATATAGGCAGGTACGGAACATCCGAACCCTGTTACAAGGGGGATGAAACTTTTGCCGTGCAGTCCGAATTTGTGGAAAAAACCGTCAAGCAGGAAGGCGACACGGCTCATGTACCCTGTAGTTTCCAGCAAAGCGATCCCCAGAAAGAGGATGATGATGTTCGGAAGGAACATAATGACCGCACCTACACCGCCTATGATTCCATCTGCAATGAGTGAAGCCATCTCACCGTTTCCGAGCAGCGTTCTTGCCTGGTCGGCAAGCCATACAAATCCGGCATCTATCCAGTCCATCGGTATGGCACCCAGTTCAAATGTGAGTTGAAACAAGGCCCACATGAAGAAAAGGAAAAGGGGGATACCCAGAATTTTGTTGATGAGCAGATTGTCTATTTTCTGTGTAAGATTCTTTGCCTTCATGGATTTGACGGACATGACCTCCATCTTTGCACCTTTTGCAAAAGCGAAGTGTTCATCGGCAAAGATCTCTTCCAGGTTTTTGGTTCCCGTGTGGAGGTAAATATGCTGAAGTGCTTCCCTGATGATGGGAAGCAGTTCGATCCAGATGGGTTCATCATGCATCTTTTTGTATACATCTTCATCTTCCTGAAGCAGTTTGACGGCTAGATGACGGTAGGGAAGATCGCTTTTGTAGTTTTTTTCTTTCATAAAGGTAACGATACGGTCGATCTCTTCTTCTATGGGGTCGGAGTAGATGACCTTTGAAGTCGTCTCCTCTTTCTCGTAGACTTCCACAATGGCTTTTTTGAGTTCCTCGATACCCTCTTTTGTATTGGCTGAAGTCTTGATACAGGGGACGCCGAGAATGGCAGAGAGCTGTTTTTCATCTATCTCTATGCCCTCTTTTTCCGCTTCGTCACTCATATTGAGCGCTACGACGACCTTTTTGCCCGTTTCAAGCAACTGGGTGGTAAAAAGGAGGTTTCTTTGCAGATTGGTGGAGTCCACCACATTGACGATGATGTCATATTCATCGCTCTGAAGGAAACTTTTGGTCACTTTCTCTTCAATAGTATATTCGGTCAGCGAATAGGCACCGGGAAGGTCGATAATGTGTACCTCATAATCTTCACATGACTGTTCGTGGCACATTTTGAAGACCACTTCCGTCTTGTCTACAGTGACCCCTGAAAAGTTGCCGACTTTGAGCTTGGCATTGGAGATCGCATTGATAAGAGAGGACTTTCCTACATTGGGCTGCCCCGCAAGTGCTACGACTATTTGCTTCATGGATTATGATTCCTTATGTTTATTTAAAAGTAAAATTGAAAACTGTTATCATTTTGTTTTTCTAAGTGTAATTTACTCTTTTTATTCTTAAGTAAAGTTAAAATTGACAGTCGTTATCAATAAAAAGTTTTTAATTTTGGAAAAGTTTGTTCTTGAAGGGAACTTTGGAAAAGTTTTGAAAGTAAAAAGCCCAAACACTCTCCCAGAGGAGAGTGGTGTATTCAAAATGTTTGGGAGATTACAGAGTAGGATTAAAACTTGTAGTTTGCATAAATTTCAAGTGCGTTGGTGTCACCACCAAGTCCATAGTCAGTATTTGTATAGACAACATTGAGGTCCATATCTTTGATCACAACGATATCTGTGCTTTTGAAGTCATAACCAAGGATTACATCTACTTCATAACCGTCATCTTCTGTACCGGCAATTGAGTTTTGATCATACTCATAGTATGCATAGCTTGCAGATGCAGTCAGGCCAGCAAACTCAGTTGCAGCTTTAACTTTGAAGTTGTTCCCTTCTGAACCACCTGATGCAGTATTCCATGAACTTGTGTAAAGACCATCCATTACACCAACCCAACCGGCAACGTTGTCAGAAATGTTAGTATATGCAGCCATAAGATTAAAAGAACCAAGCGTAGCTGTTGCTTTTACACCAATTACATTAGAAGCATCTTCATTATCCCAGTCAGTGTATACATATTGTGCTGCAAGTTTAGCAACATCAAAATCATAACCACCGTCTACATAGAACTGAGTATAATTCATGGCATCAACATTGTAGTACCAGATGCTTCCGGAAAGTTTTTCATTATCGTATGCAGCACTTACAGTCCAGTTATTACCACCTTCTGCCAATGGATCTCCGGTTACAGCTTGCATATCGCTATCTGATGTGAAGTCGATCCAGTTGTTACCAGCATTGTTCGGTCTCCATGTTCTTACATATGAACCCAACAAAGTCACATTTTCGATAGAATGGTTTGCAACAGTATACGCTTCAAATGAACCTGGTGCGAGCAACCAGTCAAAACCGGCCAACATTGGTGTGTTAAGAAGCTGACGACCAAGAATGAACGTAGTGTCCATGAAAGTAGCCGTAATGTTTGCTACGTTGATGAATGCGCCTTGAGGTTCACCTTCAAAATATTCGCCAATATAGTCAAAAGGAATGTCTCTGTTTGTGTTCACATAACCGATAGCACTTAAGTTCATTGCAATATTATCAGTAAATTTATGGTTTACATCCAGTGTTGCTGCCAAACCAAGCTGTGACCAGTCTTTGTCGAACATATCGTATGACTGAGTAGGAGAATAGTCTTTTCCATTATCAGCAGTAATGTAGTACCCTGTCAATTTACCGTCGATCGTTGTTTGTGGAGCTTCTTCTACTGGTGCCGGAGCTGGAGCGATGTCACCACCTGCTACTGCAGCACTTACAGCCAATGCTGCGATTAAACTAAGTTTTGTAAACTTCATTCTGTTTCCTTGTTTTGTTTTGTGAGTGTATGATAACAAAAATGAATGGAAAGTAAATGAGAAAAGTGATTAATTTTTAATCAATTGGCTGATGGGACATTTTTTGGAAGAAATCTCTGACATATTCATAGCCGGAGTAGAGTGTAAGTACGACGGCAATCCATAAAAGAACTGTACCTCCGGGCCACTGCATCAGTAAAAACCCAATGGCAATCATCTGCACCACTGTTTTAACCTTGCCCATCCAGGAGGCGGAAATATCCATTCCCTGGCTCATGGCAGAGACACGAAGGCCGGTAATGAAAAGTTCACGGGTGAGAATGAGAAAGATCGCCCAGGGAGATGCCCAGTCAAGCATCATCAGCCCAAGAAAACCTGCAAGGGTAAGCATTTTATCCGCCAGAGGGTCGAGAATGGCACCCAGAACGGTTACCTGGTTGAAAGTACGGGCTATGTAGCCGTCGAAGAAGTCCGTAGCCGAGGCGACCACAAAGATGAAGGCAGCAAAATAGTTCAGCCATGATCTGTCGATACCTTCAAAGATACTGGCATCCTGATTGACGAGGAAAAGGAACATGAGGGGTGCGAGGAGGAGGCGGATGAAGGCGAGGATGTTAGGGATATTGAAAATTTGTGATGATGCCATCATCTGCTCCTTTATTATTAAAATCTAGATATTAAATATGTTTACTATGATTGCCTATTGCTATGACTTGAGGCGATGTTACTCTCTTCTACCCCAAGGGCACTTCTTCACTTTGTTCACGGCGTTTTTTTAGAAAAAACGAAGCAAAAAATCGTCATCTCTCTCGAATCGCTTCGCTTTCAAGGTCGTTCGAGATGACAGGTACACTTTGTGTGATTAATGTAGGGTGCGTAATCACGCACCTTTGGGTAAATTTTGCATAGATCAAAAAGAAGGAGAGGAAACTCATTCTCCACTTTTCATCATGCATCCTCCATTCATTCCACTAATTAGCGGAATGTCGTTCCACCGTCCACTACAATGGTCTGTCCGGTGATCCAGCTGGCGTCGTCCGTACAGAGGAAATAGACGGAACCGGCGAGGTCTTCGGGGCTTCCCATTCTGTTTATGGCTGAACGTTTGATGGTCTCGGCTTTGACCTCTTCGTAATTGGTGAATGCTTTGAGGGCATCTGTGTCGATAGGCCCGCCGGAGACGGCATTGACCCTGATGCCCATTTCGCCAAGTTCCACGGCTGCATAGCGTGCCATGGCTTCCACTGCGGCTTTATTGGTACCGTGGCCGGCATAGTTCTCAATGTAGATGAGGTTACCTGTAGAACTGAGTGTCACGATGGCACCGCCACCTACTTTTTCCATGCGTTTGGCTGCTTCCTGTGAACCGGCTACAAAGGCACCGACCGTGGCGGTATAGATATTCGCCAGACCTTTTTTGGGTCTGAGTTTCATGAATTTTCCGTAGCCGCCGACAACAGGGCGTCCGTAGATCATCGCGTTGGAAACGAAGAAATCTACTCTGTCAAAATCTTCGTCGATGGAAGCAAAAAGCGGTTTGAACTGATCGGTATCGAGGATATCGAGGGGATATGCTTTGGCTTTGATACCGTAACTATCCATGAGTTCCTGAGCGATTACATCTGCTGCATCTTTGTTGCTGTTGTAGGTGAATGCGACATTCACTCCGTTCTGAGCGAACTTTTCGGCACAGGCTTTACCTATTCCCTTCGTCGCTCCCGTAATAACAACGGTCTTCCCTTTCATTTCACCCATTTCACGCTCCTACGATTTTATATTTTTTCATAACGTTTTCGATCTTCTTCATATTTTCGCTGCTTGGCGGGACAAGAGGCAGTCTGTATTCCAGGGTATCGATGAGACCGGCGATGTACATCGCCGCCTTGATCGGAATAGGATTGCTTTCACAGAAGAGAACTTTATTGATCTCGAAAAGTTCATCGTTGATTGCTTTGGAAGTTTTGAAATCACCTCTAAGTGCTGCGTGTGTCAGATCTGCTTTCATGTCAGGAAGCAAATTGGCTGTCACGGAAGTGATCCCTTTCCCACCGCTTGCCAGAATGGGAAAGTCGATCGAATCGTCTCCGGAGAAGACATAGAGGTCAGGTACTTTTGCCAAAAGTTCCACTGTTCTCTCGATGGAACCTGTCGCTTCTTTGATCCCCATGATATTCCACACATCATCAAAAAGTCTTTTGACCGTATCGGGGAGGATGTCCACACCTGTCCGTCCGGGAACATTGTAAAGCATAAAGGGGACTTCGACTGCCGAGGCGATCGCTTTGTAGTGCTGGTAGAGTCCTTCCTGGCTTGGTTTGTTGTAGTAGGGGCTGACGGAGAAGAGGGCATCGACACCGCAGGCTTCGGCATGTTTGGCGATGTCAATGGCTTCATGTGTTGCATTGCTTCCCGCACCTGCAAGGACTTTCGCATTGCTGCCTTTGCATACTTCTACAGCAATCTCGATACATCTTTTATGTTCATCATGACTGAGTGTTGCGCTCTCTCCTGTTGTTCCCACAGGACAGATAGCATCGATATTGTTATCGATCTGTCTCTGGATGAGGTTGGCATAGGTCGCTTCATCGAGTGTACCGTTCTTAAATGGCGTAATAATCGCAGTAGTCGCACCGCTAATGTAGTTATTCATTTTTTGTCCTAATGTGTACTTACTGTTTCTTGTCCTCGTTTTTTTTGAGGATCACAGTGGTCGAATAGTCATGGTCAAAATATTTTTTTGCTACCCGACTGATCTCTTTGAGTGTAATTTTATCCAATTTCTCTTCATATTCAAGTAAAGGTTTTAGATTTCCCTTGACGATGTAGTCTCCGTAAAGGCTTGTTACCGAGTCGGAACTCTCAAGCGAGTAGATGAATTCAGCCTTGGTGTTGATCTTTACTTTGTCGAGTTCTGCCTGTGTGACATCACCGTTCTTGAACTTTTCAAGTTCGGAGAGTATCTCTTTTTCAACTGTTTCAGGCTCGACACCTGGAGAGACGAGTGCCATAATGAGGAAAACGCCAGGGTCTTTCATTTCCATATTGTAACCGTAGATCTGGTTGACAAGCTGTTTTTCATGGATCAGTTTTTTCTCGAAACGGCTGCTTTTACCGTTACTCAGGATGTGGCTGATAGCGGAAAGGACCACCTGGTCGTCATCTTCGAAATTTGGGATGGAGTAGAGGATGGCAAGGGTGTCCACCTGATTGCTCTCTTTGTGCAGAATGGCTC
Organism: Sulfurovum sp. NBC37-1; assembly: GCF_000010345.1. Classification (NCBI taxonomy): domain Bacteria; kingdom Pseudomonadati; phylum Campylobacterota; class Epsilonproteobacteria; order Campylobacterales; family Sulfurovaceae; genus Sulfurovum; species Sulfurovum sp. NBC37-1. Next base: position 825,766 of record NC_009663.1, read on the forward strand.
TTTTAGCTCCGTCCACTTTGGGTTCCACGGCTGTAACCTTGGGGATCGTGTGTTTATTCTTGATCTTTCCGAAATATTTTTTGGCTTCACTGAAGACCGTTTCGGGCTTGATATCTCCGGCAACGACAAGGACAGCGTTTTCGGGCTGGTAGTAACGGTGGTAGAACGCTCTGATATCTTCGATTTTCCACGACTGTATATCTTCCATAAAACCGATAGGCAGCCAGTGGTAGGGATGGTAGACATAATGTGTGTTGAATGCCCTGAAATAGAGGTATCCCATAGGATTGTTGTCCGTTCTGAGGCGTCTCTCCTCGGCTACGACCTGACGCTCTTTCTGAAACTCCTCATCCGTGAGTTTGAGGTTGTGCATCAATTCTGAAAAAAGATCCAGCGTCATGGGGAGGTTTTTGCTGGCAGTTTTAATAAAGTAGTGTGTTTTGTCAAATCCTGTCGCAGCATTATTTACACCACCGTGACCTTTGACAATGACATCGAATTCACCCTCTTTGAGCTTTTTGGTCGATTTGAAACTCAAATGCTCAAGCATATGTGCCATACCGCTTTTACCCATAACTTCGTTCCTGCTCCCGACCTTGTAGTAGATATCGGTCGTAATGACGCCTGAATCGTTGTCCATAGGAATGACAACGATCTGCAGACCGTTGTCAAGGGTTTTTGTATAGTGTTTTGGCAGTGAATTGGCCATGAGTGCTCCTGATAACAGTATCAGTCCCAATACTGTTCTTTTAATGATTGTTTTTAAATTCATATGATCTCCGTGGGGTGCGAAATCACGCACCGTTGAACATGTGGTGCGTGATTTCGCACCTTGTGCGCTTATTTCCAATCGGCTCCGATAGCTTCTGAAATATGAGTATACCCGTCTTTTTTTAACAATTTTATAAGTCCCTCGTTAATCTCTCTAATGAGCGCAGGGCCTTTGTATATGAGCATACTGTATACCTGTACAAGCGAAGCACCTGCTTTGATACGCCTGTAGGCTTCTTCAGCCGAGTCGATACCGCCTACGGAGATCAGCAGGGTTTTACCATACAGTTCTTTGCCTATGGCTTTGAAGAGCTGGTATGATTTCTCTGTAAGCAACGCTCCAGAAATCCCGCCAAAATCCTTTGCATGCGGCGTAAGGCTGTAGTCTATGGTCGTGTTAGTCGCGATGATCCCTGCTGCACCGGCATCTACGGCAGTGTTGCAAAGTGCAATGGCATCTTCGTGGGTCATATCCGGTGCGATCTTGAGCAGTACGGGCTGCTCGGTAATACGTTTTGCCATGGCAAAAATGTCTTTGATGAACTGTTCGTTCTGCAGGTCTCTCAGGCCCGGAGTGTTGGGGGAAGAGATGTTGATGACGATGTAGTCACCGTAGTCTTTGAATGCATGGAAAAGTGTTTCATAGTCCTCTAATGCTTTTTCTTCGGAGGTTACCTTGTTCTTTCCGATGTTGATGCCGATGGGATAGTCGAAGAAGTAGAGCTTGTTAAGCTGCTCAAGCATATAGCCCATCCCTCTGTTGTTGAAGCCCATGGCATTCTGAATGGACCGGTCTTCAAGAAGTCTGAAAAGCCTCGGTTTGGGGTTGCCGGGTTGTGGTTTTGGGGTAACTGTTCCTATTTCCGTAAAACCGAAGCCCAGTGCCGGCATGGAGGTGATGTACTGTCCGTTCTTGTCAAAACCGGCACCCAGTCCGACGGGATTTTTGAAGGTTCTTCCAAAGAATTCCTGCTCGATCATCGGATCGGTCACGAAATACTGTTTTGTTATGAAGTGCAGAAGCGGGGGACAGCAGGGCAGTGCTCTCAGGCCGATACCTGCAAGAGTGTGTGCAGTTTCAGGGTCGAAGTTAAAAAGTATTTTTTTGACGGTATCGTATGAAAAGAATGGCACGGTGTTCTCCATGGTAATATTGGATGATATTATAGCTAAATAAGTTGATAGTAGGTGATTGGATATGGTTTTTTCAGGGGCAAAATACCTAAAATATTTTAGAAAAGATTGTGCTATAATAAATCTATGAAAATGACACAAGAAAAGATACTTCACTATTTGAAAGAACTCAAACCGGAACTTGAAGCTAAGGGAATAGCCGATATTGCATTGTTTGGCTCTTATGCAACTCAAAAAGAGAACCTTTATAGTGACATAGATATTGCTATTCGTAAAAAAGAGGATTTTTTAGATAAGTATAGTGCCTATGATTATTTTAATTTAATTTCAAATCTAAAAACCAAACTCCTAAAAGAACTGCATAGAAGCAGCGATGTATTCGACTTAGACAGTCACTCCAGTTTTAAACAACAGATAGAAAAAGAGCTTATCTATGTATAGTCAAAGGGCAATGGGACGTGTGGAGATTATACGTAAGAAGATAGAATTTATCAATAATATCGTAGATGAAAAGGGCTCGGTGACAGAGGCATTGGAAGATGAACAAAATGCAAGAGCTGCCATACTGATGCACCTCACTGTGATAGCAGAGCAGTTTGATAAGCTTCTGCATAGTGGGGAGTTGGATATACTCTCAAATTTTGAAAAAGAAGATATCAAAGGCAGTTATGAACTGCGTAATTTTATAGCCCATGATTATGAGGGAATAGACTTTTATATCGTTGAAGAGGTGATTAATGAAAGATTACCTATTATTTATAATGGTGCTATTGAAGCTTTAAAATAAATGTATACTCTCCGGTTGTATTGACGAGTTGAGTTGTTGTTATCACCAGACCCCCTTTTCTCTTTTTCTGATAGACCCTTGATGTGTGTTGATAATCAAAACACTTTGTAGATATAATAGGTAAAAACGTTTTGCAAAGGATGCTCAATGGCGAAAGTGTTGATGTTGTTTCTTTTTCTGTTTAGTTTTTTGTCAGCGTCCCCTATCACATCGATCGATGATATCAAAGAGGCTTATCGGGATATCAACAGTCGGCAAGCATCGTTAGCAACGGCACAGAAGGAGATAGAGGATATCTCCAGCGAAGGGGCGGTGGCAAGGTATTTTTTTGAGTCCGATGACTCCATCGCGCTGATCCAGCTCAATATCTATGGTGAAACAGGCAGGGTGGAGGAGGCATATTACTTCCAAAATAGCACGCTCTTCTTTGTCTACAGCATCGATTATCGCTACAATGCGCCACTGACATCCGGTGGATACAATCCCGGCAAGACGCAGATCCGAAAAAACAGATACTATTTTCTCCGGGGCACGATGGTCAAATGGCTGGATAATACCCTTCGAAACATACCTAAAATATCTTTCCAATTCAAAAACAAATCGAAGGACGTAGTCCGTTTTACGAAGAAGTATCTGCTTGCGAATGTGCCTAAAGTGCCCAGTCAAAACCGTCTCCAATCTCTGACCTTGAAGGATGGGAGCAAAGTCGCTTTGTATTATGCCGAGGAAGAGGGGCGGGTCACTGTCACGGTAAAACAGTTTGTAAACGGCACAATAACATGGCAAAAAGTGGTCGCGCAGGCTTTGCCGGGGGCGGTGGAAGTCGGCGGGCTGATCGGTCTGGGTGAGAGTGTCATTGTTGCGGGGCATACGACGATTTCGGGAACCGGCAAGAGCTATTTTTGGCTCACACGTTTGGGCATAGACAGTCAAACGCTGTGGCAGAAAAAGATAGAAGCCTATCCCCAGGATACGATAACCAATGTGTTGAAACTCACTAAAGGATTTTTTGAAACGGTGACGATCGAAGATGAGGCAGGCCACAGCCAATACGTGATCACGGTATATAAGAATACGGGGGAGACAGTGTGGAAAAAGGCATTTGCCAACACAGATTAAGGAGGATACCATGCGCGTCGTATTGTTGATTTTATTGAGCGTGAATGTGCTTATGTCTCAGGAGCCCGATTTCCAAAAATGCTATGACAGCCATCCGGCGACCAACGACTGGATGCAGTGTGCATACCACGAGTATGATTACCGGGACAAACAACTCAATGCCGTCTATCGACACGTCAAAAACCATCTCCCAAAAGAGGAGATCCCCAACCTGATCAAAGCCCAGAGAGCCTGGATCACATTTCGGGATAGAGAGTGCTGCTTCGAAGCGTATGAGATGCGGGGCGGTTCGGCAGAAAAACAGTTCACAATCGGCTGTAAGATCGCGTTGACCCGAGAGCGGGTTCAATCTCTGCGCACCCTGCTTCCATAAAGGATCTACCGTGAAAACGATTATTGTGTCTGTGATTTTGACGACAGCTGTCTTGGCGGGCGATCATGTCAAAAAGGGAGAAAAACTGCTCTATGGCTTCACGACCGAAAAGGGCAAGATCATCACCATAGCGGTGGATAGCCATGCTCGCTATCTGGTTTACCGCTATGGCAAAGAGGGAAAAATAGAGCTGGAATACCCGAAGCACCATAAAAACGCGTTTAAACGTTTCACCTTCTCACACTATTTTCGGGGCGGCGGTGCTCAGAATGAAGGCTTGGATCTGAATACCCTGTTCTTCACGAATCGGGGCTATACGTATCGTATCTTTGATAACTACAGCGCGGCAGATGACCATCGGGAGATCGGGATCAGGATTACAAAAAAGGAAAGAAGATCGCCACAATACTCGGGCGGGTCGGAAGCATCAAAGGTTCACTCTCCAGTCTGGAGGATTATCCGGTCCACGCTGTTGCTGAAAGTACGGAATAGAATCTGTCACGATTACGATCACCCCTTTTCTTCACGATTACGATCACCTGACCCCTTTTCTTCCTTTTCCCTTGAGCACTGTCTGTGAAATCACCACGATAAATAGTACTAAAGTTGCCCCGCCATCTCCCTACTTTTGGTTATAATAATATATTCTTCAAATTATTCAGGGGGAAGTTTTAGGTGAGTAGGAGGATGGAACAATGAATAAATTTTGGGCAACGTTGACAATCTGTACGATGCTGGGATGGGGCAATGATGGTGTATTTTATGGCTCAGGCAATCAATTAATTCCGATTGTTGAATCAGATATATCCATTAGTTGGGAGGTATTGGAGATCAAGCGTATCGACCGGTGGACACTTGATGTAAACGTACAGTATCACTTTTACAACCCTGGGTCGGCCAAGCAGCTCCATGTGGGCTTTGAGGCGCCTTCGCCCTTGGGTCCTGATGTCGAAGCAGCACCCAAAAACGGGCAACACCCCTACATAACGCACTTTAGCGTAGAGGTGAATGACAAACCCGTTTCCTACCAATGCGTTACCGTTGCCGACAAAAACTATCTAAAAGATGGAAAAATTCAGGCTAAAAGTATGTATGAGATTGCTGGCAATTCTGATCTGTCTGAACTTCCTTTCTTGTATGTCTATCATTTTAATGCCGATTTTGCGCAGGGAGACAATACAGTTACCCACCACTACCGCTACAGTCTCTCCGGAACTACTGATGATGCCTACTACTTCGACTACATTTTGACCGCTGCGAAACGCTGGGCCAATAAGCATATCGACAATTTTACCCTCTCAATCGACCTTGGACTCTACCAAAATTTTGTGATGAAGCAAAGCTTTTTCAGCAATCCTTCCGAGTGGAACGTTAATGGCATCGTCCAGAAGGGAAAGTGTACACCTTACGAGAAGATGAAAGAGTGTGCAGAGTTTTTTGTAATTGGCGGACCGATCGTCTACCAGAAAAAAAACTTTAAAATCAGGGGTGACCTCTCAATCGTGGCACCCCTCAAAAATTTAGTGGATGGGATACCTAACTATGACTTTGATTATCGTAACAACCGGCTTCCTTTTGGAATCGACCAGTCCTTAAACATCACCAACTCACACGACAAAACATCGTATAGGATTCTCAGAAACCTCCCCTATGCGCGGCGGGGTTATGTTTTCAAAACTCCCGAAATTCGGCGTTATTATGAAGCGCAGCCTTGGTACCGTCCGAACCCCTCCTATAAAGCAGCGCTAAACAAACTGACACCTCAGGAAAAAGAATGGCTCAAAAAGCTGACCATAGGTGACTAAAACTTTTGGCGGACCAGTTAAGGCACTGGGGTCGATGCTTCCTGATTTTTTAGCATAAAGTAGAGCCAGAGTGTGAAGCCAGGGGTATAGGCAGTATAGGGGCCAAAGTATAGAAGTATAGGGGCGAGGTGACAACAACAAATGCCCAACTGAACAACATGATACTCTCACTTTCTCATGATATAAAAACACCTTTAACCATCATAGAAGGGTACTTGGAAGAGTTAGAGGGCGGTATAGTCACAGAAGAGCAGAAACCAGAAGTACTTGTAACACTTAAAAAAGAGACAGCATACATCAATGAGCTAAGTTCAGAATTGTCACCTGGTACCTTTTCCAAATTATTATTCTTCATTTAGTAGAATCTCAAAAATAGGTTCTAATGCAAGTGTTAAATCAAGAAACAATAATAATCTTGTTGCATTTTCTTTAGTCCAAATGTTTTGATTACCAGCACCATGTATTATTGCATGTCGATTAATTAATCCAAGAGGTTCATTATCTTTTCTATACTCAGAATAGTAGTTATTAGCAAAACTCAGAAAAGATCCTAAAACTATGCCAACAAGCCTCAAATCATTTTCTGTAGCCTTTTCTACATCTTCCCCTTTTTCTTTTGCAACTTCCCATGCAATATGTCCTGGCATTACATCTCTGGGTCCGATACCAGCTTTTCTAAACATAGGTAATATAAATGTCATATATCGGCCAATTTTATCTGTTTTTAAGTATTTTCTACATAAAAAATCCAATAATGGAAGAGTGGAAACCATACATGAGTACCAGTAACCTTTTGTATAATTATGATAAATATTGTCAATAGCATAGTGTCTATCAATAAAAATAGGATTTTTTTTCCAACTTGAAAATATTTCTCTTCTACTCCAATAAAAATTTCTAACATATATATATTTATAAATTTCTCAGCAAATTCTGCTGTTTGTTTACGATGTAGTATATTTAACTTAAAATAAATAGGTATCCCTACAATAATTTCTTTTATAATTGCATAGTTAGACCTATCACCTTCCATGTAAACAGGGTATGGCCATTCAAACTTAATTAGTACATCATTTAATGATGCTATAAAATTTACTTTACTTGTTCTTGTATACTTATTAAATGATTCAGTGAAAGTACTTGCATAATCAGATGTATATTTTGATGGTTTTCTTGCAATCTTATCTTTTAGTTTTTGGAGATTAATTTTAAATTTTTCTTCTGTCATTTTAATTTATTCAAACAATTCTTTTATCAATTCTATGAACCTATCTATCAAAGGTCACTGGTTAGCCTGGAATGACCCCAAAACAATAGATACTTTTTTATTTCCCAATTAGGCCAATTGGTCTTCACCCAATCATAGAATATCTCAATTATAGAGATTTTTCTGTTAAAACAAGATCTATGAATTATATCGAAACAGCAGAGCATTTTGCAAAAAAGGGTCTGGTGATAATGATAACCCTTCAAAAACTTCTTACTCCTGCAACTCTTCTACCCCTTGATCTACCTACGGTCGATCATTAATGATCCAAAACCAATCAGAACCATTTGTCGAAATTTGACATAGTAAAGAAAAGTTATCTACGCTTTTTCCCAAACGGTGCCTTCGGCCGTATCCATGATGGAAATACCCATATCGATGAGTTCGTTACGAATGGCGTCGGAAGTGGCGAAGTCTTTGGCTTTTTTGGCTTCGGTGCGCTCTTGAAGGAGTATTTCTATCTTTTCCTTGAGGGCTTCGTCTACCCCTATCTGGAAGTAGGAGAAAGGTTCTTTGCCTCCAAAGCCGAGCAGGGTGTCAATGAATTCGATGTTGGCAATGGTCTCTTTTTTGAGTGCTTTGTTTTTGGGGTCGGTATCAAGTTTTTCATTGGTCTCTGCGATCATTTCGTCGATGACAGCCAGCGCGATGGAAATGTTCAGGTCGTCACTCATGGCATTGAGCAGTGCCTGCTTAAACGCTTTGTTGACAGTAGAAGCTTTGCCAGGAAGCACTCTTTTTTTGAGCCGGTAGAGCTTGTCGAGTCTTTTTTTGGCGGTCTGAAGGTCTTCTTCGTTGAAGTTAAAGTCATTTCTGTAGTGCACGGAGTTGAGGTAATAGCGCAGTACTTCGCCGCCATAGACTTCAAGTGCATCCTTGAGAAAAAAAGAGTTTCCAAGCGACTTGCTCATCTTTTCTCCGTTGATCTGTACAAAACCGTTGTGCATCCAGTATTTGGCAAGTTCATGGCCTGTGGCACAGCGGCTCTGTGCCGCTTCGTTCTCATGATGGGGGAAGAGCAGGTCGGCACCGCCGCCGTGGATGTCGATGCTGTATTGACCGTTTCCTTTAAAGTATTTTTCTATCATTGCGGAACATTCGATATGCCAGCCTGGACGCCCGGAGGAGAAAGGGGCACCAAAACAGATATCTTCTTCTCCTTTACAGGCTTTCCAGAGGGCGAAATCTCTGGGGTTTCTTTTCTCGGAGTTGTGCTCGACACGGCTTTGGGTATCGTCGTCGCTTACCTTGTGTGAGATGTCACCGTAATGGCTGTCTTTGGAAGTGTCGAAGTAGACATCTCCGTTGGAGACGACATAGGCGAAATCTTTGTCGATCAGTGTCTGGATCATCTGTTCGATTGCATCAAGTGATTCGGTGGCTTTGGGCTCGATATCTGCACGCTGGACCCCAAGTTGTTCCATCTCATCAAGGTATCGTTGGATATAGTAAGAGGTGATCTCCTGCATGCTTTTACCTGTTTCTTCGACTTTTTTGATGATCTTGTCATCGATATCGGTGAAGTTCTTAGCCATGATCACTTTGTAGCCAAGCGCCTTTAGCGTACGTGAAAGCAGGTCGAAAGCCAGAGAAGATCTTGCATGTCCCAGGTGGGCATCGTCATAGACAGTGGGGCCGCAGACATAAATACTTGCTTCGCCTTCACGGATGGGCTCAAAGGTCACTTTTGTTTTCTGTACACTGTCGAATATCTGCATCTTTTCGCCTTGGATTAAATTCCTGTGATTATAGCAAAAGATTTGGAAAATTGGGGTGAAGATTTATTGTATGAACGTCACTATCCAGCTGTTTGCATAGTAAAATATAACAGTAAGCAGACCCATCATAATTAGAAAATAGAGCAGTTTTTTGTTTTGAATGATCTCCACGAATCTTTCTGTCCCTACCTCTTTGACCGTAAAGATGAAAAGGACCCATCCCCCGATACTTCCTGCCAGTGCCAGACCTGATGCTCCGAGAGGATGCATGAGTATCAGGGAGGAAGTGACAGAGGCAATGAGTGAATAGACGGCGATTTTGGCCGCTTTTCGGTGGCGGTGAGAGGCATAGAGAAAGAGTGAAAAGAGTTTTGCCAGACCGAAAGGCAGCAGACCGATCATGTACATGCGCAGAACGTTAACAGTTTGCAGTGTTTCTGCCTGTGTAAATTTTCCTCTCTCGAAGAGCAGCCATACGATAGGTTCGGCAAGAAGCATTCCTCCCAGCATCGCTGCACCCAGAAGGAAACTCAGCAGCCAGAACGCCTGGTTGAGGTTTTTGTAAGCTTCGGTTTCATTTCCATTGTTGAGTGCTTTGGAAACGGCAGGAAAGAGTACGGTCGCTGTAGCAATGGCAATGATGGCAAGCGGAAGCTGGAAGACCCTGTTGGCATAGAAGAGGAACGAGACGGAACCAGTCATCAGGAAAGTGGCAAGTATTGTATCAATGAATGCGGAGATCTGCGGGGTGGAGTTCCCGAGAATACCGGGCAGAAAGAGGGATTGGAAATGTTTCTTCTCCTCTTCTACATCTTTGAGGTTCCGGTATTTCCAGCCGCCTATGAGCAGTTTGTGCAGTTTGAAATTGTGCAGGGTAATGAGGTGCGCTACTACCTGCAGCGCACCTCCAATGAGTACGGCATAACTCACTGCGTAAGCGACAGTCTTTGGGTCTTCTTTCATGTAGAGCCACAGTGCGGTGATCATAGAAATGTTCAGCAAGGCTGTAGACATGGCAGTGGTAGCGAAATGTTCTCTGTACTGAAGTAGTGTCGCCAAAAATGTCACAATGAAAATGAGATCCAGGTACCAGAAGTTGATCGCAGTCATCGGTGCGGTTTTGGCTATCTGTTCACTGTCCCAGCCCCAGGCGAGCAGTTTGGTGATCGGTTCGGGGAAAAAGGTGATCACCAATGACACCGCCACAAGGAAGATAAGAAATCTCAGGAAGATCGCCGTAGCAAAGACCCCTTTGTGTTTGGATGCTACAAAAGAGGGCATGAAAGCCTGCGTGAAAGCACCTTCGGCAAAAATACGCCTGAAAAGATTGGGGAGCTTGAATGCCACGAAGAACATGTCACTCCACACTGAAGCTCCCAGTGCAGAAGCCATCAGGACATCACGACCCAGCCCTGTTACACGTGAAAAAAGTATGCCGAAGCTGTTGGTAAATATGGAGCGTAATCGCATGCGTCTCTTTGTTTTTGGCTTCTACTGGCCGTATTGTGTTTTGTAATACTCGTATTCACTATTGCTAAGTGGTTTGGAACATCCCATTTTATGGTCTCTGATAGCATTTTGGTAGGCGTATGAGAATGCGTCGGCACCCTTTGTACGGTAGGTTTCTTTGAGTTCTATGGCTGCTTTGGGTGAAGTCCAGGTGATATATCCTTTTTTACAGTCTTCTCTGGCCTGGCGATAGTCTTTGACTGTTACATCATTTTTGACAGGCACATTGCTGAATTCTGCTCCGTGAGGGACCAGGTAGGGTTTGCCTTGGACAAATACGATATTTTTGTCATAACTCGGCTGGGGGAAACAGGTACAGCATCCTGTAAATAGCAAGCCAGAAGTACCGATAAGGAGAGGTTTTAAAAGTTTCATAAGAAGCGTCCGTTTTTTAGTTTGAAAATTATAGCAGTTTTTTTGTGAAAGTCAGTAAAATAGAGGATAGGCTTAAAAATATGTCAATATGCCATATTTTTTGATAAATCATGAAAACAGTTGCTATACTTATGGAAATGGAGTATAAGGAGCAGATATGATCGTAGGTATGGAAGGAATAGTGGAGAGACGTGATCCCACATTCATTCATTTAAATGTGAACGGGATCATCTATGAAATACAGGTTTCCATCAATACCTCTAATGCCATACAGGAGAAGCGTGTAAAGCTTTTCATCACTCAGGTGATACGGGAAGATGCCGACCTGCTGTTCGGTTTTATGGATACCAATGAGAAGAAGATGTTCGATACGGTCCTGAAGATCAATGGCGTAGGGCCCAAAGTAGGGCTTGCCATCTGTTCGACCTTTACACCTGAGACCTTTGCCAAAGTAGTGGCTTCAAAAGATGTCAGTATGCTCAAAAGAGTACCCGGTATCGGTCCGAAAGCGGCCAGCCGTATTCTGGTAGAGTTGGCGGACTTCATTGTGGACGGGAATGCAGCAGAGGGTAGCAGCGGTGCACTGGGTGAAGCGGTCATGGCACTTGAAAGCCTCGGGTTCAAGAAAGATGCCATCCAAAAGGCGCTTTCAGGGTGTTCCGGCGATACAAGTACTCTGGTGAAAGAGGGCTTGAAGAAGTTACAGAGACTATAAGGCTCACGGTTCTTGCACAATATCACGATAGAATGAAAAAACCAAGAGGAGTTTTTATGATCAAAAAAATAACATTTGCATTGACAGCCTTGTCAGTAAGCATATCACTGTATGCAGCAGAGACACCCAAAGACAAATACGGTATGTTCCCTGAACCGGAAAGTGGATATGTCCGCTACATCGTTGAAGTACGCAAGACCAAAAATGACTACGACCATAAAGTGGAACTGTTGATCGGCAAAACAATGATGGTCGACTGCAACCACCACTCTTTCTCCGGAAAGATCGAAAAACTTCCTCTTCAAGGGTGGGGATACAGTTATTATAAAGTAAGCGATATCAAAAGTGGCCCCACAACGATGATGGCCTGTCAGGAGCCAAAGAAAGAGGCATTTGTTTCACTGCGCCTGCCCAGGGATATGGAGCTCGTACGGTACAACAGCCGCCTGGGAAGAGTGATCTATGTGCCTAAAGGATTTGAGGTGCGTTACCGTGTATGGAGCGCTGAAGATAAGGTACATCAGGCAAAAAAGCATTAGAGGCTCCCATTAGTTTGTCTCGGGGGTGTTCCAAAGCTCTTCAAGCAGATTCAAAAGCGGAAGATAGAGCATCTCCACTTCCGATATCTCGATGTGTCCCTGGTTTGGAAAAAAGAAATGGCTATTTCTGTTACGCCTTGTCCGGATGATAATATAGATCATCTCCGAGATAAGTGCCGTTTTGTCGGAAGGAAAAGAGACCTTTTCAAATAATGTCTCTTCGGCACTTCTGAGCGCCGTACTAATGGTTCCTGTATTGATCTCTGCAATATAGCTTATTTGCAGCTCCTTCAGTGTCTGACTGAGCCAGGCATTGCTATGGGCCGTCACTTTGTTCCCGTATTCACCATGGGCTCTTTTCCTAAAAAAAGGAATGTGGTGTCTGAGCAGACAGGCTTTCAGGAGTATCTCCGCAGACAATGAAGCATTTCGCCAGAAATCTACCGCTTCGAATGCATTTGCATCAGGAATATCGGCAAGTCTGAAAATACCGTTTTTGTAGCTGAGTATCTGCTGTTTGGTAGCAAGATGAACGGCATAGGCATGATTGCCTTCATCCAGATAGCTGATATCTATACTTCTCATGCTTTTACCTGGGTGTGGAATTGTGTCTGATACAGATCACAGGGAAGATATACTTTGTCTATGCGGTTCGATCACACGACGTGCCGAGACGAATTTCTGGGCATAATATCCGTGATCTATGGGGGAGATGATGATCCCTTTCTTTCTTGAAGCGGCATGAATGAATTTTCCGTTACCAAGATAGATACCGACATGTGTTACGGGAATACCACGCTTTTTATCGGTAAGGAAGAAGAGCAGGTCACCTTTCTGCAAATCATGTATATCGACGGGTTCACCTTTTTTCGACTGTGCCCATGCCGTGCGGGGAAGGTTGACATTGTGTTTCCTGTAGAGGTACTGTACATAGCCGGAACAGTCGAAGCCTTTGGGTGAAGTACCACCCCAGACATATTTTCCACCTTTGAAGAATTTGGCATCTTCAAGAAGCTTCTGCCTGTCGATGGCTGACATATGATATTCTTTGCCCGCTTTTTTGGCTGCGACCATTTCTCTGGCGATACGGTTGGCCCTCAGTCTTGCAGCCTCAGCCCTGTGTGCGAGATTCTCTTCACGGTGCAGCTCATCATAGATCGCCTGAAGGGAATACTCCGTCTCTTTCTGGTTGAGGCAGTCATTTTCTTTATGTTCAAGTGTTTTGCTGATGATGACATTATGATTGGTATCAGTAATAGTAAAGAGATTTGCATTGGATACACTAAAGAGAAATATAGATAATATAAATGTTTTATTCATTCCTGTTCTCTTCATACTGCATGTTTTTATCAATACCTTTTACTCGTATATTTTACTGTTCGAATATACTTTTGATATTTAATCATATCAAAATGAACTTTAAGAGGAAATAAAATGGTTTTTTTAGTGATGTGTTCCACAAAAGTTCGCATCGCATCCGTGTACAACTCCGGAATCTTTGGAATTCTTGACAAAAAATTTCTTCAATCGCTTTTTATGGTTCAAGAAGAGTTTGTTTTTTAGACTGGCCATTCCCTTGGGTTTGTTCTTATGGATCTTTATCATCTTTTTTTCATTGTCAAAAAAGTAAGCCCAGTCGTCACTGTCGAGCTGCTTTGCCATATAAAAGGGGGTACCGTGACAAGGGGTACAGAGCTTTGTGACGATCCTGAATGCTCTGGTATCGTATTTTTCGGATGCATGCGTAAGTGTTAAAGTCCCTCCGATGATCAATGTAGCTGCGATTGCTTTTTTCATAGGTTTTCTCTCCATTCTTTTTGGAAATGATAATATAAACTTGTGCATTGTTTGTGTAGCAGATATAATACCGTTATGAATATCATTATTATAGGGGGAGGAGCAAGTGCATTGATGCTGGCTTCTCTGCTTCCCAAAAAGTCCGCAACCATCATTGAAAAGAACGCAGCATCCGGAGCGAAGATTTTAATTTCGGGTGGAGGAAAGTGCAACATCACCAATGCAGTGATGGGTACGGACTTTTTTCTGGCAGATAAATCATTTGTCATACCTTCACTCGAAGCATTTGACGAGAAAGAACTGTTGGGATGGCTGAAGAAGCGCGGACTTGAACCGGTGCTGAAAAAAGATAGCCAGTATTTCTGTAAAGAGTCGTCACGCGAACTCCTCTCCCTTTTGCAAAAGGAGAGTAGGAAACAGACCTTTCTTTACAATGAAACAGTTCTTTCTGTCAGCAAAAGAGAAGGGCATTTTTATGTTAAAACCAACAAAAGAACGCTCACTGCCGATGCTGTGGTGGTTGCATCGGGTGGCCTGAGTTTTCCGAAACTTGGGGCCAGCGGTATCGGGTATGAGGTCGCCAAGCACTTTGGACACAGCATTGTCAGAACCGCTCCGGCACTGGTAGGTTTTACGGTACAGAAAGAGCAATTTTTCTTCAAAGAGCTCAGCGGTACTTCCACGGAAGTGGTCATTAATGTAAATGGTCAGACCTGCGAGGGATCCCTTCTGTTTGCCCACAAAGGCGTCAGCGGGCCGGCAGTGCTGGATGCTTCGCTGTATTGGGAAAAAGGAAAGATGGAGATAGATTTTCTACCCGGTTTTTCCTGGGAAAGCATAAGGAAAAGTCCTAAGCAGCTCTCGTCACTGCTGCCAATGCCCAAACGTGTTACTAAGGCATTTCTGCTACAATTAGAGCTTCATGACAAAACAGGAAGCAAGATCACAGATAATGAACTGCTCATTTTAAAAGGCTTGAACCACTACATTTTTGCCCCTGCCGGGACATTCGGTTACTCCAAAGCGGAAGTGACAAAAGGCGGAGTGGATACAGCCGAGGTGGACAGGCAAACGATGATGAGCAAAAAAACAGAAGGGCTTTTTTTCACGGGGGAAGTACTGGATGTAACAGGCCGACTGGGAGGGTATAACTTCCAATGGGCATTTTCAAGCGCAGCGAACTGTGCACGATTCTTTACTGGGAGGAAAAGATGAACATAGGGATGAGAACGAAGATAGTATTGGCGGTGGTATTTGCGGTTATAGTGAGTGGATGTGTCGGTCCGCAGGATGCCGAAGGATGGAGCTCATCGCAGAAGAGCCAGTTCATAAAGATACTCGCATCGGACAAGTATGTATCTTTATGCAACCAGAAATCGCTCTACGAAAAGGTCAGACAGAGTCAGAACTCCAGACTAATGACCAAACTTCTTGTCGGTTACACGTACAACCTTGCCAACAGCTGCATAGACAGAAGTACGATTGGGAAAGAGTATGATGCCTACTGGCAGAAGGTGAGTACCTCTGACATTCAGAGGAAACTCAGAGCGGGAGAAAGCATCGAGAATATCCTCAAACCCTATGTACCGGAGTACAAGCAGTTCAGGCTCCTTGTGGCAAAATACAAAGCGTTGCAGAGAACACCGGGAGCCTCTCCACAGGCACTGCGTAAGGTACGTATGAGTATCGAGCGTATCAAACTGATGAAGCCGGGCCTTGGCAAGACCTATGTCCTGGTGAATATTCCCGAGTTCCGTGTACGTGTTATCGAGAATGACAAGACTTCCATCGCCATGGGTGTGATCACAGGAAAAAAAGATCACCAGACACCTATCTTCAGTGAAAACCTGCAGTATATCGTGCTCAACCCTACCTGGAACGTACCCGACAGCATTGCCAGGAACGAAGTGATCCCCAAACTGCTTAAAGACCCGGGGTATCTGAAAAAGCACCGTCTGGTGATGCGCAGAGACTACAATCTTGACTCACCGGCATTGAGTCCAGGCTCTGTGAATCTCAGAGCATATAAGGGTGGCAAGGGCGATGTTCCGTTTAAATTCATCGAAGTACCATCAGACAAGAATGCGCTTGGACGCGTGAAGTTCATCTTCCCGAACCATCATTCTGTCTATATGCATGATACGCCGACCAAGTACCTTTTCAAAAGAAACGTGCGTGCTTACAGCCATGGATGTGTAAGGCTGCAGAATCCGAAGCTCATGCTGAAGTATCTGACAGAACACTACACCAACTACAGCTTCGAAGAGGCGATGGAAAAATATAACAGTTACAAGACACAGTACATGAAGATCATCAAACCGCTTCCTGTGCATACGGCCTACTTGACTGCCTATGTTGAAGAGGATGGTACATTGAAAGTGTTCCCTGACATTTATGGTCTTGACGCAATGCAGAAACTGAATTTCTAATCGAATGAGCAAATGACAAGGGCATGGCTGATACTGGGCGATATCCTTGTTACGCTTCTTCTTCTTGTCTCTTTCATACTTTTTTATCTTTATCCGCCCGCGTCAGAACCCAAAGTGGTTGAGATCCATCCCCTGGAACAGAATATTACGATAGAACAGAACCTTACATTTCCGGATTACGGACTGAACATTCCGGAGATCAACTACACCATGACCGTAGAGGACCTTATGCGTATGGCACAGGAAGAAAATAAAACGGAGTTCGTACCCATAGAGACCTTCAGGGACGTCCCACTGAAAGAAGCACTCTCTCATGCCGGTGCCAGGGTCGGCGATGCGGTGTTCATCCGTATCTTCAAGCGTGAAGCCCTTCTTGAGGTCTGGATCAAAAAGGATGGAGAGTACAAACTCCTCAAAGAGTACAAGATCTGCGCCTACTCGGGCAGACTCGGCCCCAAGCTCAAAGAGGGGGACAGGCAGGCCCCCGAAGGTTTCTACAGCGTGAACAGAGGCAGGCTCAATCCGCACAGCAAATTTCACCTTTCGTTCAATCTCGGTTACCCCAATGCCTACGACCGGGCGTACGGACGGACCGGTGCCTACCTGATGGTACATGGCAACTGTGTCTCCATAGGCTGCTACGCGATGACGGATGCGAAGATAGAAGAGATCTACATGCTGGTGGAAGAGGCATTGAAAAAGGGTCAGAAAAGAGTGCAGGTGCACATTTACCCTTTCCGTATGACACCAGAAAATATGGCGGCCTACAGTCATTACCGGTGGTACAGCTTCTGGCAGAACCTCAAAGAGGGCTACGACTACTTCGAAGCTGAACACCTGCCGCCGAAGATCAGCGTGGAGAACAAACGTTATATTATTGGTGAGTCAGAAGAGTAGAACAGATAGTGATTTATCAAAAATTTTGACTGTATGGATGGCCGGTGATGCTTAATATAAAGGCATTAGAAGATAAAACATTCGATTAATATGTTAAAATACTTTAAAAAACAATGGTGAACCATGGCATCAAAAGAGATAAGCTACAAAGAACACACTTTTCAACTTGCATATGAACTGGTCAATCCTTCGCAGGAGGAAGTGCTGCTCGTACTGCACGGCTGGGGGAGTAACAAAGAGATTATGAAGCAGGCATTCGGCAAAGAGTTGCCTGGGTACAAACACATTTACCTCGATATGCCCGGGTTTGGGAAAAGCAGCAATGACATAGTGCTTACGACGCAGGATTATGCCGCTGTCGTGCAGCTTTTTCTCGATGCCCTGAATGTAAAAGCGAAGATCGCCATGGGGCACTCTTTCGGGGGGAAGGTATCGACACTGCTCAATCCTCCCTGTCTGGTGCTGCTCTCCTCGTCGGGCATACTCGTACCCAAGCCGATGGATGTCAAGGTCAAGATCGCTCTGACCAAACTGCTCAAGCCTTTCAAATTCGCGTGGATACGCAAACTTTTCGCTTCCAAAGATGTGGAGGGTATGAGCCACGAGATGTATGAGACGTTCAAAAATGTGGTCAACGAGGCGTTCGAACATAATTTTTCAAATGTTTCGGGCAAAGCACTACTCTTCTGGGGCAAATCAGATACGGCGACACCGCTCTGGACGGCGGAGAAGATACAAGGTATGATCCCCGGCGCACAGCTCTATCCGCTCGAAGGTGACCACTTCTTCTTTCTGAAACATGCACCGTTCATCGCTCAGACCATTACAGACCAATGCAAGGACGGCAACTCATGATCATCGTAAACTATCTTTTTTATGCACTTTTTCTTCTGGCGATGGGTTACTACGCCATCATCAACCTTCAGTGGTACAGTTACAAGCTTGAACGTGTGATGTTCCACCATACCAAGACCTGGTGGCATTTTGTCTATTTCCTGATTCCTTATGTTCTTTATGTGCTGGTGAACTATGCTCTGCCGCAGTTCGGTTTCGTGGTCGTTATCGCCTACCTGGCGTTTTTCTACCAGTGGTACAAAGGGCTGGACAAGCCGCTGGTATGGACGGGAAGAGTGAAACGTTTCTATGCACTGATGGTGTTTCTGGCCCTCTTCATCACTTTTGCCTTCAACCATTTTGCAGTGGTCATTCCCATCTTCCTGGCCTATTTTATTTCTCTCTTCATCGAAAAGATGCTTTTTCACGGTTTCAAGACCAAAGCGCAGAAGAAGATAGACGACATGAAAGACCTCACCGTGGTTGGGATCACGGCGAGTTACGGGAAGACCAGCATCAAGAACTATATCGAACACTTGCTCAAAGCGAAGTACAGGACGTATGCTACGCCGCGTTCGGTCAATACGCTTGGCGGTGTGATGAAAGATATCAATGACGACCTGCCTGAAGATACGGAAGTCTATGTGGTCGAGATGGGGGCAAGAGGCGAGGGTGACATTGCCGAGATCACCACGTTCGTCAACCCGCAGTATGTCGTGGTTGGCAAGATAGGCCCAGCGCATATCGAATACTTCAAGACCATGGAGAACATCCGAAACACCAAAATGGAGATACTCCAAAGCCACCGTCTTAAAGAAGCATGGATCCACGAAAGCGCGATGGTAAAACCTGAAAAGAACATCCATATATTCGGCACCGGAGAGAACCTGGATATGAAAACCGGGCTTCCTGCTCCCGAGTATCTCATAAAAGATATTGAAGCGACACTGGATGCTACCTCTTTCACACTGGACGGCGTACGCTACTCGGCAAGTATACTGGGTGCCTTCAATGCCATGAACCTGGCTGCTGCCGTACTGGTGGCCAAAAAGCTCGGCCTCAGCGATGAAGAGATACAGCAGGGTCTTTCCACGCTCAAAGCGGTCGATCACAGGCTACAGCGTATCGATGCGGGAGGAAAGGTCATTCTTGATGACTCTTTCAACGGGAATATTGACGGAATGATGGCATCCTTCGACCTTGCTTCGACCTATGCCGGAAGAAAAGTGGTCATCACACCGGGCCTGGTCGAAGTGGACGACGAACTGAACATGCAGGTAGCAAAAAGGGCCAATGAGGTCTTTGACCTGGTAGTGGTAACGGGAGACCTGAACTATGCCATCTTCAAAGAGCATGTCGACCCGGAGAAACTGGTGAAGCTTGCGAGTAAGTCAGAGATGGAGAGTATGCTGGTGGAGCAGACGTTGCCGGGGGATTTGATCCTCTTCGCCAACGACGCCCCTTCTTTCGTGTAATTTTACTGCATCTTCGGCCGAACGGCTTCGTTTTGTTCGGTCACATACTGAAATGTATGCTTCCTCTCTCCACTCATGCCGTTTGGCCAAATCTACAGCAAACTTACACGAAAGGGCTTTTGTTGATGTTTAAAGTATTGATTCTTGGGCTTCGTTCAACTCGGTCACTTACTACATAGTAAGCTTCGTCGTTTCACTCAGGACGATCATCCAAACCTACCTCAAACTTACACGAAACTTTTGAATATATCTCTTACTTAAGAAAATCAGTAATGGAGCTTTTGCCGAGTTTTTTGAAAAAGAGTGTATGGTTTTTGCTTTTGAGAACGATACCCTCTTCATCTTTCATTTTGCCTTTTTG
This sequence comes from Sulfurovum sp. NBC37-1, assembly GCF_000010345.1. Taxonomy (NCBI): domain Bacteria; kingdom Pseudomonadati; phylum Campylobacterota; class Epsilonproteobacteria; order Campylobacterales; family Sulfurovaceae; genus Sulfurovum; species Sulfurovum sp. NBC37-1. The sequence continues at coordinate 845,671 of NC_009663.1, forward strand.
GATGGTGAAGCCTTCACCTATGGCTTGGTGGAGGCGTGCGCTGACGAAGCGTTTGGTAGAGTTGAGGCATTCATATCGGTAGGTTTTGAGCTTTGAGGAGTACATGTCGTTGGTATGTAGGTTGAGTTTGCCTTCTATGCGGTTGCATCCGTCGTAACCGTCTATCTTTTTGTGTTTTGAATTGAAGTCGAGTATGGCCCTGGCACTTGAAACTTTGTGTCCGTCCATTGTACGGAGGATCCAGCTTCCGTCAAGGCTGCTGAGCGAGACAGATCCTGCCGAACCGAAGAGCAGTGTCGATGTCAAAGAGATAAAAAGCAGTTTTTTTGAGATCATAAGTACCTCTCTCAATTTTTTTCGATAGTATAATAAATATCGATTAACGGAGGATGTATGAGAACGGTATTGTTTATCTATATATTAACCATGACACTTTTTTCTGCCGAGATAAATCTGACAAGGCAGCAGGCGAACTATATCGCCAAAAAGGTATGGCAGAACGAGGGGGCGGGGAAAGACAAGTACCTGGTCTGGTGGAACAAAGGTGAGGATTTCGCTTCGGTCGGCATAGGGCATTTCATCTGGTTTCCCAAGGGGCACACGGAGCGTTTCCGCGAAGTCTTTCCCATGGTCGTTGCATTCATGCAAAAGAAGGGTGTGGAGATGCCCAAATGGCTCACACCCCAAACCGATCTCCCCTGGCAGACGAAAGCGGAATTCTTTGCCGCCAAAAAGCAAAAGAGCAAACACTACATGGAGCTTTTCAGCTTTCTCAAGCGAACCATGCCCCAGCAGGCAGAGTTCATGGCGGAACGTCTCAGGCAGGCGCTTCCCCAGATACTGGATACAATAAAAGACCCGAAAAAAGCAGCCATGATCGAACGACGTTTCAACCATATGCTCTATAAAAAGAACGGAAAGATAGATGAAAGAGGGCTTTACATCCTGCTTGACTACACCAATTTCAAAGGAGAAGGAACGCTCAAGAGCGAACGTTACAAAGGGCAGGGGTGGGGACTGCTTCAGGTGTTGGAACATCTTGACGAGAAGAACCCCAACAAATATAAAGCATTTGCCGACTCCGCCAAAGCGATGCTCTCCCGCCGTATAAAGAACTCTCCTCCTGCGCGGGGTGAAGAACGCTGGAGAAGAGGGTGGAACGTTCGTTTGGATACGTACTGGAAATAGTGTGAAAATGAAAATAAGCTTACCCTTATATGGAAAAGAATAAAATTTATCAATTATTTTTTAAGGATAGTGATCATAATGTCAGAAAAACAAGCAAACAACGTAGATCAAATAAGGGATTTGATCTTTGGGTCCCAAATCAAAGAGTTCGATGAAAAATTCAGTCAGATGGATGCACGCATCAAAAAAATGCATGAAGAGATCAAAAATAACTTTGTAGAATCTCATGAAAAACTTAAAAAAGAGACTGATCGTGCTATGGAAATGCTGGAAAAAAAGATAGATAACCTCTCAACTCTTACACAGAAAGAGAGACAGAAGCTCAAAGAACTTATCGATACAACAGATGAGGCACTTCAGGACAAAATGGCAATGCAAAAGGATGAATTTGACAGCAAGTTGAAACTAACCAAAGAGAACATTGGCGATGACCAGCAGAAGATCAAAGAAATTATTGCTTCAACCAGAAAGGAACTCAATGATATTTTGCAAAATAGATTTGCGGCACTTTCTGATGATAAACTCTCACGGGACAGTATGGCCCAGATGCTTCTGGATGTAGCAATGAAAATTCAGGGCACTAATATGGAAACTATATTGACAGAAGGTAAAGAAGCTGAAAAAAAGTGATTCAAACCTTGACAAGCTCAAAGAACTTCTTTTAAGTGATGAACTTAAAAAACTGGAAGAACTAGAGTCAGAACTCAGGAAATTGAGAATTGAATCAAACGACCAGAAGATCATAGCAAAAAAAATCCTTCCACTGTTTGATAAGATGCTGCTTGAACGTCTTCAGAGTAAAGATCAGGTAACGATAGCGATACTTTCAGACCATCTTGCCGATATTATTGCCAAATCTTCACAAAACAATACCGAAGCGCTGAGCCATTCTTTGCAAAATATCCTGGCAGTTGCTATCAAGCGGGAGATCGCTTCGAACAAAGATGCAATGATAGATTCCCTTTATCCCATTATGGGTGGAATGATCAGTAAATACGTTACGTCGGCTATCCGGGAATTGATGGAAAACATCAACAGAAAAGTAGACGAAGGTCTCTCTTTTGATCGTATCAAACGTAAAATCAAATCGAAAATGACTGGTGTCAGTGAAACGGAACTCCTACTTGAAGAGAGTGGAGATGTGCTGATATCTTCTCTTTTTGTGATCCATAAAAAGAGCGGACTCCTTATCAGTGAAGCCCATTTGACAGAAAAGGCGATCAGTGATCCGCATCTGGTCGCTTCCATGGCCAGTGCCATCAAAGATTTTATCAATGACTGGATACAAAGTGATCAAAGGCATGATGAAATACAACTGCTCAGTTACGGAAACGCTACACTGTATATTGAGAGTGCCGGCAGTGTTTATATGATCGCTTTCATGGATGCTGAGCCAGACAGGGAACAACGAATGGAGATTAACCGTTTTTTTGCCTCTCTGGTCAAAGAGTATATGGATATTTTTCAGGATTTTAATGGAGATGACAGCAGTGGTGAGATCCACTCCCTTTCCCAGAAATTACAGCACTATCTTGATAAACAGGAAAATATTTCAGACCGATCCGGAAAAAGGATTCAGTCAAAAACCGGACAATATCTTCTTGTTTTGCTTCTTCTTATTTTTCTGATACCGGCATTTTACTGGAGTAAAGACCGATATGAGGAGTATCATATTAGATCTGAGATCATGCAGAAAACGGGATATCCGATACAGATTGAAATCAAAGATCAGACTCTCTTTGCAAAAGGAAGTGTCGATACTTTCCGTGCGCTTCATGATATTGATAAAATCATCCGGAAAAACAGCAAAGGCAAGATTGTCAATGATATTACCATTCCCATGGTACAGGTTGAAAAACTATATGAGGAACAGAAAATCTATATAGAACGTAATGTAAGTGCACTTTCAGGGTATATTAAAATTTTGGATCATGAATTAAAATCGGCTGACAAATCCATTGTCAAGCTTACAGAAAAGCTTAAGGAGCAGGTACTTCAGAATAAAAAGATAATAAATGAACTGACCGCAAAGAGTGATAGACTTTTGAAAATGTCGAAAAAAGAAAAACAGATCAGCAGGTTGTTGAATCTCAAAAAGAACATTGACAAACATCTTGCGGCAGCTTTTGCAGATAGCATTTACTACAATCCGAAGAAAAACGTACTTGTTTTTTCAGGTCCTCAATTTTTCCCAAAAGGAAGTGTTGCCCTTCAGGGTAATGCAAAAAAGATTTTGGAAGAGACTTCGATAAAATATTTTTCTGTTCTTTTGAGTATTCCCGAAGCAAAAAAATATATTGATCGTATTTCTGTATCTGCCTATACCGATAGTGATGGAACTTTACAGTATAATACTCAACTTTCTTTCAAAAGAGCCCAGGTAGTCACTGAAAGTCTTGCTTCTCTGCAATACCTAAAAGGCAAAGGTCTGTTGAAATATTTGAAATTCAAGGGATATGCGGGCAGAGATGTGATCATGGTGAACGGGATAGAAGATAAAAATGCTTCCAGAAGAGTAGAGATAGGATATGGTCTGGATGAGAGACGGATCAGTGATGATTTGGTAAGACTTACAGAACAGAATTAGATTCAGAAAGATAAAAATAAGCAATGATACGAAAGAAGATTCTTTTACTGGGTGATTTCAATGTAGGAAAGACAAGTCTGATAAGGCGCTATATTGAAAACACATTCGAGGACAAATATCTTACTACCATTGGAGTAAAGATATCAAAAAAAACTTTATCTATTGATGAAAAAGAATATGAACTTATTATCTGGGACGTAGAAGGAAGAACCCCGCAAAAAAAAGTACCTGAAAGTTATTTGCTTGGTGCCAGCGGTGCGATCTTTGTGGCTGATTGTAACAGGGAAGAGACGGTGAAGGACCTGAAAGAGCATATTGAAAGGTTTTTGAGCCTCAACCCGGATGCAAAATATGTCAAGGCTTACAATAAGTCTGACCTGTTGACAGATCAGCAACAAGAGCTGTTTGTTCTTGACGGGAGCAGTTTTTTTACATCTGCAAAAGATGGTCTTAATGTAAACTGCTTATTCAGTACACTCGCAAAGGAGATGCTTCTATGAAAAATATACAGATTATCCTCAATGCCATTTTGTCTCAGGATGTTTTTGAATACATTTTAATAAACCGTAAATACCACATAACCGACTTTTCTGAAGGTGTGGAAAGCTACATAGGGAAAAATGTACAAAGAGGGGATGAAATATATGATTACCTACCTGAGATCGTCGGATATGAAGACAGGGTAGCTTCAGTTTTTGAGGATGCAAATAACAGGTATATCCTTGAAACTGTCTATAAGAACGATCACTACATCAATATCCATCTTGAGCACTATAGTCACGATATCGTATTGATTCTTTTGCATAATACAACAGAGATTACTCTGTCCAAGCTGGAATTGCTACAATATAGTAATGAAAATATTCTGCTTTACAATACGATTAAAAAGATCCTTGACAGTCAGAATAATCTACTGGTAGTGACCAGCAACAACAGGATAGAATATGCAAACAAGCAGTTCCTTGAATACTTCAGCATCCGGGACCTGTACCATCTCAAGGAAAGGGAAGCGTACAATTTTGCGCTGACTTCTCTTCCTGTAGAGAGTTTTGAGGAACTCTATGAATACGCTAAAGAAAAAGAAAGAACATTGATGGTGGGGAAAGACACTTTCCTTGTCAAGGCAACGCCTCTGGAAAAAGCATACAAGCTGTTTACTTTTTCCAAAGTTACACAACTCAATGAAGTAAACCAGACGCTGAAAAACAAAATCGATCATGATCCCCTGACAGGCCTATACAGAAAATCATTCTTTGACATAAAGCTTCATGAGAAGTTAGACGAAAGGAAAGAAGCAGTGCTAGCCATTATTGACATAGATGATTTTAAAAAGATCAACGATAACTATGGGCATTTGGTTGGGGACATGGTACTTCTGGAGTTTACCGATCTCATTCGAAAGAATATGCGTGCCAATGATCTTTTTGCCAGATGGGGAGGTGAAGAGTTTTTGATACTTTTTGAGTGTACAGATACAGGGAAGATCGTAAAAAAAATAGAGCAGATACGACAGATCATAGAGAAGCACCCGTTCAAGACGATTGGACACTTGACTGCAAGTTTCGGTCTTTCGACCTCTTTAAAAAATGATACGCTGGAATCTTTGCTTGAAAGGGCGGACAGTGCACTCTATATTGCTAAAAAAACAGGAAAGAACAAACTGGTTGTTAAATGATATAGTGACGGGAGGATCCTAAATGCACTTTTCCTATTATCTTGACCGTATTTCCAAATACGCAGGACTTATAGCAGCGGTTCTTGTTGTAGCGCTCTCTCTGCTGGTCGCTTACGATGCCGGGATGCGCTATCTTTTCTCTGCCGGTTCCATTGCCCTGCAGGAAGTGGAGTGGCATCTTTTCGATATTGTTTTCCTGCTGGGACTCTCCTATGCACTGAAACACGACAAGCATGTACGGGTGGACATCTTCTTTGAGCGCTATTCACATGATACCAAGGTGATCGTGCAGATACTTTCCATGTTACTGCTGGTCATTCCCTTCTCCCTCCTGTTCGTCTCCGATGCCTTCGATATGGCCTATCAGAGCTTTTTGCAGCATGAAGTCTCGCCGGACCCGGGAGGTCTGGGCAGCCGATGGGTAATCAAAGCGGTACTGGTTCTCGCATTTGTTCTGCTCATTTTGCAGGCTGTCAGTGAAGTGCTTAAAGCCTACCATCAGCTGGAGAACAAAAGAAAACTATGGCGTATCCTTGGTATGGTGGCTCTGTTGGGAGCTATGGTCTATCTTGCCTGGTTCAACCGTATGGCATTCTGGTTCGACCCGGTCTTTTTGATGTTCGCACTGGCGCTTGTTCTGCTGCTTCTCGGTTTCCAGGTGGCTTTCGTCTTTGGCGGTGTGGCGCTCTTCTTTGCGCTGATCTCCGATGAGGTGGGGCTGCACGTACTTGAGATGCTGCCGTACCGTACCTATGGGATCATGGGGAACGTGACGTTGATGGCAGTACCGCTCTTCATCCTGATGGGACTGATACTGGAAAAGTCAAAAATGGCAGAGAACCTGCTGAGCTCGATGGGAAAACTGTTTGGTTCCGTACGCGGCGGCTTGGTGATCTCCGTGGTCCTTGTGGGGGCGATACTTGCTGCGAGTACCGGTATCGTTGGGGCATCGGTGGTAATGATGAGTCTCATCGCTTTACCGCTGATGCTGAAGCACAACTACTCCCCTGCGCTTGCTTCGGGGAGTATCGCCGCATCGGGAACATTGGGACAGCTGATACCGCCTTCGATCGTGCTCATCGTCCTGGGTGACCAGATGCATCTGAGCGTGGGTGACCTGTTCAAGGCAGCCGTCGTTCCGGGTATTCTGCTGATTATTCTCTACATCCTGTACATCCTGGTCTTTGCTTTCTTCAAAAAGGAGGCTGCACCGGCCATCGTTTCGAATGAATCCTACGGAAAAGTAGCCAAAGCAGCCTTTAAAGCCATCCTCCCGCCGCTGCTGCTCATCGCGGCAGTACTCGGTTCCATCTTTGCAGGTATCGCTTCGCCTACGGAATCCGCAGCCATCGGTGTGCTGGGTGCCTTTGCACTGGCAGCCTATAACCGTGTGCTAGATTTCGAGCTGGTGCGCTATGCGGCTGTAGAAACGGTGAAGCTTACGGCAATGATTTTCATGATCCTCATCGGTGCAACGGCTTTTTCTCTGGTCTTCAATGAACTGGGCGGTGGTGATATGGCGCTGCAGTTCTTTACTGGCGATATCGGTGACAAATGGACCTTCATCCTCATTGCGATGCTGGTGATCTTCCTACTGGGTTTTTTCATCGATTTTATCGAGATCGCTTTCGTGGTCGTGCCGATACTGGTACCGATCGTGGCAAGTTTCGGCATAGACCCTGTCTGGTTCGCTATTCTCATCGCGATGAACCTGCAGGCATCCTTCCTGACCCCGCCGTTCGGTTTCGCGCTCTTCTATCTCAAAGGTGCGGCCGGTGATAAAGTAACGACAGGTGCCATCTACCGGGGTGTGATCCCATTCATCCTTCTACAGGTCGTAGCTCTGGGGATCATCGTGCTTTTTCCGGAATTGATCTATCTTTTGGGTAAATAGTGTTTAGATGAGGCAGGGCGCACTTTTTGGTATAACAAGATCGATGGCGGAAGGGATGATCTCAAAACGTATGGTACTTGAATGGTAGGGTTCGCCGTCGAGGTTGACGGGTATCTGGCTGTGGGCGCTGCTTTCCAGCCATGGGGTTTGAAGGTATTTGACGAACTCGCCGTTCATGGAAGGGTTCTGTATCTCCCATAGGACCTGCGGGATGTCGATGAGTTTGAACTGCATGATACTGACGACATCGAGCAGTCCATCGTTGATCATGGCGTGGGGAGCGAGCATCTGCCCGCCACCTGCCTGCCTGCCGTTGCAGATGGCACCGACAAAGATGTTGTGAAGATCCAGTTCGTGGTAGGGAGTAACGATCTTGCTGCGATAAGGAACAAAATTGAGCGCTTTGAGTACACCTGTGAGGGTGTAGGCCCCTCCGCCAAGAAAGTTTTTTAATTCTACAGGAGTCTGTGCTGTAACCTGTGCACCGAAACCTGCCGTGGCCATATTGACGAAATGGTGTTCATTGGCCTGGGCGATATCGATAGAGGCTACATGTCCTTTTACGGCAAAATGCAGCGCTTCAAGGCAGGTGAGGGGAATGGTGCATGCTGTTGCGAAATCATTGGCAGTTCCCAAAGGCATGATGGCAAGGACGGGGCGTTTCTCTCTGGGCAGTTTTGCCAGGGCATCCACGGCTTCATTGACCGAACCGTCGCCGCCGCCTATGACAAAGCGGTCTGTACCGATTTCCACGGCTTCATTTAGAAAACGTGCTATATCACCGTATTCGTAGGTGACACGGACATGCACATCTTCATATTCTGAACGAAAGACCGCTATGGCGGAGCGCACTTCCGGCAGCTGGGCTTTTTTCCCGTTGAGGACGATAAAGACTTTCATCGTAACCCTTCTACGACTTCTTTTTATTCAGTTCGATGAGCGTCGTGATGACAGGCATGACCTTGTTGAGGCCGAATGCCGTTCCGTTGGTGAAGGAGTCCACGCTCTTTTTGACCTTGACCACACTCTCTTTGAATTCGGAGACATTCTGTTTGACATCATCGAGGTCTGTAGAGAGCTGCTCCCAGGCAAAGTCACGTATCTCTTCTATGGCTTGTGCTTCAGCCGTGTTCTCCTGTCTCGAAGAGATAAAGAAAAAGAGGGCGGCGACAGTAAGGTTGATACCAGAGAGTATGGCAGCAGCCTGCAGAGTGGTATATCTTTCTGCCAGGTAGAGATAGACAGTGACGTTGAGCAAAACAAGGCTCACCAGCACCGCCAGGAGTCCGAGTGTGATCCAGAAGGTCTGGCGGCTCTTTTTTTTCATCTCGAGGCGTAGCATTGCCTTTTCACTTTTGATCAGCAGTTTCATTTTTGCGTTGAAATCTTCACTCATGTCCGTTCCTTTATTTTGATGAGAGGGCATGCCCGAAAGCGGTACCCAGTGCGAAGAGTACGATGGCCGAGGTGGGCGAAAGGTTTTCGTAATCTTTCCTGATGGTCTGCAGCAGGTCGTTGAAAACCTCTTTGGCATCGGTCTTCCCCTCCTCAATGCTCTCCATGATCTCTTTGGCTTTTTCCTCAGCTTCTTTCTGCTCTGCTTCCCTTGCCTTTTCAGCTTCAAGGGCCTCTGCCTTTTTTCTCTTTTCCTCTTCTTCTTTCTCTTTGCGAAGTGCTTCGACTTCTTTTCGGAGCATTTCAAGCTCCTGATGCATGGTCATTTTTGCCATTTCATATTCCTTTGTTTTCAGTTTCGTAATCACTCAGAAGCAGTGCGATCCACTCTGTCTCCTGGTACTGTCCGAACAGATACTGTACTGTCATCGTCAACGGTACGGAAAGTATCATCCCCGCAGGGCCGAAGACCCATCCCCAGAAGGTCATGGAGAGGAAGATCACCAGTGCGGAAAGCCCCAGTCCCTTTCCCATAATCTTCGGTTCGAGGATGTTTCCGACCACCATGTTGATGATGACATACCAGAGCGCCACCCAGAGGGTTGTGCCTATGCCGTGGCTGATCAGGGCAAAGACAATCGCAGGGATGGCGGCAAGAATGGAACCGATGACAGGGATGAAGTTCAGCGCAAAGGCCAGTACAGCCCAGAGGTAGTAGTAGGGTATCTCGTAGTACCACAGTACAGTAAAAGCCCATACCGCCGTAAGCAGGCTGGTTTTGACCTTAATGCTGAAATAGGACTTGATCTTTTCGAGGAGTTCAAGCATGACGTTGCCGTCAACCTGATAGTCTTTGGCGATCTTCATCATTTTGTTATAGAAATAGGTCGATTCCATGAGCATGAACGCCACCATGAAAAAGATGAGGAAGATATTGGAGAACTGTTCGTTCGCCTGTGCGGCAAGATTTTTCAGTATACCCGCGATATTGCTTTTTTCAAGCACAGCGTTGAGCTTGGCATCGTCGATATGTATGCCGTAATGGCCGAGCTGGGCGATGAATGCCTGCAGGCTTTGCATGAAGTTCGCTTTGATGCTCTGGTAGTTGGCGGCAAACTCCCCGGCCTGCTCCGCAACGTAGCCGCCGAGCAGAATAATGGGGAGGAGCGAGAGCAGAATGACGACAATCAGTGAGACAGGTTTGGGTATGTGTTTCGACTCGAGGCGTGTGAACAGCGGGGCCAGTATGATGGAAACGGCAACAGCTATCAGGAATGGTACGATGACTGCCGATGCCGCTTTCAGCAGAAAAATAGTGATGAGCATAGTCGCCGTCAGCAAAAAGAGCTGGTTGACAGGCCACATTCCCTGCGTATTGTTTTCGTTCATGGACATGCTCAGGAGAGTATCTCTTTGATCTTGTCGGTATTGATATCCATCTTTTTCCTCTTCAGTCTAAGTGATTTGGATGATTATAGCATAAAGTAGTATATTGCTTTCTATCCGAAAATTAAAATTGACAGTACCGTGTGCCCATACTCACCATACCGAAAATGAAAGGTATCAATACGTTCCATAGAACAGAAAAGAATGTAAATAGTACATATTCAAGTAGTAGCAGTTAAAGAAGATGATTACGTGAAACGGGCAGTCTTTTCTTCTATAAATTATCACTTTGGTCTATACACTGTGATCGATATGATAAACATATTTTTTAATGGAAATAGTATAAACATAAACAAGTATAATGGTTCAACATATTTTGGAGGAGAATCATTATGCGAAACATTATTACAAAAGCGATACTGCCACTGTTTATCCTGGGTGCCGTATCGCTCTTCGGGGCGGACCATCCGCTCTACAAAAGTAAACCAACACTCACAGAGCAACTTCCGTACCCTAACTCTCTGATCGTTGCCTATTACGGAAGGCCTGGAGTGAAGGCGCTTGGAGTACTCGGTCAGCACCCGATCAGTGAGCTTAAACGTCTTGTCAGAAAAAAAGCGCAGGAGTATGAAAAGATCACGGGGAAACATGTCATCCCGGGATTTGATGTTATCTACGGTCTTGCTTCGGCAGAACCGGGTGCACATAAAGACTACATTATCCACCTCGGAAGCAAGAAACTGCAGCCCTATATCGAAGCGGCGGAGAAAGAGGGGTTCGTATTGTTCGTCGATATACAGCTTGGCAAGCATACACCACAGCAGGCAGTGAAGCATGTACTCAAGTATCTCAAATATCACAATGTGCATCTCGCGATCGATCCGGAATTTGAAGTAAGCAACCTCAATGTACGTCCGGGAAAAAAGATCGGGCATATCAAAGCGGAATGGGTCAACGAGGTACAGGCGATCATGGAAAAATACATGAAAGAAAACGGTATTACCGAAAAGAAGATACTGGTGGTACATATGTTCAGACACTCGATGGTGCAGGACAAGGTGAAAGTGAGATACTATGACAATGTCAAGCTTGTCATGAACCTGGACGGCCACGGTTCTCCGAGACTGAAGATAGATATCTACAACGGTATCTATTCAAAGGCCTATGCAAAGAGGGTCGCAGGCGGTTTCAAACTCTTTTTCAAAGAAGACCATCCGATCATGACACCAAGACAGGTTATGGGTATGGAAAGTGTGCAGGGAGGAAGGGTCAAATATCCGCCTAAATATATTAATTATCAGTAATATGTTTTGTTTACTCATATGTAATTATAGAAGCAGTATAATAGATTACAAATAAACTCTAAAAGTACATTTCATGGAAACTTTTCTCCTCTATGCCGCCGGTGTCACGCTGGCGGTTTTTCTCCTCTATTTCATCGGTATCGCGCTGGCCCCCTATGCGCCGAGCAGTGTCAAGAACGACCATTTTGAGTGCGGGCTTCCCGCAAGTTCTTCCGTTCCCAAAAAGGCGAACTTCGGTTTCTTTGTCTATGCCATTATGTTCATTGTGGCCGATATGACGGGGCTTTTCTTTACACTTTTTGTCTATGCCGACAACAAACATGCCTCTCTGATCGCAGCGATATTCGCTTTGATCATGGCTCTGGCGATCACCGTTGCAATGAAGGAGCACCGATATGCTGAAAATTCTTGACTTTTTTGATTATGCGAAGAGTGAAAGCCTCTGGATGGCACATTTCTGTACGGGATGCTGTTCACTTGAAATGGCAGCTGCCATGGGGCCGAGGTATGACTGGGAACGTTACGGCTATATGCCTACACCCACACCCAGACAGGCGGATGTTCTGATGATCACCGGGCTGGTGAGCAAAAAGATCCTTCCCGCACTGCTTCGTACCTATGCGCAGATGCCCGAACCCAAATATGTGGTTGCACTGGGAGCCTGCTCCTTTGACGGAGGGCCCTACAACGATTCACTCTCTGTCATCAAGAATCCGACGGAGATACTGCCTGCGGATGTCTTCATCGCCGGCTGCCCTCCCAAACCCGAAGCGATCATAGAGGGGCTGGAGCAGGTCAAGCAGAAGATCAAGAACAAGGAACCCAGTGCGGCAAGTCAGGGCGGACTCTGGAAAGAGATGGAGTTTTAGATGGAAGTGCTCAAAGCAGACCTTGAACAGTTCGATATAGAATATGTCGAACACTACAAACCCATATGGCTCAAAGCAAAACTCAACGACAGTGACGACCTTGTGAGCGTCGCAAATGCTTTGAAAGAGAAAGGGCTGAAAACGCTGAGTACGGTTTCGCCCACGGACTTCCCCGATGAGAATCGCATCGAGATGAATTACTTCTTTGAAGACCTGAGAAGCAAACGCAACGTCTGGCTCAAATGTAACATTCCCCGCGAAGTGGAAGCGTGCAGGATCGCTTCACTGACGGAAGCGTTTCCCGCGGCCAACTGGCACGAGAGGGAAGCCTACTCGATGTTCGGTGTGACCTTTGTCGGGCATCCCGATCTGCGGCCCATCATCGTGTCGGAAGATTTTGTGGGCAAGACCCCATTCCGTCGTGATTTCGACTGGGACAAGCATGAACAGGATGTCGTACAGAACATCAAAACGATCGTAGAGGGTTTCAAGAGCGAACAGGCGAACAATGAGATCAATCTCGACACGGAGAGTTCGGAGACCGTACTCAACTGGGGACCAACACACCCTGCGAGCGGCCCTATCCGTCTGCGTATCCACTGCGACGGCGAGGAGATCATCAGTATCGACCCCGATATCGGATATGTCTGGAGAGCCCTGGAGCATCTGGTGACAAAAAAGGATTTTGTGGGTGCTATCGTTGCGGTGGAACGTCTCTGTTTTATGGACAACATCAACTCCATGACGGGTTACTGTATGGCAGTTGAGGAGATCGCCGGTACGGAGATCACAGAGTTTGCCAAGTGGATGCGTGTCCTTCTGGGTGAGGTGGCACGGGTCTCTTCCCACTTCATGGGGCTGGGAGGGTTCTTTAACAACCTCGGCCTGCATACCCTGGGGCTTTGGAACATGGATGTGCGCGAGTACTTCCTTGACTTCCTGGAATCCTACAGCGGTGCGCGAATCGCTACGGCTGCCATAGAACCCGGAGGGGTACGTTACGGACTCGACATGGCGATGCTGGATGAATTGCAGAAAGCCCTGGACAAATTCGATGCCACCGTGGAAGACACTTACATGATCTTCGTCAACAACCCGACCATGAAGATGCGTGCCAAAGAGGTCGGCATACTGACTGACGAGGAGGTCGAAGCGTACGGGCTCTGCGGTATCGTTGCAAGAGCAAGCGGTGTGAGGACCGACATACGCATCGATGAGCCGTATGCCGCCTATGACCAGGTGGAGATGGAGTATGTGACCAAAGAAGGCGGCGCGGCGGTCGACAGGTTCACCGTGATCTTCGAGGAGCTGAAACAGTCCATTGATATTATCAAGCAGGCGAAAAAGCGCATAGAAGAGGGAGTGGCGTCGGGTGAGTTCAACCCGACGAAAGACCATATGGTCAAAGTACCCAAGAAACTCCCCAAAGGCGAAGCGCTCAGCCGTGTAGAGTGGGCCAGGGGGGAGGTCCTGATGCACTTTGTGACCGAGGAGAAGGCCAAATCGCCTTACCGCCTCAAGATGAAAGCCCCCAGTTTCAACCATACGATGATGCTCAACCACCTTCTGGCAGGTGAGACATTGTCAGATGTCCCTCTGGTCTTCGGCAGTCTGTATGTCTGCCAGGGCGACCTGGACCGATAAGGAGTAGATAATGAATACACTGTTTCAAGCCTTCGTTTTTCCCGGGCTGCTTTATGTGATCGCCTGGACCGTGGGGCTTTTCTGGTTCTTCAGAAAGTTCATGGCACCGCTGCACAAGAGGGTGGGGCCGCATTTCAACGGGCTGGCCGGAAGTTACCAGACCCTTTTTGACCTGAGCAAACTTTTGAGTAAGGAGAGCATCACCCCGGAGGGTGTGAACCCCTATCTTTTTTCCATGATGCCGCTGATAGCACTCATCGTTGCGATGCTTCCGGCAGCATTCATTCCCTGGACAGCTTCCTATCCGGCTATTCCGAGTGCTTTCGGCCTGCTGGCGCTGATCGTACTGATAGGCATAGAGCCTTTCCTGCTCTTTCTGACAGGTTTTGGTTCGGATAACAAATACTCTTTTCTGGGAGGGATACGTGTACTGACGCAGGCGATCTCTATGGAGACGGCTTTCTTTCTGGCAGCGCTCTCTCCCGCACTGCTCTTCGGTACGATGGACCTCAAGATTATCGTGGAAGAGACAAGCTGGCTGAGCGTGCTGATACTCCTGCCGGCTTTCTTCCTCTATTTTATCGCACTCCTCGGCCTGCTGGAACAGCCTCCGTTCAATATCCCCGATGCGGAACAGGAGATCGTCTACGGTTTCTACACGGAGTACAGCGGTACCAACTATTTCCTGCTGAAAATGGCGGAATTCTCTGAATTCATGGCGGTCTTCGCCGGAGCTGCGACACTCTTTCTGGGAGCGTACAAAGGAGTATTCTTCGACGGATATTTCTGGTTCTTTCTTAAAATGCTGATGATCGCCGTGCTGATGATGACCATTCGTGCGGCTACACCGCGTATTACGATGAAGCAGATGCTCTCTTTCTCCTGGCGATACCTGGTGCCTGTCAGTCTGCTGAATATGGCATGGATCATGCTTGCCAGAACACTTTTCTTAGGAGGTGCATAGATGATACTTTTTGACATAGCCAAAAAGGTACTGCGTGTCTCCAAAGCGCTTTTTACGGAGAGCCCCGCAAAAGTGGATGTGAGATATACGGCGATGCACAGTCCCGCGCGTTACAGAGGGGAACACCGTATAGATTATGAAACCTGTATAGGCTGCGACTCGTGTAACAAGATCTGCCCGACGCATGCCATTACGATGAAACATCTTCCCTTCAAGAAACAGAATATCGTCCCCGAGGTCAATCTCTCGGTCTGTATCTTCTGCGGTCTGTGTGAAGATGTCTGTCCGACCAAGCCTGAAAAGTCCATCGTACTGAGTGGTGGGCGCTACGACATGCTCAGTGGCGGATGGCACGAAGATCAGAATGATTTCTGGGTGCATGTGGACATACCGCAGAGTTACATAGACAGCCGTTTGGAAGCGGAAGAGGCTGCACGCGTCAAAAAAGAGCTGGCTGCCAAAAAGAAAGAAGCGGAAAAGAAGGCAGCAGAAGAAGCAGCAAAAAAAGCTGACGCCAAGCAAGCCTCGCCATCCGAAAAGAAAGAGGGCAGTACCGAACCTGCCGAGAAAAACGATACTGAAGAAGGAGGGAAAGAATGAGCCTGTTACTTTTAACGGTTGTCCTGATCCTGGCGGCGGCTTCACTGATGATCAAAAAGAGTGTTCCAGCCATGATCAGTTTTGCCCTAATGATGTTTCTGCTGGGTATCTACTACGTGACGCTCGATGCCAAACTTCTGGGACTGTTCCAGATCTTCGTCTATGCAGGGGGGATCGTGGTCCTGATGCTCTTTGGCGTGACGATCATCGGGGTGGAATTTCCCAAAGCGGCTTCGCGTCCCTGGGCGGCGGTAAGTGCCTTTCTGGTCTTTGTGCTTCTGACGGTACTCTTTTTCAGAGCGGTGGATACTTTGAAGAAGGTAGCCGGCCAGCCGACAGAAAAGGTCGATCTCTTTGCGCACAGTTTCAGTGACATGGTGATCCTCTTTGCCCTGATCGGTGCGAGCCTGCTTTACGGGACCATAAAGATGACCGGGCAGCTGAAGTCCAAAAGGAGCAAGGATGTTTGAAACTGAAATGATTTTCGCTTTCGCACTGTTCGCCATCGGCCTCTACGGTGTCTCTTCGGGCAGGGATTTCCTGTGTATCCTCTTTTCGCTTGAAATGCTTCTCAATGCGGTCATCATGATGCTGGCGATCACGGCGCACTATCTGGGCATGACGCAGAACATTGCGCTTGCCTACATGGTCATGGTCCTGGCGACACTTGAAGCGGCAGCAGGCGTACTCATCTTCGCAGCGGCGAACAAAGTGAGCAAGTCCGTCATTCCCGATGAACTGAACGGGGATGTGGAATAATGCATTTTTCTGTATTTGCTTTACTGCTTCTGCCGTTCTTCGGTGCCATTGTTGCCTATCTGCTGGGCCTGAAAAGAACATCGCTGGCCTTCTGGACGGCTGAGGTTGCTTCGGCACTGCTCTTTGTGATCTCTCTCTATCTTCTGATCACCTATGACGGAGCGATCGATCTGCCGATGACCTGGTTCGAGTTCGGCTCTTTGAGCATTCCTTTCGGCATCTATATTGATAAACTTTCACTGGTGATGCTGCTTATCGCAACGGGACTGGGCTTCCTCGATGTCCATTTCGCCCATGACTATATGGCGGAAGATCCGCATCAGCCGCGCTACTATGCCAAAGTACTTTTCTTTATCGGCGGGATGATCCTGCTGGTGAGTGCCAAAGACCTGGTCGCACTCTTTGTCGGCTGGGAGTTCATGGGGCTGGCAAGTTACCTTTTGATCTCGTTCTGGCACCAAAAGAGAGATCCGGCGGATGCAGGGGTGAGCGCTTTTCTTTTCACCCGTTTCGGAGACATCTTCCTTTTTGCGGCGATCGGGATACTCTACTACTATGCAGGAAGCATAGACATGGTACACCTTAATGAAATGGCCAAGAGCGGTACATTGAACAAGGATATGATGTTCCTTGCATCCGTGTTCATCTTTATCGCCGCCATCGGCAAATCCGGTCAGTTCCCTCTCTTCCCGTGGCTGATGCGTGCGATGGAAGGTCCAACGACGGTTTCCGCACTGATCCACGGTGCGACGATGGTCAACAGCGGTATCTACATTGTTGCCAGACTCTTTGACTTTTATATGGTGGCCGAAGCGCTGATCGTGGTCGCGAGTATCGGTGCACTTTCCGCTTTCATCGGCGCGACCTCCGCACTGGTACAGAGCGAGTTGAAAAAAGTGCTTGCCTATTCGACGATGTCGCATCTCTCCATCGCCTTCGTGGGGCTGGGAGCCGGTTCGCTTGCAGCGGGTATGACGCACCTGGTCAATCACGCCGTCTTCAAAGCACTGCTCTTTCTCGGAGCCGGTGCGGTGATCATGTCGGCAGGCCATGTCAAGGATATGTGGCGGCTTGGCGGCCTGGGCAAAAAACTGACCTGGACAGCGCTCTTCATGGGAATGGCGGTACTCTCTCTGAGCGGCATACCTCCCTTCAGCGGCTTTTTCTCAAAAGATGCGGTGATCGTTTCGGCCATTGCCAACCCCGGAACACACGGATGGGTGAGCGTGATGGTGACCATTGCCGGCGTATTGTCCATCGCGTACATCGGAAGGCTCTGGCTTTTGACCTTTGCCGGAAAACCCCGTGACAAAGCGCTCTTCGAAAAGGTCAAAGCGCCTTCGAAGTTCTGGATCGTACTTCCTTTGGGTATTATGGCGGTGGTAACACTGCTGCTTGGATTCTTTCAGGAACCGCTTGCCCGTATGGTTTCGGGAGAAACACTCGAAGCGCCTCACCTCGACGGCCTCTTCATAGGATTGATGGGGTCCATTCTGGTGCTGGGGCTCATTGTCTACTACTATTACAACAGACGGCTTGACCTTACAGAGAAGATCTCTTCGCACCCTTTGATGAAAAGCATCCACGGGGTACTCTTCAACGGCTATTACATCGAATACCTTGTCCACTGGCTGACACACAATGTCATCATCGATGCTTTTGCCGGAACTATCAACTGGATAGACCGGCACATCATCGATGCTGCGGTCAACGGTATGACAGGCCTGAGCAGACGCATTACGGGGTGGTTCACCCTGAGTTACTCAGGCAGGGCAGGGGACAATTCGGCGGCCATGACCGCAGGTTTGCTGCTTCTGCTGCTGGCAGTTTTTGTAGGAGGTAGTCTATGAGTCCGCTTCTTTTTGTATTCGGCCCGATTATCTTGGGTTCTCTGATGATGCTGCTTGGCAAAAAAGAGAGTGGCATGGCAAAATACATCGCTTTGACACTGTTCGCTATCATGCTCTTCTTCTCGTTCGCACTCTTGTCCGCTTTGCCTGAGGAGGGGTATATGGACCTGGGTTCATGGTTCGCGGTCAGGGATTTTGATTTTATTCTCTCCCTTCAGGTGGATCGCCTCAGTGTGGTGATGCTGATCCTTACCTCCGCACTGCTGATCCTGGTAACCCTTTCAAGCTGGACTATGAAGGACCCTAGGAACTATTTCTCGCTTCTGGTCCTCTTCTCCGGGCCGATCTTTGGTGTGTTCATGAGTACCAATCTGCTGTGGTTCTTCATTTTCTGGGAGTTGACACTGGTACCGATGTTTTTTCTGGTCGGTATCTGGGGTGCGGAAGGGCGCATTTACGCGGCGGTCAAATTCTTCCTCTATACCCATGTCGCTTCCATGCTGATACTGTTGGCATTCTTTCTCATCTACAAAGAGACAGGCATCTTCGATATGACGATGGTCAAAGAAGCAATGTTGAGCACGCCGGTACTGGTCTGGTGGCTGCTTTTTATCGGTTTTGCCGTAAAGATGCCGATATTCCCTTTTCATACCTGGCTGCCGGATGCACACGTGCAGGCACCCGCACCCGTCTCTGCCCTTCTGGCGGGAGTCCTGCTGAAAATGGGTGCCTACGCGATGATCCGTATGGTCGTATTGATGCTCCCCGAACAGTCGGAGCATTTCGCCTGGGTGATCCTGGTGCTTGGACTGGTGACGCTCTTTTATGCCGGTTTCATGGCACTCTATGAGACGCATCTCAAAAAGATGGTCGCCTACAGCTCCATTTCGCATATGGGCCTGGTCACTGTGGCCATTGCTACCCTGAGCTATGCAGGCCTCTCTGCCGCACTCTATGAAATGATAGGACATGCGCTCATCATTTCGCCGCTCTTTCTGATCGCGGGATTCCTGCACAGCCGAACCGGAAGCTGGCAGATGAAGGATATGGGAGGGTTGATGCAGAAAGCACCGTACCTTTCCGCCATCTTTGTACTGGCTGGCCTGGCGGCACTCGGACTTCCGGGGACCATGGGGTTCATCGGTGAACTGACTATTCTGATCGCTGCGATAGAACAGTATGGTATCGGATTGATCGTGGTGGCTCTGGGTTCCATGATAGGCGCAGGGTATATTATCTGGACGTTCAGGCGTGTGGTGTACGGGGAGAAGTCCGCTCTGGTGGAAAAAAGTGATTTCAGAATGAACAGGGTCGAGTTCGCTGCCCTGATCATTTTTGCGCTGGGCATCATAGGTTTTGGCCTCTTCCCGTCCGTCCTGTTCGACACGATCAATGCAGCCTTCAGCATGCTGCTTACCTCAGGAGGTGCCTTATGATAAGTGCGTTTTCCATTTTATTTGCCGCCTCGCTGTTGAGCCTGCTGCTGCACAGAACGAAGTTCCTGCAGCCCTTTGCGCTGACAGCCTTGATAGCCGGTCTGGTATTGAGCGGCACTTCCGTTGGCTTGAACGGTTTCGAGACCTCTGCCGCAATGACGCTTTTTACGGTGGTCATGCTTATTGTACTCATCGCCTTTGTACTGCATGAAAAGAACGATACGACGATCACGCAGGCGCTCTTCCTCGCTACGGCTTCCGTGGCGCTGCTGCAGAGCCGGACGATGCTTGCGTTCATTGTCTCGTTCGAAGCGGTGAGCCTGATCTCCATTGTGCTTGTGAGCGATATCAGAACCAAAGCGCAGGCGGAAGGTGCCGTGAAGATGTTCATTGCCGGGGCCATCGCAACGGGTATGCTTCTGTTGGGTGCTGCCTTCTACCTGATGGGAGGTGGCGTGCTGGATGCACCTGTCACAAGCAACGGAAACCTCTTCTCTCTGGCAGGCATTTATGTGATGCTCTTTGCCGTGTTCTACAAGCTGACCATCGTTCCCATGCACGGATGGGCGGCAGATACCTATGCGCTGGTACGCCATTCTCATGCGGCACTCCTGACCGGAGTGGCCAAAACGATTGTGGCTCTGGCAGCGTTCAGGCTTTTTGCACCTTCTCTCGCCCAAACAGTCGAAATGAGCGTGCCTCTACTGGCCATTCTGGCAGTTGTGACGATGACACTGGGGAATTTCATGGCACTCTACCAGAAAAAACTCGCACGCATGTTGGCCTACTCGTCTATTGCCCATGCGGGGTATATGCTGCTGGCATATGTGGCGGTCAAGAGCGGATATGCCTCCACCGGGCTGCTCTATATGGCGATCGCCTACATCTTCATGCAGACCGCTGTCTTCCTGGTACTTGACACCCTGCGCAATAAGTACGGTATGCAGACACTTGAAGATGTCAAGGGACTGGCAAAAGGGAACGGTGTACTGGCATTCTTCTTTACTGTGCAGCTCTTCTCTCTTGCGGGTATTCCGCTGCTGGCGGGTTTCCTCGGAAAAGCGGTGGTCTTCTATGCCGTTGTCGATGCGGGACTCTGGTACGTTGCGCTGATCGCACTGCTGAACTCGGCACTCTCAGTAGGGTACTATGCCTGGATCGTCAAACATCTCTATTTTGACGAAGCTGAAGCGTCCGTGATATTCAAAGCCGAAGAGAAGTTTACCGTGATGTCTCAGCTCATACTCTTCGGGGGTACGCTCTATTTCGGTATCTTTGCCTTCGTGGTTTTCGCTGTAGGCAAGAGTTTTTAAATCGGAAGGAAACAGTATGAACATAAAAGGAATACAATGGAAACGATAACATGCGATGTACTCATCATCGGCGGGGGTCCTGCCGGTGGTGTGTGTGCCGTAACGGCAAAGATGAACTACCCGCAGAAAAAAGTGCTGGTAGTGCGGGAGATGGAAGTACAGATGGTTCCTTGTGCGATCCCTTATGTCTTCGGCACTACGCTTGGAAGCAGTGAAAAGAATGTCGCTTCCTGTGCGAAAGCTGAAGAGATGGGCATAGAGACCATCATAGCCAAAGTGGAAGAGGTGAATACCGAAGCCAAAATGGCACGTACGTCTGCACATGAGATCCATTTTGACAAGTTGGTGTTCGCGACAGGCTCCGTTCCTTTTGTCCATGCTTCCCTGCAGCCTTCTTTAGCATTTGAAGGAGTCTTTACTGTTCCAAAGAACAAACAGCTCATAGACAAGGCGAAAACCTATATCGATAATGTTAAAAACATTGTTGTAGTGGGTACCGGGTTTATCGGTATCGAGATGGCGATGGAACTCAAAGAGAGTGGCAAAAACGTAACCGTCATAGGCGGAAGCAAACATATTCTCAAAGGAACCTTTGACTCGGAAGTCGCCATGCAGGCTGAAGAGATCCTGCTGGCACATGATGTTGCCTTTATCAGTGAAGACAGAGTCAGCGGTGTACTGGACGACAATGGCAGCAAGATCGTCCGTGGCGTACAGCTGAAAAGTGGAAGGGTCGTCCCTGCACAGGCAGTCATTCTGGCAACAGGATACAAGCCCAACACCCAACTGGCGAAAGAGGCAGGTCTTTTCCTGGGACATTACGGCGGTATCTGGGTCGATGAATATATGCGTACAGCCAATCATGATGTTTTTGCTGTAGGTGACTGTTGTGCCAGAAGAGGCTTCATTAGTAAAGTGCCCTCGAAGGTTATGCTGGCATCTACTTCTGCTGCAGAAGGCCGTATGGCAGGGAGTTCTCTGTTCGGTTTTAAGTACCTTAAGGGATTCAGCGGTACCATTGCCATCTTCTCGACCATGGTAGGGACTACGGCATTCTCTTCCGCCGGGATCACGGAAGAGGAAGCACGCAAGTCAGGTGCTGATATCGTGGTGGGAAGCTTTACCGGTATGAACAGACACCCCGGAAGCATTCCCGGTGCACATAAACAGTTCGTCAAACTGGTTGCCATGCGACATAGCGGACAGATCATAGGTGGTCAGATCGTC
The DNA here is from genome assembly GCF_000010345.1 of Sulfurovum sp. NBC37-1. Taxonomy (NCBI): domain Bacteria; kingdom Pseudomonadati; phylum Campylobacterota; class Epsilonproteobacteria; order Campylobacterales; family Sulfurovaceae; genus Sulfurovum; species Sulfurovum sp. NBC37-1. Next base: position 867,762 of record NC_009663.1, read on the forward strand.
GGCGGGAACGAAACGGGAGAAATGATCAATATCATCGGAGTGATGATAGAAACCAAGATGACCATTTACCAGGTGATGTCCATGCAGGTAGCTACTCAGCCTATGCTGACGGCTGCACCGACCAATTATCCCATTGTGATGGCTGCGGCCATGATCGCCCAGAAAATCGAAAATCACTAAAAAAAGGTAACTATACGGATGGTGCCAACATCACCGGTTTCACGCATGTAGCCGATGCTAAGATCGTGGAGGGGATCTAACCACTAAAACAGAGTGGGGATAGTGCTTTCCCTCTCCCTCCCGGAAAGCCCCTCTATGAAAAGAGCCTGCTGAAGAACGATCCTTTTCCTGCAAGCTTATCTATCAGTTCGAAATAGTATGTTTCATTCTTCAGCCCCAGTTCGGGGTATTTCAGCTTTCCGTCCGGCATCACCGCTATGGTGAAGGGGACGGACTGTATCTTGAACGCCGAAGCGAGTTTCGGATTTCGGCTGACATCGCACTTCACTACAGGGATACCGTTCTCCTCTCCGTATTTTTCCAATCTTTCGTCTATCAGCTGCATCAGCATCTGGCATGGGCCGCAGGTAGGGGAGTAAAAGTCTATAAAGACAGGCGTGTCATTGTTCTTGATGATCGTTTCGTAGTTTTTATCTGTAAGTTCCATGGTAAAAGTATAGCTTTCTTTTCATTACATGCTATAATTTATTAAAAGAGAAGGAGAGAAGATGGAAATGAAAAGCAATTATGTAGATATTTTCAAACGGGAGATATTCCCTGCAAAGGTCAGAGTTGAAAAAGGAAAGATCGCTTCTATAGAAAGAATTGATACACCTTGTGATACCTACATACTCCCCGGATTTGTTGATGCGCATATCCACATTGAGAGTTCCATGCTCCCGCCCAGTGAGTTCGCCCGTCTCGCCGTCTGCCACGGTACGGTTGCTACCGTGTCAGACCCGCACGAGATAGCCAATGTTCTGGGAATACCCGGTGTTGGGTATATGCTGGACAACAGTGAAATGACACCGTTCAAATTCTACTTTGGGGCTTCTCCCTGCGTTCCTGCCACTACGTTCGAGACCAGTGGTGCGACACTGGGGCCCGACGAGATAGAAAGCCTGTTGAAAATGCCGCAGATCAAATACCTTTCTGAAGTGATGAATTTTCCCGGTGTGATCAATGGTGACCCTGACATGCTGGCGAAGATTGCAAAAGCCAAAGCATTACACAAACGTATCGATGGGCATGCCCCCGGGCTCAGAGGAGATGAGCTGACAAAATATATCGAGGCGGGTATCGAGACCGACCATGAAGCTTTCACCTACGAAGAGGGGTTGGAAAAGCTGCAGAAGGGTATGAAAATACTCATACGTGAAGGCTCGGCTGCCAAGAATTTCGAAGCGCTTGCACCGCTCATTCCTGCCTATCCGAACAAACTGATGTTCTGTTCGGACGACCGGCATCCCAATGATCTTGCCAGAGAGCACATTGACGGACATGTCAGACGGGCGATCGCCAAAGGGTATGATCTCTTTGATGTACTCAGGATCGCCTCGGTCAATCCGGTTGAGCATTATGGGCTTGAAGTTGGGTTGCTGAGGGTAGGGGACCCGGCTGATTTTATTGTAGTAGAAGACCTGAAAGATTTTAAAGTCCTTCAAACGGTCATCGATGGAGAGATCGTTGCCAGAGGAAAGAAACCGCTGATCGATTCCGTTACGGTGGAAACCCCCAACCATTTTCATACCGGAATAAAAAAAGAGGAAGATTTTATATTGGAGCGCTGTGTCCATACGGAGATCATTCATGCCCTCGACCATTCTTTGATCACGGAAGAGGAGATCATGGATCTTTCCTCCGGGAAAGCGAAAGATGTGCTGAAGATCACGGTGGTGAACCGTTATGAAGATGTAAAGCCGGCTGTAGCGTACGTGCATGGGTTTGGCCTCAAGAAAGGTGCCATTGCTTCGAGTGTCGCGCATGATTCGCATAATATCATTGCGGTAGGGTGCAGTGATGCCTTGATTGCCAAAGCGGTCAATACGATCATCGGGAACCGGGGCGGGATCTGTGCAGTAACAGAAGAAGAAATCGAAGTCCTGAGTCTTCCGATTGCGGGGTTAATGAGTGACAAAGACGGTTTTGAAGTGGCAAATCGTTACGCTGATCTCGACAGGATGGTACGGGAATATTTTACTTCACTACTAAGCGCACCTTTCATGACACTCTCTTTCATGGCACTTCTGGTCATTCCTGAACTTAAACTCAGCGACAAAGGGTTGTTTGATGGACGCAGCTTTCATTTTATAGATTCCTGCAGGAGATAGATATGGGATTTTTCAAACTCAAAGAGCATGGAACTGATGTTAAAACAGAAGTGATAGCCGGAGTCAGTACGTTTCTTGCCATGCTATACATCATTCCGGTCAATGCAGCCATCATGAGTGAGGCAGGTATGCCTTATGATGCTTTGGTGACCGCAACGGCAGTAATGACGATTCTTGCCACACTTATTAATGCTTTCTGGTCCAATACCCCTGTAGCCATGAGTGTCGGGATGGGACTCAATGCCTTCTTCACCTTTGGATTGGTCAAAGGAATGGGGATGACCTGGCAGACGGCACTGGGTGTGGAAGTGGTTTCCAGTACGCTTTATGTATTGGTCACGATGACACCGCTTCGGCGCTGGCTCATCGAGACGATGCCGATGGATTTCAAACGGGCTGTCAGTGCGGGTATCGGTGCATTCATTTCATTCATCGGACTGGAGCAGTTGCATATCATCGTTAAGAGTGATGCGACACTGGTCACACTCGGGAAACTCAGTGAAGCACCGGTACTGATGGGCATACTTTCCCTGCTTCTTGCACTGTTTCTGTTGCTGAAAAAAGTACGCGGTGCCTTCATCGTCTCCATTGCGGCGACGACAGTGCTGGCATGGCTGTTGGGTATTGCCAAATTGCCTGAAAGTTTTATCTCTATGCCCGCATCGATGTCACCACTTCTGTTTAAGATGGATATAGTTGAGGTGCTGAAGCTATCGATGGTTCCGGTACTGCTGACTTTCTTGATCACCGATATCTTTGATACGCTGGGAACACTGACGGGGCTTGGTCTGCGTGCCGGTCTGTATGAAGGGAAGCGTTCTGTTGCACTTGAGAAGAGCATACAGGCGGATGCTGCAGGTACGTTTATGAGCGGTTTTGCAGGGGTGACCAGTACGACACCCTTCATCGAAAGTGCTGCAGGGGTAGAGGCAGGAGGCCGGACAGGACTTACGGCACTTGTAACGGCGCTGCTTTTCATCCTTCCGCTTTTCGCTTTGCCGTTTTTCAAAGCCATTCCCTCCTTTGCCATCTACCCGGTCCTGATACTGGTAGGTACGATGATGTTCTCCGAGCTGCGCTCCATCAACTATGATGACCCTGCCATGCAGTACAGTACGTTCTTCACCGTACTGGGTATGCCTATGACCTATTCGATCACAGACGGGCTGATGCTAGGTGCTTTGGTCTATGTGGTGGTAAAAGTGATGAAGGGCAAAATAAGGGAAACAAGTAAAGGGATGATAGCCTTGGCGGGAATCGCTGTACTGCTATTCTTCTTTTTGTAGTGTCTATTTGAATGATCGAGATTTTGGTAAAACTTACTGGTGCAGGTTTCATGTATAATATAGGTAGATAATATTATTATTAAAATAAACGGTGTGAAAGGTACTCTTTCAATGAAATGTATAGGTAGATATATTTTGTTGCTTATGGCAATGTTCAGTTTTGCCTTTTGCGCAAACATCCCCGAGAAGGTTTCCGTACAGCTTCAGTGGAAACATCAGTTTGAGTTCGCCGGCTTTTATGCGGCCAAAGAGAAAGGGTTTTACAAAGAAGTGGGGCTGGATGTCGATTTGATAGAATTTGACGGTGGATCAAATACTATCGATAGGGTACTCAGTGGTGATGTAACATTCGGTGCGACTTATTCTACGTTGATCTACCGTTATCTTAAAGGCGATCCGCTTGTGTTGTTGGCCAACTTTTTCAAGCAGTCACCCCTTGTGCTTGTCACTCAAAAACAGTTCAAACTGCCAAGCGATCTGAAGGGCAAAAAGGTGATGGTGTCCGATACTACTGTGAACGATGCCAAACTGCTGATGATGTTTAAAAAATTCGATATGAACGAATCGGATTTCATTGCTGTTCCTCCCTCTTTCGATCTTCAGGACTTCATTGATAAAAAAGTGGATGCGATGACGGTTTTTGTCACCAATGAAACCTATCAACTGGACAAAAAGGGCGTCGCATATAATGTCCTTGATCCCAGTGCGTATGGGGTTCGCTTCTATGACCTCAATCTTTTCACTTCCCAAAAAGAGCTGAGGGAGCATCCGCAGCGTGTAGCGGCATTCAGGAATGCTACGATCAAGGGATGGAAATATGCCCTGAAACACAAAGACGAGATCATCAGGCTGATACTGGATAAATACAATACGCAGTACAAAGACTACGCCTCCCTGAAGTATGAAGCCGATCAGATCAAAAATATGATCCTTCCAAAATTCTATCCGATGGGAAGTATCGACCCCAAGAGAGTCAAGGAGATAGCCCACACATTCATTTCGCTTGGGATATTGCCTCCTTCGACATCGTTGAATCTCGACAAGTTTATCTACAATACGGTTCCGGATGATATCGGCCTGAGTGCAGAAGAGTCCAACTATCTCAATACAAAAAATGTCATTACCTATTGTGCCGATCCGGATTGGCTGCCGCTGAGTGCTATTGTTGACAAGAGGCATATCGGTATGGATGCCGATTATCTTTCAATTATTTCCGGCAGGATCGGAAGGCCCTTTCATCTCGTCTTGACCAAAAGTTGGAATGAATCGCTGCGCTTTGCCAGGGAGGGCAAGTGTGATGTTCTTACTTTGGCAATGGTGACACCGAAGCGAAAAGAGTATCTTCTATTTACCAACCCGCTTCTAAACATTCCTCTGGTACTTGTCACTGGTATAGATAAAGGGTTTTATACGAACCTGATGGAGCTTTCGGATAAGAAGATCGGTATCGTGAAAGGCTATGCGTATATTGAGCTTTTTAGAAAGATTTATCCCGATATCAAGCTGACGGAGGTGGAGAGTGTCACCAAAGGGATGAGAATGGTTGCTGAGGGCAAACTATTCGGTTTTATTGACAATCTTACGACCGCCGGTTATCTTGTGCAAAAAGAGTATGTCGGCACACTGAAGATCTCTGCCAAATTCGATGAAAATCTGGTACTGGGATACGGGGTGCAGAAAAGCCAGCCGCAGCTGCGTTCCATACTCGATAAAACGATAGCGACGATTGATGAGGAGACAAAACAAGCCATTGCCAGCCGTTGGACAAGTATCAAGATAGAGAATGGAATCAGCCATGCAGTGCTGCTGAAAATTTTACTTGTTGTATTGCTCGTTGTTTTGATCATCTATTACCGATACAGGAAAATGAGTACCGAAAAGAATGCACTTGAGGCGATTTCTATGATAGACTCCCTGACAGAACTTTTCAATAGAAGAAAAATCGACCGCTTGATCGATAGTGAAGTGAAACGAATCAGGACAAAAGGCTGTTTCAGCCTTATATTGATCGATATCGACAATTTCAAAAACATCAACGACAGCTATGGCCACGATGTAGGCGATATCGTACTCAAACACATTGCACAAATACTGAAAAGCAGTGTCCGAAAAAAGGATAGTGCCGGACGATGGGGAGGTGAAGAGTTTCTCATCGTCTGCCCGGATACCAGCAAAGAGGAGGCAGCAAAATTTGCAGAACGTATCCGGATAGCTATCGAGAATGAGAGTTTCGAAAAGATCCTGAAGGTCACTGCCAGTGTCGGTGTAGCCGAGTACAACAGGGAAAATATTGGCGATACATCTCTTATTAGAAGATTAGACAAGGCGCTGTACGATTCCAAAAGGGACGGAAAGAATAGGGTAACTGTGGCTCTCTAAGTTCGTATACATTGTTTTTATCTTTGAACTTCGATGCGCTGCGTCTTTGACGAGGGTCAAGTGTCAGGTGACCTGGCTATAATATATGTTGCAAAGAAGTTCAATAAAAATGTCATAAAAGGAAAACCTATGAAAAAAATAACTTTTTCCCTTATATCGATTCTATCGTTGAGTGGATTGTCTTTTGGAGGCGGAAATGTTGTACCTATAGTGCCGGTAGAAGAACCTATTGTGGAGACACCTGTTAATAGTGCTTTTTATGTAGGACTGGGGTATAGCTATCTCAGCTCTAACCGTACAGCAAAACTCAATAAGCCAGGTGACCCTCGTCATGGCCAGGTTGTCAAAGATACGGATTCCAATGCCGATAATATTTTACTGCAGGTGGGGTATCAGTTCAATCCCTATCTTGCGCTGGAGGGCCGATACACTTTTTCAGTGGGTGATCATTCATTGACCCATAATCATTTGGGTGGAATTAAGGAGGATGTTGATATTGATATTTCCAATATGGCTCTTTATATTAAACCAATGTACCCTATTGGGGATTTTTCTATCTATGGATTACTGGGGTATGGAAAAGTCGAAAGAGAACGTCATGAAGAACCTTATCGTAGCTGGGATGGCAGCGGTTTCCAATGGGGTGCAGGTGTACAGTATGCCATAGGAGATGACTTTTCGGTGTTTGTTGATTATACCCGGTGGTATGATGAAGAAGGCGAACCGCATGAGCGTCTGCCGAGACTATTGGATACTGATTTTTCTGTTTTGAGTGTCGGAATAAGTTATAGATTTTGATTTGGAAATATGCTGCATCGGTTACCTGTGCAGTAAAGAATCCATCATCGATTCCATAGAACTGCAGTCAATGATTTTCTGATATTTTAACTCATCTTCAGACAGTTCTTCTGCATTTTTTATCTGCATCTCAAGTATATTCGTATCTGCTTCGGAGATATCATTGCCGAGCTTGGTACGTTTCTTTATCCTGTCCCGTATCACTTCTGTATCGCATTGCAGATCGAGTATCCTGAAAGGAATATCCTGTTCGACGGAGAGTTGCTCAAAAAGCTTTCGCTGCCACTGTTTCAAAAAAGTCGCATCAACAACAACCGGCAATCCGGCACGCAAAACTACCAGTGCAAGTTTTGCCAATCGTTCATAGGTCTTTCTGTTTGCATCAGGTGAATATTTCTCTTCTATCCCTTTTTCGCCGTTTGGCCCAAAAAGCCTCATTCGTTCTCTGTCGGACCGGATACGAAGCGCACCGTATGACTCCACTGACATCAGCGCACAGGTACTTTTGCCAGAACCGGAAAAACCATGCGTCAGAGCCAAAAACAGATCTGTTTTCTCTGTATATTTTATTGCCAGATCCATATAGCCTTCCACTTCATCCAAAATGGCTTCGTACTCTTTGCCTTTTCCTGTCTGGGCTGCTCTGAGTGCCGAGACCTTTGCCCGTACCATTGCCCTGTAGGTTTTGTAAAAGTTCAGAACCTCGACCCCTTCATAATCTCCTGTCAATTCCAGATAGCGGTTCAGCACTCTGCGGCTGTGTCGGAACAGTCCGCGATACTCAAGATCCATCAGCAAAAATGCCAGGTCGCTGATCACATCGATATGGTTGAGATTTGGATTAAACTCTATTGCGTCGAAAAGAATCATCTTCCCCTTATAGAGAGCCATATTGTGCAGATGCAGATCCCCATGGCATTCACGGATAAAACCTTCTCTTTTTCTTTTCTTCAGTACTTTTCTGAGCCTGTTGAATTCACGGTATGTCCACATTTCTACAGCATCTTTCTTTCGGGAAAATCTTTCTGTATCCAGGATCGCGAGCTGTTCGAAATTCTCTTTCATGGGTGCGTACAGAGCATTCGGATCTCCATAGGCGGATGCAGGATCTACACTTTCCAAGCCTGTATGAATACCTGCGAGCATCTCTGCTATCTTTTCTGCCATTTCTATCTCCAGCCTGCCGTCATCCGCGATATGGTCCAGCTGGTTTCTCTGTTCAAAGCGGCGCATCTTGACAGCGTAATCCAACACTTTGCCATCGCCCTCAATTTCTGGATTTTCGATGGAACCGGTGATTTTCACAATACCCAGATAGAGTTTCGGGGCATAGCGCTTGTTGATCCGGAGCTCCTCCATGCAATACAGATGGCGTTTTTTCAGTGTCGAATAATCCAAAAAACCGAAATCGACAGGCTTTTTCAGTTTATAGACTGTATCACCGCAAAGAATCACTGTAGATATATGTGTCTGCAAAAGCTGTGTATCACATTGCGGCTTTAGATATCTTATGAGATTCCGGATGAGAATATTATGCTTTTCTATGCTCATTACAGGAAACCTTTTGTCTTTTGCATTTTTCTTCTCCTTATGAACGATATACTATAGGGAACCTCTAATAATAGGTGATACCCACAACATCGCTAGCTTTTGTCTAGGCTAGGCACTCTTTTGAAGACCTAGCCGTAGCTAAGTCGAAAAAGAGTAACAACGTATAGGCGAAAGCTAGAGATGCCCGAAGGGTGGGCTTTGCAAACGCAATCATGCACAAGATATTTACTTCGTCTTAGCTACGGCTAGGACTTGAAAATTTCTTGCACAATCTCACATTTGCAAAACCAATTGTGGGTATTACCTATTATTAGAGATTCCCTATAATATAACATATTTTCCAAAAGGCCAACAATGAAATTTTCCATAGACAGAGGTGGTACCTTTACTGATGTGTATGCCGAACATGATGGTCAAATTTATATAGAAAAGCTTCTATCTGTTGATCCTGCCAATTATGATGATGCCCCAAGGGAGGGGATTCGCAGGCTTCTTGGCAGGATCTCATCGGATGCAGTCTCTCTTGAGAGTGTTCCCGAAGAGTCGATAGAGTGGATCAGGATGGGAACGACTGTCACTACAAATGCACTGTTGGAGAAAAAGGGAGCGAGGACGGCACTGCTGATCACAAAAGGGTTTAGAGACCTGCTTGAGATCGGATATCAGAACCGTCCTGAACTGTTTGATCTGAATATCAAAAAACCCGAAGTGCTCTACGAAGAGGTAGTCGAGATAGATGAGCGGGTGCTTCCCATAAAGGAGGGTGGCGGTTTCGAGGTCATCAAGCCACTTGATATAGAGTCTGCAAAAGAAACGATGCAGAGACTCAAATCGCAGGGTATAGAGGCATTGGCGATAGTGTTGCTCCATTCGTATCAATTCTTTGAACACGAGGAGATATTGGGTGAGATTGCCGAAGAGTTGGGCTTCGAGCAGGTGAGTCTCTCGCACAGAGTCATCCCCTCGGTCAAGGCGGTAATCAGAGGAGATACGACTGTGGTGGATGCCTATTTGACACCACATATTCGCAGATATATCAACGACTTCTCCCAAGGATTTCGCAACAGGCTCGCGGAGACTGAACTGCTCTTTATGCAGTCTCACGGCGGACTCAGCCCTACAGGGGAGTTCAGGGGCAGCAACGCCATACTCTCGGGACCGGCCGGCGGGGTGTTGGGGCTTTCGTCGCTGTATGAAGATAAAGCTTTGATAGGTTTCGATATGGGTGGAACCAGCACCGATGTATCCCGTTATGACGGAAAGTTGGATTTGCGATTTGAGAGTGAGATAGCAGGAACCGTCATCCGCTCTCCTCAGTTGGACATTATGACAGTCGCGGCAGGGGGTGGCTCCAGACTCTTTTATAAAAACGGGATGTTTGTCGTGGGTCCCGAGAGTAGTGGGGCAGATCCCGGACCAGTTTGTTATAGGAAGGGAGGGTATCTCAGTATCACCGATGCCAATGCGGTATTGGGGCGCATCGTGCCATCACAGTTTCCAAAAATTTTCGGTAAGAGTGAAAATGAAGCACTTGATGTCGAAGCATCAAGAGAGGCTTTTGAAGCGTTGGCGGAAGAGATCAACAGGGATGTGAAAAAGCCTCTTTCAGTAGAAGAGATCGCTTACGGATTTCTCAAAGTAGCCAACGATACAATGTCCAAACCGATCGTGGAGGTTTCGGTTGCGAGAGGGTACGATATTAGATCCCACTCTCTCGCATCGTTCGGGGGTGCAGGAGGACAGCACGCCTGTGCCATAGCGGAATACCTCGGCTTAGAGGAGGTGATCGTCCATAGATTTGCCGGTATCCTCTCCGCTTACGGTATCGGACAGGCGGACATCATACACAATGACCAAGTGAGTATCGAAGATCGATTGAGCGGTAAACTCCTCGAAAAAATAGAGAAGCAGTTTGAAAAACTCAAATCCAAAAGAGAGGGTGCTATCTTCAAGAGAGCCTTGCTGATACGTTACGAGGGTACCGACTACTCAATGCTTGTTGAAGAGACTAAAGACTTCTCTTTCGCGGAGAGTTTCGCCAATCTTTACCACAAACAGTTCGGTTTCAGTCTCGATCTTCCGTTGATAGTGGATGAGATACAGCTTCAGTCGCGTATCGTAACGCAGAAGAGCGAACGGCCGGTTGTCAAAAAGAGCAACTCTGCCAAAAATGCGATAGAGACTGTCAAATTTTACGGCGAAAAAGGATGGCAGGATGCCAAACTCTACAGACTTGAGGCATTGGAGTGGGGAGATAAAATAGCGGGATCTGCCATCATCATAGATGATACATCAACCATCGTAGTAGAGGATGGCTCCGATGCCAAAATCAACAGATACGGAGATGTCGTCATTTCACTGTCGCAGGGCAAAAAAGGCACCCAAAAGCCTGCTGAAGCCGTGCAGGGTCCCAATGCCATAGAGTTGAGCATCTTCGCCAACCTCTTCATCTCCATAGCAAAGCAGATGGGTGCCGTACTGCAAAATGCCGCCGTCTCCACAAATATCAAAGAGAGGCTTGACTTCTCCTGTGCCCTGTTTGATAACAAAGGAAACCTTATAGCCAACGCACCGCATGTGCCGGTGCATCTCGGCTCTATGAGTTTCGTCGTTAAAGCGATGTTGAAAAAGTTCAGCGGCAATATCCAGGAGGGGGATGTATTTATCTCCAATGCCCCGTTTGAGGGCGGTTCTCATCTGCCCGATATCACACTCATCACACCACTGCTGAAAAATGGCGAGATATACGCTATTGCCGCAAGCAGAGGTCATCACGCCGATATAGGAGGAGCGGTACCGGGCTCCATGCCCTCATTTTCGACTACGCTCAAGGAAGAGGGAGCCATTTTCACTCTGCAAAAGATTGTAGAAAAACATTATTTTGCACAGGAAAGAATAGTCGAAATATTGCGAAGTGCCGGTGCGAGGAGGATAGAAGAGAATATCACGGACATCCAGGCTCAGATAGCGGCGAACAAAAAGGGAATCGATCTTCTCGAAGATGCCATGCAACAGCACGGTAGCAAAAAGCTCTCCTCCTATATGGAGTATATTCAGGATGTCAGTTTCAGGGCGATAAGCAAAAAGCTTGAAATCATTGCCCAGAGAAAAGGCGGAGTCCTCGAAGCGGAGGATTACCTCGACAACGGGAGCAAAATAGCCTTGAAGATAACCATCAAAGGAGACAGAGCTACATTTGATTTCACAGGCACCTCCGCAGAACTTAATGGCAATCAAAATACACCCCCGTCAGTACTCTCATCAGCCATCGTCTATGTGCTTCGCTCCATCATAGATGATGATTTGCCGCTCAATGAGGGTTTGATGCGGGCAGTCGATATTGTTCTTCCTTCAGATTCACTCCTGAATCCATCTCCTGATGCTGCCGTGGTTGGCGGAAATGTTACCACTTCACAGAGGATAGTAGATGTCATCCTCAAAGCCTTCGGCAGTGTCGCCGCGTCGCAGGGATGTATGAACAATATTACCTTCGGCAATGAAAACTTCGGATACTACGAAACGATAGCAGGCGGAGCCGGTGCGGGGGTGGACTCAGATGGTGCAGGCTTCGACGGTGCCGATGCTGTCCACACCCATATGACCAACACCCTCATCACAGACCCCGAAGTGATAGAGAGACGATACCCCGTGATGATAGAAGAGTTCTCTGTCAGAGAAGATTCAGGCGGCAAAGGTGAGTGGCACGGAGGCAACGGAGTCGTAAGAACCTATCGCTTCTTCGAACCGGTCACGGTAAACCTGCTGACTGAAAGAAGAGTCTATGCCCCCTGGGGAGCAAACGGCGCTTCCGACGGTGCAAAGGGTATCAACGAGCATTTTCATGACGGCAAATGGCATAGAGTGGAGGGGAAAGCGAGTATCAGAGTTAAAGCCGGGGAGAAGATACGGATCAGGACACCGGGCGGCGGCGGATACGGCTTGGATTGATTAGGGATGCCCTGTATTGTCCTTAAGAAATAATTTTGCCAAATTTCTATATCATAAAATAATAATGTATTTTCTAATACATTTAGGAAAAGAGGAGGAGAGATTGGAGTGATCTCTCTTGGCAGTACCTGCCAAAAGGAGGAAAAAATGAAAAAGCTGACAATAACACTGATGCTGTCTGCCGGATTGGCATTTTTGGCAGGATGTGGACATTCCGACAGTACACTAAAAGAGCCGACAGAGCCGACATTGGCGGAAGCGATCAAAAGCTCCAAAGCCAATGAACTGGCAGGAGAAGAGGGTGCCTACATCATTTTTGCCCAATCGCGTGACGGTGCCACGATGGTGAATGATGTAGAGTCTCTCGATACGCTTTATGTTTTGAGTGCGGTAGGAACAGACAAGACGCATGTCTATGAAACAGATAAAAACATCAATGTCCTTGACGACAAACTGGTCGATGAGCCCTGGATGGAGACAGAGATATACCATCCCGCCGATCTTCCCAATATCGATTTTGACAAGGCTTACAGTGCTGTCAAGGCTGTGGCCGGAGACAGGCCTATTGCCAATATTGCTGTTTTTCATACACTGGAACCTGAAAATCCATTGATTGTAAGCTATACGCTCAAAGGCGATACGGCGGACTCCTGTGTGCAGTACCAGTACACCGTAGATACAGAAGAAGTGCATCAGACAGGTGCCGAGGTGAAGTGTTTTTTTGATATGAATCCGACTGAGACCGAGGAGTTGGAAAGCGAAGGATTTACCGGCGCTACTTTCAGCTTCATTCTAAAAGGTCTGGCTAATGGTATGCTGGGTAAAGTAGGTAGGAATGTGATGGGCGATTTCCTTTCTCTGCTTGGATGGGGAGACTCCGGTAACAGTGATGAAGAGAAGACCCTTGGCCATATTGATAGCCAGCTTAACCTGATCAGCAGTGAGCTCAATGCAATAGAGGGTGAACTCCAAACTATCCTGACCGATATCAAAGTGAGTGAAGATTCTATCAAAAACGATGTGGACTGGCCTCGCGATGCGGTGACGAAAATAGCAACCGCTACACAGGATATGCAGCTGCTTGGAGAGGGGGTCAAGCCTGGAGAAGGGGATCGTACCAAGATAGCGAACCTGGCTGATGATATACTCGGAGCACAGTACGATATCCCCAATCAGGTTATGTCGATCTATACAGCGATCGAGGGCAATCCTACACCGCTGTTCAGCAACTATGTGGATAAGGTGATGCTGCAGCTTGCATATAATGACGACAGTAACCTGCAAAAAGCCTATCAGGGATTTGAGTACTATACTTCCGAACTCCTGAATAATCAGGTCAAAGGGGTCAACCTGGCGGTAGAGGCATACAAAGCCAAAGATGACAACGCCAGTGCACAGAAGTATCTCGACTGTTACAGAAGCAATCCTGACAATACCAGTGAATGTAATCTGCTCTATACAGAGATAGGAGATATGGACAATAAAAACAGTTTTATTTACAATGCAGTTAGTATGATCCTGAAAGATGCACCTCTCTATGGAAAATTTTTGCCAAATTCGGCAGAATCCATTTTGAAGCGTGCAGAATTTTATCGTCAGCTAATGACAGGAACGGATCCTGACGATTTTGAGGTTCGTTTTTTTCATATCAGTACGGCTGATGTGCCGAAAACACCTGATGTTATGTATGCACGGTCAGCATTTGATATGCAGCATTACATACCTTGTCCGGCTTCAAGACATACCGTTACGGGAAGGGCTTATGATTATTGGGATGGCGATAAAGTCAAGTCAAGTACGGACTACAATGTAGTTGAATACAATTGCGGAAAGGCATATAACCCTAAGGGTGATTCATATGCCATTAGTCCCTGCAATAACGGTTTATGTGAAGATTGGGGAAATATAGAGGTAAAACGATACGACACTGGTTATGATTTAAACAGTAGTGGTACTATTGCCTATGGATTTCAAGTATTTACAAATGGCGGGCGTGTAGACAACCATTTTACCGAATCTTCTTCTTTGTGGAGTTTGTCCAAGGATGTATCAAGTCATAGCTCACTTTCGGGGGGAGCAAATAACTGGCCTGTAGAACTGGTTATTGATAACAATGACCTCGTGGATGATACAATAAATTCAAAGGCGGAAATTAATGGTTATTTTACTTACAATGGAACAGAAGAGAGACAAATTAAAATATGTTATAAAGCCAAATACTGGTTAGACGCTTCAGGTAAAGAGTGTGAAACTTGCCCAGGATTTACAAATGTAGCTGAGGCTGCATATAAGACTGGCTCTCATAATGTTACTGAAGGTAAAGCTATTATGAATTGGAAATATTCAATAAGTGTGGAAGCGGGAGAAAGTAAATCTGGTCATTATTATCCTGAGCACACTATGACTTTTAAAGTTAAACCCGGATATAGGTATTATATCTATTTTGAATTTTATGTAACGGCTAACCATAAGGATGATTCTGCTCCATTCTCAAGAGCCAACTTAGATGAAGTTGAATATGTTTATTTCAAATTTTCTGGTGGGGACTGTGAATAATACTGTGTCATTTTTCTCGCTCCCATCGCTCTTGCGTGGGAGTGTATATCGAAGTTTGTTATGTGTAGTAGCTTATTTTTATAATAGACGTGAAGTATGCTTTACCTCAGGGACGGATAGGAACGAGTAAAAAAGATATTAAAATAAAGGATCATTTATGGATGCTTTCAGACGCAGTTTTATCAGACTTTCTGTCGTTACGGCGGTAAGCCTGGCGATAGGCGGTTGCAATAACAGTGACAGCAAAGATAGCACAGTAAATGGTTTAAGTGTAATGCTTGATCCTGATAACTCTATGGTAAAGCATAATGCTGAACAGATTGTTTTAAAATTTAACGAACCAATAGACCCTGAGACACTGGATGGTAATATATTACTGAAAGACAAAATAGGAAGTCTCGGCAATGCCTATACGGTAATGCCGGATCCTGCTGATTCGCATAGGCAGCGCGTTCTCATCAAACTGAATGACGGTTTCGGTCTGAAAGAGTCCTGGAAATATACAATTGCAGTCAGTGACCACATTAGATCAATCTACGGCTACAGTTTGCCTGCTCCGATTTCACTGGAGTTCGTTACTACCGGTAAAAATCCTTTTGAATCTACAGAACCGGGAGAATCGAAGCGTACCAAAATCGTAGTGATCAGCGACCTGCATATGAATGAGCAGCGCGGCTATGAGGATGGCTACAGTCTCTTTACGGAAAACGGAAAACTGCTGGAAGCGTTTCTTGAAAAAGTCAGAAGCAGTGATCAGATCAAAGAGCTTGTCGTGCTGGGCGATATGATGGATATGTGGGTTGTACCGATGGCATACCGTACTTTTCATGATGATGTGGCCGATACGCAAGCTTATTTTCATAGCGTGGCAGAGGCAAATGTGAACAAAGGGATAATTGACAAACTCAATCAGATCGCTGATGAAGGGCTTATCCGATTCAGTTATGTTCCGGGCAATCACGATATGTTGTTTACCGAAGAGATATTTTATTCGATCTTTCCGAACGGACACTGGCATGGCGGTACTGCCGGTACCGGAAGCTATACGCCTGCATATGAAACGAATGTTACTATGGAGCATGGCCATAATTATGATCTTTTCAATGCACCGGATTCTGTAACAACAGAAGGAAGCATTCTGCCGCCGGGCTACTTTATTACACGTATCTATGCTACGGGTAATCTTCAATCAACAGAGAAATTGCCAATAGAGCCGCAGGCAACCGAGAACATAGCTCCCGAACTCATCTATACGACTGCCTGGGATATAGCCGTTGCTTCCATCAATATACCAAACTTTGACCCGGATAAACCCCAGATCTATACACAGATAGATGACTACACACAGCTTTATTCATCCAATGATGCAAGAGATATCTATACAGAGACGATAGCTCCTGACTGGAAGGAACGCCAGGAGAGAAATGGGGTAATTTTCCCAACTCCTGTCATTGTCGGCATTATGAATGGAAGCGGAAAATTCTTCTGGTTCGGTACACTTGAGTACTCTGCAATAATGCAGTATTTTGTACCTCAGGAGTCCAAAACCAGGATAGTCGTATTTGGCCATACCCATCACGCACTGCTCAAAAAAGATCTGGCAACACTTGGCAATATCTATGCCAATTCAGGAACATGGGTTGACAGAAAATACCTCAATGAAGGTGCCTTGACCGGCACAGCAGTTATACTCAACACTTCTGCATCCAGCGGTTCAGACATTGACAGTGTCACACTTTATCAGGCGGTTATGGGCGATGATGAAAAATTGAGTTTGAAGCTGATTGACGAGGAGTACCTGGACAGTACAAATTAACCATTGGTAATAGTACTGTGAAAAAATTCTAATATTTTAAAAATTTATCGTAGAGGAAAGAATGAGCCTGTTGAAAAGCATAAGAGAAAAAATCATATTCGTCACACTCGCAACGGCTGCACTTTATGTGATCCTGTTTCTGTTTTTCGATAGAAATATCGATCTTTGGATGTATCACAATATGCCGGGTACAGCAGCAGAATCGATCGGGAAGCAGATATCGGTACTGGCTTCATCGCTCTATGTCAATATTGCTCTCCTGTGTGCTTTTGGATATATTGTTATATTTGATCCGGGTATAAGGAAAAAAAGTACTAAAAAACTTTTTTATATCATTATTACCGTCACTGTTGCCGTTATGATAGGTGAGGGATTCAAGTATCTGCTTGGGCGTTACAGGCCCATAATGTTCTTTGAACATGGTGAATACGGGCTGCACTTTTTTACTACAAAATGGGTGCTGAACTCTACACCGTCCGATCATACTATAAGGGCATTCTCTTTTTTTACCGCTTTGGGATTTTTGTACAAACGCACTATGCTTCTTTTTATGTTTCTTGCATTGATGGTCGGTGCAAGCCGGGTGGTTGTTACCGCACATTATCCCAGTGATGTGCTGTTTGGCGCCTTTGTCGGCATCATGACCGCTGTATGGATGCATGGCTATTTTTTTGACGAGATAAAGGGTGATTGAGGTTGCTGTCAGGTCAATATTGATATCATAGTATAAGGGCCATAAATGAGAAAAGGGGTAATTCCTTATGAAAAAGATTCTCTACGGAGCTTATCTGGAAAAAGGTGGTATAGAATGTTAAAATTGATCATCCCGAGCTATAAAAAGTTTTTACCCCTGCTGAACAGCTTTGTCAATGTGAGCAGTGAAGTCTTTGATGTCCGGCAGATTCAGGATAAGATCGAGTTGTGTGCCGAAGAAGCATTTGTCTATATACTCCGGAATTCCTACAGGGATGAAGAGGGGGATATAGAGATATCCATAGAGATCAGTGAAAGATATTTTATCCTCTCGTTTATAGATAAAGGTTTGCCTATTGAGATATCTTTCCCGCAAAAAACAGCAGATGGCCTTCAATCTATAGACACCCAAACCTTAGAGCTGCTTCTGATTAAAAAGTTCAGTCATAAGGCTGAGTGGCTTAATCATGGAAAAGAGGGCAGGGAGTTCAAACTCTATTTTGAACTGCCCCAGCAGGCAATATATACTCTGCCCGAAACAGAAGATGATGAGAATTTTGAAGCCTCCATCGATGACATTGTGATCAAACAGTTTGAAGAGAGATGGGCAATGGAGATCTCCCAAATCATCTATGAAGCATATGGATACAGTTACCCCAATGAGGATCTCTATTTCCCGGAGAGGATCATCTCACTCAATGAAAGCGGGCAGTTGGTCTCGGTCGTTGCGTACGATACAAAAAGAGACAGGATCGCCGGGCATTATGCATTGGAAAGAGAAGATCTCGGTAGTGTGGCGGAGATCGGTCAGGCAGTTGTAGTGCCAAAGTACAGAGGGCTTGGCTTAATGAAAAAGATACGTGTCAAAACCCAGGAGGTTGGCAAAGAACTGGGGCTTGAAGGTATTATGTCCAAGCCTGTGACAGTGCATCTTTTTTCCCAAAAAACAAATGAAGCACTCGGTGCCGTGCCTGTAGGAATGGGTTTTGGTGTTTCTCCCGTAAAGAAATTCAAAAAGATTGAAGCAGATTCTTCCCAAAGAGGCAGCTGCATGTACTACTACCTGCCGCTGAAGAACAGAAAAAGGGTTTTGTCTGTTCCAGCTAAACATAGAGAGGTGATAGAGGCGATCTATAGAGATCTGAAACTGGACTATTCATTTCAAGAGGAAGAATGTGATCTTAGAGAAAATGGTATAGTTAAAAGTTCATACGCTCCAAATTTTGAAGTAGGTTCAATTTTTGTCACAGAGACAGGTGAAGATAATATAAGTTATATCAAGGAAGCATTCTTCAACCTTCTGTTCAGGATGAAAGCGGAAGTGATATTGCTTTATATCGTCATGGAGGATCAGAATGTTGAAACACTGGTCTCACAGGCGGAAGATGAAAAGTTTTTCTTCTCCGGCATACTGCCCTCTTTCGTAGAGGGTAAAGATGTGCTGGTGTATGAGTTTTTACCTCAGGATATTGATGAGTCAAAAGTCGAGATCTATGCTGACAGGGCCAAAGTACGGGTAGAGTACATTTCAAATGAAAAAAGGAAAGCAGTATGATAGAGATACGAAAAGATGAGAGCTTTTTTGTCATTTTGAGTCACAGGCTTGATGCCATGAATGCGGATGAGGCAAAAGAAATTGTAGACAAAAAGCTGGTAGATATCGATCGTGATATTGTGATCGATGTCAGTGATTTGGACTATATCAGTTCATCAGGCCTGCAAGTCGTTCTGAAATGTGCAAAACTGGCACAGGAGAACGATAAAGAGTGTTTTTTAAAAGGAGCGCACGGAACGGTAAAAGAGATTTTTCAAGTCTCGGGCTTTTTGACTTTTTTAAAAGAGATAGAATGAATTTCACATCGATCGATGCAGTTGATCGTTATTTGGAGGAGTTCTGTGCGAAACATAGACTAAGTGATGATCTGTGCTATAAAATCAGGCTGGTTACCGAAGAGTTGGTAACAAATATGTTCAAATATACAGAGGCAAAGGAATTTTCATTGACTATCAGGCATTCAAAACAGATAGAGATAGATCTGGAGTATCTGTCTGATAGTTTTGACCTTACTGTAAAGAAACCGGATCAAAAAGATATTGCAGAGTTAAAAGAGGGAGGGCTGGGACTGTTTTTGGTTGAGTCAATGACTGAAACGTTTAGTTACCGGCATCAAAATGGCAAAAGTATTTACAAACTCACGATTTAAACTGGACAGGATACAGAAAAAAGTTATTTTCTATATTTTAGTCATTACCATACCACTGTTGCTCTTATCGTTGTATTTTATTCAAGACGTGGGTGGCAGTAAATTAACAAGGTCTGCGAAGCAGAAGGCCTCCCAGATAAATACTGAAATCATGTCAGAAATAAAACAGTATTTGGAAGATGCTTCTGCGTTTACCAAGGAAGCTTCCTATATGCTAAAGTTGCATCCCCATGAGTATACAGCTGTTTTACCTTTTTTAAAAAAACATGTCAAAAACAATCCGAATGTATTTGGAAGCGCACTGGCGATTGATCCCTCCTCTTCATTAAACAGGCTCTATTGTAAATACTATTATGAAAACAATGCAACAGTCACAGAAAAGTGGCTGTTGCCTCCGGCATATGACTATCTTCATCAGAACTGGTATACAAAAGTCAGAGAGTCAAAAAAAGGTGAGTGGAGCAAACCCTATTTTGACGAAGGAGGTGGAGAAGTTTTTATGAGTACTTTCTCCTATCCCATGTTAGACAAGTATGATCATTTTTCAGGGGTCATAACGGCAGATATAAAGATAGATGTATTGTCTCTAAAAATTCAAAAAATGACATTTTCCAAAGAACATTTTGTATTTGTATTGGATAAAAACGGATTTTTACTCTCTCACCCCGATGATAAATATGCAATGAAGCAAACTGCAATCACCTATGCCAAAAATGTACATTCAGAGACACTTTTAAATGCAATTCCACATATACTTGAAACAGACAGAGGTATCTATACGGTCAATATCGGGGATGAAGAATTTACACTTTACTATGCAACAATGCCTTACAGTGATTTTAAAATTATGACTTTCCTGAACAATGCTGTTTTGTATCGGTCACTTTTTGAACTTAAACAAAAACTTGTCGTTATAGTTATTATTGATATTCTGCTCATACTGCTGATGATCTTCATCATATTGAAACAATTTAAAAAAGATATCGTAAAGAAAACCAAGCTCAGGAATGATCTCGAACTGGCCAAAAAAATACAAATGAGTTTTTTGCCGGTACATAAGGATGTTGAAACAGACAGGTTTGAGATACATTTGTATTTAAAAGCGGCAAAAAAGGTCGGAGGAGATCTTTATGGCTATAAAGAGTTGGATAAGAGTATCATTTTCTATGTTGGAGATGTCTCCGGAAAAGGCATCCCCGCAGCTTTGTTCATGATGGCGACACAGATACTTTTGAAAAATGCAATCGACACAACAGATGACCCCGCAGAGATCATAACCCTGACAAACAGTAAGCTTTTGGAGATGAGCAGCAATGGCATGTTTGTTACACTTTTGGTCATAAAATATGATTTTAAGACACATACATTGACGTACTGTAATGCAGGACACCCTGGCTTCATTGTAAAAACTGATCGGTTGTTTTCTCCCATCAGTACTATCCATCCACCTGTTAATACTTTTAGTAATACAGTATATGATAACAATGTCTTGACAATGAAAGATCCGTTTCAGCTTATCTGTTTTACCGATGGTGTAACGGAAGCGGAGAACAGTAAACATGAGATGTTCGGTATAGAAAGGGTGGCAAAAAGCCTGGAGAGGGAATTCAGTTTGAAATATTTATTGGAAAATATTAACAGATTTATCAAAAGCAATGTTGCTAATGATGATATTACTATGTTGATATGCCGTATATCTTAACCATTTTGTCGATATCTCCAACGAAAATTACATCAATAGGGTAACATATTATAAAGAGAGAATTTGCAAAATCTAAATCTTAATAAATAATTTTAAAATAAATATTATAATTAAATATAGTTAATTTTCAAGGAGAGAAAATGAAAAAGTTAATTGTTTTACTGATGCTGGTTATCGGTTTGGTATTTTTGACAGGATGCGGAAATAACAGTTCCGATAACAATGAGGGCTATACCATAGAAGTAAACGGTCCCGGAGGCAATTTTGCGGGAGCAACACAGTTTACCCCTGAAATGCTGGCAGGGCAGATCATCTATACATTCGATGAAAAAAACTCAATATGGAGAGGTGTCACTTTTACTCCCCAGGGAAAGCTCAGGTATGAAAGTATGTTTGGCATAGAAGACGATGTAGATTACAGCGTTCTCGATGGCAAATTAGTTGTTGCAGACAATGATATGAATCCAATCATAGAGCTGGATGTAGCCGAGCCTACTAAGTGGGAAGTTACAGGGATGGATGATGATGGTAGAGTATGGCAGGATACATGGTATCTCGAACTGAAATTCACATCGGAGATGCTTGTGGGGAAACGCTATCTCAGTACATACTCCTACCTTGGCGAATCGATCGAAGAAGAGGTTTTTTTCACACAAACAACTCTCAAAGTGTATGCAACTGATGGGACGCTCAAACATAGCTATCCTTATCGGCTTGAAAACAATACAATTGTAGTTGCTGGTGACGACGGAGAATATACACTCAATTTGATGTTCGTCGATGAAGAAAACAGATTTGGTATTTGGTATGTATCTGAGGTGGAAAACTATGCCAACTACAGTATGTGGACCCCGATGGGTGATGAGTGATTTATATTGCCGGTATCGACAGCAGTATTGCAAAAAGAGTAATTGATATCGGTTTGGGAGAAGGAACAATGAGAAGTACTTTATCAGCTATATTTTTTACAATTGTACTTGGCTTTATTATATCCGGATGTCAATCATCACATAAAGTTCTACCGTCAACAAAGCAAAATGTACTATTTCAATACTCCACTCTTGATGCCTTGCTCCAAGGTGCCTATGATGGTAATATGAGTTGTGGTGAGTTGAAAGATAATGGTGATTTTGGTTTAGGTACATTCAATGCCCTGGATGGTGAAATGATAGTGATGGATGGGCAAATATATCAGGTAGCATCAGATGGTGTTGCACGAGTGATGGATGACAGTATAAAAATACCATTTGCCACCGTAGCATACTTTGAAGCAGATCAAACGGTAGCGCTAAAGCAATCTATGGATTGCTCAGAATTAAAAACATACATAGATGATGTGCTGCCTGCTAAAAATATCACTTATGGTATCAAAATAAAAGGGTTATTCAGTTACATTAAGACAAGAAGTGTTCCACGACAAACTAAACCATACCCTTTATTGGTTGATGTGATTAAAACGCAGCCAACTTTTGAATTTTTTCAGCAAAGAGGTACCATTGTTGGATTTAGGCTACCTGAATATATAGGAGAAGTAAATGTTGCCGGATATCATTTTCATTTTCTGACACAAGACAAAAAAGCAGGCGGTCATGTATTGGAGTGCCAAGTGAAAGATGTAATCATAGAGATAGATTATATGAGTAATTGGCAGATACTGTTACCTACTACATGATAGAAATATTTAGGGAGAGAAAGAGTTCTGTGTTCTTTTTGCAATTCTGTTGTATTTTTTGATGTTGATATTATCCTTTATGTAGTTACGCTAAAATATATTATCAAGAAATGGAAGTTTCCATCGCCCCCAAGCTGAAACTTGGGGGCGATGGAAAGGTTTGCGACAATAGCAATGAGGAAAATTTATGAAAAAAAATAGACTTGAGGCTTTTTCAGACGGAGTGCTGGCCATCGTGATCACAATTCTTATTTTGGATCTCAAAACACCCAGGGAGCCGACGCTTGATGCCCTGCTGAGTCTCTGGCCTGTCTATGTAGCCTATGTCATATCCTTTATTACCGTTTTTATGTCTTGGCTCAATCATCATCACATCTTCAATAATTTCAGTACCGTCAATTACAAGATATTGTGGGTAAACGGATTTTTCCTCTTTGCAGTTTCACAGATCCCTTTTGCGACTGCATTTGTCGGCGAGACACGCTGGGGATCCGAACTGCCTATTATGCTATACGGTATTACGATGATGGTGGTAGTCCTCGCGTCGATCTGGCTCAGACTGTCAGTTTCGATACCCAAGCATAGATCGGACCCTTATATCCATATACATATCAAAATGAGCCTGCTGGTCGCAGCAGCATACCTCATCGCCGCTTTGCTTGCCTGGATTCACCCTAAAATATCACTGCTCATATTCGTACTCATTACATTGCTTCGATTATTCTCCAGCCCTGCATATCGGAAATTATACTAGTACACCATAAACCCTAAACCTTCAGATAAAACCTCTTCATCTTTATCCGTGCATCCTTAGTTTTGAATTGCCAATCAACTTTGGTCTGTTGATTGTTTCTGTCTTCATTCCAGGTTTTTACTTCTTTTTTCATTGTTTCAATATCGGCAATCCTTCCAGCCAGACATTGCCGCTTCAATACACTGAGTTCAATCTCTGCAATATTCAACCAGCTTCCGTGTTTGGGGGTGTGGTGTATTTCAAGACGCTCTGCCAGACTTCTGGCTACCTGAGGAGAAAAAGCAGTATAGAGCGAAGCGATATTGTGTGTGTTTAGATTGTCCATCACCAAAACAACTTTTTGTGCTTTGAGATAACGCACTTCAAGCATCTCTTTGATAAAGTGTGCCCAATCGACTCGGGTACGGCTCTGTGTAATTTTGACAGCACGCTTCCCTCCAAGTGCTTCGACTTCAAGAAAGATACTGGCAACACCGTTTCGTATATACTCGTCATCCACAAGTTTTGGGTGTCCCGGTGCAGCAGGAATAGGATCTTGTGCCTCACCGATTAATTGGATACTTGATTCATCCATACAGACAACGGGGAACTCTGGATCGTAAGGTCGTGCATAGACTTCAAGAACATCTTCCATCGCTGAAACAAAGCTTGCATTCTGCTTGGGTGGTATCACCAACGGCATGGCAGCAGCCTATGAAGTATCACATCCTAAATTGGTTAAGTTCCTCACAGACAACCTGATGGATGTGCTGACGTTCCTGGCATTTCCTAAAGAACATCATAGGAAAATCCATTCCACGAATGTACTGGAACGGTTTAACAAGGAGGTAAAGAGAAGAACAAAGGTAGTCGGTGCTTTCCTGAGTGACAACTCGGTACTACGCCTGTTGGTGCCCCTGGCAGTGGACACCAATGCCAAATGGTTGGATAGAAAGTATGTTTCTTGGGATAATTTGGTACAATCTGAAGAGGCTAAGGAAAAATTTACAGAAAATTTTTGACGCTACCCAAATAAGTATTTTTTTTGTTTTACTAAGATAGTATATGAGTAGTTAGCATTGCTATGACATACACACAAGTGAGGATCATATCTAAATGAAGGATTTGAAATGAAAAAAATTACAGCTATTCTGCTGATTGGATTATCAGCATTGTTTTTTACAGCTTGCAGCAACGATAATGACACTCTTCCTGTCCAGGTCAATATGATAGGGACTTGGCACTACCATATTTCCACCCAGAACAGTCCGTGCGATGGATTGGTAGCGCAGGGATTCCAAACCACAGACTCTCTGAACGGCGATATGCAGACAATGGGGGATACCCATATCGTAGGTACCAATCTGATGACAGACACTTGCGAGATCGAGCCTATCGACAAGATTTCCACACTGGGTAACGGCTTCCCAAGCATAATGACAAAAGATGAATATCTGGCATATCTGGAGCACTTTCACGGCGCTGACAGCTATATACAGTCTATCACAATTGATCTCTACAGTAATGCTGAGATTATTATGGTCTTTGAGCTGGCAGATGGTACCTTAATGACGACTCAGCTAACTCGGGTTTGATTGTTTAAATCGGTGTAGGAAACTTGCAAAAAGGATGAGATGCTGCTCTTATATGAAATAATTGACCAGGCCGTCAAACAAACCCCCGATAAGAAAGCGGTTATATGCGGAGAAAAGAGTTACACCTATGCGCAGCTTTCCGAAAAAATGGATCTTTGGGCAAAAACCTTGATCTCTCTTGGTATCACGAGAGGAGACAGGGTAGCGCTGTTTATGAAAAACAGTGTCGAACTGGTTGGGCTCTATTTCGCCTGTTTTCGTATCGGCGCGATTGCTGTCCCCCTGAACACACGCTACCAGACACCTGAAGCAGTTTATGGCATCGAGCAGAGTGGAAGCAGAATCCTTATCACCAGTTCTGAACTCTTTCCTGTTGTTGAAAACCTGGACAGCACCGTTGCATCACTTGAACATATCTATATCATGGATGGGGACTCAAATCACGCTTCACTCTCCTGGAACAAAATGCTTACCGATACTGCCAACAACAGAGTAATCTTTCCGGATCTAAGTATTACGGACCCGGCCCTCATTATCTATACTTCAGGAAGCACAGGTGAGCCAAAAGGCGTCGTTCATACACACGAAACACTTTATCATCTTATCGAATATAGAAGTGCATACCATGATACTATCCCCAGCGATAGTGTACTCATTGCTACCCAGATCTGCCATATGGCAGGATTTACAATGGCACTATTCTTTCTGAAGAACAGTGCGACTGTTGTTATGGTAGAGGAGTTTGAACCAGGAGCGTACATCAAGTTGTTAAATCAATACAAACCTATACTTACGGGACTTTTGCCTACACAATTCCTGGAAGTGCTGGAGTGCCCGGGTGCCGAACAGGCAGACTTCTCCCCCGTCAAATACGCATTGAGCGCAGGAGACAAAGTTTCACACCATCTCTATGAACTTTTCCGCATTCTGGCAGGTCACGATATTATGGAAGCGTATGGATTGACAGAAGCTGAGGGGTGCTTTATGCAACCAAAAGAGGGAAAGATAAAGCCGGGTACCATTGGAAAACCGATATGGGGAACGCAGGCGAGATTAATTGACAAAGACGGGCGCGATGTTCCTCGGGGCAAAACGGGTGAGATCTTCCTTAAAGGAAAATTAATCACTATAGGCTACTGGAACAAGCCGGAAGAGAACAAAAAGGCTTTTGAAAACGGTTGGTTCCATACGGGTGATCTGGCCTACGAGGATGAGGAGGGATATTATCATTTTGTCGGCAGGATCAAGGAGCTGATCATCAGGGGCGGCTCCAACATTATGCCCGGTGAAGTAGAAGATGTGTTGGAAGATCATCCCAAAGTTGAATCTTGCGGGATTGTAGGATTTCCCGATAAGCACTATGGCAGTATCGTGGGGGCGTTTGTCGTACCCAGGCAGGGAGTGCCTGCCCCGACGGCTGATGAGCTGAGGGATTTCGTGTCCCAGAGGCTATCGCACTACAAGGTTCCGCAGAAGTGGATATTTGTGGATAGCCTTCCAAAAAATCCCGTTGGGAAAATAGATCGAAAAAAGCTTCATAGTATGGCGGAACAATATATTGCTTCAGGGTTTTAGAGGTAGAAATTTTAAGTAAAAATATTACACCGACAGACACTAAATATTCTGGAATGCCGGATCAAGTTGCATAGCATTCCCCAATGTAACTTCAACTATTTTTACCGCTTCCGAAAAATCTCCTTCCCATTCCTATACACCGGATAGGTGTACCCTCCTTTGATAAAGTCCACTTTGGGAGCCGTCAGCTCTTTATAGAGTTCCGGCCTTCGGTCACGCAGGTAGTTGTATTTTGGTGCCGGATGAGTCATCCCGTAGAAACCCGGGATACAGTCAGCTATGAGCATCGTATCCTGTTCGTGGTTTGCCGCGACGATGATATCTCCGTGTGGGCCGGTAATGATACTGTTGCCGCGGTAGTGCCACTGGTCTTTGCCTCGTCGTTCATAGCCGGCGCGGTTGGAGTAGGCGAAGAAAATGTTGTTGGCATAGGCATAAGCAGGGATGAGCGTCTTGGAGATGTCAGGGTAGGGGACATTGCTGCGTTTGCCGTCTGGCAGGGTATAGTAGTTGTCTGCCGCTGTCGGACCTACGATAAGCTTCGCTCCTTTGAGGGCAAGGATCCTTGAAAGTTCGGGGAATTCACACTCATAGCAGTTGAGCACGCCGACAGGAAAGCCAAAAAAGTGATAAACCTGGTAGTCGCCGTTGCCAAAGGACCAGTTGTCACGTTCTTGCTGGCCGTAGAGGTGGGTCTTGCGGTAGCTGTTGAGCAGTTTTCCGTGCTCGTCAATGACAGCGATACTGTCGTAATAAGCCAGAGTCCCATCGGAATGTTTGGCCTTTTCGGCATAGGGTAGGAGAATAGCAATATTGTTTCTACGCGCCAGTTCTCGCGCCTTGGTGACAGCGGGGCCATCCTTGAACTGTGCGACCTTCTTGACCATCGCAGGACTGAGGGTATAGCCGGGTATATAAAGCTCCGGGAAAGAGAGTAATTGGATGTGTTTCTCCTTTGCCAGTCGAATGGCGTGCTCCATTCGCTTGAGATTCTTTGCCGTCGCCCCCTCGCCGCTGACAGCCTGTGCCTGATAGATGCCCAGTCGGATTCCTTTGCCCAATTTCGGCGCTTTTTCATAGACCGAAGTCTTGAACTGGAGCAACCGATAGCTCTGCATTACAGTCTTGTCGTACTGCGGTGTGCCATCGCATGTTGGGTTTGCTTTGTCTCCGGCTGTTGCAGGGGTAGCGATGACTAATAGCACAATCATCAAAGTTTTCAATACTCTTTTCATCTCTTTCCTCCTGATGTGATAAGTGTGAATAGTTCTATTATAGCGAGGATTGTTTTATGGAAAGTTATACCAAATCCGTAAATAGAGATTCAACACTCCGCATTCGCCCTATATTAGTCTGCGTATATTTTAATAAAGCAGGGAGTATACTATTAAGAAGGGAGCTTGAATAATTTGCTATGAAAATGCAAGAGATCGATAGAGATTTACAGGTTCCAAGAAAAACACAAATGAAAGGAGACGAAATGTCACAGAAGATACACCCATTCATTAAAGAGATCGCCAAAGCAACAAAAGAGGGAGTAGTTACCCGCCGTGACTTTTTTCAGTACGCGGCAGCGTTTGGTATGTCGATTTTTACTGCAGGAAGTCTCATTGGCCTGTCGGCTTCGGAAATCAGTGCCGATACACATATCGACTGGAAAGATCTTGCTTTGGAAAGTCCTTTTGAGGTTAAAAATATTCTGATCCAAAAAGCTGAAACGGACTGTTCGAAATCCGGTTGCAGTATAGTGAATGCCGGCAGGGGAAATCCCAATTTCCTCAATACGCTGGTGCGTAAATCACTGGCACTTTTAACGCTCTTTGCTGCAGATATGGCTGAGAAGAATTCTAAAATTATAGATGTAGGATATCGGCAAAGCAAAGAAGGAATGTACAATGCGTTAAAGAAATTTCTGGCAAAACACAAATATGATACGGAAGCCGATTTTTTGGGCAGAAGTATAGAATATGCAAAAAATGAGACAGAAATGGATGCCGATGAATTGGTTTATGAACTCATGGATGGCGTGCAGGGAGATTTTTATCCGGATCCCCCCCGTATCTTTCCCGCCACTGAAAAAATCGTCCGAAAATATCTTGACAGGGTTGTTTTCTCCAATAAGCCCCCTCAGGGCGATTTCCATCTTTTTGTAACAGAGGGGGCAACGGCGGCCATGATCTATATTTTCAACTCTCTGAGAGAAAATATGGTATTGCTTCCCGGAGACAAGGTGGCTATTGTGACGCCTATTTTCTCTCCATACCTGGAACTGCCAGTACTGAAAGATTATGGTCTGGAATCGGTCTATATCCGTGGTGATGAAAAAATGGGTTGGCAGATTCCCGATAGTGAAGTGTCCAAGCTGAAGGACCGGAAAGTCAAGGCACTCTATATGGTCAACCCGACCAATCCAACCTCGGTTTCACTGAATGCGGATACGGTCAAGCGTATGGCCGATACAATACGGATGCACAATAAGGATATGATCATTATCTCCGATACCGTGTATGCCAGTTTTGTCGATGAATTCAATACTTTTGGTAAAGAACTGCCTGAAAATATTCTGGGTGTTTACTCCTATTCAAAATATTTCGGGGTTACCGGCTGGCGGCTTGGTGTTGTGATGGTTCACAAAAACAATGTGGTTGACCGGCTCATCAAGAAGCTTCCAAGATCCAAGCAGGCCCGCTTGGACTTCCGATATCGTCTGGTCTCTACCAAGCCGAATGAGATCCCATTCTATGAACGTCTGGAAATAGACAGCCGGCAGGTGGCTCTAGCGCATACGGGAGGACTTTCCGGTCCGCAGCAGGTAGCGATGTCCCTTTTTTCGCTTTATGAGCTCATCGACGAAAATTACAGCTACAAAAAATCTATTATGGGTATTCTCAAAAAACGATGGTCTGCACTGTTTGAAGCCTTGGATATGCCAGAGCCGGAAGGAAACAACCTGACACGCTACTATGCCCTGATTGATTTGAAAAAAATGGCGGAAAAGAAACACGGCAGCGCGTTCGCGGAGCATCTGGTCAAAACGCATCCTCTTGAATTTTTATTCAGACTGGCGGAAGACCACCATACGGTCTGTCTACCCGGTGGAGGATTTGCCGGACCGAGGTGGTCACTCAGGGTGGCATTGGCCAACATTGACGAAGAAGATTGTCGGCAGATTGGGCATGCGATTGTCTCCGTGATGGACGGATACAAAAAATCCATGCCGGTCTAACGTCAGGATTCATTGTGTAATCCTGAATTGTAATAATGACAAAAAGGAGAAAAGGTTATGAAATTGTTTAATGTGAGATTATCGTGGATATTAGTGGTTTGGATGGTTGTTCTGACCTATGGGGTCAATGCTTCAGAGAAAGGATCACACTTAAACGTTGAATCAGAGAAAAGCAAATATGAAGTGACAGATGCCCATTTGCATTATGTGGACTTTTTGCAGAAAAGTGACGGAATAAAAGATCTTCTTAAGATGATGGACCGTACCGGAGTCAAGCATGCGATGCTCAATGGATTGGCGGTTGTGAAAAAATGGAATGCTGTTGATCCCGTTCAGCCAAAATATTATCTTGCCGATGATTCACGAAGCTATTGGTACAGTGCTACGGATGTTATTGTTGCAAGAGCGCTTGAAACCCTTTCTGCATCAGAGCGCAGAAGATTCCATCCGTTTATCTGCGGGTTTAATCCTACGGATAGGAATGCTGTTGACCACCTGAAGCGGATGTTTGCCCTGTATCCGGATACCTGGGAAGGGATCGGCGAGATCCTGACTCGGCATGATGATTTGACAGCATTGACATACGGTGAGCAGGCCAGGGCAAATCATATCGCATTGGATGCTGTATATGATTTCGCCGCCGAGCATGACCTGCCTGTAACCATTCACAGTGATATCAGTTCGGTATGGGTACACAAGCCGCTCTATCTGGAAGAGATGGAAGAGGCTGTCAAAAACCATCCAAAAACCCGCATAGTCTGGGCACATGCCGGAGCCAGCCGGCGCATTGTGGTGCCCAATCTGGCATCCATTATGGGACGAATGCTCAAAACATATCCCAATCTCTGGATAGACCTCTCCTGGGTTGTCTATCCAAACTATGTCGCTCCACATGGAAAACCCAGCAAAGAGTGGGTAGCCTTGGTCGAAGAGTTTCCTGACAGATTTATGATCGGTACAGATAATATCGGTCATTATGACAATTATGAACAGACCATAAAACGCTATTATGTTTTTCTGGATGCATTGTCTCCAAAAACCGCTCGTCTTGTGGCTGAGAAAAACTTTTTGAGCATTCTGCCTTTGAGAGTACGCAAGAAGATAGATGCTTCTATTGCGAAGTAAATATTTTCTTTAGCCTTTGGGGGGTTCATATTGGGCTGTCCAAGTGCTATCATCAGGAGAAGCCTGGCTTTGTACGGGCTCAGGTCTCCAGCCAGAAGTGTGCCCGCTTTAAGAAGGGAGGCACCGCCCCCTTCATCACCGTACAGCGGATAGACACCTCCGTGCCGAACCCTGCTGGCGATCACCAGAGGTACATTTTTATTTAGAGCATATTTGCAGGCTTTGAATACAGACTGATTTACATTGCCTGCACCGACGCCAGCCACTACCAATCCTTTGGCACCATGATCGACAGCATATCGGATCAATGATCCGTCATCTCCCGCGTAAGAGTAGATCAACGGAATATCCGGCAATGTTTTTGGTGCGGACAGCTTTTTTTTGGCAGGTGCCGCATTGTAACCAATGATCCGATTGCCGACAATATAGCCGAGATACCCATGTCCTCCGGAATCAAATGTCTGCACATTGGTCGTATTGTCTTTACAGACATACCTGGCACTGTTGATGTATTGGTTCATGGTGACGGTCACTCCCCATTTTTCAGCTTTGGATGAAGCTGCCTGAAATACTGCATTGTAAAGATTGGCAGGGCCGTCAGGGCTCAGGTCGGAGTTGCTGCGCATCGAACCGACGAAAACAACCGGTTTTTGGGAATGGAGCGTTGTTTCGAGAAAATAAGCTCCCTCGGCCATCGTATCGGTACCGTGGGTTACCACAACGCCTGCTACTTCCGGGCGTCGTAACACAGCATCAACTTTCAGACTCAAGTTTCTCCATATTTTGGGTGTCATCTGTGAGCTGTCAATATTGCAGAACTCCACTGTTTCAATTTTGGCTATTTTACCAAGACCCGGTACAGCTTCCAGCAAGTCTTTTCCTGATACAGCCGGAACGACACCACCCGACACAGGGTCATATTTCATAGCAATGGTTCCTCCGGTAGTGACCACTACGACTACGGGCAGGATATCTTTTGTGTCCGGTTTTAAATTTTTTTGTGCATGCAGTTGTGTCCACAAAGCGAGCAATGGCAAAATCAATTTTAGCAGTGAATGGAATTGTCTCATCGTTACCTCCTTTTATGCGGCTGTCTTACACGATGGATTATTTAAAACCGATAGATTTTTCCCACTCTTTCAAATTCATTTTCTTTAGTTGCCCAAAGCCCTCTTTGGGGATCGCATCTTTCGCCAGTACGACATAAGGGGCAACGGTCAATGCTGTGCCTACCTCACCGGGCTTCATGATGACATAGGCATAGCTGATATACGATCGTTCGTACAAAACACTTTGGTCTTTACCGCAGGCAGCAACACTCCAGAGAACAGATTTTCGGTGTTTTTGGAGAAATGCATCCAAGTCCTTATCATTGGCATTTTTTGTCCAGACTCCGGCATCTTCGATAAACAGAGAGGCATCTTTGGTGCGGTCTTTTGCAATATTGATAACAATGTAAGACCAGACACCATATGATTCATTTTTGGCAGCGTCGGGTTCCCCTTTTTTTGGCCGGTACGATGTGACGCTTTTGTTGGCGCAAATGGTATGGGCACCGGGAACCAGAGGAAAACGGCGTTTTCTCTCGGTACCAAAGAGCGCTTTACCCGCCTCAATCAAAGGGGCACCGTCATAAACCTTCAGGTCGGAGCCATCATACTGTTTGACGGTAAAAAGAGGTTTTTCTTTTTTCTCTTTTATCGTTTCGGAAACAGCAAGGTCATACCCCCATATCTGTCCTGCCAGGCCGGAAAAAGATGAAGCTGTCAGCATATTGATCTGACCGACATAGGCATCATTTGCTTCCGCCCGATCATAGGCGACAATGTTGTCGAGAAGCATATCATCCGTTTTTTTAACGGTACCGGCTGAGACTTTCAGCACGGATACATAACCAAGACCCTCCGCACCTGGATTTCCATATCCGTCACAATACTGTTTGAATGGGCTTATGGCATCTTTGTTGATACTCTCCTGTGCCTGGATAGAACTGAAAAGAGTTCCTGTCAGTACACAAACGGTTAAAATAGTAGAAAACTTCATCTTTGATCCTTTTTTTGTTTTTTGAAATGATTCCAAACTGCCAAGAAAAACAGCAGTATAAGTACAAACATAGCAATATATGCAAGCAAATTGCCGATGTGAGTATAGAGGGTGTCCGTTCTCTTAACAGGCAGAGAAGCGATCAATATACTCTCATCGTCTCCAAATGCAGTCATAGCTGCACGGATCTGACCGAGATTGTCAAATCCCATTGAAGTAGCCTCATTTGCCGATCTGAACAGGGAAAACCCTCCCCCTACAGCGTGAATTCGTGCCATCAGAGTATGCCGTATCAGCATACCGCGCCAGTCAAGACCGGGGAGCAGAACCAGGTCGACTCCGAGCCTTGCCTGTGTTAACGATATTTGCGGGAAATCGTAATCATAACAGATAGCTCCCGCCATTTTACCATATTTTGTCCTGATAGCTTTCAGTGGGGCACGACCGGGAACACTTCCTTCCCCCGGGACGGGGTGGTGCTTGAGATATGTTTCGGCGATGGTACCGTCATCTCTCAGCCAGGTGAATTTGTTCTTCATCTTATACAGTTCGCTCTGTTCTTCTTTCGGGAGCAATAGAGCATAGGCTGCAACGATTGCAATATGATGCTTTTTCGCCAGCCTGGAAAGTGTCCCCAGCAATGCCTTTTCCCCCTTGGTTGAAACGATTGTCGATACTTCTCCCCAGACGGCTATGTCGGCTCCCTTCGCGGCGGCTTTGCGTGTGAGTTCTATCAGTCTTTGTGTATTCTGCAGAACATCGGGATCTTCGGGGTTTGGCAGTGCCTTGCTTACTGTCTGACCATTCGTGATGCCGGCAACAAGTATATGCTTGCCTTGGGGAACGGTACTGAGGCGTAAGTCACCCCATATATTCAGTCCAATAAAAATGATGACAAAGAGCACAACGGATATTTTTATATTTGCGAAATTTCTCCGGAGAATGAAGAAAGCTCCCAAAACGGCAGCCCAGGACATCAGTGCCGATATGCCCAGAAATCCAAAAAGTGACGCTGTTTGGATAAGGGGGAGATTATATACCTGTGTATTAGCAAGAGATCCCCATACGCCGAACGGTGTATAAAATGCTTGCAGATATTCCAAGCTTACTATAATGGCCGGAAAGGCAATGATGCTGGCAGTGTCATCAGTCCATTTCCGGATATAATCCCATATCAAAAAGGCAAGATAGTATCGTAGGCCTGTCACTACCCCAAACATAATGGATACCGGCAAAGAGATCATTATGGGGTCTGATACTGACTTCGTGAATGTCAATACAGCTCCTACAACAAGGGTAAGCAGGAGCCATAGACGGCTTTTAAACTCATGATAGAGCGTGACATAGAGCAAGAATGGTATAAGCATAAACCAGCCGAATACTCCTGCGCCGCCACGCATATCAGAGCTAATCATCAAAAAAGAACCGATAATCAGCAATGAACTCCCGTGAAAGAACCGGTTATTTTTCAAAGATGTATAATCTGATTGTATATGGCTGTCCAAAATTATTCACCTACCTTGAGTTATCAGGCTTATTGCCTCGGCATAGATGTCGCTGTACCCAGACGGTACTTGCTATAAGCGGTATCAGCATAAACCAGGTACCGAACAGTGCAATGAAATATCCTGCGATCGGTGCAGGGGAGATTGCCCCCGCGACTAGCGTAATAGTCAGTACGCCAAAAGGTGAAAAAAGTACGAACCAGCGAGGAAATATTGTTTTTCCACTGAGTAAGGCTACAGCGTGCCAGATTGCCCCCAAATTAAAAGCGATCATAGCTGTCAGATCACCCATGACGAAGTGTTCAGTGATGTAGGTCTGTGCCGTATTAAAAAAAAGAGGATCACTACTGCCGACAGCTTCTTTGGCCTGTTCCAACACACTCAAAAATGCCCATCCGGCATGCTGAATTCCACCGATCATCACCAGTGAATAAGCAAGCAGAAGAAGCGGTACGGTGCCCAGCCAAAATCCGGCACGCCGCATTCCGACCCACCAAGGCAGATAGGAGAGTGCATAAATCGGATAGAGCCACCCGGCAGTCTGTGCCATCATCACCATCCAGTGCGGACGCCCTCCCGCGGTACTGACAACATCAAGAACGGCCGGGGAAAAATAGGCTGCCCCGCTAAGCTGAGAGGAGTAACCGTATATATAGTCACAGACACCATTCCAAAGCAGAAGAATCGATACCGATACACCTAGAATACGAAGTGCCCGGCAGTCCACCATTTTTTCCATTGCAATTCCTTAATAGATTTTTACCACCTTTTTTTCAAACTCATTTTCTTTAGTTCTCCAAATCCTCACGGTTACTGATTTCCCTTCATTACCCCATAAGCTTCACCCATCAGCATATGCTTATAGGTATTTGTGTCGTTGGGAGTTTTAGATGCTGTGATTTCAAATCCTGCTTTGTCTTGAAACAGTATGACAAAATCAGACCCGCCAAAGAGGAAATTTCCAAGCATATCACCCTTTTTATGAACAATACCGGGTCGGACATCCCCTTCGAAATTGACAGAAGAGACCTGAGCCATCCCCATAGGGATCAGTGCTACCAGACCATACTTTCCTGTATCTACCACCACAACCCCTCTGGTTTGGGTAAACTGCCAGCCTGTGGAGTCTATGGGGGCATATTTGCCTTGCTTTGCATCCCAGACTACTTCCAGTGAGACATTTTTCACAATATTTTTGACCTCTTTTATCTCTCCTCTCACAGCAAAATGGTAGCGGTGATAGTCGTTGACATCGAGGAAGGTATGTGTCAGAACTCCGTTGGCAAATGCATCTTTGTAGGGGCTGTCTTCACCAACCAGATCTTTGACACTGTAGTAGGTTGCAAGCTTGACTTTCAATCCGCCTTCTACTTTGATCCTGGAGTCTTTGTCAATAGCCCAGGTACCCTGAGGGACAGAATCTGCCGGGGCAACGACGATCGATGGATCGGCAGGTGTGGCAATCGGTCTCATTTCGGGAGACTTCAGGTAGCGGCTGAAAAAGTCGTTGAAAGTTTTCCAGTTGCTTGCGGGTTCATACCATCCGGTATCCAAACCAAATCGTGGGTCCTTATAGAACTCCTCATAGGTTTTTTTACTCCAAGACTTCTCTGTATCGAGAAACATTCCCCAGTCGTTGGCAAACGCTCTCGTCCAGGTAGAGAAAGGCTCATAGTATTGGAGCGTATTGTTGTAAAGCCCTTTTCCTTCAAGCTCTGGGAGGGGTTGGTCGATCAGAAAATAGAAGTAACAGAGACTCTGCATAATCTGCTCACGCAGAAGATGCTTGGGGTGCTTGAGAACCTCTGACGGAATCAATTCGACAGCTTTGTCAAGATAGGCATAATAGTCATTGAGATTCTGTACAGGATTGGTTTTGGTATCCGGGTTGACGACTTTTGCCTTTGCGATCGATTTTTCCAAAAGCCTTTTGAGTTCAGGATTCTTTTTTAGCAGAGTGATAAGCTTTTGGGTAATTGGCTTGTGCGCCTGAGCATCTGTTGATTTTTTGATGGGATCCACATAGATAAAACTAACAAACCCAAGCTGAGATAGCACCATACCGTATTTTTTGGTGATATGCAGAAATTTGATGTTGTATGTCATATCACCTACCTGTTCCAGATGCCTGATCGACAACTCATGTTTGAGTGATTTTGTCAACTGTGCTTTTGCCTTCTTTCTTACCTCTTCCTGTGCTACTCTCTTTTTGTGGTAGACAAATTCATATTCGGCAGCAAAGCCTCCGATTTTTTTGCCGCTTTTAGGATCTTTGGCCCAGACCCGGCCGACACCGGCTACGACCGTATCGCCTTTGACGCCGCTGGCTTTTGCCATGATTGATTCCAGTACAGCACCATGGTGAAACTGTTTTTTAGCTTCCTTCAGTGAAATCTCATACGATTGGGGAGGAAGCACGGAGGTGTAGTACATCACATTGAAATTTTCTATGCCGGCATCCTGAAGCGCCAGGTCATAAGAGAATGTTTCGTAGGGATCGGGTGGTATGCCGTCATTGGACTGACCAGCACCGGTTGTGGCAAAATAGGCGGTGGGGATTCTAACCCCCAGCGATGTGTCGGCATATACTACACTCGAACTTATCATTCCAATCAGGAAAACGATACCTGTAAACAGTTTTAACTTTTTCATTTTCTTTCCTTCTATCAATAGTTTAGGTTTCATTTGAAACTGAAACCAACTCTGAACTGCCTCAAAAGGAGTTTTGATCTTGAGTTCCTTTCTATATCATTATAGCCAGAATTTACTAGTTGCTATGCCAATTCTCTTCTATCCAGTTGAGAATTTTCTCATTGGATATCATGATAGCTCCCATCTGACAATGCTCTTCAGCACCTTCATCTTTTGTAAAGAGCAGATATGTCTTGGGGCATCTCAGGGCGTCATAAAGCTCTTTTGCTTGTCCGGGAAGATCTTTATCTCCTTCGGAATCAACCACCAGAGTTTTGCATCGTATCTTTGTTGCCCTCTCTTTCATATTGTAGGGCTTTAATTTTTTAATTAAGTCCGTCGGAGATTTGGCTCCAAAAGTAAACATACCGTTTGCAAAGAACCAGCCTACATCAACATCTTTGTTCATAATTTCCATAATTTCCTTATTGAACTTTATAGATGCCTTTTTGTTGTTGAGAATTTTCTTTATGTCTGGTGGGGATTTTTTGATGACATTTGCATAAAAATCATATACTCCTCCATTTGCAACACATAGGTTAATGCGATGCTCGAAAGAGACAGCCCGTGGAGCAAGATAGCCTCCGAAACTAATGCCTATGAGCCCGATCCTCTTTGGGTTGACTTCTGGAAGAGTCAGAGCAAAATCTACCACAGGTGTCACTACACTTTCCCAGTTTGGACGAAACGGTATCTTCTGTACACGAATCACTTCACCCTGTCCCGGTCCTTCAAATAAAAGAACATTGAATTCTCTTTCAACCGCAAGATGACCAATTTCAAAATAGAGCTCTTCTGCTGTGCCGTCAAATCCACTATGGATGATCAAAAGTGGTCTCTTTTTGCCGGAGTTGTCCACAAGACAGAGGTAACCTGGCAGAGTAGTTCCCTCAAAGGGTATCTTCACAAACTTTATAGGTTTTTTGGAGAGTTTTGCAGCTTTGAGGAAAGTATTACGGCTCTTTTTCCAAGTCTTGACAATCCGTGGATCATTGGGATTAGTATGAAGGAAAAATTCCGCAGTGCGGTAGTAGTTGGAGGAGCGAAAATATGCCTCTTTTGCACTTATCATGTGCCCTTTTGATAGAAACTTGTCCGCTCTCTTTTCAAGGCGCTTTGCAGTCGCTAACCACTCTTTGTACCAGCTTTCATTATCGCTTTCCTGAATGCGGCGAACTGTACTCAAACACTCTCCGATATCTGCACCCCCTGTGCTGCTGTAGCCTATAGTTCTGAGCGTCTGAAAGGAATATTGTGGATCCTTAAAGATGCATTCCACTCCCTGAACGAAAACAGTAGAAAAAAGAATGCTCAAAGCTAAAAAAAGGATCCGTAAATT
This sequence comes from Sulfurovum sp. NBC37-1, assembly GCF_000010345.1. Lineage (NCBI taxonomy): Bacteria > Pseudomonadati > Campylobacterota > Epsilonproteobacteria > Campylobacterales > Sulfurovaceae > Sulfurovum > Sulfurovum sp. NBC37-1. Next base: position 906,529 of record NC_009663.1, read on the forward strand.
TAGCATTATAATCATTCCTTTGATTGATTCCCAAAGAGATCATCAAGCCAGTCAAAGACCACTTCAGCCATCAGGGTTCTATTCTCGCCGATACAGTGAGAAGAGGCCCCTTCATTTTCCGGAGTGATCACCAGTGTTTTGTTCTTGGTTCCTACTTTGTCCATAAACTCTTTTTGCTGCCGTTCAGTCTCTTTGTTGGCATACTCTCCCGCCCCGACAAGATCCAGTACCGGACTGGTAACCTTGGCTGGATCAAACTGAAACCCTTTGTTGGCTTCGATTTGCCCTTTGACATTTTCAGGGTCAAGCCCCCAGCGCCAAGTCACTGCAGAGGTCACCGCCTTCTTGAACGGCGGCCACTGGTCGATCTGTTTTTGCGTATCTTTGGAAAAAGGCATCTCTTTGAACATACGGTAGTTGTCGACAACGGCACTGCTGACAATAATTGCCTTGATCCGCTTTTCTACTGTCGCCGCACGCGGAACGAAGTAGCCGCCGTTACTGATACCGAACACGGCCAGTTGTTCAGGATCTACTTCGGGGAACTTCAAAACAACATCCAAAACAGCTTTCATCTGGGTTTCGGTATCTTTTCTGAAAAACTCTCCCTGGGCGGGGAGCATTCCCTGGCCGGGCAGGTCCACGGTGATAAAATTGTATCCGCGCTTGATCGTCTGAGGTTCAATGTAAAAGACAAGGTCCTCCATAAAAGTCTCGCCGCCACCTATCATCAAAAGCGTCTTGCGAGGTTTACCGTCTTTTTTGACGGGGTGGTAATACCCGGGGAGCTTTGTTTTTTCAAAAGGAACTTCAAAGTAGGTCATTGGAGGGTCGTACAGTTTTCCGGCTTCTTTCATGCAGAAGCGGGTCTTTTTGCCAAGTGTGTTGAACTTGGGATTGTCCGGCAGTATAGAGACCAGTGCCGTTCTGTAATAATTGGAGGCTTTCAGATACGCTTCACGGGCAGTAGCCTTATGGCCTTTTTCAAGAGCGGCTTTGGCACGGGACTCTTTCCTCTGAGCCATCTTTTCCCATTCGTTTTGCCAGCTTTTCGGATCGCCATCTGTAATATTGCCGGCAGCATAAAATGCTTCTCCAAGTTCGGCACCGCCGTTCGATAAGCTGCCAAGGAGCCACTGAAAAGCGAAATCCATCTCTTCATCTTCAAAATGGTAACTTACATAGGAACGGTGTGCGTCATAGTTCTCTTTCTGTGCCGATATTGCCGATGCGTCTTTGTTCCTCATAGGAGCCTCCTCTTTGGCATACACCGAACTGTGCAGTGATGCAAAGAACAGGCAGATACCAAGTGCATTTAAAAACTTCATTTTTTACTCCTTTTTATGGAAGAAATTCGGGAAATGTTTAATCCCCCGGGTGCATCTTCTTGGGCTTTTCGTAACGGATCGGACCATTCTTCCACTCGGAGCGTTTGTACCAGGCTTTGGGATAGCCAACTTCCTGTGCCATCTTCCCCGGTTCATTGACATAACCGTCACTGTATTTGGCTACCAGCTTCCAGGCAAGTTTCCACCAGGTACGATAGACATTCATCGCCGTATTGCGTGAAAATTCACTGAGCATTGCTTTGGCTTGTTCCGGATCTTTCTTATAGACTTCAAGAGCAGACTTTTCGATTGCTTTGGTCCCTTCTATGGCCGCAAGTTCCAACTCGTTCTGCTTCTCTTTGATGTCCTGGATAATGTAGCTGTATTTGATCGCAGCCCAGTTGGCTACGAAGTTAAAAGCCCACCAGACACTTTCTTGATCAAACTTGTCACTGAAACCGGTATAGTACGGCTTCGGCACAGGGTCATGTGCACCTACATAAAAGGGTGTGATAACAGAACTCATTGGCTCATCCGGAGCAAACCAAAACAGTCCACCGACAGGGTCAGGCAGCCAACTGCGCGCTTGGGCCACATAGGTATATCCCGAACGGTAAATAGAGAGAGGACGCTCCCAGGCACCTTTACGTCCGGTCAGTTTGCCTGTATCACCGCTGGCATCCATCGGGCCTGTATAACGATAGGGGTTTTCAAAAGGCCCGGCAGTGATACCCTTGCTTTGATCAAATTCCGTCCCCTGATAATAATCTCTATAAAGGTTTATGACATCCTGTACACCCAGTTTTTTATCAGGTTTGATGGAGAAGGGGTACTTCCTGGTAAAACCGTCTTTGACCCAAGGGGAGAGTTTGAGTGAAGGTGCGATCTTGGATTGTAGCCTCCAGACACGATGGAGTGAGTAGTAGGGGTGGCTGTACTCTCCTTCGCTGACAGTACGCAGCCAGTCAAGTTTTCCTTTTTTGGGATTCCACCATTGATGCTTTTTTGCGACATCAAAAAGATTTTTGGAATACATCATATCAGGATCATTCGGATCGACTTCACGGATACGGAACTCGTTGGCCGCGACGAAGATCTCGCCGTCGGGAACTTTTTTGGCTACCCATAGTCCCTTGCTTTTGTCCGGGCTGGGTGCCATCTCAAAGACCCATCCCTCTTTGGTATCAGCAACAGGCAGCACTTCCCCCGTACCATAATAGCCATAGGTGTCGATCAGCTCCCCCATAAGCTTGATGGCGCATCTGGCTGTTTTGCAGCGCTCCATTGCGACACGAGCCAATTCGGCACTGTAAAATATTCTTTTACCAGGCTCGGGCTCCAGCGTCACCTTGGAACCATTGGTCGCTTCGCCCATCATCAACTGATGCTCATTCATCAATCCATAGCTGCCATCCATATAGGCATAGGTGTGTGCTACTTGGGGGATGAAGCCCAGAGGGATGCTTTGGGGCATATCATTGTCCACATAGATAGGTCCTCTATGAGTACCAATATATCGCCTCAGGACATTGGCATTGTATTCCGGTCTGCTACCCAGTGAAGAGGGATCATAATAAACAGGTCGTGTTGAGCCCTCTTTGTGATCTGCGGCCGGGACATAGACCAGACGGTTATCGAACATTTCGCTGTCATCAGAGTGCGCGACAAAGACGGAACCGTCCTTGCTGGCTCCCTTTGTGATGATCATTGTAGTGCAGGAGAAGAGAGGGATTGAGCTGAGCAGTGTGAAGAGAGTCAGCTGTCTGATAGATACTTTCATTTTTTAGCCTTTCAACCATCTCTGGTAAAACATCACGCGTTTGGATGTCATAGCTTATACTGTATGATGATATAGTAGTTTCACAAAATTATTTCTTAAACCCGGATTATGTATTAGAATTACTTGAAGTCTGCCAAACGCTTGTGCTGTGGGTATTTGTGGAAAACTTGAGGTGCACCCGTAGGTGCATTGATGGTTTTCCGTAAGTGTCCACGGTGCAATGGTTTGCGTAGCGTTCTGTAATCTCTAATGCATAATCCGGGTTAAACTTCAGCATAATAAATGTACACTAATTGAAGGAGGAATGAATTATGAACAGAATATTGAACCGTTTAATCAAGCTAATAGGTATTGCGCTCTTGGCAAACACCCTATCGCTCTATGCAGCTCATCTGGATGCAAAGAACCCTTGTTATCAGTCGATTAAAAAAATAGATGAAACATACAAAAAGGATAAAGTATTCAAATTATTAATGGACCAATCTTTTACGCATATGGTTGAAGCTCCGGAAGGCTATATGCGTGGCGGAAACCCCTGGATAGGCAAAAGCTACAAAGACCTGCCGCCTTTTCTTGAAGAGTGGTGCGAGTTTCTGCCAAAAGCTATAGGGAGTGGGGATGACGGCTTGAAATATATTCAGGAGATGGATATGTTCAGCTATAAAAACCCTTTTGCCAAAACATTGTTTCAAAGCAAAACAGGAATGAAGCTTTTTGGTAACTATATGAAAGAGTATGGCCACTTCATGGATACACCGGCCTCCGGAAGATATATTGCCGAATGGCTTAATGATGACAGGATCGAAAAAGAGGATTATGCCTTGCCTGATCCCAAAGCGGATACTGGCGGGTTCAAAACTTTTAATCAATTTTTTTCAAGAAGATTGAAAGATCACAAAGAGAGCCGTCCCCAGACGATGCCAAATCGTGACTATGTTATCACAGCACCTACAGACTGCATTATCAATTCTATTCCCCAGGTTTTGATCGATGAAAACACACTGATTGCAACCAAGGGACACCAGAAACTCAATCTCAAACAGATGTTTGATGATTCGAGATACTATAAAAAGTTTTTGGGCGGTACGGCAGTATCATGTGTCCTGATGCCAAATACCTATCACCACTACCATTCACCCATAGATGGAAAGATAGTTGAATCCAAAATTATCAGGGGTGCCCTGTTGGGCATGGACGACTTCCCCTCCTTTGTGCCAAAATACGGCAATGTCGGCTATTACGGTACGGATTTCAATCAGTTCAGCAGCTATAAACGGGGATACTTTATCGGAGATACCGGTAAATACGGATATGTCGGCATGGTGGCAGTCGGCTTGAGCAATATCGGTTCTATCGTTTTCAATAAGAAGTATAAAAATATGACCAGGCCGGTTCCCGTCAAAAGAGGGGATGAATTAGGTTATTTTCTGTATGGAGGATCACTCTTCATAATGTTCTTTGAAAAAGGGAAGTTCAAATCGGACGCCATCAGAGTCCGGCTCGGAAATCAGATAGGTACTTTTGATACTCCATGAGATATATGGCAATTGGGGGACTGCTTGCAGGAGGGGCAATTTTCCTGTCAGCCGGTGATACATTATCATCTGCCTTTGAAGAGACTGTATTCAAAGGGCAGTTACGCTCCTACATGATGAAGAGGGGGTATGATGAACTGGTAGAGGACTCCATGGGTATTTTTAAAGTACGACACTCATCTCACAAAGCTTCCAATGCAATAGGTGGATACTTTACGTTTGAGACGGGTTCTTTCTATCATTTGAGTGCCGGAGCCACTTTTTATACATCACAACCCCTTTTTCATAATCCGCCAAGTGAAGGCGGACTTCAACTGCTAAAAGATGATCAGAGTGGTTACAGTGTCCTGGGTGAAGCATTTGTAAAATGGGCATATGGCGAGACAGTACTCAAGGTGGGAAGACAACGATTGAATGAATATCAGTTTTTGTCAGACAATGATATCCGTATGACACCTTATACGTATGAAGCGGTGATCCTGGAGAACAGGGATTATGAAAATATTACATTGCGTGCAGCTATCGTATCTGGTGTCAAGACGTTGGTTTCCACAACATATATAGATTTTGTCAACGCATCTAAAGATCTTCTCAAAGAGGAAACTGTTGACAGGAATCCGATACGGGGTGACTACAATCCGGCTCATTATGACAGCAATGGAAACTACATAGGGCCCCCAAAGAACCTTTATTTAGCTTCGATAGCCTATAAAGAGAAACAAACGGATCTGGAACTTTGGAACTATTATGTATCGGATTTTGTCAATTTTGTATATGCTGTCGGCTCTTATACTTTTCAAGCAGGTCGTTTTATCAATAGTCTCGGAGTTCAGTTTGTCAAGCAGGACGATGTCGGAGCGCATGTTGCCGGCAGTATCGATACCTATAGTTACGGTGCCAAACTGACAAGTGTCTATGATACATTTACTTTTACTTATGCGTTCAATAAAACAAAATATGATGAAAATTCTCTGGACGGCGGCAGCATTATCGATATGTGGGGTGCCAACCAACTTTACAGTGGTTTGATGTATAACGGAGCCGACCAGGGAGGCACAATAAGCAATGTCATCACCGTGGAATATGATTTTCCGTTTTACGGCCTGAACTTCTCACTGTATGCCGGTAAATTTGATCTGCCAAACAAATTGACAGATATTTTTGCTGATCAGGATAATCATGAATACGATATGATCATAAAATACAGACCCGAATGGAATAAGAAACTACAGTTCAAAATAGAAGCCGCCTATATCGATTTTGATACAAATTATGATTTCAGAGCCTATGAAGATCTGCACGGATTTAATTTTCTTCATGTCTATGATGATATTACAGACATGAGGTTTATTGTCAATTATTCTTTTTAGATAACTCTCTAAGACTACTTGGTGTACAATAAAAATAAGGGCACATCTTATAACTATAGATGCTCGTAATAATAAAAAAGGAGAGGTACAGTGATGAAAAATATTAAATTAACAGTAGCGGTGTTTTGTGCAATGGGTGCATTTGCAATGGCGGGAGGGGATATTGCCCCCGTTGAACCTGTGGAAGAAATACCTGTGGTTGTCAGTAGTGATGCCGGATTCTATGTAGGTTTGGCTTATGCTGCTGTTCACAATGAAGTGGCAATATCAAACGGAAGATACGGGGATGTGGATTATCATGGCTATATGCTGCAGGCAGGGTACAAATTTAACCCATATATTGCAGTTGAAGCAAGATACTGGGATACCAAAGATGACAAAATCACAACAACCCACCCTACAGGAGGTACGCGCACTTTGGATGCACAGTTTGATGCATGGGGTGTATATCTTAAACCGATGTACCCGGTAACAGAAGCACTCGATGTCTATGTACTGCTTGGCTGGGGACATCAGGATTCACAACATGGCCCGTATAATCCGAAAGATTCATCTTTTTCATGGGGAGGAGGTGCTTCTTACTCATTGACAGAAAATATATCGGTATTTGCAGATTATGTCAGGATCTATGATGATACGGCTATAAAAGGTAATGTGAATCCCTTTGGGGAAATCATTGATGTCGATGTGGAATCGTCCTCCTGGAATATTGGATTGTCATATAAATTTTAGGGAACCTCTAAAAATAGGTGATACCCACAACATCTCTAGCTTTTGTCTAGGCTAGGCACTCTTTGGAAGGCCTAGCTGTAGCTAAGTCAAGGAAGAGTAACGACGTATAGGCGAAAGCTAGTGATGCCCGTAAGGTGGGTTTTGCAAACGCAATCTTGCACAAGATATTTACTTCGTCTTAGCTATGGCTAGGACTTGAAAATCTCTTGCACAATCTCACATTTGTAAAACCCATTGTGAGTATTACCTATTATTAGAGATTTCCTTTAGTTTTCAAGACTGAAGGTGGCAAAAACATCCTTTGTTTTTGCTGCAATGTTAAAAAGGAGTAGCGGTTCACAATGCACAAAAAACAAAATATCCTGCTCTTCATTCTACTAATTTCTGTAAGCATCGTTTTTTCAGGATGTACTTCTGCAACTTCACAGAAAGATCAAATTACCATTGTAGGAACAGCTGATATACAGGGTTTGATGGAACCGTTTAAACAAGAATATGAGATCAATGGCTCTAAAGTGGAGATAATGGGAGGAGGTATCAGCAGGATAGCCTCTGTTCTAAAGCAGGCCAAATCAGAAAACCCTTCCGGTACCTTTGTTCTTTCAAGTGGAGATGACCTGATGGGGCGGTATTTTCATACATTCAAGGGAGAAGCCATTTATTCGCTAATGAGTGAAAGCGGCTATGGAGTGTATGCCCCCGGTAATCATGAGTTTGACAAGGGAACAGAGGTATTTGCCAAGTCTTTAGACTATGCCTCGTTTGATACGATATGTTCAGACCTTATAGTGGAAGGTACTGCATTGGAAGGGAGGTGTGTTTCCTATAAGATCGTCAATGCCAATGGTGCCAAAATAGGTTTTTTCTCTCTGATGACTGAAGATCTTCCCCTTATTACAAGCCCGGGAAAAGTCAAGCTCAGTGCTGACAATACTGTATCGGCCAGGAAGATGGTTGAAGTACTGAAAGGTGAACAGTGCGATATCATTATAGCTGTAACACATATAGGGTTGGATCAGGACAAATCAATTGCCCAAAAAGTAGAAGGTATCGATGTGATATTCGGAGGCCACTCCCATGAAGTGACCAAACAGCTGGTTCGGGTAGGTGATACACTGATCGTAAATGGCGGAGAAGAGGGCTCCTATGTGCTCAAACTGCTTCTTCATCTTGACAACAATCATCGTATCAAAAAAGAAGAGGCTGAATATTTTTTGATTCCTGTCATTGATCCCATAACCGCAGATAAAAAAGTAGAGACAATACTTGAAGCCTATAAAGCACAATTGCCGGCAACAGTTGTTTTGGGAAAAACAACCGTTGAATGGGACTTGACGACAGATGCATTGAGAAAAGGTGAATCCAGTGTAGCCGACCTGATAAATGACCTGTTGCGCGATAAGTTTTCTGTAGATATAGTCATGAACAATGGAGGTGCTTTCAGAGGTAAAAAGGTTTATCCTCCGGGTAACATTACTGATACCATGCTTCATGAGATCGATGAATTTTCAAATAATGCATATATGATGAATATCAAGGGAAAATACCTGCAACAGATACTGGAGCACAGTGCGGCTTCCTATGGGCGAGGCGGGTTGATGCAGGTTTCCGGCATACACTATACGATAGATCTCAGTAAGCAGCCACAGGTGATCAAACATAATGATGACGGTTCATGGACCATTGAGCAGGCAGGGGAGAGGGTAAGCAATATAGACATTGTCATGCCGGACGGGTCATTGGCACCTGTGGAAGATGACAAGGTATATAAAGTGTTATCAAACGCTTACCTTGTCACACATTCCGGTGACGGTTACTTCTGGTTTGAACAGTATGGTACGGACAAAAAGAATACCTATACGACGTTTTATACGGTCATGGCAGGATATCTGGAAAAACATACAGTAATGGATCCCAAACCTGTTGATGGACGATTGAAAATCTTGCCTTGACAGAAATTTAGAGTGTCTTAATATTATTCGTATATTTTTTATGATGGTAATAAATTTGGGGACCAGATTGCAGAAGTGGAAATATTTAAAGATTGTGCTATTTCTCCAATAACTTATTGGAATTGGAGTAGAAGTAAAATAAGAAGAGGGGGATTAGGGTATGAAAAAAATATTTATCTTTCTATTTTTTACCCTGTTTGCAACTTCTGTTACAGATGCAAAAACTCTGAAGATAGGTGTTGCCTCCGATGCGCTCAGTATGGATCCGTATTTCAAAGATGAAGTAGCGACCTCTTCTATTTTGTCCAACATGTTTGACGGGTTGGTTTCTTTTGACAAAGATTTGAAGATCCATCCAGATCTGGCAACATCGTGGAGCAATCCACGGCCAACTGAGTGGATACTGAATTTAAGAAAAGGTATCCGTTTTCACAACGGGAATACCTTCAATGCGGACGATGTCGTTTTCTCTTTTGACCGTATCAAACATTGGGCAAAGTCTGGCTTCCAGGACAAGGTGAATATGATCGTTTCCGCCCAAAAAATAGATGACTATACTGTCAAATTTATTACCAAACGGCCCTTTCCCGTATTTTTAAAGAAAATGACCTATGTCAAGATACTCGATAAAGAGACATTGAAAGGCAAATCCGATGACTGGATCGCCAATCATCCTGTAGGCACCGGGCCTTATGCCCTGCTTTCATGGAGCAGGGGCGACCATATAGCCATGAAAGCAAACCCTGCCTATTGGCAGGGGAGAGCTCCTTTTGACGAACTGATTTTCAAACCTCTAAGCAATGACCCTACCCGGGTCGCCGCGATCCTGAGCGGAGAGGTTGATCTGATAAACAGAGTTCCAGTCACTGAGGTCAAGAGAGTCAAGAAAAACAGCGATGTCCGTTTTTTTGAACAGCCCGGATTGAGACTGATCTATCTGCAGATGGACCAGTTTCGCAACCATTCACCTCATATGAAAAGTCCAACAGGAAAAAACCCTTTTAAAGAATTAAAAGTAAGACAGGCTATTTATTATGGTATCAATGAAGAGGGTATTGTAAAATATATTATGCACGGATTTGCAAAGCCGGCTGCGCAATTCAGTCCAAGTGCCGTATTTGGTTCGGACCCCGCAATAAAAAGAGTCTCCTACAATCCCAAAAAGGCAAAGGAGCTACTTGCCGAAGCGGGTTATCCTGACGGCTTTGATGTGCAGATAGATTCTCCCAACAACCGCTATGTCCAAGATGCACAGATCACAGAGGCTGTTGCTTCATCCCTGGCAAAAATCGGTATCAGAGTCAGCGTTAATGCTATACCAAAATCACGGTTTTTCTCTCAAATAAGCAGTTTGAATACCAGCTTTTTTCTCGTGGGGTGGGAGAACAGTGACGGTGATCTCAGCTCAATGCTCAACGCATGTATTCACTCCTATAATGAAAAAAAAGGATACGGAAGATATAACTACGGCAGATTTTCCAATGCCAAAGTTGATAAGCTCATTGAAGCATCGGCAGATATCATGCAGCCGAAAAAAAGACTCCATTATTTACAGGAGGTACAGAAAACGGCTCTTTTGCAGGAACAGTGCATCATTCCTCTGCACTTTCAGGTTGATCTCTATGCTGCAAAAAAAACCATTGCTTTTCAGCCGCGGCTGGATGGTAAAATATGGGCTTATGATATTCAACCAAATATGAAGGAGAAACAATGATACGATATGTTATAAGTCGGCTGTTCAACTCCTTTCTTGTAATGCTCGCTGTCAGCTTTATCGCATTTTTTATTATGTATAAAGCCGGCGACCCTCTGCAGCTCTTGTTGCCACCGGATGCCACGGCACAGGAAGTGGCGCAAATGCGGCATACACTCGGACTGGATGGCTCTTTCCTGACACAATATAAAAGTTTTATGATACAGCTTTCACACGGAAATCTAGGGAATTCTTTCATTTACGGTGAACCGGCATTGGACATTGTACTTGAGAGACTGCCCGCGACACTGGAGCTTGCCATTCTGGCTATGGGCGTTTCAATTCTTTTGGGAGTCCCTCTGGGTGTCATATCTTCCATGGACCCAGATTCATTGAAAAGCAAAGCAATCATGCTTTTTTCGCTTACGGGTATTTCCATACCGGTTTTTTGGATAGGCATGATGCTCGTACTGATTTTTTCCGTTGTATTTGAAATTCTTCCATCATCGGGCAGAGGAGAGGTCTATCTATTCAGCAGTGTTTTTACCTGGGATGGCATCAAGCATCTCATCATGCCTGTCACCACACTTTCACTCTTTCAACTGGCACTGATTATCAGACTGACCCAAAGTGGTATGAGGGAAGTGTTGACAGAGGACTATGTCAAATTTGCTACGGCCAAAGGTCTGCCGCGAAAAGTTATTGTCTATCGTCATGCCTTCAAGAACACCTTGCTTCCTTTGATCACCGTTATCGGCATACAGTTTGGCCAGCTTATTGCCTTTACCATTGTCACTGAAACGATATTTGCATGGCCGGGAACTGGTAAGCTGATCATCGATTCGATCCAAAATCTGGACAGACCTGTCGTTATTGCCTATCTGCTGGTCGTCGCATTGATCTTTATTTTGATCAATTTCATTGTCGATATACTTTATACCTGGGTGGATCCGAGAGTGAGACTATCTTGAATTTTAAAAATGAATTTATGCTGAATTTTTTCAAAGACAAAACGGCCGCAGCAGGATTGATACTTTTTGCCCTGTTTGTCATCCTTTCGCTTCATCCTTCACTCTTTGCATACCAAAATCCCTATGAACTCACCCAGCTTTATCTGCAAAACAGTTTCAAGCCGCCCAGTCATGCATTTTGGCTGGGAACGGATGAGCAGGGAAGAGACATCTATTCTGCCATACTTTATGGCTTGAGAACATCACTTTATGTCGGTGTTGTCAGTACGGTTCTCTCCGTTATTGCAGGGGTTTTTCTGGGATTGGTTTCAGGCTATTATGGCGGGTGGATCGATACACTCATTATGCGAATTGCCGATATTCAACTCTCTTTCCCCGCCATACTGATCGCATTGATCATTATGGCCCTTTGGGGAACGGGTATCAATAAAATTATTTTTGCCATTACCATCGTAAGCTGGGTTTACTATGCAAGAACTGTCCGCAGCAGTATACTGCTGGAAAAAGAAAAAGAGTATGTCCAGTCGGTCCAGGCACTGGGTATGGGGAGTTTTCCCATCCTCTTTACCGAGATACTGCCAAACGTCGTTTCACCCATCATTGTCCTGGCGACTGTCCGGGTCGCCTATGCCATCATCCTAGAAACAACACTGAGTTTTCTAGGTGTCGGTGTTCCTGTTACCGAGCCCTCCCTCGGTACCCTCATCTCCAATGGCTATCAAGTTCTTTTTAGCGGATATTGGTGGGGCTCCGTTTTCCCTGGAGTGGTGCTGATGCTCCTGATCATTTCCATCAACCTTATGGGTGACAGACTCAGAGAAGTACTGAATCCTAAAGGGGAAAGAGTATGATACTTTTGAAAGTAAAAAATCTGAAAACCTACTTTGATACTCCCAGAGGGCTTGCCAAAGCGGTTGACGGTAACAGTTTCTCCCTTCAAAAAGGTGAGATCCTTGGTATCGTAGGAGAATCGGGAGCTGGAAAATCGATGACCGGATTTTCCATACTGAATCTGATAGACAAACCTGGAAAGATTGTTGAAGGGGAGGTGCTTTTTGACGGGAAAGATTTGACTAAACTGGATGAGGCTGCACTGCAGAATATACGGGGCAACGAGATAGCCATGATCTTTCAGGATGCCCAGACCTCTCTCAATCCAGTACTGACTATAGGAGAGCAGCTCACGGAGACACTTCGATACCATCAACCTTCATTGACACACAAAAAGGCTTACGCTGTGAGTATGGCTATGCTTCAACGGGTGGGACTTCCTTCTGCCCGGCAGAGAATGCAGAGCTATCCCCACCAGCTCTCGGGCGGTATGAAGCAGAGAATCGTCATCGCCATTGCCATGTTGAACAATCCACAGATACTCATTGCCGATGAACCCACTACAGCCCTCGATGTGACGATACAGGCACAAATCCTTTATATAATGAAGCAGCTGTGCAGTGATTTTGGATCTTCCATGATCTTTATCAGTCATGACATTGCGGTGATTTCACAGCTTTGTGACTCGATAGCCGTCATGTATGCAGGCAGGATCGTGGAGTACGGCAGCAGGCAGGAGATTTTATCCGACCCGAAACATCCCTATACACAGGGGTTGATTGCCTGTCTGCCTTCGCTGGACAAAGAACAGGAGAGGCTCTATCAGATCCCCGGAGATATGCCTTCGCTGTTTGATCTGCCACAGGGTTGTTACTTCAAGGAGAGATGTCCGATTGCTGATAGCCAGTGTGATGTTTATCCGCAAAAACATGTTTTGGGAGAAAGGATCGTCTATTGCCACAAAATTTAGATACGCTACTCGAAGTTAAAGAAGTAGAAAAGGTTTTTGATGTCAATGCAAGTACCTTCAGTAAAAAAGAGCTCCATGCCCTCAATAAAATTAGTTTCGATATCTCCAGGGGCAAAACACTCTCTCTTATAGGAGAAAGCGGTTGCGGAAAAACGACCATCGGCAAGGTTATACTTGGGCTTTACCGAGCGACACAAGGCTCTGTCTGTTTTCATGAAAAAGATATCGCAATGCGCTCACCTCTGCAAAGAGGTTCCCTGCAAAAAGAGATCCAAATGATCTTCCAGGATCCCTACGCTTCACTTAACCCGAAGAAAAAAATCAAAACCATTCTGGAGCAGCCACTGAAGGTACATACCGATATGGATAAAGATGAAAGAAGGGAAGTGATCCATTCCCTATGCGAAGAGGTAGGTATCAATACAGATTACCTTGAACGTTATCCCCATCAGTTTTCCGGCGGACAAAGGCAAAGGATCGCCATTGCCAGAGCCATCATACTGAAACCGGAACTTATTCTGGCGGATGAGCCTGTGGCATCACTCGATGCTTCCATACAGGCACAGATACTCAACCTGCTCTCCGATCTGCAAAAAAAGTACAATCTGACGCTGCTGTTCATCACCCATGATCTCAGTGTGGTCAAACATATCAGCGACCATGTTGCGGTCATGTATCTTGGTGAGATCGTGGAGTACGCATCCAAAGAGGCACTTTTTGACAACCCTAAACACCCCTACACAAAAATGCTTTTCTCTGTCATACCGACACTGCACAACTCTGTCATTGCCGAAAGTGTTTTGCAGGCAGGCGAGATACAGACACCGATCGACCTCCCCAAAGGATGTTTTTTTGCCAGCAGGTGTGCACTGAAAGATGAAAGCTGTGAAGCACTTCATCCGGAACTGACAGACAACGGTAGTGGACACATGGTACGATGCCCAAAAGTACAGGACTAAGGTTCCTCTCTGGCAACCGTATGGAAAGTCAAAAAATACAGGATCCCAAATCTGTTGATGGACGATTAAAAGTTTTGCATTGAATTTTCTAATTCAAAATTTTGGACTTTATAGCCCTATCATAAAAGAAACTGTGAATAAACTGCCTGTAAGTGTAATGAAAACCAGTTTGGCTGCCAGTTTGGCATCGCAACCGTAACGTTTGGCGAGTACGACACTGAGCATTGCCGAGGGCATGGCAGCTTCCAGCAGCAGAACCTGAAGCTGCCATGGCTCCAAAGACATCATACTTGCAGGCAGATAGACCAGCAGGGGGCTGATAATGAGCTTGATGACTATAGTGACGAGTGCAAGCCACATGATACTGTGCAGGGAAGAAAAACTCAAAAGAACCCCTACGGTCAGGGCTACCAGAAAAGTATTGGCTTTGGCTATGATGTGGAGTGCTTCAAAAAGTGGTGTGAGAAAAATACCTGTTGTACCAAGCGGGGAAAAAGACCAGAGTAAGCCGGTAACAATGGCAATAAAAATAGGAGATTTGAAAAAAAGAAAGGCGCTGCTGAATAAAGCACGTTTTGTCTGCTGTTCCTGTCCGTAATGTATGGCGACCATCACTCCCACAGTAAAAAGCGGCAATCCCACACCAAACTCTGAAACAAAAGTTCCCTCTGTAAGGGCGGTCACATTGCCTGGGAAAAGCTCCATAATAAGCGGATAGCCCAATAGGGCTGAACTGCCGAAAGCTGATGCCAGTAGAAAAGAACCCATTTGGCTCCGTTCCAGTTGCAATATTTTTCCAAAGATCCAAGCAATGACAAGCAGTATCATTTCAGAGATGAACATATAGAGGAAAAGAAGAATATACTGCCATTCGAATGTAGACCTTGAGAGTGCATCAAAAATGAGAGCCGGCAGTGTGACCTGTATGACAAGCTGAGAAAAAAGGATACCGTTTTCCTGATGCAGCACCCCTCTTTTTCGCAACATCACAACCAGTAAAATGACACAGGCTATGACAAGAATGGATGTGAGGGTATGTAAATAGGCATTCATAATCTATATTATAGCTTTCTAAGCTTTAGAGGTGACCTTTTCACCCATTCGTGGTATAATCTATTTAAATATTCCATAAGGTTTAAGATGACACCAAAAGAAGCTATAAAGTTACTTTTTGACAGAATGAACAATGAAGTCATAGGTCAAAAACATATTGTTAAACGATTTATTATGAGTATGCTAGCTGATGGTAATGTACTTGTTGAGGGACTCCCCGGTCTTGCAAAGACCCGTGCAGTACGTTCCATGGCCAATGCTATTGATGCAAAGTTCTCTCGCATACAGTTTACACCGGATCTTGAACCTTCCGATGTCATAGGAGAAGAACATCTCTATGAAGAGAATGGTAAACATATACATGAGTTTCACAAAGGGCCCATCTTTGGAAATATTATTCTGGCAGATGAGATTAACAGAGCTCCGGCAAAAGTACAGTCAGCAATGCTTGAAGCGATGGAGGAGAAGCAGGTAACCGTTGCCGGAGTAACGTATGAACTGCCTGAACTTTTTGTGGTACTTGCCACGCAAAATCCGTTGGAACAGAAAGGGACTTACCCTCTGCCTGAAGCGCAAAAAGACCGTTTTCTAATGCATGTTAAGATTGATTATGTCAATATGGATTCGGAATATGAAATGGTCAGAAAAGTCATGAATGAAGGGCATAAAAAAACTGTATATGAAAACAGAATCCCACAGGAGTTGATCTTTGCTGCCCGTAAAGAGGTAGCAAAAGTAGAGATAAGCGAAGCTATGGGAAAATACATCATTGAATTGGTTTTTGCTACGAGATATCCTTTGCGTTACAGTAAGCAGCTTGGTGTAATGATTGAAGTAGGGGTAAGTCCAAGAGGCTCACTGGCACTAACAAAGTGTGCACAGGTACATGCCTGGATGCGTGGGAGAAATGAAGTGACGGTTGATGATGTAAAGTCAGTAGTCCATGATGTTTTCAGACACCGACTCATTAAAAGTGAACACACTAGATTTAGTGGTATTGAGAATGATGAAATCATTGATATCGTTATTGCCAATGTACCGGAGCCTAAAGCAGAATTTAAGAGGCCATCTTAATGGAAGCAATAAATATTTCACTTAAGCAAAGTACCGTCGAATCGCTTCTGGCTTTTTCGGAGATACTGAAAAAAGATGTCAATACCATACTTGAAGAGGCGCTTGAACAGTATTTTGAAGCTGAACAGCAGAAGCTGATGGAGAAGAACAGGGAAGATGAGAATGCCATGACCAACCTGGACTATGATGAGTTTTGGGACGGGGTGGATATAGACTGATGCCTATGTCCAAGTGAAGGATGAGGAGTGGGGAACGAAGAATGTCGGTATGCTTTGCTCTGCAAAGCTTTTTATTCACAAGGGTGCGTAACCACGCACCAATATTAAAGGAGAGATGTGCAAGTAGACAAGATATATTTCGAAAACCTGCTCAATGAGGAACTTCTCTCCTTAGACTACCTGACAGAGGGACAGATAGGCCCCATTTATACACTGAAAATACCGTCGAACAGATACCTCCTGAAAACTTCCAAACCCTCAACGCATCTTCAGACAGAAGTGAGAATGCTGAAAGATATTAAAAAATATGATATTGCGGTACCTGCAGTCTATGACAGTTCGGAAAGTCATCTGCTGATAGAATTCATCGAAGAAAGCAGGGTGTCAGGATACGATCAGGAGATCGAAGCGGCAAAGGTATTGTCTTCTCTGCACAGCGTTACCAATGACAGCAGGATGTACGGATACTGGTACGATACGACCATCGGGCCTTTTGAACAGAAAAATGAGCAGACACAGTACAACTGGACACTTTTTCTCGGACAGATGCGCATCATGCCTATGGCAAAGATCTGCTTTGACAAAGGGCATCTTCCAAAAGGGATGCTTGGGAGAGTAGAGAAACTCTGCAGGGACCTTTACAAGTATATTGATATGAGTCAGATCACACCGTCACTGCTGCACGGAGATCTGTGGAGCGGTAACATACTATTTAATATTAAGTCTGTCTTTCTGATCGATCCGGCGATATATTTCGGGGATAGGGAGATGGAGCTCGCCTTCATCTTTCTCTTCGATACTTTCGGAGAAACTTTCTTTCGACACTATTCGGAGGTACATCCTTTGAGTAAAGAATTCCATGAAACGAAGGTACCGATCTATCAGATCTATCCTCTTTTGGTGCATGTGGCTATTTACGGGGAGAGCTATCTGCCGGCACTGGAAAAAAGGCTAAAGCAACTGAAGGTATAAAATGAATGTAAAAAAATGGGTCAAAGAGATCCTTATAGGCGCAGCACTCTTATTTATATTATCTAATATTATAAGCTATGTGCGTAAACCGGATCTGGATTCGTTGCAGCTTCCGATAGAGACGGTACAGCTTGTGGACGGCAGCACCTACAGCCTGAAGCCTGGGAAACCGGTTATTGTCCACTTCTGGGCGACCTGGTGTCCTGCCTGTAAACTGGAGGCGGCAAACATAGAGCGTGTTTCAAAAAAATATGAGGTACTGACGATCGCTGTCAACTCAGGCAGTGATAAAAAGATCAGACAGTATCTTGAGAAGAGAGGGCTGGATTTTAGGGTAGTGAATGACAAAGAGGGCTCATGGGCGCGAAAGTTCAAGGTACAGGCTTTTCCCATGACATTCATCTACAATGCCGAAGGCAGGTTGAAGTTTACCGAAGTAGGGTATACGACAACAGCAGGTTTGCTGGCACGAATGACACTTATCGACTGAACCTATCAAAAAGAATGTATTTTTCTTCGTTTTGGTGATAAAAATACACTTTTTTTATGCTACTATTGTACATACTAAATTTTATTGCAAAAGGAGTAAGAGATGAAGATAGAGAGCAGACATTTTGTCAAAAAAGGGGTAATGAGACTTTCTATTGCCTGTGCATCATTTATCATGCTGGGGACAAGTCCGGTACAGGCCAAGGGACCTGTACCGTCAGCAGTCCAGACAGAGGTAAAGAAAACTTCTTTGACACAAGAGCGTATCAATGCCGTGCTTAAAGAGGCATATGAAAAGTTCAAGAACGACCAGGGTGGCAAGAATGCCGATTATATCAAAGCACTTGCCGAGGTCGACTCGAAGATCTTCGGTATCACGCTGGTAACGCCTGACGGGAAAGTGTATGAGATAGGTGATACGAAGGCGGAAGTCTCCATCCAGTCGGTCTCCAAAGTTTTTACAGCCTGTAAAGTGCTCCAGGAAAAAGGTGACAAGTTCCTTCAGGAGAAGATTGGGGTCAATGCGACAGGACTGGCATTCAACTCCATCATCGCGATCGAGCTACATGATGGAAGCGCTTCCAATCCCTTTGTGAACGCGGGTGCCATTCAGGCGACTTCATGGGTAGAAGCGAAGGATTCCAAAGAGAGATGGTTCAAGATTAAGCAGAATATGAATGATTTTGCCGGTAGAAAGCTTCCGTTTAAAGAAGATGTCTACCAGTCGGAAGTCAATGACAACAAAAGAAATCAGGCGATCTCCAAACTGCTCGATGCGTATGGACGTATGGGGTCCGATCCGCTTGAAGCGACAACGGTTTATACCAAACAGTGTTCGGTTGGTATCTCCTCGCATGATCTCGGGGTAATGGCGGCAACTTTGGCAAATCACGGTATTAATCCCAAGACAGGGAAGAGAGTACTTGATAGAGAGCATGTACAGAAAATTCTTGCGGTCATGGCAACCGCGGGACTCTATGACAATGCAGGCGACTGGCTCTACCTGACAGGGACACCTGCCAAATCCGGTGTTGGCGGGGGCATTCTCGCTGTCGTTCCGGGAAAAATGGGTATCGGTGTCGTCTCTCCGCCGCTTGACAAGTACGGTAACTCCGTAAGAGGCCAGAAAGCAGCAGCCTATATCATCGACAAGCTGGGTATCAACCCGTTGGCACAGTAAGGGGCAGGGGATGCGTATTTCAAGAATCAGACTCTCACTTGTAGCGCTTCTGGCGCTGAGTACCTCTTCTGTTTATGCGGCAGAGACATTCAATGCGTCCGATACGGTTTCCGTAGACGATGACCATGCCTATGAAACGGTCGTGCATGTCGATGATAAGAAAGAGGGATATTCGCTTGGTGATTGGAAGATCACCGGAGATATCCGTGCCGGGTATGTCAATTATGATTATGACAACCCGCCTTCCCATATTGATAGTGCAACGGGAAAGATCATTGCGACAAACCCCAATGTGAATAAAGGGCATGCAGATTCCCATGGTGTCTACCTTGTTCCGAAAGTCTCTCTTGCGTCTCCCAACTACAAGGGATTCAGCGGAAAGATCACTGTAGCCGGTGCAACGGACTTCGGTATCAACGATGAACTTGATGAGCAGAGAAACTTCGTTTTCGACCCGACTGAGAGGGAATCCTTCATCATTCTTCAGGAAGCCTATGTAACCTATAAGAGTGAAGACGGGGCGCACCAGTTCCTTGCCGGTGCGAAAGAGGTTGTTACCCCTATGGTCGATGCAGACGACTGGTATATGCTTGCAGACAGTTTTCAGGGCGCTTATTATATGAACAAAAGCTTCGAGAACATTATGTTCGCGGGCGGATACTTCTACAAGATGATCGGTGTATGGGACAGTGGTGCCAACGGTACAGAGTGGCATACGATGTCCGATGCGAGTTTCGTGGATGGCGGCTATAAAGAGCTTGCCGGAGATGAAGGTGTATGGGCGGGTGTGTTCCAGTACAAGGATGATACCCACAATCTTCAGATCTGGGATTACTATATGAACGATTACTATAACACTTTCTTTGCGCAGTATGACTACAACGGAAAATGGGATGCTGTTAGCTATGATCTGGGTGCACAGCTGATCGATTTCCAAGGTGTTGGCGGTCTTGAGGATTATTACAGCAATGTTCTTGGCGGCCGTGCAATTGACTACAGCATCTATTCTCTCAGACTGAATGCCAGCCATGAGAATGGATTCGATGTGGCTTTGGGTGCATCATTCTATACGGACGGTGACGGTACGGGAGATACACTCGGTGCCTGGGGTGCTTACCCGTACTTCGCCAACGGGATGATCTTCCACTTCTTCGAAGCGGGAAGCCTGAGAAATGCCAACACCTACAAAGCGCAGCTGGGTTACAACTTCAAGCAGCAGGGCATTGAAGGGTTGTGGTTGGGTGCGAGGTACACACATTTCGATCTTGACCCGACATATTCCAAAAATGGTTATGGAGACCCTCAGGATGTGATGAACCTGTATGGCGTCCGTTTGAGCTATAATGCGGACAACGGTATCTACTTTACGGGAACCTATGAGAAGGTCGATCTGGACAATGAGCCAAATACGTATTCATTGAGGCTTATCGGTGGTTATAAGTTCTAATACCTAAACAGAGACAGGGAGGCGAAATACAATGCGGATAGAAAACATCGATGAATCGATCCTCCCTTTTCTGCATAACCACCTCGATCTCTCCTTTTTCCTAGTGCTCGGCATCGGGTACCTCATAGGGAAGATCCGTTTTGGTTCGGTCTCCCTGGGTTCCGTTGCAGGGGTGCTTTTTGCTGGTCTGATCTTTGGATACTTCGGTTTCAAGATCTCAAGTTCAGCCCAGATGATCGGTTTTTCCCTCTTTATCTTTTCTGTAGGCTATCAGGCAGGACCCGGTTTCGTCGCCGTACTCAAGCAGGACGGACTTAAATATTTTGCACTTGCCGTGGTTGTGGCAACGACCGGTTTTCTCATCGCTGCGGCATGGGCATATTTCCTTGCCCTGCCGCCGGGTATGTCAGCAGGACTGCTCTCGGGCGGCCTGACCTCTTCGCCTACACTTGCCGCGGCGCAGGATGCAGTACAGTCCGGTTCTGTCACGATGCAGGAAGGCTGGAGCAATGACCAGCTCATCAAGAACATGTCCATGGGGTATGCAGTTACTTACATCTTCGGACTTGTGGGGTTGATTATGACGGTCCAGTATCTGCCTAAACTGCTTGGTATCGATCTGTCCGAAGAGGCGAAACGTTTCAGTACATCCGGCGAAGAGAGTGTCGGACTGCCGGACAATGTCGTGCTGCGTGCCTACCGCATTACAAATCCCGAAGTGGAGTCACTCTCTCTGGATGAGTTGAGAGACAAGTATTGGGACCGACGTTCTGTTGTAAAGGTCAAAAGAGATGATGCGTTCTTCCCTGTGGATGAGAACGGTCTGAAGGTCGGTGACGTCATTGAAGTGCTTGGGCCGCGAAGGTATTTTGCCGAAAAGGTCTCGAAGATCGCAGAAGAGATCGTACCGGAATGGACCAGTGAAGATGTACAGGACAGCGCGCAGATCATCGTGGAGAATGATGCCGTTATCGGACGCCCCCTTCATGAACTTGCCATCGGAAGACGTTTCGGCCTCATGCTGATGGAAATACGCAGGAAGGGTAAGCGTATCGGATATGATGACAATACTGTGCTGGGAAAGAATGATGTTATTACGGTGCTTGGAACTCCGCACCAGATAGAAGCGATGGGTGAGTTCATGGGGAAAGTTGAACGTGACGGGGTGGAGACCGATATGATCACGCTTTCCTTCGGTATCGTCATCGGGCTGCTCATCGGTACGCTCAGTGTAACGGTCGGAGGGGTTTCCATCGGGCTGGGGTCTGCGGGAGGGCTTCTGGTCTCCGGTCTTTTTATCGGCTTCAGGCGAAGCATCAAACCGACCTTTGGTCAGTTGCCTGAGGCAACACGCTGGTTTCTCATGGAGTTCGGCTTGCTGCTCTTCATGGCGGGTGTAGGAATGCGTGCCGGGAGCGGCATCATCGGTACCCTGCAGCAGAATGGCTTGACACTGGTGATTGCAGGCATCTGCGTGACGATCATACCGATCCTCGTAGGGTACTTTGTCGGAAGAAGGTTCCTGAAGATCTCACCTGCACTCATCTTCGGTGCCATTACCGGGGCGATGACCAGTGGTGCAGCACTTTCGGTGGTCATCAAGGAGGCCAAAAGCCCTGTACCTGCACTGGGCTATACCGGTACTTATGCCTTTGCCAATGTCCTGCTGGTCATTGCCGGCAGCCTCATCATGATCTTCTAAATCTGATAAACTTAAAAAAAGAAGAGTAAAATACGCCTCAAGATTCAATTTACAAAGGAAACAACATGGAAAATATCCCTAGTTGCCCAAAATGCGGCAGTGAATATACCTATGAGGATGGCAGCCTCTATATCTGTCCCGAGTGTGCACATGAGTGGAGCAAGGATGAAGCGTCAGAGGAGGAAGCAGGACTCGTCGTAAGAGACGCCAATGGCAACATCCTTGAAGAGGGTGATACGGTCACGGTCATTAAAGACCTCAAGGTCAAAGGAAGCAGCGGCGGGATCAAAGTCGGTACCAAGATCAAGGGTATCCATCTTGTCGAAGGCAGCGACGGTCACAATATCGACTGTAAAGTACCAGGTGTCGGTGCGATAAAACTCAAGCAGGAATTCGTCAAAAAGGCGTAAGTTCCTATCTTCCCTGGATGCTACAGCACACCCTGGTAGACGAGTTTTATAACCCTGTCTATCATCTTCTTCTGTGTCGAGGTATCTCCATCCTCGGCTTCAATGTTCACGTAACCATTTCTGCTTCTGTGAAGTGCGATATAGTTGGACATGGAATGGTCGTCAGCACGGCTGCCTACAAGTTCATATTTGACGTTCAGCCCTTCGGCATTGAGTGCAGCGATCTTTTTTGTATCGAGACTTCTCCCTGCAAGGTAGACCAGACTGTCCTCATCATGCAAGCCTTCTTTTTTTCCGACAGCTATGCTTCCGGCAGGATAGGATTTTGTATGGGTCCCGGCCACTCTCATGGAAACCATTCCCTCTCCGCCGTTGTTCTGATGGCCGTTCCTGTTGCTGTGCAACGCCAGGTAGGGCATGGAGGGGCTTTTGAACGCGTCGATCACTTTAAAGACGGTTCTTGTATAGGAAGATGCAGGTTTGAAGTTTCGGTTGGGGTCTTTGCCTGAAGCATATCTGTTCCCGTTTGCTTCTACCGCCAGGAAACCGCCGCCGAATTTTTTGACGGCATAGACGGCTGCATCGAGTGCGGAATTTTCATTGTCGTGCGGCAGGTACCAGAACGGCCCGGTGGGGTTCTTTATGTTCCGGACCAGGAGCATACGCCATTTTCTGCCATTTTCGTAAAAAGTGATCCTGTCGGCACAGAGACCGTCCATACTCCAGGAGTTCCGTTTGACATCGGCTGCGGCCGAAGCGGAGGAGAGAGGCTCCTGTTTTACCGTTTTGTCAAGCTCTACGGGCAGGGGGCAGTTCAATTTGACACAGCCTGTGGTCGCAAAAAGAATCGCTACATGGATACAGCAGGTAAAAAGCATATGTTTATTCATGCAGTCATTATACTTTCATATACTTTTAGAGGCCTTTCATGACGACATCAAAGAGATGGTCCACCTCATGGTCTTCGAGGAAGAGGGTTTTTTTTGTCCGGAAGAAGTCCATTATTTTGTCTGTAGGCAGTGAAGGACTGTAGATGCAGGCAGGATGTGCCGGTTTCAGTGCCTGTATGAGAGCGATCTCCTCTGCGATAGGCTGTTCGCAGATATAGCAGTTCTTTTCGGGAGAGAGTCTCCCTTCATACTCAAGCAGTTCGATGTAGCTTTCACAGACGATACGTTTGGGATTCTGCTTCTCCCATTTTCTCGCGGCACTCAACAGAAGGTCGTAGTAAAAACTGTCGATCTCTTCCGCCTCTTTGAGATGCGGTTCGAAGAGCCTGATAAAATTGTGCCACATCAGCAGTCTGTTTTTGTCGAAGAGCCAGGGAAAACCGATGTGCGAGAGTGAACGCAGACGTGGTAAGAAGCGGCCGTCTTCCCCCTCGACTTCGAAATCAACAAGGTTTCCAAGCTGCAAAATGGAGTGTCTTGCCCCGAAAAAACGGTAATAGGTCCTGACATTCTGTGCAGTGAGGACCATGGCAATGGAATCCTCATTCTTCACTTTGCGAACACTCAGTATGAAACCTTTGATCTGATACCTCTGTTTTTTTCTTTTATTATAGTAAAAATCAAGTTAATGCAAACCCCTGTGTGAAGGGAGAAAGCTAGCTTTTAATTTAAATCTAACGTATATTTAAGTATAATCATCACCATTTTGAACGCTTATAGTTGCGCTGTGAGCCGTTCTACTACACTATTTTTAAGGTTGACATATGAGAGATTTATTTACCTCCTTCAAGGACAATTGTGGATTCGGACTTCTCTGCTCCATCGACAATACGCCTACCCATCAAAACTTGGAAGATGCCGTTACATCGTTGTCGCGTATGATGCACAGAGGTGCGATTGCAGCAGATGGTAAAACAGGTGATGGTTCGGGACTTCTTCTCTCTCTGCCAAGATCGTTCTTCGAGCATGTGGCTGCCAAAGACGGTATAGATCTGCCTGAGCAGTATGCCGTTGCCATGGTCTTTTCCCGTAACGAATCTGACTTCGATGTGATCGAGAAGATCTGTGCCAACAATGACCTCAAAGTGATCTATACTCGTACTGTACCTGTTGATACCAATGCACTGGGCGAGCAGGCACTTGTTACTCTTCCGGCGATTAAGCAGGTCTTTGTAGTGCCCAGAAGCGTGGTCGCAACAGAACGTTTTGAAGCGTTGATCTATCTTTCACGCAAAGGGATAGAGCATGCGCTCAAAGATGACAGGGACTTTTACATTCCTTCCTTCTCGACCAAGGTGGTTTCGTATAAAGGCCTTGTCATGCCTACGCACATCAAAGAGTTCTACAAAGACCTTGCCGACGAGCATTTCAAAATCTCTTTCTGTCTTTTCCACCAGCGTTTCTCTACCAATACACTGCCCGAGTGGAGACTGGCGCAACCGTTCCGTATGATCGCCCACAATGGTGAGATCAACTCCGTAACTGCCAACCGTTTCAATGTCAAAGCCAAAATGGCGGCAGTGAAGTCTGATGTCTTTACGGATGAAGAGATGGCACGTTTGACAGATGTGATCCAGGACGGTATGAGCGACTCGGCAAGTCTGGACAATTTCATGGAATTCCTCAGGGTCAACGGTGTGGACTTCTTCAAGGCGGCACGTTCTCTCATTCCTGCACCGTGGCACAATGCGCCGTTGATGGATACAGACCTCAAAGGTTTTTACGAATATGCCAGTACCTGTTTCGAACCTTGGGACGGACCGGCGGCAGTCAGTATGACCGACGGACGTTATATCGGCTGTGTACTTGACAGGAATGGACTCAGGCCTGCAAAATATGTTATCACCACAGACAACAGACTTTTGATCTCATCGGAGTATGGTGTACTTCAGCTGCCTGAAGAGATGATCGCCCAGCGCGGCCGACTGCAGTCGGGCGAGATGATGGGTGTTGACCTCAAGTATGGAAAGGTCCTGACTACTACCGATATAGACAACTACCTCAAATCGATGTTCCCGTACAACAAGTGGATGGGCAAGAATATGAGTTATCTTCAGGAACATGTTCCCAATACACATGTGGAAGAGGTATCGACCGACCATACAGTGATGGAAGCCAAGCAGCGTTACTTCAACTATACGCTTGAGCTGATGAGAGAGGTCATCAAACCGATGATGACTGAAGGAAAAGAGACGACAGGTGCCATGGGCGACGATACACCTATCGCTGCCTTCTCTACCCAGCAGAGAAACTTCACCGATTTCTTCAAACAGAAGTTCGCACAGGTGACCAACCCTCCGATTGACCCGATCAGGGAGAAAAGTGTGACCAGTCTGAATACCGGTTTCGGTGAGATCAGAAATGTGCTTTCTGACGATGCGGAACATGCAAAACGTCTCAAGACCGTACTACCCATCATGTCGGCGGAAAAATTCGCGGTTCTCAAAGAGTTCGGTACCGAAGGAAATGAGAAATATGACGTTGCCTATAAAATGGCGAGCTACAGTACGACCTATACGCACGACCTCAAAGAGAGCCTGAACGCATTGGTGGAAAAGATCGTTGCCGATGTCCGCGACAGGGGTATTCGAACAATAGTGCTTGATGACAGGGACCTCTCGGAAGAGACCAAGGTCCTGCCTATGCTGATGGTTGTAGGACGTCTCAATACTGTCCTGCTTGAAGAAAAACTCAGACACCTGAGCAGCATCGTTGCGGTCACTGGTGAAGTGTTCGATCCGCATTCGGCAGCCTGTATGATCGGTTACGGCGTAGCGGCGATCTATCCGTACCTGCTGTACTATACCGTAGAGCAGCTGGCGGATGAAGATACTGATATGACGATCACACTCAAGCGCATCAGACGTGCCATGGGCGGAGGTTTGCTCAAGATCATGTCCAAAATGGGTATCTCGACCGTCTCTTCCTACCGTAACTCCAAGCTCTTCGATACGATCGGTCTTGGTGACGAGATAGTATCGGAGTGTTTTAGCGGTACGCACGGACTGCTTAAAGGACTGGGGTATGAAGATATCGACGCCAGACTCAACAGTAACCATGAACGCGCATTTACGGATGCCTTCAAAGGCAAAAGAAAAGCGCTCTATAAAGGCGGGTACTACAAGTATAAAAAAGGTGAAGAGTTCCATGACTTCTCCAGACCGACCATTGCTGCTATCCAGCAGTGTGCACTGAGCGGAAGCAAAGAGGATTACAAAAAGCTCGAAGAGCTGGTAGACAGAAGGGACAAGAAGTTCATCAGGGACTTCTTTGAGCTTAACTCGCCAAGAGAGCCCATCAGTATTGACGAGGTAGAACCTGCTTCCGAGATCCTCAAGCGTTTCTCTTCTGCGGCAATGTCTATGGGGTCTATCTCTCCCGAAGCACATGAAGTGCTGGCAGAGGCGATGAATACCATCGGTGCGAAGTCCAACTCAGGGGAGGGTGGTGAAGACCCTGCACGTTACGGGACCATCAAGAATTCCAAGATCAAGCAGATCGCTTCAGGACGCTTCGGAGTAACACCGGAGTATCTGCGTTCGGCTGAAGAGCTGCAGATCAAAGTGGCACAGGGTGCAAAACCGGGTGAAGGCGGACAGCTTCCCGGAAGCAAGGTTTCTCCGCTTATTGCATCACTGAGATATACCAAGCCGGGTGTGACGCTGATTTCACCACCGCCTCACCACGATATCTACTCCATCGAGGATCTGGCCCAGCTCATTTTTGACCTCAAGCAGATCAATCCGAAAGCAAGGATCGCGGTCAAGCTCGTATCGACTGCAGGTGTAGGAACGATCGCGGCGGGTGTAGCCAAAGCGTATGCGGACAAGATCATCATCTCCGGCGGGGACGGCGGAACGGGTGCGGCGCCTATCGGTTCCATCCGATTTGCGGGTAATCCGTGGGAGCTTGGACTCTATGAAGCGCACAATTCACTTAAAGCCAACAACCTCAGGGGCAATGTTACTGTCGAAACGGACGGAGGGCTCAAAACAGCGCTCGATGTCATTAAAGCAGCAATCTTCGGTGCTGAAGAGTATGCCTTTGGTACAGGTGCACTGGTTATCGTCGGATGTATCATGCTGCGTGTCTGTCACCTGAATACCTGTGGTGTAGGTGTTGCGACACAGAACCCTCACCTCAGAGAGCGTTTCAAAGGGAATGTACAGAAAGTGGTCAACTACTTTACGCTCCTTGCCGAAGAGGTACGTGAGATCCTTGCTTCTCTGGGTTACAGATCACTTGAGGAGATCGTCGGTAAAACAGAATTGCTCAAGATCATCGATGACGAGTATGCCAAGAAGTTCGATTTCGAACAGTTCCTGAAAAAAGTGGACGGTGTCGATACCTGTCAGGTGCCGTTCAATGAACCGTATGACAAGAACGAGTATGAAAAAGCGATCGTCGAAGAGCTGATGCCAACAATCGAAGATCCGTCCAAGCCGGTTGTCATCAACAAAGAAGTCAGCAACCTGAACAGAAGTTTCGGTACAAGGATCTCCGGTGAGATCGCAGAGCGTCACGGCAACAAAGGGCTTCCTGACGATACTATCACGATCAACCTTACAGGGGTCGTCGGGCAGTCTCTCGGTGCCTTCCTTTCCGAAGGTGTGACCATCAATGTCCAGGGGGCAGGAAACGATTATATCGGTAAGGGAATGAACGGCGGGCGCATTGTCATTACCTCTTCCAAATCGGGACCGAAGTTCGCACTGGGCGGGAACACCTGTCTTTACGGTGCGACTGGCGGTACACTCTAT
This sequence comes from Sulfurovum sp. NBC37-1, assembly GCF_000010345.1. Lineage (NCBI taxonomy): Bacteria > Pseudomonadati > Campylobacterota > Epsilonproteobacteria > Campylobacterales > Sulfurovaceae > Sulfurovum > Sulfurovum sp. NBC37-1. Next base: position 934,905 of record NC_009663.1, read on the forward strand.
ATCAGTGGACAGGTCGGTGAGCGTTTTGCCGTACGTAACTCCGGAGCGACCACTATCGTTGAAGGCACGGGAGACCATCCTTGTGAGTACATGACAGGCGGTACAGTTGTCATTCTCGGCAATACCGGAGTGAACTTCGGTGCGGGTATGACCGGCGGTAAAGCATTTGTCTATGATGAAGAGGGTACGTTCTACGAAAAGCTGAACCCTGAACTGGTAGAAGCACTGCGTATAGATACCGATGAGCTGGATTTTGAAATGTTTGGACTCAAAAGACTTCTGCAAGACTATATTGAAAAAACAGGCAGTGAGAAAGCACAGTATATCCTTGACAATGCCAGAGAGTGTGTACGTAAGTTCTGGCTTGTAGTACCGCGCGGTGCAAGACCGTCACTTGATGCCAACAAAAAAGGCGAGTAAAACACATTTTCATGATATGTTTTACTGTAGGGTGCGTACTCACGCACCGAACGGGTAGATAAAGGAACAAGATGAACCCATTTATCGAAGCATGCATCAAGGCTAACGAAGAGATCGCTTCGGCGCTTGAAAAGGGCTTTGATGCTTCCTGGTATGAAAAGACCGAAGTAGGTGCAGGTGGGGATGTCAGTTCAAAACTTGATCTCTTTGCGGAACAAATTTTTTTTAAATATCTTTCCCCTTTCGGGCATATCGAGTCTGAAGAGTCTGGGATCATGGGAGAGGGTGATGTCAAGATTATCATCGATCCCATAGACGGCTCTTCCAATGCCCTTTCCCTTTTCCCCTATTACGGAACTTCTGTTGCCAGAGTGAATGCAGCCGGTCTTCTCGATGCAGCGGTGGTCTGTAATCTTGCCAATGGTGATCTCTTTGTCAAATCAGGAAATGATGATGTATTGCAGGGACAACTTTTCAGTGCAGAATTTCACCCCCGTCATGTCTCTTCTGCTTCGGAGATAGGGCTTTTTGAAAAAGCCTATGCCCATCCCTTACTGGTTGCGGCACTGGATAAGCTGGGGTTTAAATTCAGGGCTCCGGGCGCCATAGCACTTTCACTGGCCTATGCACATACAGTCGAATACGTCCTTTTTGTCGGACCGTTCCGTATTTATGATTTTGCGGCGGGACTGGCACTTTGTGAAGGCCTTGAAGTGATTGTTGAGGCGGATTATGTTATAGTATCGAAACAAAAAAACGTCGCAGACAAGATAGAAAAACTGGTCAAAGACCTGAGAGAGGAATAATAGCATGTTCAGTAACCTGTTTAAAAAAGATGAAGTAAAGAATGAAAGACCTAATCAGTGGATAAAGTGCCCAAAATGTAACTCGTTGATGTATTACAAAGAGGTTGAAGCCATACAGAATGTCTGCCCGAAATGTAACCACCATTTCCGTATCAGTGCGGACAAAAGGGTTTCGTTCATCGCCGATGAAGGAAGTTTTACAGAACATGATGCCAATCTCGCTCCAATTGATCCGTTGAAATTTTCCGACAAAAAATCATATAAAAAACGTATCGAAGAAGCGAAAGCGAAAACAGGAAAAACTTCATCGGTGGTAAGTGGAAGTTGTAAAATAGACAGCCAGGATGTGGAACTGGTCGTATTTGACTTTGCTTTCATGGGAGGAAGTCTCGGTTCGGTTGAAGGTGAGAAGATCGTCCGTGCTGTTGACAGAGCTATCGAAAAAGGATGTGGTGTGATCATCGTGAGTGCTTCAGGCGGTGCCAGAATGCAGGAGAGTACCTATGCTTTGCTTCAGATGAGTAAAACTTCTGCAGCACTTAAGAGACTCAGCGACAAAGGCCTTCCTTTCATCTCTGTACTGACAGACCCCACTATGGGTGGAGTTTCGGCTTCATTTGCGATGCTGGGTGATATTATTATGGCAGAACCGGGCGCACTGATTGGGTTTGCCGGACAGAGGGTTATCAAGCAGACAGTTGGTGTCGACCTTCCCGAAGGTTTCCAGCGTTCGGAATTCCTGCTTGAGCATGGTCTCATCGACATGGTCGTAGACCGCGGGAATATGAAGCAGACACTCTCTGACCTGCTGAAACTCTTTTCAAAAGAGAACAGTCCGGCTAAGTTGAAAGCTATGGACAGCGGAGAACATGCGGAAGTCGCAGCTGTAGAAGAAGAGTAGTCTGCAGGGTGGATCGCATCCACCCTGCGTAGTGCATCAGAGTTTTAATACCCCTTTGACACGTGCAACACTGTCCCCCTTGTGTAGACTTAAACGCACGACAGATTCAGCAAGAGCCTTGAGCTCATGCATGACATTCCCTTCTAATGCAATGACATCTCCCTCATTCAGGATCACTTTTCTCTCTCCCACCCCAAACTCGATGGAACCCCTGAGTGTCATGACAGTAATGGGAAATTTGGTCTTGTGCTCTTTCATGATCTGACCCTCTTTGAACGCTATGCGTATCTCCTTGCCGAAATCACTCTCAAGCATGGGTGTGATGACCACACTTTCCTCTGAAAATTTCAGATCGTTGTAAAATGAAGCTGTTTGCATATTTATCCTTTATTTTGGGAGATTATATCTATACCCTCTAACGTATATGTTGATATCTGTCAATTATTTTTTATCGAAATGATAGATAGAATTTTTCTTGTTCGGTTTCTGGTCCGTCCATCCCAGATAGGAAGATTTTAAGTGCTTTCCGCCATTCGAAAACTCAAGAATGATTTGATGGACATGGTCTTCATTTGAGTTGCAGAGTTTTGTTTTCATATTGCAGTTAAATATCACTTTTTCTTTGGTGGTCTTGTTCAGGTCGAGAATGAATTGTGGTTGGTTCATCTTCGTGCAATAGTGTGTTGCCAAAACCTGTGTACAGTCAATGTTGTCATCACAATGATACATGGTCACCATCTGTTTCTCTGTGTTTGGCAGCAGGTCTTCCTGCAGAGTTGAACCAAAACCGATAAATTTATAAGCCACTGCTGTTTTATCTGTACCTACCAAAGGCAATACATATTTGTTTTTATATGCCGTTGTATTTGTCTGTTTCTCTTTGGGTGAGAGCTTCCATTCTCCGTGAAGGGCGCTTTTAAGGTATTCAAAGACATCTCCTGCTTCCATGTCGGTGGCAGTAGCAGAGCTGGAAAGTACAGTGAGTAATGAGAGGCAGAGTAGGGTTTTTTTCATAGGTGTTCCTTATTGTTAATAATTGTGCCATTATATCATATTGAAATACAAAAATTATTTTATAAACCTTCGTTTAAGTAAGCAAGATGTATTATTTTTCCTATGAAAAAATTATTAATACTACTAATACTTGTTTTCGTAGGAATACAATTTGTTCCTATGAATGTACCCGCTGATTTGCCTGTGAAAGAAGGAGATGCTTTAGAGGCTCCCGAAAATGTACAGGCAATACTTAAACGTTCTTGTTTTGACTGCCACTCAAGTCATACGACATTCCCGTGGTACAGCAGTATCGCTCCTGTTTCATGGTTCACAAAAAAGCATGTCAAAAAGGGAAGAGAAAAGATGAACTTCTCTACTTGGAATTCGTATGACGATGAAAAAAAGCTCAAGTATCTTGAGAAGATACCAAAAGCGATCCAGGACAAGATGCCGATGAAAAGCTATCTGATCATGCATAAAGAGGCAAAACTCAGTGATGCCGAGAAAGAAGCTTTAAAAGCGTGGACAACAGAAGCTGCCTTTGATCTTGAGTAGTATACCTACTGCTTCGATCCAACGGTTGCAATAACCGTACTCCAAAAAACAATACCGGCAAGCTTTTCTGCCGGTAAAGGTTCTCTCCCAAAATTCAGAATGGTAAAATATATCCCGCCAATTTTTAAAATCTCTACAGTGTGATCTGATTTATATAGTGGTGTATCATAATCTGATACTTACATATTTTTCTTTGTCTTTGAAGTCGCTTTGGCTTCAAGCGGATCGTCCGGCCAGTAGTGTTTTTTGTATCTTCCTCTCAACTCTTTTTTGACTTCATCATAGGTATTTTCCCAAAAACTTTTCAAGTCTCTTGTCACCTGCATAGGACGTGAAGCAGGGGAGAGCAGGTGGAGCATCAGTTTGACTTTGCCTCCGAGTATAGCAGGGGTGTCGTGTGTGCCGAAAAGCTCCTGCAGGCGTACTGCAAGTACTGGTTGTTGAGGATCACTGTAGTCAATGCCTATCTGTGAACCACTGGCAACTTTATGTTTAGCCGGGACGAGGCGGTTGAGTTTTTGGAGCTCTTCGTAGCTGAGAAGTCCCAGAAGGATATTATGCAGATCGAGATTCCGGCAGGCTTTGAGTGTCGTTACATTTTGAAGGTAGGGTGCCAGCCACTTGTCCATTGTGTCAAGCAGGTTTTCATCGGAAAAATCAGGAAAATTTTCATCATGAAGATGCAGAAAATTTACTCTTTCTCTAAGGTTTTTTGCTTCCTTGTTCCAATGTAAAATATTTAAACCCAGTGCTTCGATTTCATCCAAAAGTACCTCAAGTACTTCAGGACTAGCGGTACTTTTCAGTTGTGTTTCTTTGAGTATGAGTTTGCCAAAGCATTCTACTTTGCGCACCTTTACCCGTGCCTCTGCCTCGTTCCAGGTAACCATCTCCTGTGTTTCTGTTCCCAGATGGGTTTCTATGTCTGCAAGACTCAGAGCTATGGCTTTGTAGATGGCAGCATCGGTACTTTTGGCATCCAGGTCTGAAATGGCCAGATACGGACTGTTAAAGAGAGTGTCATCGCTGTGCAGATATGCTCCTTTTCCGTTGGAAAGCAGGTAGGTACCTTTGTTTCTGTGGCGAAGCTGTGCGATTCGGTCAGGGTAGGCGAATGCAAGCAGGATGCCAAGCTGTTCCGTATGGAGTGTGGAGGTTTGGTTTTTTTCAATGCGTCTGGCATTTTCAAGCAAATATCGGCACTGTTTTATATCGACATATTTAGATGAAACATTTGCTTTTTGGGCGACGTCGTGCAGGGTGATGACCCGTTCGCGTAGATCGGCAGAGGTGTAAGCGCTACTGTAGATATCTTTCTCCGAGACCAGCACTGCCAAAAGAGACGCTTCATAGGAGAGATCCATCTCTTTGGCTTTGAGCATCATATGGGCAAGTCTGGGGTGAAGTCCGTAGCTGCCCATGGCTTCCCCGTGGGAGGTGATGTGTCCGTTGCTATCGAGTGCCCCGAGTTGTTTGAGGAGTGCCCGGGCATGGTGTATGGCAGTGATAGGCGGGGTGTCCATCCAGGAAAGAGCATTTATGTCATCATTCCCCCATTGTGCCAGTTCCAGAACAAGCTGACTGAGGTCGGCAGAGAGTATTTCGGGTGTATCGTGTTTCTGTAGTATCCTGGACTTGTGCCACAGGTGGTAGGCCTTCCCGGCTGAAAGCCGTCCTGCCCGTCCTGCCCTTTGGATGGCAGCGTCTTTGGAAATGAATTTGCTCTCAAGCTTGTTCATGCCTGAAAAGGGATTAAAGACAGAAACATTCTGAAGTCCGGAATCTATAACGATCTTAATACCCTCAATGGTCAGAGAAGTCTGTGCGATGTTGGTGGAGAGTACCACTTTCCCTGTGCCTTTGGGCGGTGCTTTTATGGCTCTGTCCTGTGCCTCTTTGCTGAGGTTCCCGTAGAGTGTAGAGATGTAGGTATTTTTAATCCTGCTTTCATTGAGCAGTTTTTCCACCGCTTTGATCTGTCGGACTCCCGGAAGAAAGACGAGGATGTTGCCTTCCTCCTCGGCAAGCAGTTTGAGCAGAAGTTTATGAATGTAGGAGGGTAGAGTTTTGAGTGTCGGTTGTGGTGTACCGGCATCCAGGTGTATGCGCTCCACAGGAAAAGCCCGTCCCTGACTTTCAATGACGGGTGCATTGTCCAAAAGTGTGGAGATCGCCGCTGTATTCAGCGTGGCGGACATAACGAGTATTTTCATATCTTCCCGCAACACGGACTGTGACTCCAGAGCCAAAGCCAAAGAGAGGTCAGCATGCAGGGAGCGTTCATGAAACTCGTCGAAGATGATCAGCGCCACACTTTCCAGTGCCGGGTCGTTTTGCAGTTTGCGTGTGAGTATTCCTTCTGTGACGATGAGTATCTTGGTTGCTCTGCTCTGCACCGACTCCATCTTTATCTGGTATCCGATACGCTGTCCCACCTTTTCGCCCAGAAGCTCTGCCATGCGTGCCGCGGAAGAACGCACTGCCAGACGACGCGGCTCAAGCATGATGATCTTTTTGCCCTCCAGCCACGGTTCGTCCAGCAATGCCAACGGCAAAGCAGTGGTTTTGCCGGCTCCGGGAGGTGCCTGCAGTACCAGACGGTTATGGTGAATCAGTTTCTCTTTGACTTTGGGAAGGACGTGGGTGATGGGCAAAGTTTGCATAGTAAGATTATACTGTTTTTAGGTTACGGGGGAGTCATAAAAGTCCCCATCAGAAGAAGTTTCCTTTGCTACTTCTTCTGTGACAGAATCCACTTCGCGATCCCATCAAGTTGTTTTGGAGTCAAGTCTTTATAGGCACGCATGGGTATGTGGTAGTTTGGCCATCTGCCTTTGCTGCCGTGGACAATGGCATCTTTGATCGTATTGAGATCGTTGATGGTATATTTGGCGGCGATCTGGCTGAAAAGCGGTCCTACTTTACCGTTCCCGTCGATATGACACAGTTTGCAGTCTTTGAGGGTAAGTACCTGCTCATAAGGCTTCATTGCCGCAATACGGTTTTGCTCTTTCATCATTGCAAGCAATTTTTTCTGATCGTAGGTGAGTAACGCATATCGGGCAATGGCACCGAGTTCTTCTTTGGTGACATTTCCTTTTTGCGAAGGCATCAATCCGTATTGTTGAAGTACCTCTTTAATGCAGTAGGATTTCTCTTTGCTCGGTGAAAGTACATAGGACTGTACAAATGCCACAAAGTTTGCCTCCTTCTCGGAAGTGGTTCCGCCTTTCATCCAGTCACGAAGATGGACGGTGACTGTATACATCGGAGGCGCTTTCTCGTCATCATTTATTTTGGGCGGTATGTCAAGGTTATGACATGAGGCACATTTTTGTTTTATCAGTGCTTCTCCATCATAATGTTTATGTGTTTTCTTTGTCTCACCACATCCTGAAAAGAGCAATGCAGCTATAAGTAAAGTACTATGCCATCCTATTGATTTCATTACATATCCTTTATTTTTCATTGATTATATCAGATTATAATTAATATAATTTATACTCATACCTATGGCCATCTTACCGAGATGATTTAGGGGCACCTCTAATAACCCTAAATACTCATAATGGGTTTTGCAAATGTGAGATTTTGCAAAAGGCTTTCAAGTCCTAGCCAAAGCTAAGACGAAGTAAGCATCTTGTGAAAGATTGCGTTTGCAAAGCCCACCCTGTGGGCATCACTAGCTTTCGCCTATGCGTCGTTACTCTTTTTTGACTTAGCTACGGCTAGGCCTGTAAAAGAGTGCCTAGCCTAGACAAAAGCTAGAGATGTTATGAGCATCTAGGGTTATTAGAGGTGCCCATAGATTATACCAACAGTAGGCTATAATACTCTCCATGAAACAGCAAACAGCACTCAACATCCTCAAGTCAGGCAAAAATGTATTTATGACCGGTTCGGCGGGAACGGGGAAGACCTATCTTTTGAATGAATATACACAATACCTGAAAGAGCGAAGGGTATACCCGACTATTGTGGCGCCTACAGGCATTGCCGCTTCACATTTGGGCGGGCAGACGATTCACTCCTTTTTTGCATTGGGCATTCGTGAGAGCATCGATGAGGGGTATGTGGAATTTTTGCTGGACAAGAAATATCTCAAAAGCCGTTTTTCAAAGCTTGATGTTCTTATCATCGATGAAGTTTCGATGATCTCTCCGGAGCTTTTTTCTTCGATGGATCTGATACTACGAGGGTTCAAGGGGACGGATGTACCGTTTGGCGGAGTGCAGGTTGTGATATCGGGAGATTTCTTTCAGCTGCCTCCTGTGAGCAAAGAACCAAAAGAGAAGCGTTTTGCCTGGCAGTCCCCTGTCTGGAAAGCACTGGACCTGCAGACCTGCTACCTTGAAGAGAAATTCAGGCAGGATGATGCACAACTCATACAGATACTCGATGATATCCGCTCGGGAACTATCAGCAAAAATTCGGAAAAGATGCTTGATGCGCGTATTGAAAAAGCACTGCCTTCGCACTTTAATCCTACCAAACTCTACACGCACAATGTTGATGTCGACCGTATTAACCTCTCTGAACTCGAAAAGCTTGAAGGCGAGGAAAAACTTTTTGTCTATGAATCAAAGGGGAGCCAAAAGAATATTGAAAAGATATTTAAGTCCTCTCTGGTGATGGAGGAGTTGACGTTGAAAAAAGGTGCAGTGGTTATTTTCATCAAGAACAATCCCGAGGCGGGGTATATCAACGGTACTACCGGTACGGTGGAAAGCTTTTCTCCTATAGACAATATGCCTATTGTCCGTACTACTGAGGGCAAAAAGATCAAACTTGATCTAGAAGAGTGGTCACTGGAAAATGACAGTGGCAAAGTACTTGCCACGGTTTCGCAGGTGCCGCTGCGTCTGGCATGGGCGATCACTGTTCATAAGTCACAGGGAATGACCCTCGATGCTGCCGAGATGGATTTGAGCAAGACTTTTGAAGCTGGGCAGGGGTATGTGGCACTTTCGCGTATCAAGAGCATTGAGGGTTTGAGGCTGATGGGTCTGAATCCTATGGCGCTGCGTGTAGACCCGCTCATTTTGCATGTGGACGGGCGCATTAAAGCGGCTTCACAGAAAGCGGAAGAACGTATAGAGAGTCTTTCGCCTGAAGTGCTGGAAAAAACGTTCGATGATCACATTACCCGCTTGGGCGGTATTGTCTCCAAAGAGAAGATTGCTGAAGAGAAGCAGAAGATCAAAGAAGGGAAACCTTCGCATTCCGCATACGTTACGCCTACGCACATCAAGACGAAAAATCTCATTAAAAAGTCAAATACCCTTATGAAATTGGCACAGAACAGAGGTTTGGGCAAAGGTACCATCGTGCAGCATCTGGGTCTGATAAAAGAGGAAGAGCCAGAGTTTGATCTGGAAAAATATAGACCAAAAGATGAGATATTTACACGGGTAGAAGATGCAGCTCTGAAACTGAAAACCAAAAATCTGAAAGAGAATTTTTCCGATAATGGCAGACTGAAGCTCAAGCCTGTGTTTGATGCTCTGAATGGGGAAGTGTGTTATGATGATATACGGGTCTGTATGTTGTTTTTGGAAAGCAATTATCGTTATAATGCTCTGAAATAATTTCTACAGGATGGGTTCAGCATGGTAAAACTTTTTAAACTGCATAAATTTTTTGGGCTTTTAGTCGGGCTGTTCCTTTTGGTGTTGGGGCTTACGGGCTTTTTTATCAACAACAGGCAGTGGAACTTTCTTTACACGACAACAGTTAGGAATGTACCCAACACGACATTGATGGAAGACAAAAAACTTTTTGAAGCGTACTGGATAGACAGTGAAGATACCGACCACATCATTGTTGGCGGAAAACGCGGGATCTTTGAAACGTTTGATGAGGGTGAGACGTACAGTCAAATGACAGACCTGCAGTGTCTGGCCATTAAAACAGATGCCAATGCAAGCTACGCAGCCACCTCCGACGGTATTTATGTACTCAAAGACAATAAGTGGAGCCTGTACGCCCTCCAGGGTAATTATGTCAATGCATTGGCGGTCACCGATAAATATCTGCTTGCAAGTATCGATAAACACAGATTGCTGCTGATCAAAAGAGATGATGCTTCGGTGGTCAGCGATACTGTCGTCAAAATAGATGCATCACAACTACAGGATGACATAACGCTCAAAAAACTGATCAAAGATCTGCATTTCGGACGAGGACTTTTGAACGGAAAGCTCTCTGCACTGCTCAATGACTACGGGGCACTAGCTCTGATTTTCCTATCGCTTAGCGGTTATCTTATCTGGTGGTATATACACCTGAAGAAAAAAGCCGAAATGAGCAGGAAACTCATAAAGTGGCACGCAAACAGTGTGGTTGTCCTGGCATTTATACCTTTGACCATCCTGGCAGTAACAGGAATATTTCTGAACCACTCAGGCGGATTGAAAAAGTTCATGACCGAAACGGTGGTGCCTCACAGTGTTTTACCGCCTGTCTACTCCTCTTTGACCTCCGATATCTGCTCTGTTGATTTTGACGGGACGACTTACCGTATAGGAAACAGGTATGGTGTCTACAAAAGTACTGACCTTAAAAGCTGGAAACAGGAGACAAAAGGTTTCGCCTATCGTATGGCACGGATAGACGGTGTGCTGTATGTAAGTGTGAAAGACGGATCAAACCGTTTTTATGACGGAGTGTGGAAAACCCTGGAAGATGTTCCCTATACGTTCAAGGATGCGTATGACTATGATGATGAGGTCAAGTTTTTTACTTACAAACATTACGAGGGAATGATGCCGGAATTTGAAGATGCCACGCTGTTTTCGACACTTCGGACCATACATGGAGGGGTATTTGTGGCTCCCTGGTGGAAATGGATCAATGATTTTGTCGCCATAGCACTGTTGATACTCGGATTTACCGGTATTTCAAGATGGATTCACAAAAAAAGACTGTTTTCAAAAAGAACGTCAAAGCAGGAATGATGGAACATAAAACAGATAAATGGCTCATATTTTTATACGGTGTCTTTGCTTACATTGTAGGTTTGACAGGACAGATATGGTTCATTCTTTACATCAGTGACTGGAATGTTGTGTCAAACAATGTTGATATGCCGCAGGAAATCTCTTTGGGAACGGCGCTGCTCATTGACATTGCACTGATCCTTCTTTTCGGCCTGCAGCATTCGGGAATGGCGCGCAGAGGGTTCAAGCGTATGGTCACACGAATGATCCCGAAAGTGAGTGAACGCAGTACCTACGTGCTGCTTTCGGGAGTGGTGTTCATTGTCATATGTCTGTACTATCAGCCCATCGACGGATATGTATGGAAAGTTGAAATTGGCTGGCTCAAATGGCTGCTGGAGGCAGGATTTGTTTTTGGCTGGGGTTTATCGGTCTATGCCAGTTTCATCATTAACCATTTCGAGCTTTTTGGTCTGCAGCAGGTCTATTTTTACCTGACAGGCAAAGAGGCAAAACCCATCACATTCAAAGAGAAGCATCTCTACAGATACCTCCGTCATCCCATTCAGCTGGGTGTCTTGATGGGCATGTGGTTCTCGCCTGCAATGAGCTATGGGCATCTGGTACTTTCCATTGGGTTCACGATTTATATTTTCATCGGCCTATACTTTGAAGAGAAAGATCTTGTTAAAGAACTTGGCGAGGCCTATGTGAACTATAAAAAACGGGTGCGTATGATGTGGCCTGTAAGAAGGAAGTAAACGATGAAAGAGTATTTGAAAGAGACACCGTTGGTGAACTACTCCGATGAGCGCATAAAAGCTTTGGCCACACAGTTGGCAGAAGGTGGTAAGAGTGATGACGAGGTGGCCAAGCGCTGTTTCGAATATGTACGAGACCAGATACGCCACAGTGGTGATGCAAAAGATGAGCTCACGACCTATCGTGCAAGTGATGTGTTGAAACATGGAACCGGATGGTGCTATGCCAAAGCGATCCTGCTTGCTGCACTGCTTCGGGCCAACGGCATTCCCACGGCTTTTTGCTATCAGCGTCTGTCCTGCAGCGAGTATGTGGAAGATGTCTACTGCCTGCACGGGCTCAATGCTATTTACCTCAAAGATCACGGCTGGTACAGGGTGGATGCCAGAGGCAATAAGGAGGGCGTGAATGCAGTATTCAACCCTCCGCATGAACAGCTGGCTTTCGAGTTACAGGAAAACGAGTTTGACCTTCCCCAGCACCTGACCGATCCGCTCCCCGAAGTCGTGGAAGCTTTGAAAAAACATACCTGCTATGAAGAGATGATACACAATTTTCCCGATATCAAAGATAAAACAGTCAAGCAGTGAAGATAAAAAACACAGATTAATCTTTCTTGTGTACACTAGCAAAAAAAATATGAAGGATCATAGATGAAAAAAATACTACTGCTTACAGCATTTTTAAGCGTGTCGCTCTTTGCACAGTTCAAGACAGTGGATGCGGATGAGTTCGCCAAACTTCAGGCAAAAGGATATCCTGTCATAGATATTCGTACTCCCGGTGAGTGGGAGCAGACAGGTATCATCAAGGGAGCACACAAGATGATGTTCTTTACACCAAACGGACAGCCGGACCTTGCAGGCTGGTTCTTTGAGCTGGGGCATTTGGTCAAAGACAAAAAAGAGCCTATTCTCATCTATTGTGCGCATGCCAACCGTACAAAGGTTCTGGGAGAAGGACTTGAACAGATGGGCTTTAAAAATGTCTACGAACTCAAAGGCGGTATAGAGAACGGCTGGATCAAAGCGGGGAAGAAGACGGTTAAACAGTAAGCGATTTTGTGGTGTGTTTTACAACCCAAGCTCATTCATGCAGGCTACACAGTAAAGTGATTCAGGCACAAGCTTGAGTCTTTCTATGGGTATATCTTCTTCACACTCTTTGCAGATGCCGTATTCGGGGGTATCGATCTTCAGGTAGGCATGCTTGAGTCTGTTCATGCGTTTTGTCGCCTCTTCATAGCGTTGAAAATGAATGCTCTGCTCCTGCTTGAAACTGATATGGGCGACCTTGTCTGATGTTCCCTCGCCTTTGGTCGGATAGATGGCAGCCCGGATCTCTTCGATCTCACTGCTGAGAGTTTGTATCTGTTCCTCGATGATCTGCTTGAATTGTTGTTTTTGTTCCGTTGTCATGTATATTTCCACTTTAAAATGTTTGATTTAAGTGTCTCGCTTAGTCGATGAATTCCACTATCTCTTCAAAAGGCAGCCTCAACTGTTCACTCTGTTCGTTGACTCTGTAGCCAAATGCGGCCATCACGGCTACCTGATATTTGGAGCTGTCTATCTCAAGCAGTTTTTCCACATTTTCTTTCTCAAAACCTTCGATGGGACAGGAGTCTATCTGTTCGTAAGCTGCTGCTGTCATCATGTTCGCCAGTGTGATGTAGGTCTGTCTCGCCGTCCAGCAGAAGGTCTTCTCATCGGTTGAAAGGGTATCGGCCAGGAAATTCCCATAGAGGTCGATATAGGCATCTATCTGTTCCTGTGGGAGAGGCCGTCTGGCAAAACGTTTTTCGGGTATGCCGCTTTGGGGCCTGACACTCTCGATGGCCGCCAGAATGACTACCAGGTCCGAACAGGTCGTGATCTGCGGCTGGTTCCAGCAAATAGGGCGCAGTTTTTCTTTCATCTCTTCATTCCTGATAACAAGGAACTTCCATGGTTCCATCCCGAAAGAGGAGGGGGAAGTACGCCCCGCTTCGAGAATATAGCGCATGGTCTCATCGGGTATCTGCTTTGTTTCGTCAAAGAGTTTGCATGCATGGCGGAATTGCATCGCTTTGGTGAAATCATTATTGATCATGATGTATCCTTATATGGTTTTGGATAGCATATAATAGTTTAGGTAAAAGTTGAATGGATATTGCCATGGAGGGAAAAAAGTTACACTAGAAGTATAGGAGAGTTTTTTATATAAAAGAAGGATGCCAGACTTTACTAAATGCTTTGACTGCATTTTTTATCTCTTCTAAAGCAAATCCGCCAAACCCCATACGCACTGCTTCAAAATCTCCACCGCTGCGTTCGTTGGCTAGGTAGATTTTGATTTTTGCTTTTTCGGCAAGCTGTTTGAACTTTTGGTAGTCAAAAGTGTTGGTTGGTTGGATGAGTATGGCAAGTCCTGCACCCTCGGCTATGATGTCACAGCTACTACCAAGGTATTTTAGAAGGGCATTTTTCATGGTTTGGTGCTTTTTTTTGTTAAGAATACGAATACGACTTATATGACGTTCCCAGTGACCTTCTGTCATGAAATGTGCCAAGGTAAGTTGGGTTGAGAGGCTCACTCTGGCAAAGTGGGCATCGTAGCTGTCTTTGTAGAGGTTGCGTATCCATGAAGGTACGACCATGTAGCCTACACGTACGGCAGGAGAGAGTGCTTTGGCAAAGGTACCCAAATAGACTACATGGTCTGCTCTGTCTACGCCTTGCAAAGAGGGGATAGGGCGGTTGTGGTAGCTAAGTTCACTGTCATAGTCATCTTCGATGATGAGACCGTCTATGGACTGCATATGCTGTATGAGTTTGAGACGATTTGCAATGGGCATAGTGGCACCTGTGGGGTACTGGTGCGTTGGGGTGATGTACACTATTTGGGCTTGACTCTGTTTAAGCTGTTCGATATCAAGACCATTTTCATCTACCCCTATGGGGTGAATGTCATAACCATACGCAGCAAACACTTTGTGGGCGATGTGATACCCCGGTATCTCTTGAGCAAAATGCCTGTAGCGTTTTTGAATGAGCTTTGCCAAAAGCTCCATGGAGTCACCAAATCCATGGGTGATGATGATATGCTTTGCATCACACGCTACACCACGGGAATTTTGCAGGTATTTGGCTATGGCATCTCTAAGTACGTACTCTCCTTGCCCATCGGGATAGGCTCCAAAGTCAACATTTTGGTCAAGTACTTTAGCAGAGATACGTTTCCATAACTTGAGTGGAAAGTCTTCTGTATGAAGCTGTGCAGGGAAAAAGTCATAGAGGTAGGATTTGTTGGGTGCATCTGTTTTACTATGTGGAATTACCTTGTCCTTTTTGTAGCTGTCAAAATAGAATTCACATACATAATACCCAGACTTGGGACGACTCTCTATATACCCTTCAGCATAGAGTTGTGAGTAGGCTGACTCTACCGTGGTTTTACTAAGGTTATAGAGTGTGACAACTTTACGTATGGAGGGGAGTTTTTCACCTATGGCGTAGTTGGAGATGATGTCTTCTTTTATCGCTTCATAGAGTTGTATATGTAGTGGTTTCTTCTCTTTTTCATCGAGTATGTACACAAACTGTCCTTATAAAATATAAATATTTTGTATCTTTACATAGGGTTAGATAGAGCATATAATACCACAAATTATCATAACTAAAATATAGGAAGACAGATGAATCCACATTTTGAAATAAAAAACAAAGAAGTAATATATGACGTATTGGATCAAGCAGCATACGGCACTTTGGCTTTGAGTGTAGATGATGTACCTTACGCTGTGCCTGTAAATTTTGTACGTATAGAGGATGACATTTACTTTCATGGTGCATTAAAAAATAAAAAGATGAAGATGTTGTCTAAGAATCCTAAAGTCTCTTTTTCTGTCGTAGAGAACTATGCACTCATAGACTCAGACTTCTCTACTACGGAAGGCTTAGCCTGTCCTGCGACACAGTTCTTTAAGTCAGTAAGTATGGACGGTGTCGTAACAGTGGTAATCAGTAGAGAAGAAAAAGCCAATGTCTTTACCTCACTCATGAAAAAACTACAACCCAAAGGTGGCTACAAACCTTTTAGTGACTCTGAGTACGACGCTGCCATCAAAGCGACAGCAGTAATGAAAATAGAAGTAACTCATATACGTTGCAAATTTAAATTTGGTCAGCATTTGAGTGAAGAGAGATTTGAAATGATAGTTTCTCATTTGCAAAAGCGTGGCACGCAGATAGACAAGAAAACGATAGAGGTGATGAAGGCTCAAAGAGGAGAAAAAAGTGGAATATAGAGTTGCAACCCTAGATGATATAGACGCAACACTCAAACTACATGCCAAGTATCAAGTAGATACTATAAACGAAGAAGACAAAAAAGATGGTTTCGTCACCACTGCATTTACAAAAGAAGAACTCACTCAGCTCATAGAACAAGAGCAGGGGCTATTCATAGCTAAAGAAGGAGAGGAAGTCTTAGCCTATGTCATGGCTGCTTCGTGGCAGTTTTGGTCTAAATGGGCGATGTTCCAGTATATGATAAATGACTTGCCTCATTTGGAGTACAAAGGTATACAGTTAAATGTAGAAAATTCCTATCAGTATGGTCCTATCTGCATAGACAAATCTATGAGAGGTACAGAGGTATTACCGAAAATATTTTATTTTGCATTAGCACACATGGCAAAACGTTACCCTATACTTGTGACCTTTGTAAACCAAATCAACCCACGCTCTTTTGAAGCACATCACCGTAAACTAGGACTTGATGTCATACAAGAGTTTGAATTTAATGGTAATAGGTATTGGGAGATGGGGTGTGAGACAAATATAAATTTTGATAAACTATGAGGAAAAATAAAATAAAGTGATAAAAATTTGGAATTTCATACCTTTCCTAAAGTTCTATATAGTGTAGACAGTGTGACAGCACTATTGCATGTAGACAATAACTGTTTTTTGTATAAACGACTAGACAATGACGTAACAAATACAGATATTATGACAGTGGCACATGCTATTGTTTATGTGATAAATGGAAGGGTTGAAATAGAAGATGATGATGGCAACCTGACAGTAGCAGAAACTGGAGAAATAATTTTTATGCCTAGAGACAGTTATGTTGTTTCTGACTATTTAAAAAATTCTCAAGATTTAGAAGTATTTTTACTCTTTTTTGATCATGAAATAGCGCTCTCTTTTTTAGGAAACAAACCCTTAAAACATCATACCGATGAAAGAGTTTGTACTTTAAAAAGTTCTAAAAATATTAACTATTTTATTGAAACACTTCAAAAAATGACATTTACCAACAAAAGTGATAAAGCATTTTTAACCCTGAAAATATTAGAATTTTTACATCTAGTTGTACAGGAGAATGAACATAAATTTATTGATACTTTATATGCATCCGAACAGTATAAACAAAAACGCAATATCTCTTCACTCATGCTTGAACATTTTGAAAAAAATCTGACAGTTTCAGACTTTGCTTCACTTTCTGGCATGAGTCTTTCTACATTTAATAAAGCGTTTAAAAAACAGCTTGGTACCACGCCAAAGCAGTGGCTTATAGAGAAAAAAATGAATCGAGCTCATGCATTGTTAAGCCAAGGAAAATCAGTTACGCAAGTGGCATTTGATGTAGGCTACTTAAATGTTTCAAACTTTATAAAAGCCTATAAGTCTTTCTATGGACAAACGCCTAAAAGTATGCAAAAAAATACAATATAACGAAAAATGACTACTTTTAACTTTTTACAGGTAGTTATATCTTTTCTTTTTTGACATAATGCATGATATTAAACTAAAAAGAACCTCTAAAGGAATCAAAATGAAACGAATTGGATTATTGCTGATAATGGTGTCAGTAAGTATGTTACAGGCAAGTGAAACAAAAGTAGAAAATGTACTCAATGGCTATATGAATGCATGGGCTGAACATAATATCAGTAAAATTGACAGCTATTATAATCAAAATGTCATTTGGTATGATTTACCATCTGATACTACAACTAAAGGTAAAAAAGAGGTTACAAAAGCCATTACTGATGCTTTTATGGCATATGTTCCTGATATGTATTGGGTCAAAACAGGTGATGTATTTGTGAGTGGCAATACTATTACTTACGAGTGGACTTATGGAGGTACATTTAGTGGTTTATGGGGTAAAACCAAGATAACAAATAAAAAATTTAGCATCAAAGGTATCAGTACGACAACAGTAGATGAGAATGGTAAGATTATAGCCCAAAAAGATTACTATGATTTGTACGGGTTTCAGACGCAGCTAGGGTTGTAATATATGATGTTATATGAATTTAAGTAGTAATCTACTACACTTTCACTAACAAAATAAAGGAGAGCATAATGAAAATATTTTCATATACAACACAAATCACTCAAAGATTTTCTGCTCTTCTGCTCTCTTTTTTCCTGCTTAGCCTCTAAGCAATTTACTTAAATTTTATAGATTCCTTGATTGGATGACCAGCTTAGATTGGCTGTGTATGCGATATGTTTCTGTATCTTTTTTATGGATTCATTTTTCTATTGCATATTAAATTATTGGTGTTGTAAGGGTACAACACCCTACGAAAAAAAGAGAAAATTATGACAAAAACCGCATTAATTATTGTAGATATGCAAAACGATTTTGTTTTGCCAAATGCTCCACACTGTATAGAAGGAGCTGTACCGATTATACCAAATATACAAAAAGTACTTTATACATTTAGAGAGAAGTTATTACCTGTATTCCATGTCTATAGAGAATATAGAGCAGATGGAAGTGATATTGAAAAAACGAGATTAGATGATTTTTTAGGTGGTACGAAATACTGTGTACCTCGTACCAAGGGCTGTGAGATTATAGATGGACTTTCTCCTATGGATGGAGAGTATCGTATCGTTAAAAATAGATTTAGTGGATTTATGAATACTGAATTAGATTTTATATTGAGACGTTTAAAGATTGAGAGGATTGTCGTTTGTGGCATTCAGTATCCAAACTGTATACGTGCAACTATTTATGATGGTATTGCATTGGGCTATGATGTAACACTTGTTACAGATGCAACAGCAGCACAGACAGAGGAGATAGCACAAGCGAATATTATGGATATTAGAAATATTGGTGTTGAGTGTATTTCAACAGAATTATTGATAGAACAAGCATAGAGAGAACAATAAATGAAAAATATAGAACAAGTAATAAAAAATATTGAAAAAAGAGGTGAAGCCATAGGCTTTGAGCAGAAGTCAGATAGGAAAGTAGGAGTATTGTTGGCTACGCTTTGTACAAGTAAACCTCATGGAAGATTTTTGGAGTTGGGGACTGGGTGTGGATTGTCAACAGTATGGATAGCTGAAGGCATGGATGATATGAGTCAGTTAACGACTGTAGACAATGATACTAAAGTTATGGCTGTAGCCAAAGAGTATTTGGCAGAGGATGAGAGGATTACTTTTGTATGTAGTAGTGGTGAAAGTGTCATAGATGGTATAGAAAAAAACTCTATAGACTTTATATTTGCAGATACATGGCCTGGAAAGTACCATTATTTAGAAGAGGCATTGGCACTTTTGAAAGTGGGTGGTATGTATGTGATAGATGACATGTTGCCACAAGATAATTGGCCAGAGGGACATGAAGAAAAAGCAGATGCATTGGTTCAGTGTTTACATCAAAGAGATGATTTTAATATAGTACAATTATCGTGGGCTACAGGTGTGATAATAGCTACAAAAACAAAACAAAAAGAAACCAATCAATGGAACCCGGAAACCTACAATAAACACACCGCCTTTGTGTCACAGTTGGCGTTGCCTGTGGTGGATCTGCTTGATCCGAAACCGGGAGAGAAGATACTGGATGCCGGGTGCGGCGAAGGTGCATTGGCCGAGGAGATCGTGCGCAGGGGTGCGGAGGTCATCGGAGTGGATCTGAGTGCCGAGATGGTTGATGCGTGTAGGGATAGATGGATCGAAGCGCAGGTGTGTTCGGTGACCGACTTACCGTGGCATGAGGCGTTCGATGCGGTTTTTTCCAACGCAACGCTTCACTGGGTTAAAGAGGCGAGAGATGCTGTGAACAGTATCGCCACAGTGTTGAGTCCGGGCGGGCGTTTCGTGTGTGAGTTTGGCGGAGAGGGAAATGTCTACCATGTCGTCCGTGCGATGGAAGCGAGTTTTGCCAAACATCCGGAGTTTGGGACGTTCGTCAATCCGTGGTATTTCCCCAGCCCTGAGAAGTACCGGACATTGCTGGAGTCGGAAGGCTTTCGGGTGGAGTCTATCGAGCTGATCCCTCGACCGACCCCGATGGAAGATATCGGCAACTGGTTTGATGTCTTTGCCAAGGGGGTTTGTGCCGATCTGAGCGATGAACAGTTTGAAGTCTTCAAAAGGGAGTGTAAAGCCTATTTGGAAGACCATCTCAAGAGTGAGGCGGGATGGTTTGTTGATTATGTGCGGTTGAGGGTAAGGGCGGTTAAGTGTGTAGAGGTATAATCTGATATTATAATCTGAAGAAAAGAAAAGAAAATAATATGCAAAAAAATGTATTGATCATTGGTGGAAACAGAGGCATAGGCTTGGCATTGACCAAGCTTTTTTTAGAGCAGGGCGATAGAGTCATTGTGGTGGTTTGTGATTTTAAAGGCTCTGAATATGCCAGTGAAGTAGAGTGTGTGGTGTATGACCTCACAGATGTAGAAAATATCCCAAGTCTCATCGCTCAAATAGGTAGAGATAGATAAGCTCATGAACAATGCGTGAGTAAAGTACTCTCTGCTTTACAATGATTATCCATAAGATAAAATCAACGCTATGCTAAAGCCCAACCTTGAAGTACCCATCAAACTCATAGAAAAGTGTGTCAAAGTGAGTGCTACGTGCGTGGTAAACAATGCTTCCATTACAGGGTAGATAGGACATCCCGATGTGTGGTGTGGTGCAACCAAAGCAGAACCCATCAATGTTTTGGCTATCTTCTTTGAGGGAAGATTGGATAAGGCTCTGGAGTTGTGATATAATTCACTCATCTATCGGGTGATACAAAACTCTGAACGGTTTCTAATTTTCATTAATAGATTGTCTTTTAAATGGATTATTTATTACCTGTGAGGTTTAGGTAAAAGTGTAAACATTTGTTGTATTATTCTGAGATAGGGTGTTTTATCCTGTGACGCTTTTGCTGCCATTATAGCACCTTCTACTGTTGCTACCATCATTTTAGAAAGTGTTTGTTTTTTTTCTTCATCCATATCCATGCTTTTTAGTGCTAAAAAATAGTAATGTTCCAGATTATCATATGCTTCTAAAAGTGCTTTGGCTACATCTGCATCTACAGGACTCATTTCCTGTACTAGGTTATTGAGTGCACACCCATGTTTAAAATCAAATGATTCGGTCGTTAAAAGTTTCTCTTCCAAATAGGTGAGTGGATGTTCAACAGTAGCAACATCTTTATACTTTTGTTCAAGATTGTAGGCAATTTTTTCATGTATGACTGCAAGTAAAACTTCTTTTTTACTTTTAAAAAGATGATATAAAGAACCTTTATTTAATCCTGAATCACGGAGGATATCATCAATACTTGTGCCGTTAAATCCTTTTTCATAAAAAAGTTTGTATGCACTATTTATGATCTTTTGACGTGTTGAATTTTTTTTCATTTTATTATTATAGCAAAATACTGCTTGACTAATTAGTCAAAAATATACTATAATTTGACTAGTTAGTCAAAAAAAGGATTAGAAATGAAAATTTATAATAAACCTATAACAGGATATGAAGCACTTTCTCTTCATGGGGAATATGAAGTATTATCAGCATTTTACAAAGCCTTTAATACACAAAATATAGATGCAATGCAATCAAACTGGAGTATACAAAATAGTGTGATGGATAATCCTCTTGGCGGCATTTTAAGAGGATGGAGCGAAATTTCTGAAGTGTACAAAAAGATTTTTTTTGGAGAAGTAGAAGTATATGTTGAATTTTATGATTATTCTCTATATAAACAAGGTGAGCTTTTTTTTGTAGCAGGAAGAGAGCGTGGGCATATTATCAAAAATAGTGAAAAAATCAAGCTGGATATTCGTACCAGCAGAATTTATGCAAAAGAAGAGGGGCAATACAAACAGGTACATCATCATGGTTCTATTACAGATGTCATATTGCTCGATACATATCAAAAACTTGTGATGGAGGTATTATGAAAAAAGCACTTATTATAATAGATATGCAAAATGATTATTTTCCCAGTGGAAAGATGGTGTTGGATGGTATGAATGAAGCATTAAGTAATGCGCTTAGTCTCATTAATTTGACAAAAGAAAAAAATTATGAAATCTTTTTTATACAACATGTATCACTTAGGGAGACTGCATCTTTTTTTCTTCATGAAGGTAATGGTGTAAAGTTGTATAAAGCATTTAATCTAGAAAATGGAACAATAATTCAAAAACATTATCCAAATAGTTTTAGAGAGACGACTTATGAAAAATATATTTCATAAAGGGCATGAAAAAGCACGAGATAAATACAATACAAAAGCAAATGCAGATTATTGGTTAGAGACCTTAGATACGAGTAAACTCAATAGTGCTATGATGGAGTTTATAGAAAATTGTAGCTATTTCTTTTTTGCAACAGCATCACCTGACGGACAACCAAATCTTAATTATAAAGGTGGAGAAAAAGGTTTTTTGCATGTGGTCAAGGAGAATAAATTGGTCTTTCCCAATTTTAAAGGGAATGGTATTTTGCATTCTCTTGGAGATTTAGAATTAAACAATAAGGTAAGCCTTTTAATTCCTGATTTTAATCAAGATGTGAGATTAAAGATCATTGGTAAAGCAACGGTAGTTTATGAAAATGTTTATATAAGTGAATTTTGGGATTATTTTAGTGCATATAAGTTTGATAGTTTGATCATGATTGATATTGAATATGTGATTCCAAACTGTCCTAGCAACCTACATAGAGTAAGAGATTCGATTTTAAATTTTACTGAAGAAGATAAAGATATAAGTCTTTTACCTAAACTTATGGGTAGACAACTCTAAGCAATATTATTATAGTATACTAAAATATTTTATATCAATAAACTTTTAGGATACTGTAATGCCCATTAATACTCTCTCGCTAAGAGAGAAAAAACAAGCTGCACTCAAACTCAAAATTCTCGATACCTTCGATGAAAAACTCAAAATAAAAGCCTTGGCAGATATATCGGTCAAGGAGATAGCCAAAGAACTTGAGATTTCAGAGATGACCTTTTTTAACTATTTTGGGAGTAAAAAAGAGGTGCTTATCTACTTTATAGAGCTTTGGAGTTTGGAGATGCAGATGCATATAGAAGGGCTTGAACCTCAAAAAGCTCTCTACCGTATCTTTGAGCAGACAGCCAAAACCATAGAAAAAAATCCCAACCTTTTTATGGAGATAGTCGCTTCTATGGCACTGCAAGGGATGTCTAAAAAAGATATAAATATAAGCAGAGCTGAGAGAATACTTCGTTTTGGGAAAGATGTGCCGTATGAAGTGGGTGGATTTCCTGATATTATAATGCCATTAATAGAAAAACTCACAATACCAAAAGAGAAACATTTTTTTGTATATACCTCGCTGTTTAATACTCTTTTTGCGACACCACTGCTTATGAAGTGTCCGAATTTTAAGGTATTGAATAATCACTATATTGAGCAGTTGGATTTTATTTTAAAAGGCTCAAAATGAATATTTTAGCAAGCAAAAAAATCGTGATATTATCGATGACAGCTACTTTAATTATGGCATTTGTTGTAATGGTAATTGTTGATCCAATGATAGATGGTAAAGATGGTTTTGGCGTTATTGCTTTGCAACTATCATTTTTTATCAACAAGGCAAAAGAGATAGTATCTTCATGGGATGTAGAAGCCTTTAGGCACTTGATTGTATTTGACTACATTTATGCTTTTAGCTATATGATATTTTTTGCATCACTCATAAGTTGGCTTGAAAAAGAGAAAGCGCAGCCAACATCTATATTTCCTTATGTGGCGATTGGGGCAGGAGTTTTTGACTGGATTGAAAATAGCTTGGAGCTATGGTTTCTAAATGATGTTAATGCTTTTTCACCAACCCTGTTTTTTATCCATTCTATCTTTGCAACTTTGAAATGGTTGGCTTTGCCTGTCATTGTTTGGATGATTATTAGACTATTTCGCATAAAGAGAGAACAAAATGTATAACACCCCATACTGCAAAATCCAACATCTAAAAACTCAAGATGCCATCTTATGCGAATGGAAGCAGTTTTGTAAAGGTGATGATTATCGTGAACCGTTGCGTTATGCCCAAGCAGAGATAGCCAAGCACAATATTAAAACTTGGATTACAGATACAACTTATGGATTTGAAAGTGATGAGGCAGATATCAAGTGGCTGTTGAAAGAGTTTGTACCTACGATGGTAGAGAGCAGTATCGAAAAAATCATATTTATTATATCTCCTAAGAGTCCATTGATGGAGGAGATACGAGGGCAAGAGATGGCTTTGAAGGAGTATTTTGAGGTAGATTTGGTGGAGTCCAAAGATGCACTTTAGAAAAGCCCACAGCAATGATGTGAAGAGTATCGTCACCCTTGTCAACAGGGCATATCGGGGAGAAGAAGGCTGGACTACCGAAACGGAACTTGTCTCAGGAAACAGGACAAACGAGGAAGAGGTTTTTGGCTATCTGAACGATGAAGATGCATATCTGTTTGTGCTTGAAAATGAGAGTATTGCAGCGGTGATTTGCGTAGAAAAAAGAGTAGAGAAAGCCTACATAGGTTTTTTTGCCGTCGATCCTGCGCTTCAGGGGTATGGAGTAGGTAAAACTATGCTGCAAGAAGCAGAGACGTATGCTCATGAGAGTTTGGAGGTCGATCATTTTGTTATGGCAGTATTGGCTGAAAGAAAAGAGCTGATAGCATTTTATATTCGCAGAGGGTATGTCAGGATAGACAGGGTTATGAAGTATCCGGTTCATTTGAATGTCGATATGCCGAAACGGGATGGATTGTGTGCTGTATATTTGGAAAAATACTATAAGGAATAAATGATGAAGTGCAAAAAATATAATGAAATTTTTAAAGTGCAATTAGATGATTGTATATCAGACATTGACAGCACACTACCTGATGTTTTAGGTACCTATACCATTGTCAAATGGATGGAGATTGTGAGTGCAAAATTAATCAATCAAGAGTTAGATAACCAACGCTACATCTCTGTAGGTAAAGAGGTGAACATAGAACATCTTGCTATGGTCAAATTGGGAGAAGAGCTTGTGTTTATTTCTGAGATTCTAGAACAGAACAAAAAAGAGGTTCATTTTAGTATAAGAGCAATGTTTGGCGAAAAAGAAATAGCAAGAGCTTCTCATGTAAGGAGCATAGTGCCATTGAAGATTGTTGAAAGGATGATGAGGTGAGAGAATCATTCAAAATGAAAATCATAGAGCTACAATCATGGGCTTAAAAGAAAAAACACACATAAACATCATAGAACTATTCACCAAACTACTGGGTGAGAAAATAAGAGATTTTACCCTGCCTCCGCCAAGCTTTGAAATGATGCAGTGTGAGATTATAGACTTTAATGAAGCAGAAAAGTCTCTTATAACCAAATTACCTGTATTGGAGCAATGGCAAAATCCTTATGGGACGATGCAGGGTGGTATGATAAATGCTGCGATAGACAATGCTGTAGGACCGTTGAGTATGTTGGTAGCAGCTCCCAATATGACACGTACCATAGAGACAAAATTGATTAAAGCCATTACTATGGATATAGGATTTATCTATGTAAAAGCAAAGCTTGCAGAAGAAAAAAAGAGGCGTTTGACATTTGAAGTGGAAGTGGTGGATGAGAACGGGGTGGTGTATGCCTCATCCAGGGTGGTGAACTTTATCCTTTAGCTTCTACTTCCAGAAATTTATCTGAAAACGGCAGTGTTGAGAGCAGGGTGACCTTTTTGCTGAGTAGTCCGGCAAGGAGGCTTTTGTACATGGCATTGTAGAACTGCTCGCTGTTTGCCTCAACGTCCATGAACCCGTCAATAATGGTTGAAGCCAGTCCGTGCAGGGAAGACCAGACCACTACGGCCTGCGTGAAACTGTTTTCTTTTTTAATCAAGCCGTTCTCCTGTCCCTCTTCAATTGCCTTTTTAAGCGCACCAAATCCGCTGCAGTCATCTCCCAGTGTCATGATCTCTTCCCTGATATGGGCATATCTTTTCCCAAAGAGCAGTCGGTAAAGGCTGGGGTTTTCTCTGGCATAGTCAAGATAAGCCCTGCCGGCAAAATAAAAGCGTTCGGGTAACGGTTTTTCTTTTGCTGTGAGTATGGGGGCGATCGTTCTGTCGAATGCGTCAAAACCTGTTATGATCATGGTTTCAATGAGTGCGTCTTTTGAGCTGAAGTGACGGTAGATCGCAGAGCGTGAAGTGTGGGTGGCATCGGAGAGTACCTTGAGGGTCAGTTTCTCTATGTCATTCTCTCGAATAAAAGCAAAGGCGATCGTTAAGAATTCCTCTTTGAGGTTCCCATGGTGATAGTCGTTTTTTTTCATAATGACAGTATAGCAAAAAATAAATGTGAACAATGTTTACATTTAAGAATGAGTATGTTAACATTGTTCACATTAAAACTGAAAAAGGAATGCTTATGAAAAAGATGGTTATTGCAGGAATGGTTGGTATTTTAACTCTGCTGGAGGCAGAAAGTGCGATGACAGTGGCTAAAAAGTCCTATGAAAAGATGTCCGGGTACCAAAGCAGCATATCTGAAACGAAGATGGTGCTTAAAAATGCCCGGGGTGTTGCCAACATACGCAAGATGCGTATCAAAAAGCTCGAAGGTAACAATGGAGACAGATCGCTTATTGTTTTTTTATATCCGACAGATATTAAAGATACCAAACTTTTAAGCTATGAACAAATAGGAACAGATGATAAACAATGGCTTTACCTTCCGGCACTAAAGCGTATAAAACGGATCAGCTCACGTAACAAGTCCGGCTCATTTATGGCAAGTGAGTTCAGTTATGAAGATATTGCATCGCAAAACTACAGGAATTACAGTTACAAAGGTGAAGCAGAAAAAGTTACCCGAAACGGTAAAAAATATTTAAAAGTTAAACGCATCCCCAAAGATGCACACAGCGGCTACTCCCGGCAGATTGTCTATATTGATCCGAAAACCTATCTGGCGATGTTCGGCGAATATTATGACAGGAACGGTAGATTGCTTAAAAAGGTTTCTTTTCTGAAATACAGAAAAATCAAGGGGATTGACCGCATTGTCAGGATGGAGATGAAAAATGTGCAGAATGGAAAAAGCACGCTGCTTGTCTGGGAGAGTGACAAAGTAAAAGCAGGATTGAATGAAGCTGATTTTTCAAAAAGAGTTCTGAAATGAAAAAATCGGTTTTGCTTCTTTTCTTGATGTGTATAGGACTTGAGGCAGTTGAATTTAAAAGCAGTGTAGATATGACCTATGCCAATTATGCCAATTCAGCTGGCGAAACGGATGTGAGCGGAAGTGTAGAACTTGGCTATGCGAACAGCTCCTTTGAAAGCAAAATAAAACTGATATATCTTTACAGTGATCGCTATGAAGAGAAAAGATACATACACATCAACGAACTTTTTGCAGCGAAGAGCATGAGGAAATATCGATTTGAGATCGGGAAGCGGGTTCTCTACTGGGGAGAGCTGGAAGGGTACAATATCACTGATGTGTTCAATCAGAAAAACTACCTTTTTAATCCTTTTGACCAAAGTGCCAAACTGGGGAGCTGGTCAGCAACACTTAGCCGATATTTTGGTGACGATGTATTTGAAGCAGGGGTAAAGTTCTATGAAGAAGATCTGGATCTATCGGATCATAATACTCCCTACTATCCGCTGCCTCTGCCATATAATTCCCGATTGAATCTGGAGGATGGACGCTATACCCCTACGGTTTATGCGAGTTATGCTGTGGCGAGTGACAGAATCTTTGAGAGTGAGAGCAGGGTGATTCTGTGGCACGGATATGATAACAAACGCAATTTCATACCTCAGAGCCATGCTTCAAAGCTGGCACAGTATGCCTATCGGGTAAACAAAGCACTTTTTTTATCGCATATTGTCGTAAACGATATGATATGCAAACTGGAAGCAAGCTATACGCATGTTATCGACTACAAACCGATGAGTGACTATTGGCAGTTTGGTATAGGTGCAGAGAAAAGTCTGTACGATATAGGTGGTGCAGATGTTACCTTTTATGCGGAGTATTACCGTTATGGATATCGGGATGATGCAAAGGTCAAAAATGTGGATATATCGGAAATATACAATGATGACCTTTTCCTGGCGGCAAAACTTAATTTGAACGATACACGAAGCAGTGAATTCAGAGCAGGGATGCTTTATGACTTTAGTCATCGTGAGAAAGTATTTAAAGTCGAGGCCAAAACGAGACTGATGGATCGTTTTTTGCTGCATGGAGAATGGTTGCATTTTATTCCCGCAGAAAACACGCTGTTATCGGCTTTTGATGATCATACCAGAGTCCAATTCGGGCTCAGCTATACATTTTAGGAATAACCATGCAGAAATACATAGACTTTTTGGACACATACAAATATAGACTGATACTCTTTATAACCCTGATCACACTATTGCTCTCTTTCTCTTTGAGGCATATCGCCTATGAAGGGAATTACCGTATCTGGTTCGATGCAGACTCCAGGATCGTCACATCGTATGATGCTTTCAGAAATACCTTTGGCGGCGATGATACCTTTGTCGTTGCTTTTGAGGACAGGCATGGGATATTCAGAGCCAAGGCAATCGAAACGGTGTTGGAACTAACCCGGCAGTTTCAAAAGATCAAAGGGGTTCAGAAGGTAGATTCTCTGACGAACTATCAGAATATCCGCAGTGAGGATGATGACATTATTGTCGAAGATTTTATAGATGAGCGTACGGATGACTTAAAAGCCAAAAGAGTACTGGCGCTGCATGATCCGCTGATCGTGAACCATCTGATCAGCAAAGACGGGGAAACGACCCTTATTGCCGTAAAACTTGCATCTTTGCAGGGGAGTGATGAAGCGGTCAATATTGAGGTCATGCAGAAGCTTCAAAGCATACTCAAAAAAACGGAAAAAGAGACCGGGTACCGTTTTTACCTTTCCGGTGTACCGGCCATTACTGCTTCTCTCGTTACGGTTTCCCAACATGATGCCCTGCTGCTGATGCCTTTGGCCGTAGTGATCGTTGTTATGATACTTTGGCTGCTTTTTAGGGATGTAATGGGAGTGCTTGTGCCTTCTGTTGTGATTGTCTTTACGTTCTTGATCGTTTTGAGTATGCAGATACTTTCAGGCTACAAACTGAACAATTTTACCGTCAATATCCCCTCATTCATCTCTGCGATTGCCATTGCCGATGCTATGCATCTCTTTCTTGCATGGGGCTATTACCGACAGAAGGGTCTGATGAACAAAGAAGCGGTCACCGTCGCCTTGCAAAAGAACTTTCTGCCCATTGCTATGACCTCGTTTACGACAGCCACCGGCTTTGCGACACTGGGCTTGAGTGCCATAGAACCCATAGCCACCCTTGGGATCGCCATTACCAGTGGAGCATTCATCGCCTTTGTGCTGAGTGTGACGCTGGCACCGGCGATTTTACTGACACGCAAAGAGAACCATACTGCCAAGCCGGTGCACTTCCTGGATATATCAAATATTACAGGATATGGTGCCTTTATCGCAAGACATGATAGAAAGATTATCGTGATCTTTGTATTGCTGTTCCTGCTTGCCGGATACGGATTGCGCTATGTCAAAGTTGACAGTAACAGCATCAAGTATTTCTCTCCCGATACAGTTGTCAGGAGCGGCAGCGATTTCATAGAGAAGCACATTACGGGTCCCATGGTTTATGAGGTCGTACTTGACTCCGGACGCAAAGAGGGGATCAAAGATCCGAAATTTCTTGAGAAGATCATAGATTTTGAAAAAGCTCTGAAACAGCAGTTCCCGGTAGTGCGTTTCAGTATTTCGCTCAAAGATATCATCGTCAGGATGCAAAAGACGTTGAACCCGAATACCGGCATGACGGTGCCTGATGATAAAAATCTTGTAGCACAATATTTGCTGCTGTATTCCATGAGTTTGCCTCAGGGAATGGAGATAAACGATCAGGTTGATACCAACGAACGCTACCTCAGACTGACACTGAACCTGAATGTGCAGGATACGTCCAAAGATCTGGAAATGATAGCATGGATCAAAAAATGGTGGCGCACCCATACTTCCTATAGCGCAGATGTACAGGGACAGGCGGCTATTTTTGCCTATATGCAAAACAGTGTGACCGATACACTGGTTATATCCATCGTCTCCACTCTGCTCGTTGTGATGGTAGCGATGTTCCTTATCTTCAGAAATCTGAAAATGCTTCTATTGTTCATTCTCCCCAATGTAGCTCCATTGATACTGGTTGCCGGGGTCATGGGATACCTGGGAATTCATATTGACATAGGCGTTGCCATCTCTGCTGCGGTCATTCTGGGGATCGCCGTAGACGATACAATACATTTTTTCAGCAAATTCTTCGATGCGATCAAAGAGAAATCTTTTGAAGAGAGTATAGACTATGTCATGAGCCATAGCGGAAATGCGATGATATTGACAACACTGATCCTCTCACTGACCTTCGCAGTGTTTGGGGTGAGTCGTTTCATCCCAAACGTAAATTTTGCCATTGTAACGGTTATTGCACTCAACATTGCACTTGTACTTGATCTGCTGCTTTTACCGGCATTGTTGAATTTGGTGTATAAAAGCAGGTTTTAATCACATATGTACTAATCTCTAAAAAAAGCTGATTATTTTTTAAGAATAACAGAGGATAGTATGAACAAACAACCCACACGCGAAAAACTTCTCGACATCACTTTCGATGAAGTTTATATCCACGGTTATTCCGCTACATCGGTCGATACCATCCTCAAAAAAGCGGGCATTCCCAAAGGGTCGATGTATCACTATTTCAAGGGTAAAAAAGCATTGGTACTCACGATGGTAGAGGAGCGGCTCTTTCCCAAAATGGACCTCTTCTTCAATTTTGAGAAAGAAGAGGAGGTGAGTGTAACAGATGCCCTGAGAAAGACCTTTGCTGCAATGAGCAGGAACAGACCGCTTGTTACTTACGGATGTCCGTTGTACCGACTGATGGTTGAACTTTCACCGGTTGACAGTGAGTTTGATGCAATGTTGAGCGCCAAAGTGACACAGATGCAAAAGAAGGCTGCGGCACTGTTACTCAGCGGTATAGAAAGCGGTGAGTTTAGCGATACCCTTGACCCTGAAGCTTTCGCTGCTTATTTGCTTAACAGCACCTGGGGCGTACTCTCACTCAGTCCGACACTCTCAAGCCCCAGAAAGTTCATTCAACACAGCAAATTCATCCTTGAAACACTGAAACAGTACTAAAATAGACCAATCAGTCTAATTTAAGCACATTTTCTCTACACTATAATTAGACCATTTAGTCTAATATTGAAAAAAGGATCGTTATGTTCATGGTAAAACCCAATCTCGCACAAAAAGAGCGCCTTGATAATCTCTATAAGAAAGTCAAGGCAGTTTATGGAAATATCCCGCCGCAGATGGAATTTCTCGGCAATATAGATGCAACGTATCTGGAAGATTTTTTTAAAGCAGTGCTTCGCATCGTAAAACATCCCAACATAGAATTTGACCTGTTTGGTTTCATTCGTCTGCATATCGCATTTAGTGAGGGGTACGATTATTGTAAAATGTATAACACTAAACTGCTCCTCTCCCGTGGCTATGCACAGGCTGTGCTCGATGGTGTTGTAACAGATATGGCGAACATACCTCTGGATGAGAGACATAAGGCCCTGGGTAAGTATGCCATCAGGGCGATCTATGAGAGCAGGGCGTGTATGCAAAATGACCTTGATGCCCTCTACGCTATGGGTTGGAGTCAAAAAGATGTTTTTGATGCCATTGAACATGCCGGAACGATATTTAGAAATGGTCGTATATTGACAGCATATGCGGTAAAGGAGTAGTGTTGAATATCACGGAAATACCTTTTGTCAAGCATCTTAAGGTGGAAGAGAAGGGCGGTCGGCTTTGCATGGAGAACGCTTCAGCGCTGCATAATCACATCGGTACGATCCACGCAGGTGCGCTTTATACGTTGGCAGAGAGCCAGAGCGGCCTTGGTTTGCAGGATCTTTTTCCGGAACTCTCCGGTATAGTCATTCCTCTGCTTCGCAGTGCTTCTGTCAGATATGTCAAACCTGTCAACACTGAAGTATGTGCATCCTCATATGCGGATGATGCGGACAAAGAACGTTTAGAGAGGCAGTTCAAGGCAAAGGGGAGGGGCAGCATTACCGTTAGTGTTGTATTGACAGATGCAGAAGATACGGAGTGTTTCAGGGGTACTTTTGACTGGTTTGTCACCAAGCGCTGATTAAGGAAAATTGCTTTACACTTTCACCAACACTACAAAGGAGCAGAAATGAAATTATCAAAAATGTCACACTACACTACTATAAGACTGCTCCAAAGAAGATGGCGCTAAGCCATTATCATTCCCTTCAGCTGATATCTTACCTATCAACGATACACAGATTTAATGCAGGTATGTCCACATACCTTTCAACCCGGATTTTGCAATAGAGATCAGTAATCTCTCACAGATCATTGCCTCATGGACATTCACAAAGAATCATCGCTTAACCTACGGGTTAACTTCAAATTCTTTGTAAACACCCATAAGACAAGCATCAGCAAAATATTTTGTGATTCTATTGCAAAATCCGGGTTCAAAGCAGGAAGCAAGACCTTTCTGTTTATATATTTAATAATATTAATTGAGGTTTTAACAATGTCACAGGTTAAAATATACGGGTTGGATTCTCATCTGAACCCTCAGAAAGTGCGGTTGTCCGAGGTGATACACCGCTGTGTGGTGGAAGCGTTGCAGTTTCCCAAAAATAAGCGGTTTCACCGTTTCTTCCCGATGAAAGCGGAAGATATGCTCTTCTCCGAGGACAGAAGCAGTGCCTATACCATCATAGAGATCACGATGATGGAGGGGCGAAGTAAAGAGGCGAAGAAGAAACTCATCGCGCTATTGTTCAAGCATATTGAAGAGGAACTGGGTATTGCCGGAAATGATCTGGAGATCTTTATACAGGAAGCCCCGGCGTATCATTTCGGCTTCCGTGGGATGGGCGGTGATGAGATCGTACTAGATTACAAGGTGGAGGTGTAGGATGATTGCATCACTGCCTTACAAGAAGATATTGAAGAACGCGGCCGCTGCTTTTTTCATTTACGGGACGTGGGCGTATGGTGCCAATGATACGGGTGCTGTAACGTCTGCGTTTACCCAGGGGAGTATGAGCTTTGCCATTACCGTCATTCTGGCGATGTACCTGGAGATCATTCACCGTATTGCAGGAAATTTCATACAACTGACCGGGTATGTGCTGGCCTGGTTCGCGTTCATCGTAGGCACACAGGCGGCCGTGCATTATACGGTGGGCACAGAACACATCTTTTTGACCCTGCTGCCGGGTATGATCATTGGAAGTATTTATGTGGTAGGATATCTGTACCATTTGAAGGAGGGAGTAAAAGATGAAACCGGTTTTTGAGATCACGGAGCGCAGCATTATCGATGCGCTGCTTGACAGGGCGGAGTATGGCGTGCTTGGACTTAGCGGTGATGGGAAGCCCTATACCGTCCCTGTCAATTTTGTGCGGATAGATGAAGCGCTCTTCTTTCATGGTTCGCGCAAAGGCAGAAAGATAGAAATGCTTACAAGTAATGCCGAGGTCTCATTCAGCGTCGTCGAGAGCGCTTCGCTTATTCCCTCTTTTTTCAGTTCTACCGGAGGCCTTGCATGCCCGGCGACACAGTTTTTCAAGTCGGTGCACATTGAAGGTCAGGTTGAGATCATAGGAAACAGAGATGAGAAACGCAATATCTTTGTAAAGCTTATGGAAAAATTTCAGCCTGAAGGTGGATACAAACCTTTTGAAGATACAGAGTATGATAAAGTTCTGGATGCTACAGTTGTATTGAAGATTGTACCCCGACGCACGCGGGCAAAGTTTAAACTGGGGCAGCACCTACCGAAGGAGCGTTTCGAAATGATCATTTCTCATCTTGAAGAACGCGGTACGGAGATTGACAGTGAAACGGTCATGTTGATGAAACAGTTTAGAGAAAAGGAAAAGTGAATGAAGTTGGAAAACATCGTCCCCTGGGGACGCAGCAAAAAAGAATATATGGAGATGTTCAACCTTTCACAAAATGATGTTATGAACATGAAGATACTCGGATGCGGTGACGGCCCTTCGAGTTTCAATACCGAAGTGGACTATGACGACGGTACGGTTGTCTCCATTGATCCGCTCTATGCCTACAGCAAAAAAGAGATCATGCAGCGCATAGATGAGGTGGCCGAAGATGTGATGGCGCAGGTGAAAGCAAATGCGGACAATTTCGTCTGGAAGAACATCCCCGATGTGGAATCACTGGAGCACATTCGCATCGAAGCGATGATGGAATTCCTGATGGATTATGAGGATGGGAAAGAGGAGGGCAGATACATCGAAGCGGAACTCCCCAACCTGCCTTTTGAAGACGGCAGCTTTGACCTGGCGCTCAGTTCACATTTTCTTTTTCTCTATAGCGATCACCTCGATGAGGCCTTTCATAAAGCAGCGATCGATGAGATGCTAAGAGTGGCCGATGAAGTACGCATTTTCCCATTATTGACACTGACCAACGAGCGTTCGCCCTATGTGGACAGAATGATCAGGTTGCTGGAGCAGGAAGGCTTCAAGGCAGAAGTGGTCAAAACCGACTACGAGTTTCAAAAAGGTGCCAATGAGATGCTGAAGATCACGAAGCCGTAAAGAGGCGATAGATGTCTGTAGAACCTATGATCAATATACAGTATGTCAAAACGCCAGTTGGCGAACTGATAGTGGGAGAGTATGCTGGCAAACTCTGTCTTGCTGATTGGCGATACCGGAAACAAAGAGAACAGGTGGATACTCGGCTCAAACGAGCGCTGAACACAGTTTACGTCGAAGAGTCGGGTGATGTCATTGAAATAGCGGTTAAACAGCTTGGTGAGTATTTTGAGGGAGAGCGAAAAGTCTTTGATATTCCTCTACTGACGGTGGGTACCGATTTTCAAAGATCTGTCTGGGAAGCTTTACTGCGAATACCTTACGGAAGTACTGTCTCCTATCTTAACCTTGCCAAAAGTATCGGCAATGAAAAAGCGGTGCGTGCCGTAGCGTCAGCTGTTGGCGCCAATGCCATCTCCATTTTGATACCCTGTCACCGCATTATCGGTTCTGACGGTACCCTGACCGGGTATGCCGGTGGCTTGGAGGTTAAGAAGAAGTTGTTAGAATTAGAACAGAGGAGTCCGATATGTATGCAGTAGAACCTTTTTCAGACAACGAACTCAGCAAGCAGGATCTGCAGGACCTTCAAAAAGCAAAGATGATCCTGGAAAACCCCGGTTTTGCCATGAAGGTGGCGGGATATCTGGGCAAGCCGATAGAGTTTGCCATAGATAAGATAGACTCCGAAACGCTCAACAGGGCGACATCCAAGGCCCTGGGAAAAGCTCTGGACGTAGCCATAGGGAGTTTAAACGAGGGGCAGCAGGGTACGTTACCCGAGAATTTAAAACACAAACTGATGGTTGGTGGAAGTGGTGCGGTGGGTGGTTTCTTCGGCCTGTCGGCACTGGCCATAGAACTGCCAGTCTCCACTACCATCATGCTGCGCAGTATTGCCGATGTGGCACAGTCGCAGCAGCACAATCTGAACGATATGGAAACCAGACTGGCCTGCCTTGAGGTTTTTTCTCTGGGAAGTACCAGAAACAGTGATGACGATGCCAGTGAAAGTGCCTATTTCGCAGCACGTGCCACACTGGCATTTGAAATGAGGGCGGCGCTGCAGAGCGTTTCACATATGAGCAGCAAAGCTATACAGGATGCCCTTGCCAAAGGACAGATGCCCATACTCATCAAATTCATCAATACCATCGCTTCGCGCTTTGGCATTGTGGTTTCCGAAAAACTGGCGGCACAAACCATTCCGCTTGTGGGTGCGGCAGGCGGTGCGGCGATCAACCTGATGTTTATCGACCACTTTCAGGATATGGCAGAGGGGCATTTCATCATCAAACGGCTGGAGAAGAAGTACGGCAGTGAGAAGATAGAAATGCTCTATAACAACCTTATCCTGTGAAACGGAGCTTTGAGAGATGTTGAAAAAAGTGAAAGATGCCGCACTGTCAAAAGGTGCCAAGGTCGCTATAAACGCTTACATAAAGGAGTACGGGAAGATGCTGAAACTCAATTTGGATTCCGAAAAGAAAAGTATAACTATGGAAGTACTTCTTGAAGGGGAGAAGGAACCACTTGCCGTTCATGTCGAGCGTTATGAGTTGACAAAGGAGAACGGCAAACATTTTCTGAAGATCTACGGCATCCATACTTCCAGAGCCTGGATCAATACAGTTGCTGCCTCTTACCTCGAAGGCAAATCTTTTGAAATCCCCGAAGAGTATGCGAAGATGCTGAAGGTGATCGTCTGATCGGTTCTTATGTTATAATATAACAGATTCAATTCAAATAAGGAGTTCTTATGAGTAAAATCAAAGGCTTACTGTTTGACATCGGAGGTGTTCTCTACACCGGAGAATATGCCATCGAAGGTGCAGCTGAAACTATCGCTTCATTGCAATGGGACTACCCGATGCGTTTTCTGACCAACACTACACGCAGAACTCCTGAAACGATTTACAACAAACTGCAAAAGATGGGCTTTGACATCGACCCCCAAATGCTTTTTACTGCTCTCAATGCTACCAAAGATTATGTTACTGAGCAGAACGGTACCGTCTATACCGTACTGACCGATGAAGCGGAAGCATACTTTGAAGCGCTACGGTCAGACACCCCTGACTTTGTGGTAGTGGGGGGATGCCTATTTGAATTTCACGTTTGAGAGACTCAACGGTGCCTTCAGGGCTTTACAGGAAGGTGCCGAATTGATTGCTGCAGCTAAAAACCGTTACTTCAAGGACAGTGACGGCAAACTCTCCATGGATGCGGGAGGGTTCATCGCTGCGCTGGAGTTCGCTGCGGGTACGGAGGCAATACTCATAGGAAAGCCAAGCAGTGACTTTTCCCATCTGGCGGCCGCTTCGATGGGACTCAGACCCGACGAAGTACTGATGATAGGCGACGACATAGAGTCAGACGTCAAAGGTGCCCAGGATGCCGGAATGAAAGCCGCATTGGTCAAAACGGGAAAATTTCAGCCGGACGATCTGGAAAAAGGTATCAAAGCAGACTTTATTTTAGTAGATGTGAAGGAACTTCCTTCGGTGCTGTAGTAGTGTTAGAAGTTAAGATCTGGGGGGGGGTGGATTCACTTGGCAGTACACCGTAAATCCGTTTGAATTCCTGAGCAAAAAGGCCAAAATTACCAAAGCCGTATTTCATGGCGATTTCACTGATGGTCTTGGAACCGTCGTTTTTTACTATATCACGGTGTGCCAGGTTCAGTTTCAGCAGTTTGGTGAACTTTTTCGGGGTGTATCCGAAGATTTTTTTGAAGCCCGTCTGCAAGGTTCTTTCGCTCATTCCAAATTTTTTAGCCAGATCTTCAATGGGTATGTTGTCTTCTGACAGTTTAATAATGTAGTCACGTACATCGAAGATCAAGGCTTCTTTTTTCGACAGTTTTTTTGTGATCTTTTCCTGGGTATCAAGAGACAAAAATTTCAGGACTTCTATGAGTTTTGTGCGTATCTCACTGCTTTTGAACTCCGTGTTTTCTTCCAAAGAGAGTATCAAATCTTTCAGTACATCGTCCCTGTCAGCATATACCCTGCCAAGCATTTGGTGCAGATATGGGAAATGCATATCAACGAAATCTTTGCTCAGCGATATTACGCCTTTGCGTATGGGGTGGGAAAAGGCTATTTCAAATGCATCACTGTCATCGAGTACCAGAATCTCGCCGGCATTGAGGATCTTCCCGTTCGCGGTCAAAGAACCCTCTTTGTCGATGATGAGTGTCAGTGTTATCGCTCCCGTGGGTGCATACCCGTTGTACATCATCCCGTCATGGTAGACAGCACTGGCTATCTGGAAGTCTTCATTCTGGCAGATGTTGTACGTACCTTTAAAGGGCTTCACACCAAAACGGTATCGGCAATAAAAGGACCAGTTCTTTCCGAACTCTTCCATTTCTCTAAAATTAGTAAAAGTGAACTTAAAGAAATCATTGTCATCGACACTGAGTGATGGGTGTTTTTTGGTTGTCATACATGAATTCTAACATAGACAGATTAAACTTCATAATAATAAAGATAAACATTTTTCTTTTTTTCGCTTTTTGAATAGACAAAAAATATAAAATGAAAGATAATTATAATACGTTTTCTGCTTAGCTTGCAAAGTAAGTAGAACTCAAATATTTAATATGAGGAGAAATGATGAGTTTTTTAAAGAGAAATTTTTTGTATATAATGCTTATTAGTATTATAACTGTAGTTATGACCGGATGTGGCGGCGGCGGAGGTGGAGGCGATGATCATACGCCAATCCCACCAACCCTGAAAAGCATCGAGATCACTCCGTCTCAAGCGATGTTGAAAGTCGGCGAGACTCAGGCGTTTACCGTGAAAGGCACCTATAGTGACGGTAATGTGAAAGATATTACTGGAAATGTCAGTTTTAGCAGTAGTGACGAAAATATTGTGAAATTGGATGGTAATACTGCCAGAGCTGTCGGTGCGGGTCAAGCAACAATTACTGCAATAGCTGGACCTGGAATTACAGATACAACAACTGTTACCGTTACAGTGCCTAATGCAACAGTAACAGACGTGCAGCTTACGTTCAAGAATGGACAAACTGCTGTAGAAGTGCCTGTCGATGCCTATGGAGAGCTAAAAG
Source organism: Sulfurovum sp. NBC37-1 (assembly GCF_000010345.1). Taxonomy (NCBI): domain Bacteria; kingdom Pseudomonadati; phylum Campylobacterota; class Epsilonproteobacteria; order Campylobacterales; family Sulfurovaceae; genus Sulfurovum; species Sulfurovum sp. NBC37-1. The sequence goes on from NC_009663.1 coordinate 973,366, forward strand.
TAAAAGTGGTTTACAGTGACGGCTCGACTTGGGAGCTGACTTCTTCTGAGATCGAAAATAGTATTGTGTTCAGCGTCAGCGATTCGAAAGTGGTCGATGTGCATAAAGATGGCTTCGTCAGCGCTATCGCATCGGGAGAGGCGACAATCACCGCGAACTTCGAGGAAACAGCGAGTAACATGGTCAGCGTGACGGTTAAGCCCGAGACGGTGACATTGGAGAGTATCACTCTTTCACCATTAGACCACACAATGCCAGTAGGCGATCAGATCCAGTTTACTGCAACAGGACACTACAGCGATAATAGCGTAGAAGATATTACTTTGTCTGTCAATTGGAATAGTAGCGATCCAAAAGTGGCAAGTATCGATGCAAAAGGACTCGTCACCGCCAATGCAGAAGGAACGGCGAACATCACCGCAACGCTCGATAGTATAAGTGAAAGCCGAGGAGTTACTGTCAAAGCGGCTAACATAACGAGCATACAGTTGACTTTTGCCAATGGCCAGACCTCTGCCACGGTACCGGTAGGTACGACCGGCACATTGGAAGCCATTGCAACCTACAGTGATGGTGAAAATGCTGATGTTACGAACCGTGTGTCTTACTTCGCGTACGACGATAAAGTAGTCGATGTACAAAAGAATGGATCAGTTAGAGCAGTTGCCGCAGGCAGCAGTGAGATAAAAGCAAAGCTTGACGGTGTAGAAAGTAACGCTGTGAGCGTGAAAGCGGTGCCTGTCACATTACAAGGTATTGAGATTCAGGGAGAGGACGATACCCTCTTTACTGGAGAGCAGACACAGTTGACTGCTATGGGAAGCTTCAGTGACGGTATCGTTCGGGATATCACACAGGATGTTTCATGGAGGAGCGAGAATTTGGATGTGGCGACGGTAGATGACAAAGGAATCGTCACAGCCAACAATAAAGGTAGAGAAGGAGATGCGGTCATCAAGGCGGCATACGAATTAGTTGAGAGTAGTTTGACGATCCATGTGAAAAATCCCACCCAGGTGACATCGCTGAAGATCGTCGAGGATGACGGTTCCATTTCTACAAATGGTGAGTTTGTTGTAGGCGAAACCCTGAAGTTCAAGGCGCTTGCGGACTTTGATAACGGGGTGACTGGCAGAGATGTGACGCAGTACGTTACATGGACGGCCAGTCCTGTAGGAACTGTGAGTGTTGACCAGAATGGTCTCGTGACGGCACTGAAAGCGGGCGATGCCTTCGTGACAGCGGCCTACAAAGGTACCCATGGCAATGTGAGCGACACTATTAGGGGGACAGTTGTTGAAAAAACCGTCACCGAAGTTGTTGTCTTCAGTGATCCAGAACCTGCAAAGACGGAAGTGGGGCACTCCATCCGACTCGAGGCATGGGCGACGTTCAATGATGGAAGCAATCAGAATGTTTCCGATACCGTTAAATGGACAACAGACAATTCCGACACGTTTGTGAGAGTTGATAAAGACAATCCGAAGCTTGTTACACTTGAAGTGATTGCGGCGGCGAATGGTACGGTCACGGCAGAGCATAGCAGTGGAGTGCGTGGAAGTAAATCTTTTATCTTCGAAGGAAAGACGCCCGACCATATTGAAATTCAGGAGAGCTACTGTGGAGACGGAAACTGTCCGGTCATTACTGGTAAGACTGTCGATATACCGATTGTTGATGATGTAAATTATGATCCGGTGAGTGAGGGTGCCTACTACCCAACGGCATGGCTCGTGTACAGTGATGGAAGCAAAGAGTACATCAATACGGAAAGAGGCATTAACTGGTGGTCCGCGGATCAAGTGAGAGCGTATGTCAATACATTAAAAGGATCTTTCGTCTTTGGCCGAGGAGTCGGTAACGGTATTGAAATAAAAGTGACTTATAGTCGCGACAGAGACTATACTGCTTCGTTCTATGTAAACGTCAAAGAAGATACTACGACGAAAACGCTTGAAGAAATCGGTATCGTAAATACGAAAGATCAGGGTTGGGGATGTACTCCGAACGATGCTGATTATGGGAAGAAACTTACTGTAGCCGTAGAAGAGCATGGTAAGTGGCTACAGGCTTGCGGTAAATTCAATTACAGCGATGGCACTGTGAAGTGGGAAGACATCAATAATAATGTTGCCTGGTTCAGTAGTGATAGAGATGTGGCACGTGTCAGTACATACACTGGTGACTTGAAAGCAATCTCAGTAGGTAATGCGGTCATTACCGCACAGCTCACTGAGATAAAGGGTTCAATCGATGTGGTGGTTACCAATGATGCTAATGCTACCGAGTAAGATGCAATCGTGAAGAATAGTGCGGCACTCAACATTGGAGAGTAACCGTTGTTAGACATTCAGAGATGCTCCTATGATGGGAGCATATCGATATAGTTGGAATAAGCGTAAAAGTCGCTTTGTGGTAAAAAACCTTCCATTAAAATGGAAGGAAACCTATATCAGCTTCTAAACATATATATGTATCTATGCGCTCCATCGGAGCGTAAATTCCCCCGAAAATTCTTAGTAACGAAGACCTCGAGAAGATGGTCGATGCGGGTACCTCTCTTTTTTAGTATGGCGGCAATGACCACTTCTCTCTGCTTTGTTAGGTCTATACTGTAGCCAGGAATAATATTCCACTTTTTTTATGATGGAAAGGAAACGTGCTATAATTGAACCATTCAAAATTCAGGAGTGTTAATATGCATCAGCAGATCAAACGTTTTTTCTTTCTCTTTTCGCTTCTTGTCGGTATCTCAAGCTTCTCGTACAGTGCTACATCTGAAGAGAACTTTGAGAATGTCAGTGTAGGGCAGCTTCCTCAAGCATGGAAACGCGCAGAGACCAATGCCGAGCATCCCGCAGCTGTCTGGGAAGTGACAAGATCGAATGACACGTCGCGCGGGAAACACATTTTATCTCTCTCTTCGTTCGAAGGGGGCTCTTTTCGCTATTTTAACCTTTGTTACACCGATGCTGTGTCATTCAGGGATGGCGAGATCTCCGTATGGTTCAAAGCAAACAGCGGGAATATAGACCAGGGCGGCGGTATTATGTGGAGGGTGCAGGACAAAGATACATACTATGTCGCAAGGTTCAATCCACTTGAAGACAATTTCAGATTTTACTCTGTGATTAACGGTGATCGAAAGGAATTGTGTTCTGCTGATGTGCATCTTAAGAAGAGGTGGCACCTTATGAAGATCGTGCAGAAAGGCAGTCATTTTGAAGGCTTTTTAGACGGTAAAAAGTTATTGAATTGCGACAATGATATTATCAAAAAAAGCGGTGGTGTCGGTGTGTGGACCAAAGCGGATGCCGCTACTTCCTTTGATGACTTTACTGTAAAGGATAACAATTGATGAAATTTATACTTCTTTTGTTTGTATCTCTCATATTCACATCCTGTTCCAAACAAAACGATACGCAGAGTGTCACAGTATATGTCTCCGAAGACCAGGTATTCTCCGAACCGGTACTGGAGGCATTTGAAAAGAAAACAGGCATCAAGGTCAATGCCGTGTATGACAGTGAAGAGTCCAAAAGTACGGGGGTGATGAACCGGTTGATCGCGGAGAAGAACAATCCGCAGGCGGATGTCTACTGGGCGAATGAACCCATCAGGGCGGAAGTGCTTCGCAAAAAGGGGATACTCTCAGCATACGAGAGTCCCAATGCCAAGGGCATACCGGAAGAGTTCAAACAAAAAGAACACTACTGGGCAGGCTTTTCGGCAAGGGTACGGCTTTTCATCGTCAATAAAAATGCAACGGATGTTCCCACTTCGGTCTTCGACTATGCCAAACCTGAGTTCAAGGGGAAAGACGTCATAGCCAATCCTCTCTTTGGTACAACCACTTCGCATGTGGCGGCGCTTTTTACGATTTTGGGTGATGCAAAGACGAAAGCATTTTTGGAACAGATGAAGGCGAACGGGGTGGCCATTGCAACAAGCAACGGTGAAAGTGCGGACCTGGTTGCATCCGGGAAATACGATTTTTCTCTGGTGGACAGTGACGATGCCGTAAGCCGACTCAAACAGCATGATCCGATTCGCATTGTTTACCCCGATCAGAGAGAGGGGGAAATGGGTTTGTTCGTTGTCCCCAATACAGCGATGCTCATTGCCCACACGAAACATCCTGAAGCTGCCAAAAAACTGATCGATTTTCTGCTCAGCCTTGAAACGGAAGAGATGCTGGCCTTTGCGGACTGTGCGCAGATACCGCTTCACAAGGGTGTCAAGATGCCTGCATCGCTCAAGCCGATCTCGGAACTGAAAGTGATGAAGGTCGATTATGCCAAAGTGGCAGATGAAATGGTAAGGATACAGCCTTATCTCAAAGCCTGGCTGGCCAAATAGTCATGCAACGGCAGACATTCGCGTGGGGTGTGATCCTGCTGTTTGTGCTGATCGGTTTACTGCCGATCATCGTGATGGTATGGAATGCCTTCAGCGGTATGGACCTGCAAACGCTTCGATCGCTCTTTTCCCAGAAAGAGGTGTACGGAAGTTTTGTCAACAGTCTACTCCTGAGCTTTGTCGTCGCCTTGATCACGACATTTTCAGGCATGCTTCTGGGGGTACTCTTTGCCAAGACCGATCTTGCCACTTCCCGATTCTTTTTGTCTCTTTTAATCGTTCCCCTGTTGATCCCGCCTTATATCATAGCGCTGGGGTGGATAGATGTCATCGGCGTCAACAGCACATTCAGTAGCGTCCTTTTTGGTTTCGGGGGAACGGCTTGGGTGCTTTTTTCAGTTTATCTGCCTATCCCGACAGTGTTGACCATGGTTTTTCTGAAACAGGTCGCACCCGACCTTGAAGACGCGGCAAGGCTCTATACAGGGGACATCGGTGCGCTGAGATATATCTCCCTGCCGTTGATCATACCGGCACTGGTGCTCTCTTTTCTGCTGGTATTTATCTTGACCTTTGGTGAATACAGTGTGGCAAATGTACTGCGTTACAGTGTGTTCCCTTTGGAGAGTTTTGTACGTTTCAGTGCATTCTACGACTTCAAGGCGGCACTGATGATGGCACTGCCGATGATCGTTGTTGCTGCAGGTGTTCTACTGGTCGAAAGGGTTTATCTGGACAAAAAACTGTTCAAACTCAAAGAGCTTGAACGGATCAACATCATATCACTTCCGAAAAAATATCAGATAGGATTCAGTATTTTTGTGGGACTTGTCATTTTGCTGATCGTTGTACTGCCACTGCTTTCACTGTTTTTGCGTATCACAGACTTTGAAGTACTTCTTGCTGCTTTTGCCAAGGCATGGATGCCGCTTCTGCACAGTTTTCTGTACAGCTTCACCGGAGCGGCTTTGTTGACACTGTTCGGGTTTCTCTCGGCTTACATCATTGCTTACAGAGTAGTGCCGTACTGGCGGTTTTACGATGCAAGTATCGTTTTTTTACTGACGCTTCCGGCAACCGTGCTGGCCATTGGGTTGATACTGCTCTGGAACAGGCCGATGCTCGATGTCATTTACGCTTCTGCGCTGATCGTCATATTCGGCTACGTCGGAAAATATCTGGCCGTGGCGGCGAAAATGAGTGAACGCAAACTACTGCAGATACCGCCTTCCATGATGGAAGCGGCGCAGATCTCCGGGGCGAACTGGTTTGCCGTGTTACGCTACATCCTCCTGCCGCAGTCAAAAAAAACGCTCATTGCTGTTTTTGCGGTAAGTTTCATTTTCTGTTTTCGGGAAAGTACGATCACTATGCTGGTGTACCCTCCGGGCTATGAGACACTGCCGGTTTACATTGTGACACAGATGGCGAATGGTAAACCGGAAACGATTGCTTCTCTTAGTGCCATTATAGTGCTTTCCATCGTGGTACCGTTTTCCATTTTGAGCCGGAGAAGAACTGCATGATAAAAATAAAAAACCTCTTATTTATGTATGAAGACAAAAACGTTCTAAACGATTTAGACCTTCTTGTCAGACCGAAAGAACGGCTTGTCCTGTTGGGCAGTTCCGGTTCAGGGAAATCTACTCTGTTGAAACTCATAGCAGGATTTATTGCGCCTGATTCAGGAGAAATTGTAATTGATTTGAAGATCGTCAGTAAAGAGGGAAGCGTCATCGTACCGCCTCATCAGCGAGGTATCTCCATGGTTTTTCAGGACTTGGCACTGTGGCCCCATATGAGTGTTGGAGAAAATATAGCATTCGGCTTGAAAATGCATAAGGTGCCCATAAAAGAAAGAGGGGAAAAGGTCAAAGCTTTTCTGGCACTTGTTGGACTTCCCGGCTATGAAAATAAAAAGACAGAAGCCCTCTCGGGAGGAGAACAACAAAGGGTCGCTCTGGCACGCGCGCTTGTCCTCTCCCCAAAGGTTGTGCTGATGGATGAACCGCTTTCGAGCCTCGATGAAGATCTCAACAGACGTTTGCGAAAGGAGATCATTGATTTGCAGGAAAAATTGGGGTTTACTCTGGTGTATGTAACGCACAACAGAGAAGAAGCCACTGAGATCGCCAGTAGAATCATAAAGATACAAGACGGGAAGATCATTGAACAGAGATAACTACGCTAAAATCTAAAATATTTTTACTTTGCGCTTGTGTAGGTATGCTATAATCGTTAAAAAAAGGATGGATTATGAAACGAATTTTTATCTCTTTTATAGTCGCAGGTGTATTGGCAGTGGCCGGTAATTTTACGCTTACGAGCAGTGATGTCGGAGGTCAGCTCACCAAAGTGCAGGAGTTCAATGGTTTTGGCTGTAACGGGCAAAATGTATCGCCTGAACTGAGTTGGAATGGTGTGCCGAAGGGTACCAAGAGTTTTGCGATTACAGTGTATGATCCTGATGCCCCTACAGGCAGCGGATGGTGGCACTGGATAGCGGTGAACATTCCGGCGAATGTTACGTCCATTCCTGCGGGAGCTTCCGGAAAGTCAATGCCAAAAGGGACGATTGAAACTCTGAACGATTTTGGAAGTACGGGATTTGGCGGTGCATGTCCTCCAAAGGGTGATAAACACCGATATATCTTTACCGTGTATGCTTTGGATGTGAATAAACTGCCGGTAAAGGCAAGTACGAAACCGCCGGTTGTCGGGTATCAGATAAACGCGCATACGATCTCGAAAGCGAGTATCGTTTCATACTATCGGAGATAATGTAGATGCCGGGTGCCATATATCTACCTGAAGTACTCTATACTATTGCAGATCGTTTGGAAACCAAAGGTGCTGCTGTACTGCTTGTGGGCGGTGCGGTACGCGATATGGTCATGGGGCAGGATGTCAAGGATTATGACATCGAAGTGTATGGACTTACGACATTAGATGAACTCGAATCGGTCCTGTCTAAATTTGGCAGTGTTTCTCAGGTAGGAAAGCATTTTGGCATCGTCAAACTGAGGATCGGTGATGTCGAGTATGATTTTTCTTTTCCGCGTACCGAGAGAAAGACAGGCAGGGGACATACAGGCTTTGAAGTAGAAATAGATGGGATGCTTGATTTCAAAGAAGCAGCACACCGCAGGGATTTTACGATCAATGCCATCGGGTATAATATTAAAACATATGAAATTCTTGATCCTTTTGGCGGCCTGAATGATATTCGGTACAAAATACTGCGCCATATCGATGACAGTACTTTCATTGAAGACCCGCTTCGTGTCTACCGCGCCATACAGTTCGCTGCACGTTTTGGTTTTGATGTGGCAGAGAATACAGCAGTACTTTGTAAACAAATGGTTGCATCAGGAGTACTTGAAGAACTGCCCAAAGAGCGCATTTACGAAGAGTGGAAAAAACTGCTTCTCAAGGCGCCCAAGCCCTCCATGGGGTTTGGGCTGATGCGGGAGTGGGGTATCACCGAACACTGCTTTCTAGAACTGCATGCACTCATAGATGTACCGCAGGATACCAAATACCATCCTGAGGGGGATGTATGGACGCACACGATGCTGAGTATCGATGCTATGGCATCGATACTCAACAAGGAAGAGAAAGTAGAAAGTAGGTCGTGTAGGGTGCTGTCCCCTGACAGCACCACAGATAAACACCGGAATGAAAAAAGAGCATTGAAGCTTTTGTTCGCTGAATTGTGTCATGACTTTGGAAAACCGATGACTACAACGGTAGAAGAGGGGTGTATCAAGGCGATCGGACATGAAAAGGCAGGTATTGAACCCACAAGGTCATTTATGTATCGCCTGACAGAGGAGCATGATTTCATCGAGAGTATCCTACCTCTGGTGGAGCATCATCTCAAACCATCACAGTTCTATAAACAGGGAGCCAAAGCATCTGCCATACGTAGATTGGCAACCAAAGTGAACATTGAAGATCTGGTGCTGGTGGCCAAAGCGGATTTTCTGGGCCGTACAACACCCGAAGCTAAAAAAGGTGTGTATGAAGCAGGAGAGTGGCTACTTGGGAAAGCAGAAGAGCTGAAGGTGAAAAACAGGCCGATCGAACCTATTTTGCAGGGGAGGGATCTCATAGCTCTTGGAATGCAGCCTTCGCCAAGATTTGGAACTATTCTGGATGAGGTGTATGGATTGCAACTTGATGGAGTGATCTCAGACAGAGAAGGGGCTCTTGATCATGTCAAAAGGCATCATTGCCAATAAATCATTTTTTGTTATAATATGAGCATCTAGGGTTATTAGAGGTGCCCATATATCATTAAGAGAAAAGGGACAGGGAAATATGAAGTGGTATGAGAGTATCAAGGTCAAACTGATCGGATTTTTTGTCGTCATCAGTCTCTTTTTCCTTATTTTTATCATGGCAAGTTTTTCACTCTTTAAAGAGAGTATTCTTGAGAAAAATGCTGTTGAGAAAGCCAGGTTGAGTACGATCCATATAGTCGACCAAATGAACCGGACCAAAATAAAGATGGAGGAGGATGTTCTCATACTCGCTTCTGTCACAGCAGAAAAATATAGAAATAAAAAAACCAGTAATACACTGATACCTGCTCTTCTGATGAATGCCATGGGAGATAAGCATGTTCAGAGTGGCGGTGTATGGTTTGAGCCTTATATGCTCGATCCGTCAAAAAAGGACGGAGTTATCTTTTTTAACCGGGACAGGACAAAAAAACTCAGTTTGCTTGAAGACTATGTGACTTCAAATCCGCAAAATTACCGTCAGATGGAATTCTATGTTTTAGGGAAACAGCTGAAAGAGGGTGAGACATTCTGGACAAAGGTTTACACTGATCCCATAACACATGTTCGGATGATCACCGTGGTTTCACCTATCTATCATGACAAGACCTTTGTTGGAGTGGCCAGTATTGACATGGGAATAGGTCATTACATGGAAAATTTGAAGGAAATAAACAACAGTTATAGTATGTTACTTGACAGAAAAGGTACCTTCGTTGCCAAATCTCCAAAAGTGAAAGAAAGAATTCATGAAAAGAATATCTATACAGGGAAAGATCCGAAACTGCTTCCCATTTTGGATGTGATCCAAAAAAATCTTCAGAAAAGAAAAGAAAAAATTGCTCGACAGTATGGAGATAAGGCAACCGAAATTTCCCAATGTTGTTCGGAGATCAGTCGGAATGATGCCGAAATGATCTTGGGAATCATGCAGGAACGATCCAAAAGTATGGAAACGAAAACCTATTTCCTTAAAAATGATGCTTTGCTCAATGCAGCCAGTGTAATAACGATCTTCTATTTTCCCGATACCGGTATGAGTCTGGTCGTAGGTATGTCGGAAGATGTAGTGCTTGAAGATTTCAATAAAGATTATAGTGTGCTTATCTGGATCACATTCCTGAGTACACTATTGGCTACATTTTTAGGATATCTACTGTTGAAAAAATATTTTGTCGATCCTTTGCAGAGTGTAAACAGACAGTTGGAGAACAGTATGCTCGAAGACGGCCATTACCGTTTTCTGAAATGTGATGACAAGGGTGAGATCGGACAGCTTGTCTACAATCTCAATTACAGAACACTGGCGCTGGAAGATGCCCAGCGCAGGGAAAGAGATGAAATTCAGAAACGCCTGACCAATGAAAAACTTCTGATACAACAGTCCAAAATGGCGGCCATGGGGGAAATGATGGATGCCGTGGCGCACCAGTGGAAACAGCCGCTCAATGCGCTGAGCATGTACAGCGAGATCATCAAGAGTGATTTTGAGGAAGGCACGGTCGACCAGAGGTATGTGGATGAATTCAGTCAGAATATCCAGATACAGATAGACCATATGGTCGATACGCTCGATGAGTTCAGGTCATTCTTCCGTCCCAACAAGGAAAATGAGGATTTCAGGGTATCGGAGATCATAGATTCCGTGATGTTCCTGACCAAAGACGAGTTTATGAAGAACCGCATTACGATAGATGTGGAAAAAGAGAGCGAAATAGAGCTGCACGGTTCAAAAAACGAGTTCAAACACCTGATCCTCAACATCATCAACAATGCAAAAGATGCTTTCAACGACAACAACATTGAAGAAAAAAGAAATATTACCATCCGGCTGATCGATGATGAACAGGGCAGGAGAATAGAGATAGAAGACAATGCCGGCGGTATTCCTGAAGAGGTACTCCCCGATATCTTCAAAGCCAATGTCACGACGAAGGAAGAGGGGAAAGGTACGGGTATAGGGCTCTACATGAGTACACAGATCGCCGAGAAGTATGGAGCGAAACTCAATGTTGAGAACAGAAATAAAGGTGCCTGTTTTATAATCGGGTTTGAATCATAGATCGTCTTCACTTTTTATGTGAGACAAGTGGGTACACTTTTTGTTTACGCTTGGCCTATATAATGATGAAAAAGAATGAAGGAGAATGAAATGGGTACCTATACTGAAAAACTCAATGAGATAAAAGCACTGGTCGAACGTCTGCAGAAAGAATCTCCCAAACAGACAGCAGCATTCAACCAGTTTATGATGAGTGTTGAAAAACCCGGTGCTTTGGGCTCAAAAGACAAAGACCTTATTAATGTCGCCCTTTCTATAGCGGCGCAGTGCGAATGGTGTATTGCCCTGCATGTCAAAGGGGCACTGACCAACGGTGCGAGCAGGGAAGAGGTCATCGATGCGGCAATGCAGGCAGTACTTATGCACGGCGGGCCGGCACTGATGTATATGATCCCTGTGGAAAAAGCGCTGGATGAATTTATAGGAAAATGATTTAAGATTTCAGGTATTCATCCGCCATATAGCTGCTTCGGGTATAGGGTGAACTTTTGATGAAGTCAAAGCCCATGGCCATACCGACATCATGGAAATGGTCAAAACGTTCCGGTGGTACGAACTCGACGACCTTTGTATGCTCATTTGAAGGTGAAAGGTACTGTCCTATGCTTAGCAGTCTGCAGTTATGATCCAGAAGGTCCTGCAGCAATGCATTGACCTCTTCTTCTTTCTCTCCGAGCCCAAGCATGATACCGCTTTTGGTCCTGATGTCGGGATTCAACTGGGCAAGTTTTTTGAGTACACGCAGGGAGCGTTCATATTTCGCCCCTTTGCGTATGTGGTAGAGGCGTGGTACCGTCTCGAGATTGTGCCCGATGATCTGGGCACCGCTTTGGGCGATGATCTGCAGTGCGGCTTCATTCTCCTGAAGGTCGGGGATGAGAAGTTCCACAATGATCGTCTCGTCGTACGTTTTGATAGCCCGGACCACTTTGGCAAAATGTTCCGCACCGCCGTCGGAAAGGTCGTCACGTGTCGGACTGGTGATGACCACATGTCTCAAACCCATCGCTTCCACGGATTCTGCCACATGTAACGGTTCATCCGGATCGGGCGGAAGCGGCATTTCTTTGGAGACGTTGCAGAACGTGCAGTGGCGGGTACACTCTTTGCCCAGTATCAGAAACGTTGCCTGTTTACGGGAAAAGCATTCACCGATGTTGGGACACATGGCTTCCTGACAGACGGTATGGAGCTTACCTTTGGCAATGATGGCTTCGACTTCACGCAGACTGCTGAGTGTGATCTTCTTTCTGAGCCATTCGGGTTTGCTATAGGCTGCTTTTTGCGTGGACATTCCATGCCTCCTGGCTGTATTTTTTGTCAAAAAGTGTTTGTGCAAGCACCTGCTCTGCCTCGTTTAAAGGTTCTTTTTGGAGTGTGGCATCAAATGTGTCGCTGAAAGCCTTGATGATCTTTTCCTTTAATACCTCTTCAGTCATGCCTCTGTCGGTCTCTCTCAGTGTCGCTGCCTGTGAAAGGCCCGACTCTTTCAGGAAAAGCGTTTCAAAACGTTCCCGGTTGATCTCCAGCGGTATCGTTCCGTGCTGCAGCATGGCATGGTGGGTATGGCGCTGGGCGTTCCCGCCGATCTTTCTGCCGTCTGTCACGATGTCGTAGGCTTCTGTTCCCGCGAGACAGACGGTACTTTGTGTTTCGGGAAGATGCCTGTCAAGAGCAAAACCGGCATCGATCTCCAGGAGCTTATAGAGTCGGATGAGAAAAGCGCACAGTTCCCGGTATGCCTCTCTGACACCTTTGTCCCGAACGTAAGTATGCGGAACGATCAGTGAATAGGAGATATCGCTGCCATGCACCAGAATGCCGCCTCCCGTTATACGTCTGACGCAGGGGATTCCTTCTGTACGAACCCTGTTCCAGTCAAGTGTCTCTTTGGGCTGTGAGAAACGGCCGAAACTCAGCGACGCTTCTTCCCATCGGTAGAGACGGAAGATGGGCAGGTCCTCTTCTTTGAAAGCGGTCAGCAGTGCTTCATCCACGGCCATATTCCACTGTGCCGAAGCCGCTGGGCTGTCGATAAATCTCCATAACTGTATTTTTACTTTATTAACCATTTTGGATTATACTATAGAAAATTAAATAGGAGGAGAAGGGATGGAAGAGAGACGTATCAAAAAAAATCCTGCTGATTTTTTAGTTCAGCCCAATATGACAGACTATGAGGTGACCTACGACAGTTTTGACTGGGAGAGTATCGCCAAAGAGTTCGAAGGCTTGCCTGGAGGCGGCCTGAACATCGCCCATGAAGCGATAGACAAGCATGCCAACGGTGCGCTGGCCGAGAAAGCGGCCCTGATATGGCTGGGAGAGAACAGCGAGAAGCGTACCTATACTTTTGCGCAGATGAAACGGGAGAGTGCAAAGTTCGCCAATGTACTCAAATCACTCGGTTTTGAAAAAGGAGAACGTGTCTATACACTTTCGACGCGTCTTCCCGAACTCTATATTGGAACGATGGGGATACTCAAAAACGGTTCGGTGATGTGCCCGCTCTTCTCCCAGTTCGGTCCTGAACCGATACTGCAGCGGATGCAGCGCGGCGATGCCCGCGGGCTTCTGACGACACAGAGGCTGTATGAGAAAAAGATCGCTCCCCAGATGGACCAGCTTCCCGAACTGCGTACCATCCTGTTGATCGATGCCGAAGAGGACGTGAACGAGAAGGTGCTTTCCCTGCCGCGTCTGATGGAAAAAGCGTCGGACAGTTTCGAGATCGTGCATACGGAGCCGGAAGATATGTCACTGCTGCATTTTACCAGCGGAACGACGGGTATGCCCAAAGGGGTGATACATGTCCATAAGGCGATGTACACGCACTGGGTGACGGGTGCCTACGTACTGGACCTTCATCCTGACGATATGTACTGGTGTACCGCCGATCCGGGTTGGGTGACGGGTACCTCCTACGGCATCATCGCGCCCTGGCTGCACGGGGTGACCAATGTCGTGGATGAAGCGGAGTTCGATGCCGAACGCTGGTACGGTATTTTGCAGGAGCACAAGATCTCTGTCTGGTACACCGCACCCACGGCGATCCGCCGTCTTATGCGTCTCGATATCGAACCTCTTGAAAGCTATGATCTTTCACATTTGCGTCTGGTACAGAGTGTCGGCGAACCCCTCAACCCCGAAGCGGTCATTTGGGGTGTAGAGAAACTTAAAATGCCGATCCATGACAACTGGTGGCAGACGGAGACGGGCGGTATCATGATCGCCAACTATCTCTGCCAGGATGTCAAACCGGGGTCCATGGGACGGCCGCTGCCGGGTATCGTTGCCGCGGTGGTGCGTCAGAACGGTGACGGAACGGTCACGGAGATCAGGGAACCCGGAAAAGACGGCGACCTGGCATTGAAACCGGGATGGCCTTCGATGTTCCGCGGCTATCTGCACAATGAAGAAAAATATAAAAAAAGCTTTGTGGACGGCTGGTATATTTCGGGTGACCTTGCCTACAGAGATGAAGACGGTTACTTCTGGTTCGTTGGACGCGCGGATGATATCATCAAGACTTCAGGGCACATGGTCGGGCCGTTCGAGGTGGAAAGTGCGCTGATGGAGCATCCGGCAGTGGCGGAAGTCGGCGTTATCGGTAAGCCCGATCCGCTGATAGGGCAGATGGTCAAAGCCTTTGTTTCCCTGAAAAGCGGTTATGAACCCACCGAAAAGCTCAAACGTGAACTGATAGGGTTCGGACGCAAAAAACTGGGTGCCGCGGTGGCGCCAAAAGAGATAGAGTTCCAGGAGAACCTGCCCAAGACCCGAAGTGGGAAGATCATGCGCCGTCTGTTGAAGGCCAGAGAGCTTGGATTGCCAGAGGGTGATACCTCGACACTGGAAAAATAAGGAGCGGATATGAGTATTTTTAAAATGCCGAGTCTCGGTGCCGATATGGAATCGGGCACTTTGATGGAGTGGAAGGTCAAAGAGGGCGAGAAGGTAAAGAAAGGCCAGGTGATCGCAGAGGTAGAGTCCAACAAGGGCGTGATCGAGGTCGAAGTCTTCGAGGACGGTGTTGTTGACAGGCTTCTGGTCGAACCGGGTACGACATGCGATGTCGGAACACCGATCGCCGTGATCGTCGGGGAGAATGAAACAGCGGAAGCACTGGAAAAAGAGCTGGGAACGCAGAGTGGGAAAGAGGCGGCCCCGAAAGTTTCGACAGAAACAGAGACGACAGAGAAAGCTTCCGAAGCGAAAAAACCCTCAAAGAAAGAGAGTGTCAAAGAAGCAAAAACGACAGTCACAAAGGAAAAACCGAAAAAATCCACCGACCATGAGATTAAGATATCCCCTGCAGCTCGCAAAAAAGCGGAGGAGCTTGGTGTGGACCTGGAAGCACTTGCCGCCAAAACGGAAGGCAAGATCGGTACGGACGAGGTGGAGGCGGCAGCCAAAACGGCCAAGCAGAAGCGGGGCGGTTCCGACAGCATGCGAAAAGCGATCGCTGCGGCAATGAGCCGTTCGAATGCGGAGATCCCCCACTATTATCTTTCCACATCGATCAATATGACACCGGCACTCGATTGGCTGGCGGAGCAGAATGAAAAACGGAGTATCAAAGAGCGTATTCTGCCCGCTGCCCTGACCATCCGTGCGGTTGTCAAGGCACTGCAGGCCGTACCGGAACTCAATGGTTTCTGGCAGAATGACACCTTGCAGATGAGTGAGGTGATCAATCCCGGTGTGGCCATCGCCAAGCGCAAAGGAGGGCTGGTAACACCGGCGCTACTCAATGCGCAGGAGATGGATCTTGATGGTACGATGAAAGCCTTTCATGACCTGATCACGCGGACGCGTTCTGGAAAGCTGCGCAGTTCCGAGATCACGCAGCAGACGATCGTCATCACCAATCTCGGTGATATTGGTGTGGAAGAGGTATTGGGAGTTATCTACCCGCCGCAGGTGGCACTGGTAGGACTCGGGCGCATCGCTGACGCGCCATGGATTGAGGGTGATGCCCTGGCGGTGCGCAAGGTGATGCGGGCGACATTGGCTGGTGACCATCGTGCCACGGACGGACGTACCGGAGCGCTGTTCCTGAACAAACTGGATGAATTCTTACAAAAACCCGAGGAGTTGTTATGACGAAAGATGAGATTAAAAAGAAGATAATCGAGGAGATCTACGAGATCGCTCCGGAACACGAGGGGGAGACGATCCCCGAGAATGAGAATATTCAGCGATCGCTTGAGATAGACTCGTTCGATTTCCTGAATTTGTTGACCGCACTTAACGATGAACTTGGTGTGGAAGTACCCGAGTCCGATTACGGAGAGGTCGATACGGTTGAGCATATGGCTGACTATTTTGTCAAGCATTTATCGAAGTAAGGGAGCAGGAGTATGAACAAACTGCTTGCGGAAGAGATCTATTATGATATGCTACTGGGACGTGCCTTCGAACTGGCAGCAAAAGAACATTATATGGCCGGAGATATCGCCGGTTTCCTGCATTTGGATATAGGGCAGGAGGGCTTCAGCGTTTCGGCGATGAAAGCCTTTGACAAAGGAGATGTTTTTACGACCTACCGTGAACATGTCATGGCGATCGCAAGGGGGATGGACCCCAAGGCTGTCATGGCTGAACTGTTTGGAAAGGCTGCTGGTGTGAGCCGGGGCCGGGGTGGATCGATGCATTTGTTCGATCCTTCTCATTTCTTTTACGGCGGTGATGCGATCGTGGGCGGGCAGATCCCCAATGCAGTGGGATGTGCCTATGCCCGAAAATTCCTCGGACAGGAAGATGGTGTAATGGTCGTGTTCGGTGACGGTGCGACCAATGGCGGTGCCTTCTTTGAATCGCTTAACAATGCCAGTGCCCAGAAGCTTCCTCTGCTCTTCCTGTGCGAGAACAACGGCTATGCGATCGGAACGAAGATCACCCGTGTCGCAGCCTTTGAAAAACAAGCCAAAAAAGCGGAACCTTATATGCAGACTATGGAAGTGGACGGCATGGATGCCATAGCTGTTTACGAAGCAGTCAAAGAAGCGCAACGACTGATCCAGGATGGGCACGGCCCGATATTCCTTGAAGCGATGACCTGCCGTTACGAAGGACATTCCATGAGCGACCCCGGCACCTATCGCAGCAAAGAAGAGTTGGATATCTGCAAAGCGAAGGACCCCATAGAGCGGATGGAAGCAGTGCTTCAAACAAACTACGGACTGGACGCCGGACAGCTGGAGGCCTTGCAGAAGAAGGCACAGGCAGTAGTAGATGAGGCCGTTGCCTTTGCCGCTGATGCTCCCGAACCGGGGCTTGAAGAGCTTTATGCCGATATTTTCTGTAAAGGATGTGCAAATGTATAGTGTATCTGAAGTATGTAATGAAGTGATGTTTGAAGTCACGCCAGTGTGGCGGGCCTGCTGCCGAAGCAAACTCAGTGTTAACGTAACCCAGGGAACCGCTTTCCTGGGCGTTATATCAAAGGTGGGTGCAAATGTTGTATCGTGAAGCATTGAACAAAGCGATAGACGAGGCGATGGCGATCGATGAGACCGTGGTTGCCCTGGGTGAGGATGTTGGATTGTACGGAGGAAGCTACCGCGTGACGGAAGGCCTTGTCGCCAAATACGGGGAAAAGAGGCTGATTGATACACCCATCGCGGAACTCTCGATTGTGGGAAATGCCGTGGGTATGGCAATGGGCGGACTGCGGCCTATTGCAGAGATCATGACGGCGAACTTCGCTCTGCTTGCCTTTGACCAGATCATCAACCATATGGCGAAGTACCGCTATATGAGTGCCGGAAAGATCACACTGCCGATGGTGGTACGTTTTCCTCAGGGGGTCAGCCGTCAGCTGGCCGCGCAGCACTCCGAGAGTTACGAGCAGATGCTCAGTGCCGTGCCCGGCCTGATCGTCTTTGCAGCGGGAGACGTGAACTATGCCTACCATGCGCTGAAATATGCCATTATGAGTGACGACCCCGTTGTTTTCATTGAACATGAACTTCTCTATAACAAAAAAGGTGAAGTGGATCTCAATACGAAGATCGATCCTTTCAAGGCACGTGTTATCAAAGAGGGCAAAGATGTGACCATCGTCAGCTATCTGAAAATGGTCGATGATGTGATGGAAGCAGTGCCGGAGATAGAAAAGCAGATAGGCAAGAGCTGTGAAGTGATCGATCTGTGTTCACTCAACCCGGTCGATTACAAAACCCTTGAAGCATCGCTGAAAAAGACGGGCGCGATCGTTGTTGTGGAAGAAGACCACAAAACAGGCGGCTATGGAGCACAGATAGTGAGCTGGGCGGCTGAAGAGATGTTCTACAGTCTCGATGCGGCACCGCTGAGGATTGCGGGGGAAGATGTACCGATCCCCTACAACCGAAAACTTGAACTTGCGTCCATTCCTACCCCCGATTCTATTACCGAGAAGATCGTTGAGTGGGGGAAGAACAATGGGTTATAATCTGAGAGATAACCCCGATGTAAGTATCGGGAGTATTGATTAGCTTATTATAGAATAAGTATTTAGTGAGATAATGAGTGTTATATTATCAGTATCATCTGAGCACTTTTCTCTAGTACTTAGTTGCTACAGAAAAATACCTTCTACAACTTGGAAGTATTTGTATCTCTATCATAGATTATTGCATCAATAGGCCTTTTATGCACTGACGCATCAAGTGTATTAAACAGGTCATTGATACCGCGCGCATATGTTTGTTTCATTTGCTGCTTGAATGCGTTTTCATTTCGCTTAATTTCACTCCTCAGCTTTGCTTCAAAGGCATTCCTCGTTAGCACTTCATCAACACTGCCTACCGCAAAATCAATACCAACCCACGTAAGTGTTCCAGCTGCGGCACCGCAGGCCAGTGCCCATGGGCCAGATGGAGCACATACAGCAAGACCTGTAGTAGCTCCAGAGAGGAATCCTCCAGACTTGATAGCTGTTTTTGCCCCTGTTTTTGCAATGACTTTAACTCCTGACTTGGCTAATAGTTTTGCTACTATGGTCTTAGTCAATACCAATGTTACTCCAACTTCACCAACTTTGTAGGCCATTGCCGTTTTAACCAAAGAGTTTTTTGCTTTCAAAAATGATTTTTCAATTGCGGCGTTAATATTCTGAAGACGCTGCATATCTCCTTCAGAGAGCTTAATTCCTTCAGGAAGTGTTATGGAGCTTGCAATACTGTCTCTGGACTGAACTATCCGTTTTTGAGTATAGGCATTTATTTTCTGCTGAAGGTCATAAATCTGTTTATCAAATTTTCCGTTTTGAAACAAAACCCGCTGAAGCTCATCGCTGCTTTTTTGAGCATAGCTTTTTGTATTGTTCAACAATGGGTATGATACATCATCCTGCCATATATATTTTCTTATGTAATACTTGTATTTTTCCCAGCCATCCGATATTTTTTTTGCAGCGACCTGGTACATATCTACATAGTCACGGTACCATACATATTGTCGGTCAGCGTATTGGGGTATATTTGCATAGACACTTTGAAACACATGGTTGACTTCGGTATCGATGTAGCTATTAACAGCTTCTATACTTTTGTTTCGTTCCTCTTGTGTTAATGTATCAATCTCTTTCAACACATCTGATACATAAGTAGTGTTGGTCTCCACAGTTTCATTTTTATCTACCCTTTCATCTGGCATGAATGTTATGGAGATAACCGCAAATGCAACAATAACACCAAAGAAGCCAAGCGAAAACCTGTCTATCTTGTATTGATTTATTTTTGAAAAAACGTTTACAAAGGGTATAGTGCTGCTGAGGATAAGCCTTGAAAATATCCAAAGGTAAAAAGTCTGCATCACTAAGAATCCCAGCCAGACAAGTATTGCGTAAACGGTACCTCCAAGAGATGAGGATGCTTTGAACATTGCCCACCATGCAAATCCATTCCTGACAGCATCATATGTCTGTAGTAACCTCAGGCTTTCACATGAGACTGGAGTAATACTCTGCTTAGCACCATCTATGGTTGCGACAAGAGAGCCGTGTAAAAATTCTGGAGGCATTGAATACAGCATTATTGCAACCGCAACAGGAACCATTATGACTATATTCACGATGACAGCAGTTTTTCTGGCAACCAGATGAGTTATACCTTCATAAGTATGTTTCGAGAAATATCTTATAAACAGCCAGTAGAGTGTCAATAATAAACCAATATCCAAAAACATCACAATGAGTACTTTCCCATTTAGATGCAGGATACTTAAAAGCAGCATTATCCCTGCGATTAGTGCACTGAAAAGAGAGCTTATCAGAACAAACCAGGTTTTATTCAGCCACCGATGAAATATGGAACTGTCCCTAAACACCTGGTCTGCAAAACCTTTTCGGTAAAGTAATCTACCTTCTGAAAATGTCATAGTCAAAAAGAAAGAAACTATTGTTAAAACGATAACAAATAACCAGCAACTTGTATTTGCATATCGCCATACAGACAATGCAGCAAGCAAGATCAATGTTTTAAACATAACAGCTACTACATGGTTCATTTGATTTTCATTTGTCGACATATTGACATTATAACAACAAAGCATAAAATGATAAATTCTATGGTTTTTATGATTTTTATGATTTTATAGTACATACTACCATATCATCAACAGAGGAGAGGAATAAGGAGGGGAAGTTAAAGAACCAGGCGAACTGGCCGAGATCTTTAGAGGACGTTTATCCAGAAGAAATTGGCAATAGTAACGATGAGAATGATCCCCATAATATTGAAGATAAAGCCGTAGGCTGCCATTGTTTTTATCTTGATGACACCTGAGCTCATTGCAATGGCATTGGGCGGTGTGGCAATGGGCAGCATGAAAGCATACGAAGCACAGATGGTAGCAACAAGCATGATGAGCGTAGCGTTGACCTCGGTCTGTTCAGCCACTTTATAGATAATGGGCAACATAATGGAGATCAGTGCCGTGTTGCTGGTGATCTCTGTGGTAAAAGTGATCATCGTCGCGATAATGATGATGAAAAGCAGCAGTGGCATACTGGAGAAGCTGACCAGGTGTGTTGCGATTACGCTTGCCATCTCTGTTTTGGTGAAGGCAGCGGCAATGGCGAAGCCCGCACCGAAAAGGAACATGATTCGGTAGGGGATGTTGTCTTTGTCCTCCATCCAGTCCAGAATGGAAAATGGGGGAGTGAAGAGCAGCAGTCCCGCCGCAAGGAGTATGCCCGGTTCACTCAGGCCAAGACCGCTGTAATAAGGCTTGATGGGGGCATTGACCAGCAGCATGAGGATTAGCCCACCAATGAGGATCAGTACTTTTTTCTGATGCCCGGTAAGCGGTTCTTTTTTAAGATTGGTCTCGATATGCATATCTTTAAGTCCCATGCTAAGTACATAACCCACCACCAGGAACATGGTAAAGACAAGCGGTGCTACGAGATAGACCCATTTGACAAAGGGGATTGCCGGCATTCCCATCTCTTCCATGATCCCCATGAGGATCAGGTTGGGCGGGGTGCCGATGGGTGTCAGGATGCCGCCGATGCTCGCACCGTAGGCGATACCGAGGGCCAGTCTCATTTTCAGTTTGACATTTTCGGTCAGAAAGAGGGCAATGGGCAGCAGAAGCAGGGTGGTCGTTGTGTTGGAAAGTACCGAACTCAACAGCCCGGATGTGATGATGAGCGCAAAAATGATCCCCCGTACCGAAGAGGGAAAGAGCGCGAGCATCCGGTTGGCGATAACTTTGTGAAGTCCCGTCTTCTCAACGGCTATAGCAACGAGGAAACCTCCGAGAAAAAGATAGATAATGGGGTTGGCATAGTTGATCGTGGTCTCTTTGGTGGTCAGGATGCCGGCTGCGGGAAAGAGGACGATAGGAATGAGGGACACCACTGCGAGCGGCAGGCCCTCATTGGTCCATAAAGTGACCATCAGAACGATGATGGCGACCATGCTGGACTGTGCGAAAGTGAAAAAAGGGAACATCCCTGCAAAAGCCACTCCTGCAAGTATCAGTGCCAGTACGATTTTTTTGATCTGTTCAGCCATAGACATAGTGATCCCTCCCCAAGTTGTATCTCTTATATTATTCTACTATAATTAAATAAATTAATTTCTACCTATTAAGGAAAGCCATGTCGCATCAGCATAAAAAGAAGATAGAAACACATTGGCTGCAGCTCTCTGTGCTGCTTTTTGGCCTGATACTGTGGTTCATGCCTACACCTTCCGGTCTCGAGACGCAGGCCTGGCATCTGTTCGCCATTTTTATTTCGGCGATCTTTGCGGTGATTATCAATGCCATGCCTATCTTCACTTCCTCCATTCTCGCACTTGCAGCAGTGGTGTTGACGGGGACGCTGACGACCAAGCAGGCCTACAGCGGATTTTCGGAAGGGTTCATTCTTCTGATCATCGTTGCATTTCTCATCGCGCGCGGGGTCATCAAGTCGGGACTTGGAAAGCGGATCGCGTTTCTGATCATCCGCAAGTTCGGTACTTCAAGCCTGAAACTGGGCTACTCCATCGTGGCGGCCGATATGTTCATCTCCCCGGCCTTCCCGAGCAATACGGCACGCTCCGGGGTGCTTTTTCCCATAGTGAACGCCCTGGCAGCAGACAGCGGATCGAAGGTCTCCAACGGGTCACGCAAGAAAATAGGTTCTTTTCTGATGATGACCTCTATGGCCGGCCTTACTCTCTCGTCCACACTCTGGCTGACCGCTATGGCGGCGAACCCTGCCGGTGCGAAGATGGCCCAAGAGGTGGGTGTCGATATCTCCTATGGTTCCTGGGCGCTGGCTGCATCCCTGCCGGTGCTGATCCTCTATTTTCTCGTACCCTGGGTTATTTTCAAGATCTACCCTCCCGAACTAAAAGAGACGCCAGAAGCACCACAGATCGCACAGGAAGCGCTGGACAAGATGGGACCTGTACATAAAAACGAGTGGATCATGGCAGGCGTTTTCATCGGCATGGTATTTCTCTGGGTTATGTCCGGCAGCTGGGGCCTGGACAAGACCGCAGTGGCTTTTCTGGGGCTTGGCATTCTGATGCTGACCAACATTTTCACGCTCGAAGACCTCAGGGGTGAGGGAAATGCCTTGGGAACGCTGGTCTGGTTCGCCATTCTGTATGCCATGTCCAAATACCTCAATGAACTGGGTTTCATGGGCTGGGTGGGTGAACACATTTCGACAAGCGTCGAGGGATTCTCCTGGCCGGTAGTGTATGTCTCACTGATCGTCGGATATGTGCTGATACACTACTTTTTTGTTTCCCAGACCGCGCAGATGCTGGCACTCTTCTCTGTCTTCCTCGGAGTAGCGATGAAAGCGGGTGTACCACCGGAACTGATGGCATACATGCTGCTCTTTGCCACCAACTTCAATGCGATCATCACGCCGCAGGGTTCCTCGGCGAACGTCATCTACACGGGAAGCGGCTATATTGAAGCGGGTGAAGTGTACAAAATAGGCGGGATTATTACGGCAGTCAATACGCTGATATTTCTTACGGTAGGTACGGCATGGATTATATTTATAGTATAAACTTAATCTAAAATTATAAAAAAAAATACTAAAATAATATTATGAATCGATACAGTATCTATACTCTGCAAAAACATATTCCTCTCATGACGGCACTCTCCCTGCTACCTGGCCTGGCCTATATAGGTTTGGCGTGGCTTCACGGCATTGTCATTCCTGCCCTTGTATGGTACGGCTTGATGCTGCTTGTCTCCCTGTGGGGCTGGTTCCTGTATAAGGGATACAAACCCGAACAGATGAATACAGCGGATCTGAAATCCTGGTATATCAGGCTGATGGTGTTCTTTTACATCATTTTTGCTTTGTGGAGCCTAATATTTATACTCTATGCCAATGAGACCGAGAGCAAGATGCACTATATCGCTATCTTTACGCAGTTGGGAGCTGCGGTCGTTGCATCTGCCATTTTGATTGCGGACAAGCGCCTTTTCCTGCCTGTACTGGCAATACTGATGCTGCCGCTGGTGGTCTACTTCTCACTCATCGGGGAATGGTACGGTTATGTGCTTGCCATTTTTTCCATGATACTGTGGGGAGTGCTGTTCTATGCTTCTGACAACAGCTATCAGATGCTTCAGAAAAATTACTATCAGGCACAGCATGATGCGCTTACCGGGCTCTTCAACCGTCGGTATTTTGTTGACTATATGGATCAGCTGATCAAAAGAGTACACTATTCCAATAAGTTTGCCTATATCTTGTTGATCGACCTGGACTACTTCAAAACCATCAATGATACGCTTGGCCATGAAATAGGGGACAAGGTACTGATAGAGGTCGCCAGCCGGATCAAAGAATTTTGCGGAGAGGATCATCTGATCTCCCGTCTTGGAGGAGATGAGTTTACCATAGTGAGTGAAGAGTTCGAGTATATGGAGCATTGCAGGGAGATCTCCTATACCTTTGCCCAGAAGCTTCTGCAGCGTCTGAAAGAACCTTACCTGATCGACCGGCACCACCTTTATCTGAGTGCGAGTATCGGAGTGAACGGTATCGGGCGTACCTCCTCTGAAGCGAGACATTTCATTAAAGAAGCAGATATCGCAATGTATGAGGCTAAAGCCCAGGGACGTGATGGGATCATACTCTTTAACGAAGCTTTGGCGAAAAGAGTCGAGTATCATCTTGAACTGGAGAGAAAACTCTACTTTGCCTTGGAGCATAACGAGATAGACCTGCGTTATCAGCCTCAGATGAACCAGGAACGTCAGCTGGTAGGCTGTGAAGTGCTGGTACGATGGAAAAATGACAAATTCGGTTTCATACCTCCTTCCGAGTTCATAGGGATTGCCGAGAAAACTGGACTTATCATCGAGTTGGGACACTACATTATGGAAGAAGCATTCAAAACGCTGAAGACATGGGAGGAACAGGGGATCGATCTGGAGCAGTTCTCCATCAACCTCAGTGTGCGCCAGTTCTTCCATGCGGACTTTTTGGGACAGGTTGAGATGCTTTCGGAGAAATATCTTAATGACCATACCAGAAAGAAGATCATTTTTGAAGTGACGGAGACGATCCTGATAGAAGATATGTACAAAATTATCGCTGTGATGAACAAGCTGAGACGTATCGGTATCTCATTTTCGATGGATGATTTCGGTACGGGATACTCCTCCCTGGGCTCTCTGCGTCAAATGCCTATTGATGAGCTGAAGATCGACCGTACGTTCGTCAGCCACATTAGCAAGTACGAGTCTGACAAACTGATGATCTCCACGATCTTGGCAATGGCAAAGATCTTTAACCTCAAAACAGTGGCAGAAGGGGTAGAGAACGAAGAGCAGTTCGACTTCCTGAGGGACAACGGATGTCACATCTTCCAGGGCTTCTACTTTTCCAAAGCATTGGAACAGAAAGCATTTGAAACCTTTTATCTCAACAACAGAGAGCAGCACCATTTTGAAATAGGTGTGTAAATATTTCAACTCCCTGTACGGATTGCCGATCCAATATTCCCCTTCCCATTTTATGGATCACCTTCCTCTCTTTTCCCTGATATACTATTTTTATTCCCGCCTCTTGACTTTTTCAAACCTATATGGTATAGTTAAAGAAAGTTGAGCCTTTCTGTATAAGGGTTTAAAAGAAGGAGTCACTATGACAGTACACGAAAACATGAAATACTATAAAACAGAAGAAGGGAAAGACCGTATAGTCTGTCTGCTCTGTCAGCACTACTGCAAGCTCAAAGAGGGGCAGGTCGGGATCTGTGGGGTCAACAAGAATGAGAATGGAGAACTGAAGAACCTGGTGTACGGACACCCTGTGGCACTCAATGTCGATCCTGTCGAGAAGAAACCGCTCTACCACCTGTTGCCGGGAAGCAAAGCGCTCTCGTTCGGTACAGTAGGCTGTAACTTCAAATGCCCTTTCTGCCAGAACTGGGATATTTCTCAGGAGACACATGTCAACAAGCAGATAGAAGTTTCTCCGGAAAAAATGGTGGACCTTGCCTTTGAACACGGAGCCGCTTCGATCGCCTATACCTACAACGAACCCACCATCTTTTACCCTTATGCCAAAGATATCGGGGTGATCGCCAAAGAGAGAGGGCTGAAGAACATTTTTGTCAGCAACGGGTTCGAAACGAAAGAGATAATTGCAGATATGCCAAGCTGGCTGGATGCAGCCAATATCGACCTCAAAAGCTGGGACGATGCCTACTATAAAAAGGTGCTCAAAGGTGGTCTTGAAGGCGTGAAAGAGACCCTTAGAAGAATGGTAGGGGAGGGCATCTGGGTCGAAGTGACCACACTGATCATCCCCGGAGAGAACGACAGCGACAAGGACCTGCAGGAGATGGCAGCGTTCATTGCCGATGAACTGGGAAAACATGTCCCGTGGCACCTGAGCGCTTTCCATCCTGATTACAAGATGATGGACCATCAGGCTACAGGTATAGAGACACTGATGCGTGCCAAAAAGATCGGCCAGGAGGCCGGGTTGCACTACATCTACCTCGGCAATGTGCCGGTGCATGGCGATACCTATTGTCCGGACTGCGGTGAACTGCTGATAGACAGAACGGGGTATTCGGTCACAGTCAACAGGCTGGAGGATGGACACTGCCCGAAATGCAAGAGAGAGATAGAAGGAATTTGGAAATAGTGATGGTCTCGTTTGGAATCGTTGGCTTCAGCCTCGGCAAATTCGGAACAATCTATAGGATACACTGTGTTGAAATTTTCGATTCCAATCGAAAACATAATATTATACTAAATAATATTAAAATAGGAGAAGAGTAATATGAGTACAAGAGAAACAGCTGTAGCGGGACAGTTCTACCCGTCAGATGCCAATGAGATCAAAGAGATGTTCGAACACTATAACAGGATCATAGAGGAGCATCTTCAGAATGAAGAGTTGCTGCATATGAAACCTAGGGCAGTCATCGTACCGCATGCAGGCTATGTCTATTCAGCCTTTACGGCAAATGTCGCCATGCGTCTGCTGGGAAATACAGAAGCCAAGAGGGTGGTCGTGATCGGCCCAAGCCACAGGGTCTATCTGAAAGGAACCAGTATTTCCGATTATGACAGTTACAATACCCCTTTGGGAGCGTTGCCCATCGACAGAGAACTGGTCAATGAACTAAAAAGCAGGTTCGGCCTGCAGTTCGTTCCGGATGCCCATCATGAACACAGTACGGAAGTGCAGATGCCTTTCGTCAAGACCTACGATACGGATGCCTCCGTAGTGGAACTGGTGTACGGTGATGAAGACCCAGCAAGACTGGCGGAAGTGATAGACTATCTGCTGGATGACCCCGATACTGTTGTGGTCATAAGCACGGACCTGAGCCACTACTATGATATCAACAAGGCCAAGCAGCTTGACAGCATCTGTCTGGATGCCGTACAGAAACTCGATACGGCCGAATTACATCAGGGATGTGAAGCCTGTGGAAAGATCGGTGTGGAAGCAATGCTGATTACAGCCAAGAGAAGAGGGCTGAAACCATTGCTGCTCGACTACAGGACCAGTGCGGATGCCAGTGGCGATGAATCCCAGGTCGTCGGCTACATGAGTGCCGCTTTTCTGGGAGAGTAAAATGAAGAATATGCAGGAACTGATCGACTCGATGATCGTTGGCGGTGCTTTGCGAACACCCCGGATCATCGAGGCATTCAAGAAAGTAGACAGAAAAAACTTCATTCCTGAATCATTCGGGGAGTATATTTACATCGATGCCCCTCTGCCCATAGGAAACGACCAGACGATCTCACAACCCTCCACTGTAGCTTTCATGCTCGAACTGTTGGAGCCGTACGAAGATGAGAGAATACTCGATATCGGTTCAGGGTCGGGATGGACAACGGCACTGCTCTGCAGCATCGCAGGAAAAAGCGGAAGTGTGCAGGGGTTGGAGAGGGTAGAGAGTCTTGTCGAAGTGGGAAAGCACAATCTTTCAAAGTTCGATTTCGGTCCCCACTGCAGCATTCAAAAGGCGGGAAAAGCGCTGGGAAGGCCGGGTGAGACCTTCGACAGAATACTGGTCTCTGCCAGCAGCAGTGAGATACCAGAGGAACTTTTTACCCAGTTGAAAACGGGTGGTGTACTGGTCATTCCGGTGAGAAACTCCATCTTCCGTTTCAGAAAGCTCTCTGACGGCAGCATCTCCAAAGAGGAGTACCCTGGATTCCGTTTCGTACCGCTGATCTATTGATTATCTCGGATTATTTTACCGATTCTGCGATCAGGTAGATTGCTACACCGTAGTTGGCCGAGTTGTTGTAGCGTGTGAGCACTCTGAAGTTGGTTGTTCCCAGCCAGAGGTCGTCATGTGTTCTGTTGCGTGTTTTGACGAGATAGGCTTTATTCCATGGGAAAGGCTGTGCAGGAGTGACCCCCGCCTTTCTAATGGTACTCATGGGAAGCATACGTTTATGAGAGGTACGCAGCCGCGTAAAACGTTTGCCGCCTTTGTATCTGGCAGGAATGACGGCGGGCATTCCTTTTTCCCACCGGTTCTTGTGCATGAAGGATGCGATCGAGCCTATACAGTCCTCTATATCCCATACACTGGCACCGTCACCGTCGAAATCCCTATTGAAGCGGCGGGCGACCGAAGGGACCTGCTGCACACAGCCCATAGCTCCGGCAAAGGAACCCTGCAGTTTTGTAATGTCGTACTTCTTTTCCCTGGCAAAGAGAAAGAGGTGTTTGAGTTCACTCTTGAAGAACTTTTGCATACGGTTTTTATGAAAGGCAAGCGTGGCAAGGGCATCGAGAATGTTGTAATCCCCCGTATAGTTCCCAAAACGGCTCTCTACGCCTAAAAAGCCGACAATGTAGTCCATATCTACCCCATAAGCTCTTTCGGCCTTTTTCAGCATCCTGTAGTGCTTTCGTTTGAAGGCTTTTGCCTCTTTGAATGTTTCCGGATTGACCACATGCAGTTTGAAGCGTTCCCAGCTTCCCACAGTCGTGTTCTTCTTGAACTTTCCCGTATAGCGTGCCAGTGTGTCCCTGTCAAGCCTGGCATGCTTAAATACCTTTCTCAGATAACTCTCACTGAAGCCGTAGCGTGTATGCATCATTCTGATGAAACGCTGGACATCGGGTTTGGAGAGGTAGTCGTACCTGACAGGCGGCCGGTCATCGTTGGCCAGCAGGAAGAGGGGGATCATCGTAATGAGAAGGAGTAGTTTAAGCGGTCGCACATTGTTCTCCTATATTATTTAGTATCAATAGAGCATCCCGATAGATCGGCTCATCAATGAATCCATATTTCCCATCCATGAAACCGTTGATGCCCTGAGCAGAATGTTCTTCGAAGACAGATTTGATGTGCCGTGCCCTTTCAATTTCATATTCATTAATACTAAAAACAGTATTGGCGATATCGACCTGCTTGGGCCCCATACATGCTTTACCTTCAAATCCCATCTTCTTTTCATGTTCACACCAGGCTCTGAAGGTTTCTGTATCGTTGTACTCCTGGAACATGAAGGAGATGGGGTGTATGCCGGCTGTTCTGGCATCCACAAGGAACTTTGAGAGAATGTAATCGATGGTCGGGTTGCCGAGCGTGACGATGGACTGCGGCAATCCCAGTGAAGTTAGGAGGTCGAGTATGCCAAGGTTGGCCATGGTGAGCCGTTCATCGATGCGGAGTTTAGCAAGGTCCTTGAACGCCTCTTTGGTCTCAAGGGAGATATGCAGTTCCTTATTGTCAGAGAGCAGTGTAAGTGCCTTGGCTATCTCAGTTTGGTCCTTTACCTTGGCCACACGTATGGCATCGAAGCCAAAATCGTTCAAAAAGCTTATCTCCTCGGCACCGCCTTCATCGAGGGGATTGGTACGTACGATAATGAAAGAGTTGCTCGACTCCATATGGGAGAGGAAAAGGGCGATGTTATGCAGTGCTTCTTTTTTACGGCTGGGCGCAATGGCATCTTCGAGATTGAGGGTGATCATGTCCGCAGGGCTTTCGTCCATTCGGTTGAGATGCTTTAGGTTCAGAGGGTTGAGCATCATGTTGGAGCGCCTGCGTTGATTGGAACAGGGGGGTTTCTTTTTGCTGCCAAAGATTTTGGGGATTGTTTCAAGGTTTTCAAATATCATGAAGTAATCATATCAAAACTTATCCCAAAACGATATAATACTTTCCAAATACAATCCAAGGTCTGTGAAATGAGACGATCTTTTTTTCTGATGCTTATCATGACGTTCTCGCTGTTTGCAAGGTACGAGGCTGTTCCCGCGGGGAACTGTCCTGCCTTCAACAATATGAAGCATACACAGAACAGCCATGATGTCCACCTGAATACCAGCCGGGAATATACCGTACTTCAGCATCACAAAGGACAGTTCCTGGTATTGGTCAAAGGGGAACAGCCTGCACAGAGATGGGTTGACGAGTGCTGCTTCTCAACGAAGAAAGATACGTCAGATACGTATAATACTAAAAAATATGAAACCAGCGGGGAGCCCCAAGATTTACTTTTGGCACTCTCCTGGCACAATGCCTTCTGCGAAACACACCGCAACAGAAAAGAGTGTCGGCAGCCACTGTTTGGTTTTGCTTCGAAGCGTTACAGTGAGAGCCATTTCGTACTTCATGGACTCTGGCCGCAGCCGCAGAACAACAGTTACTGCGATGTCGATGCCTCACTGGTTACGCTGGACAGGCACGGGCAGTGGAACAGATTGCCTCATTTGGCACTGAGTGAGCGTACCATTGGCGGTTTGTCGCACTTTATGCCAGGATTCTCCTCCAACCTGCATCGTCACGAGTGGATCAGGCACGGTACCTGCTACGGAAAAGATGCAGAGCATTACTTCAGAGATATCATCGCCTTGATGGAGCAGTTCGAGCAGAGTGGGGTCAATGAGTATTTTGTGAAGAACCAGGGCAAAAGGGTAACGCTTGCTCAGGTACGCCATCTTTTTGACAGGCGTTTTGGCCCGGGCAGCGGTAAGCGGGTGGAGATGAAGTGCAGGCAGGGGCTTGTTACCGAACTCTGGCTGCATCTTGGCAGCAAAGGGGATGACCTTGCTTCAATGCTTAAAAACGGAAAGCCGGTACGAAGCCGATGCCAGAGCGGCATCGTCGACAGGGCGGGTTATGGCAAGTAAAACTGATGTACTTGAAGCACTGAAACATTCCAATGTCTTTCTGACCGGAGGTGCGGGGGTAGGGAAAAGCTACATTACCAACGAAGTGATCTCTGACTACAGAAAACGCGGAAAACAGGTGGTGGCACTGGGTTCGACAGGCGTGAGCGCCGTGAACATCGGGGGGTTTACCGTACACAGTTTTTTTGCTTTTGGTATCGCCTCTAATTTCGATGAACTTGCCGTTTCGGACAAACGTGCCAAAAAGCGCCTGAGTAATCTTAAAAAAGTTCTCAAGGCCACCGATCTGATCATCATCGACGAGATCTCGATGGTCAGTACCGACCTGCTTGACATGATCGCTTATCGGCTCAACAATTACGGCTATCTGGGCAAAGTACTTTTTGTGGGAGACTTCTTTCAGCTGCCGCCGGTGCAGAAACAGAACAAACGCAACGATGTCTTCGGTGAGAAACTCTATGCCTTCGAGAGCATGGCGTGGGAACGTTTCGATCTGACGGTCATCGAATTGACCGAAATGAAACGGACACAGGATGCGGAGTTCACACACATCCTTTCCAAAGTACGCAAGGGTGTCTGCGACGAAGAGGTAGTACAGTACATGATGCGCCTCTGGAACAATGAAGGCCTGGAAAAGGACCCGACCTGTCTTTATGGCCGAAATCTTGAGGTCGAACAGACCAACCGTGCCAGGATCAACGAACTTGAGACTGAAGAGACCATCCTTTTTGCCAATATCGAAATGTTCGGCAAGGTACACGAAAAGAAACTGGCAGGGTGGAAGAATATGCTGCCCGTCCCCGAACAGCTGACCCTTAAAGAGGGCGTGCCCATTCTCTTTACCGTGAATAAATGGGGCAAATTCGTCAACGGGGAGCGGGGAATACTCAAAAAGATAGAAGAGGACTACCTCATTGTCGAGAAGGAGGATGAGTACGTCCGTGTGGAACGCCATGACTTCGACCTGCTCGATATGGCTGTCAGGGAGGATGGTACCATCGAAACGATGTCTCTGGCTACCCTCTCGCAGTTCCCGCTGAAGCTCGCCTATGCCGTGACCATCCACAAGTCGCAGGGCATGAGCATCGACAATCTGGTGTGCAATGTGGACAACATCTTCGCGCCAAGCCAGTTCTACGTAGCCATTTCAAGGGCCATCGACCCCAAACGGCTGAAGATCGATTTCAGCCGGGGTGACCTTTCACAGTATCTGCAGCGGGTGATCCATGTGGATCAGAGAGTGGTAGCGTATTACCGGGACCTGCCCGTTATGGAATAGGACAGTGTGATCATGGGTATTGTAAAAAAAACCGTACAGATCATAGGGATATGCCTCCTTTTTTCAGCTGCACTTCTTGCAGGGAAGATCACGCCGGCGGCTGAACGTCCCGAATTGTATCTGCCGCTCTTAAAAGGGAAGAAGGTCGCGCTGGTGGTCAATCACTCCTCTTTGGCCGGTGGAATACATCTTGTGGATTATCTGTTGAAACATGGTATCAAGGTCAAAAAGATCTTCGTGCCGGAGCATGGTTTTCGCGGAACGGCAGATGCAGGTGCACATCTTGGGAACAGCCGTGACCGAAGCACGGGACTGCCTATCGTTTCTCTCTATGGTAAGCATAAAAAACCCACCAGAAAGGACCTGAAGGGGATCGATCTGATCCTTTTCGACATACAGGATGTGGGTGTACGGTTCTATACTTATCTCTCGACATTGCATTATGTCATGGAAGCGGGAGCTGAGCAGCGCATTGAGGTCATGGTCCTGGACAGGCCCAATCCCAATGGGCATTACATCGATGGTCCTGTTCTAAAGAAGAAATACCGCTCTTTTGTCGGCCTTGACCCGGTGCCGGTCGTGTACGGCATGACCATCGGGGAGTATGCCAGAATGCTCAATGGAGAGAGGTGGCTGAAGCATGGTGTACAGGCGAATCTAACCGTCATACCCCTGAAGAACTATACCCATGGCTCCTTCTACTCCCTGCCTGTCAAACCCTCTCCCAATCTGCCAAACGACAGGGCGGTGATGCTCTACCCCTCACTGGCATTCTTTGAGGGAACGGTCATCTCTGCAGGCCGAGGGAGCGCCAAGCCTTTTCAACTCTACGGGGCACCCAAATACAGGGTTAAAAAATTCTCATTTGTGCCAAGGTCGAGACCCGGGGCCAGATACCCAAAGTACAAAGGAAAGCGGTGTTACGGGGTTGATCTGAGCAGAGTGGACATGGGAAAAGAACGTCGCAGAAAGCGGCTGAACCTCTCTTATCTGCGGGATGCCTATACCAAGTACATCGATAAAAAGCATTTTTTCCTCAGGAACGGTTTTTTTGACAGGCTGGCAGGAACGGATCAGTTACGAGAACAGATCATTTCCGGAGCTTCCGAGGCAGCAATACGAAAAAGCTGGGAAAAAGACCTTCGAAAGTTCAGAAAGGTACGTGCAAAATATCTTCTCTATCCGTAATATGATTGGGATCGCGTAGGGTGCTGTCCCCTGACAGCACCAATTAAGCCATGCATAAACAACATTTTTTTATGATTGATTTTTGGTGCCATAGGGACACGGACACCCTACGCGAGTTATCGTATTATGGTCTGTAATGGATATTCTGGATCTGTAACCTCTTAAGGCCTCTATTTTTAACCCGCTTCCGAAAATCCTTCCAATTCCGCCTCTTTTGCTCCGTCCATGCCACTTCCGAGAGGGCAAAGCTCCTGGGCCATGCCAGGTAGTCGGCTATCTTTTCATTGAGTAGTGTTTCCGACCAAAGGCAGGCCTGTACACCTTTGAGATAGCGGGAACTTCCGGGGTTGAAGCTGTAGGTCTTTCTTGTGCTGACAGGTGTGGACCAGGTGTGCCCCGGCTCTTTTTTGCTTCTGACGTACTGCTGGTCGAAGTAGAGGTACTGTACCGGTGCCATGATGGCATTGCGATGCTTCTTTATGATCTTGAAGCCCGCTTTTGGGCTTTTCCATGCCATGAAGATATCACCCTGCCGCAGTCTCGGTTTTCCTGAAAGAACCTCCTGCCAGGCGATCATCTTTTTGCCGTGTTTTGCAAGGATACTGTCCATTCTGCCAAAAAAATAATTCTGTATTTCCCTGGTATGCTTCAAACCTTTTTTACGCATCAGTTCCTTCACTGCAGGCGATCCGCTCCATGCCCCTTTTGGAACTTCGTCGCCTCCCAGATGGATGTATCCGAAAGGAAAGAGCCTGCTGACCTCGGTAATGACATTGTCCAGAAAGATGTAAGTGCTGTCCATTCCGGGGTTGATCGTATTGTTGCTGACCCTCTGTACGGAGTGGTAACGGCTTTTGTCTTTGGGGTCCTGCAACAGTTTGGAATAGGCTGTAATGGCCGCTTTACTGTGGCCGGGCATGTCTATCTCCGGCAGTATCTCTATGGAACGGGCTTTGGCATAGGCGACGATCTCTCTGATGTCACTTTGGGTGTAGTACCCTGACTGTATCCTGTTCTTCGGTCCGCGCATGGCTGGAAAAGTGGAGAATGGCAGCTTCGTTCCCGGTCCGCGCTTCGCGCCTACCTTCGTGAGCAGCGGATACTTCTTGATCTCGATGCGCCACCCCTCATCATCGGTCAGGTGCCAGTGGAAGCGGTTGAGTTTCTGCTGTGCCATACGGTCTATGAACTTTTTGATATAGGCGTTGGAGAAGAAGTTTCGCGAGACATCGAGCATCATGCCCCGCCAGCGGTAACGCGGATAGTCCTCGATGGTGCAGGAGGAGATCTGCCACTGCCTGATCTTCCTGCCTTTCGCATTGCGCCAAATAGCCGGATCCATCAGCTGCATCAGTGAAATGACCGCATAGAAAAAACCGGCCCTGTCTCTTGCTTCGATACTGATCTGCTCTTTGTCTATTCTGAGTCTGTAGGCTTCGGGTTTTCTGATCTTTTTGGTGTTGTAGTGGAAGCGGATGGTATTTTTTGTGGATATAGTCTCTTTTTTCAGTGAGTAATCTGCATTCCGTTTCAAATGTTCCTGCAGATAGCGTATGGCATTGTCGGCTAGAGGGGTATCGGAGCGGTAACGACTCTGTTTATTCAGTTGAAATTCACCGCTGCCCTTGATGAGTTTCTGGGGTTTGGGAATGATGACATTGATATTGTACTGTGCAAACAGAATGTGCGGTACGGCGATACAAATCCATAGCATCAAGATCAGTGGTGACATCATGAAGTACTTTTTAAAAGGATTCACTGTTTCGTTACCACCCGCACGCTCCCTGCATGCCTGATGCACAAATGCCTTCCTTTGACATTTACGATGTCACCATCGAGTTCGATCATATTGTAGTCATTGTCAAGGTCTATATCGATCTCATGTACCTCACCGTAAAAACTCCCGAATTTTTTGATGAAACGCGCAGGAGTAAAGATGAAGAAACGTGTACTACTCATCAGCATGAACGGTGTCATGATGAGATGTACGGGGAAGAGGAAGATCACGGCGAGGATGTATTTGGCCATACCGTGTTTGAGCCAGCCGAAACGAAAAGTCTCAGAGAGGAAGATATGCTGCAGGTCACCCATGTTCCCGGCAGAGAAGAGGAAAAGTTCGTCATTCATTTTAAAGAGGTGGTGTTTCTGTGTTCTGGGTGTTTCGCCTTTGGTGAGCCTGTCGAGTACGGAACCGATCTCTGGAGCCCGGTGTATCCTGGCGACTACGTTGAAGGAACCGGTAGGGTTGAGAATGAAGGTGGGCACACTGTTCAGGCTGTGAATCTGGTTCAGTACACGCCTGATGGTTCCGTCTCCGCCGTTGATGATGACGTAGTCATACTGCTCGAGATCATGGTGCTTGCGCAGTTCGGAGGTCTCGATGGAAGTGATGGCCAATGTGTGGTGGGAAAGCTGTTTCCCTATCGAGAGTATCTTCATCATAGATCCTGTAGGTTAGTTGGCTATAATTATAGCCATGAAAATTGAAAACGAAGATGCCCTTGACAATCTTGTCATCTGTCCCCAGTGCCATACTCTCCACCATGAGATACCCATAAAAGACGGAGCCAAAGCCTGCTGTTCGGAATGCAACAGTGTTATGTACCGTTATGACAGCCGTCTGGCGGAACACGGACTGGCTTTGAGCATTACGGCGCTCATTTTCTTTTTTGTTGCCAACTTTTTCCCCCTGGTCAAGATAGAGTTGCTGGGAAACGAACAGTTCATTACGATCCCGAAGACGATCATGAGTCTGTTCGACAATGGGTTTTTCATTGTAGGAATGCTTTGCGCTTTTCTGATATTCATTTTCCCGTTGATGATCTTTCTGCTCTATCTGCTTGTTTTTATGCTTTTGAAGTTCGGTAAAGGGGAGCATCTGAGCAAAGAGCTGCTGGTACTGCTCTCACAACTCAAACCCTGGAGTATGAGCGATATCTTTCTCATCAGCATCCTCGTTGCGCTGGTTAAACTCATAGGCTATGCCCAGATCCATATGGGGATCGCTTTCTGGGCGCTGATCGTTTTCGTTTTGCTCGACATCTATGTGACACGGAGTATCCACATCTCGGAGATTTGGATGCTGAGAAAAAGAGTATTTCTGAGACAAAAGTCCCAAAAGGAAGCCGTATGATAGAGGTCAAAGAGGAAGACCTGCTACGCTGTCCGACCTGTGAAGCGGTCAATATAGACAAGGGAAGCAGGAATATCTGCAGGCGCTGTGGTTCTCACATCTACAAACACAGACGGTACAAGACGGAGAAGAGCTGGGCCTACCTCATTACCGCGATAATTGCCTACATTCCCGCGAACCTCTATCCGATGCTGATCACTTCGCAGTTCGGCAGCAAAGAAGGCAGTACAATCATCGGCGGGGTCATCTTGTTGTGGGAACACGGTTCCTACCCCATAGCCGCGATCATCTTCTTTGCTTCCATCATGATACCCATCGTGAAATTCCTGGTTTTGATTTATCTGTTAATTAGTGTAAAATACCCTCTCGGAAAAGACAGTAAGGTGAACAAGCACAAACTTTACTATATGACGGAGGCGATCGGTCCCTGGTCGATGATAGACGTTTTCGTTGTGGCCATTCTGATGGCGCTGATACATCTGGCGAACATAGAGATCATCGCAGGAACGGCAGCCACGGCTTTTGCACTTTCCGTATTTTTTACCCTTTTGGCAGCACATGCCTTCGATGAAAGTCTGATCAGGGGAACCGTTAAGCCACAGAGCAAGGAGAACAGATAGATGC
Organism: Sulfurovum sp. NBC37-1; assembly: GCF_000010345.1. NCBI lineage: Bacteria > Pseudomonadati > Campylobacterota > Epsilonproteobacteria > Campylobacterales > Sulfurovaceae > Sulfurovum > Sulfurovum sp. NBC37-1. The sequence goes on from NC_009663.1 coordinate 1,010,392, forward strand.
CGGAACAGTTGCCACAGGTAGAGGAATCCACCAAATTCAATTTTTTCACTTCTATCTGGATCGTTCCTTTCATCGCCCTCATCATTGCAGGATGGTTGGCGTACCAGTACTACTCCGAACTGGGCCCGGAGATTAAAATTATTTTCCCCAACAATGAAGGGCTCAAAGCTGGACAGAGTCAGATAAAGTACAAAGATGTTCCTGTGGGTACGGTCAGGAAGATCACCTTGCAGGAAGACGGTAACGGTGTCGTTGTCATCGCGCGGATGGACAAGGTGGCAGAGCCATACCTGAACGATAGTGCCAAATTCTGGATCGTCAAACCCGAACTGGGTGTTTCCGGTATTTCGGGACTCGATACGCTGATCTCGGGTAACTACATAGGTATCGCCTCCAAAAAGGGTGGCATACTGAAGAAAAACTTTGTTGGAATGGAACATGCCTACCGAAGTGACAAGAACGGAGAATACTTTGTCCTGAGAACACCGCGCGGAGACAGTGCGGTCAAGACCGGAACACCGATCTATCTGAAAAATATCAGGGTAGGGCGTGTCGAGTATGTGATGCTGGGACTCGATGATGTTTTTGTGGATGTGATCGTTTTCATCGATAAAAGGTATGTTCCCTATGTCCATACCGACTCGAAATTCTGGGTGAGAAGCACGCTGGATGCCGAAATAGTGAACGGCTCACTCGATGTCAATGTGGCTCCCGTAGCAGACCTCTTGCAGGGTGCCATAGAATTCTCCACGACGGGCAGGGATGCCAACCGCACCGTACCGGATACTTTTGCTTTCCTTCTGCACAAGAACAAAAGTTCGGTCAACACCAAAAAACTGGGCCATGAGAAGAAAGAGATCGATTTCTTTATGCTCCATACGGAAGACTCCATCGCCAAACTGAAGATCGGATCCCCGGTCCGGTATGACGGTTTCAAGATCGGCTCCGTTGTGGAGATCACGCTCTCCTATGACAAGAAGACTCACAAAATGAACGGTACGGTACTCACGGAGATAGACACATCCGTCTTTGACGATCTTTCCGATGCGAACGATACAGGGAGAGAAAACCTCTACCGGGCAGTAGAAGAGGGCCTGCGCGCACGTGTTGACACAATTGACCCTATCACAGGAAGGCTCTATGTCAACCTCTTTTTCACCGACTCTGACGGGAACAAAAGCATGGAAGAAACAGGAAAATATGCACGCATCCCGACCGTACGTTCTGTCAACGGCGATATGATGGCAGGACTGTTGAAGATCATGGATAAGATCAACCGACTGCCTATAGAGGAGCTCGTTGCTTCACTGAACAAAGTGGTCAAAGAGAGCGAAAAACCAGTCAAGAATGCCAATGTGGTCCTTGAAGAACTGAAAAAGACAGTGAAGAACCTCAATACGCTTACCGGCAAGAAGAGCTTTGCAAGAATGCCCGATGAGGTCGACAATGCACTCAAAGAGTTGACACGAACGCTGAAGACGACGCAAAAAGTCGTCAAAGGCTATGGGAACAATTCTCTGCTCAGCCGGCAGATCTCGGAGACGCTCAAAACGGTTTCCAAGACTTCCCGAGAGATGCAGGAGTTCCTCAAGATGCTTAACCGCAAACCAAATTCACTCATTTTCGGAGACAAATAATGTTTAAAACGAAGATCATACCGATACTTTTACTTCTGCTGCTGGGAGGCTGCGGCACTTCCAGCTACTATGTCCTCTCCACTGCGCCGCAGCCCACCACGACTTACAGCCATATCAGGGGTGCTATCGGTGTGGAGAAGGTTAGCGTACCCAAGTACCTTTTCAAACGGGAGATAGCGGTGGCCAAATCGAACAGCCAGGTCACTTTCATCAGCGGCGCAAACTGGGCGGAAGATGTTGATGAAGGACTGACGCAGAGGCTCATCGGTTATTTGCAGAAAAAGTTCAACAAGCCTGAAGTCTACAGCTACCCCTGGGGAGTCAGCTCTCAGCCCAGGATCAAGGTCAAAGTACAGATCTCCCGTTTCATCGCACAGGGGGACAGGGTCTATCTCGATGCCTCCATCCGGCTGGAGAATATGCAGACCAGCAAACGCAAAGCAAAACTCTTCAGTACAAGTGTGCCTTCAGGGAGCAGTGCTGCTAGTATCGTTGCAGCAATGGACAAAGCCTTCGATCAGCTTGAAGAGCAGGTGGCATTGGGTATCAGAGCATTATTTATTCCGCATAATTAGAAAAAGGTAAGGCTTGATTGAAGTTTTTTTGTAGAGCTATTTTAGAATGGATGCTTTGAGCCTTTTGAGTTCCTTATGGTATTTATTTGGAAATATAGCCAACATATCATCTTCACCACTTTGGAGAACCAATTTTACCATTTCAACAAGGTTTAGCAAGTTTTCTGCACCAATGTTTTTTGCATATGTTTCTACCTCATTGCAACAATGTTTAACAGCTTTGATATTTTTCTCTTTTAGCAGCTCTTTAAAGCGTATGTCCGAATCTCCAAATTTTTTGAGGAACTCTATTGCTTTGTCTCTATTCTCTTTTAGTATATCTTCATTCAGAACTTTATTTTTCTTTCTTTTTACTTTATCAAGTGCTTCAGTAAGATTTTCCGGCTCATTTTCTAGTTTGGTAATACTCTCAGTACTGCCAAAAAGTTTTCCAATAAGTAGATAGATGTCCTCCTGGGTAATAGGTTTCTGAATGATATCATTTGCTTCTATTTTGTTTTTATAGGCAGAGGCCCCGATCCAAACGATATGACTACCAAGTGTTTTGGCATGGTTTAATTTTTGAATAGAAGTTTCCGTCAGATTTTCGTCTTCGGTTATAACAATATTATACGTTTGAACACTACTTTGCTGATCAATACTATCGATATTGATGTCATAGTTGAAATACTGGAAATATTTTTTGATTGTTTCAGCAAGTTTTTTGCTTTTTAGAGCTATTAAGACTTTTTTATCGAGCATACTTTTATCGGTAAGCCTGTAGTGGCGCCGGAATCCGAGTTCATGAAGAGTGAATGGAATACGTATATGGAGAGTATTATCACTGTCTTTTTCAATCTTGCCATTGAGTGCTTCTAAGTCATTTTTCAGTATGGCTTTTAGGAGTATGCAGGATTGGTCATTGAGTAAGTCAATATGTGGTATTTCAAAGATAACCTCTTCTTGATAAACAAAATCATCTGGTGCATGTAACGTTAGCATAATCTCACTACTGTTACTGTTCGTAAAAACAAACTCGAATAGTTTTGTAAAGAACTGAAGTAAGGGTTTTTCATCACCTCGTAGTAGTTTTGGTATACTTGAGTCCATCTGAATGATGAGTTCTGTATGGTTCTTTTTGGCTTGTTCTTCAACTTGGATAAAAAGTGTTTTAAGTAAATCATTTATATTGAAAGTATTGTTTTCATCGAGCATTCTAAATATTCCCCCCCCAGAGTATTTCTTTATAAAATATGCTACTATAAAAAACATAAAAATTATTTAATTATTTATATAAATATACCCAAATAAATATATTATTACTAAACGATACAAAGAGAATAAATTTATTGGTACAAAATAGATTCCATTTAAAGAAAGAGACAAGACGGTTGTTGATCTGATCTTGTAGTGGAGATCAATTAGCCTCTATTGCTGCCCTGACCGCCGTTACGTCCGCTTCTGCCGTTGCGTCCGTGTTTGTTGCGGTCTCCGCCACCGGACCTTCTTCTGTTGTTGCCACGGTATCCGCCGCGTCCGCGGTTACGGCCGCCACCGCCACCGCCTCTGTTCTGCATGGCCCTTTCGATGAGCAGTTCGATTTCTTCAAGGCCAAGCCCGATGTTGTCTTTTCCTTTGACGGAGATTTCCGACTGTACCATGGAGGCAAGCAGGTGTGCAATGGTCACGATGTCGAGGTCATGCTGCAGTGTTTTGACCAGTTCGATCGCCTTGTCGGTGATCTGAGTCTGGGCGATCTTCGCGATGAGCTCATCGTTACGGTTGTTCTGCACTTCTATACGGGTAGGGATGACTTGTGTGGTCATTTTTGTCCCTACATCTTTCTCGATACGTTTGATGGTTCGAAGTTCGTTGGGGCTTACCAAAGTAATGGCCTCACCTGTTTTTCCGGCACGTCCTGTACGGCCGATACGGTGAACGTAAGACTCGGAATCGAACGGGATATGGTAGTTGAAAACGTGTGTGACGTCATTGACATCCAGACCACGTGCCGCAACGTCAGTTGCCACGAAAATGTCTATGCCACCCTGTTTGAAAGCCCTGATAGTTACTTCTCTCTGTTTTTGTTCCATGTCACCGTGAAGGCCGCTTACCTTGAAGCCCTGGGCTGTCAGGTGCGCGACGAGTCTGTCTACCTCTTTTTTCATACGGCAGAAGATGATACATTTTTCCGGGTTCTTGTAGTCGATGAGTCTGACAAGTGCATCGTCTCTTTCTCTCTCCTGAACCACGTAATAGTACTGTGTGATTTTGGAGTTGGTACTTTCACTTTTTGTGATGGAAACCGTTTTGGGATTGTTAAGAATTTGCTCTGCAAGTTTTCTGATGCCATTGGGCATGGTCGCTGAGAACATCAGTGTCTGACGCTCTTTTGGGAGGAAGGTGAAGATGTTCTTGATCTCGTCGAGGAAACCCATATCGAGCATTTCGTCTGCTTCATCGAGAACGACGAAATGTGGGTTGAGCTTGATCTTCCCGCTCATCAAAAGGTCCTGAAGACGTCCCGGAGTAGCCACTACTATGGAAGCCTGCTTGATACGCTCGATCTGCTTACCGTAAGCTGTACCGCCGTAAACGGTGGCTGTTTTGAGTCCTGAAAGCTTCCCGAAACGGAAAAGTTCGTCGCTCACCTGCATGGCAAGTTCACGTGTCGGGACGATGACCAGGCCTTCAACGGAACCGTCTGCTTTCATCATGCTCATGATAGGCAGGCCGAACGCAGCGGTCTTTCCTGTACCTGTCTGTGCCTGTGCGATCATGTCGTGTCCTTCGAGAACGAGAGGGATGGCATCTTTCTGTACGGGGCTTGGTTCTTTGAATCCGGCTTCCGCTACGGCAGCCTGAATGGTGTCTTTGAGGTTAAAATCTGTAAATTTCATGTGTATGTCTTTGTATTAAAATGGTCGGTGTTGTAGTTGTCTTGCGATGCATAGGAAGTTTGTTTCATATGGTACATAAGGTCTAAAACCCTGTTTCATGCAACCGATACCAAACTTTGTGTCACACGCTTTTGTTCGTGGAAAATAGAGGAGATATGTTGTATCTCGAATAAGGAGTTTGATACTCTCTTGCAGAAAAGTTCGAAATTATAGCAGGTTTATCAGTAAAAAGATAGGGGTAAGATGGATTTCGGAGTAATTTACTCGTATTTCATCTTTTTTATCAACTCCAGTACCTCTGCATCACTCACATCATACCAGTTCTCATAGACCTGGGCCACTGCATGAAAATCCCTGGGTGATTCCAGCACGACAATCTCATCGACCAGTCTGGAAAATTCTTCTATGGCTTCACGTCCGGCTACAGGTACGGCGATTACGATCTTTGCAGCTTCCTGTTTTCTACAGAGTGTGACGGCGGCGTGCATGGTCGAGCCCATGGCTATGCCATCATCAATAAGGATCACGGTACGCCCTTTGATTTGTGGCAGAGGTTGTCCGTCCCTGAGTTTGGCGATACGTCTTTGTATCTCTCCGGCCTGTTCCTGGATGATCCTGTCGATCTCGGACTGCGGTACAAAAGAAGCGGCGAGGGTGTTGATGTAGAGTGAACCGTCTTCGGCGATGGCACCGAATCCGCTTTCCGGGTTATTCGGATAGGGAAGTTTGCGGCAAATGAGCAAGGAAAAGTCGCAATGCAGCGCCTGGGCGACCTCACATCCCAGTTCAACACCGCCTCTGGGTATGGCAAGAACCAGAGTATCAGTATCTTTGTATTTTTGAAGGGCAATCGCCAGTTTCCGACCGGCATCTTTTCGATCTTTGAACACAACAATTCCTTTTTTAGAAATTCTCTTTATTATATTTTAGCACAATTGAAAAAAATATGATAAAAATTAGGTATTATTTAATAAGAGATTCCTTTAGGAGTATAATGATGAACAAAGTGGCTATCGTTGAGACCATCATGACAAATTTTGCAAAGCGTACCTGTATCAGAGAAAGTAGCTGTGTACCGAAGCGTTATCTGTGGACCGATGCTTTTGCCGTCTGCAATTTTCTGGAACTTTACCGTCAGACAGGATTGGAACGCTACAGGGAAGATGCACTGCTGCTTGTCGACCAGGTGCATCATGTACTTGGCAGACATCGCAGCGATGACAGCCGGAGCGGCTGGATCAGCGGCCTTGATGACAGGGAAGCGGAACTGCATCCGACCATCGGTGGCCTGCGGATCGGTAAAGCTCTGAATGAGAGGAAAGAAGATGAGCCGCAGAATGAACGTCTGGAGTGGGAGCAGGACGGACAGTACTTCCATTATCTGACCAAATGGATGCATGCATTGAACCTTGTGACCGAAGTGACAGAGGATCCGAAGTATAATCGTTGGGCCATCGAACTTGCGAAAACAGCCTACGAAAAATTTACCTATCTGACGCCTTACGGAGCAAGACGTATGTTCTGGAAGATGAGTATCGACCTGAGCTATCCTCTGGTATCTTCCATGGGACAGCATGATGCACTCGATGGATACATTACTTATCTTGCATTGCAAAAGACAGCGGAACGCTATGAAAATTTTTCCGATGAACTTGATATTTCTCCTCAAATAGAAGGACTGTATCAGATGGCCAGTTCGATGGGAATGGACACGACAGATCCTCTCGGTCTGGGCGGATTGCTGAGTGATGCCTGCATCTTGGCACAGCTGGATATTGTTGAAAACAGTGAATCAACATCCAATATGCTGTTTTCCATACTGGACCATGCCCGGCAGGGGATCGGACATTTCCTTGCTGAAAAAACAGTGAAGTACCCGGCACAATACCGCCTGGCATTTCGCGAACTCGGTTTGAGTATAGGACTGCATGCGGTAGAGATCATCAAGCATCTGCTTGAGGAACATGAACTGACTGTTGCCAATGAGAAATTGTTGAGATCATTACTTGGAACACTTGGAGAGTACAGTGCTCTGCATGAATACATTGAAGCATTCTGGCAGGACAGTGAAAACCAAAAAAGCAATACCTGGATAGAACATCTCGATATCAATGCGGTCATGCTGGCTACAAGCCTGATGCCGGACGGCTACCTGCGTATAGAATGGGAAGATAGGTCATGACCGTCAGCAATGCAGAGATCGCTTCCATCTTCACCCAGATAGCCGATCTACTGGAGATCAGAGGAGAGGATCCGTTCAGAACGAGGGCATACAGGAATGCCGCACGTACCATTGAGAACCTGGGAAAAGACCTTTCAAAAATGGTCGAGGCCGGTGAGGATATTTCAAAGATCCCTACGATCGGGGAGCGCATAGCCAATAAGATCAGAGAGATCGTTCAGACCGGCAGGCTGGCAAAACTTGAATATCTCAAACACTCCTTCCCTCCGCATCTTCTTGATATTCTAAAGATAGAAGGTATCGGCCCAAAACGGGCGAAGATACTCTACCAGGAGCTGAATATCGGCTCTCTGGAAGCCTTGAGAAAAGCAGCCGAGGCACACAAGATCAGTCAGCTCAAAGGGTTCAGCGAGAAGATGGAGCAGAAGATACTCAAGGGTACGATGCTTGCCAAGAAAGAGGGGAAACGTTTTCTCTATTCTGTGGCGGAACCGCATGCCCAGGCACTTGAGGCATACCTGAAAAACTTCTCCGGAGCAGAACAGGTTACTGTTGCGGGGAGTTTCAGAAGGAGAAAAGAGACCGTTGGCGACCTGGATATTCTGGCAACTTCGAAAGATCCGGCAAAACTCATAGACTATTTCGTTAACTACCCTGGGATCAAAGAGGTCGTTTCACATGGCGATACGCGCTCCACGGTCATTCTCAACAGCGATCTGCAGGTCGATCTTCGCTGCGTGAAAGCCGAGAGCTACGGAGCGGCACTACACTACTTCACCGGCTCGAAATCGCACAATATCGCCGTACGGATCATGGCAAGGGATATGGGGATGAAGGTCAACGAATACGGCCTTTTCAAAAATGGAAAACGGATCGCGGGTGCCACAGAGGCAGAGATGTATGAGGGTGTGGGTCTTCGCTATATCGAGCCTGAGCTCAGAGAGAGTAGGGGGGAGCATACAGCTGCACGGGAGAACAGGCTTCCAAAGCTCGTAGAACAGGCGCAGATAAGGGGCGACCTGCATATGCATACCCATTACAGTGACGGGCATAACAGCATTGAAGAAATGGCGCTGGCAGCAAAAGAACACGGATACGAATATATCGCCATTACCGACCATTCCAAGCATATGAGTATCGTACACGGTATGGATGAGAAACGGGCGAGGGAACAGATGGATGAGATTGACCGGATCAACGCAGAATTGAAAGGCATCACCATACTGAAAAGTATTGAACTGGACATTCTTGAAGACGGAAGCCTGGCACTGCCGGACAGTGTGCTCAAAGAGATGGACTTTGTGGTCGCTGCGGTACACGACCACTTCGGGCTGACACAGAAGATGCAGACCAGACGGATCTTAAAGGCCCTGGAAAATCCTTACGTAAAAATACTCGCCCACCCGACAGGCAGGCTCATCGGTGAGAGGGAACCCTACAAGGTGAATATGAAACAGTTGTTCAAAGGGGTAACGGATAACGGCTGTTTCCTTGAGATAAACGCACAGCCCAAACGGCTTGATCTTAACGATATTTATGCCAAACGCGCCAAAGAGGCAGGTGTGCGTTTTGCCATTTCGACCGATTCGCACAATGCGGCATCTTTGGACTACATGAAGTACGGTGTATATCAGGCAAGAAGAGGGTGGCTGGAAGAGAAGGATGTCATCAACACCCTTTCCCTTTCAAAACTGAAAAAGCTTCTGGGTTAAAGCATTCCCATTGCCAGTTTGGCCTCGTCGCTCATTTTGCTCTGGTCCCAGGGTGGATCGAAGACGATGTCGACATCCACATTTTCAAGATACTCGACACGCTTGCTAATGCTTTTGACCAGATCAACGATGACATCGGACATGGAGCAGGTAGCAGAGGTCAGGGTCATAGTGATCTTGCACCATTTCATCAGGGAGACCTCGTTGGTCCAGCACTCTACATTGTAGATGAGGCCGAGGTCGTAGATGTTGACAGGTAGTTCCGGGTCATAGATCTTCCTGAGTTCCTCGATGACGATCTCTTTCATCTCTTCATCGCTTGGTATTTTATCCATGAATGCTTTTTTCTCTTCATCCATTCTCTCTCTGATCTCCGCTTCGGAGGGTCTTTTGACCTCGGACTTCGGTGTTTCTTCTTTTTTCCCGAACTTCTCTTCGTATGCTTTCATCTCTTCGGCCGTGGTCGGAATATCATCAATCTTTATATCTTCAGGATTCATTTGGAATCTCCTTTTCTTTACATCTTTTCGCATAGGCATACACCTTGTTTAAAAAGGCTTCCAGGCTCTGCTGTCGTACAGGGGAGAGTAGTTCTATGACACCCATCTCATGCAGTTTTTCCGGGTCGAAAGTCAGGATCTCGTCAGGCGTACGATTATTAAAAATGTCCAGCAGAAGTGTCAGCATCCCTTTGGCCATTTCTGAAGTACCTTCCCCGCGCAGAACGAGTCTGCCGTCTTTACATTTGCCGACAAGCCATGCCGCTGAGGCACATCCTTCCACAAAGGTCTCGTCGTTCTTCTCCTCTTCGGGAAGTGTGGTGTGTTTCTTTCCCAGATCGAAGATATATTCGAGTTTGTCGTTGGCTGTTGGGAAAAGATCGAAATCTTCTTTGTAACGGGAAATAGTCTCTTCCATGCTCATGATGCCTCCTTTTCGTGAAGGGTATAAAAAGCATTGTCAAACGCCTCTTTGATGCGCTCCTGCTGCCGGCTGTCCTTGACCTTCTCTATGAGCGTATTAGCAAAGGCAATGACCAGCATTTTCCGGGCTTCAGTAGCGGAAATACCGCGTGACTGGAGGTAGAAGAGCTGTTTTTTGTCCAGCTGCCCCGTTGTGGAGCCGTGTGAGGCTTCCAGTTCGTCTATGTAGATCTCCAGTTGGGGCTTTGCCGCCATGTAAGCTCTTTCATCCAGGAGGATCGCTTTGGAGTTCTGGTGTGCCTTGGTGTACCTGGCCGAATGCTCCACCTTGATCAACGCATCGAAGATCCCCCTGGCAGAGCCATCCAGAATATTCTTGGCTTCCTGTGAGGAAGTGGAGTGCATCCCTTTATGCACGATCTGCGACACGGTACCTCTTCTGGCATCGCTGTTCAGGTAGAGCAGGTGCCCCGCCTGGGCATGGGCACGCTCATCCAGTTCCATTTTTATCAGCTGCAGTCCCAGACCGCCGCCGAAATCGAATGATTTGAAAATGGCATTGGCATTTCTGCCGACCTGAATGCTGTGTGATGCCACAATGGCATAGTTCTCTGGCTGCAGGGTCTGTGTTTTGAGCATTCTGAGCGTACTGTCCGGTGCGATCCGGACGTCATGGCCGTAAAGTACCAGAGAACCGGAAATATTCGCATCTTCGAATGTCTCATTGATAGTAGCATGTCTGTTGCTTTGGTTCTCAAGAACGATGCGATAGTTGATGAGTGCATTGCTCTGTGTGAAACGGTGCACGATCTCTACATGGGCATCGCCGTCGATCTCTATCTTGATGACATGCGGTACGAGTAGGTGACCCAGGTAATAGAGCGGGTCAAAGTGTTCCATGTCGATCACCTTGCAGGCTTCATAGAAGATGCGCATTCCCTTGGGAGCAGAGATGACAGTACCGTCTACGATCTCTACCCTGTCGCTCTCTTTAATACTTTTTGGCACATAGTCGAGCGTATGATATTCTTTTGCCAGCAGAGATTCAATGTCAAAATAGCGGTAGGCTTCACCTTTTTTGGTGGGTATGCCAAGGGTGTGCAGCCTTTCAAGGATAGCTGTATGCTCATCAGCCTGTAGTAGCTGACCCATCTCCTCTGCTGTTTTGTCTCTCAGTGTGTCGAGTATCATGACTCTATATCCTCGATGATGGATTCATACCCTTCCTCTTCCAACTTTGCTACGAGCTCAGGGCCAGCCGTTTTGATGATGCGCCCTTCCTTGAGTACATGGATATAGTCAGGTTCGATGTAGTCCAGAATACGGCTGTAGTGGGTAATGACGAGAAAAGAACGTTTGCCGTCCTTCATCTTGTTGATACCCTCGGAGACCGCTCTGAGCGCATCGATATCCAGCCCGGAGTCTATCTCGTCGAGGATGATCACTTCAGGTTCGAGGATGAGCATCTGCAGGATCTCGTTACGTTTCTTCTCTCCGCCGGAGAAACCTTCGTTGAGCGAACGGCTGATCATATCCGACTTCATACCGAGCATTTCGAGATGGCTCTTCATCAGCCTGAGGAATTCGGCTGCATTGAGCTCCTCTTTCCCTTCATGCTTGCGTTTGGCATTGAGTGCGGTTCTGAGGAAATAGGCATTGTTCACACCGGGGATCTCCACCGGATGCTGAAAACTAAGGAAGATACCCTCAAGCGCTCTCTCTTCAGGCTCCATCTCTATAATGCTTTTGCCTTTGTAGCGAATGTCACCTTCCGTGACCTTTACATCATAATGCCCCACGATCGTTTTGGAGAGTGTCGATTTACCCGCGCCGTTTGGCCCCATGATGGCATGGACCTTTCCGGGTTCCAATGCAAGGTTCAAGCCCTTGAGTATCTCTTTCTCTCCGATCTTTGCATGTATGTTCTCTATCTCTAATGTTTTCATCCTACGCTTCCTTCCAATGTTAATTCCAATAATGCTTTTGCTTCTACTGCGTACTCCATAGGGAGTTGTGAAAATACTTCTTTGCAGAATCCGTGAACGATCATCGAGACGGCATCCTCTTCATTGATCCCTCTCTGTCTGAGGTAGAAGAGCTGTTCATCGCTGATCTTCGAAGTGGTGGCTTCATGCTCTATCTGCCCCTGTGTGTCTTTCGATTCGAGATAGGGGAAAGTGTGTGCCCCGCACCTGTCGCCGATGAGCAGGGAGTCACACTCCGAGTAGTTACGCGAATTTGCAGCATCCGAACCTATCTTCACAAGTCCCCGGTAAGTGTTCTGGCCTTTCATAGCCGAGATACCTTTGGAGATGATGGTCGAAGAGGTGTTCTTCCCGAGGTGGATCATCTTGGTACCCGTATCGGCCTGCTGGGCGAGGGTGGTCACAGCGACCGAGTAGAACTCGCCGACCGAGTTGTCACCTTTAAGAATGCAGCTTGGGTATTTCCATGTAATGGCAGAACCTGTCTCCACCTGCGTCCAGGAGATCTTTGAGTTGTCCCCCTTGCAGAGTCCGCGTTTGGTCACAAAGTTGTAGATACCGCCTTTGCCGTTCTCGTCTCCGGGGTACCAGTTCTGGATGGTGGAGTATTTGATCTCGGCGTCTTTCATTGTCACAAGCTCGACCACTGCGGCATGAAGCTGGTTCTCATCGCGTGTCGGCGCGGAGCATCCTTCGTTGTAACTGACGTACGAGCCTTCATCGGCTACGATGAGTGTTCGTTCGAACTGCCCGGTATTGAGCGCGTTGATACGGAAGTATGTGCTCAGCTCCATAGGGCAACGTACTCCTTTGGGAATATATACAAAAGTTCCGTCGGTGAAGACAGCCGAGTTGAGTGCCGCAAAATAATTATCCGCCATGGGAACGACGGAGAACATATATTTCTGAATGAGCTCCGGATAGTCACGTATTGCATCGGAGATGGAGCAGAAGATCACGCCGTGCTTCTGAAGCTCTTCGGAGTAGGTCGTCTTGACGGAGACCGAGTCCACGACGGCATCGACGGCGATACCCTGAAGCTGTTTCTGCTCCTCAAGGGGAATACCGAGTTTCTCATAGGCTTCGAGGATCTTCGGGTCGACTTCGTCGAGACTCTCCGGGCCGCCGGTTTTTGGGGCGGCATAGTAGGAGATAGATTGATAATCAATGGGTTCATACTCAAGGTGGGCCCAGTGGGGCTCTTCCATCGTCAGCCATTTTCTGAGGGCTTTGAGTCTGAGCTCCAGCATCCATTCGGGCTCTTCTTTCTTTTTTGAAATGAAGCGTATCGTGTCTTCATTAAGGCCTGGAGGTACGACATCGGTCTCAATATCGATCTCGAAACCAAGGTTGTATTCACCCGAGACAGCTTTGTTGAGTTCTTCGTTTGCCATCGGCATACTCCTTTAGGAGAAATTTTGTCTTATTTGTATTTATAGCACAGATAGATTAATAAGAGGTTAGCCCAAATCCGTAAATAGCTCAAGTACATTAATTCCAGAATGCAAGAATAAACGATTTCACAATTTTATACATCATAAAAGGAGATTGCTTGTTGCATTTTGTAAGAATGTATCTGTACCTGAAGGATATTGTGTACTTTTTACTAATAATGCTGTTTTTCAGGCACTATTCTGGTGTTTGAAGTTTGTGTCAAATTGATATTTTTTGGAACATTATATGTGTATCATTCCAGGGAAGCCTTATATATACGCACTCTTATAGCGTGAAACATTTCTACAAATTCTTCTTGAACTTTCAATATGATTTTTCTACTATGTTTTACAACCTTCCTTGCTAAACGATAAAACATATAGCGTATTGTGGCAACTGTATGTTTTTGCCAACTATTTTTAAGCATCTGTTTAAAAAGGATAAAAAGATTGTAAGCCAGTACCCCTATCTGAAAGTAAAATGCATTGGAGATAAAGTTTGATGAAGGAAGATAAGAGAGATTGAAACCATTTTTAAGTTCTTTGATCTGATTCTCACTTGTATCTCCACGCTTGCGATAGAATACAACAACATCTTGTGCGGACATACTTTCAGCTGCATTGGTAGCGATGACATGATAATGTTCTCTTGCAAGATCAAGTTTCTCCTCTATACTTAGCATATCCCAGATCTCCGGAAGTATAGGTGTTACTGTCTTTTTAACCACGATCATTCTAAATGCATGGTTTGTATGACTCATCGTATGCACAAACTCAGATACCTCCTCTTTTAGATGATGTGCCGTACCTTCTTTGGTTTGCAGTACTTCCCAATTTTCTATCTCTTTGATATTGGTATAGACTGAATGGTCAAGGTTTGCACCTGGGATGAATACATTGTGTGTTTAGTAGGCTAAAATATTGTAGGAATTTGAAGTAATTTTTTTGATCTATTAATCTTAGGAACCGGATGGTTTTTGGAGAAGGTATGTGATAATGGGTAGTTAGCACATTGACGTTTTTAAAAAAGGAGGAAGAATAAAAAATGTCTTTCCGGTCCCTAAGATATGTTGGAAGTATATCTTATTAAGATAAAATTAGTCTTAATTAAAATAACAATTTTTATCTTTTAGTGAAATTTAGCATACCAGCCAGTTCTCAAGCTTGAAAATGTCCGCTGTAGCGGGCATTCCTTTCCATCCGTTGCTTTCAAGATACATCATTTTGTTCCCGAAATATCCGACAATGTACTTCTCTTTGTAGATCGGAAAGGTTCCTGAATGAAACATGGCGAAGATATCTTCATGCGTTTTTGGCATTTCATACCAGGAAAAATCAAAACTGTGCAGAGCGATGATCGCAGCGTGAAGCATCTCGTTTTTGAACATAGAGTTGCTCAACAGATAAAAGGAAGGGTAGGTCACGGCAGGTTCATCCAGAAGTTCGGTGATGTAAAGGCGTTCTTTTTTCTTTTGATACAGGGGAGTATTGTATTGTAACTGAAGATATCAGACGAAAAACATGTCAAATTGTCATATTATTTTCAGATGTATGTGGTTGGCTTTACTGTGGACAAAAGAGTTGAATAAGAATATAATTCATATAAAAAGAGTTGCTATGAATTTCTGGGTGATCGCCGGCGCATTGACGCATCTGTCCATTCTTTTGCTTATCCTCGCACGCATACTGACCAGGCCGCATAGACAGCCGGCTTCCCGGATCGCATGGATCGTCGTTGTCATATCCCTTCCCATTTTGGGTATCCTGGCCTATATCGGTTTTGGAGAAGTCAATATTGGCCGAAAACGTGTAGAAAAACTGCAAAAGATCATTGAAAAAATGCGTCATGATCTGCCGACGGTCAGAGGGAATGAACCGCATCTCGCTACCAAGATCCCCAAACCTTTCACTCCGGTCTTCGCTGTCGGAAGATCCATTAACGGTTTTCCCCCTGTAGCAGGAAACATCGCGCAGCTTCCTCCAGACTCCAATACCTCGATCGACTCAATCATCTCCGATATCGATGCAGCAAAAGAGCATGTGCACCTGAGTTTTTACATCTGGCTTTCGGACAGGAACGGCCTTAAAGTCGTCGAAGCCCTCAAGCGGGCTGCAAGCAGAGGTGTTACATGCAGGGTCATGGCGGATGATATCGGTTCACGTGATATGGTACGCTCCCGATACTGGAAAGAGATGGAAGAAGCAGGTGTCAGACTCGCAGTACTGCTTCCCATAGGCAATATTCTGCTGCGGCCATTCCGGGGACGGGTCGATCTGAGAAATCACCGGAAAATAGTCGTCATAGACAACAGCATTACCTACAGTGGAAGCCAGAACTGTGCCGATCCTGAATTTCGTGTCAAACCGAAGTTTGCCCCCTGGGTGGACATCATGATGCGTTTTGAAGGGCCTGTGGCAATTCAGAACCAGTATGTCTTCGCCAGTGACTGGATGCTTCATACCGATGAGAGTCTTTATGAGCTTCTGCTCCAACCCATTACCATGCCGATGGAAGACGGCTTCACCGCGCAGGTAGTCGCTACCGGGCCGACGGAGCGCCCGACGGCTATCCCCGAAATGTTCGAATCGCTCCTTTTCACTGCGCACGAAAGGGTCATCATCACCACGCCGTATTTCATCCCGGACGAGTCCCTGCAGAATGCGCTGTGTACGACGGCATACCGCGGTGTGGAGACGATCATGATCTTTCCCCGAAGGAATGACTCATGGGTCGTTGCTGCAGCAAGCCACAGCTATTATGAAGATTTGCTCAAGGCAGGTGTAAAGATCTACGAGTATGAAGGCGGACTCCTGCATACCAAGTCGGTAACGGTGGACGATGAGATCACGCTGATCGGCTCTGCCAACATGGACAGGCGCAGTTTTGAACTCAATTATGAGAACAACATACTCTACCATGACAGCGAAATGACAGTGGCGATACGTCAGCGTCAGGAGCAGTATCTGTTCACTTCCGTTCCGGTCACTCTGGAAGAGGTAAGAGCATGGCCGTTCAGACGTCGTCTCTGGAACAACACTATTGCGATACTCGGTCCACTTTTATGAGGTACCCACCAATACCATTAAGCTAAGGGTTGTCGAAAGTGCAGAGTTTCACCCAAGGGTATTTCCTGCGGTCACTCTCACCTCTATGTTTGGTGGGACTAAAGTCCCCACTTCCAGGTAAATAATGGCATTGGAGGTGCCCATGAGATGATGTTGGTCTGTCAGGAGAGATCTTCGATCGAATCTTTCTCCTCTTTCAGCACGTAGATGTACGTCTCCACATCCAGTTCGTCGTAGCGTTCCACGGTCACTTTGGAACGAACGAACTCTTCACCCTCAAATTCATCAAGAAAGTCCCAGTGCTCACAAAGATTGTCAGAGTAGAAAAGGTAGCCGTGTACCGTGTCGTCTTTGTCACTGAGCTTGATACCCGGGTAGCCCATGGAGGCCGGACCACCCAGCGCCTATGAGCTCTCCTTGCACGGTTGCGGGTACGAACTTTCCGACGATGTTCTCAAGGACATGGCCGTGAGGACAGCCCGGCATCAGCGTTCCGTAGACGAAAAGTGTTTCCATTACAGATATCCTTCTATAGGGAAAAGAGAGAGTATGTCCGTCCCCAGAGTTTTTAGGAACCCGGCCCGGGGAGGCGTGTAGTAGACTTTCTCTTTTCCGTTCTCCAGAGTGTGCCAGACCGGTCCGTACTGTACCATGCCGTCATCTTCGGGTTCCAGTGGATGTTCGCCCCAGGTGACTCTGTAGAAATATTTCTCGTTCAGGATGGCTGAGAGTACTTTTTTATGGCCGCTTGCAAGCTTTTCGGAACTAATGATCATAAGGGTCTCGGTATTAAGCTTGTCGGACCTTGGATCGACATTGGCCGAACCGACGACGAGACGGTCGTTATCGAGAATCATCATCTTGGTATGGAGCGATGCACTGAACGTTTTTTTGATCTTTTTCTTCTTCAGGGCCGTTTTCAGGCTTGTGGGTTTCAGTTCATACAGCACGACCCCCATCTGCACCAGGTCTCTGATGTACCATCTGTAGCCGCTGTAAACGGGGAAGACATCGGTGGAGGCGAGAGAGTTCGTCACAACGGTGACTTTGATGTGCTTCTTTCTCAATGCACGCAGTTCCTTCATCAACTCTTCCCCGGGGATGAAGTAGGGCGAAACGATGATCAGGTCATGGTTGATGTGTTTCAGGTCCTCACTGATCTGTGAGGAGATATGGGTTTGCTTGTCATTCTCGTTCGTGGTGACCTTCTCGGGGTAGTCATAGTAAAAATCGGTCCGTTCCGCTACAGTCATTTGCAGGGTTTTTTGTGATATTTTCTTTAGAAAATTGGAACGGGACAAGGCAGTTCCTATAGGACTATGCTGAAACTCCCTTACTTCCTTTTCAAGATTTTTTGCCACAATTTGGTACTCCGTTTTGTCGATACTACCATTGTCCAATACCTCATCAGAGGGGACGGCCTCTTTGCTGTTCCAGTAAATGTCGAAGGAGCGGTAGATGTCAGGTACGACCTTTCCGATGGTAAGAATGTCGTAGTCAAGGAAGAGTATTTCATTATCTGCCGCGTAGTAGACATCACCGATGTTCCTTCCCCCGATGATCGCGGAGGTTCCGTCGGCAATGAGCGCTTTGTTGTGCATACGTTTGCCGAGGCGGTCGATGTCGAAGAGGAGCGCCAGGTTACGGAATGACCTTCTCAGGCGGTTGGGGTTGAAAAGACGCAGTTCGATGTTGGGATGTGCGGCCAGTATGGCAAATTCCCTGTCTTTGCCCGTTGTAATAAGGTCATCGAGCAGTATGCGGATCTTTACGCCCCTTTGGGCCGCTTTGAGCAAATGGTAAGAGAAGAAATTCCCCGTTCGGTCATCTTCATAAATGTAGTACTGTACATCCAGGCTTGTGCTGGCATGGTCGATCAGGAATATTCTTGCGGCAAGAGCATCCATGGGTTTTTCAAGTGGATAAAAGGCGGAATGCTTACCAAGGGGCCTGTCCGTCCTGGCCAGGTAATGGAGCAGCGGTGCTTTCCCTTTGGGAAGCTTGGTGAAACTTTTCTGTTTGGGCGGCAAGGATGCAGGGCTGCTATGGTTGCAGGCGGAAAGAAAGAGAAGGGTGGCAGCCAGTACTGCGGTATGTAAAAAACGGGACATCTCTTTCTTCCTTCCTGCTCAATTTTTTTGGAAAAAGTATAGCCAAGAGTCTCTTATTGTGTCATGCAGTCCAAATGAAAAACTGTAATAAGGTGAGGGGAAAAAGCGTTAGGAAGGGAAGTATTCCGGCGTTTGGAATTGGAATTACCAACTTCCGCCGCCACCGCCACCGCCACCGCCTCCGGAGAACCCTCCTCCCCCTGAAAAACCGCCACCGCCGCTCATACCGCTGCTTGAAGGCGGTGTGGATGTTGTCGCAACATTGGAAGCGAAATTATCTAGATCATCGAGATCTCCGTGATACCAGTCGGGTGAAGCAACCCCCATCAGAGGGAAAAAAGAGAGCCAGTGTTTTGTCTCATCAAAGAGAACAGCATAGGGCAGGGTTTTTTCAAGATAGAGAGGGTCGAGTGCCAGTCGTCTTTTGAGCTCATCTTTTTTGACGCGCGCTACGAACTCCTTGAAGCCGAGAAGCTGCTTGTGGGCATAGGCACCCTTCTGGGTGTATTTCCCTATTTTTTTATAGGTATAGAAGAGTGCAAGAAGTAAGACGATGAACACGCCGAGCGGACCGGTCAGCAGTCCGCTCAGCGACATATCCGATTGAAGCAGACTGAGCAGAGGCCCTGAACCCGCCACTGCAAAAATGAGTCCGTAAAGCTTATAGGACCAGCCTTTATTCGAGAACGCTATACCAAGCCCAGCACCGATGAAAACAATGGGAAAGAGCAGTAGGAAGATCACGTCTATGCCATAGGTTCGATAAAAGGTATAGACCAGAAGTGCAAAAGCGGGAAGCAGCCATAGAATGCTCTTGATAAGAAAGCTGTTTCTCGTTTTTTGGGGATTCTCTCCCATATATCCCTGCATGACAGACCATAGGTAGAGTTTTTCATTGATGGCATCAAAGCCTTTGCGCAGTTTTTTCGCTTTCGCTTCCGATTGTTTTGAGAGAACAAAGCTGTCCGTACCGTTGAAGAGTATCTTCTCAAGCAGGTATCTTTGGTCCCCAGTAAGCTCTTTGGTATCTTTGTCCAAGCGTTTGAGCAGAGGGTCGACCTTCTTTGATTCATGATATATTTCAAGATAACCGAGCTGCGCCAGTTCCAAGATCGCTGCGGCAAAATCTTTGTCATCGGCAAATTTATCGAGAATAAGCCCTGACTGCAAAAGACTGAGACCTTCTGGCGGTCCGTAGCGTACAGCAATGGAGCGGCGATCCTCAAATCCGGTATGCAGCTTGAGCGCCCGGTAAAAATAGAACAGATAGCCAACAAGCGCACCCCAGTGCCAGTGGGCAAGAAACCATTCAGCAAAAGAGGCCTTGACATTGTCCCGGCCGTTCTGACCCAGTGTATCGGCAGGATAGGCAAGTTCGACCGTGGCACCCTCGTAAGGCTGCAAAGAGGGTACCTTTACCTGAAGATGCTGCGGATTCATCCATCTGCTCGTTGCACCCGATGCGGTCTCTCCATACTCTCCGGTATAGGTCGAGACTGCAACCATTTGCCGGTTCAGCGAAGGAGGGAGGTAAATGTTGGCCGTCACATTCCGGATGGGAACGGCCCAGCCTGTCCCGATGATGTTCCAGCGTATGGCATCGTCGTATTCATTCTGTGCGGCTGGCAGGATACCTTTCTTGACACGGTAGGAGATGGTGTAAAGGTGATTGCCCGTAACAAAAGCACCGGAATTTCCGATCTTGAGACGTATGACCTTTCCGGCCTTTGCCGAGTCCATGACAGACTTCTGCCAGATCACTGGCTTTTCGTCCATCTGCACAGAAAATGCGTGCAGACCAAGATCTTTGATGACGCCGCTGTACTTTATGGTAAAGGGAATATCACGGAAAATACCGTGTTTTGACGCATTTTCAAAGTCATAGTCAATGGATTCTTTGATGGCGAGTTCACCGCTCTGTTCAACAGTGATGTTGACGGTATAGGCGCTGATGCGCTCTGCCCAAAGCTGTGTCGCACACAGAAGAAGCAGAGTGAGAAAGGTTTTTTTCAGCATGAAGGAGCTACTTAAAGGTCGATCTTCGGCATTTTTTTGACCGCTTCGGCTTCGCTCTCGTCCAGCTGGAAGTATTCACGCGGTTTGAAGTTGAATTTCTGTGCAACAAAAAGGTCGGGGAAGGACTCAAGTTTTGCATTGTAGTCTCTGACAATGGCATTGTAGTAGCGTCTTGCATTCTGAATGGTCTCTTCCAGACGGCTCAGTTCACCCTGAAGATGCAGAAAATTTTCATTGGCTTTAAGATCTGGGTAGGCTTCCGCCAAAGCGAAGAGTTTGCCCAACGCACCTGAAAGCATATTGGCCGCGGCGGCTTTTTCATCTACAGAAGTTGCGGTAAGGCCAACCTGACGCGCCTTAATGACCTTTTCAAGTGTATCGGCCTCGTATTCTTTGTATCCTTTAACCGTATCGACCAGTGCCGGTATGAGATCGTAGCGCCGTTTAAGCTGTACATCGATGTCAGACCAAGCGGCATCAATGCCGGCTCTCAGTGAAACGAACTTGTTATAGATCGAGATCAGATATACGCCGATACCCACGATAATAAGCAGTATTATATTTCCAAAACTCATATTTTTAACCTCCAGATATAATGATTATTAACATTATATCAAATATTTGTGTCAAAAAAGTGCTAAAATATATAGAATACAAGTTTGTGTTATACTTCCCTAAAAAAGAATAATTATGGCCTATGACCTTCAGGACAAACTCGTTATCGCTATCTCATCCCGTGCATTGTTCGACCTGGAAGAGGAGAATGCCATTTTTGACAGAGATGGGCTGGAGAGCTACTACAAACACCAGCTTGAACACCTTGACAACCCTCTTGCAAAAGGTTCGGCTTTCAGGTTCGTCCAGAACCTGCTTGCGATAAATAAGAAGTTCGATAACAAACTCATTGAAGTGATCATCCTCTCACGGAACAATGCGGCTACGGGTCTTCGCATAGGACGCTCCATCGAGCACTATGCCCTCGATATCGAACGTACAGGCTGGACGGCCGGTACACCTGTCGCACGCTATCTCAATGCTTTCAAAGTTGATCTTTTTCTCTCGGTTTATGCACCGGATGTGGAAGAAGCGGTCAATTCGGGAGTGGCTGCAGCCACCATACTTCCTCATACGCCCATTACTTCCGAAGAGAGTGATATGGTCAAAATAGCCTTCGATGGTGACGCAGTGATCTTCGGAGATGAGAGCGAACGTGTCTATCAGAAAGAGGGGTTGGAAGCTTTCATCGAGCATGAACGCCGTAATGCCAAAAACCCGCTCAGCAAGGGGCCTTTCTTTAAGTTCCTCAAAACGATCTCGGAGATACAGGATAAATTCCCTATGGAGTCCTCTCCCATTCGTACGGCATTGATCACGGCGCGGAACTTCTCCACACATGAGAGAGTGCTTGGGACACTGGAGGGATGGGGTGTCCGTGTTGACGAAGCCTTTTTTCAGGGTGGCGTACAGAAATATGAGGTGGTAAAAGCCTTTGGAGCAGATATTTTCTTTGATGACCAGGATGCACATCTGGAATATACGGCCAAAGAGACACCCTCTGCAAAAGTGCCGTACCAGCATTGATACTATTTAATATTATACCTCATTTATTTTGACTACTTAAATTTAAGTTAAGTATTTGTTATTTTTCGATTAATTAAATTTATGTAATATTCCGAAATCAAATAATAAAGGATCAACTATAGTAGCAAATATATATCAGATCAGAAACCAGCAAAACAAAACCTTTTTTTCAAAACTATCAAGCAGATTAATCACCAACAGACTCTTTGCCGTTATTGTGACACTATTTATCACTACGACATCTTCCAATGCCTATGCCAAACTGGCCAAGACGGCAGGCTTGAAGCCGGCCACTATGAAACAGATCGTTAAAAAAGTGGTAAAAGTGGAAAGCACTACGGGAAGCTATCATGCGCACAACCGTAAGAGCGGTGCTTATGGACGTTACCAGATCATGCCTAAAACGGCCAGAGCCTATGCTAAGAAACTACATATCCCCTACAGCAAATGGAAACAGCCCAGAAACCAGGACAGGATATTCGAAGCGATCATGGCAGACAATATCCGCAGTTTGAAGCGTAACGGTCTCAAAGTGAATGCTTTTTCCATTTACGGTACACATCAGCAGGGTGCCGGCGGTTTTCATGCCATCATGAAAAGCAAAAAACTCAGCAAAAATCTTGAAAGAAACCTTCGAAACAATCTTCCCAAAAGATTGAGCAGAGTGCACAGAAGCAAACTCAGACTTGTGTGGATGAGATATTGGAAGAAAAAATTCGCATAATCTTTCAGGTTTCTTCCTTTGGAGGTACCTCTTACTTTCCTCTTTTCCTGTAGAACGTTACTTTGAAATCATTAAAGCGTTCTTCAAGAATCGCTTCTCTCATCTCTTTCATCAAATTCAGATAATAATACAGGTTGTGGATCGTCGCCAGCCTGAAATAGGTGATCTCCCTTGAACGGAAGAGGTGTCTCAGGTAGGCACGTGAGTAGGTTTGGCAGACCATACAGCCGCATTCCGGGTCGATGGGGCCTGCATCGGTCGTGTATTCCGCTTTCTTGATATTTACTTTCCCAAAAGAGGTAAAGAGCGTTCCGTTCCTTGCATTTCTTGTCGGCATGACACAGTCGAACATATCTACACCTCTCGAGACATTCTCCACCAGGTCCTCGGGTGTACCCACACCCATGAGGTAGCGCGGTTTCTCCTCGGGCATGAACTGCGTGGTCCATTCCACAGTATCGTACATATCCTGGTTGGCTTCCCCCACGCTCAATCCTCCAATGGCAAAACCGTCATAGTCGAGCCTGCAGAGTTCTTTGGCTGACTTCTCTCTGAAAGCTTTGTCCGTTCCGCCCTGAATGATCGCAAAGATGTTCTGGTCGACACCGATCCCTTTTTTCTGGTTCGCTCTGTGGTAGGTGATGGACTCCTCTGCCCAGCGTGTCGTACGTTCGATACTCGCTTTGATGCGTTCCTGTGTTGCCGGCAATGCGACCAGGTCGTCGAGGATCATCATGATATCAGAACCGAGATTGTTCTGTATGTCAATGACCTTCTTGGGAGTGAAGTAGTGCTTGGAGCCGTCAAGGTGACTTCTAAAAGTGATGCCGCCTTCATCGATCTTGACGTTGTCTGAGAGCGAGAAAGCCTGGAAACCTCCCGAATCGGTCAGAAAGCTTTTGGGATATTTGGTAAAACCGTGCAGCTTTCCCATGGTTTTGATGACCTCGTCACCGGGACGAATGTAGAGATGGTAAGTGTTCCCTAAAATGATCTCCGGCTTGATGAAAGTGGCAAGGTCGGTTGCATCGAGGGCCTTGACGGCGCCGACGGTGCCCACAGGCATGAAAACAGGTGTCTGAATGGTGGAGTGGGCAGTTTTTATGGTGCAGGCTCTGGCCTTGCTGTCGGTTTTATCTATCTGAAAATGCATTGTGTTATAATATCTCCCAAATTAATGCTGTGATTATATCTGAATTTCCATTTTGAAATGCAGGTTGAAGCCAAATAGGTCATCAATGAAGAATATCCTTATACTCGCCGACGGCAGTATCGCCAAACATTTCCTGGAGTGGGTCGACAAGAAGAGGGTGGCGGAGAACCATTACTATGTCACCTACTACAATGATGATGTACTTCCTGAAAAACTGGGAAAGAATATTACACTGATCAAGGCAGATCCCACCAGTTTCTCCAAGCTTGACAAGATCATGATGGAAGTGAAGTATACTCTCGTTTTCATCGTCATGCAGGATATTGACGATACGAAATATGCGCTGAACAACATACAGCTTCTTGATGACAAAGCCAGAATAGTACTGGTGAACCAGTGGGATGAAGAGACAGTGGGAGAAGGGTTGGAGAATGTGATACTTCTCCATGTCGACGATCTGATAGCGGCACATCTGTATGACCATCTTCCCAATGTACCTGTCGTCGCCCAGAATGTCGGTTTGGGGCAGGGGGAGATCATGGAGGTCCATGTTCCGTTTGGAAGCACCTATGCCTTCAGACATGTGGGCTCCATTCTGCAGAGAAAATGGAAGATCGCTGCGATCTACCGTAACGACAAGCAGATTATCCCCAACAACGCCACGATGATACGCCCGAACGATACCCTGTTGATACTGGGAAAACCCATCGTGCTCAACGGCGTCTACAAGACCATCAACAAACGTATCGGTCTTTTCCCCGAACCATTCGGGCGGGATCTCTTCCTGATACTGGATCTTCGTTTTGACCATGACAATGCCCTGATCTATCTCAAAGAGAGTATCTACCTTCTGGAGAAATTGGAAGAAAAAAAACTCTATATACGCATTCTCTATCCCAATGACTTTAAACTGGTAGAAGAGCTTAAGAGCTATGAAACAGAAAATATCATCATCAGTACCTGTTATGATGATCAGGATATCAAAACGCTCATAGAGTATGACATCCAGCAATACGATATAGGACTGGTACTTAACAGTATAGAACGTTTTGAATCGGAAGACCTCAAAGAAACGCTGTATGAGCTTAGAAAAGTGGTTTATCTTTTCGGTGATGACCTGCTTTACAATGTCAAAGAAGCAGTGGTTTTGATGGAAAATGAAAAAGAAAAGATGGAATCCATCTCGTCCACGGCATTTGATATCTCCGAATCACTCGAACTCAAACTCTCTCTTTGTGATTTTGATCCGGAAGGTGATTTTGACAGCAAAAAGATCATCATCGAACACTACGAGACGCTGACACATATTTTTGGTATGGACATTCACATAGAACAGAAGATCGCCAATCCGATCAGAGAGTTGGACAATATGGTGGATGTACTCCAGATAGGCGCTTTTGAAAAAGAGCTGAACACATACAATGTCATGCGGCTGATCTCGACGAAGGTGAGCGACTTCCTGCTTACTACGAAAAAACACCCCAAACTTCTGGTGCCTTTTGCGCTGAGCGAGGGATGATAGTGCATATTAAGGGCATTTAAGATAAAATAAAAGCATTATCTTTATGCAAGGTTATCCCAAATGATCGTCCCTATTGAACTGGCCCATACAAAAAACATTACCTACGATATCACTATCGATGCACTCCCCCAACTTACTTTCGATACCAAAGTTGCCGTAGTGACCAATCCCACTGTGGCGGGTTACCACCTTCAAACACTGCTTGCACACATAAAAGCACCGCAGCTTGAGGTGATCACCGTACCCGACGGAGAGGAATACAAGACACTTGAGACGGTAGAGACGATCCTCAATGAGCTTTTTGAACATAAGTTCGACAGAAAATCCCTTCTGATCGCATTTGGCGGCGGGGTCATTGGAGACATGACCGGGTTTACGGCAAGTCTTTACCAGCGCGGGATCGATTTCATTCAAATCCCTACGACACTGCTTTCACAGGTCGATGCGAGTGTTGGAGGGAAAACAGGTGTAAACAACAGGTATGGCAAGAACCTTATCGGTGCGTTCTACCAGCCAAAAGCGGTCTATATCGATCCCGCATTTTTGAAAACCCTTCCTTCGAGGGAATTTTCAGCCGGTGTGGCAGAGATCATCAAAATGGCGGTGATGTTTGACAAAGACTATTTTGAATTCCTGGTCACTGCCGATCTGAGCGATGAAGAGGTACTCAAAGAGACGATACGTAGAAGCGTAGAGCTCAAAGCCTGGGTAGTCAACCAGGATGAAAAGGAAGCAGGGATACGCGCCGTACTCAACTATGGACACACCTTCGGCCACGTGGTCGAGAACGAGACCGGCTATACTACCTATCTTCACGGTGAAGCCGTTGCGATCGGTATGGTCATGGCAAACGCGCTGGCAGTCGAACTTGGCCTGTTGGGTGAAACCGAGGCTGATCGTATCAAAGCACTTTTGGAAAAAGCTTCTCTGCCGACACACTACACGATCAAAGATGTGGATGATTTCTATGAGCACTTCTTCCTGGACAAGAAGAGTGCGAACAACAGTATAAAATTCATTTTGCCTGAAGGCATAGGCGGACATAAAATTGTCAGCGATATCGATGAGAGCGTGGTAAAGAATGTTTTGAAGAAGTTTGAGGAAGAGGTATGATGCACAGGCTTCTTGCTGTTTCACTCCTGTGCAGTATGCTTCTTTTTGCGGCGCCGGCCACAGAGCAGAACGGGACGGTTGCCGTAACACATACGGTTCAGGAGAACAATCAAAGCGTCACCACACTGCAAAGAAAATCCGGTGATGCGCAGGCCAAGGCCAGGCAACTCAAAGCCCTGATAGAGAAAAAGCAGGCACTCGATAAGAAACTGCTCGACAACAACATCTGGTCAAAGATCTACAGCAACTATCATACTTACATGGAACTGAGGAAACAAAAAGAGCATCTGGATGATCAGATGGCCATTCTCGATAACAAATACAAACGAACAAAAGAGGAAGAGAAAGCCTTTGAAATGCTCAAAAGCAAGCGCTCCATTATCGAGGGGAAGCTGCAGTTGCTCAAAGAGTACGAAAGTGATCCTTTCAAAAAATTCTTGAAGCCGCCGGAAATTACCGATGTTCCAACCGTGGGAAATCCTTTGGCGATCATCTCTGCTCTTTCCTACATCAAGAAACTCAAAACGGATGAAACAGAATACGAGAGCCGGTATGAATCCATAAAAAAAGTCATGGAGAAACTCGAGGAGAGGAAGCTGCTTCTCAAGAAGATACTCCTCTACGATGCGAACAACACAAAATACAAAGAGGAGCTTTTAGATACCGAAGAGAAGATCAAAACATTCACACCGGTTGTCGAGATTTTCAAGACCACGCAAAATGTATATACCAAAAAGATCGACGAACTGACACTCAATCTTCGTGCAGACATCAAAAGAGAGATGGAGAAGGCCAGCAACATCGGTATGATCATCCTCTTTTTCATTCTTTTTATCCTGCTGATCAAGTATCTTGTTCGACGCTACATGTCGGACAATGACCGCTTTTACACCATAAATAAAGCGTTGAATTTTACTTTTGTGACACTGATGCTGCTGACACTGCTTTTTGCCTATATAGAGAATGTGAACTATATCGTGACCATTCTTGGGTTCGCCTCCGCGGGTATTGCTATTGCGATGAAGGACTGGTTCATGTCTATTATGGGCTGGTTCGTCATTATCATCGGCGGTGCCATTCATGTAGGGGACAGAGTGAAATTTGTACGTGAAGGTGTGGAGTATGTGGGAGATGTCGTCGATATCTCTTTGCTGCGTATGACCATTCAGGAAGACATTACCTTAACGACCTATATGCACAACAGAAGAGCAGGGCGGATCATATTTGTACCCAATAATTTCATTTTTACCGATATGGTCGCCAACTATTCACATGCAGGCCTGAAAACGGTATGGGACGGTATAGATTTCATGATCACCTTTGATTCCAATGTTACAAAAGCCTCTTCCATTGCAAAAGAAGTCACCAAAAAATATGCCAAAGGCTATACGGAGATCACCCGGAAACAGCTAAATAAACTCAGAAGCCAGTACAGTATGAAAAATACCAATGTAGAGCCTCGCATCTATACCTTCATTGAGCCGTATGGTATCAAGATCTCCGCCTGGTACCATACCAATGCCTATGCGACACTGACACTGAGAAGTACGATCTCCATGGAGATCATAGAGCGACTGCAGGCTGAGAACGACATCTTCCTCGCCTTCCCGACACAGTCTATCTATGTTGACAAGGATGTGCGAAAGCCTCTGCCTCCCGAAGAGATACAGTATGATGAGGATACGCTGGCATGAGTAGTAAAAAAGTCTTTTTCAAAACCTTCGGATGCCGTACCAATCAGTTTGACACGCAGGTGATGATGTCCAAGCTCAGTGAGTTCGAACTCTCACAGGACGATACGCAGAGCGATATCATTGTGGTCAACTCCTGTACGGTCACGAACGGAGCGGACTCTTCTGTGCGGAACTATATCTCCTCCATACAGCGAAAGAACCCCAATGCAAGGGTCATTCTGGCAGGCTGCGGTTCCCACTCCAAAGGGGAAGCGCTTTTCGAAGATGAAAAAGTATTTGGTGTCATGGGACACTCAGAGAAAGAGAATATCAACGAGATCCTCAAAAAAGAGACACGTTTCTACGAGATCGGTGACCTGGAGCATATCGATTCCACCATCGTTGAAGAATTTGTCGGAAAGAGCAGGGCATTCATCAAGATACAGGAGGGCTGCGACTTCAGATGCTCCTACTGTATCATCCCCGCAGTACGCGGGAATGCACGCTCACACCGAGAAGAGACTATCCTCGAGCAGATCAGAAAACTGGCCGCCAACGGTTTTGGCGAGTTCATACTCACAGGCACCAATGTCGGCTCCTACGGGAGAGACCATGACACCTCCATGGCAAAACTGCTCAAAAAGATGAGTATGATCCGCGGTGTGCGTCGCATCCGTATAGGGAGTCTCGAACCCGTTCAGATCGACGATGAGTTTATGGAACTGCTGAGTGAACCCTGGATGGCGAAACATTTGCATATCGCGCTGCAGCATACTTCTGATCGGATGCTCGAACTGATGAACCGCCGTAACAGATTTGCTACAGACCTGGAACTTTTTCACCGGATCGCAGAGAAGGGCTATGCGCTGGGGACGGACTACATCGTAGGGCATCCCGGAGAAGATGAGAAGGAGTGGAAGGAAGGTATTTCCCGTGTCAAGGAACTACCTTTGACACATGTGCATGCCTTCTCCTACTCCAAGCGTGACAATACCGCTTCGGCTGTTATGAAACCCGAAATTCGGGGTAACATCGCAAAAGAGCGCCACCGTGAGCTGACGGCACTTGTCAAAGCAAAGAACTTCCTTTTTCGGCGTGAGCACAACTGTGATCTCGAAGTATTGCTGGAGAGCGGCAAAAACGGCATCTATAGCGGATTCGATCAGTATTTCAACCGTGTACAAGTAGAAAGTGATGAGGATCTCAGTGCGAACTGGGTACTTCTCAATCAAGTGGAGGTAGGCAGTGAAAGCAACAGCGCAAGACTTTAGATCCAAACTCTTCGACAAAAAAAACCTGAAGATCATCCTCACACTCTCAGGTCTGGTCGTTCTTCTGCTTGCCTACACGGCACTGCGTGATACGGATACCCTGATCACGCACAAGCAGGCCAACATCCTCTACAGCAAGGACAAGATCAAAAAGGTGATCGTGGACGGAGACTATATCCATCTCAAAACGGATGGAGGAAACTACAAGATCTATAAAAATGCCATCAATACGGCCGCTTTTTTCAGCAAATATCCTGTGGAGGTAAAAGAGGATAAAGGCTATATCTTCGATCTGCTTTTGCTGCTGATCCTGCTCGGCTCCATCGGCTATCTTTTCCGAATGATGAAAGTGAACCGTCTGCAGCAGCTCAGACAGATCCGCGGTGCGAGAGAAGAGAATGCAGAGATCTACGAACCGGTCCAGGCACTTAAGTCAAACGTGACCTTCAAGGATGTCGCAGGGATCAAAGATGTCAAAGAGGAGCTCGAAGAGATCATCGACTTCCTTCGTGAGCCGCAGAAATACCGTGACATGGATATACGCCTCCCCAAGGGTGTGCTGCTTGTAGGCCCTCCAGGTGTGGGTAAAACACTTATTTCCAAGGCGGTCGCGGGAGAAGCAGGTGTACCGTTCTTCTATCAAAGCGGTGCTTCTTTCGTGCATATTTATGTGGGTATGGGTGCCAAGCGTGTGAGCGAACTTTTCAAAAAGGCCAAGCAGATGGCACCGAGTATCATTTTTATAGATGAGATAGATGCCGTGGGGAAGAGCAGGGGAGAGTTCAGGAATGATGAACGTGAAGCGACGCTCAATCAACTCCTAACCGAAATGGACGGTTTTGAAGAGAGTTCCGGTGTCATCGTTATTGGTGCGACCAACAAGATCGATGTGCTGGATGAAGCCTTGCTTCGGGCAGGGCGTTTTGACAGACGTATCCATATCTCCCTGCCGGACCTTGAGGACAGGATGAAAATACTCGAACTCTACCTGGCACACAAACCAAACAATGTGGACATCGAAAGTGTAGCGCGTATGACCGTCGGTTTCAATTCGGCTGCGCTGGATACCCTGACAAATGAAGCAGCGATCTATGCCATGAGAGAGGGGCGAAAGGTCGTTGAGAACAGTGACTTCGAAGCGGTCAAGGAGAAGGTACTGCTGGGCAAACGCAAGATACTCAGCTTTACGGAAGAAGAGCGGAAGATACAGGCTGTCTATCAGGGAGCCAAAGCGGTCGTAGCCACCTGGCTGGACGTCGAGTTCGAGAAGATCGGGATCGTTACTACCCGACTCTCCGTTCAGGAACACGAGATACTTTCCCGTTCCAAACTCATCAACCGTATCAAGGTCTATCTTGCCGGAAGCATTGCGACAAAATTGCACTATAATGAACAGTTCAACAATGCCGGTACCGACATCAGGCAGGCTAAAGAGTTGCTCAATAAAGTGATATACGACTACTGGATGAGTGAAGACTTCATTGTCAATCCGCATAAGGAAGAGGAGCTGATGCGTGAAATGGTCTCGGAAGTGACCGACCTTCTCAAAAAACTCGGAAAAGCACTCTCAGATGTTTCCGAGTATCTTCTTCAGCATGAAAACATAGACCAGGAAGCGTGTAGAAAAATACTGCTGGAGATATTTTAAACCTTGCGTTACTTCAACGGTTTTTCCCTCAGAGGAGAAGAAGGATTTTTTAGTGAATGGCTTGTAGGGAGTGAACTCTGTGTAGTCGGTTTCAGTTACGGTGCACAGCAGGCACTGGAATATGTTCATGCCACATCCAAAAGAGTGGATAGGCTCATCCTGCTCTCTCCGGCATTCTTCCAGATGCAGAAGTCCAGTTTCATTCGAGCGCAGTTACGCTACTTTGAAGCAGACAAAACAGCTTACACAACACAATTCCTTCAAAATGCAGCTTATCCGTCCACAGTCGATCTTGAACCATACCTGCAGATGGGAAGCAAAGAAGAACTCGAGTCACTCCTGACGTATCGATGGGAGAAAGAGAAAATAGAAGAGATACGCCAAAGAGGTACGGTAATAGAAGTCTTTCTCGGTTCAGAAGACAAGATCATCGATGCGGAGAAAGCATTTGAATTTTTTTCGGATATCGCGACCTGTTACTGGCTGAAAGGTGCCGGGCATCTGCTGTTGAAATAACCTGCTTCACAAAAGGTGAAGTGAGATGTGACTGTAAATGATTCTGTGATCATTGTTATTTAACTTTTGGCATACCGCTTGACTTGGTTTCAGACTGAGTCATTTTTAATAAAACCGATTTCATCTCGTCTAACTCTTTGCCAAAATTAGCCCAATCATTCTGTCGTAGGGAATCCATAGCCTTGTTGTAATGCTCAAGTGCTTTATGCGCTTCAATAGAAAGAACAGTCCTTCCTCCTACATGTTTGCCTGCCGATTGTTGGGGGTTAGCCATCTGACCCGGGGCAACATTAAAGACAGCCTCGAGTGCTTCATCGAGTGTTTTCCTCATCTCTACCTTCTCTTTAAAAGCCACGATAACTCTTTTCAGTTCAGGAATTTGACCCTCTTCCGACTGCAGGTATACCGGCTCAACATAAATAAATGAATTTTTTATGGGAATCACCAGTTGATTTCCTTTTATAACCCTTGAACCTTGCTGACCCCAAAGGGTCAGTTCAGAGGAAATGTCGGGCTGCTGATTGATTCTGGCTTGAATTTGCATCGGCCCGTAAATGAGCTTGTCTTTAGGCAGGGTATACACGATCAGTTCACCGTAATTTGGGGCATCACAGCGGGCACATAACCATGCGTTCATATTATCCTTTTTGGAAGGTGTAATAGGTATCATCAAAATAAATTCTTCATTTTTCGTATCAGGCAAACGCATAATAATATAATAGGGGAACATTTTTTGTTCTCCTCTGCTGTATGTTTCATTTGGAATTTCCCAGTAGTCTTCCTGATTATAAAACACTTTGGGATCGGTCATGTGATACACATTGTACATTTTAGTTTGAATATTAAACAGATCTGTCGGATAGCGGATGTGTGCTTTCAAAAAACCGGGCATGTTGCTAAAAGGCTTAAACAGTTTGGGATAGATCTTCTCATAGGTCTGAACCAGCGGGTCTTTTGGGTTAATGACATAAAATGAAACATCTCCGTCATAAGCATCAATGACAATTTTGACAGAGTTGTTGATGTAATTGATCCCTCTTTCTATCGGATTATGGTAAAGCGGTTCGGAATAGGGGAACATATTGCTTGTGGTGTAGGCATCCTGTATCCAATAGAGTTTGCCATCCTTACCGACAACCGGATAAGGCTGAGAGTCGAAAGAAAGAAAAGGAGCAAGCGTTGCTACACGCTGCATGATGTTCCGGTGAAACATAATACGACTTTGCTTGGTAAGGTAACCTGTAAAAAGAATATTAATGTCGGAAAACTTCCAGGCATATACCAGACGCCTGAAAAGAGAAGAGATCTGCACGCCTCCTTTTCCCGCATATGAGGCATAAACATTATCATCCCCTTTGGGATAATCAAATTCTTTGGCTCTTGTATTGACCAAAACAAATTGGTTTGTTTCTTCGCCATAATAGATAGCCATTTGCTTGATATTCAGGTTAACGGATGTCGTTGGGGGAATATCTTTCACAATAAGTTCAGGCATTCCATCGGATGTGATCTCATTGACAGGGTTCATCACAACACCATATCCGTGGGTATAGATCAAATGATTGTTTACCCAGGTTTGTGCCCGAGCAGGAATTCCCAATTCAGGCAACTCTCTGGCTCCCAATACCACTTCGGTGTATTTATGAAAATGATAACGGTCAACCTGTACATTTTTAAAATCATAATACAGGCGAATTTCCTGCAATTGCTTGTAGGTTTGTATCAAAGGCCTGCGGTCCCATAAACGTATATTTTCAATAGTATGACGGTTATCGAGAATATCTTTGTATGTTATATTCTGATCTACAGAAAAAGGTTTGACCTTAATGTTATCTAGTCCGAAGGCTGTCCGGGTAAATTTTATATTATTTAATATATAAGGTGTTTCTTTCTTCAGTTCATTGGGTTTTACGATATATTGTTCAACGATTCCCGGATAAATCCACACAAATCCTGCCCAAACCAAAACCCATAGTCCCAAGGCAGAAACAATGACTTTTCTTTTTTTATAAAAAGGATAAAAAAATAAAAGTATCGTTATGATCAAACTCATAACGAGAATAGTCCAATAGGCAGGAATCTGTGCATGAACGTCCATGTAAGAAGGTCCGTAAGCAACACCATGGGAAGAATATAAAATATTATATAATTTTATAAAATAGAGTGCAGAAACCCCCAGTGCAAAAAAGGCGGTCAGCTGGGTTAAATGGCTTTTTGCCTTCCCGGTAATGTTAAATTTTCTACTAGTAAAGTTAAATGCAGTATCAATGTAATAAGAAGATAAAACACCGATAAAGGTAATGACGACCATAAAAAGATACCAACTTACAACAAATTGATACACCGGAAGTGTAAAAATATAAAATCCTGCATCTTTCCCAAAAATAGGTTCTTTCAAATCAAAAGAAGACGGATAAATAAACTTTAAAAAGTCATGCCAATATGCGGAGGCGTAAGAACCCATAACAATGGCAAAAAACAAGATAATAACAGCCCACAGCCAGGCAACCGCTTTCCCCTGGTACAGCGGCAATATCTTCTGTCTCGGGTCATCATCCGCAAGGGGAATGTTGTTCCTGCTTTGGCTTCCCCCGTGATATGCAAAATGAATGTGGATACCTGAAAATAAAATGAAAATGAGAAAAAACAGGATGAATGATAAAATTTTGGTCAGGAGAATAGTGTCAAATACGGAATCGTATCCCATGTTTTTAAACCAAAGCCAATCGCCATAATAATCAACAAACAGGCTGAACAGATAAATAGTGAAAATGGCAAGAGCTGTAATAATAATCGGTTTTTTAAGTTTTTTCATAATTTTTGTTTCCTTTCCTCTTTCCCATCCGTCCTAGATAGGAACGCATACTGCAACCTAAAAAACATGACATGGTGTGAAACGGAATCCACACTTGCACATAATTTTCCAACTCTCTTGTTGCTCTATAATACAGAAAAAAGATAAAACCATGAGCAGAAGCCGATACGAAATAGGGAGCAGTCACCTATTGAGCAGGATGAGTCCGACAATGATCAAAAACGCAAAGGCTATCAGTACTTTATTTTTGGTGGAAGTATCTGCATTGTAGTGGGCATACTGGTTGCTGTGACATCCTACACAGTGGTCACCAAAGTAAGGCTCACCGCATTTTACACAGGTTTTTGGTTCTTTTTTCTGCATAGCAATCCTTTTACTTTTCTAACACTTAAAGATAGCCAATAAATTGCCACTAGGTAATTTATTGGCTACTCTGTTTTGTAAGCATATTCCCTCTTAATAGTTTTTGTAACAACAACTCTTCTACATTTTGTCTTGAATCAAAAATAGCCATAATATAAACAGTGTCATTTTCAATTTTGTACATAATTCTCCAAGGTTGTACAATGAGTTCTCTATAAATAGTTATACCTTCTTTTAGAAGTTCAGGAACTACTCTGCCTCTTAAAGGAAAAAAGTTGCTAGATTGTGCTTTTTCTCTTATTTGTCCATAAACTTCTCTTGCAGCACTTAGACTATCTTTTTTGATATAATCAACAATATTTAAAAGGTCTTCTTTTGCATTTGAAGTCCATTTAACTTTATAAGTTTTACTCATTTACCGAGGATTTCTTCAACAGAGCTGAAAACATCTTCTTCAGTATGAAGATTTCCACTCCTAATATCTTCTTCTGCAAATGAAAGAAGCTTCATTATAGCAAGGGCATTTCTCATATCTTCATAGCTT
Source organism: Sulfurovum sp. NBC37-1 (assembly GCF_000010345.1). Taxonomy (NCBI): domain Bacteria; kingdom Pseudomonadati; phylum Campylobacterota; class Epsilonproteobacteria; order Campylobacterales; family Sulfurovaceae; genus Sulfurovum; species Sulfurovum sp. NBC37-1. The sequence goes on from NC_009663.1 coordinate 1,045,834, forward strand.
TTTGGATCTTGTATAACAGCTTTAGCTTCGCCATTTTGGGTGATTATCATAGGTCTATGAGTTTCATTGATATATTTTAAAACATCAGCTGCTCTACTTTTTAGATAGGTAACAGGCTTTATATCATTTATAATTTGCATAAAATCTCCTTCAGTCCTTTTATTGTACCAAATTCAGACTTAATATGCAAGTATAATGCTAACGTTTGATTTGAGAAATATTTGATCCGTAGGGTCAAATATTTCTTTCCAATGATTTGTTAGACAAGCTATCAACCAAAGTGTAATTCTCTGTGACAGTTTGGACAAACAGCAATAGCATTTTCTAGACTATCTTCGCCACCGTCTGAGAGTAAAATTTTGTGATGCACTTCAAGATATAAGGCGTATTATCTTTTTTTCTTATAAATGGTGCTTTTTGATTACATTTTTTACATATACCATTTGCTCTATTTAAGATGAGGGGCCAAGATGAGCAAGATGAGGGATGATAGACCCCTATGTTTCTATGCTTTCTATGCTTCTATGCTTTGGAAATTATTTTAGAAAAATGCGCTCAAGGCTCGGTGCACCGAAAGCCATTACTGCAACGGCGCATAAACTTGCAAGGATCGTTTATTCTATGCTGACGAATCAAACGCCTTATGATGAAAGTATTTTTACTGTTGAAGAGTTAAAGTACAAAGAAAAATTGATGAAGAAGTTGAAAAGCCAGGCCGTATCTTTTGGAATGACACTTGTGTAAGCTAAAATGCCTGAAAGCACCTGAATTGAGGGCTTTGGGGTTTCAGTTATTTAAGAGAGGTTCCCTTTAGCCCCACACAGAGTCAAGAGTGAAACTAAAGTTTTCACTTCCAAAAAACAGATGATAGCTTGTAAATTTGAATTACTTTTCTTGATATATATCAATTCCTGTTTGCAGATCTTCTGCTATGATAAATTGAATTTATTATTACCAAAAGGAGAATTGATGAAAAGAATTTTTTCAGCAGCGGCTATAAGTGTGTGTTTGACAGTGGGTGTGACAACTCTGGCGACAGCGGAGAATGCTCCGGCAGCGGTAGCTCAAACCAAGCAGCAGAGCGGTGTCGTGATCAACCTGGCGGGTAAGCAGAGAATGCTGACGCAAAAAATGAGCAAAGAGGCACTCTATATCGCCAAAGGGATCGACGCGGAAGCCAATACAGAAAACCTCAAGAAGACAGCAGCGCTTTTTGATAAGACACTCAAAGGGTTGATAGGCGGTGACAGCAGTCTCAATCTCCCCAAGACTGACAACAAGGAGATTCTTGCACAGCTTCAGAAGGTAACGGATCTTTGGGTGCCATTCAAAGCCAATATCGATAAGGTGATTGCAGGCAAGGCGGATAAAGCGACACTTGAGGCAATCGCCAAAGAGAATCTTCCGCTGCTCAAAAATATGAATGCAGCAGTGCAGATGTATGCTAAAGCAAGCGGTTCCAAGCTCGCTCCCGAAATGGCCAAAAAGATCAATGTTGCCGGGAGACAGAGGATGCTGACCCAGAAGATGACAAAAGAGCTGCTTCTGATCGCCAACGGAATCGATGCAGATGCCAATAAAGCAAATATCAAAAAGACTGCGGCGCTTTTCGACAAGACACTTGACGAACTGATTGCAGGTTGCAAAAAAGCGGATATCAAAGCGCAGTTCGAGGGGGTCAAAAAGATATGGGCTGAGTATGCACCGATCGTGAATGGTGCCGATACTTCCGATGAAGCGCTCAAAAAAGCAGAAAAACTCAATATGACACTGCTCAAAGAGTCCAACAAGGCAGTCAAAATGCTTGAGGCCTCTATCAAGTAGGTAGTTCGATCTCATTGTAGTATGCTGATACAGTATACTGCAAATCTACAATTGCAATCTATATGGAATCGGAGGCTCTGGCCCCCGATATCTTTCCCAAACTTCTTTTATCTTATCCCATCATTCCAAAGATAAGAAAGATAAGGGGTCGTGTGACAACAACAGCTCATTTCCTGTTCCTCTTAATTATCCCATTCACTGCCTGTTGTGATATACCTAATACTTTAGCGATCATATGCTGAGAATAGCCTTTGTCATATGCTTTTACGATTTGCCTGTTTCTCTCTTTTTTATCCTGTATCTCTGAAAATATTTTTGTAAGTTTATTGATATCAGGTTTTTTGTTTGTATTGGGAGCTTCCACCAAAGAAGATGCTGTTTTGAGCTCTTGCAGTATACTACTGTCTACTTTACTGTTCAACATCTCTTTGATCGCTTCTATGTCATGGCCATGATTTTGTACTATCCATGCATTTTGCAGACATTCCGGTATTTGCTTTTCTAAAAAGTAATGATAAGAGCTGTAAGGGTAATCTTCTAGACTTTTTACCATATTGGCTTTCAGCGGGTTTTGTTCTATGTAGAGCATCAGTGTATAGAGGTAAGCCTCATCAGTGACATACCAGGACTTGAAGCGACCTTGCCAGAGATGTCCTGAGCGATGATATTTTTTGTTAAAGTAAATGGCGTAGTTCATGTTAAGTTGTCTCATGAACTTGGAGAGGTTTTCCCGGCTTGTCTCTATGAGCAGATGATAGTGATTGGACATCAGGCAGTAGTTATGCAAAGTGATCCCATAATTCTTCATGGTGGAGCACATCAGCTCTTCAAACTGTTCATAATCGTCAGGTTCTTTAAAGATGGGCATTTGAGCCACACCTCTGTTGATGATATGGTAATACCCAACTAGTTCGATACGGGGTCGTCTTGCCACCACCACTCCTTTTTGGTTATTTGGAGGAGTATAGCATAAGATGTATTAAGTTGTTGTTGTCACCTGACCCTTATTTTTTTACTCTTCATCTTCACTCTTCTCATCTTTATATAAAAACTCATATTTTATGACGAAATAAAGCGGTATCATTAGTATCAGCGCTATCATGATTATGTTCCACGAATATGGGAAATTAGCTCCAGGTTCCAGAACAGCTTGTTCAGGGTTGTCAGGATTATAATAGACCGTTACGCTGTTTCCTTTAGTGTAAGCTTTTGACTGTCGATATGAATCACTGGTAAAAAAATTATTTTTATATCCATACATTACTCTGTCGCCTATGAATATCTTTTGATCTATTTCATATTTATAATGAAATGCTATAGATGGTGCACCTCTTGGATGACGTCTATAACTACTGATATTTTTACTTAATAATGAAATAGTGATTTTTCCCTGTACTGAAGGCCATCCGGTACTTTCGTTTGCAAGCTTTATCTCTTTTACTCCGATATAAAAAAAATAAAGACCAATAAAAACTGGCACGACAATCATAAAGAAAAAAACAAACCTACTCTGCTTGCACATCTTGTAAATCTCATGGGTAATGCTTGCTTTTTTTTGCCTACTCATCTGCTTGACCCTCTTTTCCCACTATTGTGCTACCCGTAATACTCACTCCATGCATCCCATATAGTCTACTGTCTTAGGATTCTTTGCACAAACTACTTGAGGCTCAAGTTCTTCGATAGTTTTTTTAAGTTTAGCTATCGCTTGCTCTCTTTTTTCCTTGTCTACCCAGTCATCAGAAGTTATCTTCTTCATTCTATTTTTAAATGCTTGACCCATCTCTGAAGTTAAAAATTCCTGCCGTGCTTCTTGTTTACACTCCAAATACTCTTTCTCTGTTTTTAGTTTTAGACATACTAATCCTTTTTTAGCACCCTTGAGTGCAGGTGCACTTATCTTAAGTAGCATTCTTTTTGCTATTTCCTGCTCATCAATTTTTTCTACACCATTTAATACTGATAATCCTAGCAATAAAATTAAAAATATCTGTTTCATTTTCAGTCCCCCCAATATTTTTTCGCCTTAATGTTATCTTAAGTTTTTAAAGTATGGAGATAGGGGAGATAGGGGTCAGAGATAGAGAGATAGGGGTCAGGTGACAATAACAACTCATTTCCTGTTCCTCTTAATAATCCCATTCACTGCCTGTTGTGATATACCCAATACTTTAGCGATCATATGCTGAAAATAGCCTTTGTCATATGCTTTTACGATTTGCCTGTTTCTCTCTTTTTTATCTTGTATATTCGAAAATATTTTCGTAAGTTTATTGATATCAGGTTTCCTGTCTATATTGGGAGCTTCCACCAAAGAAGAGGCTGTTTTGAGCTCTTGCAGTATACTACTGTCTACTTTACTGCAAGTTGTTATTGTCACCTGACCCCTATGCTCCGCTAGGGTAAACTATTGCTCTCCAAGTACTTGTTATGTTTTTTTACTCGTTCCACAGCTCCAGCTGTGGAATGCATATCAGTATTTAAACTCACCACAATCTCTCTACCTCCAATAAGCCATCAACACCACTATAATCTCTAGCACTAGAGTATCTCCAATGTTCAGCTTCATCAATATATCCTCTTTTAACTGGGTTTTGATGGATATAGTTTACTTTTTCAAACATCATTTTTTCACCCTGTATAAGTTTAGGATGAAATCCCTCTTCCCATATTTGGTAAGTGTTCTCTTTTCTATGTGCTTTTTTATGAAATGCAAACTGTTTTAGCAATGTTGTTGCATTATTTTTTTCTAATAATTTTAACAATTCATAGGCAGTATAAGATTTAAACTTCTGCATGGTTTTACTTATGTCATCACTACTAGCTACAAGATGTAAATGATTTTCCAATATCACATAAGAGAAGATAATCATATTGTCATTTTTTTGTAAATGACTTAACGAGTCTATAATGATTTGTACACTCTCTTGGTTTGTAAACAGTGGCAACCAATGTAGTACTGTACATGTTAAAAAGTGTGGATGTGTTGGTTCATATATCTTATATCTACTGCGTCCCATAATTTAGTATAGCGTTTTATGGATTATATGAAGTTAGTTTTGCTATTTGGAGTCTGATAAGCATTCCACAGCTGGAGCTGTGGAACGAGTTAAAATTCATTCCTTGCCTTTTATGTCTTTTACTAAAGTGTAGTATAACGACTTTCGTGAACAATAATTTTCCCACTAGGGTAAATTATTGGTCTCCACATATTTGTTATGTAGTTATAGAAACTCAAAAATTCATTTAACCAAATGTTCGTTTAGATTTCAATTGTTCTTGAGGTGTTAATCCATAAAAGTCTAAATAGAGATTTTTAAGGATAACAGGTAACATTTCCCAAGCCCATTCATTGTGATGAAGATCTAAAAACTCAACAAACTCAGTGTTAATTAATGCCTTTAATTCTCTGTTTCCAGTTAAATAAGCTTTTTCAGCTAGTTCATAACAAAGATTGACGGTATTTTTATCTTTATTTCCAACTGCATAATTAGTAAACTTTCTAAATTCATCTATCTCTAATGATAATAAACCTTCTTGTTTGTTTATAGTTTTTGTAAGTTCAGGAAATAGTGTTTTTAATTCTTTTAAAAATTCACTTCTGTGCATAATGCGTCCTTTACATAACGGCCGCGCTGATCGCCATTCAGTATGATATCAGAATAACCCGAAGGGTATTCTGGTAGCAGACTTGATGTGTGTATCCTGGCATTTGATGGACGTAGCGAAGCGGAGACCAGCAAATGGCAAGGGATCACGTTCAGTGCGCAGCGCGGCCGATGCGATGTTGTAGCGAAGCGGAAACGTCGCATCTATTTATTCAAGGAACATTATATACCAGTTTACTTATAAAATCTAAAATAAACAGACATAGAAAATATCTGTTTATTTCTAAAAATATGTCAATATACACTCCAAGGGCATTTCTTCACTGCGTTCAGGGCAAAGATTTTTACTATTGAACCCGAAATGAACAAGGGCAGGGTGGCAAGCCCTTTGGATATAATGTGAGAGTACAGCTACTTTTTTTCTATTAGTTTCGTTAATTCATAGTATTTTTTCTGTATTTGCATATTCTCGAAGGGTACGATGTTGGGAACCTGTATCTTGCTGACCTCCGAGAACATGTGTTGACTCTCCGAGATCAGTTCGTAAAGGTCCGCACTCAGCACTACGGTTTTGTAGGTATTGCGCGCCAGCTGTAGGTTCTTTTGTGTGATCTTTTGTGCATTGATCATACTGACCTTTGAGGTAATGAGGTCCTGCCTGTAAAGTTCGGCTACATGGGCCGTCAGTTCCTGTGCCTGTATATTCTTTTCGTAAATACTTCTGCGTCTCTCACTCGCTTCCGATGCGGCAAGTCTTTTTGTCTCTGCAACCATTTTTTTTGCCTCGAACATGATATTGTCTATCTTTGGGATGTAGAGATTATCTACTTTATCGATGTAGTTTTGTTGAATATAGACGACCAGTTCCAGTGAGACCAGGTGCAGGCCGTAGTATTTCTTGGCATAGTTCAGGTCTTCACTGTTCTCTTTCATCAGTACCATGATCTGCTGGGTAATGTGCTTGAGCACATCCATCATCAGTGCCATCTGAATGATATCATCCCCGTCCACACGCGTCAAAAGTACATTGATCTGCTCGGGCGTCAGGTTCACACCGATGTCGGAGAATTGCTGTATGAGCTTCTGTTTGATCTGCCCGATACGGATCTCATTGTTTTTGTTCTCCTCCTGCAATGCTTCGATCTTCCCGGCATATTCCGATTTGGTGGTCTTGATCTTGCTCTGCAGAGGTGCAGAGATCTTCTTTTCTCTGTAGAATGCGATCGTGTTCTTGTTGGCGGCAATATCCTGTCGAAGGCTGTTGATCCCTTTTTTATACGAGAGAAAATCATCTTCGATGAGGGTATCGATGATCCTGTTGAATACCTTGTCGAGATCTTCCTGAATATCTTTCTTGTCTGAACCGATCCAGGAAGAGTCGGGGGCTTTTTCAAGCTTGTCTGTATACTCCAGTCCTTTTTCAAGGTCTGGCAGCAATTCATCCCAGAGTGTATTCATGTGTTCTGCTTTACTTTCTTCCTTGCTCAACTCGGAAGGTTTGAGCTCTTTGTAGAGTTCTACTGTTTTGTTCCTGGTAGTTTCATAGAGTTCGGTACCCTGTTTGAGCATATCGGATTTCCAGTCAGCCTGAATGAAAGTGATCGAAGCCAATAAAATAAGGTGAATTCGCATTATTAATCCTAATATTATTTAATATAGTTAAAATCTATTTTTTTCTTCTTCCCCGGTATCCACCTCTGCAGGAGTGGGAAGAGGAGCCTCTTTTCCCTTGTGCGTGACAGCTGTCACAAATGGAGAACCTGTAGGAGAAGTCGAGGACCTTTCCACATTTTCGGCATTGTTTGGTGAAGTGACCCTGGCGCAGAGAGTTTTCTATGTAATTGTTCAATCTAACACGTGCCTGTATAGCCTTTTCAGTATCTTCAAACATATTGGGGAACTTGAAGCTCAGCCAGAGATAGAGAGAGATCTCCCGTACCCGGTCTTCGGCATTGAGCAGCATATCGTTCGTCTGGGCAAATTTTGGCAGGTCTCTTGGCGGTATATAGCGTACCTTTTTGCCCGCTTCGATCTGTTTGATATAGCGATGAAAGACCGACTCGATGTAAGGCGAGGAAATACTTGCCGGAGCACAGGAGAGGTAGAAACGTGTTTTCAGGTCAAGGTCATACTCATCCACTATGGCGGCGATCTCCAGCATAGAGTCGATATTGGCTGCCATGAAGGGACCGTCAAACTCCATATTGTCCGCAAAGAAGCCCAGGATGGTGGTAATGTTCTCTGTCTCAAGGATCTCTCCTATGAGCATGACATGCTCGAGGCTTGCCATGACCGAGACAGGCAGTTCGATGTCTGCAAGCGGTGCATGGAAGGCTTTGCTGACAGTATCGAGTGCGGCAGTATCGAGAGCACCGACATAGCCTTTTTCTTCAAAACCGTAGCGTCCCGCCCGTCCGGCGATCTGCTGTACTTCCGTAGGGAGCAGTTCACGTCGGCGCAAACCGTCGAATTTGTTGTCTTTGGCAAAAAGGAGTGTTTTGATAGGCAGGTTGAGCCCCATGGCGATGGCATCGGTCGAGACCAGTATCTGACTTTCTCCTTCTCTGAAGCGTCGTGCCTCTTCGCGTCTGACCTCTGGTGAAAGGTTTCCGTACACCACCGAGACAGAGTATCTTTCAGAGAGCTGCTGTTTGAGGGAAAGGACTTCCCTTCTTGAAAAGGCTACCACTGCGGTCTGAGGTTCTATTTTTTTCATGGAAAGAGGGTGTTTCATTGTTACAAGTTCATTCTTGCGTTCAAAGTGTACCACCTCCAGCTCCTCACCGAGGTATTCGCAAAGTGCTTCCACCGCGTGTAGTGCATTGGCGGAACCGGTGAGTATCACCTTCTTGGCCGGTGCCCCTATGAGTGCGTTCGCCCAGGCCCAGCCGCGGTCGCGGTCGGAGATCATCTGTATCTCGTCTATGACGCAGACATCGACATCGACGGCATTGTTCATCATCTCTATGGTTGAAGAGATATGGGTGGATTCCTCGTCTATGATCTCTTCTTCCCCTGTTACGAGAGAGACGTGTACGCCTTCTTTTTTGAGGTTCTCATAGCCTTCGAGTGCAAGCAGGCGAAGCGGTGCGAGATAGTAGCCTGTTGTGGCTTCTTTCAGCTCTTGTAGCGCAGTGTAGGTTTTCCCCGAATTGGTCGGCCCCACATGAAAGACGATCTTGCGTTTAAGTTCTCGTGCCAGAGGGAAAAGGTTCTTGAAGTCACGAATGGTCTTAGCCAGCAGCTCTTCGCGTTTCTGTTTCTCCAGAAGCGGTTTGATATATTCGCCAAAATGGAACAGTACACGACGTCTGCTCTTTTCTTTGAACTTCAGGGTATGTGAAGCACGTATCTGAGGTTCGACGAAACGTACGATGAACTCATGCAGCACTTCATCTTCTACCGTAAGTTTTGCGCTCATCTCTTTCATCTCTTCGAGCAAGTCGCCTATGGCCACCTTGAAATGTGCCAGGAGGTCATCATTGACACGGTTGAGATCTTCTTTGACAGGCAGTTGGGCACCGCGCCAGATGAGAGAATAGAGAAAAGGTTTTTCATAGGAGACCGACGTGTTGTAGAAGAGGGTGGTACTAAAAAGATCATGAAACTTCTCTTTTTCAATGATGATATGGTCCGTACTCTCAAAAACCTCATATTTTTCACTGATACTGTGCAGCAGACCTTCTATGAGCGAAAGCGGCAGCGGTGCATGGTGCAGTTCCAGTTCCGGCGGCATGTGTTTGAGAGCCTCGGCCATTTGCTCTTCGTTCAGGTAGGGGTGTTCGTGTTCAAGAATGGAAGTAAAGAACTGCTCTATCTCCTGAGTACGTTTGGCAATGGTCTCTTCTTTGATCTCTTTGAGTCTTTCAAGTATCTTCTCATCGGACATTTCCCACATCTCATCCAAAGGCAGGGGAGGTGTAGTGCATTGCAGCAGTTTGTTGAAGTCGAAGGCTTTGAGTTTAAAAATGAAAGAGTGGTAGAATTCCATTTCATTGAGTGAGTTGAATTCAACATCCAAAGAGCGTTCAAGCGCAGTAAGTCTTCCTTTCATACGCAAATAATGCAGTTTCCCTACGACTTTATCAGGAGTTATCTTTGCGCTTCTGACATCGATGAAAGCATCGAGTATCTGGTTTTCCTCTTCCCTGCTGTGTTCCGTTTCGTCAAGAATCTGCAGTATTTTTTCTACTTTGTCCAGAGGAGCACTGCGTCTGCTCTTATGTACGGCTTTGTGGCTTTGTGTCAGATAGGAGACGATCAGTTCACGGGTCCCGGCACCTTCCTCACTCCAGACACGCCTCAAAGCGCGTACCATATCCTCTTTTTCATGCGAATCAAGGTCTATCTCAAGAAGCATTATCAGTTCCGCAAGTTTACCTTCATCGAGTGTGGCTATGCCCTCGTCAAAAGGGAGTCCGTTAAAGTAGTTTCGTATTTTGTTGTTGAGTTTTATCAGATATTTTTTCTTTTTCTTTGCCATAGTGGCAGTATAGCTAATCTACTGTAACAATGTCCACCAGTTCTACACCATCACACTCTTTTTTCAGACGTTTATGTTTGCGTGCATCCTCTTCGGCCAGCTCCAGCAGGTCTGCAAAATCATTCTTGCTCGCAGTGAAATCATAAATGCTTTTGTGACTTTTAATGAGAATCTCCGTATTCTCCTTGCTCTGCACATCGATGTTACGCAGTCCCTTGGCAAATTCGCCTTTGATCGCCTTGAGCACTTTTTCGTTTTCAAGGAGTTGTTTCAGCTCCAGTTCAATATAGACGTCATTCTTGCACATTACGGTATAGCTTACTTTGATCATACCTTCCATTTTTCCCTCCGTTTTTTCTCATCATACACAAAGTCAGCCCAAAAAAATAAAAATATGTCATATTGTCATATTATCCGTCCCATTTCTCCTTATCTGAGATGTTTACTTTATGTTTAACATTGAGTCCTATAATGTCAACATTACAGTATTTAAAGGATAAATATGTGGAAAGTACCCAAAGAGATCGAACAGCTCGAAGTGTTCAAAAAAAATGCAAAGACCGTTGGTGTCATTTTGATGGTCATAGGTTTTCTGGGAGCGATGTTCCCTGTGGCGGCATCATTGACCACCGTGGTCTTCGTGGCATGGATGCTGTTGATAAGTGCATTCCTTGTAGGGTATTTTACCTATAAAAGTGATGCCGGTGACTGGAGAGGATGGCTTAAAACACTGATCTTCTTTGGGGTAGGTGTCTATATGCTTGTCAACCCGGCCGGAGGTATCGCTACCCTGGGACTTCTTTTTTCCATCTACTTTTTTATGGATGCTTTCAGTGGATTTACACTGGCTGCCTCTTTTTACCCCAATAAAGGATGGGGGATCTGGACATTCAATGCCATTCTCTCACTGCTGATGGCAATGATATTCGTCATCGGATGGCCGCATACCTCCATACTGCTTATCGGTCTGCTAGTAGGTTTCAGCCTCTTCTTTGACGGACTGGCTCTGGTAATGGGTGCAAATCTATTTGATAAAATGTGGAAAGATGATCAACAATAGAAAAGCTTTCGGACTTTGGTCCGCAGTATTTCTCGGTATCGGCTCCATGGTGGGTGCCGGTATTTTCATTGTTATAGGACAGGCAGGTGCCATCGCCGGTAATCTGGTCTGGCTCTCTTTCATATTCGGCGGTGCAGCGGCACTGCTCAGCGGATATTCTCTTGCAAAGCTTGCGATCACCTATCCTTCGCGTGGCGGTATAGTTGAATATCTGGTACAGGGCTTTGGTGAGGGTGTTTTCTCTGGAAGTGCAGGGGTGCTCTTCTATTTTTCCCAGCTCATCGCCATTGCTGCTGTGGCTAAGTCGTTCGGTGCCTATGCAGGTACCTTTGTGCATGGTGGAACGATGTCGGAAAACATTTTTGCGCTTGGAGTAATGGGACTTTTCATTCTCATCAACCTGATCGGCGCTTCACTGGTTGCCAGATCCGAGAATGTGATCGTAGTGATCAAGGTGACTATCCTGATCGCTTTTGCCGGTGTTGCCCTTTTTTACATAGATCCAAAACTTTTGGACACTGAAAATATGCCGCCGTTCAAGAGTATGCTTTTTGCGATAGGGTTGACCTTTTTCGCCTATCAGGGTTTCAGCGTCATCACCAATACGGTAGAAGATATGCAGAACCCCAAAAAAACGATGATGCGTGCTATGATCATTACCATTCTGATCGTTGGGATACTGTATATTCTGACAAGTATTGCAGTACTGGGAAATCTTCCGCTTGCAGAAGTGATCAGGACAAAAGATTATGCACTGGCACAGGCTGCTGAACCGATCTTCGGTGCCATAGGTTTCAAGGTTATGGCAGCCACAGCACTGTTGGCGACCGCTTCCGCGATCAATGCAACACTCTATGCCGCAACGGAAATCGGTTATACACTGGCAAAAGACGGAGATCTTCCGGAGAATTATACTTACAATGTATTTCATTCATTTGAAGGACTCATCATCTCAGGGCTTCTGGTCATACCGATGATCCTTTTTCTGAATCTTTCACAGGTTACTACGATCGCGGCATTGGTTGTACTGGTCATACAGGGTTTGACCCATGTGGGTCATCTGCTCCGTATCAAAGAGACCGGTGCCAATTTCTATGTGGTACTTGGCGCAGCACTGAGTATGTTCGCTATAGCCGGCTTGACACTTTACTATACGAGTATGAAAGAAATGCCTATGATCGCATTTTACATGTTTGGTGCTTTTGTACTGGCATTTGCCATTGAAATACTCTTGCGTATAACCACAAAACGTGTCATTAAAATTCAGACAGATGCCAAATTGATCGAAAAATTTGAACAAAACATAAAAAACAAGTTTAAAAAAATCATAGGAGATTAAACAATGGAAGAAGAAAAAAAAGTAGTTATTTCAGGAATTGACATACCTTTTATGGATTTAGTGGTATTATTAATAAAGTTGGCATTGGCTTCAATTCCTGCCATGATAGTGATATTTGGGTTCCTGACTTTGGTATCGACTGTTTTTGGCGGAATATTCAATATGTTCATGTTTTAGAATATAAAGGAAAACTGATGAATAATATAATGAACTCGATCTTCTTTGGATTCAAAGAGATCCTTACTTGGCGGACTATGAAATATGTCACGATCAGCGGAGTTATCGTCTCTCTGGTCTGGCTGGGGATCGGTATACTTGTATGGGATGGTCTGATCAACTTCAGCAGCAAGATCATAGATATGGTACCGTTTTCCATGCTCCGGTCAAACGGAGCATGGATGCTTTCGACCTTTTTGTGGTTCCAGATGACACTGATCACCTTTGCACTTATCTTTGCTTTTTTCGGTAATCTTATTTTGCGTAAGGTCTCCAAAGAGAAATACAGTACCTTTTCCGTACTGATGCTTGTCGGCTCTGCACTTTTCTGGGGTCTGATATGGTTCTTTAAAGGAAGCTATATTTACCATCAGTTCCTGCAACTGCTTACCTGGCTGCCGTTTGAAACAGTAGAGAAGGGTATCGCCTTTCTGATAGGCTTTTATATCATTTACAATGCTATCGTAGTGAGTCTGGTCTTTCTTGCAAGCATATTCAGTGAACCACTGATCGAACTGATCGAGATAGAACATTTTCCCGAAGATAAAGTCATTCGAGACAATGTGTTTAAAACAACACGGTACACTATCAAGGACAGTGCAATCTTCATTGGACTTTCCATATTGGCATTTCCGCTTCTTTTTGTTCCGCTACTGAATATTTTTATCCAGATCGCACTCTGGATATGGCTGATCAAGGATACTATGGGTTACGATGCCGCAGCATTAACACATGAGAATGTGGACAAATCTATTCTGAAAGAACACAGTGGGACTATCTGGTTTGTTGCTTTCGTGACGGTTCTTTTCAACTTTGTACCGGTCTTTAACATCTTCGGTCCGTTCTTCGGCCTTATCACAATGTTCCATTATTTCAAGACGCTGGATAATCACTGATTTGGCATCATATTATCTCAATCTTCTCCTCTTTGTCAGTCTTCTGGGCCTGACGATTCTGGGCTATTGGCTTATCAAATGGTATCGTCAAAAGCAAGAATTACAGCGTATTGCCGCAATGCCTTTTGAGGAAGAGGACAGAAGCGTCCTCTCCCGCATCAAACAATACCAGTATCTCAGCTCTGAAGAAAAAGAGAAGATAGAACGCTCCATACTCCGTTTTATGAACACCAAAAATTTTATCGGTGCAAAGCTGGAAGTTACAGAAGAGATGAAAGTGGTCATTTCTTTTTATGCCTGCCTGCTTTTGCTGCATATTGACACAGAGAACTGCTACGATAATTTAAAGAATATCATTATCTACAATCATCCTGTCATGATAGACAGAGTACAGAATAACGGCGGCATCTTCTCAAAAGAGCAATTCCTCATTGACGGACAGTCTGCGAACGATACCGTTGTCATTATCTGGCATGATGCCAAACGTGAAGCCTACCATCCCCGAAAAGAGAATGTCATTGTGCATGAATTTGCCCATGAGATCGACTTCATGGACGGAGAGATAGACGGTGTTCCGCCGATGGAACGCTCCAAATACCATGAGTGGACCAATGTACTTTACAAAGAGTTCGAAAAGCTGAATAAGGTTGCCATGAAGAACAGGGACTGGGGTGATTATAAATTCATAGGGGAATATGCGGCAACGAACGAAGCGGAGTTCTTTGCTGTGATCAGTGAACGCTTCTTCGAATCACCGGGCAGTCTGAAAAAGAAATTCCCCGATCTATACAATGAACTTAAAGATTTCTACGGTGTAGATCTTGCAGCGAAGGAAGCCTAACGCTTTTCGCCACTTTCTTCTTCTACTTCCAATGCCTTATCAAGGTATGGAGCAAGTCGTTTCTTCTTGAGATGATAATAGGTAAAACTAAAAACAAATACCGCAAAAATTACGATACCGCTTGTAATGAGCGAAGCGGGGGAATGGATCATATTGTAGCCTATGAGTACTCCTGTGGCGCTAAGGCCGAGCAGAGTACCGAATCCTGATATCAAACGGTTGCCACCGGTTTCTCTGTAAAGTTTAAAGTTGGCGAAGTTCACCAGTGAAAAGACAACAAGAAAACCGAAACTTCCTGCTACCGAAATATTGTCAAGGCTGAAAGAGGTTGCAAAGATGATCCCCAGCAGGGCAATGATGATCATTCCTTCATAGCCATTTTTGAACTTCCTTTCAAAATGGTTGGGAAGTTCTCCATACCTTGCGATCAGATAACTGGTACGGCCTCCGCCGTAGAGTGTCGCATTGATCGCCGAAGCGGTTGAGAGCAAGGCAGCGATACCGATAACGATGAAACCCGCCTTTCCGAAAAAGGGCTCTGCAGCAACTGCAAGCACATAATCCTGTGCCTTCTTTGCCTCTTCAAAAGAGACATTCCCGACTGTGACCATTGCGATCCATATGTAAAGGATAATGACGAATATTACGGCGGAATAATAGGCTTTTGGAAGTGTTTTTTCCGGGTTTTCAACATCTCTGGCAGTGTTTGCGATCAGTTCGAATCCTTCATAAGCCAAAAAGATGATAAGCCCTCCGGTAAGGACAGAAGGCATAGGCATCCACTCCTGTGGTGCCATATGGGTCATATCTATGGTTGAAGTCCCAACTGCGGCAAAGACGGCAAGTATGGCAAGTTTGGCAAAGACCATAATATCCTCAGCGCGCCCTGTCAGAAAGGCACCCATCATATTGATAGTCATAAAAAATAGAATAATACCCGCTGCCAGAGCCTTATGCACCCACATGACATCGTCTCCCATTATAAGTGCCGAACCGTAACTGCCGAAAGCATAGGCATAAAGCGCCAGCATAATGACATAGGATATCAGCAGCAGGTTATTGATGATGGAGGAGAAGAGGCCGTTGCCGAAAGCCTGGACGATGAACTCGATACTCCCGCCTTCACTTGGGTAGCGCAGAGAGAGTTTGACATAGGAATAGGCGGTGACCAGTGCGATGAAACCTGCCACGGCAAAAGCTATGGGCGCGGCACCTTTTGCCAGATCGATAGTAAGTCCGAGAACGGCGAAGATGCCGCCGCCCACCATACCGCCCACACCGATACTGAAAGCTTCAATGAAGCCGATCTTCTTTTCTTTCATACTTTTATGCAGGCTATTTGGTCTTACACTTCAGGCTCTGGGCCTTGATGGCATGCAGACGATTGAGTATATGTTCAAATTCGGCTATATCATCCTGATATTTCTTTTCCAGAATGGATTTTTTCTCTTCTATCAGCTTGATCTGTTTTTCAATATCTTCAGGATTGGCATGGCAGTCTTTCGCCGCATCCTGCTCTTTTTCAAGCACCCAGTCCATTGCTTTTTTCATAAATTCCATCATTTTTTATCCTTCTATATTTTAGTGTGTTTAGATCAGGCCGAGTTCGGCAAGTATCGCTTCGACCTTTGGAGAGATCTTTGCCAGTTCATTAATGAATGTACCCCATGCCTGGTCTTCGGCATACCACTCCTCGATATGCTTCATAGAGTTGCTTTTCTCTTCTTCGCTCAGTACATCCGACTTGTCGATGTTCTCTTTGATTCTTTCCAGATGTTTTAAATTGCTGTTACTCATAATGTTTTCCTTGTATTAATATTGATCGAACTTTCCGTCGGAAATTTCTTGCTTGAGTTCATCGATCGCTTTCTGCATTACATCGCTGATCAACTCTGCGGATTTCCTGTCGTCATTTTCGGGAATATCCCAGTCAAAGATCTTCATGTTGGCTTTAAAGATCGCTCTGATCTCTTTTGTGATCTCAGACTTCATCATTTCCATCTCTTTTTCTTGTGGTGTCATGTTACCTTCCTAATGGGCACCTCTAAATCTATGGTTTTTAGAGATGCCCTGATATTTTACAGTGACATTCTATCACTTTTACATTAATGGTTTATATTGGTACAGTAATAAATTTAAGGTATTATATCACTCGATATATCGAACCACAAGGAGATCTCTTGAAACTGTTTTTGATATCCATACTGTTTATAGGTACACTGTTCGCAACAGATGCAAAAGAAGCAGCCGAAAAATTGGACGTAGAGAGTAACTTTGCCACGGCACTCAAAAAAGCCAGATCTGAAAAGAAAATGCTGGTGATGGTGATCGTGAAAAAAGGATGCAGATGGTGCGACAAAATGGTATACGGAACCCTTGTCGAACCTGAGGTGAAAGAGGCGCTCAAAAATTATGTGACACTAATTGTTGACAAAGATGATGCCTATCCAAATGTTTTCAAAGAAGACTTTTTCCCTTCAATTTTCTATATAGACCAGAATTCTCAAAAAAATGTATATGAAAATGTTGGCTATATCGGAAAGAAATGTTTTTTGAACGACCTGAGAGAATCTCTTAAAACACGTGATGAACTATTTAGGTAACAGTTTCAGCAGGGGGGAGTTAATATGCATACAGGGAAACCCATCACAAAAGTCCATAGACACAGTGAAAACCATATAATACATCTTCATAAACTTCATTTTGTCGGTATTCTTTTTCGGAGGAATCAAATATTTTCTATTTGAAGAGACCTTGAAGAACAATGAAGTTTTTTAAAAAAAGTCTTGCCTATAAAAATCAAAGAATCGCTTTAAGTCCATAAAAATAACTTTGAAGTTTCAAAATACTTTTAGTACTTAAGTCCTCGAAAAAGGATTCTAACTTGTCTTTCTCTTTCCAGACTGGTTCTTTAACTTTTGCCAAGGCAGCAATCTGTTCTTTGGCACTTCTCTTTGTAGCAATCTCGTCGATGAGGCCTGCTTTTTTGGCTCTCTTGGAAGAGAAGATATGTGCATCGGCATAGGCTGTTGAGTTGTTCACATCCAGCCCTCTTGCCTTGGCGACATCCGAAACGAACAGCTCATATGTATCCTTGGTCAGCCTTTCAAGTTCCTCTCTCTCTTTGGGTGTCCATTCCCTTGTCGGTGTTCCGGCTTCCTTGTACTCCCCCTGTTTAACAATCTGTGTCCCTACACCGACCTTCTCCATCAGTTCATGAAGATTGGGGGCTTCCATGATCACACCGATGGAACCCACGATCGAACCGGGATTGGCGATGATCTTGTTGGCATAGATGGAGGCATAGTAGCTTCCGCTTGCCATGATGCCGCTGGCATAGGCGATAACAGGTTTCTTTTCCTTGAGCTCTTTGATCGCATGGCAGATCTCGATGGAGGGTGGAACAGCGCCTCCGGGTGAATTGACATTGAAAAGTACCCCTTTTATGTCGTCATCTTTTCTTGCTTTGTCTATCTCTTTGAGGACTTTATCCGCATCCATGATGGGACCGGTGAGCTTGATCTCCTGCAGGTTGGCGGGTTTCAGTTTAGATTCTGAAGTGGGCATGAAGACGATCAGAAGGATGAGCAAGAACAGCATCCCCTTGAAGTGATCGCCAAGCCATTTGATGAAATCGCTGAATTTTTTAAACATACTGTTCTCCTTCTATGTATACCTGTGAGACCTGTTTGGTATGAATGATGCTCCAGAGCGCTACCTCTTCTTTGCTTTGGGGCATGGCCGGAAGGGTAAGTACCACCAGGTCGGCCAAGGCTCCCACTTCTATTTTTCCGCAGTTGAGGCCGAGGATCTCGGCGGCATCCTGTGTACTGGCCCTGATCAGCCTTTCCGCAAGTATATGGATGGGTGCCTGATGATGCAGCATAATCGCAGCGCGGAATTCGTCAAAGATGCTGAGCGAGTCATTGGAGCTCAGACCATCCGTGGCTACACTATAGGGAAGCGCATATTTCTGCAGTGTTTCAATAGGCAGTCTTCCGCAGCCAAGATAGCGATTGGAACGGGGACAGTGTGCGATGGAGTGGCCTTTTTGACTAAGATACTCCAGCTCTTCCTCTGTAGCCTGGACCGCATGGGCAAAATGGGTCGGGTAGGTGTCGAACGCATGCATGAATTCTTGGATGTTCGTAACCGGAGTGGAAGTGCTGAAGTATTTTTCAAAGAAGCTTTTGAACTCTCCTTCTCCCTCTTCCAGCCATTGACGTTCCACCTGTGATTCCAGGAAGTGTGCGGTCAGCGGCATCTTGTTCTGTTTGGCAAGTGTCACGGCTTTCTGAAGAATGATGGGATGAACAGAGTAGGGGGAGTGGATGGCCACAGCTGGTGTGATCTTGGCAGATTCATCGCAGCTTTGGGAAGCCTTGACGCGTTCAAGAAAATCACCGTAGAGCATATCGGCAGTAGCAGCGTTGGAACCAATGACCTCATTGAAGAAGACGACGCGCTGGGCTGCTTTTTCACACACTTCAAGTTCCGTTCCGAAACTGGAGATGGCACCGAATGCCGTAATACCCGAACGCAGCATCTCGTCACACTCTTTTTGCATCATAGCATTGTCGCAGGCATTGACGAGGTCATCCCTGTGTTCTATGACCGAGTCGAGCCACGGCATGAAGGAGCCATATTTCAAAGATGTCTTGTTGGCGGAGAATTCGAGGTGGACATGGGTGTTGATGAAACCGGGATAAATGACCGAGTAGGGTGCCGTCCTGATGATATCCGCATTCGGGTAAATTGTCAGAAGACTCTCAAGAGGGCCAATACCACGGATCTGTTCGTCAAAGGCCACGGCCTGGTTCTCGATGAAGCCGTTGGGTGTATAGATATGGTCAGCAACTATAATCTTCATGAAGATACATCCTTTTTTTGTTTTTGGCCCCGGGATTTGCAGTATTATTGTAAACGGGGATTAATTCTAATTTGATAAAATGATACCCAAATTAAATAAATAAGGCAGAAAATGAAAATAGTTGTAATCCAGGGTCCAAACCTCAATATGCTCGGTATCAGAGAACAGAATATCTATGGTCCGATGAAGTTGGAAGATATCCATAAGCAGATGAAAGGTTTTGCAGAGCAGAACAAATTGGAGATCGAATTCTTCCAGAGCAACCTTGAGGGTGAGATCGTAGACCGTATTCAGGAGTGTATCGGTGATGCAGACGGGATCATCATCAACCCGGCAGCCTATACGCATACGTCCATCGCTATCCGTGATGCGATCGCAGCGGTACAGCTTCCGACATTGGAAGTACACCTTTCCAACATCCATCAGAGAGAAGAGTTCAGACACAAGTCGCTCATCGCACCGGTATGTGCAGGACAGATCGTGGGTATGGGGCCGTTCGGTTACCATCTTGCAATGGTCGGTATGACACAGATCCTTTCTGAAGTAGCGGCAATGAGAGAGCAGCAGGCCAAAGCCCAGGCAGCAGCACAGCAGAAGTAATTTTCTCTGTTTTCTGTGCCTGTCGCAGAAGACACGTATACCTCGTATTAGTCAGGCGGTGCGAAATATCGCACCCTACGGTTCTCCTCCTCTTTTAAAAGGCTCAACATGAATTATATGCTCAAAGATGAAAATGCTATCTATTATGAATGCGGTTACAGTTGTGACAATGCACTCTATCTCTCACTAGGATCTGAAGCATTCTTCATTACCGACAGCCGATATACAATAGACGCGCAGGATCATGTCAGGGGTGCCAATGTAGTGGTAGATGGAGACCTGTACAGCAGAGCGCTGAAGCTGCTTAAAAAGGCAAAAGTCAGAAAGGTGATTTTCGATCCAAAAGAGTGGAGTGTTGCCGGCTTTGAAGCCATCAGTACTAAAACCAAAGTACATTTTAAGGCGGTACCGGACTTTTCCCATAAAAAACGTATCATAAAAAGTGATGCAGAGTTGAAGATCATAGCCAAAGCGGCCAAGCTTGGTACAAAAGCTTTCTCTACGCTTGCCAAAGAGTTTAGCCGGAACGGTTTTGGTGAAAATGAATTTAAACTGACATACAGGGCCAAATCCGTTCTAAGCGGTTTCGGAAAGTTTGATCTCAGTTTCGATCCTATCGTTGCCATTAATGGCAATGCTGCCAAACCGCATGCCACCCCGACAAAAAGAAAACTTAAAAAGGGTGATCTTCTTCTGGTCGATGCGGGGCTGAAGTACAAGCGTTACTGTTCCGACAGAACGCGTACTGTCTTTGCCAAAAAGGGTTTTGAGTTTGGTACCGAACAGACTTTCTCAAAGAGGAAGATACAGAAAGCCTACGATACTGTGCTCAAAGCCCATGACAGGGCCATAGCCAAAGCCCGTTCAGGTATGAAAGCCAAAGAGGTCGATGCCCTGACACGTGATCTTATCACCAAAGCAGGTTTTGGAGAGTATTACGTTCACTCGACAGGACATGGCGTGGGACTGGATATCCACGAGATGCCCTACATTTCCAGCCGCTCGGACACCGTCATCGAAGACGGGATGGTCTATACCATAGAGCCGGGTATCTACATCCCCGGAGAGTTCGGTATTCGTATCGAGGACATGGTGGCAATGGTGGACGGCAGAGCGCGGGTGCTCTGATTTTTATATTGGGAAATAAATGGTAAAAAGAAAAAAACTGAACAAAGACCTGACATTGATTTTTACCCCTCATTTTCCCTATAATGCAAACAGAAATTCCCGTATGCGCTATAGAGCGCTTCTGGGGATCGGCGGGAATGTAGGTGATGTACTCCGCCGTTTCGAGCATTTTTTCTGGTACCTGAAAGATTCTGAATTCATTCATTTGCTGGAGAGCTCACCGATACTAAAAAATCCGCCATTCGGTTTTCTGGAACAGGATGATTTTCTGAATGCAACACTGCTTGTAGAGACCGATCTGACACCAAAGCAGTTACTGCGTTATGTTCTTCGGATAGAAAAGAAGTTTGGTAGAAAACGTTTATTTAAAGACGGACCAAGAACACTGGATATAGACTTGATATTTTATGAGGATATCAGGATGGAGAGTAGAGAATTGACACTTCCGCATCCTTCTTGGATGCAGAGAGCATCAGTGCTGATCCCTCTGTCAATGATGAAAGAAAAGGTAAATCGATGATGATCAATGAAACATTTGTAGCCGCCGATCCCAAAAGTGCGTATGAACAGGCTGTGGATAAATACGGTACCGATATCAAGATCGTTTCTGCAAAGCAGGTGAAGTACGATGACGACGAACTGCGTTCCGAAGTAGTCATCGCCGTACCCAAAGCACTTTTTATGGAGAAGTCGTTCGGTGCACAGGCACTTTACAGGGGCCCTGAAAATGAGGAAGAAATACTTCTGGATGAGATCGGTGAACTCAAGACACAGCTTGAAGAGATGCGTGATGGGCTGTTGCAAAAAGGCAGGTTCGGTACGGTTGCAGACGATGTTAAAAAACTTTTCATGAAAAAAGGAATCGCCGAACAATGGCTTGATGGTGTACTTATCCCTCTTATCGGTACAACGGTTATGGATGATGCACAGCTGCTTGTCTCCTATCTGCTTGAAGAGATCGATGAAACTCTCAAGGTCAAAGAAGAAGATCTGGATCACTCAAAGATCATGATGCTTGTTGGGCCGACAGGCGTAGGGAAAACAACCACGATCGCCAAACTGGCTGCCCGGTATGCCTACCTGCTGGACCGGCCCTATAAAGTGGCGCTTATCAACCTCGACAGCTACAAAGTCGGTGCCATCGAACAGTTGGCGCATTATGCGGATATCATGCAGATAGAACATTACTCCATCGCCTCTGCCGATGCGTTTGGAGAAAAGATTGAAGCACTGAGTTCCTATGATATTATCCTGGTCGATACTGCCGGCATGTCTCCCTATGATACACAGAAATTCGTCAAGACGATCGAGTTCGTTAATACAAAGATACCTAAAAAGATCGAAGTGGCACTGGTGCTTGCAGCAACGGTGAAGTATGAAGATATGGAAGATATCCATGAGAACTTTTCTTTTCTGAACCTGGACTCCGTGATCATATCCAAGTTCGATGAGACGAAACATTTCGGTACACTGCTTAATTTCATGCTGCTCTATGACCTTCCGATGAGCTACTTCTCGACTGGACAGGAAGTACCGGACGATCTGCTGGTGGCAAGCAAGGAGTATCTGCTTGAAAAGTTCATCGGGGATGTGCATGAAGGATGAGAATCAGGCGCTTCGTCTGGAAAGACTGATGCAGAAACACCAGGTCTATCCAGAGTATGAATTGTGTCTGCCCTCCGTCACGCTCAAGAAGAGTCTACTCAAAAAGTTGTCCAAGGGTGATGTGCTTCTTCTTGGAATGCAACAGATGGAAATGATACTTGTTTCAGAAGAGAATGGCTGTGCAAAAGCGGTGCTTGCTTCTTATGACGAAAGTATGACGATTCAGATAGTTGAACTAGTAAAGCGTACAGTAAATATGGTTGATAGTAAAAAATATAAAGAAGTGGGAATTTCATTGGCTACTTTAAGAAGCAGGGTGCTCGAAGCCGGGCATAAAGTGGAAACCAACCAAGTAGATCTGGATGATATTTCACTCTTTGTTGAGAAAAAAAAGATCGCAACTGCCAGACTTGTCATGGTAGATGATGAGATCGCGGTGCAGATAAAAGAGGTAAAGAAGATATGACAAAAGGAAAAGTTCTGGTAGGACTGAGCGGTGGAGTGGACTCTACTGTGACAGCCGTGCTACTGCAAAAAGAAGGCTATGAGGTCGAGGGTGTCTACATGAGACTGCATGACAAGCCCGGGTACCATGAAGATAACTGGGGAAAAGTACAAAAGGTTGCCGACTATCTCAGGATCAAAGTGCATTTTCATGACCTGAGCGAAGCATTCAATGCCAATGTCTATGAGTATTTTGTTGAGAGCTATAAGAAGGGATTGACACCCAACCCATGCGTGATGTGCAACCGTACCATCAAATTTGGGAAAATGGTAGAGTTCGCCGACACATTGGGTATTGAATTTGTTGCAACGGGACATTACTTACAATGTGATGGAAATTATATTTATGCGGCAGAAGATGCAGGTAAAGATCAGAGCTATTTTCTTTCGGAAGTAAAAAAAGAGGTCCTGCCAAGGCTTCTCTTCCCGCTTGGTACATGGATCAAGGATGATGTCAAAGCATATGCTGCCAATATTGACGTACTCAAAGAGTTCGCGACACAGGCGGAAAGCAGTGAGATCTGTTTTGTGGAAAATTCCTATGACGAAGTACTGGCAAAGCATATGAATATAGATATGCCCGGAGAAACAGTTGACACGCAGGGCAATGTCGTCGGAACACATAAAGGCTACATGCACTATACCATCGGTAAAAGAAGGGGCTTTTTTGTCAACGGCGCCCATGATCCGCACTTCGTTATAGATATCAAACCCGAAAGCAACCAGATTGTGGTAGGTACACGTGAAAAACTCGAAGAGAATGCCTTCGAAGTCAAGCAGATCAACCTTTTTGAAGACCTTGTAGAGTTCGACTGTGAAGTGAAGGTACGTTACCGTACGAGAGCAGTACCCTGTCATATCAAGATAGAGGGAGAACGAGCCACCGTTGTACTGACTGAACCGGTTTTTGGACTGGCAAAAGAGCAGGTTGCAGCATTTTATGATGGCAGAAGACTACTGGGCGGCGGAGTGATCTGTTAAGATGGTGTATGCACCCAGGCTAATTCCTGCAGGGCATTACAAACCCTACGGTTTCTTTTTTATCTGCGGCTCATGTTCCTGTGATGAGGTCAAACTGAAGTGTTTGTTTTTAGACTTCTCCTGTTTTTTACGCTTTTTTTCTTCCCTGTGTTTTTTGCGTGCAATATCCTTTTCGGCTTTCTCTTTTCTGACCGAGTGTATCCATAGCCAGTTCAATCCAAGGTAGATCAAACCCGATACGACAATGGAGTAGAATGCTGTACCGACATAGAGGGGCACGAAGATATCGCCAAGGTTGTTCTTGAACCACTCTACCGTCAGTTCGACGTTGTGTATCCCTTCCCGTCCGAGCAAAAAGTTTCCCGTGAGGTACTCCATGTAGTACATCGGTGGCATGGTAAATGGATTGCTGAGCCAGACCATGGAGATAGCGATGGGTACGTTGAAACGGATGAACGGTGTCGTGGCCAGTACGGCAGCCATCTGCATAGGCATGGGAATGAAGCCCCAGAAAAGTCCAATACCTACACCGCGTGTGACCGAACGGCGGTTGATACCAAGATAGTCTTTGGGAAGATGGTATTTTTCCAAAAAGGCATCGATCTTGTTTTGCTTTCCGCCCGTATTCTTCTTCTTTCTAAAAACTTTTCTTATCATTTAAAACCGTACTTATATTAATTATTTGCATTAGTGTAGTATCCGGGAGCTTTAAATCCCCTTTTTATCAACTTTTGTGTAAAATACGCGTACTAATTTATTTACAAAAGGTACACAATGAGCGGATATATGATCTTTTCCGGAACAGCGAACCCTGAACTCTCGCAAGAGATAGCCAATTACCTTGAAATGCCTCTTTCTCAGGCAAAGATCAACCGTTTTTCTGATGGTGAGATCAATGTTCAGATTGCTGAGAGTGTTCGCGGTAAAGATGTATTCATCATACAGCCGACCTCCGCACCGGCCAATGCCAATTTGATGGAACTGCTTATCATGACGGATGCATTGAAGCGTTCTTCAGCTAAATCCATCACGGCGGTCGTTCCGTATTACGGTTATGCCAGACAGGACAGAAAGGCGGCACCGAGAGTACCTATCTCTGCCAAACTGGTAGCGAATCTGATGGAGACAGCGGGTATCACACGAATGGTCACTGTCGACCTGCATGCTTCACAGATACAGGGCTTCTTCGATATTCCGGTAGACAACCTTTATGGAGCGATACTATTCATGGATTATATCAAAGCGAAGAATTTCAAGAATCCTATTATTGCTTCTCCAGATATCGGCGGTGTGGCAAGAGCCAGATATTTTGCAAATAAACTGGGGCTCGATATGGTTATTGTCGATAAACGTCGCGAAAAGGCAAACGAATCCGAAGTGATGAACATCATCGGCGATGTGGAGGGTAAAGATGTGATCCTTATTGACGATATGGTCGATACGGCAGGGACCATGGTCAAAGCGGCAGCAGCACTGAAGAATCTTGGTGCGACCTCTGTCATGGCCTGTTGTACCCACCCGGTACTCTCCGGACCGGCATTCGACCGTCTTGAGAAGGGTGAGCTCGATGAGCTTGTCGTAGCCAATACTATACCGATGACCAGACACTGTACAAAGATCAAGATGCTCTCCACTGCTTCCATGCTCGGAGAGGTGATCAGACGGGTGCATAACAATGAGAGCGTTAATTCTCTTTTTGAGACGAACTAAACACTGTAGGGTGCTGTGCCCTCACAGCACCAAAAAGCAATGTATAAATTAAACAGAGTGTTGTCGGGAGACTACACCCTACAACACCGGATGAAAAAGAATTTTTATCTGGTCAGATAAGGAACAAAGTGACAAAAAAAGTACCACAGGAGAATATCCGTAACTTCTCCATCATCGCTCACATCGACCATGGTAAATCCACCCTGGCTGACCGTATCATACAAGAATGCGGGGCGGTCTCTGACAGACAGATGTCCGCGCAGGTAATGGATACGATGGATATAGAGAAAGAGCGTGGTATCACCATCAAGGCACAGTCGGTACGTCTGGACTATATCAAAGACGGTGAGCACTACATCCTTAACCTCATTGACACTCCGGGCCACGTTGACTTCTCTTATGAAGTAAGCCGTTCTCTGGCTTCGTGTGAAGGGGCATTGCTCATCGTCGATGCGGCACAGGGGGTGGAGGCACAGACTATAGCCAATGTTTACATCGCTATAGAGAATGACCTGGAACTTTTGCCGGTCGTGAACAAGATCGACCTGCCTGCAGCCGATCCTGACAGAGTACTCTCCGAGCTTGAAGAGGCCATAGGCATCGATGCAACGGAGCATGCCCTGGTCTCAGCCAAGACAGGACAGGGTGTTCCTGAACTGATCGATATGATAGTCGAGCGTATTCCGGCACCGGAGGGTGATATCAATGCGCCGACAAAAGCACTCATCTATGACAGCTGGTTTGACAACTACCTGGGTGCGCTGGCACTGGTACGCGTCTTTGAAGGGAAAATAGAGAAGGGACAGAAAATAAAGATCATGGGAACAAAAGAGGAGCATCAGGTACTTGACCTAATGTATCCCAACCCGATCAAACCTGTCAAGACCAACGAGATCTCCACCGGAGAGGTGGGGCTCGTCGTGACAGGACTCAAAACGGTCGAAGCACTTCAGGTGGGTGATACGGTTACGGATGCCAAGAACCCTACGGCAGAGGCTATCGGTGGTTTTGAACCTGCCAAACCCTTTGTCTTTGCAGGTATCTACCCGATAGAAACGGACAAGTTCGAAGATCTTCGTGATGCACTTAACAAACTTAAGCTCAATGACTCTTCACTGAGCTTTGAGCCGGAAAGTTCCATGGCACTGGGTTCCGGTTTCAGAACGGGTTTCCTCGGTATGCTGCACATGGAAGTGATCAAAGAACGTCTGGAGAGAGAGTTCAATCTCGAGCTCATCGCTACGGCGCCTACGGTCGTTTACAAGGTCAAGAAGACCGACGGTGAAGAGATTGAGATACAGAACCCTTCGGAACTGCCTGAACCGCAAAAGATCGATACGATCTACGAACCTTATGTCAAAGCGACCATTCTGACACCGCAGGAGTATGTGGGCAATCTCATCAAACTGCTGAACGACCGTCGCGGGATACAGATAAAAATGG
Source organism: Sulfurovum sp. NBC37-1 (assembly GCF_000010345.1). Taxonomy (NCBI): domain Bacteria; kingdom Pseudomonadati; phylum Campylobacterota; class Epsilonproteobacteria; order Campylobacterales; family Sulfurovaceae; genus Sulfurovum; species Sulfurovum sp. NBC37-1. The sequence goes on from NC_009663.1 coordinate 1,072,942, forward strand.
ATTATCTGAACGAGACGCGTGTATTGATGGAGTATGATATCCCCATGAACGAGATTGTAATGGATTTTTATGACAAACTCAAATCCACCACCAAAGGCTATGCAAGTTTTGACTATGAACCCATCGGTTTCAGGCCGGGAAATTTGGTGAAGCTTGATATCAGGGTAGCAGGAGAAGTGGTGGACTCTCTCTCGATTATCGTACCCGAGGACAAAGCGCGAACCAGAGGCCTGGCTTTTGTCGGCCAGCTAAAAGAACTCATCCCGAGACAGCTTTTTGAAGTGGCGATTCAGGCAAGTATCGGAAACAATGTCATCGCACGCTCCAACGTCAAGTCCATGGGCAAGAACGTGACCGCCAAGTGTTACGGAGGGGACATCACCCGTAAACGTAAACTGCTTGAGAAGCAGAAAGCGGGTAAGAAGCGTATGAAAGCCATCGGTAAGGTACAAGTACCTCAGGAGGCATTTATGGCTGTCCTGAAGCTGGACAGCTAAGATGTGGGAGTGGATTACGAAATGGGCATTTCATATCCATCTGATCATGGCGATCAGCTGGATCGGAGGCTCTGTATTCATGTTCGTTCTCGGTGTCACACTCAGGGACAAAAAGGCGCAGCAGGAAGTTTACCCGCACGTAGGGCCTATCTTTGGATGGTTCGAAGTGGTAGCCCTGATACTCCTCTTGAGCACGGGATTCATCATGGGGATCAACTTCCATCTCTTTGAGATCATGCTGCATCCCAACGGAAGTCCGATATCGAATGCCCTGCAGATGAAGGTCATTCTCGTTGCGATCCTTACCGTAGCGACCGTGATACATTTCGTCATTGCATACAAAACGAACGGCAGGGAAAGAACGCCGATCCAGCAGTTCCTTTCCAGAGGTTCGAGTCTGCTGATATTCTTTTTGAACCTCTTTGTGATGCATTATGCCATCGTACTAAGGAATATCCTCTAACCCGGCAGTGATTCCTCATCCACAACGTCTATCTGTTCTTCTTCGAGGTAGGCTTTGGCATACTCCAGGTAAATACCCGAATGTACTACAAATAGATCGAATAGATCAGCACCGACATGCTGGCCTTTCTGTAACATTCTAAATTACTATTTATAAATGATAATCATATGCTATAATTTCCAGATGTACGAAAAAGAGATTGAATCAGCACAAAAGGTTTTGAATGAAACCGATGCACTTTTTATTATGGCGGGTGCCGGGATGGGTGTGGACAGCGGACTGCCTGATTTTAGGGGTGTAGAAGGTTTCTGGAACGCTTATCCAAAGGTAAGAGAACTGGGGTTACGGTTTGAAGAGATGGCCAATCCGGAGTGGTTTGAGAATGATCCTCATCTGGCCTGGGCATTTTACGGACACAGACTCCACCTTTACCGTGAGACCGAGCCGCATGAAGGGTTCATAAAATTGCTTTATTTGGCTAATACTAAAAAATATGGAAGTTTTGTTTTTACCTCCAATGTCGATGGACAGTTCCAGAAAGCGGGCTTTGCCGAAGAGCGGATTATGGAGTGTCACGGCTCCATTCATCATCTGCAATGTCTCGACAATTGTCAGGGAATGATATGGAGTGCCGAGGATATACAGATCGAGATCACGGATGATTTCAGAGCGAAAGATCCTCTGCCGGCCTGTCCGTTCTGTGGCGCTGTGGCACGGCCCAATATCCTGATGTTCGGTGATTATGGCTGGGAGTATGCACGTACGGACGGACAGAGGGAACGTCTGGCCAAATGGATGGAAATGATGGAAGAAGAGGAAGGAAAGCCGGCGATCATCGAAATGGGTGCCGGAACAGCCGTCGCCACCGTGAGGAACACTTCCGAACAGATAGCAGACAGATTCGATGTTCCGCTCATACGTATCAACCCAAGAGAGAGTTTCGGTGCACAGGTAGAATTGCCTATGGGCGCACTCGAAGCTTTGTCCAATATTATTTAAAATGACTTGTATATGCGCTGTTTCTCCTGCTCAAAACTAAGTCTTGATATCCTTTGCGAACATTGTCAAGAGACTCTGTTCATGCCCACGGTAAAGACCCGAACAATCGGTACTTTGGATGTCATCAGCTTTTTCAGATACAGTACCCTTGAGCCTCTGCTTCATACCAAGCACAAACCCGAAGGATACCGTGTTTTCAAGAAGCTTGGAAAACTTTTTCTCAAGCCCTTCATAAAAGAGTTCGTTGAAAATGACGAGGGTAGGGTCTATATTGTTGGGATCGACGAGTATGTCAGGAATGGATATTCGCACGTTGCACTGCTGACCAGGACAATGAAGTGTAAACAGGCCCTTCCTCAGCATGCTTCACTATTGGCAAGGAACAGGGTGAATTATTCAGGGAAGCCACTGCAATACCGTCTGGATCATCCCAGGGATTTTATCTATACAGGCAAAAAAGGTGTTGATGTCATATTGGTCGATGATATCATTACTACGGGAATAACACTTCAGGAGGCACAAAAGGTGCTGATAGAACATGATGTCAATGTATTGTTCGCTCTGACTCTTGCTGATGTAGAGGAGTAGGGTATATTAACTATGCAAAAACAACCTGGTTACGTCCCTTTCTCTTGGCCTTGTAAAGGCTTTCGTCTGCAAGCCTGTAGATCTCCTGGTGATTGAGCCCGTCTTCAGGTGCCTGGATATATACACCTATGGAACATGTCAGGATATTTGTATCGGGATTACCGCTATGCTCTATCTCTTTTTCATTAAGTTTTTCCATAACAGTATTGATAAGAGCATGTATGTTCGCAATATCTTCATCCAAAATGATGCCGGCGAATTCCTCTCCACCCATACGGAAGATATAGTCATCACTTTTGTTAAATACTTCCTTTAAGGTTTCAGCGATCTGTTTTAGAGCCCAGTCGCCCTTTTGATGTCCATACGTATCGTTATACTGTTTGAAGTAATCAAGATCAAGTGTGAAGAAAGTGAGAAATTCTTTGTTGCTTTTAGCCTTAAGTATCTGTCTTGGAAATATCTCTTCAAAAAAACGTCGGTTATAGAGTGATGTCAGTGTATCGGTGATGGAAAGCTTCTCAAGCAGTTTCATCTGCAGTTTCTCTTTTTGTCTCAGTTTTTCAATCTTTGAATTGGCACTTTCAGTACTGTGCTGGATAGTATATATGACATAAAGCATTACAAAGTGTGCAAGGGAAACTCGTAAAAAGGTTTTCTCATTCCAGTCATTGTTGTCCCATATACCTATACCGTTGTAGGTAAGAGCCAAAAGAACCATAATAAAAGTAAAGGAGACTATCAGACCACGCTTCGCACCAAGTGTAATAATGGCAAAAGGTGTAAAGAAATATGTCCATATGAGTGTGTAGTTCTCACCGTGCTTTATGAACGCAAGAGTAAGAAAGGCAATGAAAAGTGTTGCATTCCCCATATAGCTTGCAGTTACATGCATTTGTTTTTCTCTTAGCAGGTAGAGGGCAAAACCTATGAATGTTATCATGAACAGATTCACATAAAAAAGTGTATATTCGTGTATTCCGAACAGATTGATGAAGACAAACAATATATTGATGATAATGGTGATAAAGAACATTGCATTGAGAAGAAGGATCTTTGTCTGGAGCGGATTATAGTCATTATATTCGAATGATCCTATGATCAGTTCTTTTAACGTTGGTTTCATAAAGACCCCCCCTCTAAATCATTGCAAAAAGTATAACATAAAAATAAATACTATATTTTACCTTCAAGAAAATGTTCGAATATCTCAGTCACAAGTGCAATGCGCTCCTGAAAACTCTTCTTGGAAGCTCTCTCATGGATAGTGTGGTCCCCATCACCGTAAGGCCCCCAGCCGTCCAGGGTAGCTACTCCCTGGGAGGAGACAATGTTCGCATCGCTGACACCGCCGCGTTTTTCTGTAGGTAACACGATATCGCAGACATCATTGATATTGTCAATGAAGGTCATTTGTGCAGGAGAGGGCTGCATAACATCTCTTTGTATGCTACCGGAAAGTACGGATTCTGTACCGTCCACATAGGCACACAAGACGATCTCATCGATTGCCTTGAGTACCCTGTCTCTTTCATGGGTGTTGGTATAGCGCAGCTCAAATGTAAGGTGGGCATGGGGTGAGATGGTATTGGCACCTATGCCGCCGCTGATCTTTCCGACATTCACGGTGGTCTCTTTTTCAAGATCTGTCAGGGCTACGAGTTTTTGCAGTTTGATTGCTGCTTCAAGGTTGGCATCGGCACCTTTGCTGTAATTGTTTCCTGCATGTGCTGCAACCCCTTTGATATCGATGAAGAAGGTGCCGACACCTTTTCTTCCTACAACCACTTCATTGTGCAGCCCTGCGGCTTCAAATACCATGCAGTAGTCATATGCTTTTGCCAGTTTGGCAGAGAGGTGTTTACTGTCATCGCTGCCTGTCTCCTCATCACTGACGAGGAGGAAGTCGATATTGTGTATCTCACCGAATTTTCTGTGGACATTTCTCAGGGCCTGAAGTGCGACATAGTTGCCGCCTTTCATGTCGCAGACACCCGGACCGTAGATCCACTCTTCATCTTCTGTGAATTTTTCGAAGGTACCGTGAGGAAAAACGGTATCAAGATGGCCAAGCAGCAGCAGTTTTTTTCCTTCTTTTTGTGTGGAAGTGAGATGCAGGTGATCACCTATCTCTTCGCGAGGGTACCTTGTGAGTGTATAGCCGAGCTCTTCCAGCCAGTAGGCGAAGATCTCTCCGTTACGGTCAACGCCTTCTTTGTTTTTCGTCCAGGAATTGATCTTGATGATCTTCTTGAGTTCTGTAAAATCGATTTCGGCCATACTGCTTCCCCCAAAAGTGATGATTTAATTACGTTTTTGTAATGATTCTCTGAAGATATTTTAGTAAATTATAGTAAAATTATACATTAATTAGAGGAGAACATATGTCAAGAAAAATCGGTATGTGGTTGTATAGTAACGGCGGCGGGGACAAGATACAGAAAAAAATCGTCAAACAGCTCAAAGAGAGGGATATTGAGACCATTACCGATATCAATCTGCGACATGCAGTAGCGAAGAACGGACATATCCTTCATGACAAACTGAGAGTGGAGGAACTTGACCTCTTCTTCTCCTACAACGCTGGAGAGCAGACACAGTACCAGGTCTTTCTATACCAGGCACTCAACAGGGTGATTCCGATGATCAATACGTATGATGCCTTTGCGTTGACGGAAGACAAGTTTCAGACTTCTTTTCTTCTCAGACAGCACGGTGTTGCTACGCCGAGTTTCAAGCTCTGCCACAGAGATGACGGACATGAACTCAAAAAGATCATCAAAAAGTGGGACAAAATGGTCTATAAGCCTACAGACGGCTGGGGCGGTGTAGGACTTACCAAGATCGAAAGTGAAGCGACACTCGATACCCTGCTTCCCTTCCTCAACCAGATGGACCTTCGTTTCTTCTATGTGGAAAAATTCGTCAACTATGACAATACGGACTTCCGTGTGGACATCGTTGACGGTGAGTTCGTAGGATGTTACGGAAGAAAAGCAAGTGGAACGGATTGGCGTACGAATGTGACAAGCGGTGGTTCTGTCTTTATGCGTGAGCCTAATGACGACATCATCAATCTTGCGAAAAAGGCTGCAAAGGTTTGTGGTACGGATATTGCGGGAGTGGACATCATTTATGATCTTGAACGTGAAGAGTATGTGGTACTGGAAGTCAACGGCATTCCCGCGTTCGCCACACCGGAACAGGAGAAGATGGGACTGAACTTCAATGATAAAAAGATCGACCTGATCGTGAATCTGATCGACAGAAAAACAAAAAAATAAAATTTGAAAGAGAAAAAAATGGCAAAAAAGAAAAAACAACAAAAACTACCAAAACTGGGACTGCTCTATCTTGATTACGTATTGAGATTTTTTGACAAATCGAACTTCAGAGGCTGGCCGGATAAGATCGAAACGGTGACGTATCACTGGAAGAACGATAAAGAGAGATTCATCAAAGAGGTGAAAAGAAAGAAGATCGATGTACTCATCGGTAACATTCCCGCAACAGCGTATGAGACATTCAGAGAGATCGCCAGAGAGTTGCCGCATGTGCAGTTCATCCCTTCCATGGATACACAGTTCTCCAACAAGTCAAAAGAGAATGTGACACGTTTTGCATGGAAATATGATATACCTATCCCTAAAACGTATATCTTCTACGATCACGACAAAGCGAACAAGTTCATCGATGAAACGAAGTTTCCGAAGATCATCAAGAAGTCTTACGGTCCTTCAAACTACGGGGGATATTTCGTCCACAAGGTAGATTCTGCACAGGAAGCCCATAACCTTCTGGCACAGAAGAAGTACCATCCTGTCTATATGCAGGATTTCGTGCCTATGGAAGCGGATGTCCGTGTGATGCTCATCGGCCACAAGCCTGTGTGTGCTTTCTGGAGAAGACCGCCTGAAGGCGAGTGGCTGACCAATACTTCACAGGGCGGAAGTATGGACTATATGGATGTACCCAAAGAGTTACTTGACCTTGCCGTCAAGGTTTCCAAAGCTGCCAATGCAGAGTACTGGGCCTGTGATATCGCCGTAGGCCAGGATGGCAAATACAGGATCCTTGAGTGTGCAACGGCTTTCGCTGCCTTCCCGTACATCAGGGACTGGATAGGCCAGTACCTTATGTGGAAATTCTCCAACGGAAGATTCCCGTTACCGAACATGCCTCTGTACAACTGGGAAGAGCTCGGCAAGATGGACGCTTCAGTGCTTAGAACACTGCGCTACATTACTTTCGGACGCTATACACCAAGCTATGACGGTGCATTCTTCCTTGACAGCAAGACCAAAGAGACCGAAGAGGGTGAAATGTATCTGCATGAGCTGGATGCGCTCTATCCTGTACTTAATACATACACGCGTACCAAAGAAGAGTGGCCAAGCGAAAAATGGAATTTCCAGGACAATTACGGGAAAAGTATTAGAAAAGTACATGCTCAAAGCAATCCGCACTATAACGACGAGGATGAGAATTCAGAGTCTGCAGAGCAGGAGAATATGATTGAGCTTACAGAGAAAAAAGTTGAAAAACTTCTGACTTCTGTAGAGGGCATCGGTAAAAAGAAAGCTGAAAAGATCATGGACAAGTTCGATACGACAGAATTGGTACATGCCCTTGAGACCGCTCCTGAAAAGCTTGTAGAAGAGATCTCATGGTTCAAGAAAAAATTCCTGACCAGACTTCAGAAAGAATGGAAAGAGTTTAAGAAGAAGCTCTAATTACCAATAGTTGGAAGTGAGATGTTTCACCCAAGGGCATTTCCTTCGGTCACACTCACCATAGAGGTGGGACTGAAGTCTCCACTTCCATATATGGTCTATAGATCAGTTCAATACGGATATTGAATTGATTTATATATCCAACGAATATTACTTAAAGAGAACAGATACCAATGAAAAATCAATATATGTCATACCAGGAGAGCCTGGAATTTCTTCATGCCATGGAGAAACAGTACCCCGATCTCATCGAGGTCATCAAAATAGGTACTACCTATGAAGGACGTGATATCGTCCTTGCCAAGATATCAAACAATGTCGAGACAGCAGATGAAAAGCCGGCATTGCTTTATACCGGGAGTATCCATGCCAGAGAGTGGATCGGACATGAACTGGCACTCAAGTTCATCAGCCATGTTGTCCAGAACCGGACTGTAGACCCTGTACTTGAAAAAGCATTGGAAGAATCCACTCTCTATATGGTACCCTGTCTGAACCCTGACGGGTATGAGTATTCGCGTAAACACTTTTCTTTCTGGAGAAAGAACCGCCGCAAGAACCATGACGGTACTTACGGAGTGGATTTGAACAGAAACTTTTCTATAGGTTTTGTTAAACAGAAAGACACGAGTTCCAATGTGTACGGCGGGGAAGAACCGTTCTCAGAGGCAGAGACAAGAGCCATCAAAGAGTTTGTCGATGCCCATGAGAACATCACCATTGCACTGGATTATCACTCCCAGGGGAATGTCTTTTTCCCTGCCCACAAATTTAAGCATGAAGCAGAGATGAACGGTACCGATATGAACGTGATCGCTGCGAACATGAACGATGAGTTCGTTAAGATCACGGGAAGAAAGTACGGTATCCACCGTGGTAAGCCGCCTGCACATCTCATCAGTGGAAGCGGAAGGGAATACTACTACTCCAGAGGGATCATTGCACTAGTCGTGGAAGTGGGAACAAAAAATATTCCTGATTACATGAAAAGTATGAGCAGCAGTATCCATGAGAATATCCCGGCACTCATTAAAACCTTCTCCGAAGTCATCAACTACTCTTCCTATGCACCAAGGAGGGTGGAGGACTTTACCATTGATGACAGGACACCCAGTTCTGTTACGCTGGTATGGAAATATGAAAAGCGTGATGACATTTTCTTTGAGATATACCGAAGTACCAAAGACAAGGATGCCTGCAATGAACGTACGAAAGTCGGTATAGCGGGAGAGAACAGTTTTGTAGATACGGACCTTGAGAGTTCGACCAACTATCACTATACCATCCGTGCTGTCAATAAGAATACTTCCTTCAAATCACCGTTCGCACCGGTGGTCAAAGTAAGAACGAAACTCGATGACGATGAGTTCTTTAAACTGATCTTTGCATCTAAAGACGGAACTGGATATGTAGGACAGTACACACAGGAGCAGAACCGTTCACACTTCGGGCTCAACTCGCTTTTTGTGGGTATCAACAAATCCAAAGGTATCTGTGATGCCGTTGCCACGATCGACCTGAGTGCCTTGCCGAAAAATGCCATAATCAAATCGGCTCGTTTCTACCTCTATCCGATGAACAGGGTAGGTGCAAAGATCGAAAAGTTCGGCCAATGGGACCTCTCCCTGCTCAAACACGGCAGTTTTTCAGAAATAACTGATTTTAATGAGATAGAAAATGCCGAGTCCAAGGGGATCATCGGGCAGGCGATCAAGTCACGTCAGCTGACACAGGGTATCTGGAACTTCTGGGAGTTCTCGCAGAGAGAGTGTGAAATGCTTCAGGAGGAGATAGAGAACAAACAGGCAGTCTTCAGGATCGATGGGCCGAAATACCTTCCGGATGGAGAAGACAGCCAGATGATGCAATTTGATATCGGTTACGGACAGTTTGGTGGAGGGATCCATTACCGTCCGATGCTTGATATCAAATATACCGTCAAGAATGAAAAGATAAACCTTCCGGTACAGACTTTCACTACTATCTCAAAAGAAGGTGTGGATGAATCTGTGCTGCAAAGCGGTTTCGATGCCAATGGTGACAAAGTATACGGTTATCTTGATTTTGATCTTTCGCAGCTGCCGGAACATAATAAAACGATGATCATACAGTGTGCTTTGAAAATACGCAACAAGAATACTTTTAAAAAGAAGACGGACATCCGTTTTTATGTGGAACTGGTGGAGATCGGTGAAGCAGGAACCTATGAAGATATCAAAAACCGTGAGAAGATCGAATATATCGGTTACGAAGTAGCGGAGTCTGACCTCAATGCCAAAGAGTATCAGTATTTCAATTTCGATACGCTTTCCAGACAGGTACTTGACGAACTGCACCAGGAAGGCAAGACCCTAAAACTGGTCATAAAGCCAACGTCGGCGCTGGGTGCGAAGAACCGCATTACCACATGGAATGAAGATGTCGCGCTTGTCGTCAAATACATTGAAAAACGCAGAACACCTGTTGCTGCGGTTGAAAATGTCAAGATAAGCAAAGAGAACAGGATGATTAAACTGTACTGGGACAAAGTGGAAGACGAGGCACTGAGCGGCTATTATGTCGTGCGTAACAGCTTTCATCCGCCAAAACACTTTATGGATGGCGTCAAGCTTTACGGAGGGAAAGATACCTGGACCTATGACAACTTTGCTGCCTTTGATACAGAGAAGTATTATGCAGTATTCTCCTATGATGATGTACCGAATTTCTCCAAACCGGCCATCGTACGCTATGACCCGCTGGAGAAGTATTAATATCTCTATCCTCTGCTTCCTCAAGGAAGAGGGGATGTATTTTCAACATTCTTAATCGTGTTTAAGCTCTTTATGCTCTTCCATTCTCTGCTTTATGATCCTGTTATCAATCCCTCCGGAATATTTATATACAAGAGAACCGCCGCTTCTTCCCTGATAGAGTGAAGCCATCAGTGTTACGATAATCAGTACTGTAGAGATATTTTCAAGAAAAGATGAGTTTTTTGAGATTGCGAACCATTTTGATAGGGTAGTGGCCAGCAGTATGGCTACGACAAAGAGGCCGAATGTTTTGTGACTGCTTATAGCTTGTACGCCGTCTTGCAGGATCATATGGCCTTTTATGATCTTTTCTGCATCCCCTAAACCGCTGAATACAGCAAATAAAGATATCAACGCTGCGAAACCTATGATCCGAAAGGCAGCTTTGGAGTAGGCCTTGTCTTTGGTGAACATATAGGTGACCTGGGAGAAGAGAGCCACAAACGGCAACGCTATGATGAAGTTTACAAATGGAGGATGTATGACGTTCATTTTGATTCCTGTTTTAGAGATTCTTCTCTATTGTAATGGTAAATATATTAAATTTTGATTATATCAGTTAATTTATAAATATGATTTGTTTATATAAAATAATTATAAAATAGCTATTGATGACATTGATACTGGGGTTATGCCGATATTTACGGGAGAGAAGGATCGTTCCAGGAACAGGAAGTAGTAATGATAAAATTACGATATAATTGTTGCATTCTATCGTGAAGGAGAACTATTATGGCAAAAATTGCTATTGTACAACTGTTTATGAGTATGTTTAAAACAAAAAAAGCAAAGGCATCTCAAGTAGAAGAGAGAAGGGAAGAAGTGCATTTGGCAGAAGAGACAGATGCACAAACTCAGGTAGCGGATAGTTCTGCTGAGAAAGAAATATCTCAAACAAAAAAAACACCTGTGAAGAAAAAAGCTGTTAAAAAAGAAGCAAAAAATACCGGTAAAACAAAAGAAGCCGCTGTAAAACCCAAGCCAAAAACAAAAAAAGCAGCAGCAAAGAGTACTGCATCTAAAAAAGAAACCGCAAAACCCAAAGCAAACAAAACAACCAAAGGTTCAAAAAAAGATGCGAAGATTGCACTTTACGCAAAAGATATAAAGAAGCACTACAAGGAAGTAGATAAAGATTTTTTAGCCATCATTGTAAAAAATCTCGGGCCGTCCATCTATAGAAAAGATGCTGAATTAGTCTCCTGTTCCGACCCCAAAGAGCTCGATACAGTCAGAAAGAATTTTCTTGTTAAAAAATTGGGTTTGAAACTCAGCAAAGAAGAACTTGATGCAGTCATTCAGGAAGTATGCCAGGAGTTAAAAGGTACACGGACAAAATACCGTGCAACTTTTTATTATAGACTTGCACAAAAATTTAACAAAGAATCTGCATTGAGCTAAAGGATATCTTCATTCAGCCGATGCTTTAACTTCGGAAAGTGTTTAAAGCATCACTCCAAAGAGGAGAAATCCTTGACTTAACGATATTGTAACCCTACAAATCTATACGATACAGAGTAAATAAGACCAATTAACTCCTATTTAAAACCCACTATGCTATACTAAAATTATGATGAAAGAAAACAAAACACTTAAACAACTGCTGGAAATTTCCGAAGGCAAAAAACTTCTTTTTCTTGGAAAAGAGGGGATCTTTACCGAAAAGGAGAGAGAGCGTTTTTTGAAGAAGTACAGGATCACGGCGACCCAATATCTTGAAGAGGATGTGGTTGGCGTAGTGGAGTATCACAGGCTCAATCCGGTCGAAGAGGACATTTCCAACGATGCCTATGATCGTAAACTGCCTCTTTTCAAGCTGAACGTATTTGAGCATCTTCTCTCAGAAGAGATCGATGATGATACACTTTTAATGGCGATCAGGCTGGGGAACGACCAGGAACGGATCGTCAGGCTGCTTGGGAATGAACATCTTACAGATGAACTCTTTGTCCGACTGCTTAAACTGTACCGCTTTGATGAAGATGAGGAGGACAACCGTCAGGACCGTGATGTCATTATGTACACACTGCGCCGCTACATTGAGATCAGGCCCAATGAAGAGGATCTGCTTTATACCTACCTGACACTCAGGCGGCTGGCAACGGAAGCGACCGACCCGGAGCTGCTTATGGCTTTGCTGGGCTTTCCGAATTTTAAATTCCTGGTACGGGGAAGAGAGAAGGTAAGCCTGCGTGAGACCATCGCAAGGAATCCTGCGCTGAATGAAGAACTTATACGAAAACTGCTCTCTTTCAGAGATAGTAGGGTCAATGCTGCGCTGGCTGGTAATCGCGCTGTAGGGGAAGAGACGTTGAAGCTTCTGCTTGACAGGAATGATGCACAGACAAACAAAGCGCTGGCGACAAACCCTTCCATCGATGATGAGATATTTACTGCTTTGCTGGAAAAGGGAGAAGAAGTCGTCTCGCTGCTGCTGATACATCAGCCTATTGACGCTGTACGTCTGGAAGTGATTGAAAAGTCTGGAGTGGACGAGCACCTTTTTGCACTGATAGGGCACAACAGCAGTTTGGCAATGAAGGTGATAGGTAAACTGCTGGAAAAAGGAAGTGCAGAGCTTTTGGAAGCTCTGAGCGGGAACAAAGCTGTTTCTTCCGATGTGCTGGAGCTTATTTACCAGCATGACGAAGTGGAGGACTTTGTACATCTGGCACGAAACCCCTCTACACCGCTGTGGATTCTTCAGGCACTTTACGAAGAGAATATGGAGAGCCCGGAAATGCTTGTGGCGCTGGCACACAATCCGTCTCTGCCAGAAAGGATACTTCGGGAACTCTTCGCCAAGGAGCAGCTGGAGATCAATCGTGGCCTGGCGAGTAATGCTTCTCTGCCGCTGGAACTGCTTGAGGAACTTAAAATAGATACCCGCCTGCAGAATGAATTGGCTCAGAATAAGAATTTGATGCGGTCATATGAAGCGGTTCTGAACCAGAGTAAAGTAATAATCAATATTTGAGAAATTAAAAGTTGAAATTAAAAATTGTTGCAAGTATTACTTTGCAATGTTGTTATTGAAGGAATATGATTAAATGAAAGCATCAGATATTACCAAAGTCATTGACAAACTGATTGACAGACAGCTTCCCATCTTTATCTGGGGAGCACCGGGTATTGGAAAATCCTCTATTGTCAAGCAGATTGCGGCAGCGAAAGAGCTGGAATTCCTCGACCTTCGTCTCTCACTGCTTGATCCGACCGATCTGAAAGGTATCCCGTTTTTTAAAGCCGATACCAATGAAGGTGTCTGGGCAAAACCGAGTTTCCTGCCTTCCGACCCCGAGAGCAAAGGTATCCTTTTCCTCGATGAGATCAACACGGCGCCCCCGGCGGTACAGGCTTCAGCCTACCAGCTTATCCTCGACAGACGGGTAGGGGAGTATGAGCTGCCGAAAGGCTGGAGCATCGTAGCTGCCGGCAACCGTGAGAACGACAGGGGCGTGGTCTATAAAATGCCGCCGCCGCTTGCCAACCGTTTCGTGCATTTCGAGATGGAAGTTGATTTTACAGACTGGAAGAACTGGGCATACGGACAGGAAATAGAGAGTGCCATCATTGCATTCCTCGCCTATGACAAGTCCATGCTTTTCACTTTTGACCCTCTATCCAATGAGAAAAGCTTTGCTACACCGCGGTCATGGGAATATGTGGACAACATTGTTAAATCAGGTATAGATGCAGAATTGATATTAGATAGTATCAGCGGTGCTGTCGGGCGTGAAGCAGCAGTGGGTTACCTGAGTTTCAAGAAGGTAATGAAGAAACTTCCCGATCTCAATGAAGTGCTTAACGGTACACTGACGGAGCTGGAAGAAGATGACCCGAAGGTGATAATGGCACTTGCCATCGGACTGGTCAACGCTTTACGGGACAACGCTTCAGATGAAGCAGTTGACAATGTACTGAAGTTCTCCCTGCAGCTTCCGGGTGAATTCTCCATCATGCTGGTCAAAGACATGCAGCAGAACGATATCGATGTCGAAGGTTCACAGGAGTGGGGTGAATGGGTCAGGAAGTTTGCTTATTTGCTTTCATAGTAGGGGTGCCCTAAAGCATTCACACGATATAGGCCTTCTCTAAAATTTTTCATCAGGATCCATTGTTCCTTGACTTTTTTATAATAAAATCATATTATAATATTTAGATATTTGATCTGATAACTAATTATATTGATAAAACAAAGGGAACGCTTATGTTTTTATGTATTATCAGTGTATCGTGCAAATACCCAAACTCGAAGGAAAAATATGAAAAAAATAATCACAATATCCCTGCTGGCTGCATTGAGCATAATGCCTCTTGCTGCCGCTAATGCCGCTACAAGTAAACTAATCGAACTGGCAAAAAAAGAATCAGGAGAAATTAGTGCCAAAAAACTCAAAATCATGCTTGACAAGGAAGAACCAGTTATTATTTTAGATGTGCGTGAAGCTGAGCAAAGAGCCGAAGGGGAGATATTTGCTGATGAGTATTTTGCTATCACTCGTGGAAATTTAGAGTTTAAAGTACCTAATAAGATCAAAAACAAAGATGCTGTGATTGTTACTTTTTGTCGTGGAGGAAATCGTGGTGCATTGGCTGCGCAAACATTGAGAAAATTAGGCTATAAAAACGCAGTTAGCCTAAAAGACGGGTTGAGAGGATGGGCAGAAGCCGGATATCCTATTGAGACAGGTTTAGGTACAACTGTATTAAGTAAAGAGTAATGCCTAGGAGTCCGATAGACTCCTAGGGTTATTAGAGGTGCCCTTTAGTGAGTCAGGTCCGTTTTGTTCCGGTACCTGACCTCGTTCTTCTCTTTGTTGATCCTGAAGAGGAAGTCTCCCCATTCAAAGGTATTGTTCATGTCGGGAGCCGGTGTGAGTTTCTGTACGATCCTCTCTTCATCTACCTCTTTATAGTAGAACCTTCCAAAAAGTTGGTTGCTGTCGATGTCGTGTGTCTCTTCAATGTCATAGGCAGAGTCTGGAAGAAGGGCGGGTATCCATCCTTTCTGTATGGCACTCTCTTTTTTGACTGATTCTACATCAGGGTATTTGTTGATGATGGTATCTGAAAAATAGTATTTCAGCATGAAAAAGACTGCGACAAAGAAGAGCAGCATTGCAATGATTATTTTTTTCATAAGTTTTTTCCTTTGATTGAACTATCCGTGAAAAACATGTCACAGGTAAATTACTTTTTTAAATTTTACACAATATTAGATAAAGGTTATAAATAGTCAACGTACTATATCCCCTCCGGCCACAATCTGGCCATGTATGCCGTCCTGTGTGGCGATCACTTCCGTACCACCGTTGCTTCCGCCAGCAACCCCACCGATACCAAAACCTACAGCAGGAGAGCAGCCTGTGATGAGCAAAAGTGTTATGAGAGAGAAATAGATATGTTTCATAGTGTTTTTCCTTTTGTAAAGAGTAAAAATATCCCCAGAAATGCAGCCGATACAAGAATAATGGAAGCACCTGAAGTCAGGTTATAGATGTAGGAGAACCAGAGGCCTACAAGTGTGAAGACCGTTGCAATGGCACCGGAGAGAAGCATCATGGAAAAGAGGCTGTTGGAAAGCTTTTCTGCAATGTATACCGGGATGGTCAGCATAGCAATAACAAGGATGAGCCCGACCACTTTAATGGCTACGACAACGGTGAGTGCCGAGAGGATCAGGATGAGGGTGTAGTAAAACCTGACATTAACTCCTCTCAGTGCAGCATATTCACTGTCGTAGGAGACTGCCAGGATATGTCTGTAGCCAAAGGTGATCGCAAACAGGATGACTGCAAGCAGACCTCCCATGAAATAGAGATCTTCCGTGTTTACGGCGAGTATGGAGCCGAAGAGATAGCTCATCAAGTCGACATTATAGCCCGGTGTCAGGTCAACAAAGATCACACCTATGGCCATTCCTACCGCCCAGATGAGTCCGATGAACGTGTCAATACGGTGACGGTTCTTTATGGTCAATGTAGCTATGAGCAGGGCGGCACCCACGGCGAAGAGAGATGCTCCCAGAAAAATAGGCAGACCGAAATAGACCGCAAGACCGATCCCTCCGTAGGAAGTATGGGCGATACCACCGGCAAGGAATACCATGCGGTTGACCACGATGAGTGAACCGATGATCCCGGCAGCAAGGCTGACGAGAATGCCGGCCAGAATGGCGTGTTGGACAAAGTCAAACGAAAGTGCCTCTATCATTTTTTTTCCTCCCACTTGGGTACAGGTTTAAGCGGACCTTCATCACTCCCACAGGTACTGCAGCTATCGGCTCCAAGCATCTGTAGCAGTTCTATTTCACAGAAATGATCCTGGTCGCCGTGGGTATGGAACGTTTTCTTTTTATCGCTGATATCGTGGAAAGAAAGCGTTCTGTTGATATGGGCCGCTTTGTTCGCATACTCCAGAATGACCGAGATGTCATGGCTGACCACGATGATGGTAATATCCCTGTTGAGTAGTTTGAGCAGTTCATAGATCTCTTTCTGCCCTTTGGTGTCAATACTGGCCGTGGGTTCATCCAAAATAAGTATCTTTGGATGCGCGCAGAGTGCTCTGGCGATCATGACCCTTTGTCGCTGCCCACCGGAGAGAGAGCCGATCTTGTTCTGGGCATAATGTTGCATACCTACCTGGGAAAGTGCTCCCATAGCACAGGCTATCTCATCTTTCCCGTAACCGAAAAGCGGCCTCTTCTCGCCTACATGCCCCATGAGGACCACTTCAATGACCTTGATGGGGAAGTCCGTGTTTATGTTTGTATTTTGCGGGACATAGCCGATGGAAGAGAGGTTCTTGTGCGGTGCTTCACCAAAGACCTTTATGCTGCCTTTCTGGACCTTGTTCACACCGAGTATCAGTTTGAGAAGGGTCGATTTTCCTCCGCCGTTGGGGCCGATAATGGCAAGGAAATCCTTCTCTTCAACATTGAGGTTCACATTCTCCAGAACAATATCTTTGTCATAGGCGAAGGTGAGGTTCCGTATTTCGATGACATTCATTTACGTTCTACTTATTCCCTGCAATGGCACGTGCGATATTCAGAAGGTTCTCCGACCATTTCTCGCTCAAAGGCGATACCTTTATCACGCTTATCTTCAACTCTTTTGCCATGGTCTGTGCTGCGGCATCGGAGAATTCGGGCTGTGTGAAGATCGCTTTGATCTTTTCCACTTTGGCTTCTTTGATGAGTGCTATGAGTTCTCTTGGTTTGGGGCTCTTTCCTTCCACCTCTACCGGGAGCTGCACCAGGTTGTATTCGTGGGCGAAGTAACCCCACGAAGGATGAAATACCATAAATTTGGTACCTTTGGGAGTCTTTGCCAGTATCGCTTTTATCTTTCTGTCCGTCTCATTGATCTTTGAAATGAAGGAATCAAGGTTCTGTCGGTAATATTCTTTATTTTCCGGATCTGCTTTGGCCAGTGCATTGTAAATATTCTTTGCAATGATCCTGACATTGGAAGGGGAGGTCCAAACGTGAGGGTCCAAACTGCTGTAACCCATCTCTTCATGTTTATGACCTGTGTGTTCCCCATGGTGTTCATGTGCCTGCATGGGCAGTTTCGTTATGCCCTGTGTCAGGTCTATGATCTGCATTTTGCCATTGAGGTCTTTGAACCTTGGAAGCCATACCTTTTCAAACTCCACTCCTATGGCAAAATAGAGATCCGCCTTGGCGATCTCCTTCATCTGCGAGGGCTTTGGTTCATAGGTATGTGGGGAGTTCCCCGGCATGACCATCAGGGCAATATCGACCTTGTCCCCGCCGACTGCTTTGATGAAAGTCTTTTCAGGCAGGATACTAACGACAGCATTGATATTAGAAAATATATATGTGCTTGAAAGCATAAATAAAAGGATGATTTTTTTCATAAACAGATTATAGCCAAATTATATTACCTCACCAACAAAATATCCAAACGTTGATTTGTGTATTCAATAGAAAATGATATACTTTGACTCGATCCTGCAATGGAAGGTATATTTATGAAAACGATGATACAACTGTTTTTTCTGTTCCTCATATTGCCTGTCTCTGTTTTTTCACAAGAATCAGGGTATAAACTGGGACATGGTATAAAAGTGGGGGATCTGCCGCTCTATATGGGAGGCTATTTCTCGCTGGAGTATGAAGATCTGTCCCACACCGCCGGCCGCTCATTAAAACTCGATGATATCTCCGTGATGTTGTATGGCGAACATGAAAATATAGCGTATATGATGGAATTTGAAGCCAGTGATATCTATACCGAATCTTTTGGCGGTCCTGAAGCCAGTGAAGAGGTGAATGACCATTTTCATATAGAGCGGATGTATCTGGATTATACTTTCAATGAACATACTATGGCAAGAATGGGGAAATTCAACTCTCCCATAGGGTTGTGGAACCTTATTTCGATCAATGTACTGCGAGATACGACATCCAACCCGGTTATCAGTGAAATACTCTTTCCCCGATTCACTACAGGGGTGGAGCTAAAGTACAGCAGCAACAATGACAGTATGCTGACTGTGGATGTATTGGTACAGGGAACGGAAGATATGGATGCGCTCATCAGTGACGAAGTTTACAATAATTTGGATACGGACCGTCATTACGGTGCAGGACTGTCCGCAGAGGGTGATGCATGGAATTACCATTTGAATGCCGGCTATTTTCGGCTCGTCAGTGACAAATCATACTTTTACTTTTCAGCAGCAGTGCAATATTTCCATGAAAAGTTCAAACTGCAGGGCGAGGTCGGCACACAATTTGATGATGAAGGTACAACCGTGCCCTATGTCGGCTATGTTCAGGGGCTCTATACCCTCAAAGAGGGGCATGAAGCGATATTCAGGGTAGAGAGTTATGATGACCGTGATACCGACAGGCAGGATACATTTGCAGTATTTGCCTATACGTACAGGCCGTTGTATTCCGTTGCCATCAAAGGAGAGTATCAGTGGCACTCCTTTAGCGAGGACAACAAATTCATGTTGTCTTTTTCCATGCTTTTTTAGGTTCGCGGTATGCTGAAGTTCCTCTTCGCTTTTCTTTTGTTGTCTGTGGCCGTGTCGGCAGATGACCTGCTGGTCGTCACCAATGCTTCCAACGATATAAATACAGTGACTCCATTCCAGCTTCGTCAGGTCTATCTGGGTAAACGGCGCTTTTGGAAAGAGATGAAACTGCTTCCGCTCAACCTGCCCCCGCAGAACAAACTGAGAAAAAAGTTTGAAAAAAATGTGTTGCATATGAGCCCGTCAGCACTGGATGCATACTGGATGAAAGAACACTATCTGGGGCATCGTCCGCCGTACCGTGTTGAATCCGTTGAAAGCATGATACGCTTTGTCAAAAAGGTCAAGGGCGCTATTGGGTATATTCCTGAACGTAAGGCAGTCAAGGGTATTAAAGTAATTTACAGGATAAAAGAGTGAATAGTATATTGAAAAATATTATACCAAGAACATTGAAAAATAAGCTGCGTATTGTTCTTTTTTTCATCGGGTTCGTTCCCTTCATTGTAATTTTGCTTTATCTGCATAACCTTGGAAAAGAAAAGATACTTGATGATACTCTGGCCATTCAGCATGCACAAATGCACCTGGTAAAAACCAATATTGAACAGCAGTTAATCTCGTTGCAGAAAGAACTCCATTTTCTTGCTACGCTTGATATGATGAACGATATGACCGTGGAAGATGTCGATAAGCGTATTGCAGCACTTTTGCTGCATAAAAAACAGGATATCGGGACCAATGTAGACCTTTTTGCGCTGGATACCAACGGAAAGATCGTCGCATCTACATCAAAACAGAATAAAGAGATATTTGTCTATACCAAAGAGGTAGAGCATGCTTCCCGGCAGGCTAAAAGATATTTTTTCAAAAATAAGATGCTATATTTATTCTCTCCAGTCACTTCCTTGTTGCAGAACGGTGCAATGCTTGGCTATATTGTTCTTCGATATGACCTGAATAATCTGGAACAGTATGTCGTCAGACAAAAAGGGCTTACTACACTTTTCTATTTCCCCGAAAGTGCTTTGCACATAGGGGAAATGCCTGTCTATAAAACTTTAAAGCTTGAAGGGTATCAAAAAGATTACATTAGTGAGGACTATCTGATACTTAATGAACGTTTTGAAGGGATACTGTCCGAAGGGTTTATTGTATATATGATCGAAAAATCGATCGCGTTCTCCTTTTTAAACCAGTTCCTGCTTTTTTTATGGATCCTTTTTGCTTTTGGTTTCATTGTGATCGGAGTGCTTTCATGGTGGATGGGGGAGCGTATACTTAAGCCTGTGAGAACCCTGACAAATGCCACGCAGCAGATTATTGATACACAGGATTATACGACACAGGTCATTGTATCATCAGAAGATGAGATCTCCGAACTTGCAAGCAATTTCAATGTAATGGTCGAAGAGGTTGATCGTACTTTCAGAATGCTTGAAGAAGAGAACAGGATGAGACTGTTGCGTTTTGTACAGCTTGTCACTATTTTCAACAATCTCATTCAGACTGAAAGCGAAGAGGCATGTATCTCATTGGCACTCGAAGAATTGCAGAAGCTGATGCCTGGCCAGCGCTTTTCTTTCAGCAAAACATATCCGGATAGGAAAGATGAACACGCACAAATGCTACTCTATGTGAAAGATTTTGAAAAAGGCACCAGTGATTTTTACGGGGTGATCTCACTGCCGGATGTCCGTAAAGAGGGTGACGAGGAAGAGCAGAAATTCTACCGTGCCATCGCGACGATGATCATGCTTCAGCTCGATCAGATACGTTTGGTAGACCAGACCAAAGCGGCCTCTTCTGCCAAGTCCACATTTATCTCTCACATGTCGCATGAGTTGAGGACACCGCTGCATACGATCCTGAGCGCTACTCAGTATCTTATAGGCTATGAAGGTCTCACGATACCGCAGCAGGAGAAGATCGCTACCATAGAATCGTCCGCCGGACACCTGCTGGGTATGATCAACGATATACTGGACCTTGTACAGATAGAAGCGGGGAAAGTGCCTGTCTCAAAAGAGATCGTAAGCAGTGGCACCATAGAGAAATTGACCAAAGAAGTCATAAGTATGCTCGAAGTTCTGGCAGAAGAGAAGCATATTGAAATGACGTTTGAAAACAGGCTTCGCAATGATGTAGAAGTGTTCTTGGACAGACGCCTGTTCAAACAGATACTTATCAACCTTATCTCCAATGCTGTCAAATTCACTGATGAAGGGACGATAGCACTTCGTATGGAACTTTGTGATGAAGGAGTCTGTATTGTTGTCCGGGACAGCGGTATCGGACTTTCCAGAGAAGAGATAGATGTCATATTCGATGAGTTCACACAGGTGAAGCAGAGTACGGACAGTATTCAGAAAGGAAGCGGACTGGGCTTGGCTATCAGTAAAAAACTGGCAACTCTTTTTGAAGGAGATGTTCTGTTGCAGAGCGAGGGTAAAGGATTGGGAACAACTGCAATACTGCGTTTAAAACTTCAGTCCTGAATTTTATATCTGACGCCCCTAACCGTTACGATACAGTTGTCTATTCCTATCTTCTTTCTCAGATTTTTGATGTGTACATCAACAAGGTTACTCTGTTTCAGGCTGTTATAGTCCTGGCAGAGGTAGTCGTTGAGCTGGTAGCGGGTCAGTACGATGTTCTTGTTGTGTAGAAGCAGTTCAAGAAGATCGAACTCCGCAGGGCTCAGAGTGATCGGCTCTTTGTTGACACAGACTTTCCTGCTGCTTGTATCAAGAGTAAGATCACCGCTTTTAAGCAGTGTAGTTTTCTGCGGACTTTCTCTGCGCAGAAGCGCACGTATACGGGCCAGAAGCTCAATGTTCGAGTAGGGTTTGCAGAGGTAGTCGTCACCACCGGCATCAAGTACCGCTACCCGGTCATCCACCTTACTGTTCGCAGAGAGCATGAGCACAGGAGTAGCATCTTCTTCTTCACGCAGAACGTTTAGAAGAGTCAGCCCGTCCCCGTCAGGCAGGTTCCAGTCAAGCAGTATAAGGTCATAACGTCTTTCATCGCAGTACTCCAGTGCATCCCTGTAGTTATAGGCGACATCACAACGGTATTTTTCCTGTTCAAGCAGCTCTTTTAGCTGGTCAGCAACGGCTTTCTCGTCTTCAACGATTAGTAGATACACAGTGCTCCTTTTTTATGAACCCGGATTTTGCAATAGAGATCACAAAACTTTACACAAACCATTGTACCGTGAGCACATACAGAGAAACAATCGATGTACCTTCGGGTGCACCTTGTGTTTTTCGTAGATACCGCAGCACAAGCTTTGACAGGTTTCAAGCGATCCTAATGCAAATCCGAGATGAAGATATTATAGAAGTATTCTGCTTAAGGCGGAAAACAGTCACCTTCATCAAATCTTCATTTATCTGTTTTACACTTCTATATCTTAAGTTAAACCCAGATTAAAGGAGATGAAATGAAAAAAGTGTTTATACTGTTCAGTATGCTAATAGCTCTTTTTATGTTAAGCGGCTGCGGAGGTGGAAGTGGTGGATCGACCGGCACTACCGGGATAGACAGTACCGGTAACGCCAATAGTGACAATACCATGTATGGTGATAACCATGATGAAGAAGACAATACGGATGAAAGTGCAAACAACGGCGGCACGGCAGGTAGAGGTACGACCGTATCCAACGGCTATACGCTCACAGCATGGAATGATTTGGGGATGCACTGTATGGACGGGAATGATTTTTCTGTGTTTTCAATACTGCCTCCCTACAATAATTTGCATGCGCAACTGAAAGATAAAAATGGAGACCTGATCACCTCCGGTGTAATAATAACCTATGAATCTACGACAGGCACGGATGGAAAGATAAATGGATCGAGTAGTGACAAGACGAATTTCTGGGACTTCAGTCAGAAACTTTTTGGCGTAGTCCTTGCCCCCGACACAGGACTGAAAGGTAAAAAGACACCAAGCAGCACACCTGATACACTGGAATACAACAATGCATTCGGGTGGTGGGAAGCAGAGGGGATTCCGCTTACACCATACAATGATGACGGTTCTAAAAATTACTATCCTTTGGTCAAAGTGACCGCGAAAGATACCTCAGGGAACATACTTGCCACAGCCAAAGCGGTACTGCCTGTAAGTGATGAGATGGATTGTAAACGCTGTCATGCGAGCAACTCTCTTGCCCCGAAAGCGAAACCAAAGGTAGGCTGGGTGAACAATTCCGATCCGGAAAAAGACTTTAAACTGAATGTTTTAAGACTACATGACGATCGTATGCCCAATGCGGTAAAGGACAACATGACTGCACTACAGGCAAAAGGATATACCTATGATGTCAAAGGTCTTGAAGCTACAGCTAATGCCGGAACACCAATCCTGTGTGCAGCATGTCACTCAAGCAATGCCCTTCCAGGTACCGGTGTTGCCGGTGTCAAAGCATTCACTGCGGCTATACATGGATACCATGCCAATGTCACAGATCCATATACAAACCTTTCTATGAACAGCAGTCAAAATAGAAGTGCCTGTTACGCATGTCACCCCGGAGCAGCAACCAAATGTCTTAGAGGTGCCATGGGGGATGCCAAAGACAGTGCAGGAAATGCTATGATGCAGTGTCAAAGCTGTCACGGTCACATGTCAAATGTTGCAGACAAAAACAGAAAAGGATGGGTGGATGAGCCAAACTGTCAGGCGTGTCACTATGACGGCATGAGAGAGACATCGGCTATTGATCCGACAACAAATACGCTCAGACATGTTATAGATACCAAATTTGCCACCAATCCCAATACCCCGGCAAATGGGCTGAGTCTTTATCGATTCAGTAAAGGTCACGGTAACTTGCAGTGCAAATCATGTCATGGTGCCACCCATGCGATCTATCCAGCACATCAGGCAGACAATCTGCTGGCAAAAGGTATACAGGGACATGCCGGCACCATCGGTGAATGTAGTGCATGTCACAGCTCCGTACCCAATACCGTTACAGGCGGTCCGCACGGTATGCACCCGGTCAGACAATCCTGGGTCAACGGGCATGAAGATGTAGCCGAAAACAATGCAGCACAGTGTACGGTCTGTCACGGTCAAAACTATAGAGGTTCTGTTCTTTCTGAAACATGGACAGCAAGAACTTTTTCGGTCGAGAATGGTATAAAGACTTTTGCCAAAGGTCATCAAGTCAGCTGCTATGATTGCCATAACGGTCCCAATCCCTAACAGGATTTCCCTATAGGAAAAGAGAGGTATTCTCTTCTCTTTCCGGGTCTTCATCAAATCTTCATTTTTCTGTTCTATACTTCAACATCTCAATGAAAGGCAACGTTTGAAAACACTTTTGAAAACACCATTTTCAACTTATGCATTTATGTTACTTTTTGCGGCGGAATTCACCTACTATCTGCTTATCTTGCAAACCGGGATCGTCGAGTATCACCACTCGAACCTTACTGAAATATGGATGGTACCTGCCGGCGGCATGATCGGTATTCTCTTATCTATTCTTGTTTATAAAGACCGGCAATGGCTTATCTCTTTTCTTCTTTTTTCCCAGCTATTGCTTTCTATTGATTATGCCAAAGCAAATGGTCTGGAGCTTTTTCTGCTGGGATTCATCAGTGGTCTGACAGCCCCTATGCTCATTGCCGGTGTGCAGCGTCTGTGGATCGTTGTCGTTGCCCTGGCACTCTCTTATGCGTTTGGAACCTATGTATTTGATGTGCAGGCGGTCGACAGAACAGGAATTGCATTGGGGCTGTCACTGTTCGCCTTTGCGACCTCGCTTTTTTCAGGTATGAATACGGTACGGGATGCAAAAGGAATGGTTTCATTGTACAGTATGGGCAATATCTTCCTGTGGCTACTGCTGGATGCCGCACTGTTCGAAACGCTTTCACGTAATACGGTGATGCATCTGTGGGGAGAGGATCATTTCATCTGGATGATCATTCTTTTCCACCTTATCGGTCTTGCAGTTGCCTACAGACTGAGACATTGGAAATATAATGATGCAGCACTGTTAGGGCTGTTTATCCTTACCTATGTGACTTATACATTGGGTTCCCAGGAGGGATTGTCCGTGGTCTATCCGTTTGTGATCTCTTACTACAATGTGATTATTCTAAGCAAGCTTATACGTTTGCCTTACGTTCAGCTCGCCCTCATGTCGCTCAGTCTATGGGCGGCATCAGGGTTGGGGCTGTTCATTGCCTTATCGCATACTTTTGCGATTGCCTGGGCAGTATTGGCACTCCTGATCTGGAACTTCTGGAACAAGCGTGGCACACTGAAACTGCCGGTCGGCAGTTTCATACTGCCTAAATCAACTGCAAACATACATTAATCAAAGGAATCAACCATGAAAAAAACACTTTTACTTTCACTTTTGGCAGCCTCATCACTGATGGCATCTTCACTCATCGTCACAAACGGCAGTGTCAAAGCACATACCGAAGTATTCGGTGACTCGACGATCGATCCTGTGACCAAAAGTATTACTTCCCATTTGAGCATGGGAAATTCTGTAGAATCGATCAAAGGCAGTGTTGACGTTTCGGTCAGAAAACTGAAAAGTGACAACGAGACTCGTGACGAACATATGGTTGAAGCCATAGCGAGTGACAAGTATCCTCTGGCAACCTATACATTCAAAAGTGTAACAAAAACGGGGAATCAATATAAAATTGACGGGATTTTGAACTTTCACGGTGTTCAAAAACCGCTGAGCATCAAGGCTGATATTGCCGAAAAACCCGGTAGTGTAGCCCTGAAAGGAAAAGCTTCTTTCAAAATGTCCGACTATGGTGTAAAACCGCCGAAACTGCTTCTTTTGACGGTACGTGACCGCATCGACCTGAGTGTCAATGTGACATTTAAAAAGAAGTAAGACCACTGATGTTCAAATCTTTTCTACGGTACAAATACAAGACTCTGCTGATCCTCATATCGGCCACATCCGCCATTGCTTCGATCTTTATGATCACTGCCTTGGGGAATGGGGTCATTCAAATGTATTCATCTATGCTTAAAACAGACGGTGATATCATCGTCATGCAAAAGGGGGTGGCAGATACATTTTTCTCCGATATCAACCGTTCGTTCATTGTGCCCATTTCAAAGATAGAAAACGTCAAGTCCGCACAGGGTGTGATAGTCGGGGCAGGGGCCATAGACACGGTGCCTATTGCAGGTATTTACGGTGTGACAGAAAACCGGTTTGCCAACTATGTCTTGAGTGAAGGGAGGTATCCCAAAGCTGGGGAGGTTGTGGTAGGGGAGAGTATCGCTTCTATTTTGACGCACCCTAAAAAGATCACCCTGATGGGAAAACCGTTCCGGGTTTCGGGCGTTTATAAAAGCGATATCGGTTTTGAGAACGGCGGTGTGGTCATCAACATAGCAGATGCCCAGAAGCTCTTCAATAAAAGTGCTTCTTTTCTGCTGGTCTCTTTGAAAAACATGGATGAGGGCACAGGTGCCGTGATCCGTCAGATAAAAGCACTGAACAAAGAGGTCGATGTCAAATCCACTACGGACTTTATAGACAATTACAACCAGTTCAAAATCATACGCATCTCCAGTGGGGTCATTGCCTCCATTTCCTTTTTCATGGGCTTTCTGGCGATCGTCTCTCTGATGAGTATGATGATCAACGACCGGCGTTACGAATTCGGGATCAAACGTGCCATGGGGATCTCGCAGGCAAAGATCATCTTCGACATTGTTATCGAGGTGACAGTATTGACTCTGCTTGCCTTCGTTCTGGCCTACGGCATCAGCCTGTTTCTTTTGGACTGGCTGCAGCATATAGAGAAATTTCAGGGGTATTTGAGCGGAGAGATAGACAGCAGACTTTTTGTTGAGCTGCTTATCGGTTCACTGCTCATGGCAGTAGTGGGTGCGCTGATCCCTGCATTCCTTGCAGCGCGTGTTGATCCTATCATACTTATCAACAGGGGGCAGTAGTGTTAAAACTTGAACATATCTCACACCATTATGACAGTGAGTCCGTATTGCACGATATCTCACTGACATTTGAAAAAAACAGTTTCAATGTCATTACGGGAGAGAGCGGAAGCGGAAAATCAACACTGCTCTCCATCGTCTCTACGCTCCTGAAGCCTTCGGAAGGGAAACTCTATTTTGACGGACTTGAGAGCGGGAAGATAGCCAATATCAACCGTTTCAGAAACGAGAATATCGGTTTTGTCTTTCAGTTCCATTACCTGATCAGCCATTTGAGTGTGTATGACAATATTGCCATGGTCACGAAAAAACCGAAGGCTGACATCATGGCACTGCTGGCCTCACTCGATATTGCCGAACTGGCGGACAAATATCCTGACCAGATCTCCGGCGGACAGCGCCAGCGTGCTGCCATAGCCCGGGCCCTCATTAATGATCCCAAATACCTTTTTGCCGATGAACCTACGGGAAATCTGGATTCAAGGAATTCCGATAGGGTGTTCGATCTCTTGCGTCAGATCGATGCCACACGTATTGTCGTTACGCATGACAGCCATAAGATCCAATCTGCGGACAATATTATTTCACTCAAGGATGGTCGTTTATGTTGAAAGAACGTCTTTTGCTACACATATATTTTTCCTATGTTTTTCTTGTGCTTGCGGCTGTTTTCGGACTGCTGTATGCGCTGCAGCTCTTGGGAATGGGCACGGAGCTGATACGTCCTGACCTGGTGCGTTCCCTGCATATCTCTTTGATGCTTTACGGATTTATCCCGTTGATGATGACACTGCTGCCCTTTGCGCTATTCGACAAAGAAGGTGTGATGACGGAAGAGTCATTCTATTATCTGGAACGCTTTTTATGGCTGTGGTATATTTTTATCATATTTATGATCTTTTCTTTATTGGCAGGCGTGACCAGAGGGTTGCCTTTTTATGATTTTCCCTATGAATTGAATGTATTGCTTGCCTTTGCCGGTCTATTTTATATTATGGCTATTTTTAAAAGTATTAAAAATTATGAGACCAAGCCGTTATGGGTAAAAGTATCGCTTGTACTGGTTATCATCAGTCCTTTTGCCCTGCTTCTTCTTATGAATCCGGACTATGGACAGGTGGAAAAGATGCTTATGGGACCACACGGGGATAATACGCTGGGAATGAGCTTCGCATTGGTCGCCATCTATTATCTTGCTATCAAACTGGCTTCGCCAAAGCTTGCCTTTCAGACCCGCTGGCATATCCTTTGGCAGATCCCTTTGGGTTTTTATCTTCTCTCTGTACTTTATCGCTCATTTGTCGGAAATATCTCCTACAATGCGGAGTGGTTTTTGCAATACCTCACGCTGCTCTATATCCCTTTGCTTTACAGATGGTGGAAAGATGCCGGTCTGTCCGTAAAAAAGAACCTGACGCTGTTTATATCCATTTTTGCCTTCCTGTTCGCGGATGTGGAAGGGAACATTCTTTTTATTCCCCAGCTGCGTGTCCTTTTTCACCGTAATGACCTTGTGGTAGGACATGCCCATATCGCTGTGGGCATAGGGTTGCTCTTTTTAGCACTCTCCATCATAGAACCTTTTGTCAAAATCTCTCGTAGAAGGGCACTTTACCTGAGTACAATGCTGGTGCTGATGGCAGTAGTACTCAGTATCAGCGGATACGCTCAGGCCGGATTTGCTACAATGCACATGGAATTGATGTGGACACTGCGTGCACTGTTTGGTCTTCTTTTCTTATTTGGGTTGCTATATTCAGTAAAATACTTTGATCTGTTACCTTATTTTCGAGGATTGCGAAGCATAGATGTTTACAACCTTGCAGGTTTTCTCTCTGATGGTGTCGGCGGATTGATATTGGTGCTTTTTGGTTCTTCGATCTATGCACTTATAGACCAGCAATATACGTCAGGCTACCAGCAGATTGTTTTTGGTTTTGTAATGGGGGTAGGGTTTATCCACCTGCTTGGACTCCTTTGGAAAAAACATGCCTATGCACTTGCCGCAGCAACGGTGATAGTCCGTGTCATCACTGCTGCTGGCTTCTTCGCTTTATACAAAGCAGGTATTCTGGGTTGGATCGCCTATGCTATTGCTCTCACAGATCTGACCTTTGTTCTGGTCTATCTGTTGTTTATGAAAAATAACGCACTTGACGGACTAAAGGTCCATACTGTAAAAAATTAAGAGAAGGATCTTTTATGAAAAAATATTTACTTGCTGCTTTGGTACTCTCTGTTACATTGTTTGCGGACATTAAAGTGGGAGATGCTTTTCCGAAAATAACATTGCAGGACCAGTTTGGCAAAGCACATATGCTCTCCAGGCAGGACAGGCTCATTCTTATGGCTTTTGAAAAAGATGTTTCTATTGGACTGAGTGATTACCTTAAAAACAAAGGAAACACTTTTTTAAGTCAGTACCATGCCCGATTCATCTCAGACATAAGCAGTATGCCCTCTTTTATCACTTCCATGTTCGCGCTGCCCAAAATGAGAAAGTATCCTTTCCCCTTGTTGCTAATTCGTGATGATTCGGGTAAAATCTTCGACAGGCGCGAAGGCAAAATAACTGTTTACACACTCAAAAATTTTAAAGTAAGCAGTGTTAAGTTTCTAACAGTAAAAGACCTTGACGCGATATTCAGGAGACCATGAAAACATATAGGAACGGAAAATTCAGCGGCAAATATGACAGTTCGGTCAATCTGAACTTTCTACAGATACTCAGGTGGAAACTTTTCAATCGAACTGTAGAGAAAAAGGAGATCGTGCCGCTTGAAACAGTAGACCGGTCGAAAGAGTTGCAGAGTGATGAAGACTTTATCTGCTGGCTTTCACATGCCTCTTTTCTTGTGCAATTGGGAGGCAAACGCATTCTGATAGATCCTGTGTTTGGGGATATTCCATTCTATAAACGACAGATACCGGATCCTTACAGTATCGAAACACTGGGAAAGATCGATTATCTGCTCATTTCCCATACCCACTATGACCATTTTGATAAAGCTTCTCTCAAAGAAGTTTTGAAACAGAAACCTCAAGCCATAGTGCCGCTTAAAATGTCAAAATTGCTTAAAGAGATAGATCCAGAGATACAGACCGTAGAGCTTGACTGGTATAAAAGTGTCGAAGAAGAAGGGTTAAAATTCACTTTAGTACCGGCAAAACACTGGGGAAGAAGAGGACCTTTTGACAAAAATACCGTACTTTGGGGTGGCTATGTGCTTGAGTGGCAGTGGAAGAGCATCTATTTCTCCGGCGATACGGCAGCCGGGGATCATTTTGAAGAGATAGGTAAAAGATTCGATATCGATGTGGCGCTATTGCCCATCGGTGCCTATAAACCAGAATTCATTATGAAGTACAATCATCTGAACCCTCAGGAAGCATTCAACGCTTTTGAACAGTTGGGTGCCAATAAGATGATCCCCATGCATTATGGTACTTTTAAACTGACTGATGAACCGCTTGATGAACCATTGCAGTGGATAGAGAAAATTGCTGATGCACATCCTGATACAGTAGTGATACTAAAACCGGGCGAAGTTTTCAATATGATATAGTCGACTTTGATTAAGATAGTCTTCAAAGGTACTGGTCCAGAGTGAATTTCATATCTTCATCAAGATCGAGGTTGCTTCGCATCCAGCGAAGATAACCCATATCCTCACGGGCGATCTCTTCGATATCACGGTCTTTGTATTTTCCGAATTTGAACGTTTTCATAAGAACGGGTGTCTGGGTCAGTTCTGCCATTTTCTGCATAGGGTTGACTCCCGGAAAATGCTCTTGGGTCAGTACAACCAGCTTGGAGAGCAGCAGTTTCATCACCAGAACATCGCCGATGGCATCGTGTGCTTTGATGGTGATGCCGAGTTTCTGTGCTTCCTGTGCTTCTGTTTTGTAAAGTCCCAGTGAGTAGCGCAGGTACTGAAGTCTATGGTAGGGGCTGTCCGGCAGAAGATGTTTGGTACAGCGGACGGTGTCTATCAGCGTATAGTGGTTGACAAAGCCCTCTTTTTCCAGCATACCGAGGTCAAACGAGATATTGTGGGCGATCAGGTAGTTTTCCGTTGTATTGAGTTCCTGCACTCTTTTGGCAAAGGCAGTTTCACTGTAGGTGGGTTTGCCTGCAATGACATCGGGTGTGATGTTGTGTACCTCCATCGCCTCGATGCTGATGGGTACCTGTGTGGAACAGAGTTCGTCAAAAACTTCTATCTCATCTTTGGAATGTACGATCATTGCTCCGATCTGTATAATGCGGTCTGCTTCCTGGTTGCCGGTGGTCTCTGTGTCGAACAGTACGTATTTTGCCATTTTGAGTCCTATTATATAAGTGAAGAATCATATCAGATTTTATCTGACAACCCCCAACTCTAAATCACACATGGTATAATAATTCCCATTCTTACACAGGAGCGCAATGCATGACAATGGATGCACAAGTTATAGAACATATGATGAACCCGAAAAATTACGGTTCTCTGCCCGGTACGAATGCCGAAGGTATGGGAAAGAATCCGGAGAACGGTGAGAAAGTGGCTATCTATATGAGAGTCGAAACCGATGAGGAAGAACCCTATATCGGCGATATCAAATTTCAGGCCATAGGCTGTACGACGACCGTAGTGGCCGGCTCCATGCTGACCGAAGAGGCCAAGGGACTTAATCTCAACGGTGCCTACAATCTTGTGGATGCAACGATGAAGCTGCTCGAGAAGCTTCCCGCTGAAGATGCCGCCTGTTCTGAAATGGTCGCCCTGGCGATCAAAGCCGCAGTCGATACCTATGTGAAACGACAGGAAGACCCGTCATATCCGGTGATCACTTATCAGGTGGCAAACTCCTGTGTGCCCAAAGAAGAAAATAAAGAAGAAGGAAAGTAAAATGAAGACAGTGGCGATAAAAACACATGAAGCATGGCTTGCTACACTGATGGCGGGCTTTATGAGCAAAACAGAGAACAAACAGGTTCTTTTCGACTTCTCAGACATCCTTTTCCGGCACTTTACCTGGCTTGAAAATGAAATGATAACATTGAACGAATCGTATAGTTATGACAGGGATGCCATACCGATAAAGGTGGAAAAACTGAGTGATATGTTAAATGACATTGTAAAAAGGCTTGAAGAGATCGATCTGCAGCTTTTGAGTTCGCCGGACAAAGAGCTTGATAGCAGAATAAGCAGCGATATTCACTATATGGTCGATGTATTGAAAAAAATGAAGGATGAAAGAGTCACGGCATTCAGTATGGAACGCAAATTTCCCGGCATAGAACTCACGGAAGAAGCGACGGATGCACTGACCCTCTTTTTGTTTGAAGAGACTTATAAAGAGTATGAACTCATTATGATCTACAACTATCTCAAAGCACACAGTAACGATGCCTATATGAACAGGATCTTCCAGATACTTATCGATGAAAGTTTTTTCCATCTCAAAAGCTTTGGTGATATGGGCGCAAAAATGGGAATTTTGGCTGTACCGCGTGTAGTGATGAAAGAGCTGTATCAGGTTGCAGATGTAGTACAGTTCCTTAAAGACGGCATTAATGAAGAGCTTGCAGCCAAAGAAGAGTGCAAAAAGCTCTCTGAAGCGGTAGCGAAAGACAGTGATGAGTTGGCAAAGTTTTTCGATTTTATCAATCATCAGGAGAATTACCATATCTCACTGATGACGGACGCTTTGGCACACTATGCGAAGGCAGCGAATGGCTAAGCATTTTACATCTGTCATTTCACACTATTTCGGGAAATTCGCTTCAAAGGAGTTTCCCGCATCTATACAGTGTTTTATCAATACTTCATACGTAAAACTGATGGGCCTGGACATGAGTGAGTTCAGAGAGCCGTGCAGCTACAAAACGCTCAATAAACTTTTTACCAGGGCACTGGAAAAGCCGCGGGTACTTCCGGAAGATGAAAACATATTGATTTCAGGGGTAGATGCGCTCATTACCGATGCCGGAACGATCAAAGAGGGTAAAGCCTATCAGATCAAAGGGATGCGTTACAGCATAGAGGGACTTTTCGGAGAATATCATCAGGAAGCCGCGGCAAAAGTGGAAGGAGGGGAGTTTATAAACTTTTATCTCTCTCCTAAAGATTATCACCGATATCACATTCCGATGCGTCTGAAAGTGAACAGTCTGACGCATATACCGGGGAAACACTACCCGGTGAACTTTCCTCTGCTTCGCAATATGAAGGACCTTTTCATAGAAAATGAAAGAGTGGTCATCGAATGTGAAGATGAAAAAGGAAGAGTGCAGGTACTTGTACTTGTAGCAGCGCTCAATGTAGGGCAGATGGTCGTTACCTTTGAAGAGAAGGTCAGAACGAATTCCGAGATAAGAGAACCGGTCCATTATACCTATGAAGATCTATGGGTGGAGAGAGGGGAATTCTACGGATGGTTCGAAATGGGTTCCACCATTCTGACCTTCTCTGAAAAAGGGAGTATCGTCCCCGAAATCGCTATCAATCAGAAAGTCTCATATGGTGATGCCCTGGGTAGAATTTGTTAAAAAAGGAGAAATAGGATGCTAATGGTCAAAGAGATACAGGAATACGCACAGATACGTACGAAGGCAAGGGCCTACCTCTGTTACATCATGAGCCGGAACATCTCCCAGAACATGGAGAACGGTACGCTTGAAAGTGTCATAAAAAAAATTGAACATCTGCAGGAAGCTCTGCCGCAGAGTGAAGTGATCTACGCCATTGACGGTAACGGCATACAGATCATAGACAACATTTCCAAAAATCCGAAACTAAGAGGTTTTGGAAAAGGTGAAGACCGGAGCGACCGTGCCTACTACTACAAAACGCTTCAGGAACACCGATGTATGCTGACCGACCCGTACCCTTCACTTGTCAGCAATGCTCTGGTCGTGACGGCAACATTCCCTCTGTATGACAAAGACGACAATCTTCTGGCAATCATCTGTGTTGATATCACACTGAAGAATATTTTGAAAATGGTACATCCCAGTTCGATTGATTCGAATTTCGGAATACTTAGCAAATGGATATATACCGCTTTTGCCGCTGCACTTTTTGCCGTAGCACTGCTGCTTTTCTTTAAGGGAGTTGCAGATTTTCTTCATTTTGGAGTAAACTTTTCTGATATCGATATCAACAAGATCTTCAAATCTACCATTCTTCTGACCCTCTCTCTGGCGATCGTCGATCTGACCAAAGCGATCTTCGAAGAGGAGGTCCTCGGACGGGTCAAAAAGAAGGAGTCCACGGATGATACCCATCAGACGATGGTACGATTCCTGGGTTCCATCATCATAGCGCTTTCCATCGAAGCACTGATGCTGGTCTTCAAGTTTGCCTTGACCGATCCGGGAAAACTGCTTTATGCGGTCTATCTTCTTGTCGGTATCGGTGTGCTCATTCTTTCTCTTTCAGTTTATCTGAAAGTCAACCAGAAAAATAAGTAAGAGAGAGAATGAAGTCCAAACTGATCATATTCGATATGGACGGCACTTTGGTGAACTCATCACTCACCATTGCCAACGCCATCAACTATGTACGTCAGAACCTCGGCTTCGAGCCGATGGAACAGGCGTACATCCTCAAGCATGTCAATGACCATACCATCAATCCTGCACAGTTCTTCTACCATTCCAAACGCTTCGATCCGGACCATGAAAGATGGTTCTCGGAGTATTACACGAAGAACCATGAAAAAGAGCTGGTACTTTATGACGGGATCAGAGAGCTTCTCGACGCTTTGAAAGAGGAGGGGCATGCACTTGGCGTAGCCACAAACGCCTACCGCGGTTCCACCATCGAGTCGCTGACACACCTTGGGGTCCATGATCATTTCGATGCCATAGCCTGTTACGACGATGTTTCGCAGGGTAAACCCCACCCGGATATGCTCTATAAAATACTCGATGAGACGGGAATGGAGAAGAACAGAGCACATTTTGTCGGTGATGGCCCCAGGGATGAGATGGCAAGTCAGAGGGCAGGGATCCCCTACACGATGGTCGACTGGGGATTTACGGATCATACCAATGCGGTAAGGTCAGTGGAGGA
This sequence comes from Sulfurovum sp. NBC37-1, assembly GCF_000010345.1. Taxonomy (NCBI): domain Bacteria; kingdom Pseudomonadati; phylum Campylobacterota; class Epsilonproteobacteria; order Campylobacterales; family Sulfurovaceae; genus Sulfurovum; species Sulfurovum sp. NBC37-1. The sequence goes on from NC_009663.1 coordinate 1,108,061, forward strand.
GCTTAAAAAGATACTGCTCGAACGATAATTGTAACGATCGGATCAGGAAACGGCTTTACGTTCCATGAAAAATGCGAAAACAGCTGTGATCAGAATAATGGGGAACTGATAGACCGGCAGAACGAAAAAGACCAGACCGCTTTGCGCATCGGGATGAAGAATGATACTGCTGTACAGCATATAAGTCCCTAACATAGAGAGAATGATCATGACTGCTGAAGCCGTGATAACAGCTGTACGGCTCTTTACCCAGAACAACAGTCCCAGACCCAGGAAATAGGGGATCACTACTGCAAAAATAATCGCAAGTCCCTTCATGTTGAACTTGTCTCCCATCGAAATAACAGCAAAATAGAATGTTGCGGCTATGGCCAATATCGTTAATAAATATGCGGTTGTTTTCATATTAGATTACTTTCTTAATAAATATATGGAATGTTTGACAAGTATATCAAAACTGATTGAATAACGACAGTAGAATCAAAAATATTGAAATATTGTTTTTGTATCTAAAGAATATTTTTATGATGATAATATAAACGTTGAATTTTTATTTGAAATTTTGGTTAAGAATTCTTAATAAGATAAAGTGCTATTATATGTGTATCCCATATATAAGAAGGAGTCATCATGGCTAAAGATTCAAAGAAGAAAGAAGAAGAGAAAAAAGCACTTTTGAAGAAAGCAAAGAAAAAAGCCGAGAAAAAGAAGGCTAAGAAGAAAGCTGAAAAGAAAAAAGACAAAGCGAAAAAGCCTGTCTCAAAGAAGAACAAAAAGAAAAAAGCTGAAAAGAAGAACAGCAAAAAGAAAACAAAGAAGAAAAGTAAAAAGTCTAAAAAATAGATCTTAGCATAGGGATCGGTTCATCCGATACCTGTTACCCCTCCAGACTCTCTTCGTCAATGACAATGATACCGTCATGGTCCGCAAGAAGAATTTCCCCGTTTTTAAAAAATACACCACCGAAAGTGAAGGTAACATCACGCTCCCCCGGTTGTTTATTATGGCTTTTCCGCGGACAGGTTCCCAGGGCCCAGAGTCCGACGGGAATGGTTTTGGTAATGTGTGTGTCACGTACATAACCGTTGATGAGAATGCCCGCCCAGCCGTTCTCGTGCGCAAATTTCATCAGGTTCTCACCCACGACCGCATAGTGCGCCCGGTCAACATCGACTACGGCAATGCGTCCCTCACCGGGCTCTTTGAGCATTTTGATGAGATCGGAGTTCTCTTCGTTGAGTTTGAGTGTGGCGATGGGGCCTTTGCATTTCTCTACGCCACCATACGAATGATACTCCGGTGAGAGGACCTGGACTTTTTCATGGTGTTCGTCTGAAATGTCGGCAGTGTAAAAGGGCATTTTTTGTTCCTTGGATAACTCGATCATCTGTCATTCTGAATTTATTTCAGAATCCCTCTTGGTTTCAAAATAACGTATAAATCCCGAAGAGATCCTGAAACGAGTTCAGGATGACATAGTAAGATAAGATATTTTTTAGAATGATTATACTAAAAAAAATCTATAATTAGATAGAATTATGAATAATTTATATATAAAGCAGATAGATGAAAGTAGTAACCGGAGTAGTTGGGAACGATATTCATGTCGTTGCCAACAGGCTGATTGATATTTCACTCGAAGAGCGCGGGTTTGAAGTCTTCAATTTAGGGGTGAATACCTACCTTGAAGAGTTTATGGATGCGGTGATAGAGACCGATGCAGATGTACTTCTGATCTCTTCTCTCAATGGGGAGGCGGAAGGGTGGTGCCGTGACCTGAAGATACTCAAAAGCCAGTACGATTTCAAGGATGTGGTTTTTATGATAGGTGGGAATCTCGGTGTGGGAGAGATGGATCCTGAACTGATCGTTCCGAAGTTTCAGAACTACGGTTTTGACCTGGTCTTCCACCAGGTCGACCTCAATGAAGGTCTGGACCAGCTCGAAGCCGCATTGGAGGCACGCAAATGAGTCTTTTGCAGCGAGAACGTGAGATCATCGTCAATAATGAGTATATAGACCGTTTCGATTTTGAAGAGGTGGAAGAATTCATCAGGGGTGCGAGCAAGAACCTGTTTATCTCCCACAAGTTCAAGACAGCCGACCACATGCTGGTGCAGCCGCGCGGGGGTTTCCCGACCTACGACAAAGTCTTTCAGCTTTACAAAGAGTTCAAAGAGGCCAATGTCGATGTGCTTCCTCTGACCATCGATTCCAATACCCGTCTGAACGACTACGCTTCGGCGAAGAAGATGCTGGCGCTCTCCGAAGAGAACGATGTCGATATGCTCAACGGCTACCCTCTGGTGAACCACGGATATCGTACCACAAGGAAAATGATCACGCATTATGATACGCCTGTCAGTCTGCGTCATGGTACGCCCGATGCGCGTCTGCTGGTCGAGACAGCTCTGGCATCGGGGATATTTGAGATCGAGGGTGGGCCTATTACCTACCTTCTGCCGTATTCCAAGAATTTCCCCATGGATAAAGCATTTCTCTATTGGAAATACGTTGAGAGAGTCTGTGCAAAATACTCTGAACTCAATGAGCCGATCAACCGTGAATCTTTCGGTCCGCTATCTGCTACGCTTCAACCACCGGCCATCGTCATCGTCATCCAGCTCTTGGAGATGCTGCTCTCTCTTGAAGAAGGGGTGAAGTCCTTCTCCGTGAGTTTTTCCCAGACAGGTTCCATGCTGCAGGACATCGTCTCTTCGAATGTCATCAAGAAGCTTGCCCGAAAATATGCCGACAGGTTCGGACATGAAGATGCGACGATCAATCTCGTCTATCACCAGTGGATGGGGGCGTTCCCGAGGAACAAGGAGTACTCCGACTCTCTCATCAACACTTCGACCGTGATCGCTGCGATGGTCGGGGCTGACAAGATCATCACCAAAACACGGAACGAAGCTTTCGGTATCCCGACCAAAGAGGCCAATGCCATGGCGGTCGCCAATGTGAAATATACCCTGGGTATGCTCAAAGGCTTGCCGACGGTCGGCGATGAGGAAGAGGAAGAGAATCTGACTAACGAAGTCGACGAGATCCTTGAAGCGGTATTCAATGATGGGGCAGATACGCTTTGGAGAAAGGTCTTCAACTCCATTAAAAAAGGGTACATAGATATTCCTTTCTCACCGCATATCATCAATGCGAATGAAGTGATCACCATCCGTGACCCGCAGAGCAATATCCGTATTCTGAAAAAAGGAAAACTGCCTATTTCGGAAAAGAGTTTCGCCTATGAACGCTCGAAGATAAAACTGGCCGAGGGGGAACGTGTGGTGGACAAGATCATTCAGGATATAGGGATCATGCTATGAGTAGTAAATTAATGATAGATATAGGCAGTACCTATTTCAAAGTGGCCCAGGAAGGAGAGATCGAGCAGTATTTCAGGGATTTCAACAAAAATATCTTTGATGATCTCAGTAGCAAGTGTACCAGCCTTATAGAACAGTACAGCGCTGAAGATATCCATATCTGTTCCTCTGCCAACGGTGGCTTGAGTACGCTGATCATCGGGCTGACAAACTCTTTCAGTCTGAAGTATGCCATCAACATTGCATTCAATTCGGGGATCAACATCATCGATACGGTACTGTATCCAAGGATAGAGCAGGAACCCGTACCGACAGAGATGATCGACGTCGTTATCATCGTAGGGGGCATAGACAGCGTAGAGAACGTATTTGACGAAAAGCTCCTGGACTATCTGGAGAGAGTGAATTATCAGAATATCGTCTATGTGGGAACGAAAAAGAGTGTCCCTTTCCTGCAGGAGAACATCAAAAACCTGGTTGTGCTTGAAAATGTAATATCCGACAAGCTCAAGATCCAGGAAGAAGCGCTGAAAACTTATCTGACCGACCTCTATCAGGCAGATATCATGGGGAAAGAGGATATCAAGCAGCTCTATGGGATCACAACCAACCAGATCTTCTCTACACCCTACATCGTCAACCGTTCGCTTTCAGAGATCAGTGAACATATGGACGTGGCCGATCCGTTCATCGTTGTGGATATCGGCGGGGCGACCACGGACATCCACTACAGCCGTGACCTGGTCAACGACAACATTCTGACTGACAGCGGTTATGACAGACTGGTCTTCAAGAAACTGGGTGTCTTCAAATCGCGTGAGAGTCTGGTGCATACCGCAAAGAACAATGAGTTCGTTTTCGAGCTTCTGGAACATTTGAACGTCACGGAGAACATCCTGGAAGAGTACAGTGAAAAGGCCACACGCACTTTGATGCAGCTGGCGATCTTTTTGGTACTTTACAAGGTCTCCAAGCACCATGCCTCTTACATAGAGCTCAATCTGGAGATCCTTAACAGTATCGTGCTTACCGGTGGTATCACCAAGGTACTGACGCAGGAAGAAGTGGATGACATCGTTCTTTTCTTTTATAAAAAGATCCTTCATTTCCACCATGCCCCCAAAATTCTGCTTGATCAAAATTATGAGATCTGGACCTATGGTATTACAGGAAGTTCCCTAAAGGAGTAGTCATGTCAGTGAACAGTATTCGAAATCTATTGGAGATCGCAGCTCAGAGTGAGCCTGAAAAGATCGGGCTCAGACACGGAAGTGAAACGTACAGCTATGCCCAGCTCATTGAAAAGGTTGACCAGATAGCACACTACCTTGCGACACTGGGGCTGAAAAAAGGAAGCCGGATAGGTATCTATTCGAACAAGCGTGCCGAACAGGTCATCGCCATACTCGCAGTGCTATCTACTGAGTATGTCTTTGTGCCTATCACGAGGCTGCTCAAACCCGAGCAGATCCAGCACATCATCGATGACTGTAACATTTCCTGTATCATTACCGACAAGGTCAAAATAGAAAACATCAAAGCGATAAACTTTGGAGGAAAGATCATCTCCTATGAAGCCAGTGAGCAGAGTGATGTCTCTTTGGAAGAGATATACAAATGCTACACCGCTGAGGTAAAATGTGATGTCAAAGGGCATGACAACGCCGTCATTACCTACAGCTTCGGCTCTTCGGGAAACCCCAGGGGAATCGTCATAGACCACCGCGCCCTGACAGACGGAGCGAGGATCGTCTCTAAGTATCTGAACATTCAAAAAGAGGATGTCATTTCGGGTATCCTGTCGTTTAATCTTGACTACGGTCTGAACCAGATCTTCACGACACTCTACAAAAAAGCGACACTGGCGATCCATAAGTTTGTCCTTCCCTCAGACTTCTTCTCACACCTGATCGATGAGAACATCACGGTACTGCCGTTGATGCCTATACACATTACCCAGATGTTCGATGAAGACCCGCACCGCATCCCGCAGCCGGAACATTTCAGAAATCTTAGAGCGATCACCTCTTCAGGCGGTAACATCACCCCATTGATGGTCAAGAACATCACGACGCATTTTCCCGATACGGCATTCTACTCCATGCACGGTTTGACAGAAGCGTTCCGTTCAGCCTACCTGGACCCTTCCCAGATTCATATTCGCCCCAATTCCATAGGAAAGGCGATCCCCGATGTGGAGATCTTCATCATCAACGAGGAGGGGGAAGCGTGTAAGCCAAGAGAGGTAGGTGAGCTGATCCATCGCGGCGCCTGCATCTACAAAGGGTACTGGAATGCACCCGATGAGACGGCAAAACGTTTCAAGAGTATCCATATTCTTGACAAGGTACTGCACCCTGAAGGGCAGCTGACCGATGAGATCGTCATTGCCAGCGGTGACTATGTCTATGCGGATGAGGAGGGGTATATCTATTTCGTTTCACGCAAAGACGACATGATAAAAACACAGGGCTTCCGTGTCAGTCCCCATGAGATAGAGAGCGTGGTCTATGCCAATATAGAAGAGATCACGGAGTGTGCGGTCTTTTCCATTCCCAATGAGCAGATCGAAGAGGAGATCGTGATGGTATACGGTTCAAAGCATGAACTGGCCAAGAACGAGATACTCTTCGAGCTCAAAAAACACCTGCCGAACTATATGCTCCCCGCACAGATCGTCTACAAAAAGAGTATGCCGCTCAAAACACTGCACGACAAGGTCATCGACAAAGAGGCACTCAGAAAAGAGTTCCTCATTTAAAAGAGGGAAAGTGGAAGAGTAAGAAGGTGTGTAATTGCACACCGATATGTACGGATTAAAATAAAAATCACAAAATAAATGTGAAATAACGTATTGAAGGTGTGCTGTTGCACACCCTACGCGTACTGAATATGTATAAAACAACCTAATATCTAAAACCAAACTGTAGGGTGTGCATTAGCACACCAAAATTCCAAATAAATATAAAATCAACAAGAATATGACATATTTTTAAAATTGAATTATACGATACGATAAAATTGTTTTATGGTGAATTATAGAAGAATATTTGAAGATGGTTATAGCTATTACATCACGATGGTGACACACAGCCCGAAGGATCGTCGAGGAGATGGTACGCGTAACAAAAGAGGGCGGTGACATTCTCATTGTAGATTACGAACTGAGCGAAAAAACATCCCCATTCTCAAAATGGATGATCTACTTTATCGAGTGGATCGCGGGCGGGGAACACTACCGGAACTTCAAGTCCTACATCCGAAAAGGCGGACTGCCCGAACTTCTGTCAGGTATTGAACTGAGAGAAATAGAACGGCATTATTTTGGCCAGTATGGTATTGTCTTGGTTCTTTATCGTAAGAAGGTGTGCTGTTGCACACCCTACGCGTAACCGATATGTATAACAATTTTATATCCGAAATGATATTGTTGCAGGGTGTGCAACAGCACACCGGTTAAAATAAAAATCATCAAATAAATATGAAATCACATGTGTGGAAGGTGTGCAATTGCACACCCTACGCGTAACCGATATGTATAGCAATTTGATATCCGTAATGATATTGTTGTAGGGTGTGCAACAGCACACCTTTTCACAGCACCCGAATGACCGTGAATCATTCATTGTAACAGGCCCCTGAATGTTATTTTTTTATCTTGCAAACTCTAACTTTTTTACGCTAAAATATAGTACTTCAACGGGGGAGAGGGCAATTACGTATGGCATATACCGAGGCAGACACCAGAGCCAAACTCATCGACCCTCAGATCAAATCCAGCAACTGGCTTGAATCCAATATCGTCCGTGAATACTATTTTACTGACGGGCGTAAGCTCATTAGATTTGGCAGGAGAAAACTCAAAGAGGCATTTGAAGGTGCAGCCAATATCCGTGAGGGGTATTTTGGGTTGGGAGATATATAAATGAGAATGTGAATGTATCTACTATACACACTTAATGTACAGTCATCTAATTCATTCAAAGTATTCTCATCCTTTTATGGTGAATATTGATATAATATATAAAAATATTAGGTATTAAATATGGCAACAGCAGAACAAATCAAATCTTTAATAAAATCACATTTTAGTGATGACTTAGAACGATTTCGTACGGTTGCTCTTCAGGTGGCTGCCCATGAGGCTAGAAAAGGACATGCTTCATTAGCTCTTGATTTACGCAATATTTTAAATAAAGAACAACAAAAAATAAAGCATCCAATAAGTTTTCTCCCTACTGAATTAGAAGGTCTAATTCTTGCTGAAAAAACAGATATTACACAATCGTCTTTAGTTATGAATACTAGTTTGAAGAATAGGATCACTCGCATCTTAACAGAATATAGACAGAAAAATAAACTAAAGTCACATGGATTGGATTATAGGCGAAAAATTTTACTCTCAGGTGCTCCGGGAACAGGAAAAACCATGACAGCAAAAGTTTTAGCACGAGAGTTACATCTTCCTTTGTATACTATACAAGTAGATAGATTGGTAACTAAATTTATGGGTGAAACAAGTGCAAAATTACGGCAAATTTTTGATTTAATTAAAGAAAAGCCTGGAGTTTATTTGTTTGATGAGTTTGATGCAATTGGTAGTGAACGTACACTAGATAATGACGTGGGTGAGATGCGTCGTGTATTAAATGCATTTTTACAGTTTATTGAACAAGATACTTCAGATAGTTTGATCATTGCTGCCACAAATCACCCTAAATTACTTGATCACGCATTGTTCCGTAGATTTGATGATGTCTTATACTATGATTACCCAGAAGAAGAAGAGCGAAAGAATCTTATAGAAAATATCTTAGGCACCTTTAAAGCTATACGTTTTGAATGGAAAAGTGTATTGAAAAAGAGTGAAGGTTTGAGTCATGCCGAGATTGATCATGCATGTAGAGATGCGATTAAGCATATTATTCTTTCAGATCAAACAAAAGTCAATGCCACCCTACTACTTCAGATGATAAAAGAGCGTAAGAAAAATCATCTATCTTAAATAAGGTTTTATATGCCAATTCAGCAGTATCCCCATATAAAGATTACTACAGTACCCGAAACAAAAAACTTTACCAGCACAAGTTCTGGTGGCGGATCACTTCGTATACCTGAACGTAATCGTGCAGAACACAGTCAAATGCTTAGAACTCAACTTAATAATGCATTGGAGGGTATTGAAAGGGAAGTAAATGATTATAACCTTTCAGCCACTCGAAAAGGTATTTATTTGGAATTTAAAGGTGATGGAGAGAATGGGCTAATGAGTAAAAGCCTAGAACATATAGGGGCTAATATTCGTTTACTCAATGTCCATACCAATCAAGCTGGCGAAGTGTCCTCTGCAACTGTGTTTGTACCAAATGAGAAGAAAGAATTTTTCTCAAATAAACTACGCCAATATACAGAGGAAGATACGGATAGCGGACAACCAAAAAATAAAAAGCTAATTAATAGTGTTGTTGAGATTAGTCAAGCTTTGGTCGAGGACTTTTGGTGTGACCCTCTTAATTTAATTCCTGGAGAAGAACCGAAGTGGTGTGAAGTTTGGATTAGAGTAGATGCCCCCGAACAAGATCTATCGTCATTTCAGAACTTACTAGAAGAACATGATATACAGTCAACTTCTAATGTACTTCACTTCCCTGAAAGGGTTGTAAAAATTATATATGTTAATAATGAACAGTTGATATTGCTTTCACGATATTCTGATCATGTAGCTGAATATCGGTTAGCAAAAGAAAGTGCACTTTTCTGGACTGAAATGCCACCTAGAGAACAAACTGAATGGGTTAATGATTTAATTGCACGTATTGAGACTAACCAAGATTCAGGTACTTCAGTGTGTATCTTGGATACTGGTATCAATAATGGTCATGATTTATTGTCCCCCGTTCTGGATACTTCTAATTGTCATGCAGTAGATGGAGTTTGGGGCACTAATGACCATGATGGACACGGAACAATGATGGCAGGTATCGCAACTTATGGTGATTTAGAAAGGTGTGCCACCACTACAGGATCTATTCTATTGAAGCATCAGATTGAATCAGTTAAGATTTTGCCTCCACCTCCAGAACAAAATGATCCTAGATTATGGGGAGCTGTAACCAGTCAAGGAGTTAGTTTAGCTGAAATTCAGGCACCTGACACAAAAAGAGTTATTTGTATGGCAATCACATCAAATGATACAAGAGACAGGGGGAGGCCATCCTCCTGGTCATCAACGGTGGATAGTCTGACTTCTGGTGCAGAAGATGGCATTCAAAGACTTATGATTGTTAGTGCAGGAAATACTGAGGTCACAGAATTTACCAATTCAGCCAACTACCCTGATGCGCTAATAACGGATTCAATACATGATCCAGCACAATCATGGAATGCTGTAACAGTTGGGGCTTATACCTCGTTACACAACATTACAGACCCAGCATTAGCAGGGTATACGCCTTTGGCACCGCATAATGCAATTTCACCATTTACTACAACATCTTCAGTATGGGAAGATAAATGGCCGATAAAACCTGAAATAGTTATGGAAGGAGGAAATTTAGCAGTAGATAATACATTTGTAACTGAATGTGAAGACTTGTCTATGCTTACTACAAACTTTGAGCCACATCGTGGTCATTTTACAGATTTTCGCATGACTAGTTTGGCTACAGCTCAAGCATGTTGGTTTGCTGCACAAATACAAGTAAAATATCCAGAATTTTGGCCAGAAACAATACGTGCTTTAATGATACATTCAGCAAAGTGGACAGATGAACTTACAGCTCAATTTAATGATACTAGCCTGACTGAGAAACAGAATATAAAAAACTTACTTCGCATTTGTGGTTATGGTGTGCCTTCTCTAGAAAGAGCTTTGCATAGTGCATCTAATTCATTAACCCTTATAGCTGAATCAGAGATTCAACCTTTTGTAAAAGAAGGGAATGCTTATAAAACAAAAGATATGCACTTCTATGAACTACCTTGGCCAAAAGATGTTTTACTAAACTTACCACCTGATATAGAAGTAGAAATGCGTGTTACTCTTTCTTACTTTATTGAACCTGGACCAGGAGAAATTGGTGGAAAAGATAAATATCGTTATGCATCTCACATGCTTCGCTTTGAAATAAATTCTCCGGGAGAAACAGAAGAGGAATTAATTCAAAGAATCAATGTAGCTGAACGAGATGAAGACAATACCCATCCAGGCACAACAAGTGCTTCGGATCATTGGGTGATTGGTTCACAGGCAAGAGATAAAGGATCCATCCATTCAGATATTTGGAAAGGAACTGCAGCTGAACTTGCAGACTCAAATAAAATAGTGGTTTACCCTGGTATAGGATGGTGGAGAGAACGAAGAAATTTAAAAAAATTTAACAAGCAAACACGATATTCTTTAGTAGTTTCTATTTCAACACCATCTGAAGAAGTAGATATTTACACACCTGTATTAGCTCAGATAGAAATTCCAGTTGGTATTGAAGTTACTTTTTGATATGTTAGAAAAAAGCCAAAAATCTAATATAGCAATTAAGCCATGTTAAAAAAATGTAAAAAAGTTAACATAGCTCTAGACCTGTGTTAAAAAAACAGCAAAATTTACTCATAGGTTCCAAGCTATGTGTAAAAAACTATAAAATTTACCCATTGATAGATAAAAAGGCAATCATGGAAAGCAAGATCAACAGAATAGCCGACATCCTCCGCCGAGACGACGGCATCTCTGCTGCGGTGATGTGCATGGAACAGATATCGTGGATACTCTTTTTTAAGTTCATCAATGACTTAGAAATCAATAAAGCTGCAGATGGAGAGCCTGAAGTTGGACAGGGCATTTAGAGGGGAGTTGTAGGGTGTGCAATTGCACACCGATGTGCACCGATTAAAATAAAAAATCACAAAATAAATATGGAAACATGGGTTGAAGGTGTGCAATTGCACACCCTTACGCGTATCGAATATTTGCGGTGATACAATGCAGCGATAAAATTCCAACCAATTGCACACCGATTAAAATAAAAACCACAAAATAAATATGGAAACATGGGTTGAAGGTGTGCAATTGCACACCCTACGCGTATCGAATATTTGCGGTGATACAATGCAGCGATAAAATTCCAACAAATTGCACACCGATTAAAATAAAAATCACCAATTAAATATGAAATCATTTATTGAAGGTGTGCTGTTGCACACCCTACGGGTATCAAAACATTTATGGTGATAAATGCACCGATCAAACCTCCAACCATATATACAAAAGACAATCATCCAACACATAAAACCAAACCGTAGGGTGTGCATTAGCACACCAAAATTCCAAATAAATATAAAATCAACAATAATATGACAATATGACATATTTTTAAAATTGAATTATACGATACGATAAAATTATTTTATGGCAAATTATAGAAGAATATTTGAAGATGGTTATAGCTATTACATCACGATGGTGACACACAGACGCAAGCCTATACTTGTGGAAAATATAGCATTGTTACGAGAGAGCTTCAGGCAGAGCAAGAAGGTATTTGATTATCGTATAGAAGAAATCGTTGTGTTGCCTGACCATCTGCATATGATTATCACCCCTGCTGTGAGTGTGGAGTACCCTAAGATTATAGGGTATGTCAAGGCATATTTTTCCCGACATTGTGATGAAAAGTATTTTGCAGAGGAAACACAATCTTTCAGTAGATACCAAAGAAGACATAAACCCATTTGGCAAAAGAGGTATTATGAACACACCATACGAAATGAAAAAGATATGTGGGAGAAGATAAATTATATGCAAAATAATCCCGTGAAACATGGTTTGGCAGAAACCATAGAGGATTGGAAATATTCATCATTCCAAAAACCCGCGTAGGGTGTGTGCAATCGCACACCGATTAAAATATAAAATTACCAATTAAATATAAAATCTAATGTGTGGAAGGTGTGCAATTGCACACCCTACGGGTACCGAATATGTATGGTGGTGCAATGCAGCGATAAAATCCAAGTAAAAAACCGTCAAATACCTAGATCAACTCTCAGAAAAAACAGAAAAAGTAAAATCAGTTCAAAAAGAGAAGATGCAGAGCTTGAAAGCGTTGAAGGCTTCCCTTTTGGACAGGGCTTTTAGAGGGGAGTTGTAGGGTGTGTAATTGCACACCGATTAAAATAAAAACTACCAAATAAATATGAAATCTCATGTGTGGAAGGTGTGCTGTTGCACACCCTACGCATATCGAATATTTGAGGACAAAGATCATGAAAGGTAGATCGTGTGTTTCCGTTGGGACACATATGATGCTATAATAATACATGATTATCTCTAACTGTATACTCCATATTGAACTGCCGTATGTCCATTCTCTGAAAGGGCGCAGGAGTGTGGTTAACAGCATCAGGGAGAAACTGAAAGCCTTTAACGTTTCAGTGCTCGATGTGAGTGGCGAGTATGCCAAAGAAACGGATATCGCATTTGTTTTTCTGTCACAAAATACTTTGGGTGCAGCGCAATACCGTGAAAAGATTGAAAAGATGCTTGAGAGGAATTTCTCGGAGTATCATTTTGATCTGGAGTATGAAGAGATATGATTTTACCAAGAGGAGTTTGAAATGAAAATGTATATCTATAATTCTGAGATCGGAAGATTTGAAATAAGACAGATAGAGCATAAAAGATACGATCTTTGGATCAATGAGGAGATGCTTGGTTCTTACGAAAGTGCTGAGCGTGCAGCAGAGGATGTTGCGAACTTTGATACAGATTATGTCGAATGGGATAAATTAAAGAATGAACTTGAAAATGTTCCGTCAGACCTGAGCCAATGGGTAGAGATTAAAGAAGAATCACCTTCATAAAGATCCGTACATTCAGCAGTTCTTTGCCAAAAAAGCATTGAACTGGTTGGCAAAGGCGTGGGCATCTTTGGGTCCGAATGCTTTGGGGCCGCCTGTCATCTCTCCGCTCTCCCTGATGCTCTCCATCAGGTTTCTCATAGCCAGATACTGTTTAATGTTTTCAATACTGTAGAGCTCTCCGCGATGGTCTATGGCATGTCCTTCTTTACTGATGATACGGTCGGCCAGAGGAATATCCGCGGTAATGACAAGATCATCTTTTTGACAGAGGTCCACAATGCGGTGATCCGCCTCGTCCGCTCCCTGGTCCACAATGATGTATTCGATATGTGATGACCTGCCTATATTGATCTTCTTGTTGGCAATGACCTTGGTGGGAAGTGCTAATCGTTCGATACTGCGAAGTACAATGGGTTTAAGAAGATTTGGAAAGGCATCACCGTCGATGAAGAGTGTCACAGTATCTCTTTCACACGTCCCACTTCGCCTGTGTTGAGCCGTACTTTTATGCCGTGCGGATGGGTAGGGGAGTTGGTAAGGATCTTCTGGACCTTGCCGTAGGTAAGATAGCCTGTACTCTGATCCTCTTTCAACACAATGGCTACATCCATCCCATACTTTATGTTGCTTCTTTTTCTGCCGTCTTTCTCTGGCATATCAGGCCTTTGGCTCATAGTTGAGTATTTTCTTCACTGTCTCAATAGCACAGAAGAAGAGTGCATCAAAGAGAGGATTGAGTTTGGTAGTCTCGTCATCTACACGTACAAAAGGCTGAAAGAAAAAACCGGGGCCATTTTCTTTATGGGCTGGTTTGACATGAAATACGATCGGTTTGAGCGTACGTACAAGGTTCAGGACTTTTTTATAGCTCTTCTCGTCTTTTGGAGGAAGCAGATTGTTCTGTTTTCCTTCGTTGATACGGGCTTTTTGCAACAGCTGCAGTTTGTCGTTAAAGATCACCTTGTTCCACTTGACCGTTCCCAGCTCAAAGGTGAACTCACGGTTTGCAGCAGTCAAAGGATGGGGCTTGCTCTCACGTATTGCTTCAAGAAGCTGCAGAAAGAAGTTCTTTCCGCCGAATTTCTCTGCCGCATCGAGCAGCAGAGTGTGGTAATGAAGCTTCTCTTCATCACTCAAAGTATTGAAATCACACATATATTTTTCTTTCGTTCATGGATTGGGCGTATTATACCTAAATCCCGCATACTCTTATACATGGATATGATAGAATTGTATTAATCCAAAAAAGGGGTGCTCATGTCATCCAAAAGAGAAAAAGAGAAACTCAAGTTCAAGCGGTCTGATATTACCTTCGATGATGTAGTGGGACATAAAGAGGTCAAGAAGAGACTCCGGTCTATCATTAAGATCATACAGGACCCCGAAAAGCTGAAGGACTTCGATATACCGCTGCCCAGAGGTGCGCTGCTGTACGGTCCGCCAAGTATAGGCAAGAGCATGCTTGCAAAGGCTTTCATTCATGAGGCGGGCTTTTCGTATCTGGAGATCTCGGGATCAAAACTGTTTGAACTCGACCATATCAAGGAAGTATATGACCTTGCCTCACGGCATGCTCCCAGTGTCGTTCTTCTCGAAGATATCGATATCAAAGGTGTCCTGCAGGGGACCATTACGAATGTATCGTTCTCCGATATCGCCAAAGTGATCGAATCGTCTGAGCCTACGGTCTTTACAATCGCAACGGCAGAATCACTGGATGATGTCGATCCCGTACTGACCGCGCCTCAGAAACTTGATTTCCTCATCGAGGTATCCAAGCTCGACAAAGATGCGAGGAAGTTCTTTATCGAGAAGATACTCGAAAAACCGCATGACCCGAAGATCAACGTGGACCGTATTGTCCGTTATATCACCGGGATGAGCGCGATGGAACTCGACAGGCTGGGGAGAATGGCGGCACTGAATGTCATAGAAGAGGACAAGAAGTGGATTACCGAGGATATTCTTATCGAGCAGATAAACATCATCAAGTACGGACACAAGATCGAAACGCAGATGGTCAAGAACCTGGAAGAGGAACTCAAAATGACCGCCTATCATGAAGCGGCACATGCTGTACTCTCCTGCATTCTGATGCCGCAGGTAAAAATAGAACAGGTCACGATCTCACGTCGGAGCAAAATGCTCGGATTCGTTTCATACAATGCGGAAGATGAATACTCCAACATTACCAAAGAAGAGATCTTCAATGATGTCTGTGTCCTGATGGCCGGGCGTATGTCAAAGATCGTGAAGGCCGGTGAGGAAAAGATGGACAGTGGTGCCGTGAATGATCTCTCCCAGGCATCGGTGAATATCTATGCAGCGCTTACCACGCTGGGGATGGACAAAGAACTGGGATTGATCAACATTGAATCTATTGCAATGATGGCTGATGATTTCCTGGCGGCGAAGATAGAAGAACGGTTCATGCACTGGATCAATGTGGCAAGAGAACGGACAGAAGCGCTGGTAAGGGAACATTGGGATAAAATAGAAAAACTGGCGCTTCAGCTGATCGAGAAGGAGATCGTTGAAGAGGAAGAGCTGTTGAAGATCGTCGGAAAAGTAAAGCGTTCTTATCCGATCCCGGCTTCTCTATAGGAGTCAATATGAAAGAGGAGCGGCGTGTCCGATCGAGTCAGGAGCGTATAGACCGCATCGATCAGATACTCTGCTGTAAACAGCCTACACTCAAAGTCATGCTCGATGACGTTCACAGTTCCCAGAACCTTTCGGCCATTCTCCGTACCTGCGATGCCGTAGGGGTACAGCATCTATATTACACGACATCAGACAACAGGGATCTTCGTATCCACAAGACCATTACCCAGGGAGCACACCGTTGGGTGGAACGTACCCGAATAAGTACAGAAGAGCAAAGAGTGTTTCTTCAGAAGAAGCAGAAAGAGGGGTATCAGGTTGTTGTGACCCATTTAGAAGAGAGGGCTGTTCCTTTCAGAGAAGTAGATTACACAAAGCCGACGATCATCGTGATGGGGAATGAAAAGGATGGTGTTTCTTCAGAAACAGTTGAGCTGGCCGATACGGTGATCATCATCCCCATGCAGGGTATGGTCCAAAGCCTCAATGTCTCTGTCGCTGCGGCACTCATACTCTATGAGGCAGAGCGGCAGTTGGCGGAGGCAGGCAAGTATGATACACCGCAGCTCTCAAAAGAGGAAAGGGAGAAGATCAAGAGTGGGTGGCTCTATCGTGACAATATCGCCAGGAGAAGCAAAGGGAAGATACCGCTAAGGTGAAGATCATGTCTGTGGTATAATATTTTATCGATTAATAGATTATCGGAGGCAAGCGTGAAGATAATACGCAAAAAAGAAAATGCTGTTTCAATAGTTAGAGATATCTTGCAGGATCTGCTTGCAGATATCTATGCCTACCGCAAACGTGTGCTGAAAGAGGATGACAATGAAGTGCTGCACCAGTTCAGGATTGCAGTGAGACGGTCGGTCGTACTGATGGGGGAGTTCTCATCCATCGATAGAAGCGGCCAGATCCTGGTGCATAGAAAGGCACTTAAAACACTCATCGGCATCAGTAATACCAAACGTGATCTCGATGTACTGTATGGGCGGATATGCACTTTGAGCGCTGAAGCGGTTTCCCACAACGACGCAGTGAATCTTTTGAAAAAACAGCTGGAGGAGATGCTGCAAAAGGAGCACAGGAAGATTCTGGAGTATCTTCTAAGCCAAACCTGCAGCGATATTTTACGATCCTGGGAAGCTTACCTTGGCCGGGAATACTTCAACACTGTTTCAGACAGTGATGTTACAATCAAAAAACTTTCTGACAAAGTAATATACAGACGCTTTTTGAAAATAAAGAAACAGATCAAAGCACTTGAGCAAAAGCCTGGAAAGACAGAAGAGAAGCTGCATGCACTGCGTATCTCTTACAAAAAGCTTCGTTATCTGCTGGAAACCTTTGCCGGTCTGTATCGGAAAAAGAAGATGCAAAAACTTCTCAAAGAGATGAAAAAGATCCAGAAGGTGCTGGGTGACTTTCATGACAGTTGCCAGCAGGATGTTTTACTGGAGCAGTTGCTAAAGATTGAGGAAGATCCGACATTGCGTATCTTTATTTCAGAGGTGCTTCGGCCTGAACTGAAAAAGTATCGGGAAAAAGAGATAAAAGAGATCAAAAAACAATTGGAAAGATTCCTGAGAAAAAAGAAGTGCTACAGGAAGCTTTTCCGTTAAAAGTGTTAGGCCGGTGTATTATAGGAACGGTCTCCTGCATCTCCAAGGCCTGGCAGTATGAACTTGTCATCATTGAGCTTTTCGTCTATCTGGGCAATGTAGAGCTCAATATCGGGATGTTTCTGTTTGATGATATCCAGTCCCTCCGGAGCACCTATGAGATTGAGGGTAAGGATCTTTTTTGGGGATCGTGTTTTCATAAGGGCAATGGCATCGCAGAGTGAACCTCCTGTGGCGACCATCGGGTCAACAATAATGACGGTTCTACCTTCACAGCTTTCGGGAACACGGTCATAGTAAAGTACGGACTGATGCGTTTTTTCATCCCGTTTCATGGCAAGAAAACCGGCTTCGGCTTCCGGAAATATGTTCATAGCGGTTTCCAGCATCGGAAGGCCGGCACGCAGGACAGTGACAAAAAGAAGGTCTTTCTCTCTCAGGAAGGGAAAACTCTCTTTGCCCTGCCAGGTCTCTATCTCTCTTTCCTCCATGGGCTCATTTGTCAGTGCCTCATAGACCAGGAGGCGTGTAAGCTCATGAACAATATGACGAAAACGAAATGCATCTGTTTTCGTGTCACGCAAATGGTTCAAAAGAGTTTTTACGACAGGATTTTTCAGTTCATGTATCATTGTGATCCCCAATTGGATATTTGTAATTATTTATTATAGCATTTCTTTTAAGGATTATAGACGAATTCCCAAATCCAGAACCAAATCCAGAATTTGGATTTTTGGATCTGCAGGAGTATACCGGGAATATATTCCCGATACAGAAGAAAGGTTTACTGCTCCTTACCGTTCCCATAGTGTTGAAAGAGATAGTCTTCAATAGTTTTGGTGTCTTTGTCGCTGATTGGTGCTTTGAAGTGGATGATCATTTTATCGATTTTTCCTTTCCAGAACGCTCTGGACTGTCTTCCCTGGTTGATAATATAGCCAAAGGAATGGCACATAAGACAGTTCGCCTGAACGGCATCAAACCCTTTTCCCATTTTGATCGGGAAAGCCATGTACGGGACTTCGATCTTCTCTTTGACCTGTGCCATCAACGGTGTGGCCGCGAGCAGTGTTGTGATAATTAGTTTTTTGATTGCAGTCATTCCTCGATCCTTTATACGACTTCTACAGTAACGACATCGATACCGTTGTATTTGTAACCGCCATGGTTCCATTTAATATCTTTTGAAAGTGGTTGTGCTTCACCGAGTTTATTGATCGCTTTTGCCATGATCTCCATTTTTCCGAGTGTATGCGGTTTGAAACCGTAACGGAACGTTCTGTAGGCATATCGACCGAGTTTTCCGCTGTCAAGTATGGCTTTGTCCCATGTCTTGCTGCCATCAAGAGAGATTTGTACCTCTTTGATACCTGCACCGCCGTCAAAGGCAACACCGCGTATCACGGCCTGTGACTTCAGTGTCAGCTTTGCACCGTTAGACGGGTAGCCAATGACGGATTTGACGTTCATTTTGTAGATCGGCTTGGTTTTCGGGAATTTTTTCTCAGGTGTTTCACATTCGCATTCATTGTCCGGTACGACATAGGCGTGGTCCATAAAAAAGAGTTTCTGGTATTTGTCCGTAACGGTGATGTTGTCGATCATTTTGATCCAGCTGTCCGAGTAGACACCGGGAATAACGAGTCTTACAGGGAATCCGTTCAGGTAAGGCAGGTCTTCGCCGTTCATCTGGTAGGCAATGATGACGTGATCATCGAGCTCATCGAGATGAAGTTCACGAATAAAGTTGGGTGTTTCATAATAGGCGGCTTTTTCGCTTCCGCGTACCGCAAGCCATTCCGCTCCTTTTTTGACTCCGGCTCTGTCGAGGATGTCACGCAGTCTGACACCCTTCCACATCGCACATCCCATGGCACCGCTACCCCACTGTATACCGCCGGCAGTCGGTGTAAATGCAGAACGGCTGTTACCTCCGCATTGAAGTACTGCGGCAACGTCTACCTGCTCGTAGTCTTCTTTGAGCTCTTTGAGAGAGATCTTGAGTTCCTTGTTGACCATACCGTTGACAGAGATAGTAAATTTGTCCATATCGATATAGGTCGGGATATCGGGCATATGCCAGCGTACAAAAAACTGATCATTGGGTGTCAGTGCACAGGTAAAAACCTCTCGTGGAGTCTCAAGCAGTGGTGGTCTGTCCGAGAAAGTGATGAGAGGACGCTTTTCAGGAAAAGTGACATCTCCTATTTTTCTGTTACTGATGGGCTGGTGTGTTTCACCTGCTTTAAGGGTAGAGGTACCCAGTGCGGCTGCGCCGGCAGTTACTGCTGCCTTTTTAAAAAAATCTCTTCTTTCCATAAAAAACCTTATTGTTGGGAAGTGGGTATATAACCGGAGTGAGCGGTTACTCATGGAATGATTATGCTTTTTGAAAGCTTAATAGGGACTGAAAAAGCATATATTACACTTCATACTTATCTTATCAAGCTATTCAGCTCCTGACAAAAATTATCAAAAGAGGGGAGCTTCATTGTAGTTTCTCTCTGTTTGTCTCCCCACATCGGTTCAGGGAAGTAACTGTCTTCTTTGAATCGTGCCATGATGTGCCAGTGTACATGCGGCAGATAGTTCCCGAAAGAAGCGATATTGATTTTTTCAGGACTGTAATAATCGATCATCGCTTTCTCTATGATATCCAGAAAGTCATAGATCTCAAACTTGATCTCAGAAGGTACTTCGCTCATCTCTTTGTAGGGGTGTTGGGTGAAGATCTTGAGCCAGGGTATTTCACTTTCTTCCGTTTCGATGCGGATATTTTTGTTTTCATAGATGACAGACATCAGCGTATCCTTTGTAGTGTATGTTTTCCAAGTTTATAGATGATGGAGGGTTTCTTTTTGATCTTAAGTGGCGTGACGATAACATCAGCAGCTTCTTTGGCAAAGATCTCATCATACGGTTGACCGCTTAGGTTTGCAGAAGTAGTGTACGCCCATTGCAGACGGTTGAGAAGCAATAGGTGATGTGTGTCTCTGATTACACGGTATGAATGTCCGTCAGGCATGATGAACGTACTTTTCCTTGCGCGTCTGACTCTGTTTTTATGACTAGAGGGAATACGTGTGAATGTTTTGAGCGTTTTGAGTGAATTGACCGCTTTGATGTAATATTTGTGGGGAGGGCGCTTCTTGATCTGTGTAAGTCTCTCAGCACTTTGAGAGACAAAACCGATGGTGGTATCGGTCTGGGTGAGAAAAACCAGATGCTTCAGATCTTTCATCACTGTTATGCCAGATAATCCTGCAGTGCTTTTGGATCGAGGCATCCGTCCTGGTCTTTAAGCTCTTTGATCGCTAGTGCAGTCGCTTTCGCAGCTGCCAGCGTGGTGAAATAGGCAACATGGTTCGCAAGTACCGACTGACGGATTGTTTTTGCATCTGCTTTACTCGCCTTGTTGTCAGAGGTATTGATCGCCAGTGCGATTTCTTCGTTCTTGATCATATCGTCAATGTTCGGACGGCCTTCAGAGATCTTGAGAACCTTGGTCGATGCTACGCCGGCTGCTTCAAGCGCTGCATGCGTTCCCGAAGTTGCCACGATCTCAAAGCCGAGATCTGTGAACATTTTACCGATCTCCCCGGCATGCGGTTTATCGATCTCGGTGAGGGAGATGAAAAGTTTGCCTTCCAGAGGAATGTTGTTCTTGGAAGCGAACTGGGACTTGGCAAAACTCATACCGAAGTTCTCGGAAATACCCATGACTTCACCTGTGGACTTCATCTCAGGCCCAAGAATGAGATCTGAACCGGGAAGCTTGTTGAAAGGGAATACCGCTTCTTTGACCGCGACATGCCCTTTGAGGTTCGGTTCCATGATCTTTTTGTCAAAGTTGACGACATTGAAAGTATCGTAGAATTTCAAAGACTCTCTCAGGTCACCCTGGACCATCACTCTTGTAGCCACTTTGGCAAGCGGTACACCGGTCGCTTTAGAGACGAACGGTACGGTTCTGGAAGCCCTCGGGTTCACCTCGATCAGGTAGATCTCACCTCTGTGAATGGCATACTGGATATTGAGCAGTCCGATGACACCCAGATCAAGGGCGATCTCTGCCGTCTGTTCTTTGACTTCCGCAATCAGTTCATCCGAAATGGAGACCGGAGGCAGTGAACAGGCGGAGTCACCGGAGTGGATACCCGCCTCTTCGATGTGCTGCATGACCGAGCCGATATAGACATCTTTGCCGTCACAGATGGCATCGACATCGAGTTCAATGGCATTGTCGAGGAATTTGTCGATGAGTACAGGCGCATCGTTGGAGACAGAGACAGCTTCGTCCATATATTCCCTCAGCTCGGCATCGTTATAAACCGTTCTCATCCCGCGTCCGCCAAGTACGAAACTTGGCCGTACAAGAACAGGGTAACCGATACGGTTGGCAATGGCCATTGCTTCATCTTTGGCAAAGGCTGTACCGTTTTCAGGCTGCTTCAGTCCGAGCTCGGTAATGAAGTTGGAGAACAGTTCCCTGTCTTCGGCAAGGTCGATCACTTTTGCCGAAGTCCCGGAGATCTTCGCACCGATAGCGGTCAGGTTCTTAGCCAGTTTCAGCGGTGTCTGTCCGCCGAAATGAACGATAACCCCATCCGGATTTTCAAGCTCGATGACGTTTCTTACATGTTCGAAGTCGATCGGCTCGAAATAGAGGATATCGGATGTATCGTAGTCTGTTGAAACGGTTTCGGGGTTACAGTTATACATGATTGACTTGATACCCATATCTTCAAGGGCGAATGCCGCATGTACACAGCAGTAGTCAAATTCGATACCCTGACCGATACGGTTTGGGCCGCCGCCGATGACGAGGACTTTTTTGTCCTCGGATGGAGGATTGATGATGGAGGATGAATGATTGTCAGGCAACTTTGTAATGTTTGTTGTAGAGTAGAGGTAGGGTGTCAGTGCTTTGAATTCGGCGGCACAGGTATCTACTTCGTTGTACTCCAGTACGATATCCTGTTTTTCCCTGGCATTGTAGACATCGTTCTCAGTGAGGTTAAGGCCCTCTTTTTTGTTGATTACTTCAGCGATCATGGCATCGGAGAAACCTTCGCTTTTGACCTCTCTGAGTCTTGTGGCATCAGAGAGCAGGGCGATGTCCATCTCTTTTTCTCTCTGTGCCAACTCTTCAAGCTGGTAAAGGAACCATCTGTCGATCTTACACAGGTCGAAGATCGCATCGACGCTCATGCCGCGTCTAAGTCCTTCAAAGACATAAAGCATACGTTCGGCATTGGAGCGGCGGATCTCCCTGACCAATGTTTCGCCGTCACACTTGATCTCATTGAAACCGGTCAGACCTGTTTCAAGTGAACAGAGTGCTTTCTGGAAGGATTCTTTGAACGTTCTTCCCATACTCATGACTTCACCGACAGACTTCATAGCCGTGGTCAGAGTCGAGTCGGCCATCGGGAATTTCTCGAAAGTAAATCGCGGCAGTTTGGTCACGATATAGTCGATGACCGGCTCGAAAGAAGCAGGGGTGCCTGTGATGTCATTGGTAATTTCATCAAGAGTGAATCCGACAGCCAGAAGTGTAGCGACTTTGGCAATAGGATAACCGGTTGCTTTGGATGCCAGTGCAGAAGAACGGCTCACTCTCGGGTTCATTTCGATGACGATCATACGGCCGGTATCCGGGTTGATGGAGAACTGTACGTTCGATCCACCGGTATCGACACCTACTTCCCTGAGGATCTTGAAAGAGGCATCTCTCATATGCTGATATTCTTTGTCCGTCAGTGTGAGGGCAGGGGCCATGGTGATGGAGTCACCTGTATGGACACCCATCGGGTCGAAGTTCTCGATGGAACAGACGATGATGCAGTTATCTGCCCTGTCACGGATGACTTCCATCTCGTACTCTTTCCATCCAAGCAATGATTCTTCGATGAGAATCTCCGAGATAGGTGATGCTTCAAGGCCGCCTCTAACGATCTCCTTGAACTCATCCATATTATAAGCGACACCCGAACCCCCACCTGCAAGCGTGTAGGAGGCACGGATAATGAGTGGGAAGCCAATGTTTTTCGCTGCATCAAGGGCTTCATCCATATTGTAGGCATACTGAGAGATAGGCAGGTCCATACCGATCTTGATCATTGCCTCTTTGAATTCCTGTCTGTCCTCACCTTTTTTGATGGCTGCCGGGTTGGCCCCAAGGAACTCGACACCTTCAAGCATCCCTTTGTCGTGCATACTCATGGCGACATTCAATGCAGTCTGGCCACCCATTGTAGGCAGAATAGCGTCTACATTCTCTTTTTTGATGATCTTGGCGATTACCTCTTCGTTGATCGGTTCAATATAAGTACGGTGGGCAAACTCGGGATCGGTCATAATGGTAGCGGGGTTGGAGTTGATGAGAACAACCCTGTATCCGAGCTCTTTAAGCGTCTTTGCCGCCTGGGTTCCGGAGTAGTCGAATTCGCAGGCTTGTCCAATGACAATAGGTCCTGAACCGATAAGTAAAATTGTTTTGATGTCGTCGCGTTTTGGCATGGAGAGATACCTTTGATTTTTAGTTTAATATTATAGTAGAAAGAGGCAAAAAATGCCCTTAATAAAGGGCATTTTTAAAAGAGATCAAGACTTTGTATTGCACGTTTTTTCTTGCGGTGAATGATATGTTTTTTCTTAGGTTCCGGTTTTGGTTCCGTATGCGGTTCAACCGGGACTTCCGGCTCAATGACCTCTTCCTGTGTCTGATCGATACGGGCAGGGATGCTGGAGATGATCGGTACGCTCAGGTTTCCTTCGCTCAGTCTTGTATCAGATGTTCCGTTCCTGTCGGCAGAGAGGACGGTTCCATTCATGTCTGTTCCGTTCACATCTGACAGGTTCAGATCGGCAGGCTGGATACACTCTTTCTCTTTTGGTATCTCAGTGAGGAATCTGTCGAAATTACGTGCCAGAGTCGCTTTTGGATCATTGATCAAAAAGAAGGTCTTTGGATGGAATACATCACTGTAGGTCTTGATATATGCGACCTTGTAGGCACTTTGTGTTTCGACCTTTGAGACGATCCCCACAGGGACATTGGCAAAGAAAATGTTATCAAGGCCGCTGGTGACGACCTTGTCCCCTTCCTGGATCTTGTGCCATTTCGGAATGAACTTGACGATCATCTCGTTCTTGCTCAGTCCCATAGCGATACCTGGAGCTGAGTTCCTTCCGATAAAGACGGAGAATCGGCACTTTTCGTCAGAAGTGAGATAGCCGTAGAGTTGATTATTCTTTACGACAGCTACGCCGGCAGCTACAGTACCCTGTATCAGGCCGTAGAGCTTGCCTTCATGTACCTCTTTGGGTTTGGTGAGTATGATCTGGGTAAAACTATTGAGTTTAACGTAAGAGATGGTCTCTGTGATGGAGATATTGTGGGCCGGCAGCCTTTTGAGCTGGGGAAGGACATCATAGATATCTTTGACCTGTTTGATGTAATGTGTCTGTTCGAGTAGCCGTTTACGCAAAATGCGGTTTTCACGGCTCAATTTTTCAATGGACTCTTTTTGAAAGATATAGCTCTGGCTCTTGTCTTCAATGTTCTGTGTGAAGTTCTTGTATTTCTGCTTGATCGGATTGATGGCACCAAGGAGTACATCCATGATCCGTTCATCATTTTTTGTTAATAATCCTGCAAGAATAGCCAGCAGAATAATAATAATTATTATTCTAGTCTTCATATGCCATTTGTTGTAAGATATCTATCTCATCAAGCGCTTTACCTGTGCCTTTTGCAACAGCAAGGAGCGGATCTTCAGCAATATAAACAGGAAGTTTGACGATATCGGAGAGATATTTATCCAATCCTCTGATTAGGGCACCACCTCCGGTAAGGACAATACCATTTTCAACGATATCGCCTGCAAGTTCCGGCGGTGTCTGCTCCAAAACGGTCTTGAGAGCATTGGCAATCTCTTCAAGGGAATCTTTGATAGCTTCCCGAATATGCTCTGATGTGATCTCCGTAGCAATCAAACTACCTTCGATCTGGTCTCTACCTCTTACCGTTGTACTCATCTCTTCTTCTAAAGGAATGGCCGTACCGATCTTGATCTTGAGCTCTTCTGCAATACGTTCACCGATGAGCAGGTTGAAGTTCTTTTTGACATAATCGACGATGGACTGGTCAAGATGGTCTCCCGCGATACGGATCGATTTACTCAGGACCAGACCCCCAAGTGAGATCACACCGATCTCCGTGGTACCACCGCCGATATCGACGACAAGGTTACCATTGGGGTCTTTGACCGGAATGCCCGCACCGATCGCAGCGGCCATTGGCTCTTCGATCAGGTAGACATATCGTGCACCGGCATTCTCAGCCGAATCTTTTACCGCACGTCTCTCTACCTGAGTCAGACCGTAAGGTACACAGATAATAATACGCGGGGAGAACCAGCCTTTTCTTTTATGTGCTTTTTCAATGAAATAACGGATCATCATCTCTGTGACTTCAAAGTCGGCAATGACCCCGTCTCTCATTGGACGGATCGCTTTGATATTGCCCGGTGTTTTACCGACCATATCCTTGGCTTCCTGGCCTACGGCAAGGATACGCTGTTGTCCGTGTTTGTCGAACTGTATGGCGACCACAGACGGTTCATTGATACTGATTCCCTGTCCTTTGACGAGTACGAGCGTGTTCGCCGTCCCAAGGTCAATAGCGAGATCATTTGAAAACAGACCTAATACTTTTTTAAACATATATAATTATCCTTTCTTCTCGGTAACAGCTTATGCTGTTTTTTTATCTTTTATATAGAGTGGCTTGGCACCGTTCTCCACTACCTCTTCGGTAATGATCACTTCATATCCGGCCAGTTCCGGCAGGTCATACATAATGTCGAGAAGAACTTCCTCCATAATAGAACGCAATCCGCGTGCACCCGTTTTCCTGTCGATCGCCTTTTGTGCGATCAGGGAAAGGGCATCCTCTTCGAACGTAAGCTTAACATCGTCGATCTCAAAGAGTTTCTGGTACTGTTTGACCAATGAGTTCTTTGGTTCGATCAAAATACGCACCATATCTTCTTTTGTTATTTTACCCAATGTTGCCAGAACATGTAAACGCCCAATCAGTTCCGGTATGAGCCCGTAAGAGACAAGATCATCCGATTCGACCAGATGAAGCATGTTCTCTTCTTCGGATTTGGAACGTTTTTCCTGTCCGAAACCAAGTGTGTTGCCACCGAGTCTTCTTTTGATGATGTCATTGAGTCCGTCAAAGGCACCACCGCAGATGAAGAGGATGTTCGAAGTATCAATTTGGATGAAATCCTGATTCGGGTGTTTGCGTCCGCCTTTAGGCGGGATGTTCACGACAGAGCCTTCGATGAGTTTGAGCAGTGCCTGCTGAACCCCTTCACCGGATACGTCTCGTGTGATGGAACGGTTCTCTCCCATCCGCGCGATCTTGTCAATTTCATCGATGAAAACAATACCCTGTTCAGCTCTTTGTGGGTCACCGTCCGCTTCCATAAGCAGCTTGGTGAGGATATTCTCGACATCTTCTCCGACATAACCGGCCTCTGTAAGGTTGGTTGCATCTGCAATGGCGATAGGAACGTTGAGGAAACGGGCTATGGTCTGCGCAAGCAGAGTTTTTCCCGATCCAGTAGGTCCTATCAGCAGCACATTCGATTTTGCAAGCTGGGTATCGTCGTCGGAAATGTTCCTGAATATACGTTTATAGTGATTGTAGACGGCGACTGAGAGTGTCTTTTTTGCGCCTTCCTGTCCGATGATGTATTCATCGAGCAGGGCATTGATCTCTTTGGGCGTGTAGAGTGTCACTGCTTCGTGGGCGGCTGTTTCTGCTTCCTGCTCCTCTTCGCCAAAAAGGATTTTGTAGGCGGAGATGACACAGTTGGAGCAGATATAGGCATTTTCTCCGGCAATGAGCGGATTCTCTTCGCTCTCTCGTGTTCCGCAGAAGCTGCATGATTTGATTGGCATGGTTTTCCTTTACGATTTACGTGTAAACGGTATGCCTCTTTTGGAGGTCTTGATGAATTTACACAGATTTTTTACTTTTTCAGAACTGCTCTCTTCAAAGAGTCTCTGGGCGACATCCTGCAAAGCTTTTCCTTCTTCGAAAAGTTCTCTGTAGGCGGATTTGAGCGCATTGATCTCTTCACGGGGGATATGTCTCCTCAGTCCGGTCAGGTTCAGCCCCCTGAGTGTTGCACGGTTCCCTTCGGCAAGGCAGTAGGGAGGGATATCCTGGGCCAGCGCACTCGCTCCGCCTATCATGGCGAAGTCTCCTACGTGTACGAACTGGTGGACAGGGGTCAGTCCTCCGATGACGACATTGTTCCCAAGCTCCACATGTCCTGCGAGCGTCGCGCCGTTGGCAAGGATGCAGTTGTCACCTAAAATGACGTCGTGCCCAAGATGGACATAGCCCATCAGAAGGTTTCCGTTGCCGATCTTGGTGACGGAACCGCCTCCTTTGGTACCCGGGTTGAGCAGAGTGAATTCACGGATGTTGTTGTTGTCCCCGATGATCAGCTCCACATCTTCCCCGGCATATTTGAGATCCTGCGGGATCGTACCGATGGCAGAGTGGGAAAAGATACGGTTGTTTTTCCCGATGGAGGTTCGCCCCTCGATAACGGCATGCGAAGCGACGGAAGTGCCATCATCGATGGATACTTTGGCACCGATATAGGCGAAAGGGCCGACAGAGACATTCTCCCCGAGGATGGCTCCGTCCTCGACGATGGCGGTAGGGTGGATAGCAGACATCAAAGGACCTACTTGTCCACGATCATGGCTTTGAGCTCGGCTTCGGCGACCAGTTTGTCATCTACATAGGCTTTGGCATCAAGTTGCCAGATGGCACCTTTGTTCTTGATGACATTGAGCTTGTAGACCAGCTGGTCTCCCGGTGTGACGGGTGAGCGGAATTTCGCTTTGTCGATACTCATGAAATAGACTACTTTGTTCGCTATCTCTTCCTGTGTCGCATTGTCCATGCTTTCAAATGCCAGCACACCGCCAGCCTGCGCCATACCTTCGATGATCATGACACCGGGATAAATGGGATGATCGGGAAAGTGGCCCTGAAAAACCGGCTCGGAAATGGATACATTCTTGTACCCTTCGATATAGCTGCCTTTTTCAAGATGCGTAATACGATCGACCAGGAGGAACGGATAGCGATGCGGAAGGATTTTTTGTATTTCAACGACATTAAAAACCATGGAGAACCTTTAAAAAAAATTCTCTTATTTTATCGAAAAAACAGTAAAAAACTGGTTAGTCCTAAGAGGTACGGATCAGAATCTCCCTGACATCGCTGTATACCTCGCTTTGACAGAGGATTTCTATTTTGTTGGAGGGGATCTCTTCTACGACAAGAATGGCGGAAAGATCATAGGGTGACATCCCCAGTTGGGTACGTATTTGCAGTTCTTTTTCAAACGGCGGCGGAGAAAAGATCAGTTCTATGACCGTGTTGTAACAGCTCTCAACAAGTCTGTTGTAGGTCTCGAGCGTGATGAACTTTACTTCATCCCGGTTCATATGGTGCAGATCACCTGTTGTATATTCGATCTTCCCTCTGCTGTATTCGCCTTTGAGTGTGGAATAGGGCAGGAAATGTGCAGCTACGACCTGTTTTCTTACGCGAAGGAGTCCCGTTTTCAGACGCCAGTTGAGAAAACGCTGCTTGACGATCCTGTAGGGGATGTCCTGCTCTTCTAGTTGCCAGCGTTCTTCGTACATCTCTACACGCTCTTCGATGGATTCAGGCTGTATCTGCCCGGAGAGAGGTACAAAAAGCTCATCAGCAAGCTTCTGCTGTTGTTCACGCTGCATGGTCAGTCCAAAAAGGCATCCGCAATAGTCCTGTCGGTAGAGGGCATCTTCTTTTGCCAGAATGTTCTGCTCCTGTGTTCCCGAAGCTTTTCTGTAGTCCGGGGCTATGAATTCGATACCAAATTTTTCTGCCAGGGTATCGCCTGCATGCTGGAGTTGCCTGAGAGATTTCTTGGGAGAGGTCAGTAATGTTGAAGTAAATACGCTTTCTCCGAGTTCACTTGCTTTTTTTGCTGTGATCTCAAAACGCCTGTCAAAGCAGACGGAACAGCGTGCGCCTTTTTCAGGTTCATGCTCCAGGCCCCGTATCGCTTCAAGCCAGTTCTCTACATCATACTCCCCCTCTATCAGATCGATACCAAGCATTTTACAGCTTCTTCTCACATCGAGCAGACGCAGATAATACTCGGAATAGGGGTGAATATTGGGATCATAGAAAAATCCGGTGAGCTTTTCGTCTGGGTAGTCTGCCTGAAGCTTTTGCAAGAAGTAGTGACTGTCGACCGAGCAGCATATATGCACAAGCATGTGTTTCCTTCTTTTTCTCGTAAGGAGCCGTCTCCTGACGGCACCACTAAATTTATTGTATCTTATATATCGGAAATGGTGCTATGAGGACACAGCACCCTACGGTTGCATAATAATTCTTGCAACGTTTGCTGAGCTTCCGTGCCCAAGATATTCCCTGAGCTCTTTTGCCTTGGCAGTGAATTTTTTTCGGTCGGTATTGTAGTATTCTTTGAGCAGGTTGTCAACCGTGACCTCTTCCTGCAGCAGTTCTTTGTGTAGGGTTGTACCGTTGTAATGTGAGAGGATGATATTTGCCAGGCCTATCTGGGTGATACCCAAAATTTTGAAAGCAACGAAATAGTCGATCTTCTTGGCAATGTAGGTAAGGGTGAACGGTGTACCTATGAGTGCTGCTTCAAGTGTAGCAGTACCCGAACAGATGAAAGCAAACTCCGAACGTCTGAGGGCATCGTGCGTGTCTCTTATGATCTCGAATGCATCACTCCCCTCGTAAAGTTCTGCGATTTTTTTGTCGCTGAAAGAGGGTGGGATGACGAGTAGCGGCCTGATCTCGCTTCCCAGCTTTTGTCTGAGCTCCAGAAAAATGGGCATCAGCCGGCTGATCTCCGCTTTCCGGCTTCCGGGCATAAAGGCAATGTACCCTTTTGCTCTTTCCCCATCGTGCTCTATATCGATCTCATCGAGCAGTGGATGACCGACATACTGTGCCTTGCCGCTCTTGTAGTAGTCTATTTCAAAGGGGAGAATGCCAAGCAGGTGATCACAATACTTTTCAAGTTTTGCCACACGTTTGGGACGGCTTGCCCATACCTGTGGGAGGATATAGTAGATGATCTCTTTGTCCGGATAAGTGGTTTTAAGCTTTTTTGCCAAAGGAAGGTTGAATCCCGAACCATCCATCAGCAGCACTTTATCAGCATCTTTGGCAAGTGCTACCATTTCATCGGCCACTTTAAAGAACCATCGCAGTTTTTTGACGGCATCCACCACACCCATGATCGCCATCTGTGAGATGTCGTACAGAGGTGTACCGTTCTCTATGCTTTTGTCAAAGATACCCATGAGTTCTATATCGCGGGTATGCTTGAGTACCTCTTTCAGATGCAGGTTGGATGATGGCTCAAGGGCGGATACAAGTAGTTTCACGATGTGCTGTCCTCAAGGTAGATTTGCCGTATTTTAGCACAGGGCATCTCTATTTAGCCCTTGTTGAGGTCATTCCCAGTGTCAGCCAATCATGCATACCGCCTCTGTACCATTTGATCTTTTTTGCGGGATATCCAAGTTTCAGAAGATGCTCTATCATCTTGGGTGACTGGCTGCACCATGCTCCGTTACAGAAAAGAACAATGATTTTTGCATTTGAAAAATCGTATTGACCATTCTTTTGGATGATTCCGAGAGTTTTGAGTGCTTTTTGAAAGGCCTTTGGAAAAAGATTGGCTTTGGAGATGTCAAGATGTGAGATGTTGACAGCTCCCGGGATTGTACGATAGCGGTACCAGTTTTCCATTCTTGTGTCGATCAGCATCATGTCATCACGGTCCTGCATGGTCTTGATGAATTTCATCACTTCCATCTCACCGTAGGTTTCGACATCCGGGTGCAGTTTCATGGGTTGTACCTGCCCGACACTGGTCACGAACATTGCTTTGCACTCTATCGGAACGGAAGGATTCGCGTAACTGCCTTCCCATATCATTTCATTCGTGATCGCAAGATCGAGGCATTTAGGATCGATCTCTCTTTCTATATGGATCTTCTCGTTTTTACCATTTTTGTCTGTGTGCTGTGTTCTTACGCCTGTATATTGATATACTCTAAGATTCTCTGCCAAAAGAGGTAAGAAGAGAATGGAAGCCGAGAGGATAAGATGTTTCATGATTCATTCTTTAATATATTATAAAATGATATTAACAAAGAATAGTTTACTGATAGTTAATATATCTTGGAATTACTTTGATTCTGGATCTTCCTACCGGTTTCAGTCCAAGGACCTGCTCGGGTGTCATAAGCGGTTTGTCTTCTCTGAAAAAAAATTTGAATCCTCCGGCAAATTGTGCAGCACGTTTTTTCGTGTAGATCCCATTGTATATCTTGACCTTCAGTGCCGGGGAGCCGTGTCCGTCAAGGTTCATCAACAGGTGAACCTTGTCATAATACCCGAGTACGCTTTTATGGGAAAGCATCTTTTCCGTAAACATATGCACGATCAGTATTTTGTCTTGTTTGATACCATGTTCTTTTAGGTAGATGCTCATCAGTTTCTGTACTTGATTGACCTGTTCCCCTGTAATGGAGCCTTTACATCAAGCAGTCTGTCCTCCGGTCGTTGTATTAAGTATCACTTCTCTCTTCCGACACACAGTGCATAGAACTTCTTGTTCATGTCAGCAACAAAATATCTCCCAAGTTCAAAATCAAAATACCATGCTTCATTCTTTCTGTCTTTGGTGGATGACCAGTAGATGCCTTTCTGAATATGTTTGAAAGCATGTTTGACCGTTACATCCCGGCGTGACAGTTCGAGCAGAGAGCGCATCTCTTCTTTGGTGGGAAGCTGCCATTTCGTATAGCCTAAGTAATCCATCTTTTCGCAGTATTGGACGGCATCATGATAGTTCATTTTTTTGGAGGGTTTTGCGTCGTAATAGAACTTTTTATCTTTTTTGTCCAGAACGATCTGTTTTTTGTTGTCTCTGGCAAAATTTTTGTCGACATTGCCTTTACCGTGTTCATAGGCAAAACTAAAATCCGGCCAGAAACCGCTATACAGTACGGCAATGCTGAGTGTGGATAGTACAAATATTTTTTTCATTTGAGTTTCCTTCAATTTTTAATATAGATTATAACAAAATCCAGCCCGCGCATTATTGCGAAGGCTGGTTTTATTTGATCTTTGATGTCACATCGATGGGATCATTCCTGTTTCCTCTAAGGGACATAGTAAAAGGCTTTTTGAGGGAAGTGAAATCAATCTTTTTGAGATCTACTTTTCGGACCGAGCGGTCATTATCGGTGTGGTAGTAGTAGATGAGGTTCTTCAGGTCGCAGGCACAGGTGTATTGGGTTCCTCCATAGGGCAGAGGCTTGAGCCCCATTTTTTTGAGCGCGTTCGGATCTACTTTTTCGGCGGGTACGTTGAAGTTGTCCAGGATCCTGAAAAGCTCGGTTACGGTATCGTATCCGCCCTTCGTCTTGCGGGCAGTCTGCTTAAAGGCAACGGCACGGATAAAGCGGGAGGGAGGAGTGAAATCACCGGGTATCCCCAGCAAAGCGGAACCTGCACCGATAGGCCTGATAGTCATACTGTCTATTTTGACCTGTTTCCAGTCAACGGAGCGTATGTTTAGATAATTTCGCAGATTGGTCAGATGCCAGGGATACGGAGGTGAGTTTGTCATCACGCCCAGCGGAGCGTCATAGATATGAAGTTTGCCGTCGACATACTCTACAACGATCTCTTTGCCCGAAGCATCAGTAATGGCCCAGTGCAAAGGTATGGACCCGCCAAAGGCTGGATGAATAAAAGGAACTATCCGGACTTTACCTCTCTTGAGGACGCTGCGTACTTCGTCAACCGTTGCGAACTGACTGACAATCCACTTGTTGAAATCGGGGGCGGTGATGGAGTTGGCCGCCTGAGCAGGATTGTATTCCTGATATTTGGCAAATCCGGGAAGATAGAGCGACTGGGAGCTCAGTCCCTTCTCATTCATCGCTTCATCAAAAGACATCTTCATCATATCGACGCCAACAAAGCCGTATTTGGCCTTCCAATGCATCCCAAGTTTTTTGTCTGTCATAGGGAGTGACTTCAGTTTTGCATTTCTCGGAATGACTCTCAGTCGCATTTCCATATCGAATCCGGCCCACTCCATGGTTCGTCCGCTCACCGTCGTTCCATCGACGCCTTTCAGAGAGATATGGGTACACGCACCGGCTGTTATAAATGCTGTGATCAGTGAAAACACGACTATTATAGGTATTGTTATCATTTTTTTCATTTTGTCTCCTGTGTGTTTGAGTATTATACTAATATCCATCCGGATAGCAGAAATGCCGCTGCCGACAGTACTCCGCCGATCAATGCGTAGGGAAGCTGTGTTCTGACATGTTCCACATGGTCACATCCCGCAGCCATGGAGGAGATGATGGTGGTGTCGGAAATGGGAGAAGCGTGGTCGCCGAAGATCCCGCCGGAGATCACAGCCGCAATGACGAGAGGAATGTCCAGACCCATCGTTGCTCCCAGTGCCAGGCCTATGGGCATCATGATGGAAAAGGTACCCCAGCTTGTTCCGGTGGAAAAGGCGGTAATGCCTGAAACAAGAAAGATAAGCATGGGGATCAACACCGGTGATATATTGCCGCTGAGCAGATCGGAGAGGTAGGCTGCAGTACCGAGGTCACCGATGACCTTGCCTATGAAGATGGCAAAGAGGAGTATCATTGTGACGGGTATCATCTCTCCCAGGCCGAGGTAAAAGCTTTTAAAGTAGGCTTTGTGTGAGATAATCCTGCCCGGAATGTAGTAGAGGTAGATGAAGATGAGCGTTACGATCACCGCATAATAGACAGAAGTGGAACCCGAGCCTTTGAAGATGTCACCCTTGCCTGTAATGTAGAGCGCCACAGGGACGGCAAGGACCATGACTATCAGGGGTAACAGCATGGGCCAGGGGGTTTTTTTGATCTGCTCGTTCACACTGCTGGGGTGGTAGGCAGCGGGAAGCGCATGTTTCATGGGGCCGATCTCCCATTTAAAGTAGATCACCCCCAGGACGATCAGCAGCGTGAATATGGCGTAGAAGTTGTAGGGTATGGAAGAGACAAGCAGGGAGACGGGATCGCCGCTGATGACCTTGGACTCTACTGCCGTGATGATCAGTCCCAGAAGCAGGGCACCCCAGCCGTTCATGGGGATCAGCGAACAGATAGGCGCGGAAGTGGAGTCGCAGATATAGGCGAGTTTTTCACGGCTCACCCCGTGCTTGTCGCAAAGCGGTTTGGCTACGGTGCCGGCGACCAGCGAAGTAATGGAC
Source organism: Sulfurovum sp. NBC37-1 (assembly GCF_000010345.1). NCBI lineage: Bacteria > Pseudomonadati > Campylobacterota > Epsilonproteobacteria > Campylobacterales > Sulfurovaceae > Sulfurovum > Sulfurovum sp. NBC37-1. The sequence continues at coordinate 1,142,894 of NC_009663.1, forward strand.
GATTCGATGAAGATGATGACGCCGATGATATAGGCAAGCATCATGGAGCCGGTGGGGGAATCGATCTTTTTTGCTTCCCGGCTTAGGTATGCCACGAAACTGTCCACGGCACCGCTGTCCGTCAGCAGTCTTATGATGGCGCCGACGAGCAGCATGAAAAGCAGTGTCTTGGTGATCCACCCCTCTGCAAAAAGGGAAATGATGCCGTCAAAAAGTGCTGTGAAAGCCGTGAGCGGGTTATAGCCGTTGAGTACCAAAAGGCCGGCAAAGATCCCTCCGACGAGCGAAACGATGACATCTTTTGTTATAATGGCCAAAAAGATCGTAAGCAGGGGTATTGCGATTGAGATGATTCCGTATTCCATAAAAAGTACCTGATCGTTTAATGTATGAAAGGATTATAACACAATGAAAAAGATTTTACTTGGCTTACTGCTTTTTGCTGCAACACTACAGGCAAAGCTGCCCGAAACGGAACAGCTGATCGTCGTGACGACAAAGAACTGGTCCACACCCAATGGTATGCTGCAGCGTTATGAGAAAAAAGGGTCCGTGTGGCAGAAGGTAGGCAAGTCTGTCCATGTGAAGATCGGACGCAACGGCATAGGATGGGGCAGGGGACTGCACCGCATTCCCAAGGATGCTAAGATCATCAAGAAAGAGGGGGACGGCAAGGCACCGGCAGGCATCTTCGAACTCAAACAGGCCTTTGGGTACCAGCCTTTTGATGTCAGGTATCCCTACGTCGTTTACAAAGAGACGGACCATTGCGTAGACGATGTACATTCTAAGTATTACAACAAGATCGTTGACAGTACGAAGATAAAGGTTGATTACAAAAGTAAGGAACATATGAAGTTCCCCAAGGATTACTACAAGTATGGTATTGTGGTCAATCACAACCACATTGACGAAAAGGGAGCAATCCCCGGTGCGGGATCGTGCATATTCCTGCATATCAAAAAGGTGCCGACTGCGGGATGTACGGTCATGAATGAGAGGGAGATGAAAAGTCTCATCAAGTGGCTGGATGCAGAGAAGAATCCGCTTCTGATCCAGGGAACGAAAAATGTCGTACAGAGGCTGGGGAAGAATTTCAAACTCTTTCTATAGGCTTTGTCCCTGTGATTTTAACTTCAGGGCAAATTTAATAGAGATACGAGAGTAGGATTCCCGTGCAATAATGCGCGGGATGGTTTTATTTGATCTTTGATGTCACATCGATGGGAACATGCTTTTTATTTTGCTACTAAGTCAAGGAGGAGTACAATAGTAATAAAGGATGGAATGGATTATGGAAATACAGACAGTAAAAAAAATGGAAAAAGAGGCTATAAAAAGTAGTGGTTTTGATTTTATAAGGCTTGGGGCCGCACTCTTTTTTATGGTAGCGGTTTTAAGCTATAGCTTTATGAGTACGGGTGGAATACCAAACAATGTTTTCTTGGCGATTGCAGCGCTCTTTGGTGCCTATATGGCTATGAATATCGGTGCCAATGATGTAGCAAACAATGTAGGGCCGGCTGTTGGTTCAAGAGCACTTACCATGGGTGGGGCTATCGTCATTGCAGCCATATTCGAGGCAGCAGGAGCATTGATAGCAGGTGGTGATGTTGTAAAGACCATCAAAAAAGGGATTATTGATATTGCTGCTTTTGGTACTAATGCAGATTCATTTATCTGGGCTATGATGTCGGCACTTTTGGCTGCTGCGTTGTGGCTGAATTTTGCAACGATGGCAAAAGCACCGGTATCAACCACGCACTCTATTGTCGGTGGCGTCATGGGTGCCGGTATTGCCGCAGCGGGGTTCAGCATTGTTTCCTGGGGGACTATGGGAAAGATCGCAGCTTCATGGATCATTTCCCCTGTACTTGGCGGGATTATTGCAGCTTCTTTCCTTTTTGCCATAAAGAAAACAATGGTTTTCAAGGAGGACAAAGTGGAAGCAGCCGTTAAATGGGTTCCCGTTTTTGTTGCTGTTATGTCTTGGGCTTTTATTACCTACCTTACGTTAAAAGGCCTTAAAAAAGTTTGGCCAAGTATCGTGGATATACTGATTTTTTTACCTGATACGAAAAAACCTACTTTTATTGTTGCCGCTATCTTTGGACTTGTTGTAGGAATCATTGTTTATTTTATAGTAAAAACAGTTGTTGCAAAAAAAGCGCACAATATTGAAAACAGTCGTATAGGTATCAATATGCTCTTTACGCTACCCCTTATCTTTGCAGCGGCACTCTTAAGCTTTGCACACGGTGCAAACGATGTGGCAAATGCCATCGGACCTTTGGCGGCCATCAGTGATGCTGTAATGACCGGTGGTATTTCAGCAAAAGCAGGCATACCCTTATGGGTCATGGCAGTGGGCGCACTGGGGATTGCCATCGGTCTTGCACTCTACGGGCCAAAGCTTATCAGAACAGTGGGTTCCGAGATTACAGAACTCGATCAGATAAGAGCATTCTCTGTAGCTATGGCAGCTTCCATTACGGTCATTATCGCGTCCCAGTTGGGACTTCCTGTCAGTTCTACCCATATTGCCGTAGGTGGTATCTTCGGTGTTGGATTTTTAAGAGAATATCTTGATACAACCAAAATTCAAGATGAGATTATCCATGATAAAGAACGTATCGTTGATGAGAAAAAACAGCTTAAAGCACTGCATGCCGAACTAAAAACTCTTGAAGTAAAAGAGGAAAAGGGAAAAACGGAGTATGAAAGGATTGTTGATCTTTATAAGATGATTGATGAAGAAGAATCGCGCCTGAAAAAAGCTAAAAAGATGTTAAAAAGTGCCCAAAAAGTTAAATACGTCAAAAGGGAAGCGGTGAAGAAGATTATCGCTGCCTGGGTTATTACCGTTCCTGCCGCCGCTGTACTGTCTGCCGCGATCTACTTTATGATCAGAGGAATGGTTCTTTAATGTTAAAACGAATTTTTTTACCAACCATACTCATCATACTGGGATATGGCTTTTGGATCAGTCCCAATTTTAAAGAAATATCAGCTGGAGTAGCAATATTTCTATTTGGTATGATTGCCCTTGAAGAAGGCTTTAAAGCTTTTTCAGGAGGTACCCTTGAGAAAGTCCTCAAAAAATCTACAGATAAACTATCTAAGAGCATAGGATTTGGTTTTGTAGCGACTGCCATGATGCAGTCGAGCTCCCTTGTGTCCGTACTGACTATTTCATTTCTTGGTGCAGGTCTGATTGGCCTCTTTCAGGGAGTAGGGATCATTTATGGTGCCAATATCGGTACCACAACCGGAGCATGGCTTATGGCGGGATTTGGATTAAAAATCCATATTGCACAATATGCAATGCCTATGCTGGTATTTGGTATTATCCTGATATTTCAAAAGGCCAAGTCTCTCAAAGGATTTGGGTATATACTGGCCGGACTGGGCTTTCTGTTCCTTGGGATTCATTACATGAAAGAAGGCTTTGAGGCGTTCAAAGATACTATTGACCTTGCCGCATTTGCCGTGCCGGGATTCAAAGGCATAATAATCTTTATCGGTATCGGGGTGCTGGCAACAGTTATTATGCAATCTTCGCATGCCACTATTGTATTGATCCTGGCAGCTTTGGCAGCAAACCAGATAACATATGAAAATGCCATTGCCCTGGTTATCGGTGCCAACATCGGTACGACCATCACGGCGATTCTCGGTTCATTAAGTTCAAATATTGATGGAAAAAGATTGGCAGGTGCCCACCTGATATTCAACGTAGTGACAGCGGTGATCGCTGTAGCAATCATGCATCAGATGATGTCCACCGTGGATTTTATCAGCGATCATCTCGGTATCGCAAGTGATAACCATACATTAAGACTGGCTGTATTCGACAGTTTGTTCAAGATCATGGGTGTGGTGATATTTATACCTTTTACGCAGCGGCTTGTTGACTTTCTTCAAACTGCTATTAAAAGCAATAAGAAAAAAGAAGGTGAGTTTGAAGGCGCGAAGTATTTGAATGACTCGGTTTTGGAGCTCCCGGCAACGGCGATGCTCTCCTTGATAAAGGAGACAAAGCATTTGTACGAGAATGCTTTTGAAATCATAGCCCACGGTTTGAATTTAAAGCGAAGCAATATTGTATCCACCAGGCCGCTGGAAGAAATTGTAATGGATCCTTACAGTAAAAAAATAATTGATATAGATGATTTCTACCGCCACAGGATCAAAGGGCTTTATGGTGAGATCATAGATTTTTCCGCCAAAGCCCAATCCTATATGAGTACAGAAGATATTCAGAAATTATATAAATTAAAGCTTGCCAACAGGGATATTGTCGAAGCAGTGAAAGATACACATCATCTGCAAAAGAATTTAATAAAATATTCCACCAGCGAGAATGAGCATATCAAAGAAAAATATAATAATATCAGAGTAGGTTTGGCTGAATTGTTGAGAAACATTGACAAATTATCTAAAATGATGGAGGAAGATGAAATCCTTCTCCTTTTGTCAAAAGTCAAAGTGCATATGGAAAGATACGATATTCTGGCAAACGGTACTCTTGACAATCTGATACGAAATAACCTGATCACCAATGAAATGGCAACTTCATTGATGAACGATAGTGCCTATGCCTACAAGATCAGCCAAAACTTCATTGCCATGGCAGAGATCTTATTTATAGATTTTTCCAGTGACATAAAAGACCTTGCGGAAGAGTTTATGGTCAATGATGAAGATGTTGATTTAATTTTAAAAGAGGAGAGAGCATAATGGGTGTAAAAAAATTCATTAACAGTGTAAAAGAATTATTGGGATTGGAGGGGTTTGAAGTAGAAGGGAAAAAGAAATCCATTAGACGTCTTTTGGAAAAACTGAAGTCCAAAAAAGAGATGCTTGAAAAAGAATCAAAGAAAAAGATGGGGAAAAAAGAGTCAAAAGAGCTAAAAGAAGAACTGACAATCATCTCTTTGCAGATAAAAAAAGGCGAAAAGATATTGGCCAGGCTTAATGACAAAAAGAATGCTGATATTTCAAATAAAAAATAATAAGAATCCCTACCTCTGGAAAGATAGGGTTTTTACATAATTGCTTAAAGAACCAGGGTTTTACAGCAAGCCCTCAAAGGTGGTATTGGCCAGTTTCTTTTTGATGACACTCTCGATCAGTCTCTGAACAATACCCTCATCATCGGGTTTCATCGTTTTGACCGCAGCAGCCAGAGCGCGTATATCGTATTGGCTCGGGTAGATCTCCGGGACCGGCTTCTCCAGATTTAGAAAATGGTATACAGCCATGATGGCGGAACGGACAGAATACTCTACGGTGAAGACACAGTCGCCCTCTATTTCACAGAACTGGCCCAAAAATGCAAGGTTCACGCTGCCTTCCGGGATGACTTTTGGCCTGTCGCCTTTAACTCTTGGCATGAACTGGCTTGTAATATAGGGCATCATTGCAGGGATGACAATACACTCATCGAGATAGGCCTGCATCTCGTTCGCATCGATGCCGAGATGATACAGCAGTTCCTGCAGCAGTTCCCTGCCGGTACATTCGCTCATCTTTTTGTCAATGAAATCGCCTTTCTTGTCGGGGAAGAGGGCATAGGCCCATGCCACGGTGGTGTCGGCAGGCTGGTTCTTGAACTGTGGCTGTCTGTTGACCGTGACGCTGAGCAGCCAGCTGGAATCTTTGACGGTGATGATGCCGCCTGTCGCGGTGCGGTGGGGAAGGAACTTTCGTTCGGCAAAATCTTCCAGGAGTTTGCGTATTTTCGTTCCCTTTGCCGTGATGGTGAAAGATTCCCACTTCGTTTTGTCGATGTCGCTGCAGAAGACTTCTGGTTTGCCAAAAGCCTCATCTTTTGCCGCCACCTTCTTCCACAGACCCCATACTGCCCCTTCACTTCTGTCCAGGACCGGTGCATGGTCCGTATCGCCAAGCGATGAGTTCTCGGTCATGGAGCCGTTGGTGAAGAAGACGAGGTCGTCAGCGGATGTCTTTATCGTTTCCTCACTGCCGTTTTTGTTCAGATGTATGGCCGTCACCGTTTTTTGATCTTCATTGATGTCGATATCCAGATCGGTCACCGTGGTGTTGAAGACAAAACTGACTCCTTTTGATTCCAGCAGTCTTTTCAGCGGAAGTATCAGGGAGTCGTACTGGTTGTATTTGGTGAAAACAAGACCTCTCATCGTACTCATACCTGGCATCAGATGGATAAAACGATGCATATATCGTTTCATTTCCACGACACTGTGCCAGGTCTCAAATGCGAACATGCTTCTCCAGTAGAGCCACATATCTGTCTCAAAAAACGATTTGTCGAAATACTCTTCAACAGTTGCGGCACCAAGATCTTCTTCTTTTGTAAGCAGCAGCCTGGTCAGTTTATGCGTATTTTTTTCATGGAGCCCCAGATCGGTTCTGCGATGTTTTTCACCCCGGTTGTAAATGACCCTTACCTTGGAAAAGTTCGGGTCGATCTCATTGAGTTCTCTGAACTCATCCAGAACGGTACGTTCCTCTTCTTCGATGGAAGGTACCTGTGAAAGGAGGTCCCACAGACATTCGTAATGCGCTTCCATCTCCCTTCCGCCACGCGCGATGAAGCCATCCTCGGGATTACCGGCACCGTCCATGGCACCACCGGCCAAGCTGCCTTCTTCGAAAATGGTGATCTGATTTCCCTGCATATGCCCATCACGCATCAGGTACTCCGCTGCGGCCAATGAGGCTATCCCCGAGCCTATGAGGAAGGCTCTTTTGTTCTCGATTCCTTCTGGTTTGCGTGTGTTGATCCGTTGATAATTGTTCATGTTTGGCCTTTTTGTATTTTGCTTACTACTATTGTAGCCATATCAACCCGAATTATCAAGATGGTTTCTGGATGATTCTAACGACTGGATTGAGAAATATTTGAGCGCAGGGTCAAATATTTCTCTCCAATGATTTGTTAGCTTTATGTGTGTAGCAACTTTTCTTGTTGTATCAAAAATAATATATTACTAGCTGTTAAATGTAACATATAACTAGTTATTTCATTTGTTACTTGAATTTGTTGAACCCCTTGACCATGTCCAGAGTTTCTATTTCTTATTGTTGGAACACCACTTTCAAATAATTGTTGAAGTGATGAAAATTGTGTTTGTAAATAAGTTGGAATAAGATTATTATCAAAGCATATCTTTATCAATCTCTTAGATGTATCATTTTGGTTATATGACCAATTATTTTTATCACAAATTGCTTTTAAAGTACTCTCGAATGATTTTAGACATTCATTTAAACATTCTTGATTTCTATTGTTTCTATAATGTTCATGAGCTTTTAAAAACTCTTCATTAGCCCCTGAATATATTGGGTTATGCAAAAGTTTTAAAACAGGTTTTACAACTTCTGAGTGAATCATTTGTGAATCTATTCTAATTAACTCATTTGATTCAAATTGATAGCCTATACCATGTTCTTTAAATCTTTGATTTAGTTCTTCAATAGCTTCATCTGGACTAAGTCTATGATCTTGAGTATAATATTGATAACTGTCTTGTCTTACAACTTTGTTTATAAATTTGAAACTTAATTCTATTATATCCAATGCTTTTTCATATTCATGTGTGGATAAAAAGAAATTATAAATTTCATTAAATGTATAATTCTCGTCTTCTTTTAATGAAAACACTCCATATTCTTTGCAAAGAATTCTATGAATTTCATCAAATGCATTTGAAACATAATTATGACCATAAGTGTCTTTGCCAAATGTATCTTTAATAATATGTACAACCTGAACTCTAAAATTATTATTTATATCTTCATATTGATATACATCCGGAATTTCCCCTCTAAGTTTTTTTTGTCTTTTAGAAAACAAGTCAAATATACCCATCACATACCTTTTTTAGTATTAAGCTAACTTATTCATTAGTGTAACACAATGTCCCTCTATTACTTTATTATTCATATTAGTAGTATATCAAAAATATCCGTCTATTTCTAAAATATGCACCCCAGGGACATTTCCTCTCTACGGTCAGGGCTCAATATGCCATATTTTTACTACTTTCTTTTTAAAAATCCTATAATGATAAAAATTGCTTATGTCCTTTTAGTCGGATATTTTGGAAGTAAAAAGAAAATTATTAGATAGGGCAGAGTAGTTAGTCCTTTGGATATGTAGCTTTAACCAACCACACTGTACCATAGCACACACAAAGGAGTGAACAATGACCTGCCATATTTGTGACAAGCCTGCAGAGTGTTTTGTGGATGACAAGACAAACATCACATACTACCACTGCAAATCCTGCGAATACATTTTCAAATCTCCGGAATGTTACCAAAGTATAGAAGAACAGAAAAGCCGTTACGACCTGCATGAGAACGATGAGGACCATCCGGGGTACAGGGCTTACTTTCAACGTTTTCTTGACTTTGTGCTGCCACTAGTTGGTACACCGAAAACGGCACTCGATTTCGGTTGTGGCAGAAGTACGCTTCTGGCATCTCTTCTGGAAGAGAAGGGGATACAGTGTGATTATTTCGATCCTCTGTACCACCTCGACAGCCTTGATGATAGTAAAAAATATGAACTTATTGTATCTACAGAAGTTTTCGAGCATTTGCATCAACCGAAAGAAGTATTCCATTCACTTCTTGAGAGGCTTGAAGATGGCGGATATCTTGCACTTCAGACTCAGTTTCATCCCAATAATGAAGAGGCTTTTAAAAAGTGGTACTACCATCAGGACCCGACGCATATCGTTTTTTTCAGGGCGAAAACGTTCAGGGTATTGGCAGAAATGTATGGTTGTGAATTTGTAGGCGATAACGGGAAGAATATGGTGGTGATAGGAAAACCGTAAGATGGATTTGCCCAACGGAAAAGCAGTTTTTATCCTGAACGAGTTTGGGGTGCAGGTCATAGGAACCGCGAAGTTCTTCGCGGCAGAATGTTGAAATGATAAAGTGACTTAGTCCTGAACAAGTTCAGGGTTCCTGTAGGAGCCATGAGGTTCTTTACGGTTAAATGTTTTAATAGTAGGTAGCTTTTATCCCGAACGAGTTCGGGTTCCTGATGATAATTTAAAAGAGGCTGTACTCTTCCTTGATCGTGTTAAGGATACTTTTGTCCGCATTGTAGATGAAGGCGTAGTTGAAGAGGGTGCTTTTGAGGATCTCTCGGACTTCTTCTTCACTCTCGAACCAGTGTGGACGGTCGATTCCCGGTACTTTGGTCTTGGGCGGGGTGAGTACAATTCCTTTGACCCAGGTGTTGCTTCGTTTGATGTACTCTCTGGCTTCAACGATATCTTCTATATTGTCCGTGAAGATGGCAACTTTATCACTCTTGCCCGCCTGAGTGCTTTTGAGCTGTCCGTCTATGAAAACAGGCATGAAGTGTTTGGTGTACTTGAGGCGATCCAGCGAGTAGGGAAGATCTTCAGCCTCACAGAAGGCGACCACGCGGAGGAGATGGTCCAGATGGAAAGGAATGAGCTCTTTTTCCTGATAGACATAGCCGCCGACCTTGAAGGTCGTTCTGAAGAGGGTGTCAAAGACAGGATAGCCTTCCACGTCCCTTTCGAGTCTTTTGATGTCCGGCTTGATGAGCTTCATCAGCTCTTTGTCCGTACCTACGAAAAGGGCATCGTCGGAGTTGAGTATCTGCTCGAAAGCCTTGCGCCAGTCGTTGGCGATGAAAGAGATATTCCCTTTGTGCGTGAGTATCATTTTCAGAAAAGACATTTCATGCTCGTTGAGGAGGAAGAATTTCGCCTCTTTCTTGATGATCACGTAGCGGATGAGTTTGAATGCGGCCAGCTGGATGTCGGAAACTTTGATCCAGGCGATCTCGTCATCCTTTCTTTCAATACTGTCGTCATCGTAGATGATGGCATAGGCACCGTTCTCGACGGCTTTGTTTATCTCTTCCTGGTTGGAGGAAAAGAAAAGGTCGCCGTGTTCCACTTTGGAAGGGTAAACGGTCGCTGCCTCTATGGCCTGGACTTTTGGTGTATTGGTAAGGGTTCCCTCTGTGAGGTTTACAATATCTTCTATTTTCATCAGCTGATCGGTGTCCCCGGTGTTTTAGGTTTTTCAGGACGGATCATGCAGAGTCCGTTCTCGTCTTTGGCTGCAAGAAGCATTCCCTCGCTCTTGAGGCCCATTAGTTTTGCCGGTTTGAGGTTTGCAACGACACAGACCTGTGTACCCAGCATATCATCTGCAGAGTACCACTCTTTGATACCTGCTACAACCTGTCTCGGCTTCTCTTCACCGATGTCGACCTGGAGCAGGAGCAGTTTCTTGCTCTTTGGTACCTCTTCGGCTGCAACGACTGTACCGACTTTCAGTGAGGTCTGGAAGAACTGGTCGATGCCTATGAGAGCAGCACCTTCATCCTTCTTTTTTTCTTCTTTGTTTTCTTTTTTCTCTTCGGTTTTTGTATCTTCAGGAACAGCCTGCTCAAGCAGTGGTTCTTCGACGCGAGGGAAGAGCGGTGGGATCTTTTCGATGGTAAAGGTCTCCAGCAGCTGTTTCTCTTTGATCAGACTGTTCCAGCTTGCATTGTCGATGCTGAAGCTCAGAGCAGTTGCGATCTTCGGGCAGATCACCGGCATGACAGGGTAGAGCATGACCGATACTTTGGCAAGGATATTCGCAATGAGGCCATTGAGTGCCATTGCTTCCCCTTCTTTGCCTTCTTTCATGAGTGTCCATGGCTGATATTTGTCGATAGCTTTGTTGGCAACGCTCAGCGGTCTCCAGAGTTCTTCAAGATAGCGGTGTATCTGCATATCGAAAAGCAGCGGTTCGAGTTTTTCCAGAGAGATATCTACTTCATCAAGTTCGGTCTGGTAGTATTTGGACACATTGGCTGAATCTACCTTGCCTTCGAAGTATTTGCCGCTCATCCCTATGAGACGGTTGAGCAGGTTACCTAGGTCATTTCCCAGATCGGAGTTGATACGGTCGATGAGTGCTTTTTGGGAGAAGTCTCCGTCGCCACCGAAAGGGACTTCCCTGAGCATGAAGTAACGGAAATTGTCCAGGCCGTAGGCATCTGCCACTTCTCTTGGGTTGACGACGTTGCCTTTGGATTTGCTCATTTTCTCTCCATCGCGTGTCCACCAGCCGTGTGCCGCGATGTGTTTAGGCATTTCAAGTCCGAGACTCATCAGGAATGCCGGCCAGTAAATGGCATGGAAACGCAGGATGTCTTTTCCTATGAGGTGTACACGTGCCGGCCAGAAGTCCATTTTGGCTTCATCGGTACCGTAACCGAGCGCGGTCACATAGTTCATCAGTGCATCGAGCCATACATACATGACATGTTTGGGGTCGTTGAGCTCTGCCGGTAGCTTGACACCCCAGTCGAAGCTGGTTCTTGTGATGGAAAGGTCATCAAGACCGCCTTCGACAAAACGGATCACTTCGTTTCGTTTGCTTTTGGGAAGGATGCAGTTGGGGTTGTCGTTGTACCATGCAAGCAGTTTGTCTTCGTAGGCAGAAAGTTTGAAAAAGTAGCTCTCCTCTTCAACGATGGTGGTCGGTTTGCCGCATTCCGGACAGAATTCGCCGTCCACCAGCTGAGATTCGGGGAAAAAGGTCTCGCAGGAGATACAATAGTGGCCTTTATAGACATCTTTGTAGATATCGCCGTTGTCGTACATGACCTTGAAGGCTTTCTGAACCCCTTTCATATGGTCCGCATCGGTTGTTCTGATGAACTTGTCGTAAGAGATACCGAAATCATCCCAGAGATTCTTAAAAGTTGCGGAAATCTCGTCTGCATATTCCTGTGACGTTTTGCCTCTGGCTTTGGCGGATTCCTCTATTTTCTGTCCGTGTTCGTCCGTTCCGGTAAGAAAGAAAGTATCCAGGCCGCTCATGCGGGAGTAGCGTGCAAGTGTGTCTGCAATGATGGTCGTATAGGCGTGACCGATATGGGCAATATCGTTGACATAGTAGATAGGGGTGGTAATGTATGCTTTGTGGCAAGATGATGACATGAAATATAATCCTTAAACAAATGAGTTTATTGTATTTATTATTGTTACACAGTGGTGTAAAATTATAGGAGATATATTAGCGAAATTGTGCTGTGACATGGGTATGCTGTGGATTTATAAAATTATATTATAATAAGTGCAATAAAAGAACAAACGGGGAAATATAGATATGGATCAGCAAAATAAATCCTATTTAGAAAACATTGCCAAAAAAGAGACCTTCAGCGAAGAAGAGAAACAGTTCATTCTTGACAGGCTCAACAATGAGCGATTGGAGAGGCAGAAGTTTCAGGAACTTGTCAAGTCGTACAAAAAGCAATATACGGATGAGGACAAGGACAGAATTCTCAAGGAACTGAACGATAAGCGTATCAGGGAAGAACATAGCAAGGAAATGAAGCGTATACGTTTCCTGAATAAAGAAGTCTATAAATTCGGCAATAAGACGTTCTTCAAACTTAAAGATATGGAACGGGAGTATTACCTTGAAGTAGAAACCTGTGAGAATTTCACCAGCCGTCCCTCCATCGTGCCACTGTACTACAGAACTTTTGGCGAGATGAAGAAAAGGGACGTTCTTCTCAAGATAGAGCAGCACTCCGACAAGATATTCATTTCCAAAGATGCCATCAGGGTCTATTTCAAGCCTTTTGCGCTCGAAGATGCACATTCACCGAGACAATAGTGTATTTTGTCTATATGCTCGAATGTGCTGATGGAACGCTTTATACCGGGATCGCTACTGACCTTGAACGCCGGCTTGATGAGCATAACCATTCATCCAAAGGTGCCAAATATACACGAACAAGACGACCGGTTAAACTGGTTTACACAGAAGAGTATAGTGACAGAAGTACTGCTTCCAAACGGGAGTATGAGATCAAGAAAAAAATGAGTAGAAAAGATAAACTTCATTTGGTGGTAATGAAAAAATCTTAAATAAGGCTCTTTTCTCTTAGCCATTTTTTGTATACTTACAATATTAACGCACCAATTAAATTTATCCCTAAAGGCCCTGCATGAGCAAGCCGTTTATCCAACTGCCCGAATTGACACTCAAGGCACTTTTCGAATATAGTACAGAGACGTATGGTGATCGTCCTGCCGTCCAGTTCGTGGATGGCAATGTCATGAGCTATGAAGCGTTGAAAGCAAAGGTTTCCAAAATACAGGAAATGCTGTATGCCTACGATATCCGTCCCGGAGACAAGGTGGCGCTTTACAGTGAAAACATGCCTAACTGGTCAGCGATCTATTTTGCAGTAGTGACGATGGGTGCAGTCATCGTGCCTATCCTGCCTGATTTTCATACCTCGGAGGCCATGCACATTGCCCATCATGCAGAGTGTAAAGCTGCCTTCATTTCCCAAAAGCTCTTTGAAACGCTTCTGGACGAAAAACAGCCGCCCGATATGTGTCTGCTCGTCATTGCCGACAAGCTGAATATCCTGACAAAACTCTCTACCCCTTCCAAAATGGATAAAATGCTTAAAAGAGGTGGAGAGCAGTTCAGCAAAGCAATGGAGAAGCTCGGGAAGGAGAAAAGAGAGAAGGAAGAGCATATCATCAAAGAAGATGATCTCGCTGCGATCATTTATACTTCCGGAACGACAGGGAGTTCCAAAGGGGTAATGCTCACCCACAGGAATATTACTTTTGATGCCACAGCAGCACAGCATGTGGTGGACATCTTTCCTGAGGACCGTTTTCTTTCCGTGCTTCCGCTTGCACATACCTTCGAGTGTACGGTCGGGATGATCATCCCCATACTTAACGGTGCTTCGATCCACTATATTCAAAAACCGCCGACACCGACCATACTCGTTAAGGCATTGGCAGTGGTCAGGCCGACTTTTATGCTTTCTGTCCCGCTGATCATAGAAAAGATCTACAAGAACAGGATACAGCCCAATTTTGAAAAGAATTTTCTCATCAAAGCACTCTATGCTGTACCGTTCATACGCAAACAGTTGAACAGGATAGCGGGAAAGAAACTTATGGAGACTTTCGGCGGAGAGATGCGTTTCTTCGGTATAGGAGGCGCAGGGCTGTCTCCGCTGGTAGAGAAGTTTCTCAGAGAAGCGGAGTTTCCCTACTGTATCGGTTATGGATTGACGGAAACATCACCCCTTCTTGCAGGTACCAACCCTGAAAAGACAAAATTCAAGGCGATCGGTCCGGTGGTCCCCGGTGTGGAAATTGAACTGCGTGACAAGAATGCAGATGGCATAGGAACCCTTTGGGCAAGAGGTCCCATTGTGATGAAAGGGTACTATAAAGATCCGGAAAAGACAGCTGAAGTGATGGATAAGAACGGATGGTTCAATACTGAAGATATCGGCTACATTGACAATGACGGTTATTTCTTCATGAGCGGACGTGCCAAAAATATCATCGTAGGATCAAGCGGTGAGAATATTTACCCTGAACAGATCGAAGCGGTCATCAATGCCAATATTTCTGTGGCCGATTCACTGGTATTCGATGATAACGGGACTTTGACCGCACGTATCAATCTTGACTATGACAAACTCGATGAAGAACTGGGTGTAAAAAAGAAGTCTGAAACAGAGGTCCACAAGGAAGTGGCAAACGTGCTTGAAGAGATACGCAAAGAGGTGAATGGAAAAGTATCATCTTTTTCTCGCCTCAGAAGAGTGATAGAACAAAAAGAGCCTTTTGTCAAGACACCGACAAAGAAGATCAAGCGTTACCTGTATGTGTAGCGTAATGGATCAGAACTCAAATCCTCCGCCTTTGCCTTTGCTCATGCTGTCATAGACCGCTTTGACATAGGCATCCCGGAGTTCACATTTGAGTAGTTTCTCGCATTTTAGACAGCTGGTGACCCCTTCTTTTTTCTGACAGTTCTCAAGCGCCACTTTTTGATGCTTGAGGGTGATCTGCCATTCATCAAGGACCGTCTCGGACATCAGGCATTGACCCCATATGCTTTTTTGAGTGCTTTTATTTCATAGTTGGAACCAAAGAAGCATGGACTGGTATCGTGCGGATGTGCAGGGACAAGTTCCATAAGCCTTTTTCCTTTGGCATCGATCGCCTGACCGCCTGCCTGCTCATAAATGAAGGCAAAAGGGATCACTTCGAAGAGCTGTCTGAGTTTCCCGTGCGGTTTGTCGGAGGTTCCGGGGTAGGAGAAAATACCGCCGCCTTTGAGCAGGATCTGGTGAAGGTCAGGAACCATTCCTCCGGAATAGCGCAGTCTGTATCCTTCGGCAAAGAGGTCATCTACAAAACTTTTGTGGTAGTCACACCAGTTCTGCTGTGTACCTCCCGGAGCATTGAGTTTTCCTTTTTCTTTCAAAATGACCTCTTTGCTTACAAGGTTGAAAAAACCATCCTGTGCGCGGTAATGCTTTGGTCTTTCCCCCTTGACCGCACGTATGATCTCTATGCGTGGTCCGTAGACCACGTAGGCAGATGCCACAAGGTTCTCACCTTTAGGTTCGCCATCGTATATCCCGAAGATGGAACCTACAGAGAGATTGACATCAGCAAGGCTCGAACCGTCGAGCGGATCGTAACAGATAGTGTATTTCCCGTTACTGTGCAGGGGCATTACCCCTTCTTTCTCTTCGCTGATCAGGTCTTTGACCAAAGAGACCGATTTGAACGCCTCTTCAATGAGGTAATCGCTCTTAACATCGAGTTTGAGCTGGTCTTCTCCCGAAGAATTCTCGCTTTCTGAATATCCGAGATCTTCAGTCTTGATGGCGTGGTCGATCTTCAGGGCAACCTTTTCAATGGTTTCAAATATAGTATGCATGGATTTTCCTCTCTTATATACTGGTGGCGTTGTTCTTGATCCAGTCAATGATCTGTTCAAGGTTGTTCAGGTTGAGAATGTCAATGTTCTCTGGTATCGCATAATCAGCAGGGTTTATCGTGTGATCGATGGCGATCGCTTCAGAACAGTCGAAGTAATCCTCATCTATCTTGTTCCTGAAAATGGCGATACGCGGCAGCGGCAGTGTCTTTAGTCCCTCAACAAGCAATATGTCGAATTCATTGATCATGGCAACGATCTCATCGAGGTTCTTCTCCCTCTGTGAGAAATAGGTAGTGCGGGTAGGGGATGTAACGACCACTTCGGCACCGGTCTGGTAGAACTTGTAGCTGTCCTTCCCTTCCACATCGAAAACGGCCTTGCTCTTGGGATCGTTCTTGATGATAGTGACCTTTTGGGTCTTGATGAGTTCTCTAGAGACTTTCTCCACCAGTGTCGTTTTTCCGCTCCCTGAAGGACCGGTGAATGCTACGGCTACTCTTTTATTCACGCATAAAACCTTTTATTGTTATTGCAAGAATTATACTTAAATCTTTATTGAATGTATGTTAAACTCCTTATTATTAAAAGGGGAGAAGTATGCATAGAGAAACTGTAATGGCATTCTGTCTCTTCTCCCTTCTTCTTGGCGGATGCAGCTCCAAAGAGGAGAAAGCGCTCCTGCAGGTCTACAACAAAGAAAAAGTGTATCACAAAAAACTTCTACATACGGAAAAAGCCCAACTTTATGATGCTAATGAGACCAAAGTACTGCTGACGGCTACCTACCTTTATTCGCAGACCGATGTGCCCAAAGAGAAGGACAAAAGAGATGAAGTTTTTATTGTCGGACTTTATATGGAAGATGAAGAAGTAGCCCATTTTACTGCCGGAGACTTCAATCTGACACTGAATGGTGAAACACCCAAAAGCGTAAAAATACTCAAAAAAGCAGATAAACGTTTAAAAGATATCCCGTTCATTACAGACTGGGGTGATTACTTTGAAGTGGTCTTCCCTCACACTTCGAGCATGAAGTTCGACCTGGTATTCAACAGTGAGACCTATGGGGTGAAAAAACTTCACTTTGCCAAGAAGGCAAAGTATGTCTTTACGAATGAGGCGTTTTAAAGGCACCTGATTATCTGAATTTATCCGTTTTTGACGGGTCGGTCAATGATTTTATATAGGGGAGCAGTCTCGTGGATTTTCCCAACTTGTTCATATAGATGACGTAGTTCGTCAGTACACGTTTTCCATATTCCCGTGCTTGCACATTGGTCATTTTCTCCATACTCAGGTAAGGCTCAAAAGGACCGTTCCTGAAATAATTCCGATTTCTGATCAGTTTTTTGGTGAAACCTATGCCGCCGTTGTATGCATAAGCGACAAAGAGAGGATGGTAGAGGTATTTGTTAAGATAGTCCAGATGATAATCGGCAAATCGGATAGCGACTTTTGGTTTGAACATATCATCATAGTCCATCTGTATCCCTTTTTGTTTGGCGATATGGTCGATGAGGAAAGGCATGAACTGCATCATTCCAAGTGCAAAGGAGCGTGAGACAGAAGCCGGCACGAAACGGCTCTCCTGTCTCGCAATGGAATAAATAAGCGCCTGGCGCTCTACAGGGTAACCTTGCATGGCAGACCGGTAAGGCATGGGGAAATAGGATTTTCTGTAGTTGCATGCCTTAGCCTTGATATAAGTGTTCATCCCTATGGTCGCCTGTGATTCGCAGTCTTCTGCCAGTGCTTCAAGATCGGCATTGGGTTTTTTTACCTTGATTTTAAGCTTTGCCCAGTGGATAGGGTTGGTCACATCGATATTGCTCACACTTTTTTTGCTTACCCGGGGCGTAATGATACTTTTGGGGTATTGGCTGTGCGTGATGTCTGCTGCAAGCAGGGTGTACATATTGATGTGGGTGCTGTTCCGTTTGATCTTGTAAAGGTATTTCTTCTCTTTGGTCAGCAGATAGAGCCAGAAAAGTGACTTGTCCTTCTCCCAGCGTTTCAGGTAAACATCGTGTGCCTTATGAAAATAGGTGATCGCTTTTTGGAGTTTTTTCCGCTGGACCTGCTTGATACCTTCATCGAAGAGTCTGTTCCCCTCTGCCTGGTGTTTCCAGTCCTCTACCTGCTGTTCTGTGACATAGGGTTTATGCGTGATGTTCGGTGGATTGGCACCGGTTTTCTTCTTGTAGGCGATACGCAGTTTTTTGTTGATATTGTCTACATCTTTGATGATAGTACGTGCCTGTGAAGCAGTTGTGCTTCTCTGTTGGAGGAAACGCCAGATATAGTAGTCCTTTTCCACACTTCTTGGCATATTGTGTACCTGGGAATAAGAAAATGTCTTTGCTTCGATAGAAGTAGTTCCCAGTGCCAACAGGATAACAAGTGTCGAAAGCAGTGTCTTGAACATTTAGTCTATCCCAGCAATGCGCGCATCATGAAGGTATCGATGAATTGCAGTCCGAGGATGATGACAAGAGGAGAGAGGTCAATCCCGCCAATGATCAAAAACGGCATTTTCCTGCGAAGCACATCGTAGACCGGTTCTGTCAGTCTGTAAAGAATCTGAACGATCGGATTTCTCGGGTCGGGCCGTACGAAACTCAGCAGTGCGGCGATAATGACGATCCAGATATAGAGATTGATCACCGTATGGATCAGTTGTACAATAGAATAGATAAGTGCATTCATGATGCTACCTCCAGTAAATAAGATTTGATATATGGATAAATGTCGCTCAGTTCGGGACCCTGCTCGGCGCCGGTCAGCAGTACTCTGAGCGGTTTGGAGAAGTACTCGCCACTCAGGCCGCTCTCTTTCATGAGGTGGGACTCGAACGCCTCAAAAGTAGCGAACATCGGCGCCTCTGCGATGATCTTCTCGAGCATACGCATCTGCTCTCCCCACTTCCCGTCAAAGTCCTTTGGTGAGAAGATCGCTTTGATCCTGGCATCAAGTTCATTGATGGTGGCAGCCTCGTTTATATAGAGTTTGGCCAGTTTCCCGATATCTGCATCGGCGAACCCGAAGAGTGAGGAGAGTCTTTTATCGTCCATCTTTTCAAGGTGTTTACGGTTGAGAAGACGCAATTCTTCAATGTTGAATTTTACCGGCGATCCGGAGAGTTTGGTGATATTGAACCACTCGATCGCTTCAGGCAGGGTAAAGATATCGGTAGGTGTGGTGTTGCCCAGCGAAATGAGGTAGTTGGCGATGGCATCGGGGATGTAACCCTCTTCAAAGAGCCATTTGACCGTAAAAGCGTCGTCTTTTTCATCCATCTTTTGGCCCTCTTCGTTGAGAATGACGGGCAGGTGAGCGTAAGTAGTCTCTTCTTCGTAGCCAAGCTGCTTTTTGACATATTCCTGCTTTGCTGTCTCGTCGAGGTGCTCTTCACTGCGGATGATGAAGTCGATACCCGAGAGCATATCGTCACAGGCCGAAGCGAAATTCTCGGTCGGTGTAGCGTCTGCTCTTAGAATGACAAAGGAGTCCACTTCATCTGCAGAGGTGACGGTCTCACCTTTGTAGAGGTCATGGATGATCATGTCGTGTTCGGGCTTTTTCAGACGGATGACAAAGGGGATCTTTTCTTCTTTGAGTCTCTTGAGCTCCTCTTTGTCCACATTAAAACACTTTCCATTGTATCGGGATGGTGTCTTGTCCGATTCAGGTGCCTCGGGTGTACAGGTACAGACAAAGGCCTTTCCCTCTTCGAGCAGTCTGATGGCAAGGGTCTGGTGGATATTGAGGTGTTCACTCTGGTGAAAGACAGAGTCGTGTGTGATGGCAAACTTCTCTAATATTTGCAGGATCTCGGTATCTTTTCCTGTAATATTGCGCTCTTTGTCCGTATCTTCAATGCGTACGATGAAGTTGACCTCTTTCTGTTTGGCCACGATGTAGTTGAATATCGCTATACGCAGCTGTTCTGTACGCATGTCACCCGTAGGTGACGGGGCAAATCTAAGCATTCATCTTACTCCAAAAGTCGTGACTTTATAGCACCTTTATTATGGCTGTTATTATAGTGAGTTTATTATTAGAAATGCCCTCCACTTCCAAAATATCCGTAGCTTACAAGATGCATAAGCTCTAATTCGATAAAATACAGCTTTTAAATAAAGGTTGGCAAGAATGAATGAGAGCAAAGATTTTTTACGTACCATAGTGGAAGAGGACCTGGCATCAGGCAAGTTCCAGGAAGTTCATACAAGATTTCCTCCGGAGCCGAATGGGTTTCCGCATATCGGACATGCTAAATCTATCGTCATAAACTTTGGTATTGCGCGTGACTATCATGGACGCTGCAACCTCAGAATGGATGATACCAATCCGATCACAGAAGATACCAAGTACGTTGAAGCTCTCAAGGATGCCGTACATTGGCTCGGCTTCGAGTGGGATGACGGGATACGTCATACCTCTGACTATTTCCCCAGGTTGTACGACTATGCCATTCAACTCATTAAAATGGGCAAGGCATATGTCGACAGCCTGAACGAAGAGGAGATACGCGAGTACAGGGGGACCGTAACAGAGCCTGGAAGACGCAGCAAGTATGCCGAGCGCAGTGTTGAAGAAAATCTGGATCTTCTCGAAAGAATGAAAAAGGGTGAGTTCAAAGAGGGAGAGCATGTTCTTCGTGCAAAGATCGATATGGGTGCGGCCAATATGCAGCTGCGCGATCCGCTCCTCTATCGTATCAGACATGCACACCATCACAGAACAGGGGATACATGGTCCATTTATCCTATGTATGACTTTGCCCACTGTCTTTCTGACTATATTGAAGGTATTACACACTCTTTTTGTACCCTGGAATTTGAGAACAACCGTGCCATTTATGACTGGGTCCTCGATACGCTGGAGCTTGAACCGCCGCGTCCCTACCAGTATGAATTTGCAAGGCTTGCTATCACTTACACGGTGATGAGCAAAAGAAAACTTTTGGAACTGGTCAATGAAGGAAAGGTCAATGGATGGGATGATCCCCGTATGCCGACCATCGCCGGATACAGAAGGAGAGGGTACACAAAGGAATCCATCTTGAACTTCTGCAACCAGATAGGTATCGCAAAAGCGAATTCGACGGTAGACGTCGCACAGCTTGAATTTGCCATCAGGGACGACCTCAATACAAAAGTGCCGCGTGTGATGTGTGTGCTTGACCCGCTCAAGATTTCCATTGAAAATTATGAAGGTTCTGAAGAGATCGATGCGTCCTATTATCCGCATGATGTACCCAAAGAGGGTTCAAGAAAACTGCCTTTTTCAAAAGAGATCTATATAGAGCAGGATGACTTCAGTGAGAACCCGCCAAAAGGGTACTTCAGACTTACGCCTGATCAGCCGGTAAGACTGAAACATGCCTATATTATCACCTGTAAAGAGGTGGTGAAAGATGCCAAGGGCAATATCGTTGAAATCAAAGCGGAGTACCATCCCGACTCCAAAAGCGGGCAGGACACAAGCGGCATCAAGGTCAAAAGTGCGATCCACTGGGTGGATGCGAAGGGAGCGAAGAGAGCGGAAGTCAGACTCTATGACAGGCTCTTTAAAGAGGAAGCTCCCAAAGGGATGGAAGATCTCAACCCTGATTCTTTGAAGGTGATAGAGTATGCACTTGTCGAACCGGCAGTCATCACGGAAAGACCCGATGAAAGGTTCCAGTTTGAAAGACAGGGGTATTTCTATGCCGATCCGCTTGACTACAGTGATGAGCACCCAGTGTTTAACAAGATCGTCGCACTTAAGGACTCCTGGAGCAAAAAAAGAAAAGCTCCTGATAAGGCACCCAAGCCTCAACCAAAAAAAGTGCAGATAGACGGTGAAGTAGCTCCAATGAACGAAGCCGAGCAGGCACGCTTCGACAAGTATACAGGTGAACTGAAACTGAACAGTGAAGTGGCCAATACACTGGCACGTGACGAGAAACTTTCCAAGTTTTTTGAAGAGGCACTCTCTGCACTTAAGAGTCCTGTATCACTTGCAAATACCGTAGCGAACGAGGTTGCCAGAGAGTTGAAGGAAAAAGAGATCGATGCGCTGAAATTCACGCCAAAGCAGATTGCAGGGCTGGTGAAAATGATCGATGAGGAGACGATCTCAACAAAAATCGCCAAACAGGTATTTGAAGAGATGACAGTTTCCGGAAAAGATCCGGAAAAGATCGTCGAAGAAAAAGGCCTTGTACAGATCAGTGATCCTGCTCAAATTCTGCCTATCATTGAAGAGGTCATGGCAAAAAATCCGGATAACGTTGCCAAGTTCAAAGATGGAAACACCAAGCTGTTGGGCTTTTTTGTAGGGCAGGTACTCAAAAGTACAGGGGGCAAAGCGAATCCTAAAGTGGTAAATGAACTTGTAGCCAAAAAGCTAAAATAAGGAAGGTTATATTTAAGAAGGATTTTCTTGTGTTCCGTATCGAAAAGATACGGAGACATGTTTTTCAGATCAGTTACTGATCCGCATGTGCGTGGTGCACTTCAATGAGGTCTTCGATATTTGTATCGAGGACATAGACATTCTCATACCCCATCATCTCAAGATATCCCATGACACGGTTGGCGAACCATCCTTTTACACAGGCGATGACGATAGGACTTGTATGGTCTGACGGCAGTTCGTCAAGATAACTCGCAAATTCAGGATAGGGCGTATAGTACGCATTGGCAATGTTCGCTTCCTGCGCATTCTCACCGTTTACTTTTGCCGGTGGACGTACATCGAGCAGTATTGCTCCTGCATCCATCAGCAGTTCTCTGGTTTGGTGCAGGTTTACCATCCCAAGATTCTCTTTTTCTTTATTAAGTTCAATAATTACATCTATTTTTTCTTTTGTTTTGTCTGACATTTTACTCTCCTGTATTTTTTGTACTTATATTATACATAACTACAGTTAATGAAAATGTAACAAAAGTCGCATTTATAGATTTTTTTGGAAATTAAATTTAAAATTTCTATTTTATTTTGTTTATTATGGAAATCTATATTACTAAAATTTTGCATCTTTACTTGATAAAAAGAGTATTATATAGGAGTATTTGACATATGATATAAATCACACTCTATACAGACATTAGTTATAATACATTAATTTATTATTATATTTTTAGGAAAAAACATGTCAGACGCAATAAAAAGAGTAGAAAAAGCCATCGACGAGATCAAAAGAGGCAGAATGGTAATTATGATGGATGATGAGGATCGTGAGAATGAAGGTGATCTTGTCTATGCCGCTACTTTTTCGACACCCGAGCTTGTGAACTTCATGGCAAAAGAGGCTAGGGGGCTCATTTGTACACCTATTACCAAAGAGATTGCGGCCAAGCTTGACCTGATGCCGATGGTGGACAACAATGTCTCCAACCATGAGACGGCTTTTACCGTTTCCATAGACTCCGCCAATGCGGAAACCGGAATCTCGGCAGCTGAGAGAGATGACTGTATCTCGAAGCTTGCCAATCCGTTGACCGTGGCAGATGATTTCGTGCGTCCAGGGCATATCTTCCCGCTGATAGCAAAAGACGGCGGCGTGTTGGTAAGAACAGGGCATACTGAAGGTTCTGTCGACCTTTGCAAGCTTGCAGGCCTGGCGCCGGCAGGTGTCATCTGCGAGATCATCAAGGATGACGGTACAATGGCGCGCAAAGATGACCTTGAAGTCTTCTCGGAAAAATACGACATGCCTATCGTCTATATCTCCGACATCGTCGAGTACCGTCTGGCGAACGAAAAGCTTGTCAAACGTGTTTCGAATGAAGAGAGTGAACTCAAGGGGATAAAAGTAGAAAAGATCGTCTACAGTGACCATCTTGACCGCTGCCATACAGTGATACAGTTCTACAAACTGCATGAGACCGCCAATGTGAAGTTCCATAATATCGGGACCGATATTGACCTGATACTCGATGACAAGCGTTTCAACGCGCTTAACCATGCCATAGAATATTTGAAACAAAACGGCGGGATCCTGGTGTTTCTTGATACGAAGACCATTTCACAGGAACAGGCAAAAGAGTTCGGTGTCGGGGCACAGATACTCAAAGACCTGGGTATTAAGAACATCAATCTCATTACAACGAGCAAAGATACCGAATTTGTCGGGCTTGCAGGATTCGGGCTGGATGTTGTGGAAAAGGTAGAAGTGGTTTAGGGGCATTTCAATGTCTGCTAAAGATCAACTCTCCTACTTCCTGGCCGATCGCTTCTGAAACAACATTGCATTTGACGATGAAAAGATAGTAGACTATCCGGTCTGTCTCGTCATACAGACTTTCAAAATTTCCCATGCCTTTGGCCAGTACAATATCCGCTTTATCGAATAAGGTTTTTGATGGACTGTTGGCATAGCACAGATCATACCCCGGTGTCGGTACACCTGTATCAACAATGGTCGCGAGAGGCTGCAGTATTTGTGCTTCCTTGATCGTAACATCATTGATGATAGGGGTACCCCTGACAAAATAGTACACTTCAATATCATACTTTTTTTTAATGGTTTCAATGAGAAGTTTGTCAAAAATGTGTTCACCTGTATTGTCACCGATATAAACGAGTGTTTTTGCCGACTCGAGCTCTTCTTCGAATATATTGAAATCATCGATACCGAAATGACGATGGAAATGTGTCTGTATGGTTTCATCGAGATTTAGCTGTTCCTGTGCACCAAAGTCAATGACATTTCCGATAACAGCAAATTTCACCGCATCGTGCAGTGTCTGGACGAAAGCGGTATCGACCTTCATCGCCATTTCGGTAGCAAGTGCTTTTGCTTTGGCTACGGGATCATCCACACCTGTCAGTTCAGCAATTTTAGTATAGGTTTCTTTGGCTATCTGCGGAGGTGTATGTGAAAGGTCATGCGCCATGAGGATATCTGCTGTGCTGTCCAAAAGCTTTTTGGCGGTAAGGTCATCGACTTCGAGGAGTTTGCACACTTTGAGTGTCTGGTTCATAATACAGGTGATACAGTCTGGTTTGATGTTCAATGCTTTTGCCTGCCAATCTATTTCTGGTATTATACTATAGTGTACCTCTAAGAATGAGGGATAAGGAAATCTTTTTGGGGAAGCACCTTTATTCTGTTCTTGAATACGATATACTTTGACCAATAGTATGATGAGGAAAAAGGAATGCCGGATATAATTATTGTTCATTGGGGGAATAATAAAAATACAGCGCAAGCCATCGAAGGGGTCTAAACAGAAATGTTCTCAGCTTTTTTTAAAGACAAAACCATAACATCCCTCTACCTGTGGGGAATGCTTATTGTCTTTCTGTTCGTCATATTGTTCACCACGTTGGTTGTGTATGAAGAATACAGTGACCTGGACAAAGAAACAGCTACGATACGAAAACAATATTTAGAACAACAGAAAAATACGATCAAATTCGATATTGACAGGGTGCTTAAATTTATCGGGCACAGTTATGAGACCTGGCAGGACTCTTTGAATGAAGAGAAGCTCAAAGCACAGATCATCAATGCCATAGAAGAATTGTATGGCCGTCCGGACGGAACGGGTTATGTCTTTATCTATGATTTCAACGGTACAAATCTCTCCGACCCGATACATCTACAAAACAAAGGGAAAAATCTTTATAGCTTCAGGGATCCCAACGGTGTGGAAGTCATCAAAGAACTCATCGATGTTTCGCAGAAACCCGATGGAGGCTTTGTGAACTACATGTGGATCAAACCGGGAACAGGTGTCGCTACCCCGAAACTCTCTTATGCCAGAGCCTTCAAACCATGGAAATGGATGGTGGGAACGGGTGTCTACCTCGATGAAGTCGAAAAGCTCATAGCGCAGAGAAAAGAAAAGCTCAATACCCTTCTGGTTAAATATATGATGGATATCCTTACGCTGACCGTTATCTTTTTAGGGATAGGTTTTGCCGGTATCGCCATCATCAACAACATTATTCGTAAAGAGATAAATACGTTCAGCTCCTTCTTTAAGAAAGCGGCCAAAAGCCATACCACGATCGATGAAGACCAGATACACCTGCGAGAGTTCAAGCATATGGTGAGGTACATCAATGATATGGTCAATTCCATCCATAAACGAAACGAAAAACTTCTGGAGATGAACCTGACACTTGAGAAGAGGGTGGAACAAAAGACTGAGGATCTCAGAGAAAAGAACAGGTTGCTTGAGAAGGAAAAGGAGTTCAGTGAATCTCTGGTGAAGGCACAGGACAGCTTTATCAAACACTCTATACACGAGATCAACACGCCCCTTGCAGTGATCATGATGCATATAGACATGCACAAGATCAAATTCGGGGAAGACAAATACCTCTCCCAGATAGAGGCTGCAAGCAAGATGATCGCCAATATCTATGACGATCTGAGCTATATGGTCAAAAAAGACCGTTTTGAGTACGACAAGAAATGGATCTCTTTTTCTCTTTTCCTTGAAGAGCGCATAGCATTTTTTGCGGAGATCGCCAGGGGAAACAAGCACAGGATCATCTCGAAGATTGAACCGGAGATTACACTCTGCTTCTCCGATATAGAGCTGCAGCGCATCATAGACAACAACCTGTCCAATGCAGTAAAATATGCTCACAGGAACAGTGATATAGAAGTTGCTTTGGAACGCAAAGAGGAAGGAAGAACAGTACTCTCCTTCACAACACATTCCAAGCCGATAGAGGACACCAGCCTGATCTTCGAGCCTTTTCACCAGGAAGAATCCGTACACGGCGGCTTTGGTCTGGGGTTGGAGATTGTCAGGTCCATCTGTGAAAAAGAAGGGGTTGAAGTCGAAGTGATATCGGACACTGAGATAACGATATTCAGCTATACTTTCCATAACAGTACCGAAAGGAGTCCCGATGAAGATCCTCTTGCTTGAAGATGAGCTGATGCTGCAGACAGCCATGGTTGAGTACCTGACGGACAGCGGATATGAAGTGGATGCCCATGAGGACGGAAAAGAGGCGCTTGAAAGCTCTCTGCAAAACAGTTACGACCTCTTCATCTTCGATATCAATACTCCATCCATAGACGGACTCACGCTTCTTGACAAGCTGCAGACGGAGAAAATTTTCGTCCCTACCATCTTCATCTCGGCGATCACCGAGATAGAACAGATATCAAAGGCGTATGAACTTGGATGCTACGACTACCTCAAAAAGCCTTTTCATCTCAAGGAACTCACATTACATATAGAACGGCTGCTCAAAATGGCCAACATCGCTCCCAAATGCATCGTCAATATCAGCAAGATGTACAGTTATGACCTGGAGCGTAAAAGACTGCTCTTCGACAATGAGGAGCAGACACTGACCCTCAAGCAGGCCCAGATCATCGATCTGTTCGCTTCCAACATTAACAAGATCATCGATTTTGACATGCTCAGACATTATGTCTGGGAAGATGCGAATGTGGACAATGCCACCATCAGAGCGGAGATACACAGGGTAAAGAAGGTCCTGAAAGAGGAGCTTGTAGAGAGTCTCAAAGGCATCGGTTACCGCATGACCCAGAAACACTGATCTGACTTTTTTGTTAAATCTTTGGTTACTTTTGGTTACATTTTCATTATTTTTCTTCTTTTTTTTCTTCTAAAACAGTGATGCTATTTTAATGCTATTTTCATCGTCCATACTGTAACTGTAAAAAATTACGAGGAGAAACAAACAATGAAGTTAGTAAAATTAAGTCTTGCTGCTATTTTGGCAATGGGTATTGCTTATGCACATGACGAGGCAAGTACAGATGGAAACGTCAACCATGGATCATTTGCAGAAGTGATCAATGATGGAGATGACAGCAATGGAGAGATCTTTGGACAGGCAAGATCTTTCTATGTAGACAGAACATATAGCTATGCAACTAAACCAGATAACAACCGTAACTCTTTGGCTATAGGTGGTTATATTGGGTATAAAACACCGGTAATGAGTGGTTTTTCAGCCGCAGCAGCGGTATATGGAACTTATGGATTTGATATACATGATCAATCACTTGAAGATGATTTCCGTGATGGCTTAGGTGTTACAAGGTATGACCCATCCCTACAAGGATACAATGGTGACAACTATGCATTTATTGGACAGGCATACCTGAACTATAAAACAGACAATACGAACTTGAAAGCAGGTCGTATGAGACTTGATACACCGCTTGCAGGTGCAGATGATGCCAGAATGCTTCCAAACCTTTTTGAAGCAGCCTTGGTAAGTAATACGGACATTGAAAATACGACCTTGATTGCAGGACATGTGTTCAGAGAAACCGTTGGTACTTTTGCTAATGTTTATATGCCGCATGATCGTACAAAAGCAGGCTCAATGCTTGCATTGCATAGTGGTTACGGTTTAGGTGCAGAGTTGGGACTTAGTGGTGATTTTGTCAACATGGGTACGATCGCACTTGGTGATGAAACACAGACAGGATTGGACAACAGTACTGCTGGTGTGACAGCCATTGCAGCTATCTATAGTGGTATTGAAGGGCTTAAACTGCAAGCTTGGGATTATATCGGATGGGATATTCTGAATGCACTATATCTACAGGCTGACTATAACTTCAAAGTAAATGAAGATGTAAATATGTTCGTTGCTGGCCAGTATATTAACGAGAGTGATATCGGTAGCTATCTTGAGCGTTTGACCGGTGCAGGTATCAGCAGTAATTATGGTGCGGCAAAAATCGGTGTGAAGTATGCGGGACTTACTGTATATGCAGCATATTCAATTTCTGGTGATGCAAGTGGTCCTGCCAATCTTGGAACGATCACTCCCTGGGGTGGTATGCCGGCCTTTACTCAAGGAATGGTGACAAGACACCAGTTCTTTGCAGATACGGATGCGTGGAAAGTTGCTGCAACTTATAATTTCAAAGATATGGGATTAAACCTTAAAGCAACGGTATACTATACAAGTTTTGATGTAGGTGCTGATAATGCGTATAGTCCTGGAAACAGCTGGACAGCAACAGAACCGGGGTTTGACTTTATTTATACACCGGAATCCGTTAAAGGACTTCAGTTGAGATTTAGAGGAAACTTCCCAGATGATTTTTCATCTACTGGAACAGGATGGGATGAGTACAGACTTATCGCAAACTACAATTTTTAATTAAGGATAATCGATGACAAAAGAACAGATCGAACACGTTCGGAACAATCCGAAGTATCAGAAGCTCGTAAAAGAGAGAAGCAGGTTCGCCTGGACGCTCTCCATCATTATGCTGGTCGTCTACTATGCATTCATCCTGACGATTGCATTCGATCCGTCACTGTTGGGTATACGCATGGGTGACGGCGTCATGACCATCGGTATTCCTATCGGTGTGGCAATCATTATTATCGCATTTATTTTGACAGGTGTCTATGTCAGAAGGGCCAACAGTGAATTTGATGAACTCAGTCATCAGGTTAAAGAAGAGTTGAAGGATATTGCATAATGAAAAAGTTTCTGTTTATATCATTGACACTTCTGTTGGGTGCGGCCGCGGTGGCATCGGGTACGATTGAAGGCGAGGTGCAGAAGCAGCCGTTGAATATCTCGGCCATCATCATGTTCTTTATTTTCGTGAGCGGTACGCTCGGTATTACCTACTGGGCGGCAAAAAGAACGAAAACTGCGAAGGACTTCTATACTGCCGGTGGCGGGATCACCGGCTTTCAGAACGGTATGGCGATCGCAGGTGACTATATGTCGGCGGCTTCGTTCCTGGGTATTTCCGGCTTGGTCTATCTGAAAGGATATGACGGACTGATCTATTCCATCGGTTTCCTTGTCGGCTGGCCTGTCATTCTTTTCCTTATTTCAGAGAGACTGAGAAACCTCGGTAAGTACACTTTCGCCGATGTTGCAGCCTACAGACTCAAGCAGACACCCATCAGAACACTGGCAGCACTCGGTTCCATCGCGACGGTCATTCTTTACCTGATTGCCCAGATGGTTGGTGCGGGTAAACTGATCCAGCTGCTGTTCGGTCTTCCGTATGAGCTGGCGGTTGTTCTCGTCGGTGCACTGATGATCCTCTATGTGACGTTCGGTGGTATGCTGGCGACTACCTGGGTACAGATCATCAAAGCGGGACTGCTGCTTTCGGGTGCGACGTTCATGGCGATCGCAGTTATGGCTCACTTCGGGTTCTCGCTTGAGGCGCTGTTTGCCAAAGCGGTAGAAGTGCATCCGAAACATCAGGCCATCATGGCGCCTGGAGGACTGGTTTCAGACCCTGTTTCAGCGATCTCGCTCGGTATCGCGCTGATGTTCGGTACAGCGGGACTTCCTCACATCCTGATGAGATTCTTTACCGTTGCCGATGCCAAAGAGGCGAGAAAATCAGTCTTTTTTGCAACCGGTTTCATCGGGTATTTCTATATCCTGACTTTCATCATCGGTTTTGGTGCGATCGTTATGGTACTCAACAACCCTCAGTATCTTGATGTAGCAAAGCAGGCGATCAGCGGCGGTTCACCGATACTTGGCGGTAACAACATGGCTGCGATCCACCTCTCCCATGCAGTGGGCGGGAACTTCTTCCTTGGGTTCATCTCGGCGGTAGCGTTCGCGACGATCCTTGCGGTCGTTTCAGGCCTGACACTTGCGGGTGCTTCGGCGATCTCGCACGACCTCTACGCCAACGTGTTTAAAAGAGGCGAGGTAGACGAGGTCAAAGAGATGAAAGTCTCCAAGATAGCGACCGTGATCCTTGGTATCATCACGATCATTCTGGGTATCGCATTTGAAAAGCAGAACATCGCTTTCGTGGTCGGTTTGGCATTCGCCATCGCAGCATCGGCAAACTTCCCGGTACTCTTCCTCTCCATGTTCTGGAGCAAGCTGACCACAAGAGGTGCGGTCATCGGTGGAAGTCTCGGACTTGCAACGGCAGTCATGCTTGTGATCCTCGGTCCGATCGTATGGGTGCAAATCTTCGGCTATGAAACACCGATCTTCCCGTACAAGTATCCGGCACTCTTCTCTGTGACGGTAGCGTTCGTGGGTATCTGGTTCTTCTCCATCACTGACAACAGTGAAAATGCGAAACTGGAGAGAGAAGCCTTCGAAGCGCAGGATATCCGTTCACAGACAGGTATCGGTGCAGAAGGTGCCTCGGCACACTAAGCAACGTTCTTTGCACAAAGCCAAAAAGGCTTTGTGCGGAACTTTCTTTATAATATCATTACAGTATGATGTTATAGAGAGAATTCACACTTGGGAGACAGTATAAAAGATGATAGCCTTACTTGAGAGACTCCACGCTCACTTGCCGTTTTCACTTTTGGACCGGGAGGAGTTGCAGACCATAGAGTCAAGTGCAGTGATCGCCTATTACCCTGAGGGCACAAAGCTCATTTCTGCCCAACGCAGGCCCGAGAGACTCTACTATATCATCAAAGGTGTTGTGGAAGCCAGAAAGAACGATGAACTCATAGACCTTTACCATGAAGACGACAGCTTTGGCGGTATAGAGATCATAGAGGAGCAGGAATCAGCCTATGACTACAGTGTCATTGAAGAGCTGATATGCTATGAGATACCCGGAGAAGTTATTCTGCAGCTCTGCGAAGAGAACAGCGACTTCAAGAACTACTTCTTTTCTTCCATCGTGGAACGCATAGAAATGATCAAAGAGCGCCAGGAGAGTGCCAAAATGGCTGACATTATGGTCGCACGTATCGACGAAGCCATACTGCACGATGCCTGCATGGTGGATGCCGATATGCCCATCGTCGAAGCCCTTGCCAAACTTGAAAGTGAAAAAGCTGTGGCGCTGCTTGTAAAGAATGAAAAGGGTTACGGTATCGTGACCGATGCGGACCTGCGCAAGTACATTCTGCACAAAGAAGAGCAGAACCTGCAAACGATATCGCAGATACAGAGCTACCCGATCATTGCCGTCCATGAGGGAGAGTTGCTCTTTAATGTGCTGCTTCTGATGACGGGGAATTCCATCAAGCACCTCCCCGTGACTGACGGGAACGGCGAACCCGTCGGTATACTCACCCTCATTGACCTTTTGAGCTATTTTGCAAACCAGTCCCATATCATAGGCAACCAGATCGAAAAGGCCGAGGATATCGAAAGTGTTGTCGATGCCACTAAGCGTATCGATGTCATGATAAAGACCCTGCATTACAAAGGGGTGAAGTCACGCTATATCGCCAGACTGGTTTCGGAGATGCACAAAAAGATGTATGCGCGCATTTTTGCACTGATCTTTCCCGAAACATGGCATGAAAGATGTACGCTGCTGCTGCTCGGCAGTGAGGGCAGGGGAGAGCAGATACTCAAGACCGACCAGGACAACGCGATGGTCTTCGAAGAGGGGTTCGAACCCGAAGAGAAAGAGAAGTACCTTCTGAAATTTACTGAAACACTCGATGCCATCGGTTTTCCGCGCTGTGAAGGCAATGTTATGGTCATCAACCCCAAATGGGCCAAGGATGCCAGCGCATACAAAGAGGAGATCAGACGCTGGATCGAAATGCCTGACTATCAGGGAGTGATGGACCTTGCTATATTCTATGATGCCTTTGCCGTGGCAGGGAACATAAACCTTTTCAAAGGGCTTAGGGAGATGCTCCTGCATGAAGTGAAAGAGCACACGGTCTTTTTGCCCTATTTTGCAAAATCTGTGGAGAGTTTTGAGTC
Organism: Sulfurovum sp. NBC37-1; assembly: GCF_000010345.1. Classification (NCBI taxonomy): domain Bacteria; kingdom Pseudomonadati; phylum Campylobacterota; class Epsilonproteobacteria; order Campylobacterales; family Sulfurovaceae; genus Sulfurovum; species Sulfurovum sp. NBC37-1. The sequence continues at coordinate 1,175,315 of NC_009663.1, forward strand.
TCCCATAGGGCTCTTCTCACGTTTTGTCAGCACGGACAAGACGCACAAAGACGAGATCGACATCAAAAAAGGGGCGATCTTTGCACTGGTACACGGCGTGAGGGCACTGGCTCTTGAACATGGCATCACCAAGACCAATACCAATGAACGCATCAAAGCCCTGAACGACGTTGGCTACATGGACAAGAAGGATGCCTCCAACCTCATAGAGACGCTTGAAGTACTCAACACGTTCCGTTTGCATGCCAGACTGGAAAAGCTGGAGCACGGCAAAGTCCCGGACAATTACGTTGACTGGAGTGTGCTGAGCAAACTGGAAAGAGATACGCTCAAAGAAGCGCTCAAAATGGTAGAGTCATTCAAGAAGCGAGTGGCGTACCACTTTCATCTTTCCATAGTGAGTTGAGGGAAGACAGGGTGTTTGGAAGTTTGAGAAAAAAATGGAACCGAAAACATCTGACAGATGAGCGCTTCACTTTTCTGTTCGAGGGGGATTTCAGCGGAGAGGTAGTGGTCTTTGACTGTGAAACGACCGGACTTGACCCCAAAAAAGACGGGATAGTCTCCATCGGCGCGGTCAAAATAAAAGAGAACAGGATTCTGACAGATGAAGCAATGCATATTTACGTGAAGCAGGAGAAGCAGATATCGCATGAGAGTATCACGATCCATCAGATACGCCATTGTGATCTCGAAGATGCCGTTCCCATCGAAGAGGCGATAGAGGAATTTCTCTATTTCATAGGCGGCAGGACACTTGCAGGGTACTACCTGGAGTTTGATGTTGCGATGATAAACAAATACATCAAACCGATGTACGGTATTACTTTACCCAATAAACAAGAGGAGGTTTCAGCAATTTATTACGACAAAAAAATATCCACGATTCCTCAGGGAAACATAGACCTGAGATTTGAGACGATCATCGAGGACCTGTCACTGCCGAAACTTCAGGCGCACGATGCCCTGAACGATGCGGTGATGACAGCGATGATCTATCTTAAATTGAAACATACGAAAAGTCTGAGGCGTACATAATATGGTCATATTTTCTCATGATGTTACAATTGAGACTAAATTAGTCCTAATTAAAATATTTTGGGAGAAACCATTTTAAAATATGATGATTTATGTTAAACTAAAACCAATGAAAAATAAAATATAAAAAGGAAAATATATGAGCGAAATATACTACCCGAAAAAAGAGATGTTCACTGATCCCCTTATCAAAAACATGTGCGAGTACAATGATCTTGTCGAAGAGTTTGAAAAGGACTATGAAGGAACCTGGGGCAAATATGCCCAGGAGAAAATAGACTGGTTCAAACCGTTCGACCGAGTGCTGAATGAGGATGATGCACCATTCTACAAGTGGTTCGAAGGCGGAGAGCTGAATGTCGCCTATCAGTGTGTGGGAAGACACCTCAAGACCAAGAAGAACAAAGCAGCGATCATCTTTGAAGGTGACAACGGCGACCAGAGAACACTGACCTACCGTGAACTCTACTACGAGGTAAACAGAACGGCGAACCTCTTCAGGAACAAATTCAACATTAAAAAAGGCGACAGGGTCGTGCTCTATATGCCGATGATCCCCGAAGCGGCGATCTCCATGCTTGCCTGTGCCAAGCTCGGTGCTATCCACTCTGTGGTATTTGGTGGATTCTCGGCTGAAGCGCTCAGAGACCGTATCATCGATGCGGAAGCCAAACTGGTCGTTACCGCTGACGGTGCCTTCAGAAAAGGAAAACCGTATATGCTCAAGCCGGTTGTTGACGAAGCGCTTGAAGAAGGGTGCGATTGTGTCGAGGCGGTCTGTGTTGTCGAGCGTAACGGTGAAGATATCCACTGGGAAGCGGGACGCGACTATGCCTACAATGAACTGGTAGAGAATGAATCCGTTGAATGTGAGCCTGAGATGGTGGATTCCGAGCATCCCCTTTTCCTTCTTTACACTTCGGGAAGTACCGGAAAACCAAAAGGGGTCCAGCATTCAAGTGCAGGGTACATCCTTTGGGCGCAGATGACCATGGAGTGGGTCTTTGACATCAAAGACAACGATACCTACTGGTGTACGGCCGATGTGGGCTGGATCACGGGACATACCTATATCGTCTACGGGCCGCTTGCTGCGGGTGCGACAACGGTGATGTTCGAGGGTGTACCGACCTTCCCTGATGCGGGAAGATGCTGGAAAATGGTGGAAGAGTATCAGATAAACCAGTTCTATACGGCGCCGACCGCCATCAGACTCCTTCACAAGATGGGTGCGGACGAGCCGGCAAAGTACGACCTCTCTTCACTGCGTATCCTTGGGACTGTGGGTGAGCCTATTGACCCGTCGGCCTGGAAATGGTACTACGAAGCGGTGGGTAACTCCAACTGTTCCATTGTCGATACCTACTGGCAGACAGAAACAGGCGGGCATATGATCTCTCCACTGCCTGCGGCAACACCTATCAAGCCTGGCTGTGCGACATTCCCGCTTCCGGGTATCGTAGCTGAGATCATGGAAGAAGACGGCACACCGACACCGGTAGGGGAAAAAGGCTTCATGTGTATCACCAAACCATGGCCGAGCATGATCAGAACGATCTGGAACGATCCTGAAAGATTCGTGAAGTCCTACTTTGGCGACTGCAAGAAAGACGGCAAAGCGGTCTACTTTACGGGTGACGGTGCGATGATGGATGAGGACGGTTACATTACCATTACCGGACGTACTGATGATGTCATTAATGTCTCAGGCCACAGAATGGGTACGGCAGAAGTCGAAGCGGCGGTCAAGAAACATGACAATGTCGCAGCAGTCGCAGTAGTCGGTAAACCGCACGAGATCAAAGGCGAGGGGATCTTCGCCTATGTGGTCCTCAAGGATCCGCATAGTGTAGCAGATGAATTTGCCATGATGAAAGAGATCAATACGATCATCAAGTCCGAGATCGGTGCCATCGCACTGTGTGACGATATGGCATTCGTGCCCGACCTCCCGAAAACACGGTCAGGAAAGATCATGAGAAGAATCCTCAGAAGCCTCGTCAAAGGTGAAGCGATCACGCAGGATACTTCAACACTGGAAGATCCGAGTATCGTGGGTATCATCGAAGATATTCTCAAAAAAGAGTGTGAATAGGCACATATCCGGGGAAGGAAAAATATCTTCCCCATTATTCCGGGCCTGACCTGGGATCTCTCTCCTACAGACAAAATCCATTTTGATCCGAAGGGATCCTGAAACAAGTTCAGGATGACGAATGCTTTAAAAGCTCTTCATCAACTCTTTTACTTTCAACAGATCTTCAAACACCTCTTTTTTTGCACTGGGATTTCTCAGCAGATAGCTTGGATGGTAGGTTGGGATAAGTGTAGCGTTTCCGTGTTTGTGGATACTGCCTCTGACCTTGGTGATACCGGTATCGTCTCCGGTCAGATAGTGGTATGCGGTCGCTCCGAGTGTCAGGATGAGTTTGGGTTTGATAAGCTCTATCTGCTTGAGCAGGTAGGGCTGGCATGTGTGTGCCTCGGTGGGAGTAGGAGCCCTGTTGTTGGGCGGACGGCACTTGACGATGTTGGTGATGTAGACATCGGCTCTTTTGAGACCAAGAACATTTTCGAGCATTTTGGAAAGCAGTTCTCCCGAACGCCCTACGAAAGGTTTCCCGGTGCTGTCCTCAGTTGCTCCGGGACCTTCACCGATGATCAGTATATCCGCATGGGGATTCCCCTCTCCGAAGACAACCTTCTGCCGACTCTTGCTCAGGTCACAGAGGTGGCAGTTTATTGCCTGTTTCTGCAGCGAGTCCAGTGTGTCAGGCAGGGTAAGGTCGATCTTCTCTTCCTGATAGGGCATGATATCGGTATACCTGTACCCCAACTGCTTGAGCTGGTAAAGTTGTTTTAAAAGAAGGGCATTGTGCAGATTTTTCATAGAAGTATTATACTCCTATGGAACTTAACAGACAGTACTTACATCCTCACCAAATCTCGAAATAAAGTTAAAAAACTTTATTAACCAAAGTATACTCAATTCAGAATATATTTATCCCATAGGGTAAAGTATGTTTGCATGTACTTTGTCGCAAGCACGAAGAACTTCATCGCTGAGAATAAGGTCCATGGCAGCCAGTGAGGCATCGAGCTGTTCCGCGCTGGTGGCACCGATGATCGTGGAAGCGACAAAATCAAACTGTTTTGACCATGCTGTGGCAAGTGTGACCGGATGCAGTTCTGCCTCTGCGGCGATTTTGAGGTACTGTTGTGTCGAAGCCAGGGTCCTGTCATTCATGAAACGCTGTGCCATGGCACGCTGTCTCTGATTAGGCGACTTGAGGTAGTCGGCAAATCTCCCTTTAGCCTCTTCGGGTTTCATCGCCTGGTTGTATTTCCCGCTGAGCACCCCGCCTGCCAGAGGAGAATAGGGCAGAAGGGAGACCTGTTCTTTTTTGCAAAGTTCTGAAAGTTCATCCAGAAATCGTCTGTTGAGCAGGGAAAAGTTGTTCTGGATCGATTCAAACCGTGCCAGACCTTTGTAATGCGAGGTCATCAGAGCTTTAGCGGTACCGTAGGCAGTGCCGTTGGAGGTACCTATGTAGCGAACTTTTCCGGTACGTACCAGTCTGTCGAAGGCTTCAAGCGATTCCTCTATTGGCACGACCGTATCGGGCCAGTGCATCTGATAGAGGTCGATGTAATCTGTGTTAAGTTTTTGCAGGCTGCCCTCGACCGCACGTTCTATGTGGAAACGATCGATGGCCGTCAATCCGTGACGAATAGGGGGAACAAACCACCCACTGGCAGCACCGGCGACCTTGGTAGCCAGAATGATAGAATCTCGGGGCTTCGTCTGTATCCATTCTCCCACCCACTGCTCCGTGATGCCCGCCAGATCCGCTTCCGGAGGGACAGGATAAAGTTCTGCCGTATCATAAAAATTCACCCCGTGATCATAAGCTTTGTCCATAATCCTGAAGGCTTCTTTTTTGTCACACTGTGTACCGAAGGTCATCGTCCCCATGCAGATAGGGGAGACACGAAGCCCTGTTCTTCCTATATATCTGTACTGCATTTGTGTACTCCTGAATGTTTTTTCTAATGCTATCATATCTTAATGGTATAATAATAGTGATTATTCCAGAGAAAGGAGCCTAAGGATGCAGGACCGTTATGTAGCAGATGTAGGCGATTTCGGGAAATTCCAGCTTTTCCGGTATCTTTTTGATCATAATGAGAGCCCGATGTCAGGAAAAATGCTTTCTCAGATATGGTTTCTGCATGAAGGTGAGGGTGAAATGAACAATGACGGAAAGCATATCGACTATTTTGAAAGAATGATGGGCAGTGACGAGTATCTGGAGGAGTCACTGATGGGTATTCTCATGCGTAACAAACGTGAGGTAGTGGAACTTGAAAAGCTCAAGTTGTTGAAACATGCCCGTTTTTTCTATGATAAAGTACCCAAAGCGCTTGAAGACCGCTATTTGTGGCTCAACAGAGCATTGACATTCTCAAGCAAGTCACAGATAGTCGCTGTCGCACCCGATAACGGTATGGCACTCAAATGCAAAAGGGCAGAGCATGCCTTTGAATTCCTGACACTCTCTTCTCACTATACGCAGAAGGTCTACCCGCATAAATATATTTTTGCCGACGAGATCAGCTACTTTTACAGACTGCCGTATCTTGAAGTGTGCATTGTCTACCAGCATCTGGGACGCTGTTTTACGCATCATGAGCAGATACGAACCCTGCTTCATGATCTGAAGAAAGAATATCATCATGTGCTGGCTATCAAACATAAACCGTATTCCCCACGGATTTTTTTCTTTCTGTGTAAAAGTCAGGTCATCAAAGAGAGCCTTGAGCTAAGGCTGAAGAAATTTGAAAGTGAATTCGGTGATTTTTGGGAACTGTTTGCTCCATAACCATTCTTCTGTTGTTTAGCGTTTTATGTGATATTATTAGATTAGTATAAAGGGAACCTCTAATAATAGGTAATACCTACAATCACCTATTTTTAGAGGTTCCCTAAAGGATATTATTTGAAAAAATTACTTGTTTTAACCATTCTCTTTACATCGATCCTCTTGGCAAATACAAGACTCGATGCTTTTCTTGACCAGCAGATGAAAGTTGAAAAACAACTACTCGAACAGAACCTGACGAAAGATGAGAGAACAGAAATAAAAAAAGAGCAGGACAGAGAGTACCAGAGTTTCTTTCTGCAGTATGCCACCAATAAAAAAGAGAATCTGCAGGCATCCAATCCCTACCGTACGCAGATCAGCAAACTCAAGCTTCGGCTGAACCGCAATATGCAGCGTGGTAATAAGACAGCTGTACTGAGAGATGAAGCCATTCTGCATGAATATATGATCAGAGATCTGATCAGGAATATCCTCAATGACGTACTACGGAACACGGACAATAAATCCAAAGCGTTTTACGAGGACAAGGTCGACGAGATACTACTGAAGCATTTTTCAGAATACAAGCCTTTGGATAAAGAGGTATATGAGATAGTCAAAAGCAGTGATAAAAAAGGAAGTATTATTAAAGAGATACGAAAGTCCGTTGAACGTAATAATCTCCTCGAAGCCGTCAGCAGGACGTTCAGTGCCAAACTTGTGGAAAACCGTCTAAACATTTACCGTACAGCGAGGCTTTCAGAAGCGAAACTTTTCGCCTTTGCAAGCAAGGTAAATCAATCCACTATTGGACAGAAACTGAATCCCTATCTTGTACCGCTGAATCTCGACAGCAGCAAACTGACGGTAGTTATCGTTGTTATACTCTTCATACTCCTGGTACAGAAGATCATTTACTTGATCATGAATCTGATATTGAAAAAGTATCAGGTCAAAGAAGAGGACAGGGACTATATCAACAGTCATTTGGTAAAACTCCTCAATCTTATTGTCACACTCTTCATTATTCAGGTGATTTTTGTTGTCTTTTTGGGTGTCGATACAAAAAGCGTACTAATAAGCAAGATTTTTGCCGTGCTTTACATCATACTGTTCACGATCCTCATATATCGCAGCAGTAACTTTCTTGTCCATATGAAACTTGAAAGGATCCAAAGCAACAAATACCTCAAAAAAGAAGTGATCAATCTGATCATCAAAAGTACCAATATACTTATCATAACGATCGCTTTTATTCTCATACTTTATATCCTGGGAGTTGATCTCACCGCAGTACTCTCAGGTCTGGGTATCGGTGGTTTTGCCGTAGCGTTCGCGGCCAAGGACAGTATCGCCAATATATTCGGTTCCATCTCCATTCTCGCCGGTGACCTTTTTCAGCAGGGTGACTGGATAGAGATAGACAAAATGGACGGGACGGTCGTTGAAATAGGGCTTCGGGCAACGACCATACGTACCTTCGACAATGCACTTATCTCAATTCCCAACTTTAAGCTGGTGAACGAAGGTATTAAAAACTGGAGCCGCAGGAGTGTCGGAAGACGTATCAAAATGAAGATCGGTGTGAGTTATGAATCGGACTTTGACGATATCAGGCAGGCAGTAGAAGATATACGCATAATGTTGAAAGAACATCCCGGTATAGCCAATGAAAGAACAAAATTCCAATCCTACTACCGTCAACCCAAGATCATATCGGCCGAAGATTTCAAAGGTGTGAAGCGGACCACGCTTGTCTATATGGATGAATTTGCAGACTCAAGCATCAATATTCTGGTCTACTGTTTTTCCCGTTCCGTTGTCTGGCAGGAGTGGCTTTCGGTCAAAGAGGACGTGATGTACAAGATTGCCGAGATACTCAAGAAACATGATTTGGATTTCGCTTATCCGGCACTGACCATATATCAGGGAAAAGAGAATTGTCCAGATATATCTGCTGAAAATGGTATTGAGAAATAGTATTAACATACTGTTTACTATAGACAAGTAGAATTGTCTGACAGTAAATTAAAGGAAAATAAAATGAAAAAAATAGCACTCGCATCAATTGCAACACTCTCTATGCTCCTTGCAGCACCAAATGCCGGAATGATGGGCGGACAGGGGCAAGGGGCTCAGATGAAATGTGGTGGAAAAATGCAGATGAAAAAGAAAATGATGAAAAGAAAGATGATGATGAACTCTCCTTTCCTCATCAAGCATGGACTTCCCCATTTGACTAAGGATGTCATGAGAAACTGGGATAATGCTGCATTCGCACTGACTGCTGAGCAGAAAGAAAAACTGACAGCGGTCAGAAAAGAGACCATGGGCACCGTCAAGAGACTAAAACCTGAAGTCATAGCACTTAAGAAAGAGATCGTACAGGCAAGTACATCGGGTACAAAGGCTGCTGACCTTAAAGAAAAAGTGGATAAACTGGCTTCATTGGAAGCGGAAGCTACGATGGTACACCTGAACTGCATTGAAAAGACCAAAGATATTTTGACCAAAGACCAGCTCCTTTTCCTGCTTGCTAACAAAAATAAGACGCATGGCATGCAAGGTAAAATGATGAAAAAAAGAATGGGTCAGGGCAAAGGTATGAAAATGAAATGCGGCGGTGGAAAATGCGGTATGGGAATGAAGCAGGGCGCCGGTAAGATCCAGACACATTAATTAAACAATAAATAAATCTTGGAGAGATAGCATGAACAGACATAATTTCATAGGTGTAACAATACTTGTTTCTGTATTGGCCCTGAACCCTCTGCTCGCAGTAGAGTTTCAGAACAACATACAGACAAGATTTAACTCAGCCAAAAAACTCTCCAACAGCATTGCATCCATCCTTCATAAAAGAGGGCTGGATGAAGATGCTGCCGAAGAGATCGCTGCTGCTTCGGTAGGTAATGATGAAGAACATTTAACACAGATGGTTGAAAACCTTAGCTCTGTCCTGCCGCATGATGAGATTATGGAACATCTCAGTACCATGGCGTTGCACAGAAAAGAGATACAACTGGACTCATACGACTACCTGGTCAGTATGGCATCGAAGATCAAAAAAACCTCTTTGGACAAAAACATGTTAAATCATTTACATGTGATTGCCAAACTCAACAGTAAACTGATCGGATAGAGTCCAATCGGTCCCGGAACCTATATTATTAATGTAGTTTGATGGTACCTATGTTGAGGCCTTCAAGAATCTCTTTTGCCTTATTGGCCTTTTCAGTTTCTCCTCTGACGATCACAAGAATTTTGTTTTCTTTTTCAAAGTTCTCATATTTGATGGCGTCCTCTTCAGCAAATCCCCGGTCTACACGTGCAGCACCAAGAGCAGTAAAAGCGCCTCCCCAACCATGGCATTGCCGACAAGGTCAGAATAGTGAAGCTGTGAGAGGGTCTGTAGCAATCAGCGGGCCAAACCCCGGGATGAGAAAAAAGAGACCATCCAACATAAAACCGGAAAGACCACCCAAAAGTACCAAATTCACCCCAGAATTTGTGATTTACATTGTATAATGTCAAGATAAAATGAATAAGATTTTCATTTTCAGAGTATTATATATAGTGTGGGAAAAACTAACGGCAGGAGTCTATCAGATGAATAAAGGAAGGTTCAGGTTTGCAGCCAACTTCATTGCTATTTTCATTTTTGTAAGTTTCATTACAAGGATCGTGTTACTGGCAATGACCTATGATCAGGCAGATACGGGTATTGTTGAGCTGATAAAAGTCTTTTCCATAGGGGTGTTCTATGATTTCGTAGCTGTTTCCTACTATCTGATACCATTTGTTATCTATCTTATTATCGTGCCCCGGAAGATCTTCAACTCAACCCTTCACAAGATCATCAGTCTGCTGATCTATTTTGCTGTGATCTATACGGTGGTGTTCAATGGTTTCAGTGAATATTTTTTCTGGGAAGAATTCGGGAAACGTTTTAACTTTATCGCGGTGGATTATCTGGTCTATACACATGAAGTGATACATAATATTCTGGAATCCTACCCTATACCGCTTCTTGTGATGATCATTCTGTTCATTACGGGAGGGATCTTCTATGTCAACCATAAAAAGAGTGATCTGCACAAGGCGGCATTTCAATGTGACATGCCGTTTTCACAACGACTGAAGATAGGAAGTATTTACCTTGCGCTGCCGCTGCTTTTCTTTGTATTCCTGGACAAGCAGACTCTGACAGAAAATGTTCCGAACAAGTTCGACCAGGAGTTGGCGAAGAATGGTTTCTATTCACTTTTCAGTGCCTTTAGACACAATGAACTGGACTATGATGAATTTTACAAAACACTGGATAATGAAAGTGTGTTCAGACGATTGCATATTCTTCTACAAAGAGAGAATGCGACCTTTAAAACGAACGATATACATGATATTACCAGAGTGGTTAACAATAATGGACCAGCACATCGTTACAATATCGTCCTGATCATGGTGGAGAGTCTCAGTGCGGAATATCTTGGTGCGTTTGGTGACAAAAGAGGGCTGACCCCGCACCTGGATGAGTTGGCGAAAAAATCACTCTTTTTTAACAATCTGTATGCGACAGGTACAAGAACAGTCAGGGGTATGGAAGCGGTCACGCTCTCTCTGCCACCGACACCGGGCAGAAGTATTGTTAAAAGACCCGATTGCCAGCACATGAACTCTGCAGGTTTTGTCTTTCAAAACCTGGGCTATGAAAATAAATTTATCTATGCTGGTCACGGTTACTTTGACAATATGAACTACTTTTTTTCCAATAACGGGTTTGAAGTGGTGGACAGATTTGATTTCAAGGATGATGAAGTGACATTCTCCAATGTATGGGGTGTCTGTGATGAAGATCTTCTGAACAAGGTCAGCAAAGAGGCAGACAAATCTTTTGCGAAACAGAAACCTTTTTTCAGTTTTGTCATGACCACCTCCAACCACAGACCCTATACCTATCCTGATGGAAAGATCGACATTCCTTCCCATACAGGACGCAGCGGCGGGGTAAAATACACCGATTATGCCATTGATAAATTTTTCAAAGAGGCATCCAAAAAACCATGGTTTGACAATACGATCTTCGTAGTCGTTGCGGACCATAACGGTGGGAGTGCGGGCAAAACAGCACTACCGGTATGGCGCTACAAGATACCGCTTTTCATCTATGCACCAAAACTCATCAAGCCGAAAGTTGTCAGCAAGCTTGCTTCGCAGGTAGATATTGTACCTACGCTTTTGGGGATCCTCGGACAGAATTATGAGGCCAAATTTTATGGAGATGATATTTTAAAGCCGGACCACAAGGAAAGGGCATTCCTAGGCAACTACCAAAAACTGGGGCTTTTCAGAAACAACACTCTGACCGTGCTATCGCCGGACAAAACGGTACAGAATTACAAAGTGAAGAAACAGACACTCTATAGTGTGGCGTATACTGAAGAAAAACCATCCGAAGCAGATGTAGACGATACGGTCAGCTATTATCAGAGTGCGAGTTACCTCTACAAGCATCAGTTGTTAAGATAGTGAGTATAAATATTTCATCTTCGTGTAGAACTCCATAGTGGAGAGATGAAAATAACTTCTGTGTTAGATAGTGGAACTACAGTTCATATTGTTTTGTAGGATACCATTTATTTATGCAGATATGTTAAAGTCTATAAAATTATTCTTAAGCATAGTAATAAAATCTCTATTGATTAACATAATATAAATTCTATTAAAAAAGCAACTCTCTACTTCTAGGCATAAATGTGTAAAGGGAAAAGTGAATTTAAAAAGTACTATTTGACTAAAATATAAAAATAACTTCAATAATAGATAAAACCTAACCTATTTTGTATTTTTCGAATGACTTCATGTATAAACATCTTTCCAGTGGCACTATTCAGATTAATTTGTATTCGGACCATCTTTTATTAAATATAAAAAAATTTAAAATTTCTATTCTGAGCATTTTTCAGTACCAACAATAATCCATCTGAAATTTTTTGTCACAAGTAATAAATTTGTTTTAATCATTTTTTCAATTATTCAGTGTTTGTCTTTTTTTGAGTAAATGTAATTTTCGATATGGGGTACGTCATCCATGTATATTAAAAATTCAATCAAGAACAACAGTAAAGTAATAAATTTTATACTATTTAATATTATTATTCCCTTATTCTGGCATGCAAAGAAGGATCAAAATCTAGAATAATATAATACTAATAAATATAATAATTACCCCTTCCTCTAACGATATCTGTATAGTTACAGTACCGATCTCAATAGATAGCGTATTTCTGGGCAGCAGACACCATTTAAAGAACAAATGTTCATAAAGAATTATTAATGAGTGCAAATAAATGAACAAATGTTCATAAGGAATAATATCTTAAATAACATAAAAGAACAAATGTTCACTTACATTCGTACTCTACTCTTGACTTATGAACAAATGTTCATTATAATATCGTTAAAGGAGCCGCAATGAACGAGCAGAGCGTTAAAACTCCCCTATCCAAAGGGGCTAAAACTAAAGAGAAAATATTGAAGAATGCCCTGAAACTCTTTTCATCCAAAGGGTATAAGGCAACAACGGTAAGAGATATAGCAGGGGCGATGGGAGTGAAGCAGAGCGCGCTCTATAACCACTTCAAGAACAAAGACGAGATACTGGAAACACTTATAAGCAACCTGACCTCGTCAGCCATCGTCACATTATTTGACGATAAAGAGGGCCAGGAGCTCCATAAACAGGGGAAATCACTTCTAATGAACCTTGCCACTACCTTCAAGCTTATTGGCTTTGACAGCCAAAATGAGGCGCTTTTAAAGCTTTTGATGCAGGAGATCTACCGTAACGAGCGAATACGGGAGATATACAACGAGCATTTCTACCAGGAGAACGTCAAAAAGCTCTCCGGTTTCTTCTTTGCAATGATGCAGGATGGGATGATTAAGTCCTCAGACCCCCTTTTGCTGGCAAATGAGTTCTTTTCTCCCCTGTTCTTCTATCAGATGCAGGTTTCTTTGCTAAAATTAGATAAAAAATCGACCTCTTCAGTTGTCTCTTTATTTGAAAAACATGTTGATTTCTTCTGGGATAATATTAAAATAGAGAAACAAGAGACGCTTTTTTAGATAAATACTAAATAATATTAAAAGTTACAGATATTATTATATTAAGGAATATTAAAATGAAAAATAAAGTAGATCACTTTGAACACAAGTCAAAATCATGGGATATGAACTCGAAAAGAGTACAGAATGCCAAAGGCATTGCAGATTTAATACTAAAGAATATAGAACTCACCCCTTCTGTAGAGATCATGGACTTTGGTGCAGGAACAGGATTGTTGAGTTACTTTGTTGCACCTCATGTAGGCAGGATCGTAGCGGTAGACAATTCCCCTTCTATGCTTCTTGAGTTCACAAAAAAGTGTGACGAGTTCGGCTGTGAGACCGAAGTGGTTGAAAAGGACCTCAGTATCGATACGCTCGAAAGAAAATTTGACGGTATCATCTCCTCCATGACCATTCATCATGTTGAAGATCAAAAGGCCCTCTTCTCCAAGTTCTACGACATGCTTAATGAGGGAGGCTTCATTGCCATTGCCGATCTTGACAGTGAAGATGGCAGCTTCCACAGTGACAACACCGGTGTCTTCCATCACGGGTTTGACAGACAGGCACTCGAAAAGATCGCTAAAGAGGCCGGATTTAAAGATATCCGCTTTGATCTGGCCAATACGATCAGCAAACCGTACCGTGACTTTACCGTCTTTTTAATGACTGCGGTGAAATAGTATGAAATATTTATGGCTGGGTATCTTTTTTATCGCTTTGGTTTGGTCGGCTATCAACCCTAAAGACCAGTTCACCTGGTTTCTGGAAGTATTCCCTGCACTGATCGGCTTCATATTGATCGTAGTAACTTATAAAAAGTTCCCACTTACACCCCTGCTCTATACATTGATATTAGTACATATGATCATCTTAATGGTCGGTGGTCACTATACCTATGCGGAAGTACCTCTTTTTGACTGGATCAGGGAAGTGCTGCATCAGAGCAGGAACAATTACGACAAAGTCGGACATTTCATGCAGGGGTTCGAACCTGCAATCCTTGCCAGAGAGATACTGATAAGAAAAGAGATCGTTCACGGGTCACGTATCTGGCTGAACTACATCGTTCTCAGTATCGTCCTGGCGTTTTCCGCTTTTTATGAACTGGTCGAGTGGTGGGTTGCCCTGGCAACGGGCGATGATGCAGAAGCATTTTTGGGCACGCAGGGATATATCTGGGATACACAGTCAGATATGATGTATGCACTTATCGGCGGCATAACTGCCCTGCTTCTGCTCGCCCGCTGGCATGACAGGCAATTGCGGGAAATAGAGTAACGTTTGACTTGAGAAATGGTTGTGCCTGTAGGGGGATAACTATTTCTCTCCAAAGTTTTTGTTATCTATATTATCGAAAGGAATTTTCTTTTCATTGCAATATTCTTCAATCTCTGAATCATTTTTAAAATATGAATCACTAAAATCATCAAATTCCTTTTCAACTGAATTATAATATCTATCTTCAACAGACAGTATTTTTTCAGTATTTTCGATAAACTTTTCAAATTCTTTATTGATTTTACATAACTTATCAATAGTTTTAAAATCTAGTTCTTTTAGCTTTGATTGATATAAAATTTTGCTTTTATATGGATTTGAGTTTAATTCAATTATACCTATTCCAAAAGATTGATTTAATCGTTCCATTTCATCTATAAGACTATCGCTGATTTCAAAAGCTACTAAATATCCATAATTTGCCCAACTAGAATTTGAGACAGCCTGAAAATATGCTTGTTTTAATTCATAGTCTGTGTTAATTTCTTTTTTTAGTTCATACGAAGTTATTTTAAATGTATCACCTTTATTGAGGATTTTCATAAAAGCTTGATTTACTTTTGAGGATAAGTTTAAAAACTTGATACCAATCATATCTGGATGAATCCATTTTTGGTTCTTATCACTATTATTTTTTGATTGTTCGTGAAAAATAGTTTTTGAATAGATATTCTGATTTTTCAAATAGCTACTTAATAATTTATGCAAATCTCTTTCTTTATATGTTAATGAAGGTTTTATGTTTTTTTTCTTTTCGGATACCTCATTTTGAAGGTTTTCAATATCTAATTCTTGTTCATATTTTGCAAGATAATATAAATAGGTCCCACCTTCTCCTTTTATTCTCTTGACCCTAGAGTCATTATTTCTAATAAAGTCACCAAGCAAGGCTGATATCGTCGCTTCTGGTGTTTTTCCTTTACTAAAATCATAATATTTTTTTGAAGTTATATGATTAAGAACATCTTTATGAGTAACTATTTTTTTTAAATCTTCTAAGCTTTTTAGAATTGCTTCTTTCACTGTCATAATTTTCCTTCAAATTTTTTCAGATAACTATTTATTAGGGGGAAAGTATATCCCTTTATTTATGTTAGGAGTATACAAAAAATATCCTGCTATTTCAAGAAAGGTAGCAATTTGCCATATTGTCAGTAGTTTCTCTTTAGAAACTCTAAGATCGTAAAGTTCTTATGTCCTTTTAGGCAGAAATAAGCCAATATACGGACAAAACTAGTAAATACGGTTTCATCTATGATGAAAAGTTTCTTTAGTAAAGCGTTCCCCTACTTGTTGATTTCAGGCAATAGAGAGGACATGATATCCTGCTCTTTTTAAGGGGAAAAATCGTTTTGTATTGCGAGTGGTGTGCGATCAGTGTTTCTTGATCTCCGCGATGATCACACCTCTGAGATCACCCTCTTTGAAACCTGTCGCTTTGTCGTTCGGATAAGCGGTCTTGATGGCTTCAGAGATCTTGGGAGAAAGATCGGTGCCGTGGCACTTGAGGCAGACAGCTTTGGCAACGAGAGGTTTATAGACTCTTGTTACATCGCCCTCTTCCACTACCTTGATATCTTTCGGGCTGAATTTTTTGGCCTGGATGGATGCAACATATTCCTCCATAACCTTCCGGTCTGTGGCATCGGGTGTATTGACTTTGCCGTTTCTTACTTTGAGGGACGTTCTTCTTACTTTTGCATAAGGAGGAAGTTTCTTGTTCACTTCATTGGTGATATCGTTCGCACTGCCTGTACAGAAGGCAAGCGCGGTCAATCCTGTTTTGTCCTCTTTCATTTTGGCCTGAAGCTGTGATTTGAGGGCACCGCCCAGCATTTTGATGTATTTGACACCTTCGAGTTTAACATTTGGTGTCTGTGCCGTATCGGCTGCCATAGTTGAAGTGGCGATCAGCAAAGATGCTGCAAATAAACTTAGTTTCATACTTTTGTCCTTGTTTTTTATTTTTCGATTATAGTAAAGATAGGTTAACCACAGATAAAACTATATGATACCCAGTGTGCTGTAAATTATCGTTTTATGTCTCATCATGTTCGGTTTCACCTGGCGGCATCGGCACAAAGTATCCTATGAGCAAAAGCAATGTTCCCACCACGATAAAAGAGACAATGCGTTCAATGGTTCCGGAGTGTGCAAGTTCTACAAAGAAGAGTTTGAGTACCACAACGATGAGTAGCCCAAAACCTCCCAGCCAAAGTATTTTTTGCCCATAACGTTTGGAAAGTACCATTAAAACAATGGCTATCATGCTCCAAAGTAATGACAGTCCTGTTTGGAAGTAGTCACTATCCCATAATGCATGCATATTGTATGCTATACCTTGAGAGTGGTGTACCGCTCTTGCGAAAATGACAGTGATCAATAGAATTCCCATTATCGCTACTGCACCATAGAGCGTATTCCCTGCCTCTTTGGACAATAAGTTTTTTTGACGATATCCCCAGTAACCCATCATAGCCAAGACCATTATCTGTATGATGTCAAGCAGGTTGAATACAGGCAATGCATTCCCCACAGGCACCACTGAAAAAGTACGTAGCTGCCATACCCCCAAAGCCGTCAATAGACCGCCTGCACCCAACATCTGGTACGCTTCCCTTTGTTCTTCCAGCCAACCTCTATACTGTTTGGGAAGCATGAGTAAAAAAGAAACTACAAGAGGCACACATGCCAAAGCCATAAGCGAATCACTCTGTTGATGGTAAAGATTTTCTATATGATAATGCAATTCCAAACTAACAACAAGAACAAAGAACCAGAGCCCTGCGACATGAATAGCCTTGGCCCACTGCCATTCTTTTCGGTAGAGATAAAGCAGTAAAAAGTGCAAGAGTAAAAAGATACCATAAAGTACGGCTCCCAAATCTACAAAAGGATGCACATAAAGCAGTCTGATGATACCTCCCGCCTGTAAAAAAAAGACAAGCATCCCCAGAAAAAGAAAGCCCTGAAGAGTCTTTACAAGTAATTGCCACTGTACTTTCATCGTCACAGCAACCAAAAGCAAGGTGCCTGCGATAAGTGTAAACAGAATGTCCTGTCCTGCTACAAAAGCGTATATACGCGGTAAAATATTCAATGTCCCCGTAAACCAGAACAATATGGCAAAAAACAAATAGACTTTAGCGATAAATACATCAAGTGCAGGAAGTACATGTTTATGTGTATCTAGCAAATACGCCGCGATGAATGTGGCTGTGATGATGATAAGATAACCCAGATATTCCGCCAGAGTCAGACTATTGTAATATCCTACAGAATCCGGATAGACAAAAAGAGCAACAAACAGTAGAGCCATACCAAAGTAACGTGTTAAAGGACGAGACTGTTTCAGTGCTATCCAGATAATACCGGTACTCTCAAGTGACCAGAGTGCAGCAGAGACATCTGCATCAAAAATGTACGGTATGGCTATGGTAAAAAAGACCACACTGAGTGCCAGAAACGACTGCGCTAAAAGCAAAGTACGTTCTTTGTTTTTCAGCCAAAACCAAAGTGCCAGGTAAAGCAGACCCAAAAAGAGTGCACTGTAAGCTTCTGCATAGGAAAAATCGTGTACCAAACTTATCTGTAAAGGAAATGCTATCATCGGTAAGCCAAAGACCAATGTTCCATCTACAAGATTTTTAGGCTCAAATGGATGTTTGATGGTAAACAAAACAGAAATACACAAATACATAAAGAAATACAGTATCAGAAACGGTTCAGTCGTAGTAAAAAGTTCTGACTTGTAACGTAAAACACCCCACACCGTTGCGATGACAAAGGTAAAAAGGAAACCAACCACATTTAACACACGCCATGAACGGAACCATGCGACGATGAACAGACCAAGGTTTAAGAAAGCATAGTAGGAAAACAGCATGATATGAGAACCATCTCCGCTTGAAGTCAGGATGGGTACCAGAAAACCGCCTGCCGTTGCAAAAAGTGCCAACGGCAGGGAATCTTCCATCACGGCCAAAATCGAGCCTAATACTACTACACCAAGCATTAAAACAAATGCCATTTCCAAAGAGAGTAAGCCATAAAACTTCGATGCCCCGTAGATGAGCAGATAGAGTATCGCCACGCCAAGTCCCTGGAGTATCTGTCCGTAGGCACCTTCTCTGTCACGCAGTCTCCAGCCCGTCACTATCAATGCCACGGCAATCAGGGCAATACCCCATAAACGCATCTCTATGCTTATCACACTGTGTTCTGCGGCATATTTGACCAAAAATGCCAAACCAAAAAAGAGTATCACTCCTCCTATGCGCACAAGCAGATTGCCGCCGGTAAAGTAGTTACTGAGCATTTGCATAAGCCATGAGGGTTCGGTATGCACATACGCTTCTTTAGGAGCAGTATCCCTTGTTGGTTTAGGTGATTCATGTGCCATTTCCAGTTGTGAGACTGCACTGACATATTCCGGCTCCTCTTCTGCCTGATCCTCCGATTCAACGGGTTTCGTTTCAGGTTTGACTGCTTGCTGTTCAACAGTCAGAGTTTGAGCTACAGGTTTTGTATCTTTGTCCAATAGTCTGGATACTATTTTTTCCAAGTGTTTGACTCTGTTTTGAAGTGTAAATATCCAAAGGCCTAATACGATAATCCAAAATGCTGATGTGTTCATTTGTTATCCCTTCCGGTTTTCACTCATCTTTTGAGCCAAGCTCTTAGCTCCTTTAAAGTCAGCCTTTCCTGTCCCAAGTTTTGGTAGCTCTTCTACTTTATAGTACTCGCCAGGCACAAAAAGAGGGTTCATTTCCAGTGATTTTATCTTCTCTTTGAGTGTCTCTATTTCCATCTCTCCTTCAAGAAGAAGCACAAGCTTTTCACCCTTTTTGGCATCTGGCAATGCAGCAACTGCTATTTGGTCATTTTCGCCTAACACAGTTGCTATTTCAAACTCTACAAGACCGAGGCTTACCATCTCGCCGGCTACTTTGGCAAAGCGGCTGTAGCGATCAACTATGGTGAGGAAACCATCTTCATCTATGCGTCCTTTGTCTCCGGTGACGTACCAACGAATGCCATCGATCTCTTTGATGACAGAGGCTGTCTTTTCAGGGTCTCCGATGTAGCCTTTCATGATCTGTGTACCCCCTATGAGTATCATGCCCTCTTCTCCTGTTGGAAGCTCTTCGAAACTCTCAGGATCGACTATCTTGAAACTTGATCCAGGTACAGGCAGTCCTACCGTACCTATCTTGTGACCTATCTGAGGTTTCCAAGAATCCTGCATGAGTACGTCCGGTATGTTTATGGAGGCTACAGGTGTAGTTTCTGTAGCACCGTAACCTTCGTAAATGTCATGTCCGAATTTCTTTTTAAACTCGTCTCGTATCTCTTGGGGGAGTTTTTCTGCTCCTGCTATGACCATACGAAGATCTTTAAACATCAAAGGATGCAGCTTCTTGTTACGTGTATAAAGTCTGAAGAAGGTAGCTGTCGCAAAAAGCATCGTCGCTTCATACTTCGCAGCCATCTTCCCTATGCCAAATCCATCCGTCGGGTCAGGATGGCACACTACAGGTAAGCCTTCTATCAGCGGCAGGAGTGTCGTTACGGTGAGCCCGAACGAATGGAAAATAGGCAAGGTCCCCAACATGACATCATCATCTTTAGGATTGATGAGCGTAATGGCCTGCTTGATGTTCCCCATCATATTTTTATGGCTAAGTTCTATGCCTTTTGGTGTACCTTCACTGCCACTTGAGAAAAGTATTGCAGCTGTCTCTTCCAAGTCTGCATCTTTGATATAGAACAGGCTCAGTAAGCACGCAGGTAAAAGTTTGACAAGTCCCAAAGTAAACACTCCTTTGACTTTACCCATCTTCGCTTTGATATCTTCAAGGTAAATGACTTCCACTTTTGAGAGTACTTCACCCAAGTCAAATCCTTTGGCTTTGAGTTTTGTGACAAACTGTTTTGAGGCTACCACTTTTGTGATGTTGGCGATCTTTAGCGCATGAAGTAGTGATGCTTCACCACTTGAGTAGTTTAGATTTACAATCGTTTTGCCAAGTGTTAAAATTGCCATATTTGCCATGGATCCGGCTACTGAAGTAGGTAACAACAGCCCAATGTTTTGACTCTCTTTGAGTATGGGTTTGAGGGCAGAAGCGATCATCAGCGTGCCTGTGACAAACCTGTCACCATTTACCTCTACGCCAGTAGAATCAGCAATACAGAGTTTGCCACCCTGCTCTTTTGCAGCCCTTATCCATGCTTTTTGCAATGAAGGCAGCGTCTGTGTATAGGTTTTCCAACTCTTCACGGAGAGATCAAACACAGCTTTTTTGACCTCACTTGCACCACTATGCACATTCAACTCCTCTCCAAATGTGACAGAGATGTCTTTATTTGTGTTGCGTTTCATTTTGTTGGAAGCATATGAAAAGTTGTCTTCCCACAACCCTCTTAGATAAAAAGGTATGATGACAGCATCTTCGGCATCTTTGGCCGCCACTTCAAAACCTCTTTGAAAAGTACCCAGGTGTCCATTACGGGACAGATGCCCTTCAGGAAACAGCGCCACAGTCTCACCTCTGTTGAGTGCTGCGGTCACCAAAGCCAAGGCACCTTTGCTTCCACGACTTGAGATGGGTATCACCCCGAAGAAATCCAGAAACGGCTTCAGGTACCATTTATCATAATAGCTTCTCTCCATCACAAAACGTATCTGTTTGGGGTATGCCATCTGGAGGATCGCCCAGTCCAGGAAAGAGACATGGTTTCCCAAAAGGAGTACGCCTTTATCGGCAGGTATATTTCGGAGTCCATCTACATGCAAACGGTACTTAAACCCTATGATCATACGTACAACATACCGAACGAGTGACTGAGGGAGCTTGATAAATGTATATCCCATCCCCAGTAGCGAAACCGTTGCAATAATATAGAACAACCCTACTGCATCTAAATTGAAGTAGCCAAACAGTGCCGTAAGAATGAGAAAGCCGAACATACTCACATTTTGCATAAAGTTGTTTCCCGCAAGTACTTTTCCCAGGATAGGCGACGGGGCGGCAAACTGGATGATGGCATTAAGGGGTACGACAAACAGTCCTGCAGAAAACCCAAATAGGAACAGTGCACTTCCCAATGTCCATAGTGAGGAGAGTGTCGGCATCATAAAAAGCATCACAGTCACACCCAGCGCCCCTAGCGGGATGATACCTGTTTCAATGTAGTTTCTACTCACACGCCCTACCACCATGGAGCCTGCTATCATCCCAAGCCCGGAGAGTGCCAACAGTCCTTGTGCCGTCACTGTATCTGTTACGCCCAGTGTTGCCTTAAGATACTCTCCAAAGATAGCAAGTACCACCTGTGAAACACCCCAGATAATACTTAGACCCAAAATACTCAACCATACTGCACTGTTTTGCCTGATTATAGAAAGATTTTCTTTTAGATAATGCAGATCTTTGTACGCTTGGGGCTCGAAGGCCATACTCTCATCTATAGCGACAGGTTTCACTTTTTTGACCAATCGGCGAGCCAGTATATATTCAAGGATGCTTGCTCCAATGAGCATATACCCAACCGGCGCGATATAGGTTAAAATTTCAGAAGGTATCACACTTCTGTCCTGCAAAAGAGACTCAAAGAAAACAGAGTAGATGACCGCACCTGCCAAGATAGACACAATAGTTACAGACTGTACCAATGCATTGGCGGGCGCCAGGTTTTCATTGCCCGTCATCTCTTTGATAAGACCGTATTTGGCAGGGGAATAAATGGCTGACTGTGCCGCAAGTATAAATGTTAGTCCAAAGGCTGCCCAAAACCAACCCATATAATAAGAAAGAAGTATAAGCGTCGTGATGCCTATGGCAGCAGCAGAAGCATACTCTACAACCTTCACTTTCGGATATTTGTCAGAGATGAACCCGGCAGGAGAGAAAAGAAAGATGAACGGCAGCAGGATAAGCGCGTTGACGATGGCAGTAAGGACGATGAGCTCTGAGCCGTCATAGGCTTTAAAAATGGTGTTTTGCAGGATGATCTTGTGTCCCAGATCCGTCATAGCATTGAGCAGGATGATAAATATGTAGGGAGTAAAACCCGAGATTTTAAATAGGTGTTTCATCTAACTCTCCTTTTTGATGATTTTTTTATGCGTCTCTACCGTGTGCATATTGAAGATATAGGGTTTGAGGGTCAAGACCAGATCAAAAAGCAGTTCATAGCGTTCATCATGTGACTTGCTATCATCCTTGAGAAGTTTTGAACCTATCTCATTTTCTTTTTTTGCAAGTACCTTTGCATCGGCCACATAGGCATCTAGCAGAGAGCAGTCCAGGCCTAAAGCATATGCTCGCTGAAGCACCTTTGCGACTTCCACCTCTTTGGAGGAGAACCCTTTCGCCCGTTCGAACAGGTACCCTTTCACCTGGTATGCCCTTAACGTCTCTTCATCCATATCCAATAGCGTCAAAAACTCTTCTTTGCTGTACCATTGGTTGTCTTTTGTGCCCGAGATAAGCTCCAACGAACGTACCATCATCTCAAAACTGCCATCAAAGTCAAATCTGTTGTCTTCAAATATACTTTTTATCTCAGAGATTGTGTAGGAGAAGTTGTGTTGGAGGTATTTGATAAATTTGAGTATCTGCACACAAGACTCATCATACAGATGTACATTGGGTTTGGGCCTTGAAGGCTCGGGAAGCAGTCCTTCTTTGACGTAGTAAAGTATCGTTGATTTGCTCACATCACTAAGAGCCATCAGTTCTTTCATTTTATATGCCATCACAAATCCTTTTTATTGACTTGTGACAGTATAGTCATTTTAATCTTAAAGTGTAAAGTGACACTCTACACTTTTAATATATTTCTACTTTTTTATGATAAGTCTTTCTTTCATACTCCAATTTTCGTAGCAGTCAAAAAGAGATAATGCTTCCCTGTAATGGTCACTCTGTATTTTTTCTGCTGAAGGTACTTCTTGGTGAACATCACATCGTTACAAAGCAGGCTCATCTCGTTCATGGCATAGTTAGGAGCCTTGGCACCGTAGATCATCTCTCCACCGATCCATCTGGAGTTGGGGAAGCCGAGAATCAGGGCCGAGTCCTCCTTCCTAATGTGGTTTTGGACCAGTTCCATGAAAAAAGGTTTGAAGTTGATGCCGGGGCTTTGCAGTGTGCCAATGCTGATGAGCAGATCGAATCTGCCCACATTCAAACTGTTCAGTTGATTGATATCTTCGGCATGGAACGTTACATTATTTTCGGGAAACTGCCTCTTTGCATATTCTATGGCTGTTTGACTGTGGTCGATGCCGACCAACTCCATATCCTGGTAGGTTTTGACATCTACCCGATTCCTGATAACATCAAATTCATCCCCACGGTTCACACCCAGGTCCAGGATGTGCTTTCTTTTTTCTATGTGTACATTGTTTAGCGCCTGTTGATAGTAGTAGAAAAAAGCCGGTTCCTCCATCTTGTGGATGGCGAAGAAGTCTGAAGCCACACCGTATTTTTTTGCTTTTGGACCTGCCGTATCCAAGTGAAAAGAACTGTCTGTTCGCAGTTTTTGGTATGTCACTGTTATAAACGGGTAGCTGCCCTCTTTGGGCAGGAGTAGCCTGCACAATAGTAGTTCCGCCAGATCACTCCAGGCTTTAAGGCTGCGATAGATATATGTTTCGCCATCTATCTCTATGTGAGTGCCGGCATACCCTTCGGCAAGATCGGGGTTAAGTACAGAGAAGGAGACGCTGTCGTGCTGTGCTATCTCTTTTTGGAGCAAGGGAAGGATATCCTGCATGCTCTGTGTTGTAAATACCATACCTGTATCTCTTTCTTTGTCATATTTTGATAGTATTCTATCATGAAATGTACAGAAAAGAGGTATGACCTCATTGTCATTGGCTCCGGGGCAGCTGGGATGATGGTAGCCATTACTGCTGCACGTAAGGGTAAAAAAGTCCTACTGCTTGAAAAACTCTCCAAGATAGGTGCCAAACTGAAAGCGACGGGCGGTGGACGCTGCAACCTGACTAACACTCTGGACAACGAGACCTTCATGTCACGTTTCGGTCGTGACGGAAAGTTCATGATGCCTGCCCTTGAAGCGTTTGACCACAAAGAACTGATGGCTTTCTTCAAAGAGATCGGTGTGGAAAGTCATGCCCCTGACGGCTACAGGGTCTTTCCTGTGACACACAGTTCATCAACCATCATCAATGCCATGGAGAAGGAGATGCAGCGGTTGGGTGTAGAGGTGCGCTGTTCGCAGAAAGTGACGGGACTCTCACATGATGACAGCCAGGTTGCTGGCGTGGAGACCGAGACAGACAGTTTCGAGGCAGACCATATCGTGGTCGCAACCGGAGGTAAAGGCTATCCGGTACTGGGTGCAGAGGGTGACGGCTACATGCTTGCGAAATCCATCGGGCATACGGTCACCGAAGTGTATCCGGCCATGATGCCTCTGAAAACCAAGGAGAAATGGGTAGCCAACTGTACGGCCGACACCATCGCAAAGGTCGTTATGACCGTTGATATGAAGAAATATAAAAAACTGAAAGCCCAGGGGGATCTCATCTTTACCAAAAGCGGTATCAGGGGTCCTGTCGTATTGGATTTTTCCCGCGAGATCACCCCGCTTTTAAGCAAATATGAGGAAGTGCCTGTTCTGATGAACTTGACCAAAGGGATGAATGAGGAACAGATTCGCAGTCATATCAAAAAGGAGTTAGAAAAAAAACCGCACAGAAACACTTTGGAGATTGTTTCCACCCTGCTTCCCGAATCTGTTAGTCGCGAACTCTGCAAACTCGCAGAAGCCGATACCAACACTGCGTTGGGAAAACTTAAAGGCCAGACACGGGACAGGCTCATCAGGCTTCTTGTCTCCACCCCGCTGACCGTCAACGGCCATGACGG
This sequence comes from Sulfurovum sp. NBC37-1, assembly GCF_000010345.1. Taxonomy (NCBI): domain Bacteria; kingdom Pseudomonadati; phylum Campylobacterota; class Epsilonproteobacteria; order Campylobacterales; family Sulfurovaceae; genus Sulfurovum; species Sulfurovum sp. NBC37-1. The sequence goes on from NC_009663.1 coordinate 1,200,513, forward strand.
GTTCAAAATGGCGATGATCACACGCGGCGGCGTCTCGCTCAAAGAGATAGACCCCTATACGATGCAGAGCAGAAAAATGGACGGCCTGTACTTTTGTGGTGAGGTGATGAACCTGGACGGCCCCTGCGGGGGCTATAACCTGCAGTGGTCCTTTGCCAGCGGATATATGGCAGGTTTGCTTAAAGATTTTCGTTAAGGTCTTTTGCTTCTTGCCACTTTTCATCTGCAAGAATCCGGCACTTTTTAAGGGTTGCGGGATCAGCTTCTTCGGCTGTTTTGAACCCCTTTTCGTGCAGACAGTCTCGCATGGTATCAGCTTTCAGCTTCTGCCCTATATGGGTTATCTCCTCTTTTCTAAAGTTGTCTTTCTTCACTGCAAGATACCAGATGGTCCCCAGCGCTATGATGGTGATGAGCAGCAGGAATTTATACAGTTTTGTCATATGGCACCTTTGTAAAGGGCACCTCTAATAACCCTAAATACTCATAATGGGTTTTGCAAATGTGAGATTTTGCAAGAGGCTTTCAAGTCCTAGCCAAAGCTAAGACGAAGTAAGTATCTTGTGAAAGATTACGTTTGCAAAGCCCACCCTGTGGGCATCACTAGCTTTTGCCTATGCGTCGTTACTCTTTTTCGACTTAGCTACGGCTAGGCCTTTAAAAGAGTGCCTAGCCTAGACAAAAGCTAGAGATGTTATGAGCATCTAGGGTTATTAGAGGTGCCCTAAAGTTAATTTTGTAGGAAAACTATAGCCAATTTTTCTACTTATTTTCATAAAAAATCAAATGATTCTTCAAATAGGCACATCTAATACTATTATGCTAAAATTCCACACTTTTATTTTATGTAAGGATTTGATGTGTTCAACATTCAAAACTACTCAAAACAGAATATCAAAAATGATATTCTTTCCGGTGCGCTTGTATCTGTAGCATTGGTTCCCGAAGCGATCGCCTTCTCGTTCATTGCCGGTGTCTCTCCGGTGGTCGGCCTTTACGGAGCCTTCATCATCGGGCTCATTACAGCGCTCATTGGCGGTAAACCCGGTATGATCTCTGGTGCTACGGGTTCTGTGGCCGTGGTATTTGTCTCACTCGGCCTTTCGGTCAAATATATGTACCCGGAACTCGATGCGGAAGCACTTTCTATGATGGTATTGCATTACATACTGGTCACCTCCATTATTGCAGGACTTATACAGGTAGCCATTGGTCTGTTGAGAATGGGTAAGTTCATTCGTCTCGTACCCCAGCCTGCCCTTTTTGGTTTCGTGAACGGTCTGGCCATAGTCATCGCACTGGCACAGCTTCCTTTCCTTGCTCCAGCTAATATAGGTCAGTACAGTTCCTGGATTGACATTATCAAAGCCAGTCTCTCCGAGAACTACATCATGTACATTATCATCATCATTACTATGGCGACCATGCAGTACCTGCCAAAAGTAAGTAAAGCCGTACCTGCAGGCCTTGTGGCGATCATTGTGGTCACACTTGTAGTCTACTTTGGGCATATCGATACCAGGACCGTAGGTGACCTTGCAGATCTTTCCAATGTCTCTTTCCCTCATTTTGCCATGCCGGACTGGTCATTGCTTTTCAGCTTGGAATCACTGAAGATCATTCTTCCAACTGCGGTTATCGTTGCGCTGGTTGGTCTCATCGAGTCCCTTCTTACCCTCTCCGTTCTGGATGAAATGGGAGGGAAAAGAGGCTCCGGGAACAAAGAGTGTGTCGCATTGGGTGTCGGAAACGCTACGTCAGGACTCTTTGGCGGTATGGCAGGTTGTGCGATGATCGGACAGTCCGTTATCAACTTCACGTCAGGCGGTCTTGGGAGACTTTCCTCCTTTACTGCAGCAACTCTGCTGATCATTCTTGTAGTAAGTTTCTCGGATGTGATCGCTGCCATTCCTATGGCTGTCCTTGTCGGGATCATGTTCATGGTGAGTATCGGTACATTCGAGTTCTCCTCGATTAAACGTATCAGCCACATGCCAAAGTCCGATGCCTTCGTGCTTGTGATTGTGACCATCATCACCATCTTCTTTGACCTGGCCGTTGCAGTCATTGCCGGTATCATTATTTCCGCGCTTGTCTTTGCCTGGAAACATGCAAAGATCTTTTCCCATACTAAAATGGAAGGGGATAAAAAGATCTATGAACTTGACGGCCCGCTTTTCTTCGGTTCGGTCACTTCATTCAATGAACAGTTCGATGTTGAAAATGACCCTGAAGAAGTGGTCATCGACTTCAAAAAGGCACGGGTCATGGATTCTTCAGGAGCCGAAGCCATTGATGCACTGACAGAGAAGTACAGAAAAGCCGGCAAGAAGCTCACGCTCAGACACCTTTCCGAAGACTGTAAAAAGATGCTGCGAACAGCCGGACCGTTCTGCACCTATGAAGAAGATGACCCGACCTACAAGGTTGCACACGACGTTTAACCTTCTTTGGGTACGCCATAAGCGTACTCACTTTCTATTTACAAAATTCTTTATTTTTATGCTACTATATAAGTAATAAATATTATATGGAGCATATTATGAGATTTTTTCCCTTACTTCTACCTCTTTTTGCCGCTACGTCCCTCTTTGCTCTTGTGCAGAGTATTGAACATCGTGGCGTCAAGGTAACGACCACTCTGCCAGACAAGAAAAAGATAACCTACCATGTAAAACGAAAGATACCAGACATCTGCAAAAAAGTGCCTATTAACAATGAGATGCTTTGGACGGGGAATTTTGCCAACCCCAAAGTTCCTACTGTCTGCAAATCAACCTTTGTACACACCAAAGGGAAACTGCTGCCGATGCATCTGGAGGAAGGACTGGAGACCTTTGGTGAGCTGGAAGTCCTCATCTTTCTAAAAGAGATGCAAAAAGACAAAAATATGCTGCTCCTAGACAGTCGTACGAAACCCTGGTTCGACTATATGACGATACCGGGGGCGGTCAATATGCCGTTTATCTATTTCAAAAAACATAAGGAGTATGAGTTTCATTTTGAATACGCACTAAAATATCTTGGAGTGAAAAAAGATGCGAATGGAGAATATGATTTTACTGAAGCCAAAACCCTGCTGCTTTTTTGTAACGGTCCCTGGTGTACCCAGTCCCCCGAAATGATCTTTGCTCTGCTGAAGATAGGCTATCCGGCAGAAAAGTTGAAGTGGTACCGCGGTGGTATGCAGGACTGGCTGGGTGCGGGAATGACCTCTACCCGCAAGTAGAGATCTATTTGGGATAGGCTTATTCTTCTACAACAACCCTTGCATCAAGCGGTTGAATCGGTCTGTTGTTCGGGTGATGCATCACATGCTCGAATGCTTCAACCTGTTTTTTTGAGATCGTTAGTGGTTTTTCAAGTACGAACCATCTCACTCCTTCAGTACACGGAGGTGTTGTCAGAGAACCGTTAAATCTGTAATAGTGCTGTTTTTCAGGAATGAGGTTCGCAGCAATATCGGCTATTTTTAAGTCATTCTTCTCTCCCGCTTTTTGTGGCATCTTTGCCCAGATCTTTGCAAGGTCCTTGTTTTCGGCTCCCTCTTCGAACATGACTGCAACTACAGCGATGTCCCCGTCTTTGTCAAGGTGTACAAAGTGTGCTTCGAGCGGGAATGCTTTCCCGTTGATGCGGTTCTCACTTGGTGAATGGAAGTGGAACTGCTTGAGTTCAAAAGTGTCTCCGTCAACCACAAGCTTGTCTCCGGCTTCTACATTGACCTGAATGGTATGGCCGTTGTTGACCACCTCTTTGGAACCTTTTTTATAGTCAAGGTTCAACGGTGCATGGTTGGGATCGGAGATTGAGTGTGTGATATTAATAGGCGACTGGTTCAATCCTTCGCTGCACATATGGTATTTTTCTGAAAGATGCCCCCATGTTTCAGGTGTATTGTGACCTGTGTATCCCCATTTTGCTCCATGCCCGCTTGCGTATGAAGCTGATCCCATAAGTGCTACAGCTGCAAGTAGTGAGAGTGTTTTTTTCATTCTTGATCCTTTTGTTTGGTTTGTTTTATAAGTATAGACCCATTCGGGTTAAAAAGTATCAAAAAATTCCCACAAGGCTGGGAAATATCATGAAAAATAATCAGATGTTTAATATAGGTCAAAAATATTGTTTATCTTTGACAGTAGAATTGAAGCTCAAATATCTTCAGCTGACGAACATCCATACGATCAAAATGAGGAATGGCAGGAATGCAAGTGCATAGACTGTTTTTTGTGTCCTGACAGCCTTGTAGATACCCCAGAAAAACAGGACAATGCTCAAGAGCGCTCCACCAACGATCACCGATGAAGGTACAGGAAGTTTCTCTCCGGCAAAAAGAAACAGTGTCGTAATATTTAGAAGGAGCAGTAATCTGATCATTTTTCCATATCCTCCCTGTTGAGCCTGTCCACCATCTTGATACTGTCAAGCGCATTGACAAGTATCTGTTTGGTCGATGCAAGCGGTTTCATACGGAGATTGGTATTCTGCTTGTCTATCGTCTCATCTGTCACGATCTCCATAACCTCTTTTTCAAGTTCTGCAATGATCTCGTTGATCTTTTCTTCGATAAATTCAATATTCATATTGTTTAGTATGTTCCTATTTTGCTTTGGGTCTGAAGATAGTGATGACTTCTTCGTTCGCTTCCATGTATGCACCGCCAATGAGGTCGATACAGTACGGCACGGCAGGAAATACTGCATCCAGGCATTCACGGATCGACTTTGGTTTTCCCGGAAGATTGATGATAAGTGAACCGTTACAGATACCTGCAGTCTGGCGTGAAAGTATAGCCGTAGGAACATACTGCAGACTGACCGCCCTCATCTGTTCCCCAAAACCGGGAAGGAGTTTCTGGCAGACATTCTCCGTAGCCTCCGTAGTAACATCGCGCATTGTAGGCCCCGTTCCACCTGTAGTAACGATCAGGTCACAGTTCTCATCACGCGACAATTTCACAAGTGTCGTCTCGATGAGACTCTGCTCATCAGGGATACACCTGTATTCATACTCGCATTCATTAAGTAAATACTCTTTCATGGTATCCATAATGGCTACCCCGGAGATATCCTCGTAGATACCCTTGCTTGCCCTGTCACTTGTCGTTACTACACCGATCTTTATCTTGTCCATTGTTCATCCTAAAAAAAATTGAGATACTATAGCTTAAAATCGTTAATATCTACCCTAATAGTTATCCTGTTTTAAGCAGGAGTTTATCCAAAAGAGAAGTACTCAGCAAACGTTTCATAAAACCGAGCAGATAGGTAGCCTTGGTAATGTAGTATCTGGGCTTCGGCTTTTGGGCTAATATAATCCTGTGCACCACACGTGAGACAGAGACCGCCTCTTCATTGAAAGGGACATCACTTTTCTTTGCCTTCAGACTCTTAAGGTACTTCTCTTTATGGTCTGAATGCTCAATATCGACATTCTGGCACAGTTTTTGCATGGCCGTTTCTCTGAAATGGCTGGTGATCGGTCCCGTATTAAGCAGTACAGCATAAATCTCAGTGCCCTGCAGTTCGAGCCGAAGCGTATCGGTCAGTCCTTCGATGGCGTATTTGCTGGCATTGTACGCTCCTCTGCCAAAGAGTGAAATGAGACCAAGCACGGAACTGTGCTGGATGATCTTGCCGTGTCCCTGCTTTTTCATCACCGGTATGATCTGGCGGGTACACTCATGCAGACCGAACACATTGGTCTCGAACTGCTCTCTGAGCACATCGGTGCGTATGTCTTCAATCGCTCCAGGCTGTCCGTATCCTGCATTGTTGAACCAGACATCGATGCTGCCCTCTTTTGCAAGTACGTTTTCGATCACACTTTCTACCTGTTCAGGTTTGGTCACATCGAGCTGCATGGCATTTTCAAAGCCCATTGACCTGAGCATCTCCACATCTTTGGGATCTCTTGCCGTCGGATAGACTGTAATGTATCTCTCTTTGAGATACCTGGCTGTCTCCAGGCCAATACCCGTACTGCAGCCAGTGATCACGATATTTGACATATGCAATCCTTTGTTAGTGTTCCCCATATTTTATCTTAGAATGGCTAATGGATATGTTACAATACTTCCATGATTGAAAAACTACGGCAAAACGATTTCTCGTTGGTACTTTCCGGTGGCGGTGCTCTTGGTATCTCACATCTTGGCATACTGCATGACCTTGAAAAAGAGGGACTTTACCCTATCGAGATCATCGGTACGAGTATGGGTGGCATAGTCGGTGCCTGTGTGGCTATCGGTATGAAAGAGGCTGAGATCTATGAACATATTAAAAACTTCAGTAAAATATACAACTGGATGAAGTTCTCACTCTCCGGTAATGCCATGATAGACAACGACAAGATCGCCCTGATCTTTGAAGGGCTCTTTGGGAAGAGAAAAATGAAGGATACAAAAACGCCCCTCAAACTTATCGCAACCAACCTTTTTAACGGACATAAACGTATATTTACTGCCAAAGATGATGTAACTATCAAAGATGCCATTCTCTGTACCTTGGCCATACCAGGCATATTTGAAGAGCATGTGGTCGAGGGCAAAACATACGGTGACGGTTTTTTGTGTGAGAATCTCGGAGTGAACGAAGCTTCCTGTAAAACCGTACTGGCAGTCGATGTTCTTGGAGAGAACTCTTTTGAAAAAGAGATGCCTGACAACTTTTTCAAAACAGCCAATGTTATGGAAATGTTCGAGAAATCCGTCCGTCTACTCATATATAACCAGAGCAGATCGCACATAGCCTGTTCTACAAAAGAAATTCTGCTCATAGAACCAAAGACCAAAGGATACAAGACTTTCTCATTCCACAAGTATGAAGAGATACGTCAACTGGGGCTGGGACTGCTGAGATGAAGCATCTGTACTCAAAACTGCTGGTATTTTTACAGTTCAGTACCATAGGCGTGATGCTCCTGCTGGTGCATTACCGTTTTGATCTTCTGTCCATTCTGGTATTCAGCATCGGGGCTGTTGTGGGCCTGTGGGCATTGACTCACAACAGGCTGGGTAATTTCAACATCGAACCCGAGCTCAGAGAGAACTGCGAGCTGGTTACTACAGGAATCTACCGCTGGATACGCCACCCCATGTATGCCTCCGTGACTCTGATGATGCTTGGAGTGGCTTTGATGGATCCTCGTGCGGTACAATGGCTGCTCTGGCTTTTTCTTGTCAATGTACTACTGCTGAAAGCACAAAGAGAAGAATCCCTCTGGCTTTCACACGATCCATGTTACCTCGAATACAGGGGAAAAACGAAATATTTCATACCGTATATTTTATAACATGAAAGGCTTTCTATGATCACTGACGGATTTAGCTATCTCGCTTTACTGATGGCCATTGCAGCATCTATTGTATTTGCCGAGAAGAAGACGAAAGCAAAGATCTTCGCGTATCTTCCTGCCATTGTCATCATCTACTTTGTCGTCATGCTTTTCTCCACATTAGGGCTCTGGCAGAAAAGCGAATCGATCACGGCTACCTATAAAACACTCAAGTCCGACCTGCTTCCTGCTATGATCTTTTTGATGCTGCTGCATGCAGATATGCGGGAGATTATGAAACTGGGCAAAAAAATGCTTTTGACCTTCCTTCTGGCATCGATAAGCATCGCCATAGGCTTCATAGGTATGTTCACCCTCTTCCACAGTTCCTTTGCGTCTGATTCATGGAAAGCATTCGCTGCGCTTTCAGGTTCCTGGATGGGCGGTACGGGGAATATGGTGGCTATTCAGGGTGCTTTGGACCTCCCTGATGCCGCATTGGGGTACACCTTGCTCATCGATTCTGTCGATTATGCCGTCTGGGTCATGGTACTGCTTGCCCTGGTACCCTTCGCCAAACGCTTCAATGCCTGGAGCAAAGCAGATACTTCTGTCATAGATAAAGTCGGGAAGCATCTCGCATTCAAGGATGCCCAGCGCAAAGCGATCACTTTCCCCTCGCTTTTCCTGCTGCTGGGCTCAGCACTGCTCGTTTCAGCACTCTCACAGTATGCAGGTGCATTGCTGCCAACAACGGATTTTCTTACCATGACGACCTGGGTAGTCATCATAGCTACCGTTGCGGGCATACTCTTTGCCATGACACCTGTTGCAAGGCTCTCAGGATCTTCAGAACTGGCGAGCATCATGCTCTATCTTATTGTTGCACTCATCGCTTCCCGTGCCAACTTTGCTGAACTGGCAGAAGCACCGCTCTACATCATGGCCGGTTTTGTCATTATTGCTATACATGCGACTATCATGATATTTTTTGCAAAAATATTCAGGCTTGACCTATTTTCTTTGGGAGTCGCATCATTGGCCAACATAGGTGGTGTCGCTTCCGCACCCATTCTGGCTTCAGCCTATTCGAAGGCTTTGATCCCCATAGGTGTGCTCATGGCTATGATGGGATACATTCTCGGTACCTTCGGAGGCCTGATGGTTGGCAAGGTCCTGGAGATGATCGCAGGATAAGAGCCGGATCTTATGCCGATTTAATCCAGCTTTTCGCTTCTTCGAAATCATCATAGTCAAAGACTTTGATCTCTGCATCTACGAACGGTGCAGCGATCATTTTACTGAATTCTATAACAGAAGTATCGGTAACAAAAGCCAGACGCCTGATCTTCTGATGATGGTTCTTCACGAATGTGATATGTCGGCTCAAAGCCGCGAAATCTTCCCAGCCTGGGAAAGACTTCGTATAGATGATGATACCGTTGAGTTTCCCGTCACTCTCAAGAATGAACGGATCTATTACCTTGGCAGCATTGTCAAAATCCTTTTTGCTCAATGCACCATGCGGTTCAAGTACCGCAAGAGCGTTCTCTTTATCTATGTTTACTTCCAACATTAATAGTCTCCTTTGTAACTGGTCTTACGAAGTATAACCATTATAGATTAATGGTTCTCCAAAGCGTCACGATTTATTCACGATTGTAGTATAATATAAAAAATCAGAATACAAAAGGATTTGGAATGGTAAGTAAAAAATTTAAACATTTGGGTGCAATAGGTGTACTCTGCTCTGCTCTACTTTTCTCAGGATGTACTCCGGAAGATGAGGCTATGGCTACAGGAGCGGCACTGGGTGTGGCAACTGGATTAGCCCTTTCCTCCTATAGTTATCCGTACTATTATGGACATCCATATTATTATTATGGTGGGCATTATTATTATGGCGGATACTATCGTAATGGCTATTACTATTACAGAGGTCACCGGTATAGAAATGGACACTATTATAATAATGGGTACAGATACTACAATGGTCGACGCTACAGAGCACAACCAGGACGCTACGGATATTATAGAAACCAAAATGAATACAACAGATACAGAAGTAGTAGCTACAACAGAAATAGAAGTTACAATAGCAATTATAGAAGTAACAGCAATTACAATAGAAGGTATAGTAACCGAAACTACACGACCACACGTAGCAGCAGGGTTAGGAATACGACAAGAGTAAGAACTTATCGCCGATATTAAAAGAGGAAAAGATGCAGGAAAAAACGGTATTGACAGCAGAAGAACAGCTTAAAGAGTATGAAAAGCTCAAAGCTGAACTTCTAACAGCCTATCGTAAGCTGAAAATGGAACTCGAATATGCAATGGATAATGTTGAAGAGGGACTGGTCAAAGAAAAACAGGAAAAACTTTCCCGACAGATCAAAGCGCTTTCCGTAAAGATAGATACAATAAAAACAGAAGAAAGTATGGCGTGAAAATATCCCGTATCAGAACCGATCTGCTTAAAGCACCCCTTAAAAATCCTTTTGTCACTTCTTTGCGTCGTGTAGATGTGCTGGAGGATCTTGTCGTCATCATCGAGTGTGACGACGGTTCTGTCGGTTATGGAGAAGGAGCTCCTACGCCTGTCATTACCGGTGAGACCATCGGTTCCATTGAAGCAGCCCTTGCTTTGATAGAACCGTTTCTTATAGGTATGGAGATAGAGGATTTTGATACGCTTCTTGGACATGTTCACTCCCATATCATCAAAAATACTACAGCCAAATCCGCACTGGAGATCGCCCTGTACGATCTTAGAGCCAAATCTTTCTCTCTGCCTCTTTATGCAATGCTTGGCGGAGAAAAGAGAGAGTTTGAGACCGATATTACTATCAGTATGGGAGAGATAGACAAAATGATAGCCAATTCTCTGAATGCGGTTTCTCTTGGCTACAGTACACTCAAAATTAAGATCGGAGATGACCCCCAAAAGGACATTGAACGCATTATTGCCATACATGAAGCCCTGGACGATAGCATTCAACTGAGACTCGATGCCAACCAGGGCTGGACAGCAGAACAGAGTGTGGAACTCCTGCACGGCATTGAAAAGCGGGGAATCATCACCGAATTCATCGAGCAGCCTGTGGCGGCAGATGATATTGAAGGGTTGAAATATATCAAAGAGAGAGTAGAGACTCCCCTGCTTGCCGATGAATCGATTTTCTCGCTCAAAGATGCCCGCAGACTGCTCGAACTTGAAGCCATAGACTATGTCAATATCAAACTGGCAAAGACAGGAGGCATCACACAGGCACTTGCCCTTGCCGATCTCTCAAAAGAATTCGGTGTGCAATGTATGATAGGGTGTATGCTGGAAGGTCCCATATCCGTTACCGCAGGTGTACATGTAGCCTCGGCCAAAGCAGATGTGATCACTATGCTCGATTTGGATGCCGTCAGCTTGCTGGTTTCTCACCCTGTTGAAACCACCGTACACTATAATGAGAGTCGAATCATGCTTTCAGAGGATGTCGGCCTGGGTATTTCAGGGATTAAAGATCTATAAAATGACCTATTATATCAAAGCATACACACTCTATTAACTTATCTGTATTAGAATAGCAAAAACCAAAATAAAGCATACAAAAATGTACAGAAAGATCAACTTTGTTATTTTTATAATCTTTTCTTTTTCCACACTTCTACCTGCCCAGTATCTGCTTAAAGAGAGTACCCGAAAACCCAGTAAAATCGACCATATGCCAAAAAATAAAGTGGCGGATATGCGAAGAATACCTCAGGACCCTGCCTACTATGCCAAACAGATCAAACTCTGGCCAAAAGCCAGGCAGAAGCGTTCCGATAAAGCATTTAACCGCAAATACTTCAAACCATGGCGACTGAAAAAACTGGATATCCCCATGAAGGATTTCGCTTGGGAAGTGCGTTTTGTAACCAAAAACAAGATATACACAGAAAACGGGAAGCAAATACCGGCATCAACCTATAAAAAATGGATACGTAATGCAAACTACAAACATAAAAATGCCAAGCGCTACAAAGCCATCACGACCGAACGTACCAATGTAAGGGCATTGCCTACCTCTACCCCCTTCTACCTTGATCCTCACCGTGTCGGGGAGGGATTTCCTTTTAACTACAATCAGAACTCGGCCCTACATATGAATGTACCGGTGTTCGTATCACACTTTTCAAAGGACGGTAGGTGGGCATTCGTCCGTGCCTCCTACGCTTTCGGATGGGTAAAGGTGAGTGATATCGCCTTTGTCGATCAAAAGTTTATTCGAGCTTTCAGGAACGGTAAGTATGCCATCACGATCAAAGATGACCTCAGACTGTATGACGAGAACGGCAAAGAGGTGAGTTTCGTGAAACTGGGAACGCTTTTCCCAGTTTCGAAGGACGGAAAGCACTATCTTGCGGCCAAACGTGACAGAAATGGCAAAGCACAGATAGAAAAGATTGCTGTGAGCAATCCCAAGATCATTGCAAAAAAACCGCTTCCGTTCACACCTCATAATGTTGCCAAAGTGGCCAAAGAATTCTACAATGAACCCTACGGCTGGGGCGGTGGCTACGGCTGTCGTGACTGTTCTGCGACAACCAGAGATTTTCTGGGTGTGTTCGGTATTTTCCTCAGGCGTAACTCAAGCAAACAGGCAAAGGACGGTCAGTCCATACCCATCAAAGGTATCCCGAGACAGGCAAAGAAAAAGAAGATCATCCGGGAAGCAGACCCTTTCCGCTCCCTGCTCTACGTTCCCGGGCATATAGTTCTCTATCTTGGCGAGTACAAAGGGGAACCGGTGATCATGCATACCTATTGGGGTATTCGCAAGAAGGACGGTTCAAAGCTGGTTACAGGACGAACCATAATTACCTCTACGGAACCGGGCAAGGAACGCAGAGATACCAAAGAGAGCAGCAGGCTTATCAATACACTCAAAACGATAGTGAAATTCTAATAGAATATAATCAATAAAACAAGGTAAAATACGCTCTATGAAAAGAAAAGAAAAGATCAAATTGTTCACCACCACCATCATCGCGGGGGAATTCAAAGGAAAACATATCGAGATACCCGATATCTCGACCACGCGGAGCTCCAAGTCCATTCTGAAGGAATCCTTCTTCAATACCGTCCAATTCGACATCATCGACAGGAATTTCGTTGAAGTCTTTGCAGGCAGCGGTTCGGTTGGACTGGAAGCACTCAGCCGCGGTGCGGCACAGTGTTATTTTATGGAGTATAACAAGACTGCCTTCCGATCCCTCGAGAATAACATCAAACAGACCGACCCAAGCCGGTGTCATGCATTCTACGGAGACAGTTTTGAGAATTTTGCCACTGTTTACGGATTGTTGAAACGTCAGGGCGGGAAAACCTATTTCTATTTTGATCCGCCTTTTTCTACCAGAGACGGGATGGATGAGGTCTACGACAAAACCATAGCCCTCATCGGACAGATCGAACCTGAGGTATGTGAAATGGTTGCCGTGGAACATATGACCAACCTGACCATGCCTGATGATATCGGTGCTCTTGAAAAGGTTAAAAAGAAAAAATTCGGACGCAGTACATTGACCTACTACCGTCCAAAAGGTAAAGCATGACAAAAAAAGAAGACCATATCGCCCTTTTCATCGACTGTGACAACATTTCACACCGCTCGATCGAAGGGATCATCAATGAACTGAGCAAATACGGCGTGGTGAATATCCGCCAGGCTTACGGGAACTGGACTAAAGACAATCTAAAAAACTGGGAAGATAAACTCCTCGAGTTCGCCATCAAGCCCATACAGCAGTTCGATTATTCCAAGAACAAGAATGCTACGGATATCCTTATGACCATCGACGCCATTGACCTGTTGCATACCAAAGATATCGATGCCTTTGCTTTTGCAACCAGTGATTCAGACTTTACCCCTGTAGTTATGCGTGTACAGGCCGAAGGTATCAAGGTATTCGGTTTTGGGGAGAAAAAGACTCCCAAACCCTTTATGGCAGCCTGTTCACAGTTCATTTTTACCGAAAAACTGATGGCGACATCGGTCAAGCATGAAGATATACCGAACGCTGAAGTAACAACACCTGTACGCAAAAGCGGCAAAGAGATGCGCCAGGATACCTGGCTGGTCAATGTACTGCGAAATGCTGTGGACCATACCATGGATGAATACGGCTGGGCAAACCTTGCAGACGTGGGGACCTACATCAACAATTCTACCTCTTTTTCACCCATCAACTACGGCTACAAGAAACTGAGCAATCTTGTCAAGGAAATAGACCTTTTTGATATCGCCTACGATGAGCACACCAAACAGCTGAGTATCAGAGATAAACGCTGGAAGAGTTAAATGGACCCTTTTATGCGGGAAGCCTTCCTTGAAGCAAAAAGAGGGATAGAAGCAGGAGACGGCGGTCCCTTCGGTGCCGTTATTGTCAAAGACGGAAAGATCATTGCGTCCGGGCACAATGAAGTGGTCAAAACCAATGATCCCACCGCGCATGCCGAAATGATCGCCATACGAAATGCCTCTGCAAAACTCCAAAACTTCAAGCTTGAAGGATGCACGCTCTATGTGACAGGAGAACCCTGTCCCATGTGTTTCTCCGCGATCCACTGGGCACATATAGAGAGGGTCTACTACTGTAACACAAAAGAAGATGCTGCCCGCATTGGTTTTGACGACAGCCTGATCACCGAGATCATTCTGGGGAAGAAAAAAGATCCGGTCTCCTTTATGCATACACCCCATGAACAATGTCAGACACTCTTTAGTGTGTGGTATGAAGATCCGGAGAAAATACCTTATTGATCGCTATCGGTATAAGTAGGTTATTTCGTACTGTGTCAAATGGTTTTTTCTTTGGTTACTGCATTCTTGCCTTCTTATCCAGGGAGGACATTTTGTCCTTTAAAACGATTATTTGACAAATAACGGAACACTTTGTCCTATTAACGCCAATTTTAGGTGCTAAATTTTATAAGCTGATCGGTATATAATGTTCCTTGAATAAATAGAATCTACAAAAAACTATATAATATTTAGATAATCTCCACAATTATTTTTTATAATACAATTATCTTAAAAATACGAGGATATATTTTATGAAAACAATAACAAAAGTTCTAATCTCAACAGTTTTAGCTTCAGGCTTATTCGCACAATCCGATGTTTATTTAACGAACAATGCTGGTGTTCCAGATTTAAAAATGCCAAATAATAAATTGGCCTTCAAAGAAATTGAGGGGTATCAAAACTATAAAATTATTGCCACCCATTTCAGAACCGATAAAAATGAGATACGATATGTTTTAGCAAATCCAGTTGCTTATAATGCTCTTTTACATCAGACTAAGATTATGCCTGATGGAAGTAAAATTGTAAAAATCGGATGGAGTGTGAAAAAAATGCCGACTTGGCCGGGAGCACTTGAATCAGATAAAATACAAAGAGTCGAATAGATGATAAAAAACAGTAAAAAGTTTAATCATGACGGAGACCACTGGGGTTATGCCCGTTTTGTCAAAACTAAAGACGGTTATAAGCCTTGGGCTAAAGGTACACAAAGCTGTATTGCATGCCATGCGAGTGTAAAAAGTGATGATTATCTTTTTACGCACTTTCAAAAAACATTTTAGAGAGTACATGAAAAAAAAACTTCTTGTCATCGAAGATGAAAAAGCCATTGCTGATTTGATTGTACAAAGATTTGACACCTCTTTGTATGATGTAGATATATCTACAGATGGCAATGAAGCTCTTGCTAAATTACGTACAGATAAATACGACCTGGCAACTATTGACATTATGCTTCCTCATGTTGACGGACTTACGCTTTGCAAAAAATTCAGAGAATTCTCACCACAAACATTTTTAATTATAGTGAGTGCTCTTGATGAAGAAGAAACTAAACTCAAGGGATATGCATACGGTGCAGATGATTATATTACAAAACCTTTTAGTACCAAAGAGTTGCTTGCAAAAGTGGAGTCATATTTTAGAAGAGAAAACATTCTAATATCCCAAAAGTCAATAAATCTACAAAACCTTTCCTTGGATGATGCAAAAAAAGAGATTAAAATAAATGGTCGTGGTCTTGCGTTTACACCTAGTGAATATTTACTTTTCTTTACCCTTATAAACAATCCGAAAAAACTTTTTTCAAGAGAGGAGTTGTCATATCTGATTTATGAAAATAATTTAGGTGAAATAGACAGTAGAGGAATTGACTCACATATTTCGCATATTCGGAAAAAGATAAAAAAATTCGATACCGTAGAATACATTAAAACAGTTCATGGCCAAGGGTACATAATAAATGAGCATTAAAAAATTACTACTGATTTCCTACATTATTGCAGGATTTATCATATCAATATTTACCGCCTTTATGACATTTTATATTATTGATGTTCCTATCGGTATGAAAATGTTTTCAAAAATAGTCATAACTATTAGTATCGTTTTGCCTGTAATTGCTTTGTTGAGTTATTTGATTGGAAGTTATTTTTCCAAGAAATTTGCAGATATACAAAAGAGACTTATTTTAATATCTAAAGAAGATTTTACTCTCTATGATAAAAATGAATATATAGATGAGATAACTGAGATAAATAAAATACTCAACACTGTTTCCATACAGCTGGAGAACTCTATTAATGAGCTCAAAGAAAAAAATAGTGAACTGACATGGATGGTTCGCTCATTTGCTCATGATTTTCGAACGCCTTTGACTATTATACAAGGGAATATAGAGGCTATAGAAGATGGTTTGGTAGCCAATGAAAATATACCGTTAGTCTTAGAAAAAGTTAAATACGAGACTCACTATATGAATGAACTGCTCAGTGACGTACTTTTATTTATTGGGTCTATGAAAAGTGTTGTAAAAAAAGAGAAGATACAACTCAAAGAATTTATAGATAAAGAAATATTTGTACTCCTTGTGCCTGATGCAAGTGTCACTTTGATAAATGCAATGAAAGAAGAAGATGAGATTCTATTTACTAAAACAGATTTGAAAAAGATTATCATAAATTTACTTGACAATAGTATCAAGTTTACTACTAAAGGTAGTATCACTATTGCTTTAGAAAATAATTCCCTTATAGTGCAAGACACAGGAACAAGCATAGAGACAAAAGAGTGTGAGAAAATTTTTCAACCATTTTATACAGTGGATGAAAGTAAAAACCGCCTTAAAAGCGGTTTTGGATTGGGACTTGCAATAACAAAAAATCTAGCACAAAAAAATGATTATTCTTTAGCATGTGATACCAAGTATAAGAATGGGTTTAAAATAGCTTTAATACCTCAATGAGTCAACTGTATTCACCTTATTTTAGAGTAAAGAGGTCTGTAAAGTTTATCGGATCTAAAGGAGAAGAATATGCCACGTAAACCTCGTATTGAGATAGCAGAAGTACGGGGGTCAGTTGCCACCTATTGTCTGTTATTAACGGTGCCCTTATTAAACTTCTGCCGTTTTCTTCACCCTCTTCTTTTTGGGCTCTGGTTCAACGAACTCCCCTTTGATCAACCCTGCCTCATGCAGGAACTGTGAAGGTTTGTAGTCTATTTTCTTGACTTTGTCGTACTGGGCAAGAGAAAGGTAGAGTTTGTCTTTTGCTCGTGTGACGGCCACATAGAACAACCTTCGTTCTTCTTCAATGCTGCTCATCATCTTTCTATTGGGAAAACGGCCGTCCACCAGATCGACTACATAAACTTCCGGGAATTCCAGGCCTTTGCTGGCATGTACCGTCAGCAGATTCACCCCTTCCCCTTCACTGAGCTCTCCGCCGCCCAGCACCATGGCATTGACGAATCGGCCCAATTCTTTGTATTGTCGTGAAAGGTCGAGCAGCAGGTTGGCTTTACGCAAAATGCGTTCACGTGCCACTTTCTTCTTCTCTTCGTCCACCTCTCCGGTTTTCAGGCGCCCTCTCTGTGTCGAGAGCATTTCAACGATCCCGCTGTAGAGTTTGGATGAAATGGCTGTCCGGAGAATCTTGGCAGGATTCTTCTCGGATTTGATCTCATTCATCAGTCTGTAGAAATCATTGAAGAACTTTACACCGTCCTGAATGATCTTCGGGTGCTTGAGTAAAGGATGGCCGTAAACACTGTGAGGAAGATCGAGATGTTTGAAACGCGTGGCTGAACCGATCTCATGGTCATCGTCAAAGAGCCCGAGCTGAACATTTTTGTTGGGGTTAAGCTTGGGAAGTTCCGAATTAACCGGGTAGAGAACCCCCTGCATGAAATTACCGTTCCCAAAATGAAGAAAACACTGAAAGAACTCTTTGGAAAGTGCGGAACCCACGCCTGATGCATATTCAAAAACATGTATGAACGCCATCATATCCTTGGGGTTGACCAGCAGGGAGAGCAGATCGAGAAGAAATTTGATCTCTTTGGCATCGAAAAAACTTGTTCCACCCTTTCGTTTACACGGTATTCCCACTTCACGAAGACTCGCTTCTATCCCGTCTGCAGAAGAGTTGTTGCGGAAGATCACGGCAATGTTGTCATTGGGAACATGGGTATGCTTGATGCTCTGTGCAATAGCCTGATACTGTTCAAAGAGGTCTTTGTACATCAGCAGTCTTGGCGGGTGGGTCTTTCCGTGACGCCCTACTTCAAGTTTTTTGGGGTAAATGCGTTCGTTGCGCTCTATGACCCTGTTGGCAAGAGAAAGAATGGGGGCAGTAGAGCGGTAATTCGTTTTGAGTGTAAAAACATTGGCATCGGGGTATCGCTTGGAAAAGGTAGCGATATTTTCTATATTCGCACCATTAAAGGCGTAAATACTCTGATCATAATCTCCGACGCAAAAAAGCGAACGTGGTTTGAGTGTATCGATGAGCGCTCCCTGAAGCGTGTTGGTGTCCTGGTATTCATCTACCAGTACCTCTTCAAAGTGTATGGTGTTCTCCTCAAGATGACTTTTGATACGCAGCAGCAGGTCATTGAACGAAGCAAAACCGTAATCGATCTTCTCCTTCTCAAACTCCTGCACAATGTCCATATAGGCATCCATAATCACTTCATGATCTGGGTACTTTTCCAAAAACCACTCATCGAATCCCTCAAGGGAGGCATTTTGGTACAGAGAATACATCTCGTAAAGGTAGGTGGCCGAAAAAGGCGCCAGAGGCAGGTTCATTCGCTCAAAATTTCGTTTTTCGTAAATACTCCTGAAAAGTGTTTTGAGTTCTGAAGGCTGTTTGAGCGCAAGGTTGGGGTGCAGTTCTTTGAGCCATCGGTAGGAGACGGCATGAAACGTACCTGACTCGATACGCGATACGACTTTTTTTGGGAAATACCTCTCCAGACGGGCGATCATCTCTCCTGCAGCTTTGTTGGTAAAGGTCAGCAGAAGGATCTTCGAAGGGTCCGTGCCTTCATTTAGAAGATGGGCGATACGCCCGACGATGGTTGAAGTTTTCCCTGTCCCGGCGCTGGCGATGATGAGATTTTGTCCCAGAGATGCGGTGGCAGCGCTGAGCTGTTCAGCGTTGAGTGTGCTGAGTGGCAATTATATGTGACCGAGAATGTAGTAAGTATTTTTGTTGTCGACTTTTTTCAGGTTCAGTTTGTACTTATCCGCCCAGTGGTTGACGATCTTGTTGAAGGCACTGAGGTTGTCTGCCGAACTATCCTCGTTACATTTGATCTTAAGGTAGTTCTCCGAATTGGACATAGCAATATACCCTTTTTCCACGGCAAGTGCATCGTTAAATGATGGGAGATGCGGAGAAAATTTTTCAAAACCGTCCGTATTTGCGATGATATCTTTGATCTGATTAAGTGTCTGCGGGGTCTGCGAATAGCCGAGTTGAATCAAAAGTGCTTCAGGTGTTAGTTCGAGATGCATGTTTTTCCTAATATATATAGATAGTGTGTCAAGAATCAGATTGTAGCAAAAAAGAGGTTAGGAAAGAGAAGAAAAAAGACCGAAATTTAAAACAGTGTCTCTTTTGGTGTCTCTACTCTGGCAATAAGGTCTTTGTAGTGTTCGACGTTCTGAAAAGCTTTTTCATAACGCCATCGTAGTACGAATTCAATGATCTCATTCTTGAGTGTAGGATCAAGTGTTTCCGCTTTTCCAAAATATCCGAGTGAAACGTTTTTGGCTTTTTTCTTTCCATTCTTGTCTGGTTCGTAGGTAATAGCGATGATTTGGATATATTTTCCTTCTCGTACTTCTCCAAAATCTTCTTCTTTGAGACCGATACCGGATAGATTCATTGCTTTATAGATAAAGATATCATCAAAATTCGGAGATTTCTCAAAGATCTTCAGCTTTTCATAAAGAGCCTTGACTCTCGCGATATTTTCTTCTCTGACACCCTCAAAGCTGATATTTTCAACCGGTTTTTCATTCTTTTTGGCAGGTGTGGGAACGGGTGATACTTTGGGTTCTCTTTTCTCCTCTGTACTGACATCAGCAGCTGCTTCTTTCTGTGACAACTCCTCTTCCAAACGACTGGTAAGTGCTTTAAGTTTGTCTAAACTATTTGACATCACGGTTCCCTTTTCTTTAAATAATCAAAGTCTGGCAACCCGGCTATCTTCATGAGACCCGTGGCTTTCCGTCCCTGTTTCGCAACAGGTTTGGCATATATTAGATAATATAGTACTGCACATTTTATAATATTAACTTTAAATCATAGTGAATAATATCAAAATTTTTCTATTTTTTAATGTGAAAAGCTGAAAATAATAATATTATTTAATATTCTATTTGTTCTTCTACTCTTAACCAATCTTTTGATAGAATCCCTATACATTAAAAAGAGGTGGAGAACAGTGCAGTATCTGGAGATAAAAGGCGGGAAAAAACTGAGTGGCAGCGTGACAATAAGCGGTGCGAAAAATGCGGCGCTCCCTGTGATCGCTGCAACGATCCTGAGTGACAAAGATGTAACCCTCACCAATTTGCCAAATGTGGTCGATATCCGTACACTGCTCAAACTGCTTACCATGCTTGGCGGCGTGGTGGAACATGAGGGAACGGTTGCAAAGATCAATAATGGATCCATCACCTCGACCAAAGCGGTCTATGAGATCGTCTCGCAGATGCGAGCCTCCATTCTGGTACTGGGTCCCCTGCTCACCCGTTTTGGTGAATGTGAAGTCTCCTTGCCCGGCGGGTGTGCCATCGGGCAGCGCCCTATTGACCTGCATCTCAAAGCACTGGAAGCCATGGGTGCAAAGATT
Organism: Sulfurovum sp. NBC37-1; assembly: GCF_000010345.1. Lineage (NCBI taxonomy): Bacteria > Pseudomonadati > Campylobacterota > Epsilonproteobacteria > Campylobacterales > Sulfurovaceae > Sulfurovum > Sulfurovum sp. NBC37-1. The sequence goes on from NC_009663.1 coordinate 1,221,005, forward strand.
ACGATAGAAAGCGGTTATGTCCATGCTGTCGCTCCCAACGGACTGCACGGTGCAAAGATCATTTTTGACAAGATCACGGTAGGCGGTACGGAAAACATCATTATGGCAGCCGCACTTGCCAAAGGAACGACCATCATCATCAATGCGGCCAAAGAACCTGAGATCGTACAACTATGTGAAATGATTGCTGATGCCGGTGTAAAGATAGAAGGTATCGGTACCAATGAACTCACTATAGAAGGCACGGACGGTATACCGCTTGCATTTAAAACCGTAGAGATCATCCCCGACCGTATCGAAGCGGGGACCTACCTTTGTGCCGGTGCGATCACAAAATCGGAGATTACATTAAACAAGGTCAATGCGGAGCATATACGCGCTTCTATTGACAAACTTGAAAGTATGGGGTTCACCTTTGATATAGCTAAGGACAGCATTACCATTCATCCTACAGATATTATCAACCCTGTCAATCTCATCACGATAGAGTATCCGGGATTTCCTACCGATATGCAGGCACAGTTCATGGCTGTTGCTGCTATGGCTGATGGGGAAAGCCTGATTGAGGAGCGTCTTTTTGAGAACCGATTCATGCATGTAAGCGAATTGAACCGTCTGGGTGCCGATATCTGGCTCAAGGGGAGTGTTGCTGCGGTAAAAGGAGTAAAAGAACTTCATGGTGCAGATGTCATGGCGACCGATCTGCGGGCCAGTTCTGCTTTGGTCCTTGCCGGGCTTGTAGCCGAGGGAACGACCAATGTCCGTCGTATCTACCACCTTGACCGAGGTTATGACAACCTGGAAGGCAAACTGGCTGCGCTGGGTGCGGATATCGTCAGAAAAGAAGAAGAGAAGTAAGTCGTATGCCAAAAGAGATAGAGCGAAAATTCCTTGTTGACAGCACAAAACTTCCCAAACTTCCTACCGCTCATCACATTAAACAGGGCTATATCCCTACAGCCGGTACTGCCACAGTCCGTATCCGTATCAGTGATGACCGGGCATTTCTTACCCTAAAAGGCAAAGCCAAAGGCTTGACCCGCTCAGAGTTCGAGTACGGCATACCTGTTGAAGAGGCAGAAATGATGCTTACCGAGCTCTGTACTTCCTCTCACATCAAAAAAAAACGTTATCTTATTCCCTATGGTGACCATACCTGGGAACTGGATATCTTCGAAGGGGACAATGAAGGACTGATCGTTGCTGAAATAGAGCTGCAGGCTGAGCACGAAACCTTCCAAAAGCCTCCATGGGTCACAGAGGAAGTCTCCTACGATCCACACTACAGAAACGCCTACCTTATCGATCACCCCTACTCCATGTGGGCTGATAGCTAGCGCTAACGCATCAGATACTGGGTCATTTCTTGCTTGGGGATGGGTCTTGAATAATGGTAGCCCTGTATGATGTAACAGCCGTTCTCCAACAAGTAACGTACCTGATCCCTGTGCTCCACACCTTCTGCTATGATCTCCAGATGCAGGCTCTCCGCCAGTGCGATCACAGCATTTGTAATGGCACAATCCTCGGTATTGTACGGTAAGTCAAAAATAAAAGTTTTGTCTATCTTCAGCTTGTCTACGGGTAGACGCTTCAGATAGGCCAAAGAGGAATAACCGGTACCAAAATCATCTATAGATATCTTGATCCCCATTTGGTTGAGCATATAGAGTTTTTTAATGGAGTGCTTTGGGTTGAGCATTACCTGGGTCTCCGTTATTTCGAACGTCAGCCATTTGACCTTGAAACCGGTTTTCAGTATTGTATTCTGCAGTGTGTAGAAGAAGTTTTCTTTCATTAGCTGTGAAATAGGAAGGTTCAAAGAGAGTATGCCCGGGTTAAGACCTATATGATACCACTCGACCATATCGCTCATGGCCTGATGCATGACATAGTAGTCCATCTCCCTTATAAGACCCGTCTCTTCTGCCAAAGGTATGAATGCATCAGGCAATATAAGCCCTTTTTCGGGATGTTCCCATCGTACAAGCGCTTCTAGCCCGACTACACTCCTGTTACGCGCATTGATCTGTGGCTGATAATAGACACGCAGCTGGTTCTTTGCTATTGCTTTGCGTAACTCCTTCTCCATCGTGGCTTTTTCCATAGCCAGGTTGGTCATTTCGGATGAGTAGAACTGGTAATTGTTCCTGCCCACTTCCTTGGCCTTGTACATGGCACTGTCGGCATATTTGAGCAGGTCGTTCTTGTAGACCGCATCCCTGGGGTAAAGACTGATACCGATACTGGCGGTCACATGTAGTGTTTGCCCCTCTACTACGACCTCCTCTTTGAGTGAACCCATCATCTTCCCAGCTATCTTTGCTGCAGATTCAGGTGTATTGAGCTCATGTACCAATACGGTAAACTCATCCCCTCCCAGACGCGAAAGCGTATCTTCTTCCCTGATACACTTGGAAAACCTGTGTGAAACGATTTTCAGTACTTCATCTCCCAAATGGTGCCCGAGTGTGTCGTTGATAAGTTTGAAGTTATCCAGATCAATGAAGAATACCCCGAACTTTTCATTATGTCTATGCGCATAGGTGATCGTCTGCTCCAGCCTGTCGTTAAAGAGCGTCCTGTTTGGGAGCTGGGTGAGCGGGTCATGGTACGCCTGGAAGTTAAGCTGTTTGGTCTGTTCCAACAACTCCAGTTCTATCTCTTTTTTTTGGCTAATATCCTGTGAATAACGTGTAATACCAATGATCCTCTTTTTCTCATCTCTTAGAACTGAAGCAGATACATCCGTATAGATCATCTTTCCCTCTTTAGTCTGTTTGCGTATCTGGTCTCGATAGGATCCGTACAGAAGTGTCTGCATTTTCATCCATTGTGCCTTTTTAAGCTCATCCTCCGGATAGAGAATATCAATGTTCCTCCCGATCATTTCAGAAGCATCATACCCCAGTAACTCGGTTGCCCCATGGTTCCAGTGAATAATTTTGTTGTCCAGGTCAGTTGAGATCACCGCATCATGTATCTGTTCGAGTATCTGTGCCTGTTCTATCTCTTTCTTTTCGATGGCTACCAAATGGCTGATATCAAGGTTGAAGATGATCATAGCATCCCTGTTATGGTATTTTCCGTACTGTGCATAGGTCTGTACTGGGTATTTACTATCATCCTTTTTTGTGTAGACAGTCCTGTTAAGTACCGTACCATTGGCCCGTATCTCTTTTTCAAATTCCCTAAGCTGTTTATGGGTGATCTCTCTGTTGATATCCAGAATGGAAAGTCTGCATATCTCTTCACGGGTATAACCCAGTTTCCGGATAGCCGCATCATTGGCGTACAGGTAGCGGAATGTGCCCAGCTCAACGATCAGTACTTCACCGCTGGCGTACTCTATGATGTCGCCCAGTTCTTTGTTCTCCTGTTTTAACCTGAGCTGTTCCGTGATATCGAGTGTCGTTCCAACGATTCTGTCCGGCTCCCCTTGCTTGTCGAAGAGCATCTTGGCATTGATCAGCACCGTGATGATCTCTCCGTCCTCACGTCTGACACGAAGCGAAACACTTTTGACCTTTCCATCCTGAAGGCTTCTCAGTCCCTCATAGGCAATATGTCTGTCTTTTTTAACCACCCGTGAAAGGAAGGTGTCGAGTGTCGGCTGTGTGTTTTCCGGATCCAGCTGGTAGATATCATAACTTCTTTTCGACCATTGTGCCGTATTGTGTTTCAGGTCTATTTCCCAGCTTCCAAAATGTCCGATCTGCTGTATTCTGTGCAAGGCCTCTTTTTGTGCTTCTATCACCCTGGTTTTTTCTTCAAGCTTCTGAAATTCCTTTTGAGCCTCCTGCATATTTACATTTATGAAATGGGATAATGCTTTTGCTGATGCCTGATATTCATTCAAAACAATTTTTTGTTTCACTATTTTTTTATCTGTTTTATGAGATGATTCGCTGAGGCCCAAAATCGTCATTGTCTGATTAAGCAGCGCCTTTTTGCCTGAAAAGGAGAAAAATTCACCATAGGTGAAAAATCCCGATACCGGCGCTACACTCTGTAATGGTTTTGTTTCCTGTTCAATCAACTCGGGCAGGAATCTTCTTCTAGCCATACATGAATAGATAAAGATGCATTCAACAGGCTGGGAAACAATATCCTGGCCAATCTGTTCGGACTGATCCAAAAGCATCTTGGCATCACCGTAGCCGAAATAGACTGTGTCTCCCTGATGAAAGTTCCCCGAAAAAGAGAGAGAACCATCCTCATGTACCGACAGAATTGCTCTGGCCGTAAGGTCACCTCCTTTTTTAATGATCAGCGGAAATTCAATACCAATGGCAGGCAGTTTTTGGGCCACTTCTTCACCAAAATATTTTTTATATACGTCATAGGCCGACATGTCATCAATGGTATAGACACGGTTTCTATCGACTTTCGTTACAACAAGGCTTCTGCCAATTGGCTTCCAGTTGAAATTGTATTTTGTATAGATATGCAGCTTCGGATTGGATAACGCTACTCCTACGGCTCCGCGTGAAATAATCTGTTCTCCCGTAAATACATAAGTGTTTTTAAACTCTGCATAGTCCCCGGCCATTCCGCCTGCTACAGTCAGTTCCGGACAGACTGCATCGATGCCTCTAAGAAACTCTTCACCATTGCTTTTGGTACCGTCCAAAAAAGCAATGAGTACTTTTTTGTCTTCTTGAGAAGTAACGGCCTCTGCCAGTGTCTGGCCTGTCTCATGACTATCCATCTTACCGTCAGCGTCTACGCAAACAGGGTAGAGGACGGTATCTTCAAACTGTGTCAGTGAAATGACATGGGTATGGGTAGTAACTTTACCCGAACAGATCTCTCCGTCGGTTGTTGCCCCTATAATGACCGCACGGGGGAAAAGTGAGGTGATCTCATTCGTCATTACCTCGATTTTGGTTTTGTCGGTATAGCTGGTGAAAACTTGGATCAGGAGTTGATCATTGTCAGCAATATCCACTTGTAGGACAAACTCTTGAAAATGTTGCTTGTCTGTATAGTAGGTATTGACTGTTCTCATCACTTCACTTTTATTGTGTATCTTAATAATATATTATAGTCAAATAGACAACAAATCACAATAGTTTACCCTTCCGGGCAGCTTGAAATCAGGAAGCGTTACCTCTAAGCACATCCAATACATTCGTTGCATACGAGCCTTTGGGAAGCACAAAAGAGAGTTCATAGTGGGCTTTCTCTTCCACATAATTCTTTTTGATCTCCGTTACCTGTATCCAGGCGTAGCGTCTTGCCCCGTTCATTTTGATCTCTTCATCGAAGTATTCTTCCAGCATTCTTGCGGTTGCAGCGGACCTTTTTACCCTTGTACCGGGTATGAGGCCTGTAGGCGCGATATCTTTTGTTTCAAACCGTTCTGCCTCTTTGCTGAGCTCTTCCACTTCAAAAAGCCTGCCGTACGGGTAGTGCATCATCAGGTCACCCTCAACAAGCTTGAAAAAGTTTTTTTGTTCTTTGCTACCTTTGAGTGAACCCTCAGGCAGATTCATCAGCTTCTCCGTATCTGCTTCGCTGAACTCCTGTAGCAAGAGTGTGAGCTCCATTCGCCTGCAGAGCCAACTGTTGAAAAGATAACTCTGATACGATCCCATCAGGAACTCTCTGGTCTTTCTGTCGCGGATCTTCAGTTTCCCTTCTATCAGCTTTTTCCCGTCTTCCCAGTTATTCCCGTCCGTACCGAAGCGCTGGTTGCCGAAATAGTTCGGTACCCCATGACTCTTGATCCATTTCAGCACAGAATCCAGTTTATCCTTCTGCACACCGAGTACTTTTTTCAGACGGATCTCGAAACGGTTACCTTTGAGGTGCCCTACACGTATCTTATTGTTATGACGTACTTTATCGAGTATCTTGATCTTTTCATGGCTGAAAGCATCCAGTTTCTCTTCGAACTTCGCCGGCAGGGAGATGTACTGAATGGTCATGGCATGCTTGTCTTTCAAACCGGCATAGCCCATGTCACGTCTTCTGATGCCGACATGGTTGGAGATTGCATCAAGCATTTCCCAGGTAGTCATCTCTTTTTTTCGTACTTTGAGAACCAAATGCTCACCCTCCCCTGTAAATTCGTACAGAGGTATCTCTTCAACGGTAAAATCACGCGGAGTAGAATTGAAGACAAAGTCGTTCTTAATATTGAGAGGGTAGATAAGTTTCATTGGGCACAGTCCTGGTATTGTAATGAGTATTTATTTTATCTGAATTGTGGTTACATATGGGCACCTCCAATAACCCAACGGAAAAAGAATTGACAACTTAATCTTTTAAAAGTATAATCAACCTGTATAAAAGAATTTCCCAAACAGGAGGTGTTAAATGAAAGTAGGAAACATTGTTATTTTGGCTAACCTTGGTGAACTTAAAGTATATGAGGCAATGCCCCGTGACCTTGAAGCGGAAGCGGGACTGAAACCTACAAATGTGAAACTTGATCTTGTCGATGAAAAGTGCTACAGTGAGTCACACAAGAAACTGCATGAAATGCTGACTGATCAGGCAGGCCGCTTTAAAGGCGGAAGTCAGGGACGAGGTACATTCACACAGGGCAGTATCGGAGAGAAGCATACGATTGAACAGGAAATCGAAGAAGATGTGTTGAGAGAACTCGCTAAAGATATCTCGGATATCATTATTCAAAAGAGTGCTCCAGCATACCTTGCTCTACCCGATATGGTCTGCAAACGTATTGTGGAGCGTATATCTCCTGACGCAAAGGCAAAAGTGGTCAAAACAATAGAAAAAGATCTTATAAAAGTAAACAAAACAGAACTGCCGGACCAATTCTAGTCTGCCCTCCCCGGTCTTGTCCTGATAGATAGCTGGGCAAGACCATTTCTCTTTTTCCCGATTAGAACCCAAATCCCGAAATAGAAATTCAGCACTCCTCACCATCATCGCATCCATGAACTTTGCTTCATATTCATCACCGCACCTACGGGTGTGCCTCAAACATGAAAACAAACCCCATGGACACGAGCATGGCAAAGATTACAAGAATTCTATTTCGAGATTTGGGTAGAATATACCGGATTGACTTTTCCCCAAAAATATGTATAATCACAGTGAATAATAAAAATAATACAGGACAACGTTTGAAACTTCATAACAAAGAACTCATACTATTCGACCTGGACGGTACACTTATAGACAGTGTACCTGACCTGACGCTTGCGGTCAATGAAATGCTCAGTGCACTTGGCAGAAAGACCTTCCCTGAGGATACGGTACGGTACTGGGTGGGTAACGGAGCCCAAATGCTGGTCAAACGTGCCCTGCTGGGAACAAGAGAAACAGACGAAGAGGTGGATGAAGTACTGTTCGAGAAGGCAATGGCCCTTTTTCTGGACTTCTATGCAAAACATCTGGCAGAAAGTACGGTCACCTACCCTCATGTGGAAGAGACACTCCGCAGCCTGAAGAAGAACGGCTACAGACTTGCCGTCATTACCAACAAACCTTTTGCCTTCGTTGGTCCGATCCTGCAAAATCTGGGTCTGGATGACCTCTTTGAGCTGATCCTGGGCGGCGACTCTCTGCCCCAAAAGAAACCTGACCCCGCACCGCTTCTGCATACCTGTCAGACACTGGGAGTAAGCGTAGAACAATCCCTTATGGTCGGAGACTCCAAAAACGACATTCTTGCAGCCAATACTGCCGGTATGCAGAGTATCGGTGTGACCTACGGCTACAATTATGGTGAAGATATCGCTGTCTACGGACCGGATGCCATCGTGGATGACTTTGCCGATATTTTAAACTTTTTAATGTAGGGATGTGCGTATGATGAAAAAAAGTAGAATAGCCGTCATAGGCGGCGGTGTTGCGGGTGCAACAGCGGCACTTTACCTTGGGCAGCTGGGACTTGACGTTACCCTGTTTGAGAAGGAGAAAAGTCTCATTAGCGGCCCTCCCTTCTGCCATCTGCACGCGGGAGGGAATCTTTACCGAGAGATCTCTGATGCCCAGTGTGTCACACTTCTAAAACAGTCTGTAGATTTTCTGCGTTACTACCCTTTCATCGTTGATTACCGCCCGACAGTCATTGCCATTCCTGTTGAAGATCACGGAACGCCGGATGCCCTGCTGCCACGCCTGAAACTCCTGGTCGGAGAATATGAAAAGCTCATAGAGGCTGACCCGAAAAACAAGGTACTGGGAGAGAATGAAGCCTATTACAGGCTCTACAGCCGTGAGCAGATGGAATCTCTCAGACAAAAACCTGTCGTACCGATACCAACAAACAGTGACGAATGGATGATCCCTGTAGCCAGGTACATAGACCTTGACAAAGTACAGTTCCCGCTCATTATGGTACAGGAATACGGGCTTAACCTTTTCCGTATGGCTTCCGGTGCGATCCTGGCACTCGAAACTTTGCAGAATGTGGACCTGAAACTGGAGACCATAGTAAGTAATATTCAGGAAGATTGCCGTTCTGGGGCTTGGGAGATCATCTATATCCAGAACGACCGGGCTGTACACGAGCACTTTGACTACCTTATCAATGCGGCAGGTTTCAGATCCGGGAAGATCGATGATCTCATAGGGGTGGAATGCAAACGTATGGTCGAATTCAAAGCTGCCTATATCAGCCGCTGGGAAAGCTGCTGCGACAGCCTCTGGCCGGAGGTCATCTTCCATGGTGAACGCGGGACACCACGGGGCATGGGGCAATTCACCCCTTATCCTGACGGCTATTTCCAGCTTCACGGTATGACAAAGGATATCACGCTCTATGAAGACGGACTGGTCGCCAATACAGCTTTCAGCTGCCAGCCGCACCTGAAACAGGACTTCCTTGAAAAGATCGAAAGATCATGGCGCCCTGAAGAGACAAAACAAAGAACACAAAGTGCCATCAGACACCTCTCGCAGTTCATTCCTGAATTCTCAGAAGCCAAAGTAGGTTCCAAACCGCTGTTCGGGGCACAGCAGATCCCCGGAGATGACCCGACACTGCGTGTGGCCGAAGTTTCCTTCCCCGCACCCAGGTATGCCCGCTGCGAGATCGTAAAAGTCTCTTCCGCCCTAGATATGGCCGATGCGATCGCCAAAGATCTGGTCAAGCTCGGATACCTCCCGCCTTCGGCGCAACATCGCAGGGATCACCATGCCATCTCTACCCTGAAGAAATCAGAGATAGCCAGCTATGCCGAGGAGATCGCAGAAGCAAGACAATACCCGGCCTCTCTCTCCAAACGGACAAATCCAAAGTGACCAGAGTTCAACCTGATTTCAAAAGAAAAGTGGAGATCTGATCTATGATCAAAAACAGTTATACACTTTACAAAAAACTCGAGTCCCTCGAGCTCCTTTCCCACAGGCCACGATACTGGTGGCCCAATGCAGGGAGTTTCGAGGTGGTCGTCGGCGCACTTCTTACGCAGAATACGACATGGAAGAATGTGGAGAAGTCTCTAAAAAATCTTGAAGGGCACCTGACACTTGAAGGCCTTCTAAAGCTGGATGAAGTGCAACTCAAGGAACACATATACCCAAGCGGGTTCTACAACCAGAAAGCCCCAAGACTGCTTACACTTGCCGGAAACATAGCAGAAGATTTCCGTACTTTTGAACGCTTTCAGAGTGAAGTGACACGGGAATGGCTTCTAAAGCAGAAAGGTGTCGGACCCGAAACGGCGGACAGCATCCTATGCTATGCCTGCTTCCGGGATGAAATGGTCGTTGACAGCTACACCCAAAGAGTACTTAGAGAGCATGGTATTGTACTTCAAAACTACACTTCCTACAAAACATTCCTGGAAGAAGGGATTAGAGAACAGTTCCCCAAAGAAGATATCAACCTAATATTCGCCCGCTTTCACGGCATGATCGTGGAGTACAACAAAAAGATGAAACTGAAAGCCTAAATTCCCTATAGAAAGTGATGGCTTTTACAGGGAAAGCGTTCACTGTTTTTAACGACTTCTGCAAAAACTGTCAGTGTCGTTCCTGATACTTCGGCAATTCTTTTCAATGTCTCCAGATACGCTTTATTGAAACCGACAAGCATTTCATACTCTTCCCCACTAAAGCCTATTTCATCGCTTATATTATTTAATATTTCGAATCCATATTTATTCATATCAAGCAACTTGTTCGTATCGCAGTAGAGACCGTCGGAGATATCCATCCCGGCACTCAGGAACGGTCTTGCTTTCGTGACGAAACCGGCTCTCAGTTTCGGTTCATAGAAGCATGAATTCTCTGCGATCGCCTCTCCGCTTAATAGTCTGTCCAGGTCTCGTTTGCACTCACCCAGTGTTCCGGTATAGGCAAGCAGGTCACCCTCTTCCAACCCCTTACGTAAAAGCGGATCATCACTCTGTGAAATGATGGTGATGGAGAGGTGAAGCTTGTCTCCGGCAACGGTATCGCCACCGATGATCTCACAGCCGAACTGGGCAGCCGTGTTCTCCAGGCTTTGCGTCAACGCGTCTATCTCTTCCGTGCTCACATTCTGAGGCAGGGAGACTGTTACCAAAGCGTATTTGGGCTGTGCGTTCATCGCTATGGCATCCGAGAGATTTACCAGCATGGCCTTCCTCCCTATCTGCGTCATGCTCATCCACGCTCTTTTGTAGTGTGTATCTTCAAAGAAGGCATCCATACTGTAGAGTGTATTCCCTACCACAGCGGCATCGTCACCGATATATTTGGAACTCAGTTTGTGAATGAGATAGTGCTCTTTATCCATTTTATATACTTTATATACAGAACATTCTGCAGATTATTTGGCAAAATTGTAACATACTTCTACAGATTTAACACCAAAAGAGTCTGAATTTGGAATGAGAACGAAAAAGTAAGTTATAATCTAGCCAATGATAACAAGAAGGAACGAACTTATGTCATATACACTTAATATCAAAGCATTCTTTTTCAATGCACAAACGGATTATCTTCCTTACTATAAACAATTCAAGGTCACTTTGGATGAAGCGGCAAAAGCCGTTGATATGTTGGCGCAGATCAAAGCGCAGAACGAGAACTTTTCCTATCCTGAAGAGAAATTGGTCTTCAGGATCAACGATCTTGTCGTAGAGGGTGAGCAGCCCATGAAAGAGGTGGTGGAGAGACTCGGTACCGCGCTTCAGATCGATCCTGTCAATGCCTACCGCTCCAACAACGGGCTGATCATAAATGACGATGACTTCATGCAATCCTATGAGTTGCTTGCCCCGTATGCCTCAGAAGAAGACCTGGAGTACTATAAGACACTTTACGCCCTGCATTACGCTTCTGAAACAGAGAAGTTCGACCATGACTACATCGGGGATGCCGTACTTGTGCTGGCACACAGGCTCATTGCCGAAGAGAGCGAACATGCCGAAGTGATCCTGCATACGATCTCCACTGCCCACAGCGGCCTGTTCGAATGCGAATACGAGAACAACCTCTTCAGGGCACAGGATCATACGGATGCCATCGAGGCGCTCAAGCTGATGGTCAAACCACCCAAAAAGACCGAACCGGGATTGATAGATAAAATGACCGCAAAATTCATCAAAAAGCCTGAAACCAAAAAAGCATCTGTCGTACTTATCGAGACCGAAGGTAAAGAGATCGCCTACTATTATGGTGGCGGAAATGACAACTCAGAAGCCGTCGCAAAAAAGATCGCCGCGCTGGGTGCGACCATGACTACATTTGCCAGAGCTCATAAACTCTGCGGACTGGCACTGCTTGAAGACCGCAAAGCGCTTGCATTCAAAAAAGCGGGCATTACACTGCTCGATGCCCTCGACTGCGGAGCGGACATTCTGGTCGTGGAAAATGCCGCTGCCTATGAGATGTTCAAAAAGAACCTTTCCGCCATTGCAAGGACTATGGGTAGAGACATAGAACTGACGCTGATCACCACTGAAGACTTTCTTACTATGAACGAATCAGTAGCCGCTTGATAAAAATGTCTGATGCATTACATTAAATAATGTAATGCATCAGATGAAAAACCGTAACATCCTTCTATTCTATTATCCTATTCTCCCGCCATATTAATTAGACTTAATGACTAAATAGCTATAATCAATGTAAATTGCAACAAAGGACATAGCTACTATGAATACGAACTCAGATGTTAAAATCTACGAATATGATGCTGTGATTGTCGGTGCCGGTCTTGCCGGTCTCGCTGCTGCCAAAGAACTGACAGCTGCGGGGAAAAAGACTGCGGTCATCACCAAGCTTCATCCCCTGAGGTCACACTCGGGTGCTGCACAGGGTGGTATCAATGCCGCTTTGGGTAAAGACGACTCTACGGAACTACATGAATTTGATACAGTCAAAGGGTCTGACTACCTTGCGGACCAGGATGCAGTCGAACTTATGTGTACCAAAGCCCCTGAAACGATCCGGTGGGCAGAGCACATGGGAACGGTCTTCTCCAGAGATGAAGAAGGTGATATCGCTATCAGACCATTCGGCGGCCAGTCCAAACCCCGTGCCTGCTATGCGAAAGACAGAACCGGGCTTGCATTGCTCCAGGCAATCTACGAGCAGGCATTCCGTGAAGGTATTGAAGTATTTGATGAGTGGTACTGCGCAGACCTGCTGTATGAAGACGGGAAAGTTTCAGGGGTCTCTGCTTTCAACATTCGTAATTCAGAGCCGGCTATTTTCAATGCAAAAGTAACCATGTTTGCGACAGGCGGACATGCAAGAGCGTACAGATTTAACTCCAATGCGCATGCCAATACGGGTGATTCACTTTCAATCGTTGCAAGACACGGCCTTCCGCTTGAAGATATGGAATTCGTACAGTTCCACCCGAGCGGACTCGGTGGTTCGGGGGTACTTATCTCTGAAGCAGCACGTGGTGAAGGGGGTCGTCTTTACAATTCTGAAGGTGAAAGATTTATGTCCAAGTATGCTCCCAATGCTATGGAGCTTGCATCAAGGGATGTTGTAAGCCGTGCGATCATGGAAGAGGTCCGTCAGGGACGCGGTGTGGGTAAGGACGGTCAGTCCGTGAATATCGACCTGACGCACCTCGACCCAGAGATCATTCTGACAAGACTGCCGGAGCTTCGTGAACTCGCCATCGCTTTCCAGGGGCAGGATATGCTTAAAGAGCCTATCCATATCTCTGCAACGGCACACTACTCCATGGGGGGTATTCCGGTCAATATCGACTGTCAGGTACGCAAAAGCCCTACGGAGTTCGTAGAAGGTTTCTATGCTGCGGGTGAATGTTCCTGTGTTTCCGTACACGGAGCAAACAGACTGGGTGCCAACTCGGTACTCGAAGCCCTGCTTTTCGGACGTCATGCCGGTGAAAACATGGTAAAAGCACTTGATGAAGGTGTAGAATTGCGTAAAGCGAACAAAGCAGATGCACAGAGAATGCTCGATGAGCTCAAGAGGATCAAGACATCCAATGGAACAGAGAGGGTTGCGGACCTCAGAACGGAACTGCAGAACGGGATGACAGCTGATGCAGGTGTATTCAGGACTAAAGAATCACTGGAAAGACAGCTCAAACTGATCGACAGACTGCTGAAGCGCTTCAATAACATCCGTATTGATGACAAGTCTCATACTTTTAACACCGAATTGCAGGAAGCTCTTGAGCTTGGTCATATGCTTGAGTTCTCCAAATTCATTGTCGTAGGCGCGCTCAACAGAGAAGAGAGCCGCGGTGGCCACTACCGTGAAGACTTCCCGACACGAGATGATGAAAGATTCCTCAAACATACGTACGCCTATATGGATGAAGACTTCAACATAACCACGGAATGGGGAGACGTTGTCCTCGGCAAGTTTGAACCTAAAGAAAGAACATATTAAGGAGGGCATGATGAGTGATACAAGAAAAGTAACGATAAAAGCATTCAGATTCAATGCTGAAACAGACTATCTTCCATACTATAAAGAGTATGAGATGGAAGTGGGAAAAGATGAACTCATTCTCGACCTCCTCAACAGGATCAAATGGGAACATGACGGTTCTTTCTCCTACAGACGTTCATGCAGGCACGGTATCTGCGGTGCCTGTGCGATCAAGGTGAACGGAAGAGCGACACTGGCATGTAAACAGAATGCCATTGAACTGCTTGATCTGTTCAACAATGAACTGGTATTTGAACCTTCCAGTAAAAAACGCGTGGTTAAAGATATGATCATCGACAAAAAGGACTTCTGGGACAAACATGCGGCGGTCCAGCCGTATGTAGTTGCAGATATCGACCCGCATCCCGAGCATGAAACAAAGCAGAGTATTGCAGAATTCAACAAATTCCTTGATTCTGACCTTTGTATCCAGTGTGGTGCCTGTCACTACTCCTGTCCTGCACTTGAAGCGAATCCTGACTATCTCGGGCCTGCAGCACTCAATGCAGCATACCGATTCACGGTCGATACCAGAGACCATGCCGGCAAAGAGAGACTTGAACTCACAGCTGAACCGGGTGTGGGTGTCTGGGACTGTGTGAAGTGTTTCGAGTGTGCCGAAGCCTGCCCCAAAGATATCAATCCTATCGAGAAGATCACTAAATTGCACAATATGCAGTTTGAGCAGCATGTGGCAAAAAGCAATGTCGCTACAAGACACGCGGAAGGTTTTGTACGAAGTATCAAAAAGCACGGTTTCCTTGACGAAGCGGATATCGTGGTATATTCAGAGGGGTACCTCGGTATGTACAAACACCTCAAAACCGCGATGAAAATGATGAAAGCCGGCAAGATCCACTGGAACGACGGACTGCCTTGGGTGGACAATGTGCCTAAATCCAAAAATCTTGATGAAATCCAGAAACTCATCGAGATCTCACAAACGAACAAGCTGTAAGGAGAAACGATGAGCAAATTAAAATATGCACTATTTACAGGATGTACCGCAAAGCAGTCCACACCTGAACTACTGTCATCTACGCTTGCAGTAGCGGATAAACTGGGTATCGAAATCACCATTCTGGAAGAGGCTTCCTGCTGCGGCGCGAGCCATCTTCAGGACTTCGACGAATTCCTGGCACATGTACTGAATGCAAGGAACATCTGCTATGCAGAAAAGCTTGGTCTTACCATGATCACCATCTGTAACACCTGTCAGCTCAACTCTGCCATGACAAAACATGCGCTTGACACGGATCCGGATCTCAAAGCGAGGGTCAACGAGAAACTTGCAGAGGTAGGCTTGGAATACAAGGGTACTTCAGAGATCAAACACTTCCTCTACTGCCTCATCGACGAGTATGGTCTTGAAAACATCAAGGATAAGGTGGAGGTACCACTCAGCCATCTGA
Source organism: Sulfurovum sp. NBC37-1 (assembly GCF_000010345.1). Classification (NCBI taxonomy): domain Bacteria; kingdom Pseudomonadati; phylum Campylobacterota; class Epsilonproteobacteria; order Campylobacterales; family Sulfurovaceae; genus Sulfurovum; species Sulfurovum sp. NBC37-1. The sequence goes on from NC_009663.1 coordinate 1,236,256, forward strand.
ACATTGCGCCATTTTACGGATGTCACAACATCCGCCCGTCCGAACTGCACCACACGAGCAACGGCGGAGAGAACCCGTACAACCCTACCTCACTCGACCAGCTCATCGATGCGCTCGAGGGCCATCCGGTCAACTACGACCACAAGAACAAGTGCTGCGGTTTCCACGTAGAGCTTCAGGCGAACCATACCTCAGAAATACTTGCAGGTAATGCCATGGTAGATGCTATCGACAACAATGCTGATATCATGGTAACACCCTGCCCACTCTGCCATCTCAAGATGGATACCTACCAGGACGATGTAGGCAAGGTTATCGGACGCGATATAGAACTTCCCGTTCTTCACATGCCTCAAATGGTTGCGCTTGCACTCGGCTGTACACCAAAAGAGATCGGACTGAACTACCACGTTCAGAAAGCCACTCACCTTACGGCATAACTGCTGACATACTTCCGTATTCTGCGGGAGTATCTGTTTTTCTCCCAACTAAATATTTCAAATTTAACTATGATTAGTATTAATCCACTATAATGCAAAAAATATAATTTTAGGAATATTTCATGTTCAAAATAATACTTGCCTGGCTCTTCGGTGCCCTCATCCTTATACAGGCCATCCAAATATCCATACCCAAACCCGAAAAGGTCACTCCGGATGAAGAGATCAAGGCACCCGCAGAGATCATGAAGATGCTGAAGACTTCCTGCTATGACTGCCACTCCTATGAAACGAAAATGCCATGGTACGGTAATATAGCGCCTCTCTCATGGGAAGTCAAGAGCCATATCAAAGAGGGACGTGAGTGGCTGAACTTTCAGACATGGTACCGTTATGATGATGACAAGAAACAGAAACTCTACAAGGGCATTGCAAAGACCATAAACTTTTCTATGCCTATGCCAATGTATCTTAGCCTGCATGAAGAGGCCAAACTCAGTAGAGAACAAAGAAGACAGATAAAAGAATGGGCGGAAAGTAACATCAAAGAGGATTATTGATCAAATAAGATAATTTTTGTCCTATTTGTTAATTATTTATGTTATAATAACTGTACAAAACCAAATTAAAAGGATATAACATGCCAAAAATTAATAAATATGTTGACATCGACACAGTAGAAAGAGAAGCAAAAAAAGACCTTATCGACAGACACTCACCGTTCATCACCGTTTTAGGTGACGCAAAAAAAGGTGAAATGCTTGCAGTAAACGTTAAAATGGGTCAGGAATACACTCACCCGGATGATTTCGACCACTACATCGAGTCTATCACACTTTTTGACGGTGACACAAAACTCGCTATGGCTACATTCGTACCGGGAACACTCGGTAACGAAAAATCTCATGCTGAAGTAACATTCAACATCAGACCAATGAAAAGCAAACTTAACCTTGTTGCACACGGTTACTGTACAAAACACGGAATCTGGGAATCTACTCCTGTTGAAGTAGCTGTAGCAGACTAATACAAGGCCCGCTATGCGGGTTTTAGAAGCCTTTTCAGGGTTGACTAAGTACTTTCTACTACTTTATTTTTTCCACTATTTTTCGCTTTGTAAAGTGCTCTGTCTGCTCTATCAATAACATTATGTATACTTGTATTACTTTCCTTATTAACTAATGCTACACCACAACTTATTGTAAACTTCAATTCATTTCCATCTTCAAGAGTTCTAACAAGATTTTCAACTTTTTTTCTTATTTTTTCAGCAATTGTAAGAACACTTTTACCATTTGTATTTGCTAAAAGTATTATAAACTCTTCTCCGCCCCATCTACATACAATATCACTTTGTCTACTTCCTCTTTTTAAGATTGTGGCTAAATCCACAATAACATCATCACCAACTTTATGTCCATAGGTATCATTTATTTTTTTAAAATTATCAATATCTATCACTATGATGGCTATCTCTGTATCATTTCTTTTTGCAAGTTCCAAGAATGGCTCTGTTAAACTTTCAAAATGTCTTCGATTAAATAACTCAGTCAATGGGTCTGTAGATGCCAATTTTTTTAATTTTTCATTTGTTTTATTCAACTCTTTAGTTCGCTTTTCGACTTTTGACTCTAAAGCTTTTTTAGAGTACCATAGTTCTCGAAAATAAAAAATAATAAAAGGTACTAGAAACATTACAAACCATAAAGAATTCATCAAGCTTTTAAACAGAGAATCTTTTAATAATGATTTAACATAACTAGTTTCGATATCTGCCGCAACTAGATAGGTTACCTTACCTTTTGTCAGCATTGGGATAAATACACTACGAAAGTCTCCCCACTTGTCAGAATATTCAGCAAACTGTATTTTACCCGTATCAAAAGCCATTTTAACTTCTGGAGGGACATCATCATAATGTGTAAAATAGGTTGCTAAATTGTGGTGAGTTTTCCGTTCTTCAGCAGTTCCACTTGAAGAGGAAAAGTATATTTTGCCATCTTTTAATATTAATGAATAAATATATTTCAGTCCCATTACATCAGCAACCTTAGAAATTAAGATAATATTTCTCCAGTCTTCCTCTTTGCTAACAGTATCTTTATTCATTTCTTTTTTATGGAAATTACTAGAAAGCAGTAAAGGTAAAATTTTAGCACCAGATATAAGTTTTGTATCTATTTCTTTGTATATTCTATTCTTCTCTTCTATATAGTTATTTACAGTAAAATAGCCAACCCAAAAGAGATATAAAATTATTGCAAGTAATATTTTTTTAGAATTGGCATTTTTATACTGCACACTTCCCCTTTTGATTTTAGACTGATAATAAATACATATAACTCTAAATAGTCAACCCTGAAAAAACTACTTCTCAGACAAGCCAACTATTCTATACCATTAATTCTACCACAACCTGTGTAAAGCATCAGATAAAAATCAGCATATTTTCGTCTTTCCTCTGCTCTGATATACCACATTTTTGAAAGTGAGTGAGGTAACGTAAAAATAATTCTGTAAATTCCAAACCAGCTATGATAAAAAGAAAAAGGAATCATAGCAGTGGAAGTAAGAGAAAATAAGATAGAGTTGGCACCACTGTTTATAGCCAATAAAAACAGAAGGCTTTAGACAGATAGGTGAGAAGATTATCTGTCCACACTAAAACGTCTTTGCCATTTTTCTCTCAACTTTGGGTAACGGTGTTTCAGAGTGTTCAACTCTTTTTCCAGCTTGGAGTTGAAATCAACCTCTTTCTTTTTCAGTATCTGCAGGAAAGCGATACGGCGTTCTACAAAATAGAAGTAGAGCAGGACACTGATCGCAGCGGCATAGAGGCACCAGACAGAAGTCAAACCGTATGGGATGAAAACATAGACAAGGACTAGAAATAAAAAGTTCAGTAAACCAAAAAGCTGTATAGCGATACTTCGGCTCAAAAGTAGTGCACCGCATGTGGTCAGAACGTACAGGATCCCTACCCAGATTTTGTCTGTCCATTCATTGACATAGACCAGTATATGATTTTTTACATAAACAGAGGTAGATTCTTCGGCAAGTCCGTAGAGTGTATACGCCGTAAGGATACCACCGATAACCATCAGTACCCCTATCAGTTTTCTCCGTGTTCCTGCCGGCTCGATGAGCCAGAGTGACAAAGGAATGAGGAATTGCAGCAATCCCTGTGCATAGAATACGAAAATACCTTCCGCAAGACCCAGAGCACGAGGACCGATCAAGCCATACATCCCCAGCCAGACAAATCCCTGCGTGAACTGATGCAGTGCAAAGAGAAACGGCAAGCTGGCAAAGGCCACCTCTTTGGGTATGCTGACCTTTTTGAAAGTTAGGATTGCTACGACAAAAAGTGCACCCGAAAGGGTAAAATTCAAAATAATAGAAAACATAGGATTATTATACTTAAACCCTCTGAATATAGAATTGACTAATAGAATGGGATCTTCAGAACAGTGCTCTATACCAGAGGATCATCACTATCAATATACCATTGAAGTATCGTCTCCCAGGCCTCTTCAGCCGTTTCTACAAAGGTAAATATATCCATGTCTTCCGGGTCTATTACACCCTCTTCCACAAAACCTTCAAAATAGACCATGTTTTTCCAGTAGCTTTCCCCTACGAATATGATGGGAATGGGATCGACTTTTCGTGTCTGAACCAGAGTCAGGACCTCAAAACACTCATCCATGGTACCAAAACCGCCAGGAAAAACCACCAGTGCCTTGGCACGTCTGAGAAAATGCATTTTCCTGACAGCAAAGTAATGGAGCCGGAAACAGAGTTCAGGTGTGATATAGGGATTGGGGTACTGTTCATACGGCAAAGTGATGTTCAGTCCTATCGTTTTAGCACCGACATCAAAAGCCCCACGGTTCGCCGCTTCCATTATGCCCGGCCCTCCCCCTGTCATCAGTGTGACTCTTGCGTCATCAGGACCTTTCCCCGAATTACCTACAAGCCGTCCAAATTCCCTTGCCGTATCGTAATAATGGGTTTTTGCCAATAGGTTTTTAGTCGTACGCAACTCCCTTTCCATGTCACTGTTATCACCTTTGTCACTAAGGCTCTCCTCGAGTTTTTCGATACGTCTTTTTATTTCAGATTCTTCGGAAATACGTGTTGAACCAAAAACTACAATAGTATGCTCTATGCCATGTTCTTTCAGCAGTAACTCTGTTTTAAGGTAATCTACTTCAAGCCTAACGCCACGTACTTCATCTCTTCGAAGAAAATCAGAATCACTGTCTGCCTCTATATAATTGTGGTTACGCATAATAGCTTCAATACGTTCACGTACCTCAGGTTCTTCCTCTTCAGGTTTAGGGTGCTGCCATGGCATTAGCTTTTTATGAACTTTTGGTATCTTGTAAAACATTTCTTTTTTATTGTTTTTTTCTTGCATATCAGAACTCACTTTTTACTTTTTTTCAATGAACTACCCCGCTGCAAGCAACGGGGTATCAAATGGTTTTTAAATTTATCATCGGGACGGAACCCTCGATAAATTATTTTGACAGACTCCAACCGATACAAGCATCGGGAAAATTTTTTAGATAATATATACGTTCACCAGAGGAAAATCCATTCCCGATAGTTCTTGCTATACGGCTGTAAGTATCGTTTTAGCGTAATGACCTTATAGACGCATAAAACTTTTTTCCAGACTCTCGCTGAAGGTGGGATGCGCCAGTATCGTCCGTTTGGCGAGTGTGGCATCCATCTCTCCGGCGATCGCCATGGCAACGATGGCAACAAGCTCTTCTGCATGGGGCGCAAAGATCTCGGCACCTATGATGAAGTTCTCTTCATCACTGTAGACAGCCATGAGCCCGAGGTCGGCATCGTTGATATGCGGATAGGGCAATCCTCCCAGCGGCACGCTGCTCTCATGATAGATCACACCCTCATCCTCCAGTTGCGAGCGTATCTTTCCGACATAGGCATAGGATGAGGGCAGCGTATGTATGAATTTGACGATATTATCTATACGTATCGCTTCACGCTGCTTCCCAAGGATACGGCGGACCACATAGAGTACTTCCGCCCGGGCGGCATGGGCAAGCTGAATCTTTCCGTTGCAGTCTCCGACGGCGTAGTGGTCTCGCAGCGTCGTTTCAAAATGCATGTCCGTCTCTATCCCTTTTTTGCCGACCTTCACTTCCTCGGTCTGTATGGCAGCCGTATTGGCACGCCGGCCGGTGGCTACCAGCAGTTTGGGTACGTAGTGCTCTTTCCCATCACCAAAGACGATATGCACGCCGCGCTTCGTCTTCTTAGCCGTTTTGATCGTCTGGTATCCCATCAGGGTCACACCGAGATTCTCGAACTGTTTCATCAAATGCTTTGAGATCGTAGGATGTGCTTTCCTCAAAAGCCTATCATGCCGCCAGATCAGCTCGGTCTCTATTCCTGCAGCCGCAAAAAAGCTTGCCATTTCCAGACCGATCGCTCCGGAGCCGTACACTGCGATCTTCTCGGGAAGCTCCTTCATATTGAGCACATCGTCACTGCTGATGACATCTTCTCCGTCATAGTCGACCCCCTCAGGGATAAATGCAGAGGATCCTGTACCGATGACGATATGTTTTGCCGTAATAGTACGGTCAGCGACTTTTACGGTATATGGTGCGGTAAGGACCCCTTCCCCGTCTATCAGCTCCACATCGCTGCACTGCTTTGTGATCGCACCCGTCGCCCTGGAGAGCATGGCCTCTTTTTCGGCATCGAGTTTTGCCATATCCAGGGCTATCTTCCCCGTAAAATGGTTCTTTCTTGAAGCCAGGACCGTTTCAGCGGCATGCAGGTACATTTTGGAAGGGATACACCCGTTATGCAGGCAGGTCCCTCCCAGATGTACCATCTTTTTTTCTACCAGTGCCGTTCTCAGCCCGGCTTTCGCCGCAGTTACGGCACCCGCATAGTTCAGGCCTCCGCCCAGAAAAAGAATATCATAGTCGTAAATCATTGTGCTACCTCCTTAAAGAACATTTCATCCTGTGCCAGTGTTTTGAGTTCCTGCATGAACAATGCCGCCTGATATCCGTTAACGATGCGATGGTCGACCGTGAGAGTAACGGTGATCCTTCCCTCAATCTCACTGCCGATCGCCGCTATGGCACAGTCATCTTTGTTAATCATCGCATCGAACTGTTCAATACCGGTCATCCCCAGATTGGAGATTCCGAAGGTCGAACCTGTCAGGTCCTCCTTCGTCAGTTTCTTTTGGGAGATCTTTGTCTTGAACTGATGCAGTTCTTCTGCGATCGCCGCAGGGTTCTTTGTGTTCACTGTCTTGAATACCGGCATATAGAGGTACTCGCCATGGGCCATGGCAACGGAGATGGAAGCATTCGGCCAGAGTTGCATATGATCGTCCGTCAATGTTAAACGGAAATACTTCTGCCGCATCATCGCTTCAGCAAAGAGTTTGAGCAACCAGACCGTGATCGTCAGATCTTTGGATACATAGTGGTTCAGCAACGTGGCATCGATACGGTCCGTCATATGGTAGACCGGACGTTTCTGCGCAGCATTCACGATGGCTATCATCGCTTTGTGCGGCATGTCGATCGGTTCGGGCAGAGGTACTTCATGCGATTGGATATAGGCTATGATCTCGGCTTCGTCATGCTTCTTCCGCGCCTCGAAAAGATCGATCGAAAGGTTGTACCTGGCTATGAGTTCAAGTGCTTTGGGGGTAAAGTAGCGACGCAACCAATATCCTTTTACATCTGCCGAATGTGCCGGGACAGGCAGTTTGCCTTCATTCTGAAGTGTTTCAATGTCAAGACCGTACTTCGCGGCAAGCGCTCTGGCTCTTGGCGATGCATTGCCTCCGGTATAGGAGGACTTCTCTTCTGTTGAAGTATCAGAAATCCCCATAAGTATATCGATGGCACTTGGTACAGATGCCTGGGTTTCAACAGGTGCTTTTTTCGTTTCTACTGCAGGAGGACGCTTCTCTTTTACAGGTACGGTTTCTGTAGGTTTTTGGGCTGCAGAGACTGACGTGCTGTTTTGCTCTTTGGATTTTTCTTCCGTTTTAACACTGCTTCCTGAGCCCACATCCGTATCGATCACCGCCATCGGCGTTCCGACCGGCACGGTACTACCCGCATCTATGAGCAGTTCTTTTACCGTCCCGCTTTTGAAGATCTGTATCTCCATGACCGCTTTGTCGCTCTCGACCTCTGCGATTACGTCACCGTTCCTGACCACATCCCCCGGCCGGATCTTCCATTCTACCAGTTGTCCTTCATCCATCGAATCCGATAGACGGGGCATCACGACCTTGTAGTCCATAGCACTCCTCCTGTCCTTTTATTTATCTTCTTGGCTGCATCATACTTTTAAAAAAAATCTGCTGTGCCAGTTTTCCGAAGCTTTCCGTCAGTGTCGGATGCGGATGGATCGTTTTCATTACATCCATCGCTTTGAGTTCATTGGCAACGATCAGAGAAGCTTCACCACTGAGAGAAGAAGCATCCTCACTCACGATCTGAATACCGCGTATGATCCCGCTTTTCTTTTCTATGACGAATTTCAGGAAGCCCTCTTCCGCTTTGTCAAGCTGGGCACGGGCATCCACGGCATAGTCGTAACGTTCTACGGACACTTCCATCCCCTGTTTCTGTGCATCCGCTTCGCTAAGCCCCACAGAGGCGATCTGCGGATCTGAGAAGAGTACCCAGCTGAGTTTGGACATATCTGTTTTATGCTTCATAGGTGCGAAAATATTATGGATGGCTATCCCCGCTTCATAGGTGGCCCAGTGTGCGAACTTCGGCCCTACCGTACAGTCTCCTACCGCATAGATGTTCTCCTGCGTGGTCTGCAGCGTTTCATCGACATGGATACCGTGCCGGTCGAAGTCCACGCCTACAGTTTCAAGTCCGAGACCTTCCACATTGGCAGCGCGTCCCGTAGCGATGAGCAGATAGGGTGTTTCAAGGACTTTTGCTTCACCGTCCTGCGTATAGCTGACGGAGAACGCCCCCTCTTCACCCTCTATTTTTCCAAAAGTGACATTGAGCTGCACATCGATGCCCTCACGTATCATCTTCTCCTGCACCACCATGGCTGATTCTTCATCGATGTGCTTCAGAATTCTTTCACCCCGTTCAAGCATGTGGCATTTGGTTCCCAGTTTGTTGAACATCTGTACCAGCTCACAGCTGATCGCTCCCGCACCGATAAAGGTGATCTCTTCGGGAAGTTCCGTTTTTTCAAAAACTTCCGCATTGGTCCAGGCATTTTTGACCCCTTTCCCTTCAAAGGGAGGAAGGAATGCTGCAGCACCTGTCGCGATGATCGCATGGTCAAAGGCGATCTTCTCTCCATCGACATCAATGGTATGCGTATCGGTGAAGCGTGCCGTTCCCTGTCTGAACTCCAGGTTCGGAAACCTCTCCACTTGTTTCAACGCCCCCATCGACCTGCGTTTGAGTATCTGCTTTTTGTCCTCAAGTACGGCTTCCCAGTGTATCTGCTCTTTGCCATCGACATCGATATGAAAGGCTTTCATCTCCTTGAATATTTCAAACCGGTTGGCGGCATTCTCCAGTACTTTGGAGGGAATACATCCTTCAAAAAGGCATTCTCCGCCGGGTGCATCTCTCTTGTCGACGAGCAATACGCTTTTACCAAACTGTGCCGCTGCCATAGCCGCAGGCGTACCGCCGGGCCCTGCCCCTATGACTACGAGATCATATTTCTTCATTCTTTTTCCTTTGTTTGAAAGGCTCTTACTTACCTTCCAGTATCTGCAAAGCTTCCTCGACAGAAGCGTTCTTGACCGTGACCGCATAAATGGCATCCGCCATACGGATAGCTTCATCGAGTGGACGCTGGTGGATGTTGCGCCCCGTTCCGTTCCCGCGGCTTTCGCCATGGTGTATCTGTTCATGCAGTTCCATCAGGAATGCTTCAGGCGACGTTTTGTCCCCGCCTTCACACAGCACACCTGTCCGTCCCGCAGCGGTTGTCACCTCTTTCAACCCCTCAGTATCGAGTTTACCGTCTATGTACGGTACTTTGAGTTTTGCAAAATCCGCTCCGAGTGCCGCACCTACTCCGGCCGCACCGGCAATGAGATGTCTGTCATGCTGGTCTTTGACAAAATTGCCTTTCGGGTAGATCCAGAGCACAGCGATCCAGCCGTTGAGATGCGCCTCATGCACGATACGTGCCGCTTCGCGCAGCATGGCATGTTCATGTTCGCTGCCCAGATAAAGCGTATACCCCACCCCACGTATATCCAGCCCACTGCTCTTTTGAAAACGGACGATATCTTCCACTTCCAACCACTGCTGTGAGTAAGGGTCTTTGGCTTCGTAGGGGATGAGATTGGTCTTGGCATTGAGTTTTACCAGATAGGGAATATCGCTGTAGTCACGTCCGTAACGGGTAATGAGCCCGAACTGTGTCGCAAAGACACCGATGTCGGCTTTTGAGGCGATCTTGAAAAGATGTTCGGGGTCATTGTCTTCGAGCGGAATACCTTCACCGTAGAAGTCATTGTTGAGATGCTCGACTTTCTGGTCTCCGGCAAAGAGCATTAGCCGTCCGCTTCCGCCGGTCGTTTTCTCGAAATTCTCAATAAACGCTTTTTCTTTATCGGCAGGGACATCTGCCGGGAGTGTCATTTTCATCATCTTCTCCTTACGCTTCCATTTTTTTCGCGACATAATCGGCAAGTTCCAGCAGGCGCTGCGAATAGCCGTATTCGTTATCATACCATGCCAGCACTTTGACCATACGCTCACCTACAACCGCCGTCGAGAGACCGTCGATAATGCTTGAGTGCAGATTACCCAGCATATCGGAGGAGACGACCTCTTCCGTCGTAATATCAAGAATACCTTTCATCTCGCCCCCAGCCGCGGTACTGTATGCCTTGTTCACCTCTTCGGCAGTCACCGGCTTGTTCAGCAGTGCCACGATCTCAGTCACCGCACCATCAGGTACCGGTACGCGCAGCGCCATCGCTTCCATCTTGCCTTTGAGTGCAGGGATCACCTCTGTTGTCGCGATCGCCGCACCTGTCGTAGTCGGTATGATGTTTACCGCTGCCGCACGGCCGCGTCTGCGTTTTTTCGCACGCTTGTCCACCGTTGTCTGTGTCGAAGTATAGGCATGAGTTGTTGTGATCATCGCATTTTCTACACCGAAATTCTCTTCGAGCACTTTCATGGCAGGTGCCAGTGAATTGGTCGTACAGGAAGCATTGGAGAGGATATGATGCGCCGCGGGATCGTATTCGTTCTCATTGACCCCGAGCACGATCGTTTTGTCCACATTTTTCCCGGGAGCGGAAATGATCACTTTTTTTGCACCGGCTTCAAGATGCTGTGCCGCAAGGCTGCCTTCGGTGAAATGTCCCGTACACTCCAGCACAATATCGATATTCAGCTCTTTCCACGGCAGTTCGCGGGGGTCATGGCTGCTGACGATCGCGATCTCGTGCCCGTCGATAATGAGTTTTTTCTCTTCCGTACCGATGTCGAAATCCGCCCGTCCGTGTACAGAGTCATATTTAAGCAGATAGGCTGCATCTTCAACACTCGATGTATTGGCGGCGACAATTTCACAATGTGCGGGCAGTGCATGTATATAGTGTCTGAGTACCTGATTCCCTATGCGTCCGAGTCCGTTGATAGCAATACGTTTTTTCATGAAGTTTCCTTTCTATTTCCAGTAGTATTTGGCATCCGTGCCAAGAGCGTGTTCGATCTCTAGGAGGCGGTTGTATTTGGCAAGGCGTTCACTGCGTGAGGCCGACCCGCTTTTGAGGTGGCCGCTCTGCATGGCAACGGCAAAGTCGGCGAGGAAGGTATCTGCAGTCTCACCGGAACGGTGGGAAAGAAACGATCTCCACCCGTTCTCTTCGCAGAGCCTGACCGCCGCAACGGTCTCGCTGACCGTGCCTATCTGGTTGAGTTTGATTAGAGAGGCATTGGCCGTATGTTCTCTAATACCGCGGGAGATGAATTTCGTGTTGGTCACAAAGATATCGTCACCAACCACTTCTATCTTGTCCCCGAGCGCAGAGGTGAACTGGGCGAATCCCTCCCAGTCCTCTTCTGCCAAAGGGTCTTCCCAGAGTATGATAGGATACTTGTCAACCCACTCTTTGGCCAGTGCAATGAGGTCATTGCTCTGCATTTTTCCCGCACCGGACCATTTCAGGTCGTAATGCCCTTTTTTGTCAGTCGAGAACGAAGTGGCCGCACTGTCGATAGCTATGGAGATATCTTCTCCGGGACGGTAACCGCTTTTTTCGATCGCTTCTACAATGAGCTCAATGGCTTCTTCGTTGCTGCCGAGATCGGGAGCGAAACCGCCTTCATCGCCGACTGAGGTGGCAAGACCTCTCTCATGCAGCAGTTTTTTCAGCGTATGGAAAGTCTCTGCCACATAGCGCAGCCCTTCGGAGAAAGAGGGTGCACCGTGCGGTACCGCCATGAATTCCTGAAAATCCACACTGTTATCTGCATGTTCGCCGCCGTTGAGGATATTCATGCACGGTACGGGAAGACGTCTTGCTTCCGCACCGCCGAGGTAGCGGTACAGTGGTGTATGCTGACTCTGTGCCGCCGCTTTGGCCGCCGCCATGGAAACCCCGAGGATCGCATTGGCACCCAGACGGCTTTTATCGTCCGTACCGTCGAGTTCGATCAGTGTACGGTCTATCTTTGCCTGTTCCGAAGCATCCATGCCCAACAGGGTCGGTGCGATCTGTTTTACGATATTCTCACAGGCCTTTTTCACGCCCTTGCCTCCGTAACGCTTTTTGTCACCGTCACGCAGTTCATGCGCCTCGTACTCTCCCGTACTGGCACCCGAAGGTACCGAAGCACTCGCTTCCGTACCGTCATCGAGTTCCATCAGTACCCGTACGGTAGGATTGCCCCGTGAATCGAGGATCTCTATGGCGTCGATCGATACTATACTGCTCTTTGACATTTCTTATCCTTTTCTATCTTCCCAGCTCTTTTTCAAGTTTGCCGATGTTCTCTATGGTCTTCAGCACGCTGTCGGGGTTCAGGCTCATCGACTCGATGCCAAGCCGCACAAGATACTCCGCCATTTCCGGATAGTCTGACGGTGCCTGACCGCAGATACCGCTGTGCCGTTTGTTGCGCTTGCATCCTTCGACCGCCATTCTGATCATTTCTTTGACACCCTCGTCGCGTTCGTCATAATCAAACGCGACCACCTGACTGTCACGGTCTACACCGAGGGTAAGCTGCGTAAGATCATTGCTTCCGATGCTGAAACCGTCAAATAGCTTGCTGAAGGCATCTATCTGGATGACGTTATTCGGAATCTCGCACATTACGTAGATCTTCAAGCCGTTCTCGCCCTGTTTGAGTCCGTATTTGGCCATCGTATCGATGACCCTTTGTCCCTCATCCACCCTGCGGCAGAACGGTATCATCAAAGTGACATTATCAAATCCCATCTCGTCGCGTACACGCTTCATGGCCGCACACTCAAGCGCAAAGCCCTCTTCATAGTTGGGATGGGCGTAACGTGATGCCCCGCGGAATCCGATCATGGGGTTGTCTTCTTTAAGCTCAAAGGTGTCACCGCCCAGAAGCGTGGCATATTCATTCGATTTAAAGTCACTCATACGCACGATACAGGGCTTGGGGTAAACAGCCGAAGCGATGGTAGCCACCCCTTCGGAAAGTGTTTTGACAAAGAAGTCTTCCATGGAATCATATGCCTGTGTCAACTCCTGAAGTTTGGCTCTTGTAGCTTCATCCACTTTTTCGGGATGCTTGAGCGCCATCGGGTGGGCTTTGATGTATTCGTTGATAATGAATTCCATACGTGCAAGACCGATCCCGTCGACCGGCAATGAGGAGAGTGAAAAAGCGATATCCGGATTACCGAGATTCATCATGATCTCCGTTTTTGTTTTGGGAAGGTTGCTCAGGTCTGTTTTAATGATCTCGAAATCCAAAATACCTTCATAGATATGTCCCTCTTCCCCCTCAGCACAACTCACTGTCACTTCATCTGCATCTTTGAGAACCTCCGTCGCATTGTCACACCCGACCACTGCCGGAATGCCGAGTTCACGGCTCAGGATCGCCGCATGGCAGGTACGCCCACCTTTGTTCGTGATGATAGCTGAAGCGATCTTCATAATGGGTTCCCAGTCAGGGTTGGTCGTATCGGCGACGAGTACTTCGCCCGCTTTAAAGGTGTCGAGCTCTTTCACGCTTGCGATGTAGTGCGCTTTCCCCTGCCCTATTTTGGTACCTATGGCCTGTCCGGTTACCAGGACTTTGCCTTTCTCTTTAAGGTGGTAGGTTTCCAGGACATTGCCCTTTTTCTGTGACTGAACCGTTTCCGGACGTGCCTGTACCATGTAGAGATGCCCGTCGATCCCGTCCTTTGCCCACTCCATATCCATCGGTTTATGGAAGCCCGCTTTCTGTGAGTAATGGTTCTCCACTTTGATAGCATAGCCGGCCAGTACCATGACATCCTCGTCGGTGATACAGAAACGGTTCTGCTCTTCCTCTGTCGTCGGAACATTCTTCGTATACTCCACCGCAATATTGTCCAGGTTGATCGTATCGGTGAAGATCATCTTTTTCTCTTTGGAACCAAGAGAACGCTTCAGAACCGTTCTGAACCCTTTGTTGTAGGTAGGTTTATGAACATAGAAAGCATCCGGGTTAATGGTACCCTGTACGACATTCTCGCCAAGTCCGAGCGCGGCGTTAATGAATACGACATCTTTGAACCCTGTTTCCGTATCGAGAGAAAACATCACCCCGCTCGCACCGATATCACTACGCACCATCTTCATCACGACCACAGAGAGATAGACTTTGAGGTAGTCAAAATTATTGTCGTATTTATAGTGGATGGAACGGTCGGTAAAGTTGGAAGCCAGACAGCGTTTGTAGGCGTCTATCAGTTCGTCTTCGTTCGAAATATTCAGGTAAGTGTCGTTCTGTCCGGCAAAAGAGGCTTCGGGAGAATCTTCGGCTGTAGCAGAAGATCGGACGGCAAGTGAGAGGCTCTCATCATACTCCTCTTTGAGCTTTGCATAGGCAGAAAGGATCTCCGACTTGAGATCATCGGGGAGCTCACAGTTGTAAACGATCTCTCGAGATGCCTTTCCCGCTTTCTGAAGCGCATCGACACTGGTCACATCGAGGTCATCAAGCAGCGCATGAAGCTTTTCCCACGCACCGTTGCTTTTCAGTACATGTCTGTAGGCACTGGAGGTCACGGCAAAACCGTTGGGAACACGGACGCCCTCCTGTGTCAGGTTTTGGTACATCTCACCAAGAGAAGCGTTCTTTCCTCCGACTTCGGCGACATCCTCAATACCTATCTCATTGAACCATTTGATATTTTTACTCATTGCATACCCTTTTTGATCTAATCATATATTTTAAAAGTTGCTCAAATTTACACATTAAATAAGTATACTACGATTTTTGTTTACCATTTGTTAGTATCCACAAATCTAACACCAATTCAACCATAAATAAATTAACATCAATCTAATAAAACTAATCACTTATTTCTATTTTGGGATTTGGGAAACCTATTATTGAGACTGTATGTAGGGAATAGTCTTGAAATACAAACTTAACATAAGTAGTCAACCCTGAAAAACCTACTTCTCAGACAGACCAACTATTCTATACCATCAATTCTACCACAACCTGTAAAGTATCAGATAAAGATCAGCATATTTTCGTCTTTCTTCGGCTCTGATATGCAGCATAAAGTAAATGACATATGCAATTTTGACTAAAAAAAGCACCACAGAGAAGTTATTCATCCACTTCTTGAGATTGAATGCCGTTGCAGCCAGTAAAAGGTTGGTCTGATCTCCCACAAATCCTTTCAAATAGTTCCTCTGCATCCTATGGTCTGACTTGACATGACCAATGATGGGTTCAATGGCAGCCCGTCTTCTAAACTTCTTTCGTTTTTGTTCTTTCTGGTATTTGGTATCTCGTTTCTTTGGAGTATCAGGAATGCAGATTTTTGTACCGTCTACCTCTTTTGATTGATCACTTTTGTATAGAGATCAAATACTTCTTTATGTTTTTCAAGTTATGCTTCATCGAGGTTTCTTGAAATATCCCTGATAAGAATACCAACAATGGTTCCAAGTTTTTTCATGGCAGCTCTTGCTTTCTTGATCTTCTTTGGATGTCTGAAAAATTGAAGTGAAATACGGTGTCCTTTAATTTCCTTAACATAGGTTCTTCTTAACTGTATGCCTTCTTCTTTGGCAATCTTATGTAGATGATGTATCATCTTGATAGCCAGTTTCCCATCTGTTGGGTAAGTGACGTTCTTTTCTTGCACAGTGGTATCGATTATAACTTGTTTCTCCTCAGCATCTTTACCATGCAATGCAACACTCATTGCAAAGATTGACTCTACCCCTTCTGTTCCGATACGCTGACGGAACTTGACAAGTTCTGTTGCATCACAAGGCAGTGCCGGAACATATTCTGTCATACCGCAGAAGTATTGGTAGTAAGGATTACGTTTCCATTGTAGAACCACATTCTCATCAGAGAGATTCTCCAACTGTTTTAACAGCAGCAGTCCGACCATAAGGCGGATTGGCTTTGCCGGTCTTCCTTCATCACTGTAATATTTGGCAAAGGATTCATCGAAGAATTCCCAGTTTATGGTATCTGCAAGGGCAATGAGAGGATCATTTGAATCCAGCATATCTCGAAGCTGTGAATGAAAAAGATTGGGTTGATTATTTTTAGGGGACTTTGGAAGCAATTTTAACACCTGTTTCGACCAGGAAGTGACCTGTTTTAGTATGTTTATTGGTCGTTATTATACCCTTTTATCGCTTCCAAAGTGCCTGTTTTAAGGAGGTGTTTGGGTTTTTAAGGAGTGACTATATAATTTTATGAGGTTTTACAAACAGGACATTTTGTCCGTTATTGCCAGAAATCAACAAATAATAGAACACTTTGTCTGGATAATGGCTAATTTCAGCCTAAAGGGACATTATCAAATGTTATAAAAACACGAAATACTATAAAAATATACAAATTTAATCTCTTTTCGTAAATAACGAGACATATTGGATATACTATTAATACTGAAATATCGTAATAGCAGGACAAAGTGTTCTGTTAATAAATAGTTATGTTCACAAAATATGAAGAAAAGGAAGTTTTTAATAAATGAAGTTTGAATTGAAACCAGATAATCGAAATTCTTCTGACGAAGACCTTATTAGTGATTTGAAAAAAATCGCCAAAGAACTTAATAAGACAAAAATCACGAGAAAAGAATATGATACACATGGCAGGTATTCAGAAGGAACATTAAGAAAAAGATTTGGTGGCTGGATTAAAGCTCTTGAAAAAGCAGGTCTTTCATCTCTTAAAGATTATGAAATTACAAAGAATGATTTAATCAAAGAACTTAAAAGAATTTCAAACCTTCCTAACGTAAATATTTTAAGTCGAGCAGTTTTCAATACACACAAAAAAATATCGAATACAAGTAAAATAGAACGTTGTTTTGGTTCATGGTCAAATGCACTTAAAGAAGCTGGTTTAACTGTTGAAAGTTCGCAAAACCGATACTCTAACAAAGATTTATTTGAAAACATATTGAATGTTTGGATATATCATGGTAAACAACCAACTGTTACTCAAATGAGTGAAGAGCCATCAAAAATAACTCGAAATACATATAGTAATAGATTTGGTAATTGGAGAAAAACACTAGAAGCTTTTATTGAATATACGAATCAAGAAGAGCCTGAAGCTTTAATAAAAGAAGAAAGCCAACCAAAGAAATTACCCTTAAATTCAATTCATCATAAAACATCAAGAACTATCAACCTTAGATTAAGATTTAGAACATTTCAAAATGATAATTTTAAATGTAAAAATTGTGGAAGGTCACCTGCAACTGACCCAAAAACAATTTTACATGTTGACCATATTTATCCATGGTCTAAAGGTGGCGAAACTGTATTAGAAAATCTACAAACATTATGCTCAGATTGTAACTTAGGAAAAAGTGACTTAGTTTGAAAAAAGAAAACATAACAAATACGAGGAGACCAATAATTTACCCTAGCGGGAAAATTATTGCTCACGACAAACGTTAGCCGCATAAGAAATCACATGAAGAACCCAGACAGAGAATCAGTATCAAGGTTGGAAGATCTTCCAAATATCGGAAGAGCCACTGCCCATGATCTTCATATGATTGGTATCGACCATCCGAAAAATTTGATCGGAAATGATCCCCTCAAAATGTATGAAAAGCTTTGCGCGATATCAGGGAAAAGGCATGATCCATGTGTTATTGATGTGTTTATGTCTGTCATCCATTTCATGGAGGGCGGAGAACCACTACCATGGTGGTCTTTTACCGAGACTCGAAAAAACGAGATGAATCAAAACAGGGAAATAAAATGAAATATGGATATACGATAATATATGTTTCATCCGTAGAAGAAACACTGGAGTTCTATTCTAAAGCGTTTGGTTTTGAAATCAAATTCATTCATGAGTCCAAAGCTTATGGCGAGTTGAACACAGGTGAAACAACATTGGCATTTGCATCCCATGAAATGGGAAATATGAACCTTGGCGGAAAGTACATAAAGGCAAGTGTAGAAGCTGAACCTTTTGGCATTGAATTGGCGTTTGTTACAGAGAATGTAGCATCGGCCTTTAATAAAGCTGTTGAGTCGGGGGCAATCCCAATCAAGGAGCCTGAAGAAAAGCCATGGGGCCAGCTTGTTGGCTATGTTAGAGCAGTGGATGGTTCAGTAATTGAGCTATGTTCACCAATCGGCAGCTAAGAATCACCGCCAGCATTATCTTACAAAAGGAACAGTTATGAATGTTGAAAACATTCCACTAGTTAAATATTTAGGTATTTTTAGAAACCATGATGGCAACCTAGAACTGCCATTTCAGGAAAAGACAGAAAGTTTTTTTCAAACTCAACATGCTGGTTCCCAATTTACATTAGCTGAGACTGCCAGTATAGATTATCTACAAAGTAGATTTCCAGAGCTAATTGAAAAAACTGTTCCAGTTTTTAGAAGTTGTGAAACTAAGTTTAAACAACTTTCAAAAAATAACATTATTGCATTTGCATCAATTGATGATGATATAAAGTCTAAATTTCAAGAACAACTTGAAAAAAAATCACGTGCAAACATTACTATTGACATTAAATTGATTGATAGTGATGGAGTAGAAACATTTAACGGTAAGTTTAACTGGTTTGTTCAAGTAACAAAAAAATAAGATAACAAGACATAGAAGCGAATAAAGTAGCCTTACGACGACTTATTAGCTCTATTCTACCGTTACAAATTTCTTGTTCACGAAATTTAAAACCTTATAATCTAACATATTTTATAAGGTTATTCGCTGTAGCGACGTTTGCGAGCTATAAATCTAAGCCCTTCAATAAAAAACCTTATAAAAAGTTCTATATAGGAGATTTTATAATCTATTCAGTAGCCATTTAAGTCCCTTTATTCTAATCTTGCAATAAAAGGTATACATAAAATCTACACTAAGACACCAGGTGTAAAACATTTTCGACACCTCAGTGTACGTGTCTTGAAGCTGTTTTCTTAAAAGAGTGACAGTCCCTCGCTGCTCTTCTTTCTGAGCTCTTCATTTCGTTTTCTGATCTTCTCTTTTTTCTTCTGTACTTCAACACTTTCCATCTGTTCTGTTCCGACCGCTGTATCAATATTTTTTTGCAGCTTGCTCGTGAAATAATTGTTCTTATACAGCCAACGGTAGATATCTCCCGCCATAGGTGCAGAGGTACTACCACCGTGGCCGCCATGCTCGATGAGGACCGTTACAACGTATTGCGGATTGTCATAGGGGGCATAGGTCGTGATCCAAGCATGGGAACGGTGGAAGTAGGCCAGTTCGGATTCTTTGAGCCTCTTCCCCATTCCCTGTGGTATGGATGTCACCTGGGATGTACCTGTCTTGCCCGCTACTTTAATAGGAAGATCATGCATAAGTCTGTACGCTGTACCATGTGGAATATTACAGACATCGTACATTCCTTTACGTACCTCAGAGATAGATATCGGGTTGAATTTTATTGGAACACTTGTCATATTGATATCTACACCGTTGATACGCTTTGCCACACGTGGTGTAACAAGATTACCCGTGGCTATCAATGCCGTATAGCGTGCTACCTGAAGTGGCGTGACAAGGTCATACCCCTGTCCGATAGCAGCAATGACCGTTTCTCCTAAGAACCATGATTTCTTGAATCGCTTCATTTTCCATGCTTTGTCCGGTATAACACCGTTGTATTCTCTTGGAAGGTCTACACCAGTTTTCACTCCCAGACCGAATGAGCGAAGATTTTTCGCCATCGCATCAATCCCCACTTGAAGGCTTTTCTTGTAAAAGTAAACGTCACAGCTCTGCATGATCGCTTTACGCAGATATACCGTACCATGACCACTATGTTTCCAGCATCGAAATTTATGTTTACTGTTCCCGATGGTCATGTAGCCTTTACAGTATTCGCTCTTCTCCAAAATACCCGGCTTGGCCTTGTCAAATGCCATGGCCATTCCCGGCTTAATGGAAGATCCAGGAGGATAGGTCCCGTGGGTGATCTTGTTGGTAAAAGGATGTGCCAGGTCTTCCTGCAGCGCTTTCCAGTCCTTTGAGCTGATCCCTCCGACAAAAAGATTCGGATCATAAGCAGGATAACTCACCGCTGCAATGATCTCACCCGTTGTTCGCATCACGATTGCCACACCGGTCGCATCACCAAAGTGTTCATAGATCATCTTTTGCAGGTCAATATCGATATTGAGCTCAAGGTTTCTATTGTCTTTGGGTAGCATTTTTTCAAGGACATCAATGGCCTTGTTCCTCGCGGTCACCTTGTTGACCTGGTATCCCAGTTCACCCTGAAGGAAACTGTTGTAATACTTTTCAAGCCCGCTTTTACCCACTTTCCCGACAACATCGACCACTTCATCTGATTCATTTTCTTTGGCATTTGACCTTCCGGTATACCCTATGAGATGGGCTGCGTATCTGCCATAGGGGTAGTATCGTTTCGTCTCTGCTTCTATTTTGATATCATCAAACATACTTAACCTTGGGTATGCCCCCATCATGTCCGCATAGTGTAGGAAATCGACCACTTTGATGTATTTGTGATTGTAGGGAGAACTCTTCTTTTTATATACTTTCATCATCATTGTTTTGTTCAGGTCGGGGAAGGTTTCAATCAGGATATCCACTGCCTGCTCTAACTGGCTCTTCTTCCCCTCGACATTCTTCGTGGAAAGATGCGGTTTTATCGATAGAGAGAACCCGATCTGGTTCATTGCCAGAAGATTCCCGTTACGATCGGTGATCTCTCCTCTTACAGGTTTGATATACTCTTTTCTCTCTATGTTTGCCTTGGCAAGTCCTTCATAATAGAAGTTTGATTTGACACTTACATGATAGAGCCGAGTGATCATCGCTGCCCATACCAGTATGAAAAGCAGCAGTGTTATCTTATATCTCATATCACTACGACCACAAGGAGATCCACGATCAGGGAATAGAGCAGGATATTATCCAACACAATACTGTGGGTACTGAATATGAAATCATAGGCAAGCAAAATACCAAGATATACCACATCGATAAGCAGTACGGTGAGGATCGGTACACATATCTTACACTTTTTCAAATGTGTCAGGGTACCGTAGAAGAGCATATAGACGATCAGTACTGAAATAAGGATCAGAAAAAACGGAAGGGAGAGGTTGAGCTCCAGATTGATGAAATAGATCAGCGAGATCAAAACATAGCCCCACTTTCCCTGGTCTACCCCGCTAATGAAAAGATACCCCATGACACCTACAAGCAACGGCAGGAAAACATAGAATGAGATCAGCATAGGGTAGAAGAGCACAAAGAAGAGTATCAATGCCCAGAAAAGCAGTTTCATCAGATATTTGGTCAGTGTAGGATTTTTCATGAAAGTTTATACACCAGTGCCACTTCGTTGCAGACCGGGAAATGAATACATTTGATGCAGTCTGCCCAGATCTTGTGTTCAGGGATCGCTTCTTTGCTGATCTCCCTGAAACCGAGTTTCTCAAAAAATCCCGGTGTATAGGTCAATACCAATACATCTTCCTCTACATGCAGGGCTTTCGCCTCTTCCACTGCGAATTCAACCAGTTTTTGGCCGATCCTCTGTCCGCGATACGCCTCATTCACGATGAGGCTTCGTATCTCTCCCAGCCTTCTGGAATGGATATGCAGCGCTGTATAACCTACCAGTTTTTCGCCTTCTTTAGCCAGCACATAAGAGCGTATGTTCGTGGCCACTTCATCTTCGC
This sequence comes from Sulfurovum sp. NBC37-1, assembly GCF_000010345.1. NCBI lineage: Bacteria > Pseudomonadati > Campylobacterota > Epsilonproteobacteria > Campylobacterales > Sulfurovaceae > Sulfurovum > Sulfurovum sp. NBC37-1. Next base: position 1,258,111 of record NC_009663.1, read on the forward strand.
TGCGGTTGAGGATCACCCCGTCTTTTACCTCTGAAAGCACCAGTGACTGCATCTCGGGAATATCTGACAGGTTTGCTTTTACCAGAGTGATCAAACCGTTTTCTCCCCGTCAGGTTTTTTTGTTTCTTCATCGATACCGAAGATCGTACGGAGTATTTCATAATGAACCCTGTCATGGCCGTTCTTTTTTAGATTCGATACGGTAATGGAACCGGGAAATTCACGTTTGAGCTTTGCCCGTTCTTTCTGGTTGAGTTTGTCTATTTTGGTGAACACGGTCAGATAACGCTGATCGGGGCGGATGAACTCAGAAATATACGCTTCCACATCATCGTCTATCTTGGCATGGGGATGACGTGCATCGCGAAGATGGATGAAAAGTCTGATGGATATACGGTGTTCGATGAACTCGACCAGATTTTTCTGCCATACCTCTTTAAGCGACTTGGAAACCTTGGCATATCCGAAACCGGGAAGATCGACAAAACGTACGGGGAAACTCTCTTCATTGTAAAGGTAGCGTGTTTCGAAGAAATTGATCAACTGTGTTTTACCAGGAGTCGCAGAGCTTTTAGCCAGATTCTTTCGCTGTGTCAGGGAGTTAAGAGTTGAACTTTTACCTACGTTCGAGCGGCCAAGGAAGACCACTTCACTCATATCTTCAGGCAGGGAGTCGGCAATACTCTGTGCGGACTTGATAAAAGCAGCTTCTACGACTCGTGGGGCATTCACTTCTTCTCCTCCATATCAAAAATGAATTTAACCGGTTTCTTCCTGCTACCCTTGACTGTTGCATTTCCCGTGGTCATATCCAGAACTATAACATCTCCGTCGATATGACGCTTGTTAAGAAGGTCATCGATGACCGCTTTACCGGTCAGCACATATTTGGAAGTAAGAGGGTAATACTTCACATTCAAAGCACTCCCTTTATAAAACCCTTTTTTCTCTTTAACCTCGAATGTAACAACATTATCTTTACCGACCGCTTCATACATCCTGGTCTCATTGTTCTCGTCAAAATAGACGATGACCTTATCGCCGTGCAGCCAGCTGTCAAGCTGTTTAATTTTGACGTTCCCGATGAAATGCACTTCTTTTTTAAGATCTTCGGCTTTCATGGAGTCAGAGGTCACTTCCACTTTTTCGGCATGCAAAGTACATAGCAACAGAAACGGGAGCAACAGCTTGGTGAAATTCAAAATATAACCTTCTTAAAATTTGATATTTATTATACCATTTTATTACTTTTCGGCCGTATAAAGCACGGCATCGACCTCTTTGGCAAAAAGGATTTTTTTACGGGTATCGTACCAGCCGGTATTGCCATGTACGATATTTTTGTCCATGACCGCTGTGAACTTCGAAGTGATGGTGAGTATCTCCGTCTTTTTGTCATACGCAGCATGTTCTGCTCTGTAGTTAAAACCCTCATTCTGCTTCATTTTTATATGCCCGTCAAGATAGACTTTATTATCGATAAATAGCCCTTTATCTGCCAATAAGTGTTCTATTGCATCCGTATGGTAGACAATATTCTCTACTGTCAAGATATCTCCCTGATGGATACCATAGGTACCAAATGCAGTAAAAACCAGTTTTTTGGTATCAACCTCCACCAGGGTTATATCAGTAAATTCCAATTCCTTTTTAGAAACTTTTTTCATCGATATATTATCAGTAATCTTGATACTATAAGCAAGTGATAATATCGTTACAATTAGTACAGCAAGCAGTAGTTCAAGTTTTATGCCCATAATTCCAAATACTCTTTTTCCAGTCCCTCTTTGACAATAAGATACTCTATCATTTCTCTCACCGCACCATCCCCTCCTCTTTTGGAGAGGACAACCGTAGCAATCCTGTCTACATGTGCAGAGGCATCCCTTGGCACAAAAGAGATCTCGGCCGCCTTGAGCATACTCAGATCATTGAGGTCATCACCTATGGCTGCTACATGCTTCATACTTATATCGAGTCTTTCCAAAAGAGCATCAAGAACCTCTTTTTTGTTCTCGACCCCCTGATAGAAATGCTCGATATGCAGCTCTTTGGCGCGGCGTTCGACAATGGCCGATTTCCTGCCGGTAATGATAGCTACCTGCTTTCCCAGTTTTCTCCAGCTGGCGATGGCAAGACCGTCTTTGACGTTGAAAGATTTTATTTCATCACCGGTCTGTGAATAGGTAATACGGCTGTCAGTCATGGTACCGTCGACATCAAGTACGATCAGTTCTATGCTCACAGTACACCTTTGGTGCTCGGTATACCTGCATTCTCATTGATAGCTACTGCACGTCTCAGTGACACAGCCAGGGCTTTAAAAGCCGCTTCGATGATGTGGTGTTTGTTCTTTCCGCGATTATAGATAAGATGCAGTGTCAATGGTAGATTGAAAGCAAAGGCTCTGAAGAACTCTTCGACCAGTTCTACATCGAACTCCCCTACTTTACCGCCAATAGGCAATTCAAAGACAAGAAAGCCACGGTTGGAGAGGTCAATGTCACAGGTCACACTTGCTTCATCCATTACGACCGTCGCATTCCCGAAACGCTCAATGCTCTTGACAGGGTAGATCGCCTCCCGCAAAGCCTGACCGATCACAATGCCTACATCTTCAACCGTATGGTGGTCATCGATATGTGTATCACCGGTACAGGTTACTTCCATATCGATGTGTGCATGTTTGGTAAATGCTTCGAGCATGTGGTCAAAGAATCCAACACCCGTGTCTATCTTCGCCTGTCCCTTCCCGTAAAGGTTCAGTTTCACCGAGATTTGTGTCTCTTTTGTCTCTCTTGTTACTTCAATCATTTTATCCCCTCATCTTAATTTCGTACAATGAATGCCCCAGACATATCGTTACAGTTTTTAAAGTCTCGTGCTTCATCCTCTGAGCTGAAGCCCATCAGCCATACACGATAGAGCGGCGCACCGTTCACATCCGCGAACTTTTTGATGACCGTCTTGTACTTCGGATAGCGTCCGGCATATTTCTCCCGGTAAATCTTCGCACCTTCATAGCGTCTGAACGCACCCACCTGTACACCGAAGTTCGTCAGTTTCACGCGTGCTTCGGTGTTGGTCCTGCGCGCTTTTGCAATGGCGGCATCAGACTGCACTTTCCCGGCGAACCCGACCACCTCTATCTGTACTTTGGCAATCCCCAATCTGTCAAGCCCGATCTCTTTTCCCGCTTTATAGGAACAGTCTATGATACGTCCTCTCACGAACGGCCCCCTGTCATTGACGCGGACGATCGTGTTCTTGCCGTTCTGCAGGTTGTGTACCCTGACCATCGTGTCCATCGGCCAGGTCTTGTGCGCAGCTGTTCTGGCATACATATTGTAACGTTCACCATTACTGGTGTATTTGCCGTGAAAATTGGGCCCGTACCAACTCGAGATACCATTCATTTTCTGCCCTACTTTTACATAGGTGGGATTATAACGCTTCCCCCGTACCGTATAACAACGCATAGTAGACTTCTGTCTTGCCGCTGACGTATGACCTGACGCCTTGTATATCCGCTGTTTTTTACTTGCACATCCCGTAAACAACATGGTCGAAAATATGAAAACCGCAAGCAGCAGAAGTGTGGAAGATCGTCTCAAATAGGTCCCCGATTGTTTTTGAATATTATCTCTTTATTTCTCTTTATCTACGCTTGTCCGACTAACGTGTCTGGAGCATCTTTTCAAAGGTTTCCCTGCTGACTGGTACAAGCAGAATAGAATCGAGTTCAAGAAAATCGTCTTCGAGTTTGTTGGCTGCCCTGATCTCTTCTACGGAACTGTGGTATTGTTCGGCAATACTCTGCAGTGTGTCCCTCATTTGAACGACATGGGAGACTAGATTGGGTTTGAAGCTTTTTTTCTCCTCTTTCAGTTCATATTTGAGATAGAAAAGTATCATCTTCTCTTCGGGGATCATCAAAGTATACAATGCTTTGTCCTTTGAAACTATACCTTTTTTGAACTGTCTGTTCAAGCTGAGAAGTTCCCGGGGTTTCATCTTCAGCATTTCAGCCAGTCTTCCCAGGTCAGTACCTCCCGATATTTCGACACGGTACAGCTTTTCATCGCTTCGTTCAGGGTTTGCAGAAAAATCGATGAATTTCCCTTCGCCTATCATCGCGGCAAGCAGAATCTTGCGTATGTAATTTCTTGTCTCTTTGGGCAGGTACCTGTCTCTTTCATCGGTCAGAATTTCCAGATCATCACTGCCTGCCAGTCTGATGGCTTTACGAAGACGCCCTTCACCGCAGTTATAGGCGATCACAGCAAGATACCATTTGCCGAACTGTTCATGCAGTTTGCCAAGATAATCGATCGCTGCACTTGTGGCAGAGACAGGATCGCAGCGCTCATCAAAACCGTTACAGACTTCCAGTTTATAGTGCTGGGCTGTAGCAGGCATGAACTGCCAAAGTCCTACCGCCTTTTTTGACGAGACGATATCGGTGGAAAATCCTGATTCTACCATGGAGATGTAGATGAAAAGATCGGACAACCCCTGGTCCATCAGGTAGCCTCTGACCATGGGAGAGAGTATCTCTCCTCTTTGCATGGAACGTTTGTAAAAACGTGTTATCTTTTTCTCGTTCTTATTAACAAAAGCTTCAAAGTCCTCATTGTCGATGTAGGACTCATCCACATCGAACTCTGAAAAAACATAACTGTAAACGGGGTATTTCTCGGCGAGCGAAGTAGAGAACAAAGCTGTCTGTATCAGTAACAACAGAAAGATGATACTTTTAAACGCTCTGTGCATCTTATGCCTTATATCCCAAACAGCCTGGCGGCATTCTCTGTCGTCAGTGTTTCCATCTTTTCACGAGGCAACCCACTGAGTTCACTCATCTTTTCTGCCACAAAAGTACAGTATGAAGGTTCATTGCGTTCTCCACGGTGCGGATGCGGTGTCAGGTAAGGTGCATCCGTTTCGATGAGGAGTTTCTCCTGCGGGATCTTCGGATAGACATTGATGAGCTTCCTTGCATTCTTGAATGTCAGTACCCCGCCGATTCCGTAATAGAAATTCCTGTCAGCAAGTTTCAGCAGAGATTCGTCCGCATTGTAACAATGCAGTACCCCACCCTCCTCTCCGGCATACTTTTGCAACAGTTCGAGAGAGTCCGCACTTGCATCACGGATGTGAACAATCAGCGGTTTCTTTTGCTCTTTTGCCAAAAGGATCTGGTCTATAAAAACCTCTTTCTGGCGTTTCTTTTCAGCTGTGATCTCCTCTTCAGATTCCGGAAGCCTGAAGTAGTCAAGACCGCATTCACCGATGGCGACACACTTGGGATGGATCACATATTTCTCAAGAAAAGTTCGGTCGTAGTTTTGGGCATCGTAGGGGTGTACTCCTACGGCAAAATAGACAGAGTCATATTTTTCCGCGATCCAGACAGCCCTCTCAAGACTCTCCGGATCAGCACCAGGTATAATGAATTTCTCTACACTATTCTCTTCCGCTCTGTGTATCACTTCATCCAGGTCATCATTGTAGCGTGTATCATCCAAATGGCAATGTGTATCTATGATCATCGGTCAGTACCTGCTTTTTTGAAATGGATTATAGCAAAAAATCACAGAATCAGGGAATGGAATCCAAAAACAGAAGTGGGAAACTTTCTCTAATCTTAAATAAGATATAGTTTATATATTAAAAAGGTTGGAGGCTCTTTCTAATGGTTGCATATTTTTTACTCTTTATTATGTTTCTGATCCTTGCTCTGCTTGTCTATAGTGAGAATCGAACTACAAAACCTCATCTAAAAAAAGAAGTTCCCAAACCAAAAATTAAGAAAAAGACAGAAAAACCGGTTACCCCGGAAGAAACTGAAGCCCAAGCAAAAGAAGCAAAAGAAGAGTTGAAAGAGGCTACGGAACTCCAAAAAGAAAAAGCCAGACAACGAGCCCAAAGAGAAATACGGAAGAAAGCAAAAGAAAAAGCTGCCAGAGAAGCATCCGAAGCAAAAGAAGAAGCTGAAAAAGCTGCCGAGAAGGAAGCACAAAGAAAAGCTCTCGAAGAGACAGAAGCCAAAAGAAAAGCCCAGAAAGAGAAAGCTGCCAGGGAGACTGCCCAGGCAGAAGCTAAAAAACAGGCCAAGGAAGAGGCAGCCACAACAGCTAAAGAAGCAAAGGCCCTTCCAGCCTATCCCGACTTCGACCATTCAAGACTGGTTGAGATGGGACTCTCCGATGAAGAAGCGAAAGATTTCGTCAAAGAGCTTATCTCCCAGATAGAAGAACAGTTGCCTCTCATAGAAAAAGCCCTACAGGAGGGGGATTTTCATCAGATGGAGCAATTGACCCACAGTATCAAAGGCTCATCAACCAATATCGGTACAGGTGGTGTTGCCGATCTGCTCATAGACTACAATACATATTTGAAAACAGGAAACGATCCCATACTCTCAAAATCTTACTATGAAGAGCTGAAGATCCAGCTTGAAAGACTCAAAGTGCAGTATCTCTAAGCTTCTGCGCAAATGCTACCGCCTGTTCGGTTGGTTTTTCTCCCGAGATGATACGTGCGATCTCATTGATACGGCCTGCATCACCCAACACTTCCGCCCTGCTCTCATTCCCCTCTTTGGTGACCACGATATGCTGATCAGCCTTTACAGAGAGATGAGGTTGATGGGAAATGGCAAATATCTGATACACTGATGAAAGTTGGGCAATCATTGTTGCAATGGCGATGGATTCATCCCCGCTGACATTGGCATCGATCTCATCGAGTATCAGTACACCCTGCTTGTCAGCACCTTTATCGATGCTGACCGCCATCAGAGCCAGACGAAGACGGTTGAATTCCCCGCCGCTGAGTGTCGCTGTGGTTGAATTGCCAAGCATCATACCGGTTTCATCCATTCCTAAAGTATTCAGGGGCACACTGGTAAACTGAAACTGCATTTGAGGCAGTTTCAGGTTTGCAAGATATTCAGCCAACTTCTTTTCTATCTCCAAAGCCTCTTTTTTACGCGCCTGGGAGATCTTTCCGGCAAGAATGCCTAATTCGCTGTGTTCGAGTGCCAGAAACTGTTCGAGCATACTTTTGTCATGTTCTATGTTCACATAGCCTGAAAGTTCCACTTTTTTAGCCTCTTTATATGCCAATGCCTCTTCAATGGAACCGTAACGGTTCTTCAGTGCAGTCAGGTCACTCAGTCTATCAAGGACCTCTTCGACATCAACTTCTTCCAGTTCGTCTGCAAGCAGTTGTGTGTCTTCAAAATCGGCACGCAGCTGGTTCATCGCTTCGAAGAAGAGATCACCTTCTTTATCCAGTAGATGGTAGACCTCCTCCACGCTGCTTTCAAAATGGAATATCTCCGAAGCGTTCTCAAGCGCCTCTTTGATCTTGTCTATGCGTGAAAGCTGCTGCTTGACCTGAAGCAGCTCCTCTTCCTCACCCGGGCAAGGATCGATGGCCTCTATCTTTTCTATCTCATAGGTAGCGAACTCTATCAGTTCTGCCAGCCTGGTCTCATCTTTTCTTATCTTTGCGAGTTCCTGTGCTTTCTCTCTGTAATTCAGATAGCGTTTTTTGTATTCTTTGAAAAGCTTTTTATATGATTTGTCTTTCGTAAGCAGTGTACTATCGATCAACTCCAAAAGCGTTTCAGAATCAAAACCGCCTTTGTCACGTACACTCAGGTAGCGTACATAAGGAGAAAAAAGTCCGGACAATGCTTTCTTGGAGATATTCTGCCCATCAATGAAATAACGTAGCTTCTCCTTCTTCATTGTCCTGATGCTCAGATCCTCTTCAAGCAGATAGGCTTCACTGGAAAGTTTTGGCGGTTTGATGACATTGAGTTCACAAAGTGCCGCCGCCCCCTGCGTACTGTAACCGAAACTGGAAAGAATGGCAGACATCAACACTGACTTTCCCGCACCGCTGGGCCCGGTAAAGACCACAAGCCCCTGCTCAAATTCAAGCTCGAGTGCCTGAAAGGTCACCAGGTCACGAAGATAGAGACGCTCTACCAATTTCGGTCTCCCCAGTGAAGTTTTTCACGAAGTACAGAGAAGTAGTTGTGTTCCATCCTGTGGATCAGCTTCGCACCTTTTTTGGCACCGGCAATGTAGAGCACATCCCCCTCTTCGAGTTCATACACTTCCTGTCCGTCTATGGAAGCGATGGCACGGTACTTCTCCGCATCCAGTTCAATACTGAAGTCCGCCGGTACGACCAGAGGACGCTGGTTTGCCAAAGAATGTGCCAGTACCGGGGTAATGATGAATGCCTGTGTCAACGGGTAGACAATGGGGCCTCCTGCTGAAAGGTTGTAGGCTGTCGATCCCGTAGGGGTGGAGATGATAAGCCCGTCACCCGTGTAGCTGTTGAAGCGTTCCCCGTCGATCGAAGCATTGACTTTTACCATTTTGGAAGGCTCGGGAGAGGTGATGACCACATCGTTGAAGGCAATGAATTCTTTCTTTTCACCTGATCTTTTTGCAATATATCCTTTGATCATCATACGGTCATCTATCCGGTACTCTCCGGAAAGCAGGCGTCCCAAAAAGGCATCGATATCATCCAGAGTGATATCCGCCAGAAACCCCAGGTTGCCGGCGTTGATACCGACAACCGGTTTATGATATCCGTAGCTGCGGCGGACCAGTGACAGCAGTGTACCATCCCCACCCAGGGAAACAAGAAAGTCAGCCTTGGCACACATTTCTTCAAAAGGCATGCCGTTCAAGTCTATCATCCTTGCAGACTTTTCAGAAAGCATTACACTGATACCTTTGGCTTCGAACTGCGTTTTGATCTTCTCATAAAGAGGTCTGATCTCCGGAGAGTCAGGCTTTAAAATGAATCCGGCTGTTTTTATCTGTATAAGTTTCTCGTTACTCATCGTTTTCCTGAAGGGTTTTGTATCGTATTGGTTGTAGAGTATCATAATCTTGCTTTTGAGGATTAAAAAACTGTCGAATTGTCAGGTTTATTCTTTCAGACTGTATAGAGAATAGACATCCTCTGAAAAAATTTAAAGAATAATTATTATTATTTGACAATTTTAATTGTTATTAAGGATTTTTTCTTTATAATACGATTATCAAAAATTTTAGGGGTGTATAGATGAAAATCATTAAATTTATGGGAATGTCGTTGTTGGCATCTTCACTGCTGCTTGGTGCAGCATCGGTTGCAGACAAAGCCAAAAATGCGGGATTAAAAGCGATCCCTGCGGACAAAGCAGAGCTGATGAAGCTGATCGATCCGAAGAATACCATCACGCCTGAAAGAGTTGAACTGGGCAAGAAACTCTATTTCGAACCAAGACTCTCAAAGAGCGGTATCATTTCATGTAATACCTGTCACAACATTGGTCTTGGCGGTGTAGACGGTGTACCTGCCGCGACAGGCCACAACTGGACGGCAAACCCGCATCACCTCAATTCGCCGACAGTCTACAATGCGGTATTCTTCGACAAACAGTTCTGGGACGGACGAAGCCCAGACCTTGAGGACCAGGCACAGGGTCCTATGCAGGCTGCACCTGAAATGGCTGCAGCACCTTCACTGGTAGAAGCAAGAGTCAATTCCATCCCTGCGTATGTGGATGAATTCAAAAAAGCGTACGGAAAGGATGTCAAAGTAGATTTTGTCACTATCACTAAAACCATCGGTATCTTTGAAAGAACACTTGTAACACCTTCAAGATTCGATGACTACCTCAACGGGAAAGAAGATGCGTTGAGCGATGCCGAAAAAGCAGGTCTTGCTACATTCATCGACAAAGGATGTACTTCCTGCCATACAGGTATCGCTCTGGGCGGAAGTATGCAGCCATTCCCTGCAGTTGGAAAGTTCAAATATGCCAACGTAGGTGACTTCAAGGGTGACAAGAACGGTATGGTCAAAGCACCGACACTGAGAAACATTACCGAAACAGCACCTTATTTCCATAACGGTACTGTATGGGATCTGAAAGAAGCGGTCAAGATCATGGGTGAAACACAGCTTGGAATGAAGATCTCCGATGAAGATGCTGCCAAGATCGTGACATTCTTCAAGGCACTCGATGGGAAAAAACCTGAGATCGTTTACCCTCAGTTCCCGGAAAGTACACTCAAAACACCAAAGCCAGACTTCAAGTAATCTCTCCTATTGCCCCTTTTCGGGGCAGGACCTCTTTTTTTTCAAACTTTTTTGTTATGATGATGTTTTAACAATTTCCTCATAATATAAACAAAAGGTATCTTCATGCATATGAAATTCTCGGAAGAGTCTGAAGACAGTTACTTCTTTTCACAGCCCCACCAGCCATTTTTCATTCTGGCGTTCATCTCCGCCCTTGCAGGGATGCTGATATTCATGCTTGCCTACAAAGGCGTACTGCATATGGCGGTCTCTCCGGTCGGGTTCCACGTCTACGTATTCACTTACCTGATGTTCACTCCGGCCTTTTTCGGTTTTCTTTTTACGACATTCCCACGCTTCACAGCCACGCCGGTCATCGGGAAAAGTACCTATATGCGTGTTTTCGGTTTCTATTACATCGGCGCAACGCTCGTGCTGCTTGGCAGTATCGTGACCCCTGTTTTTTCAGGTATCGGCATGGCTGTAGTGTTCATCGGCCATGTGATGGGGACCAACATACTCAGGAATATCTACAACACAACGACCATGGATGACAAACATGATGTCTACTGGATACTCACAGCGATGAAGATGGGGGTACTGGCACATTTTCTCTTCATCATTGCTGCATTCTTCTACTCACCGCTTATGGGACTTTCCACAGAGATATCCACCTATCTCTTCCTCTTTTTTCTGACCTTTTCAGTAGCTCAGCGAATGGTTCCTTTTTTCTCACACAGTATGGCGGGACGAAATGACTACCTGATGAAGACTATTTTCGTACTGCTGATCCTGCATGTCCTTCTTGAAGGTATCTATACCAACAGTTCTTTCATCGTAGACCTGCTGATCGGTCTGTTCACAGGTAAAGAAATTCTTAGATGGAAACTGCCCTTCCCCAACCCCAATCCTCTGCTCTGGATACTGCATATCGCACTCTTCTGGGTACCTGTTGCCTTCATTCTTTCAGCACTGGTAAATCTTACAACACTGCTAAGCGGTGTGAACTTTCTGGTACTCGATATTCACATGTTGGTACTCGGCTTTGTCCTTACCATCATGATCGGTTTCGGCACCCGAGTGACCATCGGCCATTCAGGGAATATAATGCAGGCAGACAGATGGGTTACCTTCCTTTTCTACTGGACACAGGTTGTCGTAGCCTTACGTATACTTGTTTCCCTCGCAGCAGCACTGGGATGGAACTTCATGGTCCTCTTCGACGTCTCTGCAACGGCATGGCTTATCATGTTCACTGCCTGGGCTGTGCGTTTCTTCGCCGTTCTTATCAACGGGAAAAAGCTGAGTTGAATCTTTATGTCTAAAAGGTGCGTGGTTACGCACCCTGCATTTCTATGCTATAATCCCATTTATGAAAAAGTTTCTATATTCCATACTGCTCTCGACACTGCTCTTCTCCGCCACACCTGAACAGGTAGAACGCTACCTTACGGTCTCCTACTCGGAAGAACAGCTGCTTGAACTCGAAAAGCAGTTTTCCATGATGCAGAACAACCTTAATCGCAATGAGAACAACGAAACCAGTACCTATGATATGCAGATGCTCCCCATACGCTTCAGAGAGTACCTTCAGAAAAATCTGAGCGAGGACGAGATGGATGAGATCATTAAGCAGTACCGTAACGTACTGCTTATGCGCTTCATATCGTCACAGAACGATCCGGAATTCGATCCCAAGCTGGCGGAATCCTACGTTAAGCGGATACAGCAGGACTCCGATGAATCTGCACGCATTGAACTGGCAGAAAAGATCGGCGAAGCACTGTACACAAAAGATTCCATTGGCATTCTCTTTGACAACCTGATGAAACCGCTGATGCAGAACAGTATCGGTGGTGCCAAAATGGATGAAGCGAGCATGAAAAAAAGCCGGGAGAGATACATAAAAATGATGATGGAGACAGGGAAGATCGAAACGATCTATGCCGTCAAAGATTTCACCATTGAAGAACTCGAGGAACTGCTTGAGATCGTCAAAACACCTGTCATGGACCATGAATCCAAAGCTGTTTTCGGTGCAACAGCCTATGCACTTAAAGAGTTCTTCCTTTCTATTGCCAGCCGTTATGACCTTTCCAAACACCAAAGATAAACAATGAAACCCATCTATATTACAGACCTTGACCATACCTTTCTGCGTACAGACCTGAGCCTTAGTCCCTATAGCATCGAAACATGGAACATGAAAGCAGAACATGCCCTCATGGGCATTGCTACTGCCCGAAGTTTCACCAAAGCGAAGGAGCTGCTGATCCAACTGCAAATCAATGCCCCCATGATCCTGCTGGACGGTTCCATTATCGTAACTCCGGAACAGGAGATCATAGACATCAAGACCATCGGGAAAACACTGGGAGATGCTATTGTGGAAGTGGGCATAGCACATGATATTGACCCCTTCATTATCGGGGTGAAGGACAGTGATATCAATGAATCTTTTTTATACCCAAGAAAGCTCAATGATTATCAACGTGATGTGCTCAAAGGCTACAAGGATGATCCGCGTATGCAGTTCAACCCTGACAACAGAACCATGGAACAGAACCTGAAGATCGTCTACTTCGGGTATGAAGCACAGCTGAGACCGCTTTATGAAGCACTTAAAAATACGTTTGGAAATGAGATAGAAGCGAAACTCTCTCCAGAGAAATACGGCGGAGGCTGGTTCCTCACCCTACTGCATCCCGAAGGGGACAAGGCCCATGCACTCAAAAAGGTCATGGAGTATCTCGAACGTGACCCTTCCGATGTCACAGTCTTCGGCGACTCGGTAAATGACATCGGTATGTTCAAACTTGCCGGTACTTCAGTGGCGGTCTCGAACGCGTTGGATGAAGTTAAGAGTGTTGCAGATATCGTCCTGCCCCACCGCAACGACGAGGATGCCGTGGCGAAATACCTGGCAGGAGTGTAGTCGGTTTACTTGGAAGCTATGGGGCTTGCGCAGCCTATTCTTCCTTCCTTTGCAAGTTTTTTATAGATAGACTTGTCGCCTTTGCTGATAGCGATACCCATTTCTTCTTTGGCCTTTTCCTCTTCCCATGTCATGTCGCCTTTCCTACACGATTTCAAACCGATCTTCTGATAGAATTCAATCACTTTGTCATCGACATACGGTGAAGGGTGCGCGCCTTTGGGAATGTTGTATGATTTCCCTTTTACCGATACCACTGTCGTGTCTGCAGGGTTGAATGCAGGCTGGTTTGTACTGCATGCCGTAACCAGCAGCAAAGTCGCACTTGTCGCTGCCAAAATCAATTTATTATGCATTGTTTTCTCCTCCAATTGTAATTGCTTTATCCAAGATTATAGTATTTAGTTACTATTGAAAAGCTGTGCGTTCAGAAGTTCCAGCCTTTCAGGCGTACCGATGTCAAGCCATTCACCCTCATAAAGCTCGCCGGTAATCCTTCCCTCTTTCATGGCTGCTTTGAGAAGCGGGACGATACTGTGTTTCCCATAGGGAACACCTTCGAAGAGTTTCGGAGAGTAGTAGCCGATACCCGCGAAGGTATACTCTTTGGCATCGACCACTTTTCCCTCGAGCAGGGCAAAGTCTCCTTCGGGATTGTGCTCGGGGTTGGGTACCAGCACAAGATGCGCCAGTATGCCCTCACCCAGTTTCATTTTGCAGTTAAAATCATAATCAGTGAAGATATCGCCATTGACGACAAGAAAAATCTCATCACCAAACAGCGGCAAGGCCTTAACGATCCCTCCACCGCTTTCCAGACATCCCTCTTCCTGTTCATCGGAGTAGCTGATCTTAACACCCCATTCGGAACCATCACCCAAAGCCTCGATGATCTTGTAACCCAGGTGCGCCACATTGATGACGATCTCCCTGAAGCCATCATGCTCAAGACGCTCAAGGTGCCAAACGATAAGGGGAATACCTCCTACCTCCAAAAGCGGTTTAGGGGTATGGTCCGTCAAAGGACGCATACGTGTTCCAAGCCCCGCTGCGAGTATCATTGCTTTCATATATAAACATCCTTTCGGTGCGTGCCGCGCACCTTTTCCATTAATCACGCAAATCGTGCCTTGTCATCTCGAACGACATTGCACCCCACTTACGCTTTAGCGACAGGGGTATCGGAATTTAGTGCCAGAAAAGCGAAGCGATTCGAGAGAGATGACGATTTTTTGCTTCGTTTTTTCTAAAAAAATGAAGAGAGTACTCACTTGCAATCTAAGATGCAAATCATCTTCTCCATCAAATCATACTATTGCTTCTAACATTTTAGCAAAACTTAGAGTCTCCGGATACCTGGAAGCCGTTTCCAGCACATACTTCAAAGTCAGCGGTATATCCTTCAGATACCCATCTTTCCCGTCTCTCAGAGAAAGCCGCGAGAAGATCCCCAGTACCTTGATATGCCGCTGCAGGCCCATAAAGTAGAAGCACTTCAAAAATGCTGCATCATCTACTTTTAATCCTGCCTGGTCTCTATAATACAGAGCCAACTCTTCCACCGCCTCCTTAGGCCATTCGATATAACAGTCTTTTAGAAGGGAGACCAGATCATAGGTGACCGCCCCTGCTCTTGCATCCTGAAAATCAATCACACCCACTTCGTTGCCGGGTATCAGCATAATATTCCTTGAATGGTAATCACGGTGCACGAAAACACCCTGCGGCTGTTCCAGTACCGTGTCAACTATAATATCCAGCGTCTCTCTGATGATTTTCTGCTGATCTTCAGAAATTAATATTTGTAAATATTTATTGAGGTACCACTCCTCCATCAGATCCATTTCAAATAGAAGGAACGTTCTATCGTACAGAGGCAACCCCTCTGTGTCTGCCCTCTGCATTTTGACGATCTCATCGATGGCTTTCATATAAAGTTCACGATAATTGTCCTCATTCAGCACATCGAGATAATGTGTACTGCCGAAGTCTTCAAGTATCAGGTATCCTGATTTAATATTTTTTACTATGATAGAAGGTACATGTACATCAACTGCACTAAGTCTTTCATTCATCTCTACGAAAGGAGGCAGGCTTTCAGGCATCAAAGAACTGTCCATAAGGATAAACGTCTCAGCATGACGTTGTCTTTTAAGCCTGTAGTAGGACCTGAAACTTGCATCGGCTGAAGCCACTTCGATCTCCCAGTCCCCCCAGCCGATACTCTCGAGCCATACTTTTATATTTTCATTCATTAAATTGCTCTTCCCTGTCGTGGTGAACGCCCTTGAAAGCGAAGCGATTCGAGAACCACGACGATTTTTTGCTTCGTTTTTTCTCTTGTGAAGTGAAACGGTGACGCAGTCATCACTCTCTTTGAGAAAAAAATGAAGAGAGTACTCACTTGAAATCTATGATGATAGTGAATATTTTTACACAATAAAAGTAAATATTGACTATACATAGACACCTCCAAGAATGGCATTCTGCCTTGCTCCCGTCACATCTTTGAGATCCACGTGTTCATTGTGCAGACGTTTGTACGCCAGCCAGGCGAAGGTCATCGCTTCTATATTGTCGGCATCGTTGGCTATACCTATCTGAATGTTGGGCATCAGTGTACCAAGCCGTTCTACAAGAAAAGCGTTCTTTGCTCCTCCCCCGCAGAGCAGCAGGATATCCTGATTGAATTTCAGAACTTCATTGGAGATGCTGACGGCAGTCAGTTCCAACAATGTACGCTGTACATCGTGAGCGTTGAGCGTTGAGTGCTGAGCGTTAAGATGTTTTTGAAGCCATGCTTCGTTGAATTTCTCCCTTCCTGTACTCTTGGGGTGAGGCTGAGAAAAATAGGGATCTTCCAGCATTGCTTCTAAAAGTGGGTAGATCACCTCTCCGCTTCGTGCCCATTCACCGTTTCTGTCATAAGTAACATCTTTATGCTCTGCGACCCACATATCCATAAGCACGTTTCCCGGGCCTGTATCGTAGCCCAAGAGCGTTTTCCCCAGAACGGTGATGTTTGCCATACCCCCGATGTTCAAAATGCTCACCGAGGCATCTGTGCCCCCAAAAAGAAAGGCATGGAAGGCCGGAGCGAAAGGTGCCCCCTGCCCTCCAAGCGCCATATCCTTTTGCCTGAAATCCGCTACGACTTTGATGCCGGTCCTCACCGCGATAGCAGAGGGGTCCCCCAGCTGCATGGAGAAGGGATACTTCCCTACAGGTTCATGCCAGAGCGTCTGTCCGTGCGAACCGATGGCTTTGATACTTTTGGGATCTATCTTCTCTATCTCCAGCAGGGCATTGACCGCATCGGAGAAAAGTATTCCCAGTCTAACATCCACACTGCCCACCTGAGCCAAAGTGCATTTGCCGTTGATCATGGAGAGTATCTCCTTTTTCAGATCATCGGGGAACGGATATTCGACAGATGCTTTGAGCAGGCAGGACTTCTTGTCTATTTCACACAGTACCACATCCACGCCATCCAGTGATGTACCCGACATAATACCGATATAACGTTCTTTATTCATGACTTTCCTGTATACGGATTTGAAACTGTATTTTATCATACTTTAGGAACTTCTCCACGATTGCTCCACTATGGCATCACAAAGCCTCCACAAACTTATTTTATCATGCCCTATTACAATCAAAGGAGTCATCAATGACACGTAAAATTTTAAAAATGCTAACTCTGATGGGTTTGGCTTTAATTTCCACTATACTGCTTGAAGCAAAGCCTCAGCCCATGAGTGAAGTCAAAATACAACAACTCGACAGACAACTGACACAGCAGAAAGCAAAACACCGTAAATTCCAAACAAAAGAAGAGTTCAAACGGCACAGAAGATATTTAAACAATGTACATCATCCAAAACAATACCATCACAGTAACAGTCCTTCCCGTTATAATCATCCTACAGGGGCAAGGTATAAACAGAAACAGCGCTATACTGAACGTTATTCCGAAGTTTTCTATGGTATCCCCAGAGACAACAATACACAATACGAACACGGACATAGACACTTTA
The DNA here is from genome assembly GCF_000010345.1 of Sulfurovum sp. NBC37-1. Classification (NCBI taxonomy): domain Bacteria; kingdom Pseudomonadati; phylum Campylobacterota; class Epsilonproteobacteria; order Campylobacterales; family Sulfurovaceae; genus Sulfurovum; species Sulfurovum sp. NBC37-1. The sequence goes on from NC_009663.1 coordinate 1,275,190, forward strand.
AACGGGGATGGGTTCTCGCATACCGCTATGACAGAGCCGCCTTTTACGACCAAAACGGCTTTTACTATGGTTATTTTAACCGCTACGGATACTATTTTGAAGGTGTTTTTTACCGATACGACCGTTTTTACGGCTACCATGACCGTCTAAAAGGAAAAGGCCTCTTTGACCGCTACTTCTACCGTCCAGCAGACTGGAGGTACTACGGATTTTGCAGATAGTCCCACCTAAAAATCGGAACCAATAATGGCTTTAGTCCCGGCTGCTTTACAACAATTCACAGAATACATTGTGACAAAGTAGTCGTCAAAATCCAATCTATGTATTTTGATTAACTATGTCGTGATCTTTTGCACCCATCATGATCCCGAATGCCACGATCGTACCTATGAGTATCTGCCAGGCAAATCCCAGTTTGAAGTCAAATGCGGCACCAAGTACATAGGGCTGAAGAAGAAGCACGGTCATAAAACCGCCTATCAGAGAAAGCGGTACGGTTGTTGCACTGCCGCGTTTGGTAAATATGGCCGCAGCATAGACCCCCAACAGTCCGGTATAGGCAAAAGCCATGACACCCAGCGCAAAACTGAGCAGCGGCAGTTCGGTGTAGCGCTGCCAGTAGTAGCTGATCATCGCCATAGCTGAAAGGGCCACGGCAAATAGTAATACAGCCGCCCTGCCCGCTTTGACGAAATGCATCTCATCCACATTACTTCTTTTGCGCTTCCAGGGTTTGTAAAGGTCTTCAATGGCCACGGAGGACATGGCACCCAATACGGAGTTGGAAGAAGAGAGGGCCGCAGCAACCGCTCCGACCGTCACCAGTCCGCGCATCCCCTCAGGCATCTCATGCAAAATATAGTACATGAATATCGTGATCTTCTCACCGTCGAATTTCTGTACCACTTCGGTATTGAGCCCAGAGAGTTCGGGATGTTGATAGAAGAGATAGAGCAACAGCCCTATACACAGGAACAGAATGGCCACGGGGATCGTCATATAGATCGAGAACATCAGGGAGTTCTGCGCCTCTTTGGTATCTTTACAGGTCAAAGCCCGTTGCGTCATATCCTGATCCAGCCCATAGGCAGCAATGTTCAACAGCAGCCATCCGCCAAGCAGTGCCCAGACTGAGAATCCACCGCTCAAAGACCAGTCAAGCAGTTTGAGTTTATGCTCTGTCTGCAGTGTCGAGACGATCGTACCCATATCGGCATTCATACTCATATAGAGGTAGATCAGTACCGCAATCCCTGCCCCGATGTAGGTGACTGCCTGAATAATATCGGAAAAAATGACCGATTTTACCCCACCAAAATAGACATAGGCCAGTGCACCCAGCATCAAAACGGCAATGGAAATGGCCACATGAGCGGCTGCAATATCCAGAAAAAGGATCATCGATATGGCCAGTGCTCCTATGTACAGCCGTGCTCCCGAAGCAAACAGGCGCCCCACAAGGAACATGACACCCGCCTGTTTCTTTGCAGATGCACCGTAACGCTTCTCAAGCAGTTCATAAACTGTCACCGCTTTAATGGCATAGAAACGGGGAATGAGCACTTTGGCCACAAACACAACAGCCAAAAAGGCAGAGAGGTAAAATCCGATAAAGGTCAGATCTTTGCTGTAGGCGTATTCCGGGCCTCCCAGAAAGGTGGCTGCCGACTGCGAAGTGGCCAGTACCGAGATGGCTGCAGCCCACATCGGAACGGTATTGCTTCCTACAAAATAGTCTCTGGTATTTCTGATCTTTCCTTGGCTTAAAAGAACGGATGTAACGATTAATACCAAAAAATATGAAGAAAAGACCGCCCAGTCCAGCGTGGAGAAAGCCGAATGCATTATCTGCCTCTGGGAGGCATCTTCAGATGCAGATCTTTTACATTTTTTCGTACAGCGGACATGAACTTCCTGCCCGGGTCATTCTTGACCGTTCGGTAGCCTTTGTCCTTCTCAAGCCAGAGAGGAGTATGCTCCATCTGTCTGTACTCATAGTGGCCTATCAGGTATTTTATAGTCGGATATTTTGCCTTGAGGTAACGCACCAGTGCGATGTTGGAGCGCAGCTGCGCAGGGGTGAGGTCTTCCGCCTTGTTCCCCTTCCCTCCAATGTTCTCAATACCGATACTCGAATAGTTCAGGCCGATGACATGACGCGCCATCCAGTTCTCCGGCATCAGACGGTAAATGGTCCCGTCACGGTCCACGAGAAACTGTGCGGAGACATTGAGCGCCGAAGCTTTGGCGATGTCTTTCCTGTCTGTCAACAGTCTTTGCGGTTTAAGCCGGTTAAAGGATTTTTTGAGGTCCATCTCCGCTGTCCAGTGCAGCACGATGATACGGGGCGTAATGGTGATGTTCTTCACTTTAAGCCCGTAATGCTGTCGTATATACGCTTTGGTCATGTTCACACGTTGCTTGCCGAAATCTATGGGCTTATCGACAATACGCAAAGGTGGCTGGATGGGTTTGGTCGTACATTTAAAGCTGTCTGCCGGCATGCTCTGCAGACCGAGTGTCAGAAACGCCAAAGCGCTTACTAAAGTTTTTGTCATAAAGAGGTTCCTCTTGGCGATATCATTTATTTTATCGAATCTTGGCTATGGTTCTCTTTGTTCCTGAGCAGGATCGTTACGATGATCACGGGAGGAATACCCAGTGCGACAATGTAGCTCGGTATATCCAGCAATCCATGCCTGTGCAGATAGAGGAATCCCAAAATGAGAACAGCATAGGCACCCAATCTGTAGAGTGACAGTGCCGCCTTTGTATCTTTGAGTACTTCAAAGGGTGTCCGTCTGTTCTCTTTGAGTTTCTTTTTTTCCTCCTTGACCGTCTGGGAAGGGTCCTTCTCCTCTTCTGATTCAAGCACCTCTTCACTGTAGAGGTCGTAGGGATCTTCGAGCTTATCGATGACATCCTTGTCGATGTCCGTTGTGATCACTTCATTCTCAACCCTTGCGTTGACCATCCGGCGGTAGCTGAGCATCGAAGCGATCATCACGAGCGTTGCAGAGATAAAACCTATCTGAGTATTCCAGAGTGTTTTGATATCAAAAAATATTAATGAGACTCCTGTAAGAAGAATGTCTGCAATGACCAATATGATGAAAAGTGTTTTATTAATACCTGTCATCCTCATCCTCATCATCGTCTGCCGTATATTTTCTCTGGTGTCGGTAACGCGGATCAGTCGCCAACTCATCCAGTGATCTCTTCTGCTTATCATACGCTTTGTAGACATTCAGGACTGCTGCAGCTATACCAATGAACACCCCTATCCAAAGTGTCCACATCGCACCGGTAAGTTTTTGCAACCCCAGCCCTATCGCAACACCTATCAGCACTGCCACGACCATGGAGATACCGAGGCTCAGTCCGTCAGCAGCATCTACGATCTTTTTGAATTTTGGATCATCTTCTTTTCTTTGCATATCTGTTTCCTTGGGAAGCTCGAATAATTATTGAAAGTATAACAAAATCTTTAATAAAAGATGTTTCTGTATACTATAGAGCACATCTGATATAAAATTGAGAGAATACCATGCGTTGGAACAAACAGTCATTCATACTCGTTCTTATTATTTTTGCGATCTCCTATATTTTTTCATCGAGATCCGACAATCAAATGAGTCTCAAAATAGAATCACAGCAGATAGCAGCATGTAAAGCACAAAAGGCGGATTATTGTGATCTGATAGACCTGTTTCATGAAACCTGTTTCGATAGAAGCTATAGAAGCTGGATGAAAACAAAACGATTTTATGACAAAGAGTATAAAGATTGCCTCGATAAAAAAATAACATCATTTCAAAAAAAATGCATATAATCATAAAATAATTTAATTTTATGATTATAATATCTTTTTGTTATAATATGAAAAATATCTATTAAAGGATTACTATGGCTCGATTACCCTGGTGGATGGGTGGCATACTTATGTCACTGCTTCTTCTGATGACATTTTCCATATTCGGAGCAGACAGACCTATAGGTGCATCTACCTACGTACCCTACTTCGCAGACCTCATCTTCGATCTTGATGCAGACAAATACACATACCTCAAAGAGATACAGAATCCCGGTGCTTGGGAAGGCGTGATGCTTACGGGTGCCCTGTTCGGCGGGTTCGTCACCTCAGTGTTCATCACCAAAAGTTTCAGGTTCTCCCTTGTTCCGACGGGGTGGAAGAAATACAAGAACAATTCGGTTCTTTCCAGACTGCTCTGGAGTTTTGTTGCGGGATTCGTCATGATCATCGGTGCAAGGCTGGCAGGCGGATGCACCAGCGGTCACTTTATGTCAGGAATGAGCCAGATGGCCATCTCTTCCATGATATTCGGTACCGTTGTAATGGTCGCTCTGCTCATTACGGGAAAACTTTTCTATAACAAGGAGGAGAAATAATGGATATCGTAGTTAAAACTGCCGGTGATGACTTTTTTTCACGCCTGGCACAAATGTTCGAAAACGTGATCCATCAGGGGCACGGTTCTCTTGCACTAGTCTTTCTGATCGGCGTAATATTCGGTGGTATCATCCAGTATACCCGTGTCGACAAATTTGAAAAGATCGCCGGATTTGCCATGCTGAAGGACACCATTGTCCCTAAAATGCTCTTCCTTGCCGTGGGGCTTACCAGTATTGCACTCTATTTCATGATAGAAGCGGGATGGGCACACTACCATGTAAAACCCATCATCTGGCAGGGGCTGATCATAGGCGGTACGCTCTTCGGTATCTCCATGGCTATCTTCGGGAAATGTCCCGGAACAGGACCGGTCTCCATTGCAGAAGGACGTATCGATGTTCTTGTAGGCGCTATCGGCGGACTACTCGGCGGCTTGGTTTTTACATTCTATTACGATGACTTCTTCAAACCGTTGATGGGAACAAGCGCAGGTAAACTCACCCTCCCCGAACTTTTCCCGGGACATGAACATCTTGTGGTGCTGATCTTCGGTATCATAGTCACGCTTATCGCCATTGCCATTCCAAAAGTGGAAATGTTCGATGAAGCCGATCTCTCCAAACTGCCTGACGACCAGAGACCGGACAGACAGTAAACAAAATACATTTATCCATACAACATAATAGTGCACATTACTTCCAGATGAACATTATGTTGTTTTTTTCTTCCTGCAAATTTTAATTTTTTCTTGATTATTAACAACAAACTATGTAAAATATAAGATGTAGAAATACATATAACTCAACAGAAGGATATACATGAAAAAAATTATTACAGGATCATTATTAACAGTTACTCTACTTATCGGACTTACAGGTTCAGTTTTTGCAGATGAGGTTGCACAGGAAGGTAAAAAGGTGGTGGAAAAGACCGGTGAAGCAGCAGCCGGATTGACAGGTGGAACTGTCGGTACTGCAGGTGGCGCGGCAGTAGGTGCCGTTAAAGGTACAGGGAAAGGGATCGAAGAAGGAGCCAAAAAGGGACATGAAGTCGTACCTGTAGTAGGTGATGTTGTTGGTGCTGCTGTAGGTGCCGTGGCAGGCGCTGTGGAAGGTACAGTAAAGGGTGCTGAAAAAGGTGCTGAAAAAGGTGCTGAAGCAGGCAAAAAAGTTGTCACGGGAGACAAAAAATAATTCCCTCCAAATTTCAGGACTGCTTTTAAAAAGAAGTCCTGCTATTCCCTCTTTTTTGCCCTTTCAGCCGCGAGATCAGTCAACTTCACTTCATTCTTCCATTTATCACTTCCCTCTTTCACTTTCAGATATGGTGCGATGAGCAGGATAGCATTATTTCCACTTCTGACTATCACTTCGAAAAGATTTTGTTTTGATGTCAAAACGGCAACGGCTTCGTTTGGAGCACTATTCAATTTCTTTACAGCATTGCCCGGTGGAGCATAATAAGCTAGATCATGTGAGGCTGCATGCTGATTGTAAGTCAGGATTAGAAGCGGCATATCGTGGCTGACAGAGGTC